>NZ_JBHTDC010000001.1:0-1904404 GCF_042666435.1 Enterovirga sp. GCM10030262 | reverse complement strand
TCTTCCCCGCGCTCTATCTCATCAGGGGTGTAGCCGCGCTCTTCTTCATCCATCGCGGACGTTTCACATGGTCGCGCGATGTCCGCAATGGGTCGTTAACGGACATTCGTGGGCTCAGGCGAGAGGATCGCGATCTGCCGCGCTGCTCCGTTGCAAGATTGTGGATACCGCTTCACGCCAATCATCCCACAGCGCGATGTCCAGCGGTGCGCCCGGCCCGAGTATCGAGTCATTTGTGCGAGTGAGCGATCCCGCCAGCACCGCGATCTGATCCTCTGATCGACCGCCGACCTCCCACCATTTTTCGAGGAAGAGGCGCATGGCGTCGAAGGCCTCCAGTTCGTTGAGGGTGCGCGTCGGCTTCCCGGTCCAGTCGCTCATAGCGGCAGCATAATCCGAACCTTAACGTCCGCAATGGGTCGAATGCACACGTCGAGTGAACGGCCATCAAGGGCGGGTGGTGCAAGAGTTTTTCCAAGGGCCGGGTTTCGCCGGCCCTTTTCTTTTGGGCGGGAGAGAAAGGATGAGCGAGGACGATGAGCGGGAGATCGTGCCGGGGTGCAACAGGGGGCTGCACGCGCGCAAGCGGCGGCATGCCTATTTCGGCAAGGCGCGGCGGGAGGCGTTCCTGGAGCATCTGGCGGCGACCTGTAATGTGATGGCATCGGCCGAGGCGGCGGGGGTGAGCGTCAGCGCGGTCTATGCCAACCGGATGAAGGACGCCGATTTCCGCGACGCCTGGCGGGCCGCGCTGGAGCAGGGTTATGCGCGGCTGGAGGCGGCGCTGATCGAGCGGGCGGCGCGGGGCGACGGGAGGCCCGCGGTGCGCGGCGACAAGATCGTGGCGGGGCCGGACGCGCCGGAGGAGGTGGACTGGGACAAGGCGATGGAATTGCTGAAACATCACCAGCGCGGGCTTGCCGGCCGGACGGCGGACAACCGGGCGCGGCCGGCGCGGGTGCCGATCGAACAGGTGGCGGCGAAGCTGGTGCGTAAGCTCAAGGCGCTGGGAGTCAGACCTTCGGATCAAAGTGGTACTTTGATCCGGGAGGGTTCGGGCGAAAGCGGCGGCGATTCCGCCGTCTCACCTCGGGGCGAGCAAGGTCAGCAGTCGTGAAAAGGAACGTTGTGCGGCTGTCTTCCGACGCCGGTGTTCCCGGATCCCGGATCAAGTCCGGGATGACGAAAGAGGAAACCGGCGACGATGCGGGACTGCGCCGCTGGCTGGAGGCGGCGGGGGCGCAATTGTCCGACGCGGCTCTGACCCGGACCATGCTGAGCCTGAGCCCCGGCGAGCGAATGACCTTGGGAGAGCATTGGCCGCTCTGGACGAATCCCGGGCAGGAGGAGCCGCCGGGCGACTGGCGGGTGTGGCTGATGATGGCGGGGCGCGGATTCGGCAAGACCCGGGCCGGAGCCGAATGGGTGAGCGCGCGGGCGCGGGAGACTTCGGGGGCTCGGATCGCCTTGGTGGGAGCGAGCGTCGAGGAGGTCGTGAAGGTGATGGTGAAAGGGCAGAGCGGCCTCATCGCCGTGGCGCGGACCGGGGAGGAGCCGGCCTGGCTGGCGTCGAAAGGCGAGCTCAGATGGCCTAACGGGGCTATCGGCTTCGCTTATTCGGGCGCCCGGCCCGACAAATTGAGGGGCCCCGAACATCATTTCGCCTGGTGCGACGAGCTGGCGAAATGGCGGCAGGCGCAAGCGAGCTGGGACACTCTGATGATGGGGCTGCGGCTGGGCGAGGCGCCGCGCACCATGGTGACGACGACGCCCCGGCCGATCACCGCGCTGAAGACAATCATCGGGCTGGAACGGACGGTGACGACGGGCGGGCGGACGGCGGACAACCCGCATCTGCCGGAAGATTATCAGCTCGGCATGGCGCGAATGTACGGCGGCTCGCGGCTGGGGCGGCAGGAGCTGGACGGGCATCTGTTCGAGGATGCGGCGGGGGCGCTGTGGACGCGGGCGCTGATCGAGGCATCGCGCCAAAGCGGTAGCCCGGCGCGGGGGGGAGCTGAAGCGCGTGGTCGTCGCCGTCGATCCGCCGGCGAGCGCGGACGGGGATGCGTGCGGGATCGTCGCGTGCGGGCTGGGGCGCGACGGATTGGGCTATGTGCTCGGCGACCATAGCGTCGGCGGCCTTTCACCGGGAGGATGGGCAGCGAAGGTCGCGCTGGTGGCCGAAATGTGGGGCGCGGACCGGGTGATCGCCGAAGGCAATAACGGCGGGAACATGGTGGACGCGGTGCTGAGGGGCGCGTGCCTGACCCTGCCGGTCAGGCTGGTACACGCCGCGGCCAGCAAAGGCGCGCGCGCCGAGCCGGTGGCGGCCCTGTTCGAATCGGGCATGGCCAAGCTCGCCGGGTCGTTCCCGGAGCTGGAGGATCAATTATGCGGCCTGACCGCAGCCGGCGGCTATGACGGGCCCGGGCGCTCGCCAGACCGGGCCGACGCGATGATCTGGGCCTTGTCCGAGCTGCTGCTCGTCAAGCGGGCGGCCGAGCCGCGCGTCTGGCTGCTGTGAGCGCCAACGCGTTTACTCTCCCGGCGCGGGGGCGGCGGGGGACGTCGCCGGGCGGCGGGCCGGGGTTACGCGCCAGATCGTGTTCGACAGGTCGTCGGCGACGATCAGGGCGCCGCGCGGATCGACGGTGACTCCGACCGGGCGGCCGCGGACCTTGCCGTCGGCTCCCATGAAGCCGGAGACGAAATCGACCGGCGCGCCGGCGGGGCGGCCGCCGCCGAACGGCACGAAGACCACCTTGTAGCCGGACGGGTCGGCGCGGTTCCAGCTGCCATGCTCGCCGACGAAAGCGCCCTCGGCGAACGACGCGCCCATCGCCGGCGTGGAGAAATCGAGGCCGAGCGCGGCGACATGCGATCCGAGGCTGTAATCCGGCCGGATCGCCGAGGCGACCTTTTGCGGATCCTGGGGCCGGACGCGGGGGTCCACATTCCGGCCCCAATAGCTGTAGGGCCAGCCGTAGAAGGCGCCTTCGCGAACCGACGTGAGATAATCCGGGACGAGGTTCGGGCCGATCTCATCGCGCTCGTTCACCACTGTCCACAGCCGGTCCGTGCCGGGCTGGATGGCGAGCGCGGTGGGATTGCGCAGGCCTGTGGCATAGGGATTGTGCGCGCCCGTCTCGGCGTCGATCCGCCAGATCATCGCGCGATCCTGTTCGGCCATCATGCCGCGCTCGGTGATATTGCTGTTGGAGCCGATGCCGACATAAAGGAAGCGGCCGTCGGGGCTGGCGGTCAGCGCCTTGGTCCAGTGGTGGTTGATCTCCGACGGCAGCTTCGCGACTTCGACCGGCGGTCCGCTCGCCCGGGTCTGGCCGTCGCTGTAATCGAACCGCACCAGCGCGTCCTGGTTCGCCACGTAGAGCCGGCCGCCGGCCAGCGCGAGGCCGTAAGGCGCGTTGAGATTTTCGGCGAAGACGGTTCGTCCCTCATAGACGCCATCGCCGTCCGCGTCGCGCAGCAGGGTCAGCCGGTCGCCGCTCTTGACCGCGCTCGTGCCCTTCGACTTGAAATAGCCGGCGATGACGTCCTTGAGCGTCAGCTTCGGCGCCGCGCCGCCCTTGCCTTCGGCGACGAGGATGTCGCCGTTGGGAAGGACGAGCGTCTGCCGCGGGATTTTGAGATCGGTGGCGATGGCGGCGATCGCATAGCCTTGCGGCACCGTCGGCCGCAGATCGCCCCAGGCCGCCGGGTTGGCGATATTCATGCTGGGAAGCAGGCCGCGCCGAGGCTCCGGAAGCTCCGGATCGGGACCGACCCGCACCGGATCGGGGTCGCTGCCGCAGGCGGTCAGGAGAGCCGCGAGGGCGGCGGCGGCGAAGAAGGTCGTGCGCCTCATCTCGTCGCTCCCTCGCGAAGGGTGGAAAAGCCGATCCAGGTTGCCGCCACCGCCAGCACTACCACGATCGCCGACAGGATGAGGCCGTCGGGCATGCTCGCCCAGACATCCTTGGCATGGATCAGCGCGTTGATGAAGCCGAGCACCCAGGTCGCCAGCACGAGGAGAAAGTAAACAAGCGGGCGCCCCCTGCGATCATCGGCGCGGATCAGGTCGATCAGCGCCCACAGGAATGCGAAGGCGCCGAAGACCAGGCCGCCGGCGATCAGCCAGGACGCGAAATTGGTCCATTGGACCTCGTAGCTCTCCCCGTAGGCGATGTCGCTGAGCAGAGCGGCCAGGAACAAGGTCAGGGTCGCGGCGAGCAGGACCGCGTGCAGCGGGTGAAGGGACCATCGGTACAATCGGTTTGCTGTGGCGGCCACGATGGACTTCCTCCCTGCCGATAAAGCGCGAGCCGGCCCGGCGATGCTCCCGCTTATGGAGGGCCCAACGCCAGAACTCGCGCGCGCGCCGGTGAACGGGGCACATATTGGCAAATGCCGGCGGGCACAGGATGTTCCGCGCCGACAACGAAAAGGCGGCCCGCCTGGGAAGGGCGCGGACCCGAATTCGTCGTGGAAAGGACGGCCCGGCTGCTTGCCGGCCGGGGCCGTCCCGAGTCGGATCAGCCCTGAAGCGCGGCCTTGACGATGCGGCCGGGCTGGGCGGGGGGCTCGCCCTTGGGAAGGGCGTCGACATGCTCCATGCCTTCGGTCACCTCGCCCCAGACGGTGTACTGGCCGTCGAGGAAGCGGGCGTCGTCGAAGCAGATGAAGAACTGGCTGTTGGCGCTGTTCGGATTTTGCGAGCGCGCCATCGAGCAGGTGCCGCGCACATGCGGCTCGCGGTTGAATTCGGCCTTGAGATCGGGCTCTGGCGATCCGCCCATGCCGGTGCCGGTGGGGTCGCCGCCTTGGGCCATGAAGCCGGGGATGACGCGGTGGAAGACGACTCCGTCGTAAAAGCCCTGGGCGGCGAGCGATTTGATCCGCTCGACATGGCCGGGCGCGAGATCGGGGCGCAGGCGGATGACGACGTCGCCGCCGCCCTCGGCTCCGGTATCGAGGGTGAGGACGAGGTTGTTGTTTTCGTCGGCCATGAAAGAGTCTCCTGATGGGGTCGGCTGCGACTTAGGGGCGGGGCCGCGGCCGCGCCACCCCCGCACTTCAGAAATATCGACAGCCGCCGCCGCCGCGCCTAGGAAGCGTTCGTCACGCGAACAGGAGAGGGCGATGAGCGACAGCGAATTCGACGCGCCCGAAATCCCCGTGACCGACCCGGCCGAGGACCAGCTCGACAAGGACGATCGGCTGAAGCCCGATTTCATCCGCCGCGTCATGGAGCGTGTCGACGCCGGCGACGCCGAAGGCGCGCGGGCGCTGGTCGAGCCGCTCCATCCGGCCGACATCGCCGATCTGTTCGAGATCGTCGATCGCGACGACCGGCGCGCGCTCGCCGCCGCGGTCGCCGACCTGCTCGACGGCGACGTCTTTTCCGAAATGAACGACTGGGTCCGCGAGGAACTGATCGACGCCTTGGAGCCGCACGAGGTCGCCGACATTGCCGGCCAGCTCGAGACCGACGACGCCGTCGCGATCATCGAGGACATGGAGGAGGAGGACCAGCGCGCCGTGCTGCGCGCGCTCGATCCCGACGACCGGGCGGCGATCGAGGAGGCGCTGACCTTCCCCGAGGAATCCGCCGGCCGCCTGATGCAGCGCGATCTGATCGCGGTGCCCGAACATTGGACCGTCGGCCAGGTGATCGATTATCTGCGCGCCGGCGAAGGCCTGACCACCGATTTCTGGGAGATATTCGTGGTCGACCCCCACCACCATCCGGTGGGGACGGTGCAGCTTTCCTGGATCCTGCGCACGCCGCGCCACATCGCGATGGCGGATTTGATGCAGCGCGAGCAGACACTGATCCCGGTCGACATGGACCAGGAGGAGGTCGCGCTCCGTTTCCAGAAATATGCGCTGATCTCGGCGGCGGTGGTCGACCAGGCGGGGCGGCTGGTCGGCATGATCACGGTCGACGACGTCGTCCACATCATCCAGGAGGAAGCGGGCGAGGACGTGCTGCTCCTTTCGGGCGCCGGCGAGGGCGACATCAACGAGCCGATCCGCGACAGCTATCGAGCGCGGGTACGGTGGCTGATCGCCAATCTCGGCACCGCCCTGGTCGCCTCGTTCATCATCGCCTTGTTCGGAGCGGCGATCGAGGAGATGGTCGCGCTTGCGGTGCTGATGCCGATCGTCGCCTCGATCGGCGGCAATGCGGGGACGCAGACGATGGCGGTGGCGGTGCGCGCGCTGGCGATGAACCAGCTCACCCGCTCCAATACCTGGCGCACCATCTGGCGGGAAATCAGGCTTGCGCTGCTGAACGGGATCACCATCGCCATCCTCATCGGCCTGGGCGCTGGCCTGGTCTTCTCGAACCCGGAACTGGGCGCGGTGATCGCGCTCGCGATGCTGATCAACATCGCGATAGCGGGCCTGGCCGGCGTCGTGGTGCCGGTGCTGATCGAGCGGCTGGACCAGGACCCGGCGGTGGCTTCGTCGGTATTCGTCACGATGATCACCGATTCCATGGGCTTCTTCGCCTTCCTCGGCCTCGCCGTCGCGTCCGGGTTGGTCGGCTAAGCGCTTGATCCGACGCCGCGATGGCGGCAGGGGATTGCCATGCCCTCGCTCCACATCAGCAAGGTCGCGGTCGGCTGCAGGACCTTCGACGCGCTCCGCAAACGGCAGGAATCGCGGCTGAGGGACGGCTTCGTGCCGATCGTCACGCGGTTCAAGCCGACCCGCGCGGACGAACTGATCGGCGGCTCCATCTTTTGGATCATCAAGCACCGGCTCGCCGCCCGACAGACCATAATCGGCTTCGCGGAGGGCGAGGACCGCCGGACGATCATCCGGCTCGCTCCCGAACTGGTTCCGGTAAGGGCGCTGCCCAAGCGCGCCCACCAGGGCTGGCGCTATCTCGCCGCCGAGGATGCACCGCTCGATTTCGACGGCGACGACGAAGGGCTGGCGGCGCTGCCGCCCAATCTGGCCATCAAGCTGGCGGCGCTGGCGTTGATCTAGAGCGGATGGAAAAGCTGCCGGGGGCAACTTTTCTATTCGCTCCCGCAGAGGACGCGGCCGGAGCCGCGGGATTTTACCGCGCAGGCGGGGGTGCCGAGGATGGAAGTGTCGCCGGGGCCGGTCGCGGTGACGCTGGCGGGGCCATTGACCGTCACGGCGATCGTGCCGGCGGTGTCGGCGACGATGTCGGCGTCGTCGGCGACGAGGCCGGCGGCGTCGAGATCGCCGCTGCCCTGGACGGTGGCGCGCAGCTTTTCGGTCTTGCCGCCGATCGCGATGCGGCCGGAGCCGAGCAGGCCGAGGTTGAGCATATCCGCCTCGACGGCGCCGAGCGCGATGCGGCCGCTGCCCGAGACCGCGACGTCGAAGCGCATCGCCCGCGCCTTGTCGATGGCGAGGCTCCCCGACCCCGTGACCGTCGCGCCGCGAAGGCCGTGCGTGGTCAGCGCGATGACGAGCGGGCCGCCCGCCTCGCCGGGAAAGCCGCCCCAGGCCGAGCGGTTCGGCCGCACCTTGAGCAGGCGTCCCTGGACCTCGATCGAGACGCCGTCGATCGCCTGCTGGCCTCCGCTGGCCGTGGCCGAGGCCGCCTTGCCGGTGGAGAGCGTGACGACGAAGGGGCCGTCCACCTGGACCCGGTCGAAATCGGTGACGGTGTAGCGGCGCTCCGCC
Source organism: Enterovirga sp. GCM10030262 (assembly GCF_042666435.1). Taxonomy (NCBI): domain Bacteria; kingdom Pseudomonadati; phylum Pseudomonadota; class Alphaproteobacteria; order Hyphomicrobiales; family Methylobacteriaceae; genus Enterovirga; species Enterovirga sp. GCM10030262. The sequence goes on along the minus strand of NZ_JBHTDC010000001.1, from coordinate 1,896,730 downwards.
GCCGTAGCGGGCGCCGCAGCGGCGAGCGCGAGTCCGGCGAGCATGATCCTTTTCATGGAAAGGACCATGAAGCCGACATGGTTAAGGCTTTGTAACGATGGTCAGCCGCCGCAGCGGACGTCGCCCGAGCCCATCTTGCTGATCGTGCATTTGGCCGGGCCGCTGATCGCGACATCGCCCGAGCCCATGATCGAGACATCGGCCGTCTCCATCGCGCGCGCGCTGACATCGCCCGAGCCGACGATCGAGACGGAGGCGCTGCGGCTCTCCAGCTCGGCGAGCGACACGTCGCCCGAGCCGGCGATCGAGACGTCGGTGCGCTGGGCCGTGCCGGCGGCGCGGATGCCGCCCGAGCCGGCGATCGAGAAGTCGGCGGTGCCGACGCGGAGCGATGCGATCTGCATGTCGCCCGAGCCGCCGATCGAAGCCGAGAAGCCGTCGCCCTCGACCTTGTCGATCTTCATGTCGCCGGAACCGCCGATCGAAGCGGCGGCGAGGGACGGCGTGGTGACGTAGATGGTGACGGGGGGACGGTCGCGGTTGAAGCCGATCGACCATTTCTCGCCCTTCTTGGTGCCGATGTGGAGATCGCCGTCCCTGACCTCGATCTCCAGCCGGTCGAGTTCCGCGGCGGACCCTTGCGCGCGCACCGAGACGGCGGGGCCGACCTGGACGACGACATTGTGGTGGCCGCCGAGCGAGACCGAATCGAAGGCGCCGACCTGATAATCGCGTTGCGTCGTCTCGCCGTGGGCCTGGTCGCCCGCGCCCTCCTGGGCGTCGGCGACGATGTTGCAGGCGGCGAGCGCCAGAGCGGGAACGAGGATGAGGGCGGCGCGCATGGCATGTCTCCAGAACTGTGTTGCATGTGCAATACACCTAGAGCGCGGCGGCCGCAACATGAAAAAGGCGGCCCGTCTCCGGGCCGCCTCGATCGTCCTGCCGCGAGCGCGAGCGCTTACTTCTCGGCGGACTTTTCCTTGTTGTAGATCGCCGCGGCCTTGTTGAGGATCTCGAGGATCTGCTCGAGCGCCTTGGGCTCGTCGACCTGCTCCATCGCGGCCAGCTCGCGGGCGAGGCGGCTCGAGGCGGCCTCGAAGATCTGCCGCTCCGAATAGCTCTGCTCGGGCTGATCGTCGGCGCGGAAGAGATCGCGGGTCACTTCGGCGATCGACACGAGGTCGCCCGAATTGATCTTGGCCTCATATTCCTGCGCGCGGCGCGACCACATGGTGCGCTTCACCCGGGGCTTGCCCTTCAGGCAGGCGAGCGCCTCCTGCATCGTCTTGTCGGACGACAGCTTGCGCATGCCGACGCTCTCGGCCTTGTTGGTGGGAACGCGCAGCGTCATCCGCTCCTTTTCGAAACGGAGCACATAGAGTTCGAGCTGCATGCCGGCGATATCCGTGCTCTGCAGTTCGACCACCCGGCCGACGCCGTGCTTGGGATAAACCACATAATCGCCAACGTCGAAGTTCAACGCCTTCGCTGCCATGAAATACACCTTCCGTGGAGATAGCCGCAAACCGGGCCAAGCCGCATCCGCCCCGTTGAACGCAGTCCAGTCATCTGATTTGCGGCGATTTCTGTTCGATCACCAAGTTGCGGGCACGAGCGGCACCCGCTTCGATACGATTATATAGCACGGAATGGCCGCAAAATCTAGGCTTGCGGCGGCCTTTCATCCGGAATCCGCCAGCGCTCGGCGACCCTGCGGCTATTACGGTACGCGCTGGATGGGGGACGGATCAGTCGCCCTCGCCCGGCTCGGAAGAGAAGTATTTGTCATATTTGCCTTCCTCGCCCTTATGCTCGTCGGCGTCGGCGGGGGCTTCGCGGCTGCGCGTGATGTTCGGCCATTCGGCGGAGAATTTGGCGTTGACCTCGAGCCACTTCTCCTGCCCCGCCTCGGTGTCGGGGAGGATCGCCTCGGCCGGGCATTCGGGCTCGCAGACGCCGCAGTCGATGCACTCGCTGGGGTTGATGACCAGCATGTTCTCGCCTTCGTAAAAGCAATCGACCGGACACACTTCCACGCAATCCATATATTTGCAGCGGATGCAGGCTTCGGTGACAACGTAGGTCATGGTGCACGCTTCTCCTGAGACGCCCTGTCCCTAGTCTCGCGCCGCCGCGCTCGTCAATGACGACGGCGCAAGCGGCACCCGTGCCGGCCGCCCATCAGGGTCATTGCCAAAACTGTATTGTCGGAATAACACAGTGGCATGAAACATGCTGTAACCGTCACCGCTGCCCTCCTTCTTCTTCTCGCCGCAGCCGCTCCGCCGACCGACATCCGCCCCGCAATAGTCACCGACGATGTCGACCGATTCTACGCCGTCTACGACGCGGCCGGCGGGCGCCCTACCGCCGGGCAGCTTCAGCGCGACTATCTGGACGAGGGCAGCGACGGCCTCGACGAGTTCGCCAGGATCAGGCGGATCACCGGCGAGCGCATCGCCGCCGCCATCGCCGAGCGGCCGGAAATATATGTGGACGCCCGACGATGCGCGGAGACCCTCCCGGCCGTTAAGGAGAGGCTCAAGGCGGCGCTGACCCGCCTCGGCCAACTCTATCCAGCGGCGAGCTTCCCGCCGGTCACCATCGCGATCGGGCGAGGCAAGCCGGTCGGTACCGCTAACGCGGCGGCGGGGGTGATGATCGGCCTGGAGGCCCTGTGCGCCGTCGATTTCTTCAATCCGGATGTGGAGGAGCGCTTCGTCTCCGTCATCGCGCACGAATATGTCCATGTGCAGCAGCCATCGGCGCAGGCCGAGGATTCCGGCGATACGGTGCTCCAGGCCGCTCTCCTCGAAGGCGGCGCCGAGTTCGTGACCGAGTTGATCACGGGGTCGGTCAGCTACGGCCATCTCGCCCCGGCGACCCGCGGCCGGGAAAGGGAGCTAGAGACCGAATTCCTCGCCGATCAGGACATGTCGGCGATGGGGTCCGACTGGCTCTATAACGGAATGGGCACGCCCGAGCGGCCGGGCGATCTCGGCTATTGGGTCGGCTACCGGATCGCCAAAGCTTATTATCAGGGCGCCGCGGACAAACAGGCGGCGCTGCGCGACATTATCGAGGTGCGCGACGCGAAGGCGCTCGTCGCCAAGAGCGGCTGGTATCCGGGGATCGTGCTGGGTTGACGGGGCGCGTCATTCCGCTCGTGCAGCGGAGGCTTGGCCTTCGGGAAGCTCGGCATAGAGAGCCCGCGCCTCGGCGGGCGGCCCCCGGCGCACGGGCAGCGCGTCGACCCTGAGGACACGCACGACGCCGCGCTGGGCAAAGCTCAGCACGTCGCCGACGCGGACCGGCGCGTGGGCGCGGTCGATCACCCGGCCGCCGAGGCGGAGTCGGCCTTGTTCCGCCAGCTCCTGGGCCTGGCTCCGCGTTTTCGCGATCCGGGCAAACCAGAGGAACTTGTCGATGCGGAGGGTCTCCGCCTCAGCCATTGCGCCGCAATTTGCCCAGCGCGGCGAAGGCATGGCCGGGATCGGCCTTGCGCTCCGGCTGCCGCGGCGCCCCCTTCCACACCCACCCCAGATCGTTGGCCGCCGGCCGGAAACCGAGATCGCGCATCAGCCGGGCGACGGACTGCGGCCGGAGGCCGAGCGACGTCGCCAGAGCCTCGTCGATCACGCTCGCCTGCTTGCCCGACCGCGCCTGGTGCGCGTGGCGGGCCAGACGCTCGGCGAGGTCGACGCGCAGCATCTGCGGCCCCATCGCCCGGAATCCCAATCGGGCGAGCATGGCCCGCGCCGCTTCGTCGGGCGTGGGCAGGAGGACGCTGGCGGGCGGCGGCAATGGCGGCATGGCCTCGCCCGCGGCGGCGGCCTTGAGCGCGGTCCGCCAGCGCCGGGCCTCGGGCTTCAGGACGTCGGGGATGAACAGATCGAGCGCGCCGATGCGAACGCCCAGCCGCGACAGGCCCCGGCGCTGCTCGCGATCGAGGTTCGCCAGCGGTCTCGCCACGGCGGCGCGGGCGACGATGCCGCCTTCGTCGACGAGCATGGCGAGGACGGATCGCGCGTCCGGCGCGACGGCGGGGTCCTGAGCGGCGAGGCCCGCGGCGCGCAGCGAGCCGAGCGAGCGTTCGACCCGGCTTCGCACCCAGTTCTTCAGCCGCTCGACGACGGCGTCGCGCCCGCGCTCCGAGACCCGCGCGAGGCGCCTGTCGAGCAGGATCCGGGGCGACAGCAGATTCTTGCCGGGGCCGAGGCGCGCCACCTCATGGCCGCGCCAAAGGATGGCGACCTTCTCGCCCGCCTCGGTGCGCAGCGTGAAATGATCGTCGGTGTCGGCGACCAGGGCCGCCGCCCGCTTTTCATATTCGCCGCCGAGCCGGCGTTCGGCCGTCGCGAGCAGCATCTTGCGATCGGAGTGGCGCGCCAGCGGATCGACCTGGAAGTCGAAGCCGTCGAGCCGGCCGATCGGATAGGTGCCGACGCTCACCTCGCCCTGCTCGTCGACGATGACCGGGAAGTCGCCGGCGCCCTTGCCGCCGACGTCGCGCATCAGCACCGCCGTGCGGCGGTCGACGAAGCGCTGGGTCAGACGCTCGTGCAAAGCGTCCGACAATTTCTCCTCGACCGCCCGCGTCCGCTCGGCCATCGCCGCGGGCGCGGCCAGCCAGTCGGAGCGGTGGGCTATGTAGGCCCAGGTGCGCACGCCGGCGATCCTGTCCGCCAGGGTGTCGATGTCGCCCTGGACATTGTCGAGCCGGGCCACCTGCTCGGCATACCAGCCCTGCGGAATCCGGCCGGCGCCTTCGCTGAGATGGCCATAAAGGCGCGCCACCAGCCGGGCATGGTGATCCGCGCCGGTCTTGCGGAAATCGGGGAGCCCGCAAGCGGCCCAGAGCCGCCTCACGCGATCCGCCCCCACCGCGCGGCGCCGCACCTCCGCGTCCCCGGCCAGCCGCTTCAGGACGGCGAGGTCGACGGCTTCCGGGGCCGCGCGGAGGGCGGGCTCGCCGGGCCGCCGCTCCAGCGAACGGATCAGCGCATCGACATGGCTGAAATCGGGCTCGCCCTCGCGCCAGTAGAGATGATCGAGCGGCGCGAAGCGATGCTCCTCGATCGCCTCGATCTCCTCGGGCCTGAATTCGGCGCCGCGGTCGCCTTCGAGGGTGAGCGCGCCGAACGTGCCGTCGCGCTGGTGGCGCCCGGCGCGGCCGGCGACCTGCGCCATCTCGGCCGGGGTCAGCCGCCGGCGCCGGCGTCCGTCGAACTTGGAGAGGCCGGCGAAGGCGACATGGCCGACATCCATGTTGAGGCCCATGCCGACGGCGTCGGTGGCGACCAGATAATCGACCTCGCCCGCCTGATACATCGCCACCTGCGCGTTGCGCGTACGGGGGGAGAGCGCGCCCATCACCACCGCCGCGCCGCCGCGCATCCGCCGCAGCATCTCGGCGACGGCGTAGACCTGCTCGGCCGAGAAGGCGACGATGGCGGAGCGCGGGGGCAGGCGTGACAGCTTGGCGGGGCCGGCATAGCTCAATGTCGAGAAGCGCGGGCGGCCGATAATCTCCGCCTTGGGCAGCAAGGCGCGCACCATCGGCTTCAGGCTCTCGGAGCCCAGGATCATCGTTTCCTCGCGGCCGCGGGCGTGGAGCATCCGGTCGGTGAAGATGTGGCCGCGTTCGGGATCGGCGCCAAGCTGGGCCTCGTCCAGGGCGACGAACGCGACGTCCCGCTCCATCGGCATGGACTCGGCGGTGCAGAGCAGCCAGCGCGCATCCTTCGGCAGGATCTTCTCCTCGCCGGTCACGAGAGCGACCTGGCTCTCGCCCTTGAGCCTGACGACCCGGTCATACACTTCGCGCGCGAGCAGCCGCAGCGGGAAGCCGATCATCCCGCTCGAATGCGCGCACAGCCGCTCGACCGCCAGATGCGTCTTTCCGGTATTGGTCGGCCCCAATATAGCCGTTAGCGGCGACCGGGCGAAATCGCTCATCCGCTTTAGATTGGATCGCCCCGCCCAATCCGCAACGTTTCGAGGCGCTTCGCGAAACCGCCCTCGGCTCATCGACGCCAGCGCGCGCTTCACCGCAAGGGGCCGTCGCGCCGGAATCCCTTTACTTTACTTTAACCGTCTTTCCCCACAGTCCTAGGCCCCTGGCGCGCTCGCGTCGGGGGTTGGTTAACGGAGCCGCGGGGGCGTCCGAATTGTATCAGTTTAGCGACATTGGAGCCGGGCATGGCGGCGGGACAGCCGTCCTGGGCACCGCCCCTGCGCTCGCCCGCCCGCCGCTGGTTCCCGGTTTCGCCGACGCCCTCCAGGATGTCCGCGTCCGCATCGAGGAGCTCGATCTCGTCACAGATCTGGGCGTCCGGATCGGCTCGGGCGAATGGCTGCGCGGCTTCGCCACCTGCTTTGCCTTGTGCTACGCCGCCTGGTCCTTCGCGCCCGCCATCGAGCCGCTGCCCGGATATTCGCCGGCGGCGCTGCCCGACGCCCAGTGGGAGGAAGCGCGGACCCTGGCGATCGCGCCGCTCGCGCTCGGCGCCGACACCGGCCGCCGGATGGCGCCGACCGACGCCGTCGAGCCGCTGACCGACACGCCCGAGCGCCCGCGCATCGACCTTGTCGCCACATTGGGCCGCGGCGACAGCTTCGCCCGCGTGCTGGAACGCGCCGGCGTCGCCGGAGCGGAAGCGGACGAAGTCGCCGAGATGGTCGCCAAAATCATCCCGCTCGACGAGGTCAAGCCCGGCACTGTCGTCGACGTCACGCTCGGCCGCCGGCCCAACAGGATCGTCGCCCGGCCGCTCGACGCCCTCGCCTTCCGCGCCCGCTTCGATCTCAAGATCGCCATTGAAAGGGTGGACGGCCAGCTGGCCCTCACCCGCATCCCGATCGCGGTCGACGACACGCCGCTCCGCATCCAGGGACGCGTCGGATCGAGCCTCTACCGTGCCGCCCGGGCCGCCGGCGCGCCCGGCAAGGCGATCGAATCCTATATCCGCGCCATCGCCGGCCAGATCAGCATCGGCAGCATCGGCGCCGACGACGAATTCGACATCATCATCGAGCATCGCCGCGCCGCCACCGGCGAGACCGAGACCGGCCAGCTCCTTTATGCCGGCCTCGACCGTTCGCGCGGCAAGGACCTGCAATTGATGCAATGGGACCAGGGCGGCCGCGCACAATGGTTCGAGGCGTCGGGCGTCGGCAAGACCAGCGGCGCGCTCCAGCGCCCGGTCCCGGGCAGGGTCACGTCCAATTTCGGCAAGCGGCGCCATCCGATCCTCGGCTACACCCGAATGCACAAGGGCATGGACTTCCGCGCCGGCCACGGCACCCCGATCGTCGCCGCCACCGATGGCCGCGTGACCGCCGCCGGACGCGCGGGCGGCTACGGCAAGCAGGTCCGCATCAAGCATGACGGCGGACTGATGACCTCTTATTCCCACATGAGCCGGATCGCCGCGTCGGTCGGCTCCCGTGTCAAGCAGGGCCAGGTGATCGGCTATGTCGGATCGACCGGCCTCTCGACCGGGCCGCACCTCCATTACGAGCTCTACCGCAACGGCGTCGCGATCAATCCGGCGTCGGTGAAGTTCACGACCAGAGCCCAGCTCAGCGGCCGCGACCTCGCCAATTTCCGCGGCCGGCTGCGCAGCCTGCTCGGCGTGCCCGTCGGCGGCACCCGGGCGCCCGAGGCGGTTCAATCCGCCGAGGCCCAGGCGAACAAGGCCGCTGCCGGCCCCTGACACCGGAAGCCACGGATTGAAGGACGTCGCCACCAGGCGCCGTCCTTCGCTGTTTGGCGGGATGTGGGCTTAGAGCAGGATGGGATTGCGTCGAATCGTCATTGCGAGGAGCGCGAGCGACGAAGCAATCCAGTCTGAGCCTGCGCCCCTCTGGATTGCTTCGCTCCGCTCGCAATGACGATGTGTTAGCCGGTTCAGCGGCCCTGGGCGCGCCAGCGCTTGACGACGCGGGCGACCATCGCTTCTTCCTCGCCGGTCTGCTTCCACAGCTCCGAAAAAGCCGGGTCGGACGAGGCCGGCCGGCGGTCGCGCTCGAGATCGTCGAAGGCGACGCGGATCGGAATGGAAACGCCCTCGCCGCAGACGATGCATTCGCGGTTGCGGAGCGCGGGGATGACGTCGAGGAAGCCGCGCGCGCCTTCCGGCATCGCGCTCTTCACGAACGCCTGGTCGCGATCATTGTTGAGGCGCATGCAGACGATGGTGCCGCATTGCGAGAGCACGCCTTCGGCGAGATCGGAGGGACGCTGGGTGATGAGCCCCAGCGACACGCCATATTTGCGGCCTTCCTTGGCGATCCGCTCGAGAATCTTGCGGGCGGCCTGGCCGTTCGACGTCTTGTCGGCGGGAACGTAGCGATGCGCCTCCTCGCAGATGAGGAGGATGGGCCGCTGCAGCTCGTTCCGGGACCAGATCGCATAGTCGAAGACGAGACGCGAAAGCACCGCGACCACGACCGACGTGATGTCCGAGGGAACCCCGGACACGTCGACGATCGAGATCGGCTTGCCCTTGGCCGGCAGGCGGAAAATCTTGCTGATGAAGCCCGCCATGCTGTCGGCGACGAGCATCCCCGAGAACATGAAGCTGTACCGCGAATCGGCCTTGAGCTCGTCGATCTTGGTCTTGAGCCGCATGAACGGCGCGGTGTCCGTCGCCTTGTTGAGCAAGCCCATTTCGTGGGTGATCGCATTGGTGAGATCGGACAGGGTATAGGGTATCGGCGAATCGACGGTGAGCTTGGTCAGCCCTTCAGCCGCCCGGTTCTTGCTGCGCGCGTGGAGCAGGCATTTGGCGAGGATGTCGCTGTCCTGCTGCCGGTCGGCGCCGCTCGAGGTGATGAAGACCTCGCAATGCTCCTCGAAATTCATCAGCCAATAGGGCATGGCGAGGTTGTCGACGTTGAACAGCTCGCCATTGCCCTTGAACGCCGCCGAATATTCGCCGTGCGGATCGATCATGACGATATGGCCTTCGGGGGCCATGTCGCAGATGCGATGCATGATGAGGGCGGCCGAGGTCGACTTGCCGGTGCCGGTCGAGCCCAGCAACGCGAAATGCTTGCCGAGCAAGGCGTCGATATAGAGGGCGGCGCGGACGTCGCGGGTGGGATAGACGGTCCCGATCTCGATATGGGGCCGCTCGTCGGCGGCGAACATCTGCTTGAGATCCGTCGCCGTCACCGGGAAGACGCGGTTGCCCGGAATCGGGTAGCTGGTGATGCCGCGCTTGAAATTGATCAGCCGGCCCGCTTGCTCGTCCTCGTCTCCCTCGCCGAGGAAATCGATCTCGGCGGCGACCATGTCGCCCTCGGCATCGGTCACGCGCAGGTGACGGACGTTGGCCAGCAGCCAATGGCCACCGGATTCGAGCTTCACCTGGCTGCCCACCTGCCCCGACATGGCGACGCTTGGATCGGCTTCGCCGGCCAGCTCCCTCAGGCGCCGGCCGCTCATCTGGATGCGGGCGCCGCCGCCGGACACGTCGAAGACCGTGCCGATCGGCTCGTGCCGGGTTGAAAAGGTGGGGATCGGCTGGACGGCGGGCGCCCGCTCGTCCGGTTGATCGCCCTGCGGGACGCTATGGAAGTTCATCATATCAGTCATGCGTCAGGGCGGACTTTCCTGTTGGCGCGCTTGATCGTCCGACAACCCTCTAGCCGACAAGGGTAAATAACTTCCTTGCGCGAACAGGCGGCGGTTCAGGCGCGCCGGAACAGCGCGCTGGCGCTCCATCCGAGGAACAGCGAGACCAGAACCGCGACGAGGCCGTAGGTGAAGGACCAGTCGTCCGCCGCCTCCGCGACGAAGCGTTCGAAGCCGAGCTTCTCGATCCTGATCTCGCGCACCGCGGCGGCGATGACCCGGCCGTCCTGGATAAGAAAGGTTTCAGCGGTATAATCGCCGACCGGCACCCGCGCGGGGATGGTGAGCCGCGCGCGATACAGCACGCCGCCGGTAATCTCGACGCCGTCCGGCTTCTCCAGATAGAGTTGCTGCCGGCGCATCAGATCGATGAGGCCGCGCTCGAAACGCTGCTGCTCCGCGGGCGTCGCGCCCGCGCCCGGGGAAAGCTGGAGGTTCTCGAGGCCCAGTTCATAAATGGCCGCCGTGCGTTCGTCGACGAGCTCCGACAACGGACTGGACGAAGCGACCGCGTAGAAGGAAGGAGCGGAGCGGAAGCGCTCATTCTCCACGTTCATCCAGATGCCGGCCACCTTCTGCTTCTCGCGGACGATGATCGGCTGCAGCGGTCCCTTGACCACGACCGCGATGTCGGCCGGATCCTCGGGCACGACGCCGCCGGGATAGATGATCGCGCCAAACAGCAGCAGCTCGGCGCCGCTGAAGGAATATTGTATCTGGATTTCGCGCTGCGATACGTCGGGCACGAGAACAGGCTCGGTGGCGCCGAGCGCAAGCGGCAGCGCCATGAGCAAAGCGAGCGCGCGCAACATCCTCAAAGCAGCTGCACCGTATAGATTTCCTGCGGCCGCCAGCCGAGGCCCAGCGCCATGCGGAAGGCGACGGCGAGCACCATGATCGCCAGGAACATGCGGAGCAGCTCCGGCTTCACCTTCTGCGAAAATCGCGCGCCGACCTGCGCGCCGACCACGCTTCCGAGGAGCAGCAGGACCGCCAGGACGATATCGACCGACTTGGTCGTGGTCGCGTGCACCAGGGTCGTCGCGGCGGTGACGAACAAGATCTGCATCAGCGACGTTCCGACGACCACCGTCGTCGACATGCCCAGCAGGTAGATCATCGCCGGCACGACGATGAAACCGCCGCCGACGCCGAGCAGCGCCGTCAGCGCCCCCGCGAAAAAGCCCAGGACGAGCGGCGCCAGCGGCGAGATGTAGAGGCCGGACCGATAGAAGCGCCAGCGCATCGGTAGCGCGGCGATGAGCGGATTGTGGCGTCGCGCCGGCGCCTTCCTGGCGCGCGGCTTGATAATGTCGAGCGCGGTCGCGGCCTCCTTGGCCATCAGCAGGCCAATGCTGCCGAGCAAAACCACGTACAGGATGGCGATGACGGTATCGATCTGGCCGCTGTCCTGGAGCAGGCGGAAGAGCACGCCGCCGGCCAGCGCGCCCAGGATGCCGCCGGCGACGAGCACGCCTCCCATGCGGTAATCGACCCCCTTGCGGCGGCGGTGGGCGAGCATTCCCGAGACGCTCGTGCCGGTAATCTGGGTATTGGCCGACGCGACGGCGACCGCCGGCGGGATGCCGTAGAAAATGAGAATAGGCGTCGTCAGGAACCCGCCGCCGACGCCGAGCATGCCGGTCAGCAACCCGACGATGCCGCCGAGTCCGACGATCACCAGCGCATTGACCGACATTCCGGCGATGGGCAGATAGATATCCATGGGCGGCGCGAAGCTAGCCGCTAAACTTCGGGGGCGGAAGGCCGCAAGCCGCCGTCTTCCTCAAAAATCGGTGGCCAGGACGAGCGCCGGCCCCGAGGCGGGCGCGGCTTCGCCGGCGATGCGCACGCGCCATTCGGCGGCGAGGCGCAAGTTCGCGTTCCGGGCCGGGAGGCGCAGCGATATCCGAGGCCCCACATCGAGCCGCGACAACCCGGGCTGCGCCGCGCCCCAGATGCCGCCACCGGCTTCGAGATCGCCATCGGAATCGACCCGCACCTTGAGGTGCGCGGCGCCGTCGGCGAACAGATCGCGCGATCGCAGGCCGACCACGCCCGCCTGAACATAGGCGTCGAGCCGCACCGGCCCGACCAAGGGCCGGTCGGAGACGCCGCCATAAGCCAGCAGCGCAAAGGCGGATCGACCCTCGCTTCCGATGGCCTGGCGCCGCTCGGCGAGAAGCCGCACCGGGAGCGCCGCCGCCGGCTTCCATTCGACACCCAGCGCCGCCTCCGCGCCATCGCCCTCCAGCGGCGCATAGACCCGACCGGTCAAGGCCAAGGCCCGATCGGGATCGTCGTTCAGCCGATAGAATATCCGGCCCCCCGCCTGGCTCCCGCCGAGCGTGCCAGCGGAGGCGAGGCCGGACGCCCCATCGCGCCGCACGAACAGCCAGGCCGAAGCGGACCAGCGGCCCGCGCGCGGCGGCGGCGCTGCAAGAGCCGCGGGTGCCGGGGCGAGCTGCGCCCGGACGGGAAGCGATGAAGATTGGGGCGGCGGAACGGCCTCCCATCCGACGAACCTGTTCGACGGCGCGGCGATCGGACCCCAGGGCGTCCCATGATCCGGATGGTCGAACGGGTGAGAGGATTGAAGACGGCGGGGAACCGACATTCTTTGAGCCGACCGGTCTCGAACCGGCCAAGGTCGGATCGCGCCCGGCGTGACCGGGGCGATCTGCCTTCCCTCCGGAGCAATCTCCCGCGGCCCGGCGGCGCCTTCCGCCCACCAGGCGGGCATTGTCAAAGCCGCTCGAACACAGGCCCAGCCGCACATTGTCAGGACCAGAAACCTGAGCGGCGGCGGCGGCCCTTTCATTCGGCCGGGAGAGCTGCCGGAAAGAAATGGACGGTCTTGTCCCAATCGACGCGGCCGGAACGCCTCGTACCGAGATAGCGCATGACGGCCCGCCGCGCGGCTAGCATCGCGATGATGTTGCCGATCACGACCCGCGGGATCGACCGCAGCCCTTCGCGCCAGCCATAAAAGTGGGTGACGAAGCCGAAGCGCATCGCCACGCGCCAGCCCAGCAGCACGAAATTGGCGGCCAGCAGGGCGGCGAGCGCCGGCGCGACCGGCTCGGGCGGCGCGCCGAAGAAGATGTGGCGCAGGCTCAGCACCGCCCAGAGCAGCAAGGCGACATAGGCCGCGAACAGGAACAAGGCCGCCAGCACAGACTGCCGGTCACGCAGCCGCATCCATCGTTCGGCGACACCCCCGGTCCAGCCCAGCCTGTCCCAGCCGGACAAGGCGATGCCGGTCATCCAGCGGGCCTTCTGGCTGACCGCGGCCTTGATCGTGCAGGGGAAATATTCCCGCGTCATGACCACCGGCCGGCCGCGCTCGCCTGGCAAGCGGACGAACGCCGCGCGGCGACCCATCGCGCGCAGCCGAAGGCCCAACTCATAATCCTCGGTCAGGCTGTCGGCGTCGAACGGCGCGCCTCCGCCGGCGGCGGCGATCTCGGCCAGGGCGTCGCGCGCGAACGCGCAGCCGACGCCCGCCGATGGAAGACCCGCGCCGAGCGCCTCCCGGACGACCATCTCCTTGGCGTGGGATTCCGCGAACTCATCGGCGTAATGGCCGGCGATCCACCGGGAGCCGGGGTCGATCAGCGGAAGGACGGGCAGCTGAACCAAAGCGAAGCGATCGATGAGGCTGTCGAACAGGATAAGCTCGGCGGAGTGGACCACATCTTCGGCGTCGTGGAGGACGATAGCCTTGACCGGCTTGGCCTCCGTTGCCTCGTCGCCCAGCATCGCTTCCCATATCCGGTTGAGGCAGTCCGCCTTGGTCGTCGGCCCCGGCTTCGGCCCGATCACCAGCCGCACACGTGCGTCCGTCACGCGCCGCACCGCGTCGATCGTCGCGGGGTCGTTGGGATAGGCTCCCACGTAGATCCGGTAATCGTCGTGACGAAAAGTCGCGAGCGCGCTGCGCAGCATCTCGCCGATCACGCCGCTCTCTTTCCACGCCGGCACGAAGAGGGCGAGGCGCCCGGGCCTGTCCGTCGGCTTCAGCGTGGCGGCGCTGGCGCGTTCGAAGCGGCGATAGATGGTGAAGCGCCGCCTTAGAGTCCGCGCGATCCAGATGAAATCGACGAGCAGGTCGCTGGTCCCGAGCAGCAGGAAGCCGGTTCCCGCGAACAGAGCAGCCTCCCGCATGACAAGGCCGAGCCCCGCGAAAAGCAGATCCTCGCCCACGCCATGGATCCCCCGATTCGGACCCGGAATGATCCATTATGGAGGCGAGTTATGCAAGCCCCGAGAAAGACGGCTCTTTTCTACTCGGCCGTCGCCGGATCGGTCTCGCTGATCGCCGTCCTTTGCAACATCGGGCCGAGCAAGGCTAAGACGTTCATGAACCGCTCTCCAGCGGTCAGGATGCAGCCGATCCCGAAGGAGACATGATGGACAGTGAAAGCGGATCGGCGCGCCCGTCATCGGCGCTGCGCGCGTTCCTCTCCAGCGAGGCCGCCGGGGGACTGCTGCTGATGGGCGCGGCCCTTCTGGCGATGATCGTCGCCAACTCTCCGCTCTACGACCTCTACCATCACGCGCTTCACGATCCGATCGGGCCGGTGCTTACGCCGAAGCTCGGCCCGATGACCGTCCATCTGTGGATCAACGACGGGCTGATGGCGCTTTTCTTCCTGTTCGTCGGGCTGGAGATCAAGCGCGAGTTCGTCGACGGCCGCCTGGCCAGCTGGAGCCAGCGCCGCCTGCCCTTCGTCGCCGCCGCCTCGGGCATGATCGTGCCGGCCGCCATCTACCTCGCGCTGACGTCGGGCACGGCGGGGCTGGCCGGCGGCTGGGCCATTCCGGCCGCGACCGACATCGCCTTCGCCATCGGGGTGCTGGCTTTGCTCGGCAAGCGAGCGCCGACTTCGCTCAAGCTGTTCCTGACGACCGTCGCCATCGTCGACGACATGGGCGCGGTGGCGATCATCGCCGTCGCCTATACCGCCTCGATCAACACACTCGCGCTCGGCGTCGCCGCCGCCATCCTCCTCGTCATGTACATCCTGGGCAAGAGCGGCGTCACCCGGCTGTGGATCTACATGCTGCTCGCGCTCGCGCTCTGGTATGCGGTGCTGCTGTCCGGCGTCCACGCGACCATCGCCGGCGTCCTCGCGGCGGCGATGATCCCGATCGTCAAGACGCCAGGCGCGCCCGACGCCGCCCATTCGCCGCTCCATCGGCTGGAGCATGCGATCACGCCTTTGGTGGCCTTTTTCATCGTGCCCCTGTTCGGCTTCGCCAATGCCGGCGTTTCGCTGGCGGGAATGGGGCTCGAACAGATATTCGCGCCGCTCCCGCTCGGCATCGCCGCCGGTCTCTTCATCGGCAAGCAGATCGGCATATTCGGCGCGGTCTGGCTGTCGGTGAGATTTGGCTTCGCGACACGGCTGAGAGGCGCGACGTGGCTCCAGATCTACGGCGTATCCCTGCTGTGCGGGATCGGCTTCACGATGAGCCTGTTCATCGGCGCGCTCGCCTTCCCGGGCGACCCGTTGCTGGTCGAGGAAGCCAAGATCGGCGTCCTGCTCGGCTCGATCGTCTCGGCGCTCGCCGGCTACGTCCTGCTCCGCCTGGCGCCGCAGCACCGCCGCCATGAAGAAGTGGAGGCGGCGAAGAACCGCGAGATCGACGTTGACGGAGACGTCCTTTCCATTGAGGAAGGACGACCATGAAGTGGCTTTCCATGCTGGGCGCTCTGTTCCTCCTCGCCGCCTGCGTATCCGACCGGGTCGCCAATGACAGCCTCGACGAGATCGCGGCCGATTATGTCCAGATGACCCTGGAGATAGGCGAGCGCGAACCCGGCTATGTCGACGCTTATTACGGGCCGCCCGAATGGGCCGACGCCGCCAAGGCCGCGCCGCGCTCCGTGGCCGATCTGGCTCGCGAGGCGGCAGCGCTCGCCGCGCGGACCAATGCCATTGACGCGGCCAGCCTCGAGCCGCTCGAGCAGCGCCGCCGGACTTTCCTTCTCGCCCAGCTCCGCGCCGCCTCGACGCGGCTGCGGATGCTGCAGGGCGAGAAACTGAGCTTCGCCGACGAGGCGGAGGGATTGTTCGGAGTCCGCCCCGAGCTGGAGCCGCTTTCGACCTTCGATCCGGTACTGGCGCGGATCGAGGCGCTGGTGCCGGGTTCAGGCCCGCTTTCCGAGCGCGTCGATGCGTTCCAGGAGCGCTTCACCATTCCGACGGATCGCCTGAAACCGGTCTTCGACGCCGCCATCGCCGAATGCAAGCGGCGCACCGCCGCTTATATCGCGCTACCGGCGGGTGAGACGTTCACGATGGAATTCGTCACGGACAAGAGCTGGTCCGGCTACAATTATTACAAGGGCGACCTCACCAGCCTCATCCAGATCAACACCGACCTGCCGATCCGCATCAGCCGCGCGGTCGATCTCGGCTGCCACGAAGGCTATCCCGGGCACCATGCGCTCAACATGCTGCTCGAGCAAAGGCTGACGCGGGAGCGCGGATGGGTCGAATATAGCGTCTATCCGCTATATTCGCCGCAATCATTGATCGCCGAAGGCTCGGCCAATTACGGCATCGACCTCGCTTTCCCCGGCGACGAGCGGCTCGCTTACGAGACCGCGGCGCTCTACCCGCTGGCGGGTCTCCCGACCGCCGACGCCGCCGAATATCTCGCCTTGCTGGAGGCGATCGAGGATCTGGCCGGCGCCCGCTTCACCATCGCCGCCGACTATCTCGAAGGCCGCATCGACCGCGCCAAGGCGGTGGAGCTGACGCAAAAGTATCAGCTGGTCTCGAAGGCGCGGGCCGAGCAGTCGGTCGACTTCATCGAGCAATATCGAAGCTACGTGATCAATTACGGTCTCGGCCAGGACATGGTGCGCGCGCATGTCGAGGCCGCCGGCCCCGATCCCGCCGCGCGCTGGGCGGCGATGGAGAAGGTGATCTCCGAACCGACCCTGCCGAGCGATCTGCTCGTCCGCTGATGCGATTCGTCATGCTGAACTTGTTTCAGCATCCATCTTTCTTTCCGGGACAGGCGCTGCAGAAGCTGGACCCCGGATCAAGCCCGGGGTGACGAGGAAGCGGTGATGCGCACATTCTGGGACGATCGCCAGCGCCTCCACGCGCCCCGATTCGAATTCTTCAACGGCGGCCTCCACCCCGCCGCCGAGCATCCCGGCCGCGTCGACGCGATCCTTGCCGCGATCGGGCCGGCCGAAGCGCCGCGCGATCATGGCGAGGCGCCTTTGCTCCGCGTTCATTCGCGCGACTATCTCGATTTCCTGAAGGCGGCCCATGCCGACTGGCGCGCCGCCGGCCGCTCAGGCGACGCGATCCCTTACACCTTTCCCATCGTCCACCGCCGTCCGCTCGACCTGTCGCGGATCGACGGCCGCCTCGGCCGCTATGTCTACGATACGTCGACGCCGATCGCGGAAGGCACCTGGACCGCTTCCTACTGGGCGGCGCAAACGGCGCTTTCCGGCCTCGATGCCGTGCTGGACGGCGCGCGCGCCGCATTCGCCTTGTGCCGCCCGCCGGGCCATCATTGCGGCAAGGATTATGCCGGCGGCTATTCCTATCTCAGCAACGCCGCCATCGCCGCCGAAGCCGCGGTCGATGCCGGCAAGCGCGTCGCCATCCCTGACATCGACTATCATCACGGCAACGGGACCCAGGATGTCTTCTACGCGCGGAGCGACGTCTTCTTCGCCTCGATCCACGCCGATCCAAAGACCGATTATCCCTTCTACTGGGGCCATGCCGACGAGACCGGCGAAGGCGCGGGCGAGGGCACGACGCTCAACCTGCCGCTGCCGCGCGGAACCGGTCTGGCGGAGTTCGAGCGCGCCCTGGATCAGGCGCTGGAGGGCATCGCCACGTTCGCGCCCGATCTGCTGATCGTCTCCTACGGAGCAGACACGTTCGAGGGCGACCCGATCAGCTTCTTCAAGCTCAAGACCTCCGACTATGCCGGCCTCGGGCGCAGGATCGCAAACGCGGGTTATCCGACGCTGATTGTGATGGAGGGCGGTTACGCGGTGGAGGCGCTGGGCGCGAATGTCGCGGGGTTGCTGAGTGGCTTTGACCAGAGCTGCGGCCCCCAGCTACGTAGTGCTACGGACCAGTCGGGAGATAATCATGGCTAAGATGAACTGGAACGATCCTTATCGAGAAACTGATCCCGGGCGAGTAATTGAGGTCGGGGAGCTCCGCCGTCCGGTCGGTGAAGTCGTTACAGAGGCAGTGCGCCGACAAAGAGCCGCCGAGCGAGCCCACGACGACGCGGAGCTTCTTGCTCGCTCCGAGCAGATCCGACAAAGGCAGATAGCAAAGAAAAAGCAGTGGCTAGCAGAAGGCAAGCTCAAGTAAACTAAAGCTTCTCGGTCAGCTCCGGCACGATCTTGAACAGGTCTCCGACCAGGCCGATGTCGGCGACCTGGAAGATGGGGGCGTCCTCGTCCTTGTTGATGGCGACGATGACCTTGGAATCTTTCATGCCGGCGAGGTGCTGGATGGCGCCCGAAATGCCGATCGCGATATAGACTTCGGGGGCGACGATCTTGCCGGTCTGGCCGACCTGATAATCGTTGGGCGCATAGCCGGCGTCTACCGCCGCGCGGGAGGCGCCGACGCCGGCGCCGAGCTTGTCGGCCAACGGGTCGATCAGCGCGTGGAACTGGTCGGCGGAGCCGAGCGCCCGGCCGCCCGAGACGATGATCTTCGCGCTGGTGAGCTCGGGCCGCTCACTGGCGGCGATCTCGGCGCCGACGAAGCTGGAAAGACCCTTGTCGCCGGTGGCGGAAACGGTCTCGATCTCGGCCGAGCCGCCTTCGCTCGCCGCCTTGTCAAAGGCGGTACCGCGCACCGTCAGTACTTTCTTGGCGTCCGACGACTTGACCGTCGCGATGGCGTTGCCGGCGTAGATCGGGCGGGTGAACGTGTCTTCGCCCTCGACCGACATGACGTCCGAAATCTGCATCACGTCGAGCAGAGCGGCGACGCGCGGGGCGATGTTCTTGCCGGTGGTGGTGGCGGGCGCGACGAAGGCGTCGTGATGGCCCATCAGATCGACGATCAGGGGCGCCACATTTTCGGCCAGCGCATGGGCATAGGCCGCGTCGTCCGCGACATGGACCTTGCCGACGCCGGCGATATTCGCGGCCGCCTCGGCGACCCCGCCGACGCCCTCGCCGGCGACGATCAGGTGGACCTCGCCGAGCTTCGCGGCCGCGGTCACCGCGCTCAACGTCGCGTCCTTGAGCTGGCCGCCTTCATGTTCGACCCAGACGAGCGTCTTCATCCCACTACTCCCATCGTCTTCAGCTTGGCGATCAGCTCGTCGACCGAGCCTACCTTGACGCCCGCCTCGCGCTTGGAGGGTTCGCGGACGTTGGTGGTCGTGAGGCGGGGCGCGATGTCGACGCCGTAATCCTCCGGCGTCTTCTGCGCCAGGGGCTTCGATTTCGCCTTCATGATGTTGGGCAGCGACGCGTAGCGCGGCTCGTTGAGGCGAAGATCAGTGGTGACGATGGCGGGCAAGCTGAGCTTCACCGTTTCGAGCCCGCCGTCCACCTCCCGCGTGACATTGACGCTCTCGCCATCGACCTCGACCTTGGAGGCGAAGGTGCCCTGGCCCCAGCCGAGCAAGGCCGCCAGCATCTGGCCGGTCTGGTTGGAATCGTCGTCGATCGCCTGCTTGCCGAGGATCACCATCCGGGGCGCTTCTTCCTCGACGATCTTGGCAAGGATCTTCGCCACCGCGAGCGGCTCGACCTCCTGTTCGGTCGTGACCAGAATGGCCCGATCCGCGCCCATCGCCAGCGCCGTGCGCAACGTCTCCTGCGCCTTGGCCGGGCCGATCGACACCGCGACGATCTCGGTCGCCACGCCCTTTTCCTTGAGGCGGATGGCTTCCTCGACGGCGATCTCGTCGAACGGATTCATGCTCATCTTGACGTTGGCGAGATCGACGCCCGAGCCGTCGGCCTTGACCCGCGGCTTGACGTTGAAATCGATGACCCGCTTCACCGGCACCAGCAGCTTCATTTCTGCTCCCTCTTTGTACCGTCATTCCAGCAAAAGCTGGAATCTCCCTGCCTAAAGAAGTGAGATCCCAGCTTCCGCTGGGATGACGCTTGAAACCTACGCCGCTTCCTTCACCTGCGCGACGATCTTCCTCGCGGCATCGCCGAGGTCGTTCGCGGCCACGATCGGCAGGCCGCTGTCGGCGAGGATGCGTTTGCCTTCCTCGACGTTGGTGCCTTCGAGGCGGACCACCAAAGGCACCGACAAATTCACTTCCTTCGCCGCGGCGATGATGCCGTTGGCGATGATGTCGCAGCGCATGATGCCGCCGAAGATGTTGACCAAAATGCCCTTCACCGCCGGATCGGACAGGATGATCTTGAACGCCTCGGTCACCTTTTCCTTGGATGCGCCGCCGCCGACATCGAGGAAGTTGGCCGGGAAGGCGCCGTTCAGCTTGATGATGTCCATCGTCGCCATGGCGAGGCCGGCGCCGTTGACCATGCAGCCGATATTGCCGTCCAATTTGATGTAGGCGAGGTCGTGCTTCGACGCCTCCAGCTCCATCGGATCCTCTTCGCTCTCGTCGCGAAGCGCCGTCAGGTCGGCATGGCGGAACATGGCGTTCGAATCGAAGCCGACCTTGGCGTCGAGGACGAGCAATTTGCCGTCATCGGTGACGGCGAGGGGGTTGATCTCGATCTGGCTGGCGTCGGTGCCGAGGAATGCGTCGTAGAGCTTCGCCAGCATCTTGGCGGCCTGCTTGGCGAGATCGCCTTCGAGCTCCAGCGCCGCGGCGACGGAGCGGCCGTGATGGGGCATGAGGCCGGTCGCGGGATCGACGGTGATGGTGTGGATCTTCTCAGGGGTCGAATGGGCGACTTCCTCGATGTCCATGCCGCCTTCGGTCGAGGCCACGACCGCGATGCGGCCGGTGGCGCGGTCGACGAGCAAGGCGAGATAGAATTCCTTGGCGATATCGACCCCGTCGGTGACGTAGAGGCGGTTGACCTGCTTGCCCTCGGCGCCGGTCTGGATCGTCACCAGGGTGTTGCCGAGCATTTCGGAGGCGGCGACGCGCACTTCCTCCTCGGAGCGGGCGAGGCGGACGCCGCCCTTCGCATCCGGTCCCAACTCCTTGAACTTGCCTTTGCCGCGGCCGCCGGCGTGGATCTGCGCCTTGACGACGTAGAGCGGCCCGGGAAGCTGACGCGACGCCGCCACGGCCTCCTCGACACTCATCGCGGCGATGCCCGCCGGCACCGGCACTCCGAATTTCGCCAGCAGCTCCTTGGCCTGATATTCGTGGATGTTCATGAGACGGGGGAATCCTTCCGAGCAGATTTTGCCGGGTCTTAAGCACAGTGGCGCGCCCATTGGAAGACGTTGGGCGGGCTTCGGACATGGCGCGGCGGCGGCGCGTTCCTATATTCCGCTCATGCTTCGCCCTTGCCCTTGGAAACACACGCGATGAAGCCTGGCATAATCGACTGGCTGGGACGGGCGGCGATGCTGGTGCTAGCCGGCATGGTGACGCTCGCGATCATCGGCTCGATCGCGGCGATTCCCTCGGAAAGCCTCGAAACCCGGATGGGCATCGAGAGCCGGGAGCGCGACACGATTGTCGAAGAAGCGCGGCCGGAGGCGGCGGAGCGGCGGCCGGAGGCGAGCTCATCCGCCCCTTCCGATACCGAAGCGGCGGTAGAACCCCCCTCGCCGCCGCCACCGGATGAGGCGGAGCCGGCGCGGTGGCTCGAAGCAATCACCTACGCCTTGCTCGCCCTGGTCGGCATCGCCGCGCTCGCTACCCTGATCCTGTGGCGAGGGCTGCGTGAGCGAAGGCGGATCGCCGATGCGGTCGAGGAGCTGGCGGCGCGGGCTTGAGCGTGCACATCGCGAAGCCGCTTCAATCGGCTAGGCCGGCCGCGAGATCCGCCGCCGGTCGAACATCGTCGCGTGACCGCCATGGAAGCGCGCGATGACGCCGGGGTCAAGCCCGTGCAGGCGCTCGAGCATGGCCATTCGCTCGCCCGGCGGCGCCTGGAACAATGATTTGTTGAAGCCGCGATAAAATTCGCGCTTACGCCATAGCGCCGCGGCCTGGCTTTCAAACACATCGTGAAGCCGCGCGCCGGTGAAATCGCCTTGCTCGGTGAGCATCGTCGCCGTGCGGAGCGCGTCGGGCAGCGCCTGGCCGGTGGCGGGATGGAAGAAGCCGCCGCGCGGGCCGAGCTTGGCCACCCGCGCCCCGCCGACGCGCCAGAAGGCGGGGAAGTCGCCGCCAATGGTCAGCGCGCGCGCCCCGGCCGTCTCGCGCAGCCGCTCCGCCGGCGTCCAGCCGCGCCGCGCGAGATAGGCGTCGAGCCTGGCTGCCGCCTCCCCGTTTTCCATGCCGGGAAGCTCGGACAATGCGACGTCCTCGACCATCATCCTGTCCTCGGCCAATGGCAGGCACCGGAAGAAGCGCGCGCCGTCGGCCGCTCCGGCCGTGGCGTCGACCAGCACCGGCCGGTCGAGCCCGTGCGCCCCCGCCAGCCGATAGTCGCGGGCGAAAAACCGGCGCCAGCCCAGTTCCAGCATCGACAGGTTGGCGGCCCCGCGCGCATCGACGGCGCCATCGGCCCTGATCTTCTCGCCGCCCTGGAGGATCAGCTCATTGTCGCGCACCGCGACGATCTTCGTGCCCAGCCGATACTGGTCCGGGCGGAGCGTCTCGCGCACCGCGCGGTCGATCGCCTCGGGCTCTATCGCCCCGCAGTCGGTCCTGAGCTTCCGCCGAAGCCCCGGAAAGGCGACATAATAGCCAGGCCAAGCGTGGCCGGCGAGCGGCTCGGCGAGCCAGAGGTCGCCGCCTTCAATGTCCCCGGCGAAGAAGCCGTGCAACTCGTCTCCGCCGAAGCTCTCGCCCTCCTCGACGAGCAGGATCGGGACTTCGGGGCGCGCCCTCGCCATGGCGAGCGCCGCGAGGCTCCCCGCCAGCCCCCCGCCCGCGATGAGCAGTCCGTCCCTCTTGTCCCTCGCCATAGCGGCTCATGGTACAGAAAGGGGCGGGCTTAAGCCATGCTCCCCCGCGCCAGCGGACGCAGGAGCCTCATTTTGGCACTGTCCGGGCGGCGATACATCTGAAAAGGGTCAAGTATATCCGTGTAGTCGAGGGAACTTCTTCTCGGCTCCAGCGCTGTCTGGGAAAGAGAAACAGGGATTCAAAAGTGCAGCATGGAACAGCGCCTCATGGCTGCGGCGCTTCTACTGCCGCTCGTCTTCACGGCGCCCGCAGAGGCGCAAGGACCGGCTGACGTCCGCAGCGACACCAGGGCTTTCGGCCCAACCTATGCGCCTCCCCGCGAGAGCAGGTCCGTCCACCTTCCGCTCCAGGCGGGCACGCCGGGCTTCAGCCTTTCCTCGGTCCCGATCGTCGAGCAGGACGGATCGACCGTGTACCGCAAGACCCTTGTCGGCAATTGGTCGCTGGCGCGCGATGTCACGCTCGGGGTCGGGCTGATCGAGGTGACCCGGACTTCGCACAAGGAGCGCGCGATCCGGCGCGCGCGGCCGATGGCCGATACGGAAGGCCGGAGCGACCGCATCGCAGCGGTGGGCCTCAGCTTCCGCTTCTGACTTTCCTCCGGGCGCCCGCTCGCGTAAAGAACAGGGCGTGAACGAGGCAGGCGACACCGGGACTGTCCGCAAGATCATCCATGTCGACATGGATGCCTTTTACGCGTCGGTCGAACAGCGCGACGATCCTGCGCTTCGCGGCAAGCCGGTCGCGGTGGGAGGTTCGTCGGGGCGGGGCGTGGTGGCCGCCGCCAGCTACGAGGCGCGCCGCTTCGGAATCCGTTCCGCGATGCCGTCGGCGACGGCCAGGCGCCGCTGCCCCGGCCTCATCTTCGTCAAGCCGCGCTTCGACGCCTATCGCGCCGTCTCCAACCAGATACGCGCAATCTTCGCCGACTACACGCCGCATGTCGAACCCTTGAGCCTGGACGAGGCCTATCTCGACGTCACGGAAGATTTGCGCGGGATCGGCTCCGCCACCGCGATCGCCGTCGAGATACGCGCCCGTATCCGCGCGGAGACCGGCCTCACCGCCTCGGCCGGGGTTTCCTACAACAAATTCCTCGCCAAGCTGGCCAGCGACCAGAACAAGCCGGACGGCTTGTGCGTCGTGACGCCGCGGCAGGGGCCGGCCTTCGTCGCCGGCCTACCGGTCAAGCGCTTCCACGGCGTCGGTCCGGTCACCGCGGCGAAGATGGCGAGGCTCGGCATCGAGACCGGCGCGGATCTGCGCGCGTGCAGCCTCGAATTCCTCCAGAGAAATTTCGGAAGCTCCGGCCCCTATTATCACGACCTCGCCCGCGCCATCTGTCACCGCCAGGTGCGCGCCGACCGCGAGCGCAAGTCGATCGGCGCCGAGGACACATTCATGAACGACCTTAAAACCGAGGCCGATCTCGTCGCCGAACTCGACCGGATCGCCGCGACCGTCTGGAGCCGCATCGCCGAGCGATCGATCAGCGGCCGAACCGTGACGCTCAAGGTGAAGTTTCAGGATTTCCGGATCGTGACCCGCGCCCGATCGCTCCCGGCGGCGGTTCCGGACAGGGAGCAGTTCCTCGCAATCGGCGTGTCGCTGCTGCGCGGGCTGCTCCCGATGGAGAAAGGCGTTCGCCTGCTGGGGCTCACTTTGTCGGGGCTCGAGGCGCCGGACGCCGCGCCGCCACAGCTCGGGCTGCCGATCTGATCGGCGCTGCCTTTGTGGATCGTTGTCTTCGCGCCGCGTCTAGCGCGGGGAAGGGCGCTCGCCGCGGGTCGAAAGCCCCAGTTCGCGGCGCGCGAGCAGCATTTGCAGGCGGTAGAGGCAGATTCGGGCGAGGCTTCTTCTCATCGCCGGACGCTCAATCCTGGCCGGCGAACAGGCCGGTCAGCAGGTAAGCGAGGAGGGCCAAAGGCCCCAGATAGAGGGCGAGCAGGACGAAGGTCACCCGGACGAGGAGAGGATCGACGTCCATCCACCGGGCGAAACCGGAGCAGACGCCCATCAGTTTCGCATTGCCTTTGTCGAGCGCGTAGCGGCTGTTCATGTCATTGGCCTTGATGATGGGATTGTGGCGCACCGGCCGATCAGATGAACTGACCGACCGGGCCGACGGCGGCGGTGACGAAGAGCGTGGTGGCGAAGAGCGCGCCGACGATCGAGGCGGCGAACTGGTGAAGATTGGCGTAGGTCATTGTACTGTCTCCCTGAACCGACCCGGACCATCCGGGCCATGCCAGCAGGATTGCAGGGAGCGTGCCAAAAGCCGAAATTGGCGGAAAGACAGAAATTTCCCAGTCCATACGGCGCACAGGCGGCTTAATCGGCGCCCAATGTTGGGAAATTTCGCGGCTTGTTGGGAAATGTGGAGGAGCAGTGCCCGTCCATTAGCGTACTGACGTGTCCGCTTTCGAACGCAAGGTTGAAGCCAGGCAGGCGGGCCCCTAGCTTTGAGAGCAAAGGAAAGGAACCCCTATGGCCGAACCCATGGTCTGTCCCGTCGACCGCACGCCGCTGGTGATGAGCGACCGGCAGAATATCGAGATCGATTATTGTCCGACCTGCCGCGGCGTCTGGCTGGACCGGGGCGAACTCGACAAGATCATCGAGCGCAGCGCCGCCGCCAGCGCGCCACCCCGCGCAGCCGATCCGCCCCATGCCGGCCACGCGCCCCGTCCCGGTTTCGGCGGCGGCTATAATTCGGGCTATGACCAGCCTTATCGCAAGCGCAAGAAAAGCTTCCTCGAAGAAATTTTCGACTGATTTTCGGCGTCTTAACCGTTCGTAAAACGGGCAGGCCATAGCGTTCGAGACACTCCGGCGGAACGTTCGCGGCGAAACGCGGCGAACTTCAGCGGCGGAGGCGCGCTCGAACGGGATGCACCTGATGCCACGTCTGTCACACCGTCTCTTCCAGGCTGTCGCGGCGGGCCGCCGGCTCCGCTGGCTGCCGTCGAATCGCGAGCAGGTGCTGGCGCGGCTGCTGGTGAAGCGGGCCGAGGCGCGGCAGGCGGGGCTCGAATCCCTCGAAGCCTCTCTTCGCGAACAGATCGCCTGGTCCTTGCCGATGCGGCGCGGCTCGGAAGCTGCTATGCCCGCTCACGATGACGAAGCCCCCGCTCTCGACGATCGGCTATGAAGGCAAGACGGTCGAGGAGTTCCTCGACCAGCTCGACGCGGCCGGAGTCGCGTTGCTGATCGATGTCCGCGCCGTGGCGGCCTCCCGCCGGCCCGGTTTCTCCAAGACAGCCCTCGCCGGCGCCCTGCGCGAACGCGGCATCGACTATCTTCATCTGCGCCCCCTCGGCACCCCGAAGGCGGGGCGCGATGCGGCGCGCAAGGGCAGGATCGCCGAGATGCGCGCGATCTACGAAGAGCAATTGGAAACCCCGGAAGCGGCGCTCGCGATGGAGACGGCATTTGCGGCGGCCGGCGAGCGGCACGCCGCCCTGCTTTGCTTCGAGGCGGATGCCGCCTGCTGCCACCGCGCCATGGTCGCCGAGCGGCTCGTCGCGCGGGCCGGCTTCGAGGTGCGGAACCTCTGACCTGTCAGCGGGGACGCCGCTCCAGGAAAAGATAGGCCGGGCTGAACTCGGCCGTCCGCCGCAGCCGCTCCCAATCGTGGACGACGACATCACCCCCGCGAAAGGTGAGCAGATCGTCGTCGCGCAGCTTCTTCAGCATCCGGTTGACGTGGACGGGGGTGAGACCCGTCGCATCGGCCAGGTCCGCCTGCGTCAACGGCAGGCTGTAGCCGCGCTCGGTGGCGAGCCCGACGACCTGCATCCGGACGAACAGCTCGCACAATATGTGGGCGATCCGGGCCAGCGCCGTCCTCCGCCCCATCGACAAGATCCATTCGCGGTGGATGGCGGCGTCGAGCAGGGTCGAGAACCACAACATGCGCGCGAGGTGGGGATGCTCCTCGGTGACGCGCTTCATCGCCTCATGCGGGACGAAGGCGATCCGGACCGGCGTCAGCGATCCGATATTGTGCTCGAGACGTTTCAGCAGGAAGCTGTGGAGGTCGACGAAATCGCCGGGCACATGCAGCTCCAATATCTGGCGCTGCCCGTCCGCGAGATCCTTGTAGCGGCAGACCATGCCCTCGACGAGGAGGTTGCATTCGCTGACCGCCACGCCCGCCCGCACCAGGGTCTCGCCGGGGCCGAAGGTGCGCACCTCGCTCACGCTCGCGGCGAGCGCCCGCTCCTCCTCGTCCGACAGCAGATCGCGCACCCGAAGCTTTCGGACCAGGCGGTCGGTTGCGTCGGCGTGGATAAGCGTGTCCGATTTCATGAATGCCCTTCGCGCGCGGCGTCGTCCGGAAGCCGCGCCGCCGCGAGCTCGGGTCCGAGCCGGCCGGTGAGCCACAGCCACCACATCCTGAAATCGGCGCGAAGCGACCAGAGCGGATAGGTGAAGGTGGCCGGTCGGTTGCGCTCGATGGCGGCATGGCTCGTCCAGGCGAAGGCGTAGCCCGCGACCGGCATCGCGACGAGCAGCCACCATTCGCCCGTGACCACCGCCGCCAGCGCCAGCAGCACGACCAGGCTGGTCCCGGCATAATGGAAGGCGCGAGTGCGTGGCTGCGAATGCTCGCGCAGGTAGAAAGGCCAAAATTCCCCGAAGCTCTTATGGACGCGCATCGCCGGCCTCCTCGTGCGAAACGCCCGCGAGATGACTCGCCCCCAGTCCGCCCAGCAGCGGCGCCACTATCGCCGCGATTTGCATCCATACGGGATGCGGAATCATCAGGATGGTCATGATCCCGCCGCACGCCACCAGCGCGGCGACGAGCCAGGGCGTCCACCTGCCGCCCGCGATGCGGCCAGCGACAAAGCCGCCCGAGAGCGCGCCCGCGAACCAGGCGAAGACGACGATCAGCTTCGCCGGCAGCGGGATAGACGGCAGCGCCTGGGCGACGAGTTCCGGATCGCGCAGGTCCAGATCTTCGGGAAGCGGAAAGGCGACATGTCCGACCGCCTCGATCAGCCAGATCACCGCGAACGCCGAGACCGTGCCCGCGACGATAGCGCCGATGATCCGCAGCATGTTCCGCCCCCTGTCGCCGTTCATCGCGGCTATAGCAGGTTCGCTCGCGCCGAAAAACCTAGCCGCCGACGATGGTGCCTCCATTGGGATGGAGCACCTGTCCCGACATGTAGCGCGAATCCTCGCAGGCGAGGAACAGGAAGCTCGGCGCGACCTCGTTGGGCTGGCCGGGCCGGCCCATCGGCGTGTCCTCGCCGAAATGCTCCATCTTTTCCGGGCTGGAGCCGCCGAACGGATTGAGCGGCGTCCAGATCGGCCCCGGCGCGACCGCATTGACCCGGATTCCCTCGCCGACCAGATTCTCCGACAGCGAACGGGTGAAGGCGGTGATGGCGCCCTTGGTGCTCGAATAATCGAGCAGCTCCTTCGACCCCTGGTACATGGTGATCGACGTGCAATTGACGATCGCCGCGCCCTTCTTGAGGTGGGGCCGCACCGCCTGGGTCAGGAAGAACATCGAGAAGATGTTGGTCTGGAAGGTGCGCTTCAGTTGCTCCTCGGTGATGTCGGTGATGTCCTTGTCGGGATGCTGCTCGCCGGCATTGTTGACGAGTATGTCGATGCCCCCCAGCTTCTCCACCGTCTCGGCGACGGCGCGGTCGCAAAAGGCCTTGTCGCCCAGGTCGCCGGCGATCGTGATCGCCTTCCGGCCCTCCGCCTCGACGATCGCCTTCGTCTCGGCCGCGTCGTCATGTTCGCACAGATAGAGGATGGCGATGTCGGCCCCCTCGCGGGCGTAGAGCGCCGCCACCGCCCGGCCGATGCCGCTGTCCGCGCCCGTGACCAGCGCTACCTTGCCTTCGAGCCGGCCGGAGCCCGGATAAAGCGGCTCCCAGTCAGGTTTCGGTTCCAGCGCGCTCTCGTGGCCGGGAAGTTGATCCTCGTGGATCATGTCGATCGTGCCGGTGTCTGACATGGCTTCACTCCTTGCCTTCGCGGAGGAGAACCAGCGCATTGGGCGGCGGGTTCCTTCGGGCGATCCGGCGCGGCGCGGCCGTTGGTCTGAAAGAGACCGACTCTGGTCGAAAATGCCGCCCAATTCGGTTTCACTCCCATAGACATTTGCTTTTCAACGTGCTTTGCCGCCGCAACACAGCGCTACAGCCGGAAGGAGGGCATCTTGGGGTTGGTCGGATCCGCCAGGATAAGGACATATCGCGCCGCGCTCGCCGCGAGCGCCATGGCGGCCGTCTCTCCCGCGCTCGCGCAGGATAGCGGCGATGCCGCGCCTCCGGTCGCGGCCGCGCCGGTCGCCGTCGAAGGGGCCCAGAGCTACACGCCGGAGGATTTCGCCCGATTCTCGCCCAAGACGGCGCTCGACATGCTGCGCCAGGTGCCGGGGTTCACGATCGAGGAGCAGGACGAACGCCGCGGACTCGGACAGGCGACCGCCAACGTGCTGGTCAACGGCCAGCGTTTCTCCGGCAAGTCGAACGACGTGGTCACCGAACTCAGCCGCATCTCGGCGAGCAACGTCACCCGCATCGACATCGTCGACGGCGCGACGCTCGCCGTGCCGGGCCTGTCCGGCCAGGTCGCCAACATCATTACCGCGTCCACCGGCATGAGCGGCTCGTTCGCCTGGCGGCCCCAGATCCGCGCCCGCCGCACCGAGGCGCGCCTCACCAACGGCGAAGCTTCGATCAGCGGGCAGGCGGCCGGCTTCGATTATACATTGAGTATCCAGAATAACAGTTTCCGCAACGGCAATGCGGGTCCGGAAATCGTCTACACGCCCGACCGCACGATCATCGACCGACGCGAGGAGGTGTTGACCGTCTATGGCGAGGAGCCGCGACTGTCGGGATCGCTCAAGCGTATCTTCGGAGACGGATCGATCCTGAACGTCAATGCCGCCGCCGGCATCTTCGACCAGGACGTGCAGGAGCTCGGCACCCGAATCGGCCCGGATCAGCCCGACCGCTTCCGCGACGTGACCGAGATCACCGACCGCTACAATTACGAGCTCGGCGGCGATTATGAGTTCGGCCTCGGCGCCGGTCGGCTGAAGCTAATCGGGCTGCACCGTTTCGAGCATAACGAGTTCACACAGACCCTGGTCCAGACCTTTGCGGACGACACGCCGACGCTCGGCCAGCGCTTCACCCAGATCGGCGACGAGGCCGAGACGATCGCCCGCGCCGAATATCGCTGGAAGGCGGGACCGGCGGATTGGCAGGCCTCGGTGGAGGGCGCGCTCAACAGCCTCGAGGTCGAGAACGGGCTCCAGGAGATCGATGACGAGGGCGAATTCGTCCCCATTCCCTTCCCCAATTCGACCGGGACGGTGGAGGAGAAGCGGGCCGAGGCGACGCTGACCTATGGGCGGCCGCTCTCGCCCGAGCTGACCTTGCAGGCTTCGCTCGGCGGAGAATATTCGCGGCTGACCCAGAGCGGCCCCAACGGGCTCGACCGCACTTTCTACCGGCCCAAGGGCTTCGTGAGCCTGGCGTGGCGTCCGACGGCGGGGCTCGACATCAGCGCGCGTCTCGAGCGCGAGGTCGGCCAGCTCAACTTCTTCGACTTCGTCGCGTCGGCCAATGTGAGCGGGGGCACGGCAAATGGCGGCAACGCCAATCTCGTCCCGCCACAGAGCTGGAACCTCGATCTCGAGGCCACCCGGAACCTCGGCGCCTGGGGAACGACGACGTTGAGGCTCTACGGCGAGCAGATCACCGACATCGTCGACATCGTGCCAATCGGCGAGGATGGCCAGGCGCCGGGCAATCTCGACAGCGCCCTCCTCTACGGCGTCCAGTGGACGAGCACCGTCAATCTCGACCCGCTCGGCTGGCGCGGCGCCAAGGTCGATCTCGACCTCCAGTTCCAGCGGACCCGGCTCGACGACCCGGTGACGGGGGTTCGGCGCGCGGTCAACGAGGACGTCTACCGCCGCGTCGTCATCAATTTTCGCCACGACGTTCCGGCGACGGACTGGGCCTATGGCTGGGGCCTCGACCATTTCGCCCAGACGCCGGGGTACAGGCTCGACCAGAGGTTCCGCTTCGCCAACTCGCCGGGCAATGTCGGGATATTCGTCGAGCATAAGGACGTGCTCGGCATGACCGTGCGGGGCAGCGTCGACAATCTGCTCGGAACCGAGGAAGGATTCGACCGCAGCTTCTACGACCGACGCCGGACCAACGACCTGCTTTTCACCGAAAGCCGCGATCGGTTCTACGGGCCGGTCTTCACGCTCGCGATCAGCGGCAAAATCTAGCGGGCGGCGAGCTGCTTCTTCTGGGACGAGGGCCGCGAGCGCTGGTCGCGGTCGGGCTCCGGAAGGTCGACCTCGCCCGGCAGGATCTTGTAGGAGATCTTGCTGTCCCCGGGCATGCACTGGGCGACGACGACCGGATAGAGCAGATCGCCGTGCCGGCCGACGGCATCGGCGGTCGCGGCCGTGCAGGCATCGGCGCTCTCATATTGCGCTTGGGTCACGCCCACCTGCTGGCAGGCGGTGTCCGCCTCGCCGCAACCGAGTATCGCCATCACGTAAAATGCCGGGCCCATCATTACCTCCGCTCCTTCTGGTATCTAAACCGTTGGAGTGCATCGGGGTTCCTGATGTTTCGCAGCCATAACTTGGTGCGGCCATCCGGCATCCCTATTTAGACGAAGATGTCCCCCGAGACGACGAACGAGACCCATCGCCCCGAGGCGGGATGGAGCGCGATGCGGCGCTTCCTCCCTTATCTGTGGCCGGCGGGCGAGACCGCGCTCAAGACGCGGGTCGTCGTCGCCTTGTTCTTCGTGCTGCTCGCCAAGAGCGCGACCTTCGTCACCGCTTATGCCTATAAGGGCGCGATCGACCGCATGACGGACCGGGTCGATGCCGCGGTGATGCTCGCCGTCGCGCTGGTGGTGGCTTATGCGGGCGCCCGCTTCGCCGGAATCTTCTTCGACAACGTCCGCAACGCCATATTCGAACGGGTCGGGCAGGACGCCGCGCGCCGCCTCGCCGAGAATGTCTTTCGCCACATCCACGCTTTGTCGCTTCGCTTCCATCTGGAACGGCGGACGGGTTCGCTGACCAAGATCGTCGAGCGCGGCACCAAGAGCATCGATTCGATGCTCTATTTCCTGCTCTTCAACATCGCGCCGACGTTGATCGAGATCGTCGTCGTCTGCATCATCTTCCAGATCGAATTCGGCCCCGGGCTGGTCGTCGCCACACTGGTCATGGTCGTCGTCTACATCGCCTTCACCCGCATCGTCACCGAGTGGCGGACCAAGCTCCGCCGCGAGATGAACGACATCGACAATCACGCCATCGCCCGCGCCGTCGATTCGCTGCTCAATTACGAGACCGTCAAATATTTCACCGCCGAGGAGCGCGAGGCGCGGCGCTACGGCAAGGCGATGCGCGCTTATGCCGACAGTGCGGTCAAGAATGAGTCGTCTCTCGCCTGGCTCAATGTCGGCCAGTCGCTCATTACCAACCTGATGATGGCGGGCGCGATGGGCTATACCGTGTGGGGCTGGTCGACCGGCCGGTTCACCACGGGCGACGTGGTGCTGGTAAACACGCTTCTGGCCCAGCTCTTCCGGCCGCTGGACATGCTCGGCTGGGTTTATCGCAACATCCGCCAGGGCCTCATCGACATGGAGCAGATGTTCGGCATCATCGACACGCCTGCCGAGGTCGTCGATCCCGAGGGGGCGCCCGACCTCCGCGTCTCTGCCGGCCATGTCCGCTTCGAGAACGTGGAGTTCGGCTACGATCCCGAGCGACCGATCCTCAAGGGCATCGACCTCGACGTTCCGCCCGGCACGACGCTCGCCGTGGTCGGTCCCTCGGGGGCGGGCAAGTCGACCTTGTCGCGGCTCCTGTTCCGCTTCTACGAGCCGACCGGCGGCCGCATCATTATCGACGGGCAGGACATCACTCAGGTTGCCCAGGCCAGCCTGCGCGCCGCGATCGGCATCGTCCCGCAGGACAGCGTGCTGTTCAACGACAGCGTCGGCTACAATATCGGCTATGGCCGCGAAGGCGCGACGCAGGCGGAGATCGAGGATGCCGCGCGCGGCGCCGCCATCCATGATTTCATCCTGGACCTACCGGACGGCTATGATTCGAAGGTCGGCGAGCGCGGGCTCAAGCTGTCGGGCGGCGAGAAGCAGCGCGTCGCCATCGCCCGCACCTTGCTCAAGGACCCTCCGATCCTGATCCTCGACGAGGCGACCAGCGCCCTCGATAGCCGCACCGAGGCGGCGATCCAGGAGACGCTGCGACGCATCGAGCGCGGCCGCACCAGCATCGTCATCGCCCACCGCCTCTCGACCGTGGTCGACGCCGACCAGATCGTCGTGCTGGACGAAGGCCGCATCGTCGAGCGCGGCACTCACCGCCAATTGCTCGTCAAGCGCGGGCTCTACACCGAGATGTGGCTGCGGCAGCAGAGCGAGCGCGAGGAAGAGGCCGAGGCGGCGGAATAGGATGCCGGCAAAACTTTCATTTCGGGGCACCGCGGTTAATATGCCGCGAGAATGGTAAGGACCCGCCCATGAACCGGATTGTTGCACTGCTGGGAACGTTCTTCGCGGCGGCCGCCGCGCCGGTTGCCGCGCAAGACATCCCGGAATTGGCGCTGTCGCCCGGGGAAGCCGTTACGGTGCGGATCGATGGTGGCGGTCGCGGCATGGCATCGGAGCGGGGAAAGGCGGTATGGTCCGATTTCGATGTTTATGCTGCTCGGCACCTTGCCGGGATCACGCCGCCCGAGGCGCCGACACCTGTGGCGACCCCCTTCCCCTCCAGCAGCGCAGATCCCAGTCCCGAGCCGGTCCCGGCCGGCCTGGTTCGAGTGCGGCTTCACTCCATAGCCGGCAAGCATACATTGCTCGTCGTTGAGAAGGCCTTGATCGCGCCTTGGCCTATCGCGCCCGAATGACGGCAAACGGCCAGTCCCGACCTACCGATGTCTGCGTCGTCATGCCGGGTCAGCCGAGCTACGAGCATTGGCCACATCCGATCGATCGTATCGAATTGTCGGCTTTCCGGCATGTGCCATGGACGCCTGGTCAACCACCGACCTGCGAATAGGCTTGGAACCGGCTGAATAGGCCCGTCATTCCAGCGAAAGCTGGAATCTCCCTTCTTTGTGCGCGAAGAGAGGCCGTGAGATTCCAGCTTTCGCTGGAATGACGATATTGGACGGACGTGACCGAACCCCTTTCCATCCTTCGCGGCACGTTCGGCTTCAGCGATTTCCGGGGCGTTCAGGCGGACGTGATCGACCGCGTCATGGCGGGGAAGCACAGCCTCGCCGTGATGCCCACGGGCGCGGGCAAGTCGCTTTGCTACCAGGTGCCGGCGCTGGCGCGACCCGGCACGGCTCTGGTCATCTCGCCGCTGATCGCGCTGATGCACGACCAGATCCGGTCGGCCGAGGGCTTCGGTATCCGCGCCGCCGCGCTGACCTCGGCCGACCCGGACGGGCCGGAGACGATCGCCCGCCTCCGTCGGGGCGAGCTCGATCTCCTTTATGTGGCCCCTGAGCGGGCGTCGGGCGAAGGCTTCCGCAACCTGCTCGCGCAAATTCCGCTCTCGCTCGTCGCCATAGACGAGGCGCATTGCGTGTCCGAATGGGGCCATGACTTCAGGCCCGATTACCGCCTGCTCCGGCCACTGCTCGACCGGTTTCCCGGCGTCCCCCGGCTGGCGCTCACGGCCACCGCCGACAGCCAGACCCGCGCCGACATCCTGGTTCAACTCGGCATCCCCGAGGACGGCCTGATCCTCGCCGGCTTCGACCGGCCCAACATCCGCTACCACATCCGCCCGCGCGACGGCGTCGGCGCGCAATTGACGGCCCTGCTCGCCGAGCAGCCGGGGCCGGGCATTATCTACGCGACCAGCCGCGCCGCCACCGAGAAGCTTGCCGATCAGCTCGGCCGGAGCGGGCGCAAGCTCCTGCCCTATCATGCCGGTCTCGACGCGCGCGTCCGCGCCGCCAACCAGGCGAAATTCGTGCGCTCCGAGGACATGGTGATGGTCGCGACGGTCGCCTTCGGCATGGGCATCGACAAGCCGGACGTGCGCTTCGTCGCCCATGCGGGCCTGCCCAAATCGATCGAGGCTTATTATCAGGAAACCGGCCGCGCGGGGCGCGACGGCGACCCGGCCGAGGCCCATCTGTTCTGGGGCGCGGCCGACTTCTCGCTCGCGCGCCGCCGGATCGAGACCGAGACGCCGGAGGATCGGCGGGGCGGCGAGCGCCAGCGGCTCAACGCGCTCGCGGCCCTGGTCGAGACGGCCGGCTGCCGCCGCGCCATCCTGCTCCGCCATTTCGGCGAGAGCCCGCCAGAGCGCTGCGGCCATTGCGACAATTGCCTGGCGCCGCCCGCCACCGTCGACGCCACCGAGGCCGCGCGCAAATTGCTGTCGGCCGCGTTCCGCACCGAGATGCGGTTCGGGATCACCCATCTGACCGACGTGCTCGCGGGCAAGGAGACCGACAAGATCCACGGCTTCGGCCACCATCGTCTGTCGGTGTTCGGCATCGCCGACGAGGCCGAGTTGGCGTTGATGAAGCCGGTCGCCCGCGCCCTGCTCGCCCGCGACGCGCTGCGCGCCGACGAATATGGCGGCCTCTCCTTCGGACCCGCCGCCAAGCCGATCCTGAAGGGCGAGGAGGCGCTGGAGCTGGTCCTCCCGCCACGGCGCCAGCGCCGCGCCCGCGCCGAGCGCGCCGCCAATCCCGACGGCGATCCCCTGTTCGAAGCGCTGCGCGCCTGCCGCCGCGATCTCGCGAAGGAAGGCGGGGTGCCGCCTTATGTCATCTTCCACGACAGTACGTTGCGCGAGATGGCGGAATTGAAGCCCGCCAGCCTCGGCGCCCTGTCCCGCATATCGGGCGTCGGCACGGCGAAGCTGGAGCGCTACGGCCAGGCCTTCGTGGAGGTTATAAGCTCACATGAGTGATGCGGACCGGTTCCGGGTGCTCGACGCCGCGACTCTGGTGAGCGGTCAGATCGGGCCTTCCGACATGGCGGCGCTCAAGGCGCGGGGCGTGGCAATGATCGTCAACAACCGGCCTGACCGCGAGGAGCCGGGCCAACCCGCCGGCGCCGACATCGAGGTGGCCGCGCTGGCGGCGGGCATCGGCTATCGCCATGTCCCGGTGGATAATGCGGGCCTGTCGCCCGACCGGATCGCGGCGATGGCGGAGGCGATCGACGCCGCCGGAGGACCGATGCTCGCTTTCTGCCGCTCCGGCACGCGCTCGACCTATTTGTGGGCCCTGGCGCGGGCTCAGGCCGGAGAGGATGCGGAGCAGCTGGTCGCCAAGGCCGCCGCCGCCGGTTACGACATCAGCCCGATTCGGCCCCATCTTCGCTGAGCAAAGCGTCGGCGTCCTCGTGCTCATCCTCGTCGACCATCAGCCGGATGGAGACGAGGTCGCCTCCCACCCAGGACATTTCGGTGTCGAAGAGGAAGCTGTGGATGCCGGCGGCGGCGAGGCGCGAGCGCGCGAGCCCGGCCTCGAAGCTGTTGGCGAAGCGGCGGAGCTCGACCAAGGCCATTACCAGGGCGTCACGTCGCCGGCCGCGATCTCGTCGGGGCGGGGCTCGCGGCCGAGGGTCGCGTTGCGATGGGGAAAGCGGCCGAAGCGCACGATGACGTCATGGTGCAGCCTGGCGTAGCGGAGCATCTCCGGGTCGCCGAGCGCGGTGAAGAGCAGAACCGAGCGCTGCTGGTCGTCCAGATCCTCGCTATGCTGGAAGGGCATGTACAGGAAGCCGCGTTGCTCGCCTGGAAGCCGCTCGTCATGGCCTTTGTCGATCGCGGCCTTCGCGATCTTCAGAGCGAGGTGATCGGTGGCGAACGAACGCGCGTGGCGCCGGAACATGTTGCGCGGAAACTGGTCGAACAGGATGACGGCCGCCAGAGCCTCCCGGGCCGAGCCGAGGAAATCCTCCGCGACCCTGCCCGATTGCTCCTCCCACAAATCGAGGAAGCGTTCTTCGATCTCTGCGTCGAGCGCGTCGTCCTGCTTCCAATGTTGGTGCGGATCGAGCGCGAACCAGAAGGACAGGATTTCGCCTGCCCAGTCGCTCACGCCGCCGTTCCGCCGACGGTGAGGCCTTCGATCAGCAGCGTGGGCTGGCCGACGCCGGCGGGGACGGACTGACCGCCCTTGCCGCAGATGCCGATGCCTTCGTCCAGTTCCATGTCGTTGCCGATCGCCTTGACCCGGGTGAGAACGGAGGGGCCATCGCCGATCAAAGTCGCGCCCTTGATCGGCGCGCCGAGCCTTCCATTCTCGATCCTGTAGGCCTCGGTGCAGGAAAAGACGAACTTGCCGCTGACGATGTCGACCTGGCCGCCGCCGAAGCTCTTGGCGTAGATGCCGTTCTTCGCCCGCGCGAGGATCTCGCCCGGATCGTCCTTGCCGCCCAGCATGAAGGTGTTGGTCATGCGCGGCATCGGCGCGTGGGCAAAGCTCTCGCGGCGGCCATTGCCGGTCGGCGCGACGCCCATCAGCCGCGCGTTGAGGCGATCGTGGATATAGCCTTTGAGGATGCCGTCCTCGATCAGGGTGTTGCACTGGGTGGGCGTGCCTTCGTCGTCGATCGAAAGCGAGCCGCGCCGCCCGCCGATGGAACCGTCGTCGACCACCGTCACGCCCGGCGCGGCGACGCGCTCGCCGATGCGGCCGGAGAAAGCCGATGTGCCCTTGCGATTGAAATCGCCTTCGAGGCCGTGGCCGATCGCCTCGTGGAGCAACACGCCCGGCCAGCCGGGGCCGAGCACGACCGTCATCTCGCCGGCCGGGGCGGCGACCGATTCGAGATTCACCAGCGCCTGGGCAAGCGCGATGTCGATCGCGCGGTTCCAGGTCGCGGGCTCGAAGAGTCCGTCATAGAGGTCCCGCCCGCCGAGGCCGTGAAAGCCGGTTTCCTTGCGCCCGTTCTGCTCGACGACGATCTGGACGTTGAGCCGGACCAGCGGCCGCACGTCATGAGCGACGAAGCCATCGGGGCGGACGATGTCGATCACGCTCCACGAGCCCGACAGCGACATCGAGACCTGGGCCACGCGCGGATCGCGGGCGCGGGCGGCGGCGTCGATCTCCTGGCACAGCGCCACCTTCTTCGCGAAGGGAACGAGGCTCAAGGGGTCGGCGTCGGTGTAGAGGGTCGCGTTGGTCCGGCGCGGCGGCGCGGCCCTGGCGCCCTTCGCCGGATCGAGCACCGCCATCGTCTCCGCGGCGCGGCGGATCGCGGTCTCGGACAGCTCGTTGGCGTGGGCGAAGGCGGTCGTCTCGCCCGAAACCCCGCGCAGCCCGAAGCCGGCATGGGTGTTGAAATCGGCGGTCTTCAGCCGGCCATCGTCGAAGCCGAACGCCTCGGACGCGGTATATTGGAGGTAAAGCTCGCCATCGTCGCAGCTTTTCAGCGCCTCGGCGGCGAGGCGCTGGGCGGCTTCGGGGGAGAGCCCATCGGGGCGGTAGAGGAAGCGGCGGGGATCGGCGAGACTGGTCATGCCGGCCGATATAGGGGCGATCGCCGCCGAGTCTAAGGCCTTCTGGTTCCGTTCGGCCTGAGATCGTTGCAAGACCAAGGAGAGGGCTTCGACAGGCTCAGCCTGAACGGGGTGGCTAGAACGGCCTACGCCTCGGTCTACTCCTCGACCGCGCCCGTATCCGCGGGGCCGCCCTTGAGGATGAACCTCTTGTCGCAATAACCGCAGTCGACGAAGCCCTTTTCGTCGATCTGGAGGTAGACGCGGGGATGGCCCAGCGCCGCACTGATCTCGCTGGCGCCGTCGCAAGCGACGCGCGGCGTGGTGACGGTGCTGATCTCGGGCGTGAAAGGATCGGTGGCGGCCATGCAAGCGGCCTTAGCAACGGCCCCGCACGCAGACAATCCGCTCCGTCATGCTGAACTTGTTTCAGCATCCACTTACCAGCCTCGACGCGGCCGAAGAAATGGACCCTGAAACAAGTTCAGGGTGACCATTCCCGGCGGCGCGGCTATGCGCTGCCTATGCTCCACACCCCCTCCGCGGCCATCGCGATCCAGGATCTCCAGAAAACCTATGCCGGCGGCAAGCGCGCGCTGGACGGCGTCAGCCTCGACGTGCCGCGCGGCCAGATTTTCGGACTGCTCGGCCCGAACGGCGCCGGCAAGTCGACGCTGATCAACATCCTTGCCGGCCTGGTCAACAAGAGCGGCGGCAGCGCGTCGATCTGGGGCTTCGACATCGACAGGCATCCGAGGAACGCCAAGGCGTCGATCGGCATCGTGCCCCAGGAAATCCTGTTCGACCCCTTCTTTACTCCCGCCGAAACGCTCGACCAGCAGGCCGGGCTTTACGGCGTTCCCAAGGCGCGGCGCCGGACGATGGAGCTGCTGCGCGCGGTCCATCTGGAGGACAAGGCCAACGCTTATGCGCGCACATTGTCGGGCGGCATGAAGCGGCGGTTGCTGGTCGCCAAGGCGATGGTCCATTCGCCGCCCATCCTGGTGCTCGACGAGCCGACCGCCGGCGTCGACATCGAGCTTCGCCAGCAGCTCTGGGAATATGTCCGCAGCCTCAACCGCGAGGGGGTGACGGTGGTCCTCACCACCCATTATCTCGAGGAGGCCGAGGAATTGTGCGACCGGATCGCGATCATCAACCATGGTCGCCTGATCGCCAACGACACGACCCGGACGCTCGTCGGAATGGCGCAGGAGAAAGCGGTCGAGGTGACGGTCGACCGCGACCTGACTGTCGTGCCCGACGCGGCCTGCTTCGACAAGATCGAGCTGCTGGGCGAGCGCACCCTCGCCATCACCTATCGCAAGGACAAGGTGAATGCCGGCGACGTGCTGGCCGCGCTCCAGAAGGAAGGGCTGGGCATCGTCGACGTCTCGACCCGCGAGGCCGACCTGGAGGATGTCTTCCTGAACCTCACCCGCGCCTCCAACGCCCATGGCTGATCACGCTTATGACGTGATCGTCATCGGATCGGGCGCGGCGGGGCTGAGCGCGGCGCTGGAGCTGGCGCCTCATCTCAGGGTCGCGGTCCTCGCCAAGGGGGGCGTGTCCGAAGGGTCGACGGCCCGGGCCCAGGGCGGCATCGCCGCCGTGCTGGAGCCGGGCGACACGTTCGAGAGCCATATCGAGGATACGATGGTGGCCGGCGCCGGCCTCAACGACCGCCGCACCGTCGAGTTCGTCGTCGAGAATGCCCCCGCCGCGATCGAGCGGCTGGCCGAGCTCGGCGTGCCGTTCAACCCGGGCGAATCGGAGCGCTGGCACCTGACGCGCGAGGGCGGCCACAGCCACCGCCGCATCGTTCATGTCGACGACGCGACCGGCTGGGCGGTGCAGCAGGCGCTCGAGAAAGCGGCGGCCGCGCACCCCAACATCACCTTGGTTCCCGACATGGTGGCGATCGACCTCGCCACCGGGCGCCACGCCGAGAAAGGCGGTCGCGAGAATTGCGCCTGGGGCGTCTATGCGGTCGACCGGCTGAGCGGCCGGGTGGAGCTGTTCACCGGCCGCGCGACCATTCTCGCCACCGGCGGCGCCAGCCGGGCCTGGGTCTATTCGACCAACCCCAAGGGCTCGACCGGAGACGGCATCGCCATGGCGTGGCGCGCCGGATGCCGCGTGTCGAACATGGAATTCAACCAATTCCATCCAACCTGCCTCCACCACCATGACGTCAAGAGCTTCCTCATCACCGAGGCGATGCGGGGCGAGGGCGCGCATCTCAAAATCCCCGGCGGCGGCCCCGACGGGGGCAGGCGCTTCATGCCGGACTTCGACCCGCGCGCCGAGCTCGCGCCACGCGACGTCGTCGCCCGCGCGATCGACCATGAGCTGAAGCGCCTCGGCCTCGATTGCGTCCATCTCGACATCAGCCACCGCGACCCCGAGTTCATCCTCTCCCACTTCCCGACCATCGCCGCGCGGCTGGCCGAGCCGGACATCGGCATCGACATCACCCGCGATCCGATCCCGGTCGTGCCGGCGGCGCATTATACCTGCGGCGGCGTGGTGATAGACCTCGACGGCCGGACCGACCTTCGCGGCCTTTATGCCGCCGGCGAGGTCACCCAGTCGGGCCTCCACGGCGCCAACCGCATGGCGTCCAATTCGCTGCTCGAATGCCTGGTCTTCGGCCTGGCCGCCGCGAAGCACATCAACGCGAACTGGGCCGACCTGCCGCCCCCGCCGCCGATCCGTCCGTGGGACGAAAGCCGGGTCACCGATTCCGACGAGGAAGTGGTCGTCCACCACAATTGGCGCGAGATACGCCGCTTCATGTGGGACTATGTCGGCATCGTCCGCACTACCAAACGGCTCGAGCGCGCCCTCCACCGCGTCGACCTCCTCCGGCGGGAAACGGAGGAATATTACGGCAATTTCCGGGTGACGCCCGACCTCGTCGAACTGCGCAACCTGGTCGAAGTATCCGGCCTCATCGTCCGCTCCGCCCTCGCCCGCAAGGAAAGCCGCGGACTCCACTTCACGCTCGATTATCCGGACATGCTGCCCGAGGCGGTGGACACTATTCTCACGCCCCAAGCCGATCCTCAGTCGGGGAGAAACGCCTTCATCTCCGCCTGAAACCGCTCGGGATTGTCGGACATGATGAAGTGGGCGCTGTCGGGGATGCGGACCAGCTTCGCGCCTTCGAGCGGCGCGTAGGCGGAGCTGTAGACGGCGTCGATCTGCGCATCGGTGAGGGGCACGCCCGCCGGAGTGACGTAGAGCACGGTCACGGGAATAGTGATCGCCGGCAATTCCGGGCGCAGGTCGGTGACGATCAACTCGTGAAAGGCGTTGGCCGTCGTCTCGGGATCGCTCGCCAGCCCTTCGGCTCGCACGATGGCGCGCTGCGCCTCGTTGCGCACCATCGCCGTCGTCATGGCCTCGATCCGTCCGGCGCGCTCCTCGGGCGTGTTCGCCGCCATCTGGGCGCGGAGCGCGTCGGCGGTGGGGCGGATGCTTTCGGAGGTGGTGCCCGGCGGGCCGAAGACGGCGCCCATGAAGGGGAGCTGGTCGACGACCATGACCCTGGACACTGAATCCGGGTGACGCGCGGCGATCATCAGCGCCATCGTGCCGCCCATCGAATGGCCGACGAGGGCCGGCTTCTCCAAGCCCTCCGCCGCGATGTAGCGGGCGATCTCCGCGGCGACGGGAGCCGCCACCACGCCCTCGGCATTGCCTTCGGCCGGCGTGCCGGCGAAGCCCTTCACCTGGACATAATGGTAGCGATAGCCGGGCATGTCGGCCGTGCTCGGCCGCCAGGCGCTGGGCGACGACGTCATGCCGGGGATGAGGACGACGTCCGGCCCTTCGCCTTCCGCGACAATCGTGATCCGGTCCGAGACGAAGCCGGACTCAGCCGCCATCGCCGGAGCCGCCGCGAGCAATCCGGTCCATGCCGCCGCCGCCAGAAAGAACCGCCTGTCGAACATGCTACCCCCACCACTAACCTGAACCAGTCTTCAACTATAGACGCGACCGGCGGCGGAATCGAGACGGATCAGCGCGCTTGAAGGAAATCCCTCACGATTGACCGGAACCGGGCCGGCTGATCGTACATGATCATGTGGCCGCTATCCTTGACCGGGATGAGTTCGGCGGTGCGCGCGGACGCATAGGCCGCCTTGTAGTCGCGCACGATCCGCCCCGCATCGGCCCCGCTTCCGGCCGGGGGGACGGCGTAGACCACGGCCATGGGCGCGGCGATCCGGGAAAGCTCCGGCGTCAGGTCGGTCAGCGCGAGCTCGTGCATCGCGCGGGCGACGACGTCGCTGTCGCTCTTCGCGGCGGGATCCGCCGCGCCGCCGAAGCCGCCGATCAGCGATTCGAGCAGGCGCCTGCCGCCCGGCGACCCGGTCAGCACGTCGCGCAGGCTGTCGGCGAGGGGGCGGATTCCGGCCGCGCTGGCGCCGAACAGCCCGGCCGGCGCCGGCAGCATGTCGACCACCATCAGCCGGCCGACCCGCGCCGGATGCCGCGCGGCGACCATCATCGCGACGGTGCCGCCCATCGAATGGCCGATGAGGGCGGGCGCGCGAAGGCCAGTCTCGGCAATATAGCGGGCGACCTCTGCGGCGACCGGCGCGACGACATCTCCCGACGCATTGCCGCGCGCCGGATCGCCGGCGAAACCCGCGACCTGGACGAGATGGTAGCGATAGCCCGGAAGGGCGGCGACCATGCCCTCCCACATGTCGCGCGACGCGGTGAGGCCGGGGATGAGAATGACGTCCGGACCGCTGCCCCGCACGACGACGCTCAGACGGCTGGAGGCGAAGCCCGACCGCGCGGCTGCCGGGGCCAGCGCGGCCAAAGCCGCAGCTCCGGCCGAGAGAAGGAATTCCCTGCGTTTCATCGCCTCCTCATTCCATCCCCGGCTTGAACCTCCGATTACCGCGCGGAAGATGTTTGTTCGCGGGGTCGGTTCGGCTAGACAATCGCCCATGTCCTCCCCGCACCTCTATCTCGTCGACGGATCGAGCTACATATTCCGCGCCTTCCACCGGCTGCCGCCGCTGACCAACCGCCACGGCCTCAATGTCGGCGCGGTCTATGGCTATACGACGATGCTCTGGAAACTCGCCGACTCGCTGCACAAGCAGGACGGGCCGACCCATCTCGCGGTCATCTTCGACGCGTCGGCCAAGACCTTCCGCAATGACATGTACGACCAGTATAAGGCGCACCGGCCGCCGCCGCCGCCCGAGCTGATCCCGCAATTCCCGCTGATCCGGGACGCCACCCGCGCTTTCTCGCTGCCCTGCATCGAGGAGGAGGGGCTTGAGGCGGACGACATCATCGCCTGCTATTCCAAGGCGGCGCTGGCGGCGGGGTGGAGCGTCACCATCGTCAGTTCCGACAAGGATCTGATGCAGCTGATCGAGCCCGGCCTCGATATGCTCGATACGATGAACGACCGCCGCATGGGTCGCGAATATGTGGTCGAGAAGTTCGGCGTGCCGCCCGAGAAGCTGGGCGACGTGCTCGCGCTGATGGGCGACAGCGTCGACAACGTGCCGGGCGTGCCGGGGATCGGCCCCAAGACCGCATCGAAGCTGATCGCCGAATATGGCGACGTAGAGGCGGTGCTGGCCGCCGCGCCGGAAATGAAGCCGTCGAAGATGCGAGAGAATCTGATCGAACATGCCGCCAATGCGCGCCTCTCGCGCGAGCTGGTCCGCCTGGTCTGCGATTCGCCTTTGCCCGAACCGCTGGACGATCTGGCGATGAAGGGCATACCGGACGCGCCGCTCCGCGAGTTCCTGGAGGAACATGGATTCCGGTCATTGCTCGCCAAGCTCAACGGAAGCTCGCAGGTTCCGGCGCCGCAGCCGGGCGCCATCCCGGTCCAGCGCGAGGTGCGGCCGGAGCCGAAGATCGACCGGTCGGCCTATGAGACGGTGACCGACGAGGCCGCGCTCGACCTCTGGATCGCGGAAAGCTTCGACAAGGGTCTGGTGGCGCTCGACACCGAGACCGATTCGGTCGACTGCGTCAGCGCCAAGCTGGTCGGCATCAGCCTCGCCACCGAGTGCGGCAAGGCCTGCTACATCCCGCTGGAGCATGGCGGCCACGACCTGTTGAGCGAACGACCGACGCAGCTCTCCTCCGAGCTGGTGCTGGGCAAATTGAAGCCGCTGCTCGAGGATGAGGCGACGCTCAAGGTCGGCCATAATTTCAAGTTCGACTGGGTCGTGTTCGACCGCCGCGGGATCAAGGTAGCGCCGCTCGACGACACCTTGCTGATGAGCTTCGCGCTCGACGCCGGCGGCCTCGCCAG
This sequence comes from Enterovirga sp. GCM10030262, assembly GCF_042666435.1. Lineage (NCBI taxonomy): Bacteria > Pseudomonadati > Pseudomonadota > Alphaproteobacteria > Hyphomicrobiales > Methylobacteriaceae > Enterovirga > Enterovirga sp. GCM10030262. The sequence continues at coordinate 1,852,189 of NZ_JBHTDC010000001.1, read as the reverse complement.
CCACGCGATGGACGACCTCGCGAAACGGCATCTCGACCATCAACCCCTCACCTACAAGGAATTGTGCGGCACCGGCCAGAAGCAGATCGGCTTCGACCAGGTGCCGATCGACCGCGCCACCGAATATGCCGCCGAGGATGCGGACGTGACCCTCAGGCTGTGGACCCGATTCAAGGCACGCATGGCGCACGAGCGGGTGACGCGGGTCTACGAGATGGTCGACCGGCCGCTGGTCGCGGTCGTGGGGCGGATGGAGCGCGAAGGCGTCAAGGTCGACCGCGACGCGTTGCGCGGCCTCTCGGCCGAATTTCTCGACCAGATCGCGGCGCTGGAAGAGCGGATCTGCGGCGAGGCGGGGTGCAGATTCACCATCGGCAGCCCCAAGCAGCTCGGCGAGATATTGTTCGACAAGATGCAGTTGAAGGGCGGCCGCAAGGGCAAGTCCGGAATCTGGTCGACCGACGTCAACGAGCTGGAACGGCTCGCCCGCGATGGCGTGCCGATCGCCAATCTGGTGCTCGAATGGCGCCAGCTCTCCAAGCTCAAATCGACCTATACGGACGCCCTGCAGGAACAGATCAACAAGGATACAGGCCGCGTCCATACCAGCTACAGCCTGTCGGGCGCGCAGACCGGGCGCCTCTCCTCGACCGACCCCAACCTCCAGAACATTCCGATCCGGACCGAGATCGGCCGCCGCATCCGCGACGCCTTCATCGCCGAGGAGGGCCATGTCGTGCTGGCGGCCGATTACAGCCAGATCGAGCTTCGCCTCGCGGCCCACATGGCCGACGTCCCCCAGCTCCGGCAGGCGTTCGAGGAGGGAGCGGACATCCACAATTTGACCGCGCAGGAGCTGTTCGGATCGGTCGACCGCGATACGCGGGCCAGCGCCAAGACGATCAACTTCGCGATCCTCTACGGCATTTCGCGCTGGGGGCTGGCGGGACGCCTTGGCGTCACCGCCGACGAGGCGCAGGCGATCATCGACCGCTATTTCGAGCGCTTCCCCGGCATCGGCAATTATATCGCCGACACTCTGCACAAGGCCCGCGAGACCGGCTTCACCACCACCCTGTTCGGCCGCAAGACCCATTTTCCCGGCCTCAAGAGCAAAGTTCAGCACGAACGCCAGGGCGCCGAGCGCGCCGCCGTCAACGCGCCGATCCAGGGCACGAGCGCCGACATCATCAAGCGGGCGATGGCGCGGATGTGCCCGGCGCTGGAGGCGGAGGGGCTCGGCAGGGTCCGGATGCTGATGCAGGTCCATGACGAACTGGTGTTCGAAGTGCCCGAGGCGGACGTGGCGCGCGCGAGCGAGGTCATCCGCCATGTCATGGCGGGCGCCGCCGTACCCGCGGTCAAGCTTTCGGTGCCGCTTGGCGTCGATATCGGGACCGGCCCCAATTGGGGCGCCGCGCATTGAACCAGCCTCCTCCGGGCGGCGAGGACATCGCGGCGCTCGCGAAAGGGGGGCGCACCAATTTCTTCGGCTTCCTGCTGCGGCTGGCGGCGCGGCTTCCCTTCCTGTTCGTCGCCGGGCGCTATTACGGACCGGAGGCGCTTGGGCGCTTCGCCTACGCCATCCTGATCGTCGAGTTCGCGGCCCAGTTGGCGACGCTCGGCCTCAAGCGCGGCCTCGCCGAGCAGCTGTCCTCGACCGACAAGCCGCATGTCTGGGTGGTGTGGGACGCGATGCTGGTCGCCTTCCTCGCCTCGGCGGCGGCGACCATGGTCCTCGTCCTCTTTCCGCAGGCGATGTTCCCCAACAGCCAGGTGCGCGGCGTCGAATGGCTGCTGCCGCTGATCGTGTTCGCGGTCGCCGGGTCGGACGTGGCGCTGGCGGCCCTGGCCTATCGCCACAATGTCCGGGCGACGGTGACGGCGCGGGCGATCGTCGAGCCGTGGACGATCAGCATCGCGGCGGCCGTCCTCTATTTCACCCTGTCCTCGCGGGACGGACTCATCATCGCTTATGTCCTGTCGATGCTGGCCGCGCTCGCGGCGTCGCTCTGGCCGTTGTTCAAGGCCTATGGCGTCCCGCGCGGCTGGCGTCCGCAGCCGGGCGCCTTGTGGGCGCTGGCCCGGCGCAACACGCCGCTCGCCGCCGCGGACGCGATCGAATGGGGATCGCGCCGCATCGACATCGCCATCCTCGGCCTGTTCTTCTCCCCGGCCATCGTCGGCATCTATTATGTCGCGCAACAGGTCGCCTCGCTGCCGCAGAAATTGAAGACCAGCTTCGACCCGATCCTCGGCCCGGTCATTACCCAGAAATTGGCGGAGGGCGACAAGCCCGCCGTCGCCAAGCAGGTGCGGCAGGTCGGCTTCTGGATCATCGCCGCGCAGGCCGGCGTGGCCCTGTCGCTCGGCATTCCCGGCGAAGCGGTAATGGGGCTGGTCGGCGAGGAGTTCATCAGCGGCACCGGCGCGCTCGCCTTCCTGCTCGCCGCCGAGGTGGTCGCCGCGACGGCGGCTGTGTCCGAGGCCGCGCTCGTCTATATCGCGCGCCACCGCAACCTGATGCTCTCAACCCTGATGATCGGCGTCCAGATCGCGCTCAGCATCGCCCTCATTCTCTTGATGCAAAGCCTCGGCTGGTCGGTCACCTTCCAGGCGGCGGGGCCGGCGATCGCCCTGTCGCTGGCGCTCGGCCTCGCCTCGGTGCTGAAGGCGCGGCTGCTGGGCCGGCTGCTGGGCGCGCCCGTCTCCGGCTGGCGCTGGCCGCTGATCTGGGCCGCGGCCGGGGCCAGCCTCGTCGGCTATGTCGTGACCCTGCTTCCGCGCAGCCTCGAATGGATCGAGCTCGCCTTCGGCATCCCGCTCATCCTCGGCGTGTTCGGGATCATCCTGTGGACGCGCGGCTTCACCCACGAGGACCGGGTGCTGTTCCGGCTGAAGGGCGACGAGGAGCCTAGTCTGCCGACGCCAAGGGTTTCACCGCGGGACCATTGAGCACCTGCCCGCCGGGCGCGAATTGCGAGCCGTGGCACGGGCAGTCCCAGCATTTCTCGAACCCGTTCCAGTGGACGAGGCAGCCGAGATGGGTGCAAACCGCAGAACGGCGGGTGACGGTGCCGTCCTCGGCCTTGTAGGTCGCGACCTTGCTCAACCCTTCGCGGATCACCGCGCCTTCGCCGGGCGCCAGTTCGTCGGCCGAGCCGACATCGCCGGGACGGACATATTCGGTGAAGTTCTTGACCGCCCCCGCCTGGCCGCGAACAAACTCCGTCGCGGCGGGCAAGGCCGCCGATTTGCGGCCCGGATCGAACAGGGGCGCATAGCGGCTGTCCTCGCCGAGGATCAGCGGCAGAATAACAAGGCTGCCCGCGACCGCGTTGGTGATGCCCATTCCGGAATCGCCGGTATGGACGTAGATGTTGCTGCTGCCCGGATTGCGGCCGGAGAAGGGCATGAAGTCGATCGGCTCCATCACCTGGCCCGACCAGCGATAATCGGTCGATCGGAAGCTCGGATAACGCTTCCGCGTCCATTGCTCGAGCCGGGCGAAGCGCTCCTCCATGTCATTCTCCTCGCCCGACCGATGGTCCTCGCCGCCGACGATGAGCAGATTCTCCGCGTCGCCGAGCGGCTGGATGCGGACATAATGATAGGCTTCCAGCGTGTCCCAGAGGAGCGCGTCGGGCGCCGAGTCCTTCGGCACGCGACCGGCGATCGCATAAGTGCGGTCGGGAATCTGCTTGGAATGGATGGCGACCTTGTCGTTGGTCGGCGAATTGGTGCAGAATACCGCCGCGCCCGCCCGGATGACGACGCCGCGCTCGGTGGTGATCTCGACGCCGCCGTCCACCTCCTTGTCGGAGACGTGGACGGTGTCGGCATGAAGCTCGCCGCCATTCGCCACGATCGCCCGCGCGAGACCCGCCAGATATTTGGTCGGATGGAACCGCCCCTGGTTGGGGAAGCGCAGCGCCGGGCCGGTATCGATGCCGGGGACGGGCGCCTTGTTCGCCCCTTCCACGTCGACGCCGATCGACCGGCAGGCCTGATATTCCTCCTCCAGATCGGCGCGATCGGCCTCCCGTGCCGGGAAGAGATAGCCGTCGAGGCGGGCGAAATCGGCGTCGATGCCTTCGTCGCGGCAGATCGCCTCGATCCGGTTCACGGCGGCGACCTGGCTGTCATGGTAGAGGCGGGCCTCGTCCTCGCCGCGAACCCGGATCAGCTCGGAATAGAAATCGTCGAGCTCGGTAGCGAGATGGGCGGTCGTCCGCGCCGTCATGCCGCGGCCGATCCTCCCGCGATCGATGACGATGACCCGGCGCCCGAAACGGGAGAGTTCGTAGGCGACGGACAGGCCGGCGATGCCCGAACCTACGACCACCACATCGCATTCCGCATCCGAAGTGAGCGGCGACGCCTCGATCGCCGGACCCGATTCCATCCAGAAGGACGTGCTTCGTTCGTCGCCGACGTTCATTTCGCGTCTCCCGTGATCCTGGGAGCGCAACGGGCCTTGGGCGGCGGCGGTTCCTCTAGTGGCGGAAGTGCCGCATCCCGGTGAAGACCATGGCAAGGCCCGCTTCGTCGGCGGCGGCGATCACCTCCTCGTCCCGGATCGAGCCGCCGGGCTGGATGACCGCCGTGGCTCCGGCTTCGACCGCCGCCAACAGTCCGTCGGCGAACGGGAAGAAGGCGTCGGAGGCGACCGCGGAGCCGATCGTGCGGGGCTCGGACCAGCCCGCCTTCTCGGCCGCGTCCCGAGCCTTCCAGGCGGCGATGCGGGCGGATTCGAGGCGGTTCATCTGGCCGGCGCCGACGCCGGCGGTCGTGCCGTCCTTGGCGTAGACGATCGCGTTCGACTTGACGTGCTTGGCGACGGTCCAGGCGAACAGGCAGTCCGCCATCTCCTGGTCGGTCGGAGCGCGCTTCGTCACCACCTTGAGATCGTCACGGCCGATGTGGCCATTGTCGCGGGTCTGGACCAGATAGCCGCCGGCGATCGACTTCAAGGCGAAGCCGGACCGCGCCGGATCGGGCAGATCGCCGGTCAGGAGCAGGCGCAGATTCTTCTTGCGGGCGAAGATCGCGCGCGCCTCCTCGTCCGCGTCGGGGGCGATCACCACCTCGGTGAAGATCTGCGTCATCGCCTCGGCGGTCTCGCGCGTCAGGCGCTGGTTGACCGCGATGATGCCGCCGAACGCCGAGACGGTGTCGCAGGCGAACGCGGCCTCATAGGCCACCGTCAGGCTGCCGCCGGTCGCGACGCCGCAGGGGTTGGCGTGCTTGACGATGACGCAGGCGGGGCCTGCGCCGCGAAATTCGGCGACCAGCTCCAGCGCCGCGTCGGCATCGTTGTAATTATTGTAGCTGAGCGCCTTGCCCTGGACCTGCTCCGCCTGGGCGATGCCCTTGCTGTGCGGCCCGGCGGGGACATAGAGCGCGGCCTTCTGGTGCGGATTCTCGCCGTAGCGCAACTCCTCCGCGCGATTCATGATCGCCGGCAGCATGTCGGGGAAGAGTTGCCGCTGGTCGGCGAAGGAGAACCAGGAGGAGATCATCGAATCATAAGCGGCGGTGGCCGAGAAGGCCTTGGCCGCCAGCCGCTTGCGCAAATCGAGCGACGTCATGCCTTCGCTTGCGTCCAGCGCGGTGACGAGCTCGGCATAATCGGCGGGATCGGTGACGATCGCGACATGCGCATGGTTCTTGGCGGCGGAGCGCACCATCGAGGGGCCGCCAATATCGATATTCTCGATGATCTCGTCGCGCCCGGCACCCTTCGCCACGGTCTGGGCGAAGGGGTAGAGGTTGACGACGACGAGGTCGATCGCGCCAATCCCATGCTCCTCCATCGATGCGGCATGTTCCGGATTGTCGCGGACGGCGAGAAGGCCGCCATGGACCTTGGGATGGAGCGTCTTTACGCGCCCGTCCATCATCTCGGGAAAGCCGGTCAGGTCCGAAATGTCGCGCACGTCGAGGCCGGCCTCGCGCAGCGCCTTCGCGGTGCCTCCGGTCGACACCAATTCGACCCCGTGGCGCGCGAGCGCGCGGCCGAGCTCGGCGAGGCCGCTCTTGTCGGAAACGGACAGAAGCGCGCGGGTGATTTTCACGTCGGACATGGGGGTTCCTGATTGTGCGGTGAGGGAAGGTGAATGGGATGCCGCTCCCATAGCGCCATGCGAACCCGGTTTCAGCATCCAATTGCGAGCGGGCGCGGGCCTTAGAGCATGATGAGTCTGGATTGCACCATCTCGTCATGCTGAACTTGTTTCAGCATCCAAATCCGAGCCACATGACGGGTCGGTAGGTGGACCCTGAAACAAGTTCAGGGTGACGATTCAATGTAACCGCATCCCGCTCTATCCGGCGCGCTTGAACGTCCAGCTGATCGTCATCCCGTCGCCGGGCGTTTCGCCCGCCACGACGAGCTGGAGGCTGGCATGGGGCTTGGCCTCGCCGTCGATCCAGAGGCTGTCCTCGGTGCCGAGCCGTCCGCCCCGGCAGCGGAACCGCCAGACGGCGCCGCCCTTGATCCGGAGCAGCGCGCCCTGGCCGTCGGCGGTGGTCGTCACTTCGACCCCCGGCGCGAGATGGAAGCGGACGGCGAAGGGCACCGGCTCCGAACGCCGCCGCCGCCCCCGGGGAAGCAGGCTGTCCTCGCCGCCGAGCTCGGACCCGTCCGCGCTCAGGGTCAGCTGGCGCTGATGGACGAGGCCCAGCCGACGGACATAGCCGTCATGGTCCGCTTCGACCGTCACCGCCCCGCCGCTGTCGCTCCGCGACAGCTCGACCTGGCCGACGCCCTTGCCGAGCGTGCCGTCCGGGTGGATGGCGGTCGAGTTGCGGTCGTCCAGCACCAGGGTCGAATGGGCGGCGCTCGTCCTCAGACCCTCTGCCAGCGCGCGGGGCAGCGCCTCGCGGTCGGCCCCGACCCCGCCGCAATTGACCACCAGACGGTGGCCGCCGTCGCTGAATTCGAAGGCGAGGGTCGAGGCGCAGCCGCCGCTCAGCGCTCCGCCGGCCGGCGGAGGGGCGGCGTCGAGGATGCCGACGCTCTTCTTCGCCGCCAGCCGCTGATAACCCCAGCCCCGCGTCTGGCGCAGCGCCCGCGCCGGCGCGCCCGATCCCTCGACCGCAGCGATCACCCGGCGCCGCGACATCATGTTGCCGCCCTGCCAGCTCGACAAAGCCTCGTCGCCGAGCGTGACGGTAAGCAAAGCCGAGACCGATCCTTCGAGCGCCTCGGCGATTTCGTCGGGCATCTCTCGCCGCCCGGCGCTGTAGGCGGCGCGCAGCTGGCCGAGCAATTCGACGAGCGCGAGCTGCTCGGCCGGGGAACGGCTGACCAATCCGCCATCCTCGTGCTGCGACGCGACCAGGGCGCGCGCGAGCCCCCGTTCGCCGGCGCCGAGGCGCGCCGGCCCGCCCTGCACGACCAGCGCCGACGCGATGACGCCGCTCCAGGCGGTGATCCGCGGCAAGCCCGCCGGCGCCTTGTCGGCGCTCTTGTCGAGATGCCGCGCGCCCCGCGCGAGGGTGTTGAGCACGGCGGAGCGATAGACGAGGTCGGTGCTCGACAGGATATAGGGCGCGTAGGAGGACCAGAAGAGGATGCGCCGGCCCCACAGGTCCGCCCGCCAAGCCGGCTCGCAGACGCTTTCGGCATAGCTGTCCAGCCACTTGCGGACCAGCGCCTCGGCTGGCTTCGCCCCCTTGTCGCGGGTCGCGGCGGCGGCGAGATCGCGCAGCCAGGCGAAGCTCTGCAGATGCTCGACGAGGTCGGCGGGAAGCGACGGATCGTCGAACCGAAGGCTGTCCAGCTCGATCGCGCGGCCGCGATGCACGAACGTGCCGCCCAGCATTGCTTCCCCCGCCGCCTTGTCGCCGGCGATGGGGTCCTTGGGGACGGCGAGCAGCTTCAGCGGGAAGCGCCCGCGCAGGCGAAAGGCGTGGAAGGGCGTTCGCCAGGCGAGCCGGTGGAGCCGGTAAGCGAGGCGCTCCGACAGCGATACGCCGCGATCGTCGCCCACCTTGATGAGCCGTTTGCCCTCACCGATCTCCTTTTCCTCGCCGGTGGGATCGATGCGTTCGAGCAGGCTCACGATCCTCGCAGCCCCCTTATATTCTCGGCATATCGTTCCGGCCCGCCCCGGAAGGTGGCGGTGCCGGCGACGAGCGCGTCGGCGCCGGCTTCGATCACCCTGCGGCAATTGGACTGATCGACGCCGCCGTCGACCTCGAGGTCGATCGGTTTCCCAATTTTGTCGATCTGCTTGCGGATCGCCTCAATTTTGCGCAGCTGGCTGTCGATGAAGCTCTGGCCGCCAAAGCCCGGATTGACGCTCATCACCAGGACGAGGTCCACTTCCTCCAGCACATAATCGAGCATCTTGGCCGGAGTCGCCGGATTGAGGGACACTCCGGCTTTCTTGTCCAGCGCCTTGATGCGCTGGATCGTGCGGTGAAGGTGCGGCCCGGCTTCGGGATGGACGGTGATGATGTCGGCCCCCGCCTCGGCGAACGCTTCCAGAAAATGATCGACCGGCGAGATCATCAGGTGGACGTCGAACGGCTTGGCAGTGTGCGGGCGGAGCGCCTTCACCACGGCGGGGCCGATGGTGAGGTTGGGCACGAAATGCCCGTCCATCACATCGACATGGATCCAGTCCGCCCCGGCCGCGTCGATCGCGCGGACCTCCTCGCCCAGCCGAGCGAAATCGGCGGAGAGGATGGAAGGGGAGATGCGAACCGGCTGCTGCACACGCGATCATTACCCCAGGCGAGTCGCGTGGGGCAAGGAAAGCGGGGACTTATCCCCGTTTATTTGCGTCTGAGGCGCGCGATGAAGAAGCCGTCGGCGCCGCCCTGCGCCTCGAAGGTGCCGGGAAGGATGCGCAGGATGCCGTCATTGGGGCGCATTCCGCTGGGAAGCTCCTCCGGCGAGACCGGATCGAGGCGGTAATCGGGCCGGGCGGCGAGGAAGGCCTCGATCACTTTCTCGCCCTCCTCCGGCTCCAGAGAGCATACCGAATAAACGAGCGTGCCCCCGGGCTTCAGCCAGTCGGCGGCGCGGGCGAGCATCGCCTTCTGGCCCTCGGCCAGTTCGGCGACGACGCGCGGGCGGACGCGGTGGAGGACGTCCGGGTGACGGCGGAAGATGCCGGTGGCGGAGCAGGGCGCATCGAGCAGGATAGCGTCGGCGGGTTCGGCCGGTTGCCATTTCATCACGTCCGCCGTCAGTATCCGGGCCTCCAGGCCGGTGCGCGCCAGATTCTCGCGAAGTCGCGCGAGACGACTTTCCGAGGCGTCGATCGCGGTCACCGCGAAGCCCGCCGAGGCAAGCTGCATCGTCTTGCCGCCCGGCGCGGCGCAAAGGTCGAGGACAGCACGGCCCTCTCCGGCTCCGAGGAGACGCGCCGGCATCGAGGCCGACACGTCCTGCACCCACCACTCGCCCTTGCCATAGCCGGTGAGCCCGGCCACGGCGACGCCCCGCTCCAGCCGGAGATGGCGCGGCATCAGGCTGACGCCCTCCAGCCCTTCCGGCGGCGCGTCGGACGCGAAGACGAGGTCGAGCGGCGGCGGCACCGCGATGGCGCGGGCGGCGGCGCGGGCGACGGCGCTGCCCCAGGCCTGCTCCCAGCGATGCTCGACCGCCGCCGGCAAGGTCGGAATGTCGGGCAGGCTCGCGCCGCCGCGCATCACCGCGCTGAACACGCCGTGGACGAGCTTGCGCGGCCCGCCGTCGACCAGCGGCAGCACCGTCGAAATGGCGGCGTGGTGCGGCGTGTTCATCGCCAGCGCCTGGACCAGCGCGATGCGCAGCGCGAAACGGGCCTTGGCGTCGTCGGGCAGCGGCTTCCTGGTCGCGCCGTCGATCAGCGCGTCGAGATCGGTGAGGCGGCGCAACGCCTCGGAGGCGATGGCATGGGCGAAGGCGCGGTCATCCGATCGGTCGAGATCGCGCGCGGCGACGTCGAGCGCCGCCTCCAGAGGCAGGCCCTTGCGCAGCACCGCGTCGAGCAGGCGCAAGGCGGCGCGGCGCGAAGCCGTGCCGGGAGGCTCCCGCTCGCTCAGTCTCCGCGTCCCAGCGGATCGAGCGCGCTGGTCGAGCGGCGAGTCCTGGGAACGGAGGTGCGCGGCCGGACGGCGTCGGTCACCGGCGGCGGCGCGGCCAGCCCCATTCCATCCGCCAATGCGTGCAGCGCCGCGATCCGGTTGCCGGTGTCGGGATGGGTCGAAAACAGGCTGTCGCGGCCGGTTCCGCTCGGCACGATGTAGAGCGAGGCGGCGGCCGGGTTGCGCAGCGAAACCGGGTTCGGGACCCGCGCCGCACCCTGGGCGAGCTTGGCGAGCGCCGAGGCGAGAGCGCGCGGATTGCCGCTGATCTCGGCGGCGCCACGGTCGGCGCTATATTCGCGGGTGCGGCTGATCGCCATCTGGACGATCATCGCGGCGAAGGGCGCGACGATCACCGCCGCGATCATGGCCAAAGCGTTGCCGCGATTGTCGCCGCTCCTGAAGAACAGCCCGAAATTGGCCAGGAAGGAAATGGCGCCGGCGATCGTCGCCGTCATCGTCATGATGAGCGTGTCGCGATTCTTCACATGGGCGAGTTCGTGGGCCATCACGCCGGCCACCTCGTCGCGGCTGAGGATGTCGAGCAGGCCGGTCGTCGCGGCCACCGCGGCATTGTCCGGGTTGCGGCCCGTCGCGAAGGCGTTGGGATGCGGCGAATCGACGATGTAGACCTTGGGCATCGGCAGGCCGGCGCGGCCTGCGAGTTCCCGCACGATGTCGACCAGTTCGGGCGCCGTGCGGCCGTCCACCTCGCGCGCCTTGTGCATCTTGAGGACGATCTTGTCGGCGTTCCAGAAGGTGAAGAGGTTCATAGCCGCCGCCGCGACGAGCGCGATCATCGCTCCGCCATAGCCGCCGAACGTGTAGCCAAGGCCCATGAACAAGGCGGTCATCGCCGCCAGCAGCATCAGCGTCTTGAAACCATTCATCTTGCGTCTTCGCCTCCCACGTCCGAAATGTGGGTACAGCCACGCCTCGATTCAATCGGAAAACCCCCATGACCGGCCGCCGCCCAGACCATGTGAAGCCGCCCGCTTACCTTTCGGAGAACCCGCCCGTGCCCGCGCCCAGGCCGGCGGAAACGTCCGAGGAGCATAGCGGGCCGAAGGGGCGCGAGCCGACCCGCTACGGCGACTGGGAGAATAAGGGCATCTGCTGGGATTTCTAGGTCCGTTCCCGGGCGCAAGCCGGGGTCCAGCACCAGCCTCGAACTGGATCCCGGCTTTCGCCGGGAAACAGCAATGCGCGGACACGACGCGCCTATACGCGCTCGGTCTTGAGCGGCCGCGACAGCAAGGCTTCGACCACTTCGTCCACCGACGCCTCGCCGGCGAGCAACGCGCAGACGGCGGCCACGATCGGCATATCCACACCCATGGCTTCGGCCGCCCTCTTCAGCACCGGGGCGGTATGCGCGCCTTCCGCCACCGTGCGCCGGTTGGAGAGCAGCGTGGCGGCGGAAATCCCTTCTCCCAGGCCCTTGCCGAGGCTGAAATTGCGCGAGCTGGTGGACGAGCAGGTGAGGACAAGGTCGCCCAGTCCCGACAGGCCCGCCAGCGTCTCGGCCCGCGCGCCCCTGGCGAGGCCGAAGCGCGTCATTTCGGCGAAACCGCGCGAGATGAGGGCGGCGCGGGCGTTGAGGCCCAGGCCGCGCCCCTCGACGACGCCGCAGGCGATGGCGAGGACGTTCTTCACGGCCCCGCCAATCTCCGCCCCGACCACGTCGTCCGACAGATAGGGCCGGAACCAGGGCCGCGCGAGCCGCGCCGTCAGCGCCTCGCCCAGCTTCCGATCCTCGACCGCCAGCGTCACCGCGGCGGGAAGCCCCGCCGCGACCTCGTGAGCGAAGGTCGGCCCCGACAAGACCGCGACCGGGGCTGCGGGCTGCGCCTCCCGCGCCACGTCGTGCATCAGCTTGGTCGTCGCCTCCTCCATGCCCTTGGCGCACAGGATCAGCGGCTTGTCCCAGCGGTCCAGGCCGCCCAGGACCGCGCGCATGTGCTGGGCGGGAGTCACGATCAGCAGCGCGTCGCAGGACGCTAGCGCGGCGAGATCCGGAGTGGCGCGGATCGCCGGGCTGAGCGGCACGCCGGCGAGGAACAGGCTGTTCTCATGGGCGGCGTTGACGCTCTCGACCACCTCGGGTTCGCGCGCCCAAAGCAAGGTCTCCTCGCCGCCGGCCGCCGCGACCTGCGCCAGCGCCGTTCCCCAGGCGCCGCCGCCGACCACCCCCAGTCGCTCGATCATGCCTTCACTCCCGCGCCGCGCGCTTTCTCCGCGTCCGGATCGAGCGGCCAGCGCGCCCGCGCCGGCGCGTCGAGCCCGTCCACCAATCCCTGTTCGTATCGAAGCGCGCCCGCCCAGGCGATCATCGCGGCATTGTCGGTGCACAACCAAAGCGGCGGCGCGACGAAGGGCAGGCCGTTTTCCGCCGCGAGGGCGGTGAGCGCCGAGCGCACCGCCTGGTTGGCGGCGACTCCGCCGGCGACGACCAGCGCCGTTGCTCCTTCGGCCCGGGCGAGGGCGCGGGCGGTGCGGTCGACCAGGCAGTCGACCACCGCCTGCTGGAAGGAGGCGGCGATATCCTCGGCGCCGTGCCGGCCGGAATCGCGGGCGCGAAGGACGGCGCTCTTGAGACCCGCGAAGGAAAAATGCGGCTCATTCGATCCGAGCAGCGGTCGTGGCAGGGGCACGGCGCGCGGATCGCCCGCCTCCGCCGCCCTTTCCACCGCCGGCCCGCCGGGAAAGCCGAGGCCGAGGAGCTTCGCGCTCTTGTCGAATGCCTCGCCGGCCGCGTCGTCGATGGTCGTGGCGAGGCGCCGGTAGCGGCCGACGCCCTCGACGAAGAGCAATTGACAATGGCCGCCCGAGACGAGCAGCAGCAGATAGGGGAAAGCGAGGCCGGGCTGGGCCAGCATCGGCGACAGCGCATGGCCTTCGAGATGGTTGACCGCGATCAGCGGCCTTCCCGACGCCAAGGCGAGTCCCTTGGCAGTCACGAGACCGACCATGACGCCGCCGATCAGTCCCGGCCCGGCGGTCGCCGCGATGGCATCGACCTCGTCCAGCGCGACATCGGCCTCGCGAAGAACCGCCTCGACCAGGGCCGGCAATATCTCGACATGAGCGCGCGCGGCGATTTCGGGGACGACGCCGCCATAGGGCCGATGCGCCGCCTCCTGCCCCGCCAGCCGGTGCGCCAGGATGCGCCGGTCTGACGTCACCAGCGCGGCGGCGGTCTCGTCGCAGCTCGATTCTATGCCGAGGATCAGGCTCATGCGGATTCTCCCTGCCACCGGCTCGGGGATGCGGCAAGCCGCGCCGGCCTCTGGCACCGTCCGGCGAAACCCTCTAGCACGAGCGCCCATGGCTCGACCCCTTCGCATTGGAACCCGCGGATCGCCGCTCGCGCTCGCCCAGGCACGGCTGGTGGCCGAGGCGCTGCGCGAAACCCTCGGCTGGGGGCCGGAGCGGATCGAGATCGTGCCGATCACCACCAGCGGCGACATGATCCAGGATCGGCCACTGTCGGAGGTCGGCGGCAAGGCGCTGTGGACCAAGGAGCTGGACCGCTGCCTGCTCGACGGCCGCACCGACATCTCAGTCCATTCGATGAAGGATGTCGAGACCCTTCGCCCAGCCGAGCTGCGCATCGCCGCGATGCTGCCCCGCGCGGACGTCCGCGACCGGCTGATCGGCGCGGAGAGCCTGGAAGCGCTGCCCCAATGGGCGCGGGTCGGCACCTCGTCGCCCCGGCGCGCGGCGCAGCTTCTCGCCCGCCGGCCGGACCTCAACATCGTCGCCTTCCGAGGCAATGTCGCGACCCGATTGCGCAGGCTCCAGATGGGCGAGGCCGACGCCACCCTGCTCGCCGCCGCCGGCCTCGACCGGCTCGCCCACCCCGAAATCGGAGTCGCGCTGGAGGAGATGCTGCCGGCGCCGGCGCAGGGCGCGGTGGGCGTCGAGGTGCTGGCCGAGAACCGGCAGGTCGCGGCTGTCGTCGCGGCGATCGGCGATCCCGCCACCGAGGCGTGCGTCTCGGCGGAACGCCGTCTTCTCGAAGGCCTTGGCGGCGATTGCCGGTCGCCGGTCGCCGCGCTCGCGCTCCTCGATGACGGCGCGATCCACCTTCGCGCCGAGATATTGACCGGCGACGGTTCGGAATGCGCGCGCGGCGAAATCCGCTTTCCGGAGGGCGACGCCCAGGCCCCGCTCGGCCTGGCCGCGACCCTGCTCCGCCAGGCGAGTCCCGCCTTGCGCGCCCTCTTCGCCGGGTGACCCGCATCCTGATCCTGAGGCCCGAGCCGGGCGCCGGGGAAACCGCCGCGCGGGCGCGGGCGCTGGGCCTCGACCCGGTATCGGCCCCGCTCTTCGCGATTCGGCCCCTCACCTGGGTGCCGCCCGCGGTCGGAGGGGCGGAAGCGGTCCTGCTCACCAGCGCCAACGCCGCCCGGTGCGGCGGCGAAGCGCTCGGGGCGTTTGCCGGCCTGCCCTGTTACGCCGTCGGCGACGCGACGGCCGCCGCCGCGCGCGTCGCGGGCTTCGCGGATGTCCGTGTCGGGTCGACCGACGGCGAGGCTCTCGTGGAAATGATGGCGGTCGACGGAATACGCGGCGCGTTTCACCCCTGCGGACGCGACCATATCCCGCTGGAGCATTCCCGCATCGCGATCGAACGACGAATCGTCTATGCCTCGGTCGGCGTGGAGAGCCTGCCGGACGCGGCCGCGGCGGCGCTCCGGTCCGGTGCGCTGCCGCTCATCCATTCGCCCCGAGCGGCGGCCTTGTTCGCCGATTTGGTGGACAAGGCTGGCCTCGACCGGCACGCGATCGCCGTCGCCGCGATCAGCGAGGCGGCCTCCGCCGCCGCCGGCGACGGTTGGCGGGCCAAGGCGGCGGCGGACGAACCCCGCGACGACGCATTGCTGGAGCTTGCCGCGAAGCTGTGCCAGACTGCCGCCGGCGGCGGGGCAGGATAGAGAGCGAATGCGAATGGATTACGAGCGGGTCGATAGCGGGAAGTCGGGTAAGCGTTCGCTTCTTTCGCTGCTGCTGCTCCCGCTGGTCGCTTTCGTTGCCGGGCTGGCGGCGATGGGCTGGCTGCTGGTCAATTGGGACGACGCGGCCTCGTTCCTCGGCATCCGGCCGGCCGCGCCGGTGCGGATCGCGATGGCGCCGCCGCCGGTCACGATCGAGGCGCCCCTCGCCCCGGCGGCGGGCGAGACCCAGCGGCTGGTGATCGACCCGGAGATCACGCGGCGGGTCAACCTGCTGGAACAAAGGATCGGCCAGATCGACACGCAATCCCGCGCCGCGGTCGGCAATGCCGACCGCGCCGAGGGCCTGCTCGTCGCCTTCGCCGCCCGCCGCGCGCTCGATCGCGGGGTCGCGCTCGGCTATATCGAGGGCCTGCTCCGCCAGCGCTTCGGCGACAGCCAGCGCCAGGCGGTGGCCACGATCATCACCGCGTCGCGCCAGCCGGTGACCCTGGAGGAGCTTCAGGACGGTCTCCAGGAGGTCGGCCCCCAACTCACCGGCGCCGGCCCCGACCAGGATTGGTGGAGCGCGCTCAAGAACGAGCTCGGCACCCTTGTCACCGTGCGCAAGAGCGACTCGCCCTCGACCATGCCGGCCGAGCGGCTGCGCCGCGCCACGCGCCGGCTGGAGGCGGGCCAGGTCGACGTCGCGCTGGCCGAAGTGCTGCGTATGCCCGGGCGCGAGAATGCCGAGGAATGGATCGCCGCCGCGCGCCGCTATGTCGGCGCGCGCCGCGCGCTCGACACGATCGAGACCGCCGCCTTGCTCGACCCGCGCAACCCGCCCAGGACGGCCGGCGAGCTCAGGCCGCAACCGGCGGCCGGCAGCCCGCTCTCCGCCACCTGAGCGGGCGAACCGCCCCGGTCAGCCGACGAAGGTGAAGTCGGCGGCGGCGAGCGTCGTCACGCCGTCCAGGGTGGCGATCAGCAATGCCTGCTCCGGGCCGGCCGCGCCGTCCTGATCGAACCACAGGCGCGAATCGTCGGTTTCGAAGAGGAAGACCGGCCCGGCCCCGGTGGCCTCCGGCTCGGTCACCAGGAGCAGCCGGAAGGGATCGTCCGCGCCATAGCCGAAGCGTGACACCGACAGTTCGAGCTTGTCGATGCCCCGCGCGAAATCGGCGATGACGTCCGAAGGCCAATAGGTGCCGAGGAAGTTGTCGCCCATTTCAAGCACGAATGTGTCGCGCCCGCCGCCGCCGATCAGGGTGTCGGGGCCGCTGCCGCCGTCGAGCCGGTCGTTGCCGCCGCGGCCGTCGAGGATGTCGTCGCCGCCGCTGCCGAGGAAGGTGTTGACCGCGGCGTCGCCCAGCAGGACGTCGTCGTAGAAGCTGCCCTCGAATATCTCGACATTGCCGTACCGGTCGCCCTTGGCGCTTCCGTCACTGGCCGAGGGCGTCGTCAGGTCGATGGTGACGCTGCTATAGCTGGGATAATAGGTCACCATGTCGATGTCGGCGCCGCCGTTGACGACGTCGCCGATCCAACGGCCGGTGCCGTTGTAGAAGTCGCCGGAATAATCGTCTTCCATGTAGAAGGTGTCGGCGCCGCTTCCGCCGACCAGCTTGTCGGCGCCCTCTTCGGAATAGATGATGTCGTCGCCGGTGCCACCGTCGAGCGTGTCGTCGCCGGTGCCGCTGTCGTACAGCGTGTCGTCGCCCGCGTCGCCGTAGAGCATGTCGGTGCCGTCGTCGCCGTCGAGCCGGTCGTCGGAATCGCCGCCCCGCAGGATATCGTTGCCGCCGCCGCCGGAAAGCTCATCATCGAGATCGCCGGCGGTGACGCGGTCCGCGGCCGTGCCACCGGCGAAATCGAGGCGTTCGAAACCGTCGAACCGGGCGCCGTTGTTCATCAGGTTGACGCCGGTGACAAACGCGAAATTCTCCGCCACCGCGGAGGCGGTGAAGGAGAGGCGGATCGTGTCGATGCCGGTACCGCCCTTGCCCTCGTCGCCGATCCCCATCAGCACGTCGTCGTGGCCGGTGCCGCCGTCGAGCACGTCCTTGTCGGTGCCGCTCTCGCCCGACGCGGTGGTGAACCAGTAGAATTCGGAGGAGAGGGAGTCGTCGCCAGAGCCGCCCAGGATCGTGTCGGCGCCGCGTCCGCCGGTCAGATCGTCGTTGCCGATGCCCCCGTTCAGCTTGTCGGCGCCGTCGTCCCCGTCGAGATCGTCATTGCCGTCGCCGCCGGTGAGCGTGTCGTTGCCGTTGCCGCCGTCGAGATTGTCGTCGCCGATCCCGCCGTCGAGGAAATCGTTGTTGGTCTCCCCGAACTCGTCGCCATAGAGGTCGTC
Organism: Enterovirga sp. GCM10030262; assembly: GCF_042666435.1. Classification (NCBI taxonomy): domain Bacteria; kingdom Pseudomonadati; phylum Pseudomonadota; class Alphaproteobacteria; order Hyphomicrobiales; family Methylobacteriaceae; genus Enterovirga; species Enterovirga sp. GCM10030262. Next base: position 1,834,813 of record NZ_JBHTDC010000001.1, on the reverse strand, counting down.
GTCACCGGCGCCGCCATAAAGCTTGTCCGCTCCGTCGCCGCCATAAAGGGTGTCGTTGCCGGCCATCCCCCTCAGCGTGTCGGCGCCCTTGCCGCCCTCAAACTCATCGTCGTGCCGCCAGCCGGTGAGCGCGTCGCTGAAATCGGTGCCGACCAGGTCATATTGCTCGACCCGGATCACCGACAAGGTGCCGAAGCTGGCCGCCTGCCGCGGGTCCAAGGCGGTGAAGATGAGGCGCGCCGTTCTATCGGAATAATCCGCGATCAGCATGTCCGTGCCGGAGCCGCCGTCGACAATATCGCGGTTCATCTCGGCGACGGTGCCGACGACCAGCCGATCGTCGCCGTTGCCGCCGTTCAGCGTGTCGCGCCCGAGGCCACCGACCAGATAATCGTCGCCCGAATCGCCGTTCAGCGTGTCGTTGCCGAACTGGCCATAGATATAGTCGTCGTTGAAGCCGCCGTTGAGCGTGTCAGAACCGCCGATGCCGTCCTCATATTCCTCGTCGCCATAGATGCTGTCCGAGCCATAGCCCCCGCTGATGATGTCGGCGCCGAGCAGGCCGTAAATATAGTCCCCGGCATAGGTGCCGGTGAGCCTGTTGTTGGTGTTGGTTCCGGTGATCGACGCCATGCTGGTCCTCCCCCTGGCCGAAGCCTTGTTCGAGCTGGATATATTTGCCGCCGATCGCGCAGCGGGTAAAGTGGGAAAGATGAGGTAAGTCGTTGAACCGGAAAGCCGATGCCGATGAGACGAAGACTCGCTTTGGCGCGACGAAACGGCAAGGCGCAGGATCGCCCCGGCCGGCGGGCCCATGGCCGCCGATCCTGCTTGCGCATCCCTTTTCATGAAAACTGGAGCGGGCGAAGGGATTCGAACCCTCGACCCCAACCTTGGCAAGGTTGTGCTCTACCCCTGAGCTACGCCCGCTCGGCGGATCGCCCGGCAACGAGGCGCGGGCGATCAAGGCGGCGGCGGTTAGCATGGGGTCCGCGCACCCGCAAGCCCGAATTCGGCCACCGACGAGCGGGGTTGGCAGGGGCGGTCCTCATCCCACATAGGGGCGGAATGAACCCGGGAGAATGAGACGTGGCGACGTTGGGCATGAGCGCGGCCGAGAAGGACGCGCTGGAGACATTCAGGCGCGACGTCGTCGAGCCGTCGATGACCGGGCTGGTCATCCTCGATTTCTGGGCCGAATGGTGCGGGCCCTGCAAGCAGCTGACCCCGATCCTCGAAAAGATCGCCGCCGATTATGCGGCGAAGGGCGTGTCGCTGGTCAAGATCGACGTCGACGCCAACAAGACGATCGCCGCCCAGTTCCGCGTCCAGTCCATCCCCACCGTCTATGCCTTGTTCCAAGGTCAACTCGTCGCCGATCTGACTCCCGCCCGGACGGAGAGCCAGCTCACGCGGATCCTGGACCAGTTGCTGGCGCAGCTTCCGATCGAGGGCGAGGCGCAGCAGGCCGAAGCCGAGATCGCGCCGCTCATCGACATGGGCGAGGAGGTTCTCGCCGGCGGGGACGCCGCGCGCGCCGTCTCCATCTTCCGGCAGATATCCGAAATGGCGCCGGACCATCCGGAAGCTATGTCCGGCCTCGCCCGCGCGCTCGTCGCCAATGGCCACGTCGAAGAAGCACGAGCGCTTCTCGACGGTGTCCCGGAAAGCATCGCTGGCGACCCGGCGATCGCCCGCGCGCGATCCGCCGTCGAACTGGCCGGGGCGGCGGCGCCCGACGTCGACACCAAAGATTACGAGCGAAGGATCGCTGCCGATGCCGGCGACCTGGAGGCGCGCTACGAGCTGGCCGGCGCCTTGATGGCCAGAGGCGAGCGCGACGCCGCCGCCGACCAGTTGTTCGAGATCATCGGCCGCGACCGCGACTGGAACGAGGGCGCGGCGCGAACGCGGCTGCTGCAATTCCTGGAGGTCGTCGGGCTTGAAGACCCCTGGGTCTCGCAGCAGCGCCGGCGGCTTTCCGCGATCCTCTTCACCTGATGGAGGGCGGCGGCCTCCTCAGGGTGCCGATCTTCCCCTTGGCGGGAGCCTTGCTCTTCCCGCGCATGCAATTGCCGCTTCACATTTTCGAGCCGCGCTATCGGGCGATGGTGCGCGACGCGCTGGCGAGCGACGGGATCATCGCCATGGTCCAGCCGCGCGACGAGCGCCGGCCGCCGGCCTTGTTCGAAATCGGCTGCCTCGGCCGGATCGTCGGTTCGGAGGAGATCGAGGGCGGCCGCTTCAACATCGTGCTGGAGGGAATCGGTCGCTTCCGGATCGCGCGCGAGGCGGCCGTCGATACCCCCTATCGCCAGGTCGATGCCGATCCCGGCGACTTCGACGATGATTCCGATCCGGACCCTCTCGCCAGCATCCAGCGGGCCGAGCTCGAGCGCGAGGCGCGGCGTTATGCCGACGCTTTGGGCTATGCCGTCGACTGGGAAGCGGTCGGCCGGCTCGACGACGAGATGCTGGTCAACGGCATCGCCCAGATCGCGCCGCTCGACACCGGCTCCAAGCAGGCTTTGCTCGAAGCCGACGGCCTCGCGGCGCGCGCGGACCTCCTCGTCCAGTTCATGCAGTTCCAGCGCATGCTCCCGGGCGGCGCCGACGGACCGGAGACGATGCAATGAGCATCGATCCGGCGCTGCTGGAGAAGCTGGTCTGCCCGGTGACGCGAAAGCGGCTGCGCCACGACGCGAATTCCGACGAGCTGATTTCAGACGAAGCCGGCCTCGCTTATCCGATTCGCGACGGCGTGCCGGTGATGCTGGTCGAGGCGGCGCGAGAGCTCGACCGGGCTGGGCCTGACCCATCCCGCTCGTCCTGAGGAAGGGCTGAGCGGGAATTCAATATCGACCGCGCTAGATCGGCAATCCCCGCAGGAGCAGCGGGAGCTCGCCGCTTTCGCCTCGTGCCTCGGCCATCAACTGATCCTTGAGGGGGCGGATGCGCTGGACCGCGCCCATGCCGAAGCGGCGAATCGCCGAGGCGGTCCTGCCGGGAATGCCGTAGAGGCGCGTCAGACCGTCGGTCGCCGCCGCGACCATGAGCGTGTCGAGGCTCCGCCAGCGCTCGTAGCGGGAGAGCAATTGCGCATCGCCGAGGTCGAGGCCGAGCCGCGAGCCTTCGACCAGCACCTGCGCCAGCGCCGCCGCGTCGCGAAAGCCCAGGTTGAGCCCCTGGCCCGCGATCGGATGGATGCCGTGCGCGGCGTCGCCGACCAGCGCCAGCCGCTCGCCGGTGATGGTGGCGGCATGGTGGAAGCCGAGCCGGTAGCTGGCCCGGGGGCCGGCCAGCTCCACCTTGCCGAGGAAGCCGCCCATCCTCTTCTCGATCTCGGCGGCCATGGCCCGATCCGGCAGGCCGAGAATGGCCGGAGCGTCGTCCGCCTTGACCGACCAGACGATCGCCGAGCGCCCGAGGCCATCGGTGCCCGGCAGCATCGGCAGGATCGCGAACGGCCCAGCCGGATAGAATATCTCGTACGCCACATTTTCGTGGCTCCGCTCGTGCGTCACCGTCGCGATGATCGCGGCATGGTCGTAGCTCCACCGCGCGATCGGGATGCCGGCCGCTTCGCGCGTCGGCGAGCCCCGCCCTTCGGCGCCGACCAGCAAAGGCGCGGCGAGCAGCCGGCCGTCCTCCAGCGCGACCCGCGCGCCGCTGCCGTCGCGGACGGTTTCGGCGGGCCGCGCCGGCATGACCAGCTCGATATTCTTAGCCGCCAGCGCCGTGTCGCGCAGCGCCGCGCGGAGCAGCCTATTCTCAAACATGATGCCGAGCGGATCGTCGCCGGCCGGCGGATCGAAGACCAGGCCGCCGGGCTCCAGCCCGTCGCTGACCCTGATCGAGCGGATCGGGCAGCCATGGCCTTGAAGGCGCTCGCCCACGCCGATCGCCTCCAGCATCCGCCAGGACGCGCTCGCCACCGCCGTCGCCCGCCCGTCATATTGGGGGCTGAGGGTCGTCTGGGGGTCGGCGGGATCGACGACGATGCTCGACAGGCCATGGCGGTCGAGCGCGATGGCCAGGGTGAGCCCGACCAGCCCTCCGCCGAGGATGATGACGTCCGCCTGGGTCATTTTGTCGCCTTAGCGATGCAATGGGGCAACGCCAAGCGCTTGACCCCGGACTCGCCAAGGGCGCATTAAGGACGAGCGGAACATACGGGGCACGATCGTGGCGACATCAGCGGCGCGCGGCGCCCGGCCGGGACGGCTGGCGCAATGGCGGGACGGCCTCAAGAAGGGGGCGAGGAGATCGACGACCCTGGTCGGCGGCGTGGCGCTGGTCGCGGCCGCCTTGCTGGCCGCGCTCGCGCTCGTCAGCTATCGGCCGACCGATCCGGCTTTCAATACGTCGGCCGCGGGGCCGGTCAACAACTGGATCGGACAGACCGGGGCCTATGCCGCCGACCTGCTGCTGAGCCTGTGGGGGCCGCCGGCGGGGCTGCTCCTGCCGCTCGTCCTGGTGCTCGGCCTGCGCCTCCTGCGCGGCGCGGACGCGGGCCGCTGGCTGCGCGCTCTGCTCCTGTCCATCGCCGGCATCGTCCTCCTCGGTACGGCGGTGGCCTTGCTGTTCGGCGGCGCGGTCAACGGGCTCCCCGCCGGCTGGGGCGGGGCCTTCGGATTGTGGCTGGCAAAGCTCGCCGACATGGGTTTCGCTTTGATGGGCGAGCCCGGCATCGCCGAGCCGTTCCGGGTCGTGACCGTGGCGCTGCTGGCGCTGGCCGGGCTGTTCCTCTGGTATCTCGGGCTGGGTCTCCGCGCCGAGGAGCGCCAGTGGCTGGCCCGGCACGAACGGGCGCCGCGCCGGTTGGAGGATCGGCGCGAGGATCGCGAGGAGCCCGCCGAACGGCCGGCCCGCGCGGCGGTGGCCGCCCCGTCGGAGGCAAAGCGCACGATCATCGCCGACCGCGCCAGGACGCCGGACGCCGGGCGCCGCCCGCAACGCGAGCGCCAGCCCTCGCTCGCGCTCGGCGACGCTTATGCGCTGCCGACTATCGACCTCCTCAATCCGCCGCCGCCGGCGTCCCGCGAGACGCTCGACAAAGCGAGTCTCGAGCGCAACGCCCGCTTGCTCGAATCGGTGCTCGAGGATTTCTCGGTTAAGGGCGAGATCGTCGAGGTCCGACCCGGGCCGGTCGTCACCATGTACGAGCTGGAGCCGGCCAGCGGCATCAAGGCCAGCCGTGTTATCCAGCTCGCCGACGACATCGCCCGCAACATGTCGGCGCTGTCGGCGCGCGTCGCCACCATCCCCGGCCGCAGCGTCATCGGCATCGAGCTGCCCAATGTCAGGCGCGAAATGGTGACGCTCTCCGAGCTCATCGCCAGCCACGCCTTCGAGGATCAGGTCGCCTCGCTGCCCTTGATCCTCGGCAAGAATATCGCCGGCGACCCCGTCATCGCCGATCTGGCGCCGATGCCGCACCTGCTCGTCGCCGGCACCACCGGATCGGGCAAGTCGGTCGGCCTCAACTGCATGATCCTGTCCCTGCTCTACCGGCTGACGCCCGAGCAGTGCCGGATGATCATGATCGACCCCAAGATGCTCGAGCTCAGCATCTATGACGACATTCCGCACCTTCTCTCGCCGGTGGTCACCGAGCCCGCCAAGGCGATCCGCGCCTTGAAATGGACGGTCGAGCAGATGGAGGAGCGCTACCGGATGATGGCCTCGGTCGGCGTGCGCCAGCTCTCCAGCTTCAACGCCAAGGTGCGCGACGCCAAGGCCAAGGGGCAGTCGCTCGGTCGCCGGGTGCAGACCGGCTACGACCCGGATACCGGCCAGCCCAAATATGAAATGGAGGAGCTGGACTTCGACGTGCTGCCGCAGATCGTCGTCGTGGTCGACGAGCTCGCCGACCTGATGATGACCGCCGGCAAGGAGGTGGAATTCCTGATCCAGCGGCTGGCGCAGAAGGCGCGTGCGGCAGGCATCCACCTCATCATGGCGACGCAGCGTCCGTCGGTCGACGTCATCACCGGCGTCATCAAGGCGAACCTTCCGACCCGCATCTCCTTCTCGGTCACCTCCAAGATCGACAGCCGCACTATCCTTGGCGAGCAGGGGGCGGAGCAGCTGCTCGGCAAGGGCGACATGCTCTACATGCCCGGCGGCAAGCAGATCGTCCGCGTCCACGGCCCGTTCGTCACCGACGAGGAGGTTCGCGCCGTCGCCGACCATTGGCGGAGCCAGGGATCGCCTGAATATAATATGGCGGTCACCGAGGAGCCCGAGGATGGCGGCTACGTCTTCGAGGGCCAGCCGACGGGAGAGGACGACGCCGACAGCCGGCTCTACCGCAAGGCGGTGCAGACTGTGGCCGAGAGCCAGAAGGCGTCGACCAGCTACATCCAGCGCCAGCTCCGCATCGGCTACAACAACGCCGCCCGCCTCATCGAGCGGATGGAGAAAGAGGGCCTGGTCAGCGTCCCCGACCATGTCGGCCGCCGCGAAGTGCTGATCGACCCCGAAGGCCACGCGATCTGAAGCCTGAACTTTTGGGAACCGCCGGGTTCACGAGGCATTCAATCGCCAAATCCCATATCCCCCGCCAAACAAGGACGGAGACTGTACATGATGCGTTTCAAGACGCTCGCTCTCGCCGCTGTGCCGATCGCGCTCGCCGCCCCGGCGCTCGTCGCCGCGCAATCCGGCTCGCCGCTGTCGCGGGTCAGCGCGCATCTGAAGGCGGTCGACACGATGACCGCCAATTTCAGCCAGACCGACCGCAAGGGCCAGACCTTGGGCGGCACCCTCACTCTCAAGCGCCCGGGCAAGGTGCGTTTTCAGTATCAGAAGGGTGTGCCGATGCTGATCGTCGGCGACGGCAAGGCGCTGACCATGATCGACTATGAGGTGCGCCAGGTGTCGCGCTGGCCGATCGGCGATTCGCCTTTGTCGGTGCTGCTCAACCCGAACAAGGATCTGGCCGGCGTCGCCAAGGTGCTGCAGGACAACGATCAGGTGCTGCTTGTCCAGGCGCACGATCCCAAGAAGCCCGAATTCGGCACGATCACCATCGCCTTCGCCAAGGTGGAGAGCGCGCCGTCGGGACTGATGCTCCAGGGCTGGACGACCCTCGACGCGCAGAACAACCGGTCGACCATCAAGCTGTCGAACCAGAAGTTCAACGTTGCCGTCGCCGACAGCGCCTTCCGCTGGACCGACCCGCGCAAGCGCGGCCCGAGAGGCTGATACGCGGCTGAAAACCGTGGTCAAAAGTTAACGTCATTCATCCGGGCGACAGGAAGGGCGCGCTAAAAGAGAGACTGCAATCGTGAGTCTCCCCTTCGGGTTTTCCCCCTGTTGCCCGGACCGGAACTTGCGGTTGACCTCGCGTAACAACGCGCTTGGTTGGCCCCCGCTCCACGCCCCCGGAGCGGGGGCCTTTATTTGTCCGCCCTATCGGCCGATGTCGGCTGACAATGTCGACAGCCATCGTCCCGCCCGCTACAGCCCGGCCCATGTCTTCCACCCTGAAAATCGCTTCCTGGAATATCAATTCCGTCCGCGCCCGCATCGACATCGTCGAGAAGTTTCTCGCCGAGGATGCGCCCGACATCCTCTGCCTCCAGGAAACCAAGGTCATCGACGGCGATTTCCCCAAGGCCATGTTCCAGCGCCTCGGCTACAAGCACATCATGCTGTGCGGCCAGCGCATGCACCATGGTGTCGCCATCGTCAGCCGTGTGCCGATACGCGAGGATGCCGAAAGCTGTTGGCGCTTCGATTGGCAGGACAATGGCGAGGCGCGCCACCTGGGCGTGCAGCTCGAATGCGGCATCAGGCTCGAGAATGTCTATGTTCCGGCCGGCGGCGACATTCCCGATCGCAGCCTCAACCCCAAATTCGGCCAGAAGCTGGATTTCATCGAGCGCATGACCCGATGGTCGGAGCAATGCGGCCGGCCGACGGTGCTGGTCGGCGATTTCAACGTGGCGCCGCTCGAATGCGACGTCTGGAGCCACAAGCAGCTATTGGGCGTCGTCAGCCATACGCCGATCGAGGTCGAGGCCTTGGGACGCCTCCAGCAGAGCGGCGACTGGGTCGATCTCGGCCGGCACTTCTACCCGGCGCCCGGCCGCCTCCACACCTGGTGGAGCTACCGCTCGCCCGACTGGACCAAGAACGACCGGGGGCGGCGGCTCGACCATATGTGGGCGACTCCGGACGTGGCGAAACTGGCGCGCGCCCATGCGGTCCACGAGCATTGCCGCAGCTGGATTCGGCCGTCCGACCATGTCCCGCTCGTGACCGAGTTCGCCATTTGACCCGCGGGCGCCCGGACGCCCGCAATATCGCCCGCGCCATCGACGCGCTGCGGCGCGGCTGGCCTATCGCGATCGACGACATCGGCTTTCTGGCGGTCGAGACGGCCGACGAAGCGGCCCTCGCCGTCTTCGATGGCGATGCGCCCGCCGATATCCTGATCTCCGGCAATCGCGCCGTCACCCTGAAGCTCGCCAACCAGCGAGACGCCGTACCGACCGGCCCGGTGCGGATCGCGCGCGCGCCCTGGGTAGGCCTCGCCGAAGCCACCGCCATCGCCGATCCCGCACTCGATCTGGTCGCCCCGTTCAAGGGGCCGTTCCAGGCCGTCGCCGGCGATTGTCCCGAGGCGGCCGCCGCGGCGTTGCGTCTCGCCCGGCGCGCCGGCCTGCTGCCCGCCTTCTTCGTCGGCGGCCGGGGGGATTTGGAAGTCTCGCTTTCCGTCTCAGCCATCGGCGCCTACGATGCCAGCCCTTCGCTCGTCATCGCGTCGCGCGCGCGCTTGCCGGTCAAAGCCGCCGAGACGGCGGAGATCGTCGCCTTTCGCTCCACCGAGGACGCGGCCGAGCATGTCGCCCTGATCGTGGGTGCCCCGACCGAAGAGCCGCCCCTGGTGAGGCTGCACAGCGAATGCCTGACCGGCGATGCGTTGGGCTCGCTCAAATGCGATTGCGGGCCGCAGCTCGACGACGCGCTGGCGGCCATCGCCGCCTCCGGCTGGGGCATCCTGCTCTATCTCCGTCAGGAAGGCCGCGCGATCGGCCTCGTCAACAAGCTCCGCGCCTATGCGCTCCAGGACCAGGGCTTCGACACGGTCGACGCCAACATCCGTCTGGGCTTCGACGACGACGAGCGCGATTTCTCGGTGGCGGGCGCGATGCTCCGCTTGCTCGGCCGCGAGGAAGTGCGCCTGCTGACGAACAATCCCCGAAAGGTGTCGGGGCTGGAAAGCGCCGGCATCCGGGTCGCCGAACGCATCCCCCTCAAGACCGGTACGAATCCGCACAATCAGGCTTATCTCGACGCGAAACGGCGGCGGAGCGGCCACCAGCTTTGACCGTCATGGCGTCATGACGCTTCCAGCCGCTCGATGACATGAGCGGCTTCGGCATAGGTTCGGGCGCAGCGATGCGCGCCCGCCGCCAGCAGCCTTTCCGCATGGCCGTCGCGGATGTGACTGGCGGCCAAGAGCCCGATGACGGTCATACCCGCCGCGGCGCCGGCGGCCGCGCCGACCGGATGATCCTCGATGACGAGGCAGGTGGACGGCGCGAGGCCGAGCCGGGCCGCGACGTGGAGGTAGATGTCCGGATGGGGCTTCCCGCGAGTCATGCGGGCGGCGCTGTAGACATGGTCGCCGAAATGCGCGGCGAGGCCGAGCCGGGCGAGCGTGCCGTCCAGCCATTCTTTCTCGCTCGACGAAGCGATGGCGAGTCGGCGACGGGCCTGACCGGCGAGGAAAGGCGCGATGCCCTCGATTGCCGCCATTTCCTCCGCTCGGGCGGCGACGGCCGCGTCAACGAGGGATCCGAGCTCTTCGCTGTCGAAACTCTGGCCCGAATGCTCTTCGATCCTTCGATGGCAGTCGCGCCAGCGCAGGCCCGAATAGCGCGCCACAGCCTCTTCTCCGCTTATTTCGTAGCCGAGCTTCGCCAGCACGTCGGCCATCGCCGCGTTGGCGAGCGCCTCGCTGTCGACGACCACGCCGTCGAAATCGAAGATGATGGCCTCGAACCGCATATCGCCGCGCCTCAGCTACGCTCCCCGAACAAGGCGGTGCCGACGCGGACATGGGTCGCGCCGATCGTCACCGCCGTCTCGAAATCGCCCGACATGCCCATGCTGAGACCGGGCAGGACATGACGACGCGCCAATTTGGCGAGGAGCGCGAAATAGGGCGCCGGCTCGACATCGGCAGGCGGGATGCACATCAGCCCCGCGACCGGCAGCCCGGCCTCGGCGCAGCGCTCCAGCAGATCCGGCAGCTCCGCGACCGGGCAACCGCCCTTCTGCGATTCGACGCCGACATTGACCTGGATGAAGCAGTCCGGTCGCCGGCCGGCTTTCGCCATCGCCTTGCCCAGCGTCGAGACCAGCGACGGGCGATCGACCGAATGGATGGCGTCGAACAGCGCCACCGCCTCCTCCGCCTTGTTCGACTGGAGACGGCCGATCAGGTGCAATTCGATTCCGTGAAAACGGGCACGGAGCGCCGGCCATTTCGCCTCCGCCTCCTGCACCCTGTTTTCGCCGAAGACGCGTTGACCCGCTTCCAGCAGCGGAATGATCGCCTCGGCCGCGTGCGTCTTCGAGACCGCGATCAGGGTGATCTGATCTGCGGAGCGGCCCGCCAGGCCTCCGGCGCGGGCAATGGCGGCACGGACGAGGTCCAGCCGCGCGGCAGGTGATGCGTCGGTCATGGCGGCTGCTATAGGAAGCGCCATGCGCCGCCGCCAGCCTCTCCCGCGCCTCTGGCTGATGACCGACGAACGGCAAGGGGAGGGCCTGTGGCGGGCGCTGGAAAGGCTGCCGCGCGGCGCGGGAATCATCTTTCGCCACTACAGCCTGCCGGCCGGAGAACGCCGCGCGCTGTTTGAGCGGATAAAAGCGGTCGCCCGGCAAAAGCGCTTGATGCTGCTTCTCGCCGGGTCGGCGGGCGAGGCGCGCGCCTGGGGCGCCGACGGCAGCCACGGGCGCGGAAGCCGGCGGAGCCTGGGCTTGCGCAGCGCGCCGGTCCACGATCTCGCCGAGATACGCCGCGCCGAACGGGCAGGGGCGGACATCCTTTTCCTGTCACCGGTCTTCGCGACTCGGTCCCATCCCGAGGCGGCGGTGCTCGGCCGTGTCCGATTCGGCTGTCTCGCGAGGAAAACGCGGCTCCCGATCATCGCGCTTGGAGGCATGAACGCCGAGCGCGCGCATTCGCTCGCTCGGTTCGGACCATATGGCTGGGCGGCGATCGACGCCTGGCAGGAATAGCCAGCGGCTCGGGGAGGGCGGCTCGAAGGACCTGGGGACGATTCGACCCTGGTCGAACCTGCTTTAGAAGCGGAAGGCGGTGCCGATATAGACGGCCTGGCTGTCGCGCCGTTCGTCTTCGAGCGGCTCGAGGCGGTCGCGCTGGATCTTGTAGCGGACGCCGCCCGTCACATCGAGGTTGCGGGCGATCGAATAGGATCCGCCAACGTCCAGCGAATAGCTCTGCTCGTCGGGTAGAATGCGGGCCTGGGTGCCGTCGGTGCGCTCGGCTCCGACCAGGACGCGGCCGGTGAAGTCTTTGGCGGCATAGCTGACGCCGACTTCCGCCGCCTCGCGGCCGCCCGGGAGCAGCCCGCCCCGAACCTTGGCGATGTCGCCGGACAGGGCGAAGCGCCTCCAGCCGACCGAGACGCCGAGATTATATGCGGTCGGCGTGATCGCCGTGATCGCGCTGGCCGACGATTCGCCGATATCGCGCGCGGCCTCGGCCGTGGTCGTGGCGCGGGCGCGGACGGTGACGCGGACGGCCTTGCTCTTGTCGGGCGAGGCCGCGGTCGGCGTGAACCGGAAACTGTTGGCGGAGAGGCCCCGGCGGGCGAATTCCGCCGCGAGCCGAGGGTCGGCGACGGCGGGTGTGAAGCTGCCCGCGCGGTAGGACGGGGCCGGACGCGGCTTCTTGGCGACATCCTGGCTGGTCGCCGCGATGGCGGGCGCGAGCAGGAGCGACAGCGCGGCAAGCGACATCCCTCCGACAGCAGCAATCCCACCCAGCTTCATCACGTCATTCGACTCCCTGTCGATCCGATGTAGTGGCAGTCCCGGCGGCAAGCCAGTAATGCACGCCGGCGGCGCACGAATCTTCTCCGGTTGTTGCAACTTGTCCACAACCGCCTTTACCGCCGATGAAGGAGCCAGCCCGCTTTACGCGCTCCGGCGGCAGAGACGGCTTGCCGCCCGCGCCTCGTTATCTATAACGGCGGTCGAACCGAATATCGTCTTTTAAGGAAATCTGGATGGCTCGCGCTGCTTCTCTCGGCTTGGCGATGATATGCGTCGCTATGCTCCCCGCCTGCGCGAGCAACCGCGAGGTTCCCCGGGCCGACCTCGCCGCCGCCCAGACGACCACGATCGGCGTCAATTCCTATCTGTGGCGCGCGGCGCTCGACACCCTGTCCTTCGCGCCGACCGCGCAGGTCGATTCGAACGGCGGCGTGATCGTCACCGACTGGTATACCGACCCCAGTTCGCCGAACGAGCGGGTGAAGGTGACCGCCACCATCCTCGACAGCGACCTGCGCGCCGACGCCCTGCGAGTCGCCGCGTCGCGCCAGGTCAACCAGAACGGCCAGTGGATCGACGCGCCGGTCAGCGCGGCCACCGTGCAGAAGTTGGAGGAAATCATCCTCACCAAGGCGCGCGATCTGCGCCGGAGCGCCGTTTCAGGCTAATTTCATAAGGTAAATCAAAGCGATGGCATCGCGCTTCAATCCGCTCAAGGCCGATGCGCACTGGCAGGCCGTGTGGGAGGAGCGGGGCTCCTTCCACGCCGACGACGAGTCGCCCCGGCCCAAGAGCTACGTCCTGGAAATGTTCCCCTATCCGTCGGGGCGCATCCACATGGGCCACGTCCGCAACTATACGATGGGCGATGTCCTCGCCCGCTACCGGCGGATGAAGGGCTTCGAGGTCCTCCACCCGATGGGATGGGACGCCTTCGGCATGCCCGCCGAGAATGCGGCGATGGAGAAGAAGGTCCATCCCGGCGAATGGACGCGGGCGAACATCGCGACGATGCGCGCGCAATTGAAGCGCCTCGGCTTCGCGCTCGACTGGTCCCGGGAGCTCGCCACCTGCGAGCCCGATTATTACGGCCATGAACAGGCCCTGTTCCTCGACCTGTTCGAGGCGAGTCTCGTCTATCGCAAGCAGAGCGAGGTCAATTGGGACCCAGTCGACATGACGGTGCTCGCCAACGAGCAGGTCATCGACGGCAAGGGCTGGCGCTCCGGCGCGCCCGTCGAGCGGCGCAAGCTGAACCAGTGGTTCCTCAAGATCACCGATTTCGCCGAAGAGCTGCTCGACGGCCTCGGCGACCTGGACCAATGGCCCGAAAAGGTCCGGCTGATGCAGGAGAATTGGATCGGCAAGAGCCGCGGCATGCGCTTTCGCTTCCAGCTCGAGCGGGCGGTCGGCGGCGCCGACGGGTTCGAGGTGTTCACGACCCGGCCGGACACGATTTTCGGCGCGAGCTTCGCCGCCGTGTCTCCCGACCATCCGATCGCGCTCGCGCTCGCGGAGAAGGATGCGGCGCTCGCCGCCTTCATTGCGGAGTGCAAGGCGGGCGGCACCACCGCGGCCGCGCTCGAAACGGCGGAGAAGAAGGGCTTCGATACCGGCGCCAGAGTTGTCCACCCGATGGATCCGGAATGGATGCTGCCCGTCTACGTCGCCAATTTCGTGCTGATGGATTACGGCACCGGCGCAATCTTCGGCGTTCCCGCCCACGACCAGCGCGACCTCGATTTCGCGCGCAAATATGATCTGCCTTTCCAGCGCGTCGTCACGCCAAGCCTCGACGAAGCCGCCGAGCCCATCGGCGATGAAGCTTATTCGGGGCCAGGCCGGCTGGTGAACAGCCGCGACCTCGACGGCATGGATTCCGGCGAAGCGGTGCGCGCGGTCATCGCCCTCGCGGAGAAGGAAGGCTGGGGCCAGGGCACGACCGTGTGGCGGTTGCGCGACTGGGGCGTTTCGCGCCAGCGTTACTGGGGCACGCCCATTCCGATCGTCCATTGCGACGCCTGCGGCCCCGTCGGCGTTCCCAAGGACCAGTTGCCGATCGTCCTGCCGGAGGATGTGAGCTTCGACCTGCCCGGCAACCCGCTCGACCGTCACCCGACATGGAGCAAGGCGGACTGCCCGAGCTGCGGCGGTGCCGCCCGCCGCGAAACCGACACGCTCGACACGTTCGTCGATTCCTCATGGTATTTCATCCGCTTCGCCAGCCACCCCGATGACAGGCCGTTCGACAAGGCGGTGGCGGAAAGCTGGCTGCCGGTCGGCCAATATATTGGCGGCGTCGAACATGCGATCCTGCACCTTCTCTATGCGCGCTTCTGGACGAGGGCGCTGCGGCATATCGGCCAGCTCGACGTGGAAGAACCGTTCAAGGGGCTGTTCACCCAAGGCATGGTGACGCACGAAACCTATCGCGCGCCCGACGGAAGCTGGCTGAACCCGGACGAGGTCGAGCAGCGGGGAGACGGGTGGGTCATCTCGGCGACCGGCGAGCGTGCCGAGCCCGGCCGCATCGAGAAGATGTCGAAGTCGAAGAAGAACACCGTCGATCCCGAGCCGATCGTCGATCAATATGGCGCGGACGCGGTGCGCTGGTTCATGCTCTCCGACAGCCCGCCCGAGCGCGACCTGCCCTGGAGCGAGGCCGGCATCGAGGGCGCGTGGCGGTTCGTGCAGCGGCTGTGGCGGCTGAGCGCCGGAGCCGGCGGAAGCACGACCTGGCTTGGCGACGGCGAGGATAAGGCGCTCGACCGCAAGCTCCACCAGACCATTGCCAGCGTCGCCGCCAACATCGAATCGCTCGCCTTCAACAAGGCCGTGGCCAACGTCTACGAACTTGCCAACGCGGTCGAGAAGGCGGCGCCGTCGGCCTCGCGGGCCAAGGCGGTGGAGACGATGCTGCTGCTCGTCGCGCCAATGGTGCCCCATCTCGCCGAGGAAGCCTGGGCGTCGCTCGCCCGGCAGGGACTGATCGCCGACCAGCCATGGCCGGACGTGGACCCGACCCTGCTGGTCGAGGACGAAGTGACCATCGCCGTCCAGGTCAACGGCAAGCTCCGCGACACCATCACCGCGCCGAAGGGCGCGGCCAAGGAAGTGATCGAGGAAATGGCCCTGTCCTCCGACAAGATCGTCCGCATCCTGGAAGGCCGGCCGCCCCGCAAGGTGATCGTGGTCCCGGACCGGCTGGTCAACCTCGTCGCATGATGCGCGCCATCGCCCTGCCGCTGTTTCTGCTGCTGGGCGCCTGTACGCTGCGGCCGCTCTATAGTGGCGGCGGCGACGGTCTCGTCGCGCAGTCGTTGCAATCGGTGGCCGTGGCCCCTATCGAGGGACGGGCGGGCTGGCTGGTACGAACCGCGCTCGAGGACCGTCTGTCGTCCAACGGCGGGGCCGGGGCGCGTTTCCGGCTCCAGATCGAACTGGACGACGATATCACCGGCTTCGGCATCCGCGCCGACAATTCGGTCACGCGCGAGCGGAGGACCCTGCGCGCCCGCTACCAGCTGGTCGACGCCGCGCTCGGCACCGTCCTGCTCGACGCCACGGCGGGATCGGACGCGGGCATCGATGTCGTCAGCTCCGAATATGCGACCGTCGCCGCCGAGCAGACCGCCCTGGAGCGCCTCTCGCAGGATATAGCGGACCAGATCGTCTCGCGCGTCGCCTTGTACATGGCGCGCACCGGCGAAGCGCGTTGAAGGCCAGCAAGGCGCAGATCGAGCGGGCGTTGAAGGCGCCGGACCCGGCGACCCGCTTTCTCCTCCTCTATGGGCCGGACGAGTCCGGTTCGCGCGCGCTGGCCGGGCTGCTCGCCCCCGGCGCCGAGCGGATCGAATTGAGCGGCGCGGAGCTGAAGGCGGACCCGGCGCGGCTCGCCGACGAAGCGGCCTCCATCTCGCTGTTCGGCGACACCCGCGCCATTCTCGTCACGGCCAGTGGCGACGAAGTGCTGCCGGCGGTCGAGGCCTTGCTGGAGGCGCCGGCCGCCGGCAACCCGGTCGCGATCCTCGCCGGTGCGCTCAAGCCCACGGCGAAGCTGTTGAAGCTCGCGCTGGCGAGCCCCGCCGCGCTCGCCTTCGCCTCCTACATCCCGGACGCGCGCGAGTTGCCCCAATTGGTCGCCGAACTGGCTCGGGAGGAGGGGCTCTCGCTGGATTCGCGGCTCGCGCGCCGGATCGCCGAATCGGCCGGCGGCAATCGCGCGATCATCGCGCGGGAGCTGCGAAAATATGCTCTTTATATCGATGCCGCGCCCGACCGGCCGGGCCGGATCGACGAGGATGTCGTCGACGCGGTCGGCGCCGCCAATGAGGAGGGCGATCTGAGCCGCCTGGTCGAGAGCGTCGGCGGCGGCGACGCGACGATGCTCCAGGCTGAATTGCTGCGCCTCAGGAGCGTCGGCATCGAGGGTATTCCCCTGATCCGCGCGATGCTCCGCCGGATGATCCTGCTCGCCCGGCTGCGGGCGGAGGTCGAGGGCGGAAGGAGCGTTTCCGCCGTCATGGTGGCACAGGGCAAGTCCATATTCTGGAAGGAAAAAGACGCGGTGGCGCAGCAAGTGTCGCGCTGGCGCTCCGATCTCATCGCCAAGGGCATGGCGCGCCTGCTCGACGCGGAACGGCAGGTGAAAGCCCCGGGCGGCCTCGGCGCGCCTGCCGTCGACGAAGAGCTTTTCGCCATCTGCCGCCAAGCGGCGCGGCTGCGATAGAACCGGACCCGCCGGCTGAAAACACGTCATTCCAGCGAAAGCTGGAATCTCATTTCCTTCAACCTCAGCGAGGAAAGAAGGGAGATTCCAGCTTTCGCTGGAATGACGATCCTGTTCGACGGGCGCCGGGCCTAAATCTTCTCTCCGCTCAGGCGCTGGCAGATCATATCGAGCTGGTCGAGCGACGAGTAGCCGAGGGCCACGGTGCCGCCATCGGGACGGTGGCTGATCTTGACCCGGAGGCCGAGCATGTCGCCCAATTGCCGTTCCAGGGCCTCGATGTCGGCATGAGCGCCCTTATATTCCATCCGTCCTGGACCCGGCTTGCGGGGCTTGCCGGCGCGGACGAGCTTTTCGGTCTCGCGAACGGAGAGGTCGCGGTTGATGACCTCGAGCGCGAGCGCCTCGGGATCGTCCGCCGAGATCAGCGCGCGGGCGTGGCCCATGTCGAGCTCGCCCGACGCGACATAGCCGCGCACCCTTTCCGGTAAGTCGAGTAGTCTCAATAGGTTAGCCACGTGACTACGAGATTTGTGGACCAATCGGCCAAGCGCTTCCTGGGTGTGGCCGAATTCGTCGATCAGGCGCTTATAGGCCTCGGCCTCCTCGATCGCGTTGAGATCCTGGCGCTGGATATTCTCGACGATCGAGACTTCCAGCGTTTCGAGGTCGTCGAAATCGCGGACGATGACCGGCACCTCGTGCAGCCTGGCCTTCTGCGCCGCGCGCCAGCGACGCTCGCCGGCCACGATCTGATAGCCGCCTTCATGCGGGCGGACGACGATCGGCTGGATGAGGCCCCGCGAGCGAATCGATTCGCCAAGCTCGGCCAGCGCTTCCTCGTCGAAATGCCGTCGCGGCTGCTGGGGATGGGGAGCGATGCTGGCGACGGGCAGCATCTGGATGCCGCCGCGCGGAGCCTCGCCGGCCACAGACGCCTCCTGCGCCACCTCGCCGAGCAGCGAGGAAAGCCCGCGGCCGAGGCCAGAGGGGCGCTTGCGAAGCGGGGTTTCGTCGCTCATGCCGCGGCCGCCGGTTTGGGTAGCCGCCCGATCAACTCGCGGGCGAGCGCCATATAAGCCTCCGAACCGGGACACCGATGATCGTAGATGAGGGCGGGCAGGCCGTGGCTCGGCGCTTCCGACAGCCGGACGTTGCGCGGAATCACCGTCTCGAACACCACCTTGCCGAGGACGGCGCGGACATCGTCCGCGACCTGGCTCGAAAGATTGTTGCGGCGATCGTACATGGTGAGCGCGACGCCCAAGATGGACAGGCCGCGGTTGAAGCCGGAGCGGACCCGCTCGACCGTCTTGAGAAGCTGGCTGAGACCCTCCAGCGCGAAGAATTCGGCCTGAAGTGGCACCAATATGGACTGCGACGCGACCAGCGCGTTGATGGTCAACAGGCCGAGCGACGGGGGGCAATCGATGAGGCAGATGTCCCAGCGGCCGGGCGCGGCGCCGTCCAGCGCCTCGTCGAGCCGGTGCGTCCGCTGCTCATAGTCGATCAGCTCGATCTCCGCGCCCGACAGGTCGACCGTTGCGGGAACGAGGTCGAGGCGCGGCACCCGAGTCGCGACGACCGCTTCGGGCAGGGTACAGTCGCCGCGCAACAATTCGTAGCTCGAACGCTCGCGATGGGCCTGATCGACTCCCAGGCCGGTCGAGGCATTGCCCTGCGGATCGAGATCGATCAGCAGCACCTTCCAGCCGGTGGCGGCGAGCGCGGTAGCGAGATTGATCGCGGTGGTCGTCTTGCCGACGCCGCCTTTCTGGTTGGCCACTGCAATCCGGATCATCGCGCGCGCTTTCCCTTGCTCCTGTGGTGAACCTGCTCGGCGACGATGATCTGCGCGTCAGCGTCGGTGATACTGGGCTCCAGCCGGAACACACCCTGCCATGAAGATTCGGCCGCTGCCAGTTCCGACTTGGCATTTCGGCCCTTGGGCAGAATCCACCGCGTCGCCGGCGCGGCGAACCGTTCGCCGAGCGCGAGCAATTTCTCCAGCGGCGCGAAGGCCCGGGCGCTGATGACGTCGAACGGCTCGGCTTCGAACCGCTCGACGCGGGAGGCGACGATTCGCACCCGGTCGCCGATTCCCGACACTTCCGCCGCCCGCTTCAGAAACTCCGCACGCCTGGCGCGTTCCTCGACCAAGACCACGCTGCCGGGACGCAGCAGTCCGACGATCAGACCGGGAAAGCCGGCGCCTGTCCCGAGATCGAGCCACGTCGCCGCAGCGGCCGGTGCGAATCGAAGAAGCTGAGCCGAATCAACGATGTGGCGGGACCACACTTGATCCAGGCTGGCGCGCGACACAAGATTCTGGCGCTCATTTTCCTCCCGCAAGAGGTTAACAAAGTCTTGCAGACGCTCGAGTGTTTCACGTGAAACAGCGAGTTGGTCGATCAGCCACTGGCGCGCCGCGCTTTCGTCCATCAGGCCGCCCGGCGGCGGGCGTGAACCAGAATCGCGGCCAGCGCGGCCGGGGTGATCCCGCGAATCCTGCTGGCGCCCCCCAGTGTCGAAGGCCGGGTGGCCGTCAGGCGCTCCACCATCTCATTGGAGAGTCCGGGAACGGCCTCATAGGAAAAGCCATCCGGAATCCGGATCGATTCGTCCGCCTTGAGCCTTGCGATCTCGCTTTGCTGGCGGGCCACATAGGGGGCGTAACGGTGATCCTGGATCGCTTCTTCCAATATAAGCGGATCGCTATCTGCCAGGACAGGCAAGACGCGGACGAGCCCGTCGCGGTCGAGCTCAGGAAATCGTAGCCAGTCCGCCATGCTTCGCGCCGCCCCGTCGTCGCGAACCGCGATCCCCGCGCCGACCAGATCCACGGCTGCCCGCCGCGATTCGAGATAGCCTTCCACCCGCGCGCGTTCGGCCCTCGACTCGTCGAACCGGCGGCGGCGATCCGCCGAAATGCAACCTGCCTCGATAGCCCCGGGAGTCAGGCGCGCGTCGGCATTGTCGGCCCGAAGGCGCAGCCGATATTCCGCGCGGGCCGTGAGCATCCGGTACGGCTCGGTGATTCCCTGGAGGACGAGGTCATCGATCATGACGCCGATATAGGAATCGCTGCGGTCAAAGAGGATCGGCGCCTTGCCGGCAACGGCCGAGGCTGCGTTGAGGCCCGCTACCAGGCCTTGCGCCGCGGCTTCCTCATAACCGGTCGTGCCATTGATCTGGCCGGCGAGATAGAGGCCATCGACGTTCCGCACCGCGAGGGTGGGCCCCAGAGTGCGCGGATCGACATGGTCATATTCGACGGCATAGCCGGGCTGTACGATCTCGGCGCGCTCCAGGCCGGCCATCGACCGCACCATCTCCAACTGCACGTCGGCGGGCAGCGAGGTGGAAATGCCGTTCGGATAGATGACGTTATCGTCGAGGCCTTCGGGTTCCAGAAAGACCTGATGGCCGTCACGGTCGGCGAAGCGGTGGACCTTGTCCTCGATCGACGGACAATAACGAGGCCCCACGCCGCTGATCTCGCCGCTGAAGAGCGGCGAATGATCGAGCGAAGCCCGGATGATGTCGTGGGTGCGCTGATTCGTGCGTGTGATCGCGCAGAAGAGCTGAGGCGCCACGCGCCCTTCGCTCATCGAGGACATCGTCCAGCGCCCCTCATCCGACGGCTGGCGCTCCAGCGCGCCCCAATCGATGGTCCGGCCGTCGAGGCGCGGAGGAGTGCCTGTCTTCAGGCGGGCAAGGGGAAGGTCGAGCGCCCTGAGCTGCTGCGCCAAGGTCACGGCGGCGCGCTCGCCGACCCGGCCGCCCGCGCAATGGCTCATGCCGAAATGAAGCTTGCCGTTGAGGAAGGTGCCGGTGGCCAGGATGACGGCGGCGGCGCGAAGCTCTCGCCCGTTACCAAGCGTCAGCCCGGTAATGCGGGGTGTCCGCCCCCCCTCCATGCGCAGCGAGACCGCTTCGCCCTCGACGATGCTTAGCCCGGCTTGGTCACGGAGCAGTTGATGGATGGCGGCCTTGTAGCGACGTCGATCCGCTTGGACGCGCGGCCCGCGCACGGCCGCGCCCTTGCTGGCGTTGAGCATACGATAATGGATGGCGGCATGGTCGGCGGCGCGAGCGATCAGGCCGTCAAAGGCATCGACCTCGCGCACGAGATGCCCCTTGCCGAGGCCCCCGATCGCGGGATTGCACGACATGGCGCCAATCGAGTCACGGGTGAAGCTGACCAGCGCCACCGACGCACCCATGCGGGCCGCAGCGGCCGCGGCCTCGGTCCCGGCATGGCCGCCGCCCACCACGATGATGTCGAACTGATTGGGCATCGAGACGCCCTTAAACGAATTCATCGCGGCAACGAAGGCCGGAATTCGCAACGTTCCACGTGAAACACTTCATTTACCAATGCAGAAGCTTCCGAACACCGCATCCAGCATCTCTTCGACCCCGGCGCGTCCGGTGATGCGATCGAGCGCAAGGCGAGCCTGGCGCAGCGCCTCGGCCGCGACGAGCGGATCATAGGCCGCCATGGCTTCCACCAGAGAAGCGCGGACCTCGATCAGCAAGGATCGATGACGCGCATTGATCGCGACCTCCCCCTGTTGGGGAAGAAGGGAGCTGGCCCGTGTCGTAAGGAGGTCGATGAGGGTGTCGATTCCCTGTCCCGTCCTCGCCGAAACACTGCAATCGGCCTCGGTCGTCGGAGGCGCGAGATCCGCCTTGGAGTGAATCAGGATCGCCCGCTCCCGGTGCGGGCATTCGGCCGGGTCGCCGAGCCAGAGGATGATGTCGGCGTCAGCGAGGCTGGCGCGAGCGCGATCTATTCCGATCGATTCGATCCTGTCCCCGCTGTCGCGCAGCCCGGCTGTGTCGACGAGCAGGAAGGGCGCTCCGCCGATCGCCGTCGGCGCCTCCACCAGATCGCGAGTCGTGCCGGCGATCTCCGAGATGATCGCGGCATCGCGCCCAGCTAACACGTTGAGTAGGCTCGACTTTCCGGCATTGGGCGGACCGGCGATCACGACCCGGACGCCGTCGCGCAACCGCTCGATCGGCGGACGGTCCAGGATTTCAGCCAAAGCGCGGGCAAGCTGACCGAGCCCCTCCCTCCAGGCGTCGGGGAGTTCGTCCTCGACATCGCCTTCGTCGGCGAAATCCAGCGCCGCTTCGAGCCGCGCGCTGAGATTGAGCAAATGGCGCTGCCAATCCTCCACCATCCGGCTGAGCGCGCCGCCGGCCAGCGCGAGGGCCGCGCGGCGCTGCGACTGGGTCTCGGCCATGAGGAGATCGGCCAGCCCTTCCGCTTCCGACAGGTCGATGCGGCCATTCTCGAAGGCGCGGCGGGTGAACTCGCCCGGTTCGGCGGGCCTCAGGCCGTCTATCCGGCCAAGCGCCGCGAGCACGGCCGCGACGACCGAGCGTCCGCCATGAAGATGGAGTTCCGCCAGATCCTCGCCGGTCGCGCTGTCGGGGCCGGGGAAGCGGAGGACTAGTCCCTTGTCGAGCAGCTCGCTACCGCGCTCGCGCAGGGTAGCCAGCGTCGCATGGCGCGGCGCGGGCAACCGCCCGGCCAGCGCCTCCACCGCCGCGTCGGCACCGGGGCCGCTGATGCGGATGATGGCGATCGCCGCCGGCGGATTGCCTGAGGAAAGCGCAAAAATGGTGGGACGATCGCCCGGGCTCACTTCTTCCCGCTCATCTGGTCGAACATCTGCTTCCAAAGGCCGAGCCCCGCTTCGCTCATCGGCCCCCAGGCCTTCATCATGTCTCCGGCCATGTCGGGTGTGATGCCGTCCGCCACCGCCTTCTGCATCTTCTCGATATAAGCGGCATGGATCGGGCCGAGGTCCGGAAGCCCGAGGAACCGGCGGGCCTCCTCGGGCGTGCAATCGACATCGACGGTGACTTTCATGGGGCTCGACTCCTCCGGCTTGTCCGCTGGCCGCGCCTTATGTGTATAGTCGCCGCCACGACGCAAGGAGGACAGGATGATCGAGATACCCACGCTGGACGGCGAAGGCAGCTTCCAGGCCTATGAGGCGCGGCCGGGCGGCGAGCCCAAGGCCGCGATCATCGTCATCCAGGAAATTTTCGGCGTGAATGAAGGCATACGCCGCAAATGCGACCATTGGGCCAGCCTGGGTTATCTGGCGCTGGCACCAGACCTGTTCTGGCGACTCGAGCCGGGCATAGAACTGGACTCGGACGTCGAGGGCGAGTTCAAGCAGGCGCTCGACCTGATGGGCCGGTTCGACCAGGACCAGGGCATAAGGGACATCGAGGCGACCATCCGCGCGGCGCGCAAGTCCCTGGGAGACAACGGGAAAGTAGGCTGCGTCGGCTATTGCCTCGGCGGCCGTCTCGCCTTCATGACGTCATCGCGCACCGACATCGACGCCAGCGTCGGCTATTATGCGGTCGGCGTCGACAATCTGCTGCGCGAGAAGCACGCCATCTCCCGCCCGCTGCTGCTCCACATCGCCGGCGACGACGGCTTCGTCGACAAGGCGACGCAGGGGAAGATGCACGAGGGACTGGACGGCCATCCTAAAGTGACCCTGCACGATTATCCCGGCGAGGATCACGGCTTCGCGGCGGAGATGGGGAAGCGGCGCAGCGTGGAGGCCGCGAAACGCGCGGACGAGCGCACCGAGGAATTTCTCGCGCGACACCTAGCATGAGCGAATCATACCGGCTTCTCTTCCGGACGACCGGCGGTCCGGAAGTCGTGGAAAGCGAACCGCTCGGCTCCCTGTCCCCCGGCCCCGGCGAGCTGCTGGTGCGGCATGAGGCGGTGGGATTGAACTTCATCGACACCTACCATCGTTCCGGCCATTATCCGGTCCCGCTTCCCTCCGGCCTGGGCGCTGAGGCGGCGGGCCAGGTCGAGGCCGTGGGCGAGGGCGTCGCGGACTTCCACGAGGGCGACCGGATCGGCTATTTCTCCGGCCCGCTCGGCGCTTATGCGACGCATCGCGTGATCGATGCCTTCCGCGCGGTGAAGCTGCCCGAGACAGTCGACGCCGAGACGGCGGCGGCGGTCTTGCTCAAGGGCTGCACCGCCGAATATCTGATCGAACGCTGCGCCCGCGTGCAAGCGGGCGACACGATCCTCGTCCATGCGGCGGCGGGCGGGGTGGGCTCGATCCTTGTGCCCTGGCTGAAGGCAATCGGCGCGACGGTGATCGCCCATGCCGGCAGCGCCGAGAAAGCCGCGATGGCCAAGGCGCTCGGCGCCGACCACGCCTTGAGCTGCCCGATGGACGAACTCGCCGAAGCGGTGCGGGAACGGACGCAGGGCAGGGGCGTGCGGGCGGCGCTGGACGGCGTCGGCGCGGCGAGCTGGGAGGCTTCGCTGGCCTCGCTGGCGAGGCGCGGCCTGCTGGTTACCTATGGCAACGCCTCCGGCCCCGTGCCGCCGATCCGGACGCTGGACCTCACCAGCGCCGGCTCGGTCTTCGTCACCCGCCCAACGCTCGCCGATTACGCCGCCACCCCGGAGGAAAGGCAGGCGTCGGCCGCGCGGCTGTTCGCCATGATCGCGAGCGGCAAGGTATCGGTGCGGATCGGCGCGCGCTATAAGTTGCGAGACGCCGCCGACGCGCATCGCGCGCTCGAATCACGAACCACGACGGGGTCGACCCTCCTGATTCCGTGACCGGGCGGCCGATGCGCGAGCATCACGCAAAGAGCGTCGTGATCCCCACGGTCGGGTCGACGAAGCCGTCATAGATCATCTTCCCGGCGACGTAGACGATGACGGCGAGGCCGATCCAGGCGATCCAGCGGTAGCGCTCGATATATTTGGCCAGGATGTTGGCGGCGACGCCCATCAGCGCGACCGAGAGGATCAGGCCGATGACGAGGATGCCGGGATGGTCGCGCGCGGCGCCGGCGACGGCGAGGACGTTGTCGAGGCTCATCGACACGTCGGCGACCGCGACCGCCCAGGCGGCGGCGGCGAAGCTCTTGGCGGGCTTCAGGCCCGAATGCTCGTCGCCCTCGACCTCGGCCGAGCCCGGCGATTCGCCGCCGTGGCGAAGGTCGCGCCACATCTTCCACGACACCCAGAGCAGCAGCAGGCCGCCGGCGAAAACCAGGCCGACGATGCCGAGCAGCCACGTCACCATCAACGCGAAGATGATGCGCAGGACGAGAGCGGCGATAATGCCGATCAGGATGACCTTGCGGCGCTGGTCGGCGGGGAGGCCGGCGGCGAGCGCGCCGACGACGATCGCATTGTCGCCGGCGAGCATGATGTCGATCATCAGCACCTGCCCGAACGCGGCGAGCGCGGCCGGCTCGGTGATGTTTGCGAAATCATGGACGATCGCGTCCCAGATGGCCGCGGGTCCGCCGAGCGAGACGGAGAAGTTCAGGAGAAAATCGAGCATCTGGTCCTAACCTCCGGCGCGCTTACTGGTTCATCGAGGCGAAGAAATCCTCGTTGGACTTGGCATCCTTCATCTTGTCGAGGAGGAACTGCATCGCGTCGACGGTGCCCATCTGCATCAGGATACGGCGCAGCACCCACATCTTGGAAAGCGTGGCCTGATCGACCAGCAGCTCTTCCTTGCGGGTGCCGGACTTGCCGACGTCGAGCGCCGGGAAGATGCGCTTGTCGCTGACCTTGCGGTCGAGCACGATCTCCGAATTGCCGGTGCCCTTGAACTCCTCGAAGATGACCTCGTCCATCTTGGAGCCGGTGTCGATCAGCGCGGTGGCGATGATCGACAGCGAGCCGCCTTCCTCGATGTTGCGGGCGGCGCCGAAGAAGCGCTTGGGCCGCTGCAACGCGTTGGCGTCGACGCCGCCCGTCAGCACCTTGCCCGAAGAGGGGACGACGGTGTTGTACGCGCGGCCGAGACGGGTGATCGAATCAAGCAGGATGACGACATCCTTCTTGTGCTCGACCAGGCGCTTGGCCTTCTCGATCACCATCTCGGCGACTTGGACGTGGCGCTGGGCGGGCTCGTCGAAGGTCGAGGAGATGACCTCCCCCTGGACCGAGCGCTGCATGTCGGTGACTTCCTCGGGCCGCTCGTCGATGAGCAGCACGATCAGGAACACTTCGGGATGATTGTCGGTGATCGCCTTGGCGATATTCTGGAGAAGCATCGTCTTGCCGACCCGCGGCGGCGCGACGATCAGGGCGCGCTGTCCCTTGCCCTGCGGCGAGACGATGTCGATGACCCTGGCCGATTTGTCTTTCTGGGTCGGATCGGCGCTGTCGAGGGTGAGCTTCTCGTCCGGATAAAGCGGCGTCAAATTGTCGAAATTGACGCGGTGCCGGACCGCTTCGGGATCGTCGTAATTTACCTGAGTAAGCCGGACGAGGGCGAAATAGCGCTCGCCGTCCTTGGGGCCGCGTATCTCGCCCTCGACGGTGTCACCGGTGCGCAGGCCGAATTTGCGGACCTGGTTGGGCGAGACGTAGATGTCGTCGGGGCCGGCGAGATAATTGGCCTCGGGGCTCCTCAAGAACCCGAAGCCGTCGGGCAGCACTTCGATCGTGCCCATCCCCATGATCTCCTCGCCATTCTCGGCCTGGACCTTGAGAA
Source organism: Enterovirga sp. GCM10030262 (assembly GCF_042666435.1). Taxonomy (NCBI): domain Bacteria; kingdom Pseudomonadati; phylum Pseudomonadota; class Alphaproteobacteria; order Hyphomicrobiales; family Methylobacteriaceae; genus Enterovirga; species Enterovirga sp. GCM10030262. The sequence continues at coordinate 1,808,506 of NZ_JBHTDC010000001.1, read as the reverse complement.
TGGAGAACATCAGCTCCTGCTTGCGGAGCGTCGAAGCGCCCTCGATGCCGAGTTCCTCGGCCATGGCCACCAGATCGGCCGGGGTCTTTAGCTTCAGGTCTTTGAGATGCATGGATTCTTCTCGGATGATAGATGGAGGTCGTCCAAAGCGCGAGGAACGGCTTTCGGTGGGGAATGTCTGCGCGAATGGCAGGCTAACGACTTGGGGCGGGGTTAGGCTCCACCCTAATTCAAGTCAAGACGATCAGAAGGGGCGGACGATCACCAGAATGACGATGATCGCGGTGGCGATGCCGGGCACTTCGTTCATGACGCGCAGCGCCTTGCCGCTCGCCGGACGCTCGCCTTTGGCTAGCTTCCTGCCATAGCCGACCATATAGCCGTGATAGCCCGACAGCAGGACGACCATGGCGAATTTGGCGTGGAACCAGCCCTCCTGCCAGGCGCCGGTGATATAGGCGAGGGCAAGGCCCAGGATCCAGACCAGCGCCATCGCCGGATTGATGATGATCGTCCGCAATTTCTTCTCGCGCTCGATCCAGCGCTGCTCCTCGACCGACCCGGGCGTCGCTTCCTGATGATAGACGTAGAAGCGCGGCAGCATGAACAGCCCCGCGATCCAGAAGATCACGAAGATGATGTGGGCGGCCTTGATCCAGACGTACGTCAAGGTGAGCGCGGTTCCGAAATCGGGGACATCGGTCACCGGCGCACCAGTTCGAGCAGGCGTTCGACGTGCGCGATCGGCGTATCCGGCAAGATTCCGTGCCCCAGGTTGAAGATGTGCGGACGGTCTTCGAACGCCGATATGATGCGAGCCACCGCCATTTCAAGCGCTTCGCCGCCGGCGATGAGGGCGAGGGGATCGAGATTGCCCTGCACCGGAAGCGACGGCGGCAATATCGCGGCCGCCCATTCCGGATCGACCGTCTCGTCGAGGCCGATCGCGTCGATTCCGGTTTCGCGGGCATAAGCGGCGAGCTTGCCGCCGGCGCCCTTGGGGAAGCCGATCACCGGCACGTCGGGGTGACGCGCCTTGAACGCGGACACGATGCCGGCGGTGGGCCGGATCACCCATTTTTCGAACTGCGCCGGCGAAAGGCTCCCGGCCCAGCTGTCGAACAATTGCACCGCCTCGACGCCGGCGCGCACCTGCCCAGACAGATAGTCGACCGTCATGGCGGCGATCGCCTCGATGATAAGCGAGAAGGCCTGGGGATCGCGATAGGCGTAGCGCCGCGCTTCGGCCTGCTCGCGGCTTCCCTGCCCCGCGACCATATAGGTCGCCACCGTCCAAGGGCTGCCCGCGAAGCCCAGGAAAGTGGTTTCCGGGGGGAGGGCCGCCTTCACCTTATCCACCGTGCTGTAAACGGCCTCCAGGCGCCCCGGAACGGGCTCCAGCGCATCGAGGGCGCCATCAACGAGAGGCGGCGAAAGCCGCGGTCCCTCGCCGGCCTCGAACCGCAGGTCCTGGCCCAGCGCATGGGGCACGATGAGGATGTCGGAGAATAGGATCGCCCCGTCGAAGCCGAACCGGCGGATTGGCTGGAGGGTCACTTCGGCGGCGGCGTCCGGATCGTAAACCAGGTCGAGAAATCCGCCCTTGTCGGCCCGAAGCGCTCTATATTCCGGTAGATAGCGCCCCGCCTGGCGCATCAGCCAGATCGGCGATACTCCCGGATTTCCGCCATTCAGCGTGGTCAGCAAGGGCTTGGCGGGTGCGGGCATGAAAGGGCGCTGGGCTCCCCTCTCTTATCTATAGAGTCTTTTAATAAGAGAGTCTGATGAAGGTTGTAGGGCGAGGCAGAGCGGGGTTTATTGGGTTCACGGAAATTTGCAAACAGCTTGACTCGGGCGGCCTCGCGGACCGCTGCGGATTCGCGCATTCTATCCCCGCAATCCACAGCAAGGACAGGGAACCTTTTCACTCTTTGTCAATCTGTGGATCGATTTCGAACAATGGGGAGGAAAGCTTTTCTTGTAAGCATCCCAAGGCTTCCGCTAGCCCTTTCCCCAACTTTTTCCACAGGCCGGATCGTGAACGAACTCCATCTTCATCTGCTGTCCGATTCCACCGGCGAGACGCTCGAAGTGGTCGCCAAGGCGTGCCTGGCGCAGTTCGACGGGGTGGAAATTCTCCGGCATTTCTGGCCGATGGTGCGCTCGGAGGGCCATCTCGACAGGGTGCTCGACGATATCGAGCGGCGGCCGGGCCTGGTCCTCTATACGCTGGTGAACAGCAATATCCGCCGCGAGCTCGAACAGAAATGCCGGAGGCGCGGCATCCACGCCGTGTCGGCGCTGGATCCGGTGGTCGACGCGCTGTCGGCGGTGCTGGGCCAGCAGGCCAAGGCGAGGCCGGGTCGACAGCATGCGCTCGACGCCGCTTATTTCGCGCGGGTCGACGCCATCCAGTTCACCATCGCCCATGACGACGGCATCGGGTCGGACAATTGGGAGGAGGCGGATATCGTCCTCGCCGGCGTGTCGCGCACTTCGAAGACTCCGACCGCCATCTATCTCGCCAATCGTGGCTACAAGGTCGCCAACATCCCGCTGGTGCCGGAAGCGCCCCCGCCGGCAATCCTGTTCGGGCTGAAGCATCCGATGGTGGTCGGCCTCACCACAGGTTCTGACCGTCTGATCCAGATCCGGCGCAATCGCCTGCTTTCGCTCAACCAATCGCCCGAAACCGACTATGTCAACCTGGAAGCGGTCAATGCGGAGCTCGCCTTCGCCCGCCGCCTCTTCGCCGACAATGGCTGGCCGGTGATCGACGTCACCCGCCGGTCGATAGAGGAAACCGCTTTCGCCATCGTCAAATTGTGCAACGAACGAGTGGACGCCCACGCATGAAACTGATCCTCGCCTCCCTGAGCACGACTCGCCGTGACATGCTCGAAGCCGCGGGGATCAGGTTCGAAGCCCATTCGGCCCTGCTCAACGAGGAAAAGGCCAAGGCGGAGCTGAGGGGCGACGGCCTCGCCGCTCACGCCGTCGCCAAGAGCCTGGCCGAGCTGAAGGCGCTCAGCATCGAGGCGAAAGGCGCGCTGGTCATCGGCTCCGACCAGACCCTCGAATTCGGCGATTTCGGCATGCTCGACAAGCCGACGAGCAAGGCCGAGGCGCGCAAGCAGCTGAAGATGCTGAAAGGCAAGAGCCACTTCCTTCATTCGGCGGTCGTGGCGGTCGAGAATGGCAAGGTCGTGTGGAAGCATGTCGACACCGCCCGCCTGACGATGCGGGACCTCAGCGACGATTTCCTGACCGATTATCTCGAGCGGGAATATGAGGCTGTCCGCCACAGCGTCGGCTGCTACCATATCGAGGGTCGCGGCGTTCAATTGTTCGAATGGATGGAAGGCAATTATTTCACCATTCTCGGCCTGCCGCTGCTGCCCTTGCTCGCTTATCTGCGGGAACGAGGCATCCTGAAGAGCTGATGGGCGGGCCGGTTCCAGCCCGATGACGATCGTCGGTCTCACCGGCTCGATCGGCATGGGCAAGTCGACGGTGGCGAAGATGTTCGCCGACGAAGGCGTCCCCGTCTTCGACGCCGATGCGGTGGTGCATCGCCTTCAAGGCCCGGAGGGCGCGCTGGTGGCCGGGATCGAGGCGCATTTTCCGGGAACGACCGGACAGGAGGGCGTGGACCGCACGGCCCTCGCCGAGGCGGTGCTCGGCGAACCCGAGGCCTTACTGCGGCTCGAAGCTCTCATTCATCCGGCGGTCGCGCGCGAGCGGGAGGCGTTCCTTGCCGAGCACGTCCGCGCTCCGCTGGTCTTGCTCGATATCCCCTTGCTGTTTGAAAAAGGCGGCTGGGACAAGGTCGATACCATCGTCGTCGTATCGGCCCCCGCCGAGGTTCAGCGCGCGCGGGTGCTGGTCCGGCCCGGAATGACCGAGGAAAAATTCGACAGGATCGTCGCGCTCCAGACGCCGGACGCGGAAAAAAGGGTGCGCGCCGATTTCGTCGTCCCGACCGGGGGCCCCCTGGACGAAACGCGCGCGGCGGTGCGCGCGATCATCGCTTGTCTGGGGGGCGGGACGGGCCGATAAGGAGGTCATGCGCGAAATAGTTTTCGATACCGAGACGACGGGCCTCAGCCCGCTCGCCGGCGACCGGATGGTCGAGATAGGCTGCGTCGAACTGGTCAACCGGGTCGAGACCGGCCGCACCTTCCACGCCTATTTCAACCCGGGCCGGCCAATGCCCAGCGAGGCGCAGGCGGTGCACGGCCTCAGCGACGTCTTCCTCGCGGACAAGCCCGGCTTCCACGATCTGTGCGAGGATCTGCTGGAGTTCATCGGCGACAGTCCGCTGATCGCGCATAATGCGAGCTTCGATTTCGGATTCCTCAATCACGAGCTGGGCGCGTGCGGCCGTGCGCTGGTCTGCCTGTCGCGGATGATCGATACGCTGGCGCTGGCGCGCACCCGGCACCCCGGCGCCAAGCACAGCCTCGACGCGCTCTGCACCCGCTTCGGCATCGACCGTAGCCTCCGGATCAAGCATGGCGCGCTGATCGACGCGCAATTGCTGACCCAGGTCTATATCGAGCTGACCGGCGGCCGGCAGATCGGCCTGTCGTTGAACGTCGAGGCTGCCGCGACCCCCGCCTCGGCCAGCCTGGAGGCCGCGCCGATCGTCCTCGCGGTGCGTCCGCCCCGGCCGCATCGGGCGTCCGACCAGGAGCTGGAGCGGCATGCCGCATTTGTAGCCGCGCTCGTCGATCCCATATGGCACCGGCTGGAGGGGCGCGGTTGACGGCGAGCCGATGCGCGGCCTATCGGGCAGCCAAATAGAACTGGAGAATATGATGGAAATCCGGGTCTCTGGTCATCAGGTCGATACCGGCGAGGCTCTCAAGCTGCATGTCCAGCAACGATTGAACGCCATCGCCGATAAATATTTCGAGCGAGCGATCTCCGCCAATGTGACTTTCGGCAAGGGGCCCCACGACCACGCCTTCACCTGCGACATCGTCGCCCATGTGATGCAGGGCGTGATCCTGAAGGGATCGGGCCAGGCGGCCGAGGCCCATCCGGCGTTCGACCAGGCGGCCGACCGGATCGAGAAGCAGCTGCGCCGCTACATGGGCCGGTTGAAGGACCGCCACGGCGCGACGCCGGTCGAGGCGCTCGCCGAAATCGCGTCCGACGCCGCCTACACGGTCTTCGCGGGCTCCGGCGAGGAAGCGATCCCTGCCGACAATCCGCCGATCGTCGCCGAAACCCGCGTCGACATCCCCGACGCCAGCGTTTCCGACGCGGTCATGCTGCTCGATCTTCGCAACACCAACGCCTTGCTCTTCCGCAACAGCGGTTCGGGCAAGTTTAACATGGTCTACCGGCGAGGCGACGGCACGATCGGCTGGGTCGAGCCGCAGCGCGACTAGCCTTCCCGCGGGTGGGGCTCGCGGTTTCCTTCAGGATCAGAGCGGGTGCTTTCGCGCCCATACCGGTGCACATATGAGCGATCTTTCCGATTTTCTGGCCGCCGACAGCGTCGATGCGGCGATGACCGTCGCCAACAAGAAGGCTCTGTTCCAGCAAATGGCGGCGGCCGCTTCGCGCAAGACCGGAATCCCCGCCAAGACCATCGTCGCCAGCCTGAACGAGCGCGAGCGGCTCGGCTCGACCGGCTTCGGCGGCGGCACCGCGATCCCGCACGGGAAGATCGAGGGGCTCGACCATATGTTCGGCTTCTTCGCGCGGCTCACCGCGCCGATCGAATTCCAGGCGGTCGACACGCTGCCGGTCGACCTTGTCTTCCTGCTTCTCTCGCCGGTCGATGCCGGCGCCGATCATTTGAAGGCGCTGGCCGGCGTCAGCCGCGCGCTTCGCGACCGCGCGACCGCGGCCAAGCTGCGGGGCGCGCGGTCGAAGGATGCCCTTTTCGCCTTGCTGGCCGGGGCGGAAGCCCGTGACGCGGCCTGACGATCAAGAAGCGGCGGGCGCGGCCGCCCATTTCCGCGCACTCGAATCGCTCTATCGGCGCGCGCCGGTCAACGCCTTGTTCGATTCAGATGTGGAGATCGAGGAAGGCTTCGCGCGCATCCGCTTCACCGTCGACGAGCGCATCCACCACGCCGCCGGCGCCGCTCATGGCACGCTCTATTTCAAGATGATGGACGACGCGGCCTTCTACGCCTGCAACAGCCTGGTCACCGACCGCTTCCTGCTCACCACCGCCTTCAACCTCCACTTCACCCGCCCGCTCCGATCGGGGCCGGCCGTCGCCGAGGGGCGCTGGGCGAGCGGCAAGCGGCGGGTCTTCGTTGCCGACGCGCGGCTGATCGACGCCGAAGGCGAAGAAGCGGCGCGCGGCACCGGCACCTTCATGCGCTCGCGCATCCCGCTCACCAGCCTCGACGGCTATAGCGCCTGATGGAGGCGCGCCTCGCCACCTCGGTCCTGGTCACCGCCCTGATGCGGCGGGCCGAATCGGAAGGAGGCTTCGCCGCGATTCTCTCCAAGGGCGATTCGACCGCCGGCGCGGTGATCGTGATCCTGGCGGAGAAGGGCAGGAACGCGCGGATCCTGGAGCGGATACTGACTCCGGAGGGGCATTATTCGTGGCAGGATGTCGGAGGGCAAGCGGTGGGCAACGAAGAAGAAACGGAAAAGTTCCTGGCCCGGCGCCGCAAATTCGACCCCGACATCTGGATTTTGGAACTGGATATCGCGTCTCAGGAACGGTTCGCCGACGAAATGAACGCTTTCGATTGACTCTGCTGCGCCGCACAAACAATTCCGCCGCAGCACTTTTGCTCGGGAGCGGGGGGCCGCGAAACATGCCGGTTTGATGGGCATGCGGCCACGCAAGTCGGGGGGAAGATCAGGAACGTCCTAAGTCGGACCTTCCGCCGATCGACTCACCGCAATCGTCAGAGACTGAATGTTTTCTCGTGTTCGTGCCGCCGGCTATGCCGCGGTCGCCATCAGCATGGCCGCCTCGGCGGCCTTCACCGCACCGTCCTTCGCGCTGGACGTCAATGAAGCGCCGATAACCTCCACCTATATCGATCATGCCGCCGCCAATCTGGACGGCAGCGATCTCGCCTCCAACCCGCAGGGGGAGGCGACGCTCGCCCATGACGTGGATTTCTCGACCCCGGTCGCCACCCATGCGGTCGCCGCGGTCATTCCGTCTTCCATCCAGCCCGGCGAGGCCGACACGCGCTCGCTGCGCGACCTGGTCGCCGCTTATGCCGAAACAGACACCGACAACGCGGAGCAGGAATGCCTCGCCAGCGCCGTCTATTTCGAATCGAAGGGCGAGCCGCTCGAGGGCCAGCTCGCCGTCGCCGAGGTGATCATCAACCGCAAGGAATCCGGCCGCTTCGCCGGGACCTTGTGCGGCGTCGTCAAGCAGCGCGGCCAATTCTCGTTCGTTCGCGGCGGCCGCATCCCGTCGGTGCCGAAGGCCAGCGAGGCCTGGCGCAAGGCGGTCGCCATCGCCCAGATCGCGCAAGAGGATATGGCCGACAGCGCCGGATCCTCGGCCCTGTTCTTCCATGCCGATTATGTGCGGCCCAACTGGCGCGGCCTTACCCGCGTCGCCGCCGTCGGCAACCACATCTTCTATCGTTAAACCGGGCTCCCGGCTTCGTGACAAGGCCCGTCCTCCCCAGCGGAGGGCGGGCCTTTTCATGGCTTCCCTTCCCTCTGTTCTCTTTTCATTCTAATCTGGCGTCATGGCGTCCGCCCCGATTCCCGACCGCTGCTTCGCGGATGAACCTCTCATCGCGCGGGATGTGGCGCGCGGCGTCGCGAGGCTGTTCTTCCGCCAGGACATGTTCGGATTGTGCGAAGTGCCGCTGCCCAACGGGCGGCGGGCGGACATGATGGCGATCGATGCCAGGGGGCTGCTCACCATCGTCGAGATCAAGGTGTCGCGCGCGGACCTGCTCGGCGACCAGAAATGGCCGGATTATCTCGATTATTGCGATCGATTCTTCTGGGCGGTACCGGCCGGCTTCGCGCTCCCTCTGCTCGATCTCGAAACCTGTGGCCCGGACCTGTCTGGCCTGATCGTCGCCGACCGCTACGACGCCGCGATCGTCCGCGACGCACCGATGCGAAAGCTCGCGGCGGCGCGTCGCAAGGCGGAGACCTTGCGATTCGCCCGGCGTGCGGCGCGGCGACTGACCGGCGATCTCGACCCAGGGCTCGCGGGCCTGGATTAGAGACTGATAGGACTTGGTCCGTCATTGCGAGCAAAGCGAAGCAATCCTGACGAACGCAGAGAGAAGCTGGATTGCTTCGTCGCTACGCTCCTCGCAATGACGTCCTGCTAAAGCACGGGGCCGGAAACTTCCCGCTTCGGCTTCGTCGCGCCTTCTTCCAGCAATCTGACGATTCCGGCCGAGCGGTTGTCGCGTTTGGCGTAATCGAGCGCGGAATAACCGGCGACATTGTCGGTATGCGCGGGATTGGCGCCGGCGCCGACCAGCAGCCGCACCATTGGCAGGTCGCGGCGGTGCACCGCCAGGATGAGGGGCGTTTCGCCGCGATTGTTCGCGAGGTCGACGCTGGCGCGGGTGCCGAGCAGCACCTGCGCCCCCTCGACCCAGCCGATCTGCGCGGCGAGCGCGAGCGGCGTGTCGCCCTGGTCGTTCTGGAGGTCTACCCTGGCGTCCTTGCCGAGCAGGAAGCCGAGCCAGGTGAGATCGCGTTCGCGCACGATGATATGGAGCGCGCCGTCGCCGGTATCGCGTTCGGTGGAATTGATGATGACGGAGCCGGGTGTCGCGACGAGGTTCGTCGCCGCCGCCCCGTCGCGATCCTTGACCGCCTTGAGGAAGGCGTAGCCGTCCGAGACTCTCTGGGCCGCGGCGGGCGCCGCCACCAGGCTGAAGGCGATGGCGGCTCCCCAAAGGGCGCTGAATTTACGGCTCACGTGCATTTCCCCGCTATGTCGGCTTGATCCCGGGGTCATAGCAAAGCAAGGCTGGAGGCGCCATGAACGAAAACCGCTTCCTCGCCCTCGCCGCTTTGCTTTTGTCCCTGATCGTCGGCGCCTGCTCGCCCCAGCCGAGCGAAAGTCCGCCGCTCCAGGGCGCGTCGATCGGGGGACCGTTCACACTCACCGACCAGGACGGCCGACAGGTGAGCGACACCGACTTCGCCGGCCGCTACCGGCTCGTCTATTTCGGCTTCACTTATTGCCCGGACGTCTGTCCGGTCGATCTGCAACTGATCGGACAGGGCCTGCGCCAGCTCGAGAAGGAGGCTCCGGCCGTGGCGGCGAAGGTGCAGCCGATCTTCATCACCGTCGATCCCGAGCGCGATACGCCGGCGGTGCTGAAGGAGTTCGTCGCCGCGTTCCACCCGCGCCTGATCGGCCTCACCGGAACGCCCGAGCAGATCGCTGACGTGGCGAAGAGCCATGGCGTCTATTATATGGAGGAGCCGACCCCCGGCACGGACGGCTATCTCGTCAACCATTCGCGCATCGCCATGCTGTTCGGGCCGCAGGGCGAGCCGATCGCCATCGTCCCGCACGACCAGGGAGTCGAGGCCTTCGTCGAGGAGCTGAAGACTTGGGTGAAATGAGCGAACGCTTCTGGGAGAAGCCGCTGGCCGAGCTGAGCCGGGCCGAGTGGGAGGCGCTGTGCGACGGCTGCGGCAAATGCTGCCTGCACAAGGTCGAGGACGAGGATACCGGCCAGATCCATCCGACCAATATCGCCTGCAAGTTGCTCGACCGGGCGACCTGCCGCTGCTCGCATTACAAGGGACGCAAGGCGCTGGTGCCCGATTGCGTACGGCTGACACCCGAAAAGGTCGGTTCGCTCTCCTGGCTGCCTTCGACCTGCGCCTATCGCCTTCGCGAGGCGGGCGAGCCGCTGCCCGATTGGCATTATCTGGTCAGCGGTGACCGGGAGAGCGTGCACGCCGCCGGCATGTCGGTGCGCGGCTGGACGGTGGCCGAGGACGAGGCGGGCGATCTCGAGCACCACCTCGTCGACCGTGAACTCTGAGCTGCGTTTCGAGGCCGGCGGCATCAGCGCCGGCCTGATCGTCAAACCTTCGGCGCGCGCGCGGGTCCTGCGGCTGCGGGTCGATCCGCGCACCGGCGCGGTCATGCTGACGGTGCCGCGCGGCGTGTCGCGGAAAAGGGCGCTCGACTGGGCGGCCGGGCAGCGCGCCTGGATCGAGGCCGCGCTCGCCGACGTGCCGCCGCCGGTGGGGATCGCCGATGGCGGCGAGCTTCCGCTCTACGGCCTGCCCCACAGGATCGACTGGCGCCCGGATGCCGCGCGCACCGTCCGGATCGAACCGGGGCGCATAGTGACCGGCGGACCGGCCGAGACGCTGGAGCCGCGGCTGCTGCGCTGGCTGCGGCGGCACGCCGGCATCGTCCTCGATCGCGAGACTCGCGAGTATGCTGGCAAGGCGGGCGTGACGGTGGCGCGGGTGGGCGTCGGCGATCCGCTGTCGCGCTGGGGGAGCTGCTCCGAATCGGGCGCGATCCGCTACAGCTGGCGGCTCATCCTGGCGCCTGAATGGGTGCGCCGCGCGACCGTGGCGCACGAGGTGGCGCACCGCGTCCATATGAATCACGGCCCGGAATTCCACGCCCTCGTCCAGACTTTGTTCGAAGCCGATCCGAAGCCGGCGCGATCATGGCTGCGGCGGAACGGCGCCTCTCTCCACCGGCTCGGCCGGCGGAACTGACTGGCGCTGCTGCGGCAGCGGCGGCAAACTCCCCTGCCTTCGGGGCGGCGGCGGCGGTTCGCGCGGCGGCGGACGGTCGCGGCCGACGGCGCGGTCGAGCCAGTCCTGATCCAGCTGATCGTCCCGCGACGAAGGGTCGGCAAGGCCGGGATCGACGGTCCCCGGCTCCGGGAAGGGCAGGCCAACACCGGGCGGCGGGCCGAGCGGATTGCCATTCTCGTCGACCATCATGTACTCGTCCGGCGCTTCGAACCAGACCTCCTCGTCGGGCTCGATCTGCCAGTCCGGCAAGGCCACTTCGATCTCGAAATTCTCGACAGACCTGTCGGCGACCGCCTTGACCATGAAATCGTGGAAGGCGCCGGCCGGCGCGCGGCCGCCCTGGAGGCCGGGCAACGCCTTGGCGTCGTCGCGGCCCATCCAGACGCCGGTCGTGAGGCCGCTCGAAAAGCCGATGAACCAGCCGTCCTTGTTGGAACTGGTCGTGCCGGTCTTGCCGGCGACGGGCCGGCCGATCTGTGCGGCGCGTCCGGTCCCGGTCATCACCGCGGCCTGGAGCAGGTCGGTCATCTGCGCGGCCACCCAGGGGGCGACCAGCACCCGCGATTCGTCGACCTGATGCTCGTAGAGCAATTCGCCCTCGGCCGTGGTGACGCGGCGGATGCCATAGGGAACCACCGCCACGCCCTTCTGCGCGACGGAGGCGAAGGCGCGAGTCATGTCGATCAGCCGCACGTCCGACGTGCCGAGCACCATCGAAGGGTGGGTATTGACCTCGGTGGTGATGCCGAAGCGCTGCGCCATGTCGGCGACGGTGCGGAAGCCGACCTCCTGGCCGAGCTTGGCGGCGATGGTATTGATCGACCGGGCGAAGGCCTCGCGGATCGTCACCGCGCCCGAATGGCTGCGGCTGCTGTTGCGCGGCGTCCAGCCGTTGATCGTCACCGGCTCGTCGACGACGACGTCGCCCGGCGCATAGCCGGCTTCGAGCGCGGCGAGATAGGTGAACAATTTGAAGGACGAGCCCGGCTGGCGCGTCGCCTGGGTGGCGCGGTTGTAGAGCGAGGTCACATAGTCGCGGCCGCCGACCATCGCCCGCACCGCGCCGCCGCGGTCGAGCGCGACCAATGCGCCCTGCGCTCCGGCGGGCGTGTTGGCGTTGATCGCCTGATCCGCCGATCGCTGCATGTCGAGATCGAGCGTCGTCCAGACATCGATTGGCGCCACCGTCTCGTCGATCAGCATGTCGAGCTGCGGCAAGGCCCAGTCGGTGAAGTAGCGGACGCTGTTCTGCTTGGGCGTCGGCACCAATTTAACCTCGGCCGGCGCCGCCGCGGCCGCTTCGGCGGCGCTGATCGTGCCGTTCTCGCGCATCAGGCCGATCACCACCTCGGCGCGGTCGCGGGCGGCTTCGGCGTCGGCGGTCGGCGAATAATTGGACGGCGCCTTGACCAGGCCGGCGATGATCGCGGCCTCGGACAGGCTCAATTCCTCGGCGCTGTGCCCGAAGAAGCGGCGGGATGCGGCGTCGATGCCATAGGCGCCGCCGCCGAAATAGACGCGGTTGAGGTAGAGTTCGAGTATCTGCTCCTTGGAGAAGCGGCGTTCCAGCGCCAGCGCCAGGATCGCTTCCTTGACCTTGCGGCCGAAGGTGCGGTTGTTGGTGAGGAAGATGTTGCGGGCGAGCTGCTGGGTGATGGTCGATCCGCCCTGGACCCAGGAGCCGCGGTCGACCCGCACCTTGACCGCGCGGGCGATGCCGATCGGATCGACGCCGGGATGCGATTGGAAACGCCGGTCCTCGACCGCGATCATCGCCTCGCGCATGATCGGCGGAATCTCATTGTAGCTCAGCCATTCGCCGAAGCTGGGTCCGAGCGATACGATAACGGTGCCGTCATTGGCGCGGACCCGGATCATCTGGCCGAGATCGTCGCGGCGGATGAGCTCCTGATAGCTTGGCAGCTGGCTCATCGCGATGCTGACCGCGACGACCAGGGCGACGAGGCCGACCACGGCCGCATAAGCGCCTATCTTGAGGAGGGTGACGAACGTCCGCTTGACGGGAGAGGAAGCTTTACTGGCCATTGGGCTCCACCCGATAGGGCCAGACACGCGGCCTCACAAGAAGAAGGCGACGAGGCGCGCCCGAGGGGCGCGGCGCGGGCGATGAAAGTCGTCTGGCGCGACTTGGCGGAGGGGGATGGGCAGGCTCGGGCGCGCTCCTTGGCGGAGTTTCGACGGCGCCCTCGCTCCGCCCGCTATCGTCAACGTCCGAATTCGACCTGATCGAAGATTGTTAGGGTCACGCCCTATTGAAGTTTTGCACGGTTTTCCAACTCGCCCACCAGCTTCTCCAGTGCCCGCTTCGCACTTCGACGTTCCTCATCAGTCGGACAGCTTATGAAACGAATGCTGGATCTATTGTCCTCGATACGATCTTGAGTTTCCAGCACCTGCTCTCTGCCAATTTCCCCCTCCAACCAAGGCTTGAGCGGCTCCAGACGGAGATGTAGTTCAAATGTGTCAGCAGCACCGCACCGCGAGGACACGAAGCCAATCATGAGCGCCTCCTCGTAGATGGCACTGGTCGATCGGGTAGACATTCCTGACACACAGGCTCCCGAACTTGCCGCCAGGCCTATGATCATCAGATACTTCATAAAAACGAGGCATAACGACCCAAACGCGTTTGGCAAACGAACCTAGCACCTTTGTGAGCGACTGGGGCCTCCAACCAGGTCATTACATCGGCATCCTCAGCTCCTGAAAACACGTATTGCGGACATTTCCCACAAGCCTAGTCTGGCCGGAGGAGGAGAGCCGATGGGGACGCTTTTAATTTGGCTTGTCGTGCTTCTGCCAATATTTGGACCTGCCATCACGCTGACAAGGAAAGGGCGCTCACTTTGGGTGTGGGGAGCAGCGCTCATTGGCGCCTATTGCCTCTTCCTTACTCCTCCGATGCTTGGGGTTGTCGAAGGCGCGAGTGAGCCGGGGGATGGCGGCGGAAAGATGCTGATCTATTTCATCGCCGTACTGGTTGGCGTGTTCGTAAACGCCGTTGTGCTTCTCTACAAAGTCGGTAGCTCGATCTTCCACACCGACGGATACGGGCATTAGGCGAACGTCCGCATTCCAGCCAATCGGACGTTCTGGAGCGCGCCGGCTCTGGCGTCCGCATTCACCTGCGTGACCGGGAATGGGGAGGAGCGGCGCAAATCCTGCCACTTTCAGATTCTGGTGCGGTCGAGAAGACTCGAACTTCCACGTCCTTTCGGACACAACGACCTCAACGTTGCGCGTCTACCAGTTCCGCCACGACCGCACTTTGAAAAACCGCCGGAATCGCCCCGGCGGTCGGTAGGCGCGTGCCTCTAGCAAAGCCGCTCCGCCGACGCAATGGCCGCGATTCCGCCGTCAGTAGAGGAACATCGGCATGCCTTCGACGCGCATCAATTTGGCGCGATACGTGGCGCGGTCGTAGAGGCCGGAGACGTCGACCGATTTCTTGCCGTGGAGCAGGGTGTCGATCGGCACATGGCTGTAATTGCCGTCCGCCAGGGTCACCATCCGCGCCGTCTCGCCCCTCGCCAGCAGCTGGACGGCGAGGCCGCCGAACGCGAACCCGACCATGCGGTCCATCGCGTCGGGCTCGCCCGCGCGCATCAGATAAGCGAGTTCCTGGTTGACGACGCCGCTGCCCAGGCGAGCGGAAATGGCCTGGCCGAGCCGGTGACCGATGCCGACATCGCCGCGCTGGCTGGCCGATCGGGACAGATCGTCATCCTCGCCGCCGTCGCCCTTGATCGAAGCGCCTTCGGAGATGACGCACATGGCGTAATGCGCCGGGTTCGACGCCTTGTCCTCGGCGAGAAGGGGCAGGAGGATGTCGAGGTCGGCCGGCACTTCGGCGATGATCGTGCGGTCGACCTGGGCGAGGAAGCCGGCGAGCAACGCGGTCTCGCCGCTCCGCCGGCCGAACAATTCGACCACTCCGATCCGCTCATGGCTCTCGACGGTCGTGCGCAGCGCGTTGATCGCCTCGACCGAGCGGCTGACCGCCGTCGAGAAGCCGATGCAATAATCGGTGCCGAAGACATCATTGTCCATCGTCTTGGGGACCGAGATGACGGGCATTCCCCGCGCGGCGAGGTGGGCGGAGAAACGCAGAGTGCCATCGCCCCCCAGGGTGATCATCGCGTCGATGCCGAGCTTTTCCAGAACGTCGAGGACATGGGCCGTGCTGTCGCCCCTGGAGACGGTGCGGGGATCGACGCGCGACGTGTGGAGGATGGTGCCGCCCATCCGGTCGATGCCGCGCACGCCTTCGCGGGAAAGCGGCAGCGTATTGGCGTCGACCGTTCGGGGATCGGCGGGGTCGATGGCGAGCACGCCTTCCCAGCCGCGCCGGAAGCCGATCACCTCCCAGCCCAGATCGTCGGCGTTGAGGGTGATCGAGCGGATGCACGGGTTGAGCCCCGGCACGTCACCGCCGCCGGTGAGGATCCCGATGCGCATTCAGGAGGGTTGGCCGAAGCTGAGGTTCAGCGCCTTGGCGCCGCGCGGCACGTCGACCTCGGCGCTGTTGAAGGTGGCGCTCGCTCCCGGCGGAAGCTCGGCCACCGGCGCGGAGATCGCCCAGCCATAGACCAATCGGCCCTGGCCGTCGCGGAGCTCGGCCTGGATTTGCGGGACGCGCTGGATCTGCTCGGTCGGATTGACGATGCGGCCGGACACGGCGAGCAATTCATTGCCACTTTCCATCAGCCGCCGCTCGGGCGTGCCGACGACCTCGATCCGCAGCGGGCTCGTGCCGGCCTGGCCGACCGCGGCCGAGCCGTTGGAGAGGCCGGGAATGCCGAAATAGGAAATGGCCGCCACCGCCGCGAGCATCAGGACGGCCGCGGCGATCGCCGCCATCGTCCACATGCGGGCCGGGTTGCGGCGCGGCTGGAAATCATCGTCGGCATAGGAATCATATTCTTCGGCCGGCGGAGCCGGTTCGGGCTCGGCGACCGCGACGACCGGAGCGGGGACTACCGGAGCGGGCGCGCGCTGAGCCGCCGGAGCATCCCCGGTCGGTCTCGGCGCGGCGGAGCGGGGAGGCGCCGGCTCCTGGAACCAGCTGGTCTTGCACGCGGCACAGCGGACCTGGCGCCCGGACGCTCCGATCGCGCCATCCGGGACGACATAACGTGTGTCGCAGGCGGGACAGGAAAGGATCATCTCGTCGTACAGGCCCCTACGCTCTGGTGCGCCGGCGAATCTAAGCACGTCCGGGGCGTGGGGCGCAAGTAAATGCCGTGTTTACGGGCGCCTGTCCGCCATGCCATGGCTTGGCCGTGGTGGGACCCAAGCAGCGGAGGCGGATCTGAGCGCGGCGACGAGCATCGTCCAGTTCGACAATGTCGGCCTGCGCTACGGCACGGGCGCCGAGACGCTGTCCGATTTGAGTTTCTCGCTCCGCCAGGGCGGATTCTACTTCCTCACCGGGCCGTCGGGCGCCGGCAAGACCTCCTTGCTGAAATTGCTCTATCTCGCCCAGCGGCCGAGCCGCGGGCTCATCAAGCTGTTCGGCGAGGATATCGTGACCATGCCGCGCAAGCGCCTGCCCGGCTTTCGCCGCCGGATCGGCGTCGTCTTCCAGGATTTCCGTCTCGTCCACCATCTGTCCGCGTTCGACAATGTCGCGCTGCCGCTCAGGGTCGCCGGCGTGGAGGAGCGCGATCTCGAGACGCCGGTCGGCGAGATGCTATCCTGGGTCGGGCTTGGCCACCGCGCCAGCGCCCGGCCGGCGACCCTGTCGGGCGGCGAGCAGCAGCGCGTCGCTATCGCGCGCGCGGTCATCGCCCGGCCCGAATTGCTCGTCGCCGACGAGCCCACCGGCAACGTCGATCCGGACATGGCCAACCGCCTCATCCATCTCTTCGATGCGCTCAACAAGCTCGGCACGACGGTCGTGGTGGCCACGCACGACGTCCATCTCATCTCCCGCGTCGGACGCGCCGACATCCTCCGCCTCGATCGCGGCCAGATCGCCGATCCGACCGGCGCGCTTCGCCATCCGCCGCGCGCGGCCGACGCATGAGGGGCGGCATTCGCAAGTTCGGCGCGGCCGACCGGCGGCTGCTGCCGGAGGGCAGGCTGTCGGGGCCGATGCCCTGGGTGATCGCGATCATGATGTTCCTGACCGTCCTCGCCGCCGCCGCCGGCCTCGGCCTCGGCCACGCCGCCGCCAGCCTCGACGCGGATGTCGGAAACCGGATCACGGTCCAGATCGTCGAGGCCAATCCCGACCGGCGGGACGCCGAGGCAGCGCGCGCCGAGGCGGTGCTTCGCGATTTTCCGGGCGTCGGGATGGTGCGCCGGGTTGGCGAGGCGGAGATGGAACAATTGCTCGAGCCCTGGCTCGGCGAAGGCGGCCTCGAAGCCGATCTCCCGATCCCGGCGATGATCGATGCCGAGCTTTCGTCCGAGGCTTATGGCCGGCTCGAAGCGCTCAGCCGCGCGGTGGCGGCGGTAGCGCCCTCGGCCCGCATCGACGAGAACGCCCAATGGCTGGCGCCGCTCGCCAGCCTGATCGAGGCCCTCAAGCTGCTCGCGCTCGGCCTCGTCCTGCTGATGATCGGCGCGACGGCGGCGACGGTGGTGCTCGCCGCCCGCGCCGCGCTCGACACGCATCGCGGCACGATCGAGGTGCTGCACCTGATGGGGGCGACCGATGTCCAGGTTGCGCGGCTGTTCCAGCGCCGGATCGCGCTCGACGCGCTGTTCGGCGGCCTCATCGGCCTGGCGGCGGCGGCTTTGGTCCTGCTCGTCATCGGCGACCGGGTCGGCAGGCTGGGGTCGGAGCTGCTCGGCTCCGCCGGCCTGCCGCTGGCCAGCTGGCTGATCCTCGCGTCGCTGCCGGTCGCCGGGGTACTGCTGGCGATGCTGGTTGCCCGGACCACGATTTTGCGGGCATTGGGCAGGCTGTTATGATCAGCCGCGCTTTGTCCTTCCTCATCCTCGTCTATCTGTTCGGCTACGCCTTGTTCGTCGTGCTGCTGCCGCGGCCGGCGGACGACCGCCGCACCGACGCGATCGTCGTCCTGACCGGAGGCGCCGGGCGGATCGAGCGGGGCCTCGACTTGATCGAGCGGGGACGGGCGGACCGGATGCTCATTTCGGGCGTCGCGCGCACCGTCCGGCCGGTCGAGCTCGCCGCCCAATATGATGCCGAGGAAAGATTGTTCGACTGCTGCATCGACCTCGGCCGCGAATCGGTCGACACCCGATCCAACGCGGTGGAGACGGCGCGCTGGCTGGAGCGGCGCAAGCTCAATACGGTGCGGCTGGTGACCACCGACTGGCACATGCCGCGCGCCGAGTTCGAGCTGTCGCGGCAGGTGGGAAGCGAAATCGACATGTTCGGCGATGCCGTGGAGAGCAACCCCAGCTTCCGCCAGCTCTTCACCGAATATAACAAATATCTGCTGCGCCGCGCAGCCGTGTTTGTCGGCATCTGATGCGCGCGGCTCGATCGGCATTGTTCGCGCTCGCTTTCTATTTGGGGACGGCGGTGGCGGTGCTGCTCGCTTTCCCGGCGGCGGCCATCGGCGGCGGAGCGCTGCCTGCGGTCATCCATGGCTGGGCGCGCTGGCACCGCGGGTGCGCGGCTTTACTCCTCGGCATCCGCTCCCGCGTCGAGGGGACGGTGCCTCGCGGAACGGCGCTCGTCGCGGCCAAGCACCAGTCGATGTTCGAGACGATCGAGATATTGCTGGTCCTCGACCGGCCGGTGGTGGTGATGAAGCGCCAGCTCACCGACATTCCCGGCTTCGGCTGGGTGGCGCGGCGCTATGGCGTCATTCCGATCGACCGCGAAGGCGGCGCCGCGGCGCTGCGGCGGATGCTGAAGGCCGCGCAGGCGGCGGTCGCACAAGGCCGGCCGATCGCCATCTTTCCCGAGGGCACCCGCGTCGCGCCCGGCGAGCAGCCGCCGCTCCAGCCGGGATTTGCCGGCCTCTACCGTTCGCTGGGGCTGCCGGTGGTCCCGATCGCGCTCGACAGCGGCCGATTGTGGCCGCGCGGCGAATTCGCCCGGCGGCCGGGGGTGGTGACGATGCGCGTCGGGGAGACGATTCCGCCGGGCTTTCCCCGCCGCGACGTCGAAGCGGAGGTCCACCGGGCGATCAACGCGCTGGAGCCCTAATCGCGCAGCTTCGCGCCGGCCTTTTCGGCCGCGGCAACGATCCGCCCCGAAATCCCTTCCAGCTCGTCGTGGCTGAAGCTCTTCTCGCCCGGCTGGAGCGTCACCTCCACCGCCAGCGACTTGCTGCCTTCGGCCACGCCCTGCCCGGTGAAGACGTCGAACAGGCCGACGCCGACGATCGCCGCCTTGTCGGCGCCCCGAACCGCGCGGATCAGCATATCGGCCGGCATGTCGAGGGGCAGCAGGAACGCGAAGTCGCGCTTGACCGCCTGGAGAGAGGGTGGGGCGAAGGCAGCGCGCATGTGGTCGGCGCCGCCGCGCCTTTGCGGAACGGCATCGAGGAATATCTCCGCTGCAACGACCGGACCGTCGAGGTCGAAAGCCTTGAGCGTCGCCGGGTGGAGTTCGCCAAACTCGGCCAGAGCGTTCTTGGGACCGAGGCAGAGGCGCGCGGAGCGGCCCTGATGATAGACTCCGGAGGCGCCGCCCAGCACCTGGAGATTGCCGACCGGCGCGCCGCCGGCGGCGAGAATGGCGAGCGCCTCCGCCTTGGCATCATAAGCCTCGAAGCTCCGGCTCCGTCCCGTGCGCCAGCCGCGCGGGTCGCGGTCGCCGGCGAGGACGAGGCCGAGCGTCGGATGCTCCCGGTCGCCGAGATAGCGGCGTCCGACCTCGAACATGCGGACGCTTTCCGCGCCCCGGTCGATGTTGCGCCGGGCGGCGGCGAGCAGGCCGGGCAGGAGCGAGGGCCGCATCGCCTTCATCTCCTCGCTGATCGGGTTGGCGAGGATCCAGTCGGCGCCGCCGAACAAGGCGGCCTCGGCCTCGCCGATGAAGCTCCAGGTCACCGCTTCGTGGAGGCCGCGAGCGGCGGCGGCGCGGCGGACGCGGCGCTCGACGAGCTGCTCCGGAGTGGCGGTCGGCCTGGCGACGCCCTCGGCGCGGGGCAGCGGCGTCGAAGGCACGCTGTCGAGTCCTTCGATGCGGACCACCTCCTCGACGATATCCGCCGAGCCGATGACGTCACGGCGCCATGAAGGCACCGCGATTTTCCACGGATGTCCGCCGTTCACGCCGAAGCCGAGACGCGCCAGAATGTCCTTCTGGCGGTCTTCGGACACGGCGACGCCGGCCAGCTCGGCCGTGTGTCCGGGACGATAATCGACCGTCCTCTCCGCGCGCGGAGGCTTGCCGGCGCGGACGATCTCCGACGCCTCGCCGCCGGCAAGCTCGATCGCCATCCGCGTCGCCAGCGCGAGCCCGGTTTCCAGGAATTCCGGATCGACGCCGCGCTCGAAACGCGTCCGCGCATCCGAGGTGAGGGCCAGCTTCTGGCCGGTGCGGGCGATATGCTCCGGGTCGAAATAGGCGCATTCGATGAGGATGTCGGTGGTCGCTTCGGTCACACCCGAATGCTCGCCGCCCATGATGCCACCGATATCGTGGACCTGGGCGTTGTCGGCGATCACGGTCATCGTCGCGTCGAGGATGTAGCTCTTGCCGTTGAGGGCCAGCACTTCCTCGCCGTCCCGCGCGCGGCGGGCGACGATCGCGCCATCCAGATGGGCGAGGTCGTAGACGTGCAGCGGCCGGCCGTGGCTGAGCATGATGTAGTTGGTCATATCGACCAGCGCGCTGATCGGCCGCTGGCCAACCGCCTTCAGCCGTTGCTGCAGCCAGGCGGGAGAGGGGCCGTTGCTGACGCCGCGTATGACGCGGCCGTAGAAAGCGGGGCATCCTTCAATATCGTCGGTGCGAATCTCGATGGGACAGGGAAAGGCGCCGGCGATTTCATGCGGCTCGACGGCCTTCAGCGTTCCCAGCCCGGCGGCGGCGAGATCGCGGGCGATGCCGTGGACGCCCATGCAATCCTGCCGATTGGGCGTGATGGCGACGTCGATCACCGGATCGTCCAGCCCGCGCCAGGCGGCGAAGCCCGCGCCGACCGGGGCATCGGCGGGAAGCTCGATGATGCCGTCATGTTCCTCGCCCAGCTCCAGCTCGCGGACCGAGCACATCATGCCGCGGCTCTCGACGCCGCGAATGGCGGCGATTTTCAGCGTGAGATCGCTCCCCGGCACGTAGGCGCCGGGGCCGCCGAACACGCCCTTCAGGCCCGCCCGCGCATTGGGCGCTCCGCAGACGACCTGCACCGGCTCGCCCGCTCCCGTGTTCACGGTCAGCACCTGCAACTTGTCCGCCTGCGGATGCCGCTCGGCCGTCAGCACCTCGGCGACGACGAAGGGAGCGAGCTTCTCGGCCGGATTCTCGACACCCTCGACCTCCAGGCCGATGCCGGTCAGCGTCTCGAGGATCGTCTCAAGGCCGGCATCCGTCTCCAGATGTTCCTTCAGCCATGACAGGGTGAACTTCATGCGCCCACTCCTCCCGAAAGCGTGGGCACGTCCAGGCTCTGGAAGCCGTAATGTCTGAGCCACCTCAAATCGCCGTCGAAGAAGGCGCGCAGGTCGTCCATGCCGTATTTGAGCATGGCGAGCCGGTCGATGCCGCAGCCGAAGGCGAAACCCTGCCATTCGTTCGGATCGAGGCCGCAGGCTTCGAGCACCCGGGGATGGACCATGCCCGAGCCCAGCACCTCCATCCAGCCTTCGGAACCGCCGATCACCCGGCGGCCCTTCTCGACCGAGTAACCGACATCGACCTCGGCCGACGGCTCGGTGAACGGAAAATAGCTTGGGCGGAGGCGGAGCACGATGTCGTCGCGCTCGAAAAAGGCCTTGAGGAAGGTCTCAAGCGTCCATTTGAGGTGGCCCATATGGATGCCGCGGTCGATGACGAGGCCCTCGACCTGGTGGAACATCGGCGTGTGGGTGGCGTCGCTGTCGGATCGGAAGGTGCGGCCCGGCGCGATGATCCGGATCGGCGGCTCTTGCGACTGCATCGTCCGGATCTGCACCGGCGAGGTATGCGTGCGGAGCAGCATCCGGCGCCCCTCCGCATCGTGCCTGTCGAAATAGAAAGTGTCGTGCATCGCCCGGGCCGGGTGGGTCTCGGGGATGTTGAGCGCGGTGAAATTGCGCCAGTCATCCTCGATCTCCGGCCCGGTCGCGACCGAGAAGCCGAGATCGGCGAAGATTTCGGCGAGCTCGTCCATCACCTGGCTCACCGGATGGACGCTGCCTTGCTCGCCGATGCTGACCGGCAAGGTCATGTCGAGCGTCTCGGTGGCGAGCTTGCGTTCGAGCTCGGCGGCTTCCAGCCCGGCTTTGCGCACGCCGATCGCGTCGGTCACGGCCTCGCGAAGGGCGTGGATCCGCGGCCCTTCCGCCTGGCGTTGTTCTGGCGTCATTCCGCCGAGGCTCTTGAGGAGCGCGGTCACCGCGCCTTGCTTGCCGAGCGCGGCCACCCGCTCGGATTCGAGGCTCGAAAGATCTGGTGCGCCTTGGATCCGCCGCAGCCAGTCGCCGCTCATCTCTTCGAGAGTCTGTGTATCGCTTGCCATGGCCCGCCCCTAACGGAGAAATCCTGGCCTTTGAACCCACCACCGTTCGCCCTGAGCCTTGTCGAAGGGCTTTCATTTCTCCCGTGGCAGGTCGAGAGGAGGGGCTTCGACAGGCTCAGCCCGAACGGTTGGGAGAGATTGGCATGCACCAAAGGCATTGGCCCGAAATCAGCGCCCAGGCCGACGGGCCGACGATCGCCGCCCTGCACCTCTTCTCGCAGGTCGCCGGCAAGGTCGCGACGGCGGTCGTACCCTGGCGCAACCACGGCTGGCATTTGACCCAGCATCTCTCGGCGCGCGGCTTCAGGAGCGAACCCATCCACATGGCATCCGGCGCGTTTGAACTTGCCTTTGATCTCATCGATCACCGTTTCATCGTCGAGGATTCGAGCGGCGCGCGCCGCGATCTGCCGCTGGAGCCGATGTCGGTGGCACATTTCTACGAGGCGGCGATGGCGATGCTGTCGGAGATGGGGCACGAGGTCGCCATCGACCGCCGGCCCAATGAGCTCGATCCTGCAATGCCCTTCCCGCAAGACACGGCGGCCCGTCCCTACGATCCGGACAGCGCCCACCGCATATGGCGCGCCCTGCTTAGCGCGGATCGGCTATTGCGCCTGTTCCGCTCTTCGTTCCTCGGCAAGGCGAGCCCGGTCCATTTCTTCTGGGGCAGCTTCGATCACGCCGTCACCCGCTTCTCGGGGCGGACGGCGCCGCTCCATCCCGGCGGCATCCCCAACCTGCCGGACGAAGTCACCCGCGAGGCCTATAGCCACGAAGTGTCCAGCGCGGGCTTCTGGCCCGGCGGCGCGGGCGGCGGCGATCCGATCTTCTATTCCTATGCCTATCCCGCGCCCGAAGGGTTCCCCCAAACCCGGGTCCAGCCGGATGCGGTGCGGTTCGACAAGGATCTGGGAGAATTCGTACTCGATTACGACGCGGTTCGCACCGCCGCCGATCCGGACGCGACCCTGCTCGCATTCCTTGAAAGCACCTACGCGGCCGCCGCCGACCTCGCGCATTGGGATCGCGCCGCTCTGGAATGCGAACGAGGAAGGCCCGGCGTGCCGCGGCCGCTTCACCCCAGGAACGGATAAGGCGAGATCGTCTTCTGCATCTCGTTGACCGCCAGGGTGCGGCCGGCCGGGGCGGCGGCGCGTTGGGGACAGCGGAGGCGGGGGCAGATGGCGCAGGCGGGGCCGATCGGGGTGACATAGGGGTCGGCGAGGTCGAGGCCGTCGGAATAGACGATCTTCGAGGCATATTTGAGGTCGCAGCCGAGGCCGATGGCGAGCTGGCTGTTCTCGCGCGGGTCGAGGCGGACCGCGCGCTCCACCGCGCGGCTGACGGTGAAGAAGCGCTGGCCGTCGGGCGTCTCCACCACCTGGGTCACGATCTGGCTGGGCGTGCGGAAGGCGGCGTGGAGGTTCCAGCGGGGGCAGGTGCCGCCGAAGCGCGAGAAAGGGAAGCTCTCGCCGGCGAAGCGCTTGGAGATATTTCCGGCCGCATCGACCCTGAGCATGAAGAAGGGAATGCCGCGCGCGCCGCTCCGGCCCAATGTGGTGAGGCGGTGGGCGACCTGCTCGACGCTGGCGCCGAATTCGGCGCAGAGCCGGTCGATGTCGTAGCGGTGGCGCTCGGCGGCGGCCAGGAACGCCTCGTACGGCATCATGATCGCGCCCGCCGTGTAATTGGCGAGGCTCATGTGGAGCAGGCGCCGTGTCGGCGCGTCGGGCGCCGCCGCGCCATCGAGCATCTTGGCGAGCAGCGGCCGGAATTCGAACAAGGCGACCTGGTAGGCGAGGCCGAAGGTGCGGCTTTCCGGGCGAAGCAGCGCCGACAGCATCAGGCGCTTCCTGTGGAAATCATAATGCTGGCTGGCGGCGTCGAGCAGTTCGGGCGGCACGATCCGCGTGTCGACGCCATAGCCTTCGCGCAGCCGGCGGCGGAGGCTGTCGAAGATTTCGGCCGGGCCGCCGAGCGCGCCGGCGAGCGTCTCCGCGGCTTCCTCCAGATAGGGGAAATAATTGCGCTGCGCCTGGATGTGGTCGCGCACCCAGCTTTCAGGCGACAACGCCGGCGCCCGCTCGTCGTCTGAGCCGTCGGACGGTGCCTGCCGGCGCTGGGCGAGCGCGGCATAGAGGCGGGCGACGGCGTCGGCGACCGAAGGGGCATTGTCCGCCACTTCGAGCAATTCGTAGCGCGGGATGCCGATGTCGGCGAACATCGGATCGGCGAAAATCTCGCCCAGCGCTTCGGGGCCGGTGCCCTCGCCTTCGGCGGTGAAGCCCTTGAGATCGACGTCATAGGCCTGGGCGAGCTTCAGCAGAACCCCGGCCGTCACCGGACGCTGATTGCGCTCCAGATGGTTGAGGTAGCTCGGGCTGATGGCAAGCTCGGCCGCCATGGCGCTCTGATTGAGCCCCAGCTCGCGCCGCAGCCGCTTCAGGCGACCACCAAGATAGAGTTTGCCCTGCCCGGCCATGTCGGGAACATTGTCAAATATTTACAAGAGTCGCAAGACGCATCGTGACAGCGCGACCCTTTTCGCTGCTGCACTCGGCGGCATTTCGGTGTTCCTAGCCTGACCTTTGTCTCACTTTTGGATGGAACGTGATGACCGATTTCGCCGATCTCGTCCCCGCTCCCGTCGGCCGCTTCGACGGCATCAAGCGGCCTTACACGGCCGCCGAGGTCGAGCGCCTGCGCGGCTCGCTCATTGTCGAGCACACGCTCGCCAGGCGCGGCGCCGAGCGGCTGTGGGAGCTGCTGGGATCCGAGGATTATGTGAACGCTCTCGGCGCCCTTTCCGGCAATCAGGCGATGCAGATGGTCCGCGCGGGGTTGAAGGCCATCTACCTTTCCGGCTGGCAGGTCGCCGCCGACGCCAACACCGCCGGCGCCATGTATCCGGACCAGTCGCTTTATCCCGCCAATGCCGGCCCGGAGCTTTGCCGCAAGATCAACCGCACCCTGCAGCGCGCCGACCAGATCGAGCATAGCGAGGGCGGGGCGCAACGAGAGTGGTTCGTCCCGATCGTCGCCGACGCCGAGGCCGGTTTCGGCGGCCCCTTGAACTGCTTCGAGATCATGAAGGCCTATATCGAGGCGGGCGCGGCGGGCGTCCATTTCGAGGACCAGCTCGCGTCCGAGAAGAAGTGCGGCCACTTGGGCGGCAAGGTGCTGATCCCGACCCAGGCGCATGTCCGCAACCTCGACGCGGCGCGGCTGGCGGCGGACGTGTGCGGCGTCCCCACATTGCTCGTCGCCCGCACCGATGCGGAAAGCGCGAAGCTCATCACCTCAGACGTGGACGAGCGCGACCATGAATTCCTGACCGGAGAGCGCACGCCGGAGGGCTTCTTCCGCCTCAGGGAAGGCACCGGTGTCGATCATTGCATCAAGCGCGGCATCGCCTTCGCGCCGCATGCTGATCTCCTCTGGTGGGAGACGAGCCACCCCAATCTGGAGGATGCGAAGCGCTTCGCCGAGGCGGTGCAGAAAGCGCATCCCGGCAAGATGATGGCCTATAATTGCTCGCCCAGCTTCAACTGGGAGGCCAAGCTCGACAAGGCCACGATCGCGAAGTTCCAGCGCGAATTGGGCGCGATGGGCTACAAGTTCCAGTTCGTCACTTTGGCCGGCTTCCACCAGCTCAACCACGGCATGTTCGAGCTGGCGCGCGGCTACAGGGATCGCGGCATGGCGGCTTATTCGGAACTGCAGCAGGCCGAGTTCGCCAGCGAGGCCGACGGCTATACCGCCACCCGCCACCAGCGCGAGGTCGGCACCGGCTATTTCGACCTGGTCGCCCAGACCGTGTCGGGCGGCAAGGCATCCACCACGGCGCTCGCCGAATCGACCGAGGCCGACCAGTTCATCACCGCCGTCGCGGCAGAATGAGGAGACCCGTCATGACCAAACGTTATTGGGTGATCGGGGGCGAATATGAGGATGCCGAGTTCGGCCATCTCGTCCCCGGCACGGAGAAGATGGCCGGCCCGTTCGACGACGAGCACAAGGCCCGCACCGAATGGACCCGCCTCACCTGCTGCCCCGAGAAGAGCGGCAACGCCACCACCCGCTATGCGATCGCGGCCGAGACTCTGCACTGAGCATCGGGAGCAGGCGAAATCACCTCCCGCTCATGCTGAGGAGGGACCGAGCTTGACGAGGGCCCGTCTCGAAGCACGGTCCTTCGAGACGCCGCTTCGACAAGCTCAGCGGCTCCTCAGAATGAGCGGATATGGAAAAGGCGCGGGGAGCATGATGCCCTCTCCGCGCCTTCCATTTTTAGATCGCAAGAAAGCTCAGCCCTGGGCGGGAAGCGCCGCGCGGGCCTGGGCGACGATGCCCTTGAAGGCGTCGCCCTCGTGCATCGCGATGTCGGCCAGGACCTTGCGGTCGAGGTCGATATTGGCGAGCTTCAGGCCGTGCATGAACTGGCCGTAGGTCAGGCCCTCGACGCGGACGGCGGCGTTGATGCGCTGGATCCACAGGGCGCGGAAGCTGCGCTTCTTAACCTTGCGGTCGCGATAGGCGTATTGCCCGGCCTTCTCGACGGCCTGGCGGGCGATGCGGATCGTGTTCTTGCGACGGCCATAATAGCCCTTCGCCTGATCCAATAATCTCTTGTGGCGCGCCTTGGTGGTAACGCCGCGTTTGACACGTGCCATGTCTCAATCCTCCTTATGCGAGACCGTAGGGCGCCCAGAGCTTCACCCGGGCCGTATCGGCCTTGGCGAGAACTTCGGTGCCGCGGTTCTGGCGGATGTACTTGGCATTGTGGCTGATCAGGCGGTGACGCTTGCCGGCGACGCCGTGCTTCACCTTGCCCGTCGCGGTGAGCTTGAAGCGCTTCTTCACACCGCTCTTGGTCTTCAATTTGGGCATTTTCGTCTCCTCTACCGCTACAGGAGCGGACGTTTAAGAACAGCCACGGCAGCCCTTACTGGCCGGGCGGTTCGGTTCTTCCAAAGCTGGAAAGCGCGTGCCTATAGGGCGGAGCCAGGCGGAAGGCAAGCTTCGCCGCCGTGAACGGACATGCTATCGCCCTGCCGCAGCAACGGAGATTTCAGCAATGCCCGTCCAGCCGGCGATCATCCCGTGCCTCGCCTATCGCGACGCCCATGCCGCGATCGAATTCCTGTGCGACGCCTTCGGGTTCGCGCGCAACGCCATCTACGAGAGCGAGGACAAGAGCCGGGTCGACCACGCCCAGCTGACGCTCGACGGCAATATGGTGATGCTGAGCTCCGCCTCGCGCCAGTCCGAGGACAGGCTCGGCATGGCGACGCCGGCGGAGACGGGCGGGAAAGTCACCGCCTGCATCTATGTCGTCCTCGGCGATCCCGACGCCCATCACGCCCGCGCGGCGGCGGCGGGCGCCCGCATCATCAACCCGCCGACCGACCAGGATTATGGCGGCCGCAGCTACGAAGCGCGCGACCTGGAAGGCAATGTGTGGAGCTTCGGCACCTACGATCCCTTCGAGGTGTTCCAGGAGGGCTGAGCCTCAGTCGAACAGGCTCGACACGGAGAGAGTTCCGTCGCGCGCGATCCCCCCGGATCGCCCGCCCAGAAACCTCAATCAGTCGAACAGGCTGGAGACAGAACTCTCGTCGGCGATGCGGCGGATCGCCTCGGCGAGCAAGGGCGCGATGGTGAGGACGCGGATCTTGTCGGTCGCGGCCGCGGCTTCCTGGGTGGCGCCGATCGAATCGGTGATGACCAGTTCCTTCAGCGCCGATTTCTCGACCCGCGGCAACGCGGCGCCGGAGAGCACGCCGTGGGTGCAATAAGCGACCACGTCCTCTGCGCCTGCCTGCTTGAGCGCGGCAGCCGCGTTGCACAAGGTGCCGGCCGAATCGACGATGTCGTCGATCAGGATGCAGAAGCGGCCGGTGACGTCGCCGATGATGTTCATCACTTCCGATTCGCCCGGCTTCTCGCGCCGCTTGTCGACGATCGCCAGCGGCGCGTTGTCGAGCCTCTTGGCGAGCGAACGGGCGCGGACCACGCCGCCAACGTCGGGCGAGACGACGGTGATCGGCCGCCCGGCGAAACGCGCCTGGATATCGGCCGACATGACCGGCGCGGCGTAGAGATTGTCGGTCGGGATATCGAAGAAGCCCTGGATCTGGCCGGCATGGAGATCGACCGAGAGGACGCGGTCGGCACCGGCTACGGTGATGAGGTTGGCGACCAGCTTGGCGGAGATGGGCGTGCGCGGCCCGGGTTTCCGATCCTGCCTCGCATAGCCGAAATAGGGGACGACGGCGGTGATTCGCTTGGCCGAGGCGCGCTTCAGCGCGTCGATGCAGATCAGCAGCTCCATCAGATTGTCGTTGGCGGGGTAAGAGGTCGACTGGACGACGAACACGTCCTCGCCGCGGACATTTTCGTGGATTTCGACGAACACTTCTTCGTCGGCGAAGCGGCGCACGCTCGCCTCGGTGATCGGTAGTTCGAGATAGTGGGCGATGTCCTTCACCAGCGAAAGGTTCGAATTGCCCGACATCAATTTCATGCGAAGACTTCCCGGAAAAGCGGCTGCCCGAACTGCCTTACGCGTGACTTTCCCGATGGCAAGAGGCGTTGCCGCGAATGCGCGCCTTGCCTAGAGGCTTCAGCCCATGTCCGTCACCACCCGCTTCGCCCCGTCGCCGACCGGACGCCTCCATGTCGGCAACATCCGCACCGCGCTCCACAACTGGCTGTGGGCGCGCCGCAACGGCGGCACCTTTATCCTCCGCCTCGACGATACCGATGCCGGACGTTCCACCGAAGAGAATGCCGAAGCGATTCGCGCCGATCTCGCCTGGCTCGGGCTCGCCCCCGACGCGGAGCATCGCCAATCGGATCGGTTCGACCGCTACGAGGCGGCATTGGAAAGGCTTCGCGCGTCGGGCCGCGCCTACCCCGCTTACGAGACGGCGCAGGAACTCGATCTCAAGCGCAAGATCCAGCTCGGCCGCGGCAGGCCGCCCGTCTACGACCGCGCGGCGCTGGCGCTCACGACGGAGGAGGTTGCCCGCTATGACGGCGAAGGCCGACGCCCGCACTGGCGCTTCAGGCTGGACCATAACGCGCCGATCGAATGGCGCGACCTCGTCCGCGGGGGGCAGCATTTCGACCCGGCCCTGCTCTCCGACCCCGTTATCCGCCGCGAGGACGGGAGCTGGCTCTACATGCTGCCGAGCGCCGTCGACGATATCGATATGGGCATCAGCCATGTCGTGCGCGGCGAGGATCACGTCACCAATACCGCGCTCCAGATCCAGATGTTCGAGGCTTTGGGCGCGGCGCCGCCTGCCTTCGCGCATGAGGCATTGCTGGTCGGCTCCGAGGGCAAGCTCTCCAAGCGGCTCGGTTCGCTCGGGGTGGAAGCGATGCGCGAGGCGGGAATCGAGCCGATGGCGCTGGTCGCCAAGCTCGCGCGCATCGGCACGAGCCTGCCGGTCGAGCCGTTCGCGACGGCCAAACCTCTGATCGAGAGCTTCGACTTTGCGACGTTCGGCCGGGCCCCGGCCCGATTCGACATGGAGGAGCTCGCCGCCCTCAACGCCCGCATCGTCCACCAGCTCGACTATGAGCAGGTGAGGGGCCGCCTGCCCCGGGGCATGGACGAAGAGGCATGGGCCGTCATCCGCCCGAATCTGCACAACGTCGCCGAGGCGGCCGACTGGTGGCACATTGTCGAGGGGCCGGTGGAGCATCGCGCGGGGGAGGACGACCGCGCCTTCGTGGCGAGTGCGGCGGAGGTCGCCGAGGCGATCGAGTGGAACGATGCGCCCTGGAAGGCGCTGACGGCGGCGCTCAAGGCGCGCACCGGCCGTTCGGGCAAGGGCCTCTTCCTGCCGCTCCGCCAGGCGCTCACCGGCCGCGACAGCGGACCCGAAATGGCGCCGTTGCTGTTGCTCATCGGCAAGGAGCAGAGCGTCCGGCGATTGCGGGACTCGGCCGCTTAGCCACGGCGTTCATTGATTCAATGACATAGCGCGACCCCGGACCGGCTCAGGGCAAAGGGTATAGTATATCATAATGAGATGATGTAACGTGCTATAGCAGTCGCGAAAAGCGGTGCGTTGGCAAGGAGAGTCATCATGTCCGAAGCCGGTTTCCTGGCACAGAAGCGCAAAAGCCCCACCAGCCTCCTGATCGTGATCGCGCTTCATGGCGCGGCGATCACCGCTTTGGCCCTATCCAAGATGGATGTGCCTTTCGTGGAAGACTTCACGCCGCTCAAGACCAAGCATATCCCCGTCGAGCCCGATCCTCCGCCGGTGCCGCCCGAGGTGACGGAACCGCAGCGGGGGGCGATGCTGACCTCGGTGAAGCCGGTTATGGAAGTACCGCCCCGGCCCACCGAGACCGTCCTTCCCGAGCCGGAGCGGGTCATAGTGTGGACGCCGCCGCCCGGCCCCGTGATTGTCGACAAGCCGGCCGATCCGCCCAAAGCGGAGCCGGTGCGAGTGGCGGCCGCGATGCACCCGCGGAGCGAGCCGCAGCCGCCTTATCCGGCATCGGAGCAAAGGGCGGGCGCCGAAGGCTCGGTCGCCATTCGCTTGCTGATCGGCGCCGACGGTCGGGTGAAGGCGGCCGAGAAGGTTCGCGCGACCAGCGACGCTTTCTATCGCGCCACCGAGCGGCATGCGCTGCGCCACTGGCGCTTCCGGCCGGCGACCCTGGACGGCAGGCCGGTCGAGAGCTGGAAGACGCTTGTCGTCCAGTTCCAGCTCAAGGGCTGACGATGCAAGGGGCTGGCGCTCGGGCGGCGCCGGCCCTATCTTTCAGGACATGCCGCTGCCCCGCCCCGCCTCGCCCCGCGCCCTCTGGTCCGATCTCCGCGCCTTCGCCGGCGAGCGCAGCGGGGTCAAGTGGATCGCGGCCGTCTTCGCGATCCTGATGCCGGTGGTGATCGTGGTCGGCTTCATCGTCGACGCGCGCACCAACGTGCTGCCGGGCGAGCAGGTCATCTACGCCGAGAGCTGGAGCGCGAACCGCACCGACGCCGAGATCGTCGAGGCCCAGCAGCAGCGCGAGGCGCGCAAGCAGGAGATCGCCGACGAGCGCCAGCGCCAGTTCCAGAAGCTTGAGCGCCGACTCGGCCTTTGACCCGGACGATCGGCGCTGGATGGGGGCGGCGATCGCGCTTGGCGAGCGCGGCCGGGGCCGAACCGCGCCCAACCCTCATGTCGGCTGCGTCATCGTCAAGGATGGCGGGGTCGTCGGACGCGGCTGGACCCAACCCGGCGGGCGTCCGCATGGCGAAGCGATGGCGCTCGCAGAAGCGAAGGACGAAGCGCGCGGTGCGACCGCTTACATAACGCTGGAGCCTTGCGCCCACAGGAACGGGCGCGGCCCGGCCTGCGCCGACCTGCTCATCGACGCCGGCGTGGCGCGGGTGGTCGTGGCGCTGGGCGACCCCGACAAGAGGACCGATGGCCTGGGCCTGGCGCGGCTGCGCGCGGCAGGCATCGCGGCGGATGTCGGAATTGGGGCCGATGCCGCTGCTTCTTCTCTCGCCGGCTTCCTGTGGCGACAGGCCATCGGACGGCCGTTCGTCACGTTGAAGCTGGCTTTATCGATCGACGGCAAGATCGCGCTTCCCTCGGGCGAGAGCCGCTGGATCACCGGCGAGGACGCGCGCGCGCACGTCCATGGCGAGCGCGCCAAAGCGGACATGATCCTGGTCGGCCGCGGCACCTATGAGGCGGATCGGCCGAAGCTCGACGTGCGGCTGCCGGGGCTGGAGGAGCGCTCGCCCCGCCGCGCGATCCTGACGCGGGGCGAGACGGTAGAGGGCTGGACGCGGCTGGGCGGGCCGGAAGAAGTGTTCGCGCTCGCCGACGTCAACGATCTCCTCGTCGAGGGCGGCTCCGGCGCGGCTTCGGCCTTCCTCGCCGCCGATCTCGTAGACCGGATGTTGATCTACCGTGCCCCTATATTGGTCGGCGAGGGTAAGTCGGCGCTCGGCTATGTCGGTCTCACCTCTCTCGCCGACGCACACCGCCGCTGGGCGCTGGCCGATACGCGCCCGCTTGGCATCGACCGCCTCGAAGTTTACGAGCGCGTGCGATAGTTCTTACCATGCTTATCCCTCCCTCATCCTGAGGAGGGACTGAGCCCGGCGAAGGCCCGTCTCGAAGGATCGGCTGGCATACGTCCTTCGAGACGCCGCTTCGCCAAGCTCAGCGGCTCCTCGGGATGGGCGGAGGAAATCAGGAGCGACCGCAGCCTATGTTCACCGGGATCATCACCGACATCGGCCGGATCGAGGCCATCGAGGAGCGCGGGGATCTGCGCGTGCGGATCGGCTGCGGCTACGACCACTCGACCGTTGGCCTCGGCGCCTCGATCGCCTGCTCGGGCGTCTGCCTGACCGTCGTCGACAAAGGCGAGCAATGGTTCGCGGTCGATGTTTCCGCCGAGACGAGGAACCGCACCGCGCCCGGCATGTGGAAGGAGGGGCGCCTCCTCAATCTCGAGCGCCCGCTCAAGGTCGGCGACGAGCTCGGCGGCCATATCGTCACCGGTCATGTCGACGGGCTCGGGCAGGTCGAGGCGATGCTCGCCGTCGGCGGCTCCACCCGGCTCACGCTCATCGCCGGCGATGCGGTCGCACCCTATCTGGCGGCGAAGGGGTCGGTGGCGCTCGACGGCGTATCGCTGACCGTCAACGACGTCGAGAACCTCTCCGACGGCGCCCGCTTCACGGTCAACATCATTCCCCATACGGCGGAAGCGACGACCTTCAAGACCCTCGGCGCAGGGGATTCGGTCAATATCGAGATCGACATTCTCGCGCGCTATCTCGGCCGCATGATGGAGCTTCGTGCCAGCCGAGTGTGATTGTCGCTTGCAATATCACATTGCACTGTGATAGCAGCGCCGCATGAGCACACTCCTGATCGACAGGCTGAGCGAATTGGTGACGTCCGGCGAGATGTCCCGTTCCGGCCTTGCCCGCGCCTCCGGCCTCCACCCCAATTCGCTGAGGAAGCTCGGCGACGAGGACTGGAACCCAACCGCCGACACCTTGCTGAAGCTCGAGAAGTTCCTCGCCAGCGGCAGCCGCGGTGTGATGGCGACGCCCGAGCAGATCATCGACGAGGCCCGCAACGGCCGCATGTTCATCCTGGTCGACGACGACGATCGGGAGAATGAGGGCGATCTCGTCATCCCCGCGCAGATGGCGACGCCGGACGCGATCAACTTCATGGCCAGGCACGGGCGGGGCCTCATCTGCCTCGCGCTCTCGAAGGGGCGGATCGACCAGCTCGGTCTCGGCCTGATGAGCCGGCACAACGGCACCCGCCACGAGACCGCCTTCACCACGTCGATCGAGGCGCGGGAAGGCGTCACCACCGGCATCTCCGCCGCCGACCGCGCGCGCACCATCTCGGTCGCGATCGATGCGTCCAAGGGTCCGGAGCATATCGTGACGCCTGGCCACGTCTTTCCGCTCGTGGCGAAGGAAGGGGGAATCCTCGTCCGCGCCGGCCATACCGAGGCCGCCGTCGACGTCTCGCGCCTCGCCGGGCTCAACCCGTCGGGCGTGATCTGCGAGATCATGCGCGAGGACGGCACGATGGCCCGGATGGGCGACCTGATCGAATTCGCACAGCTTCATCGCCTCAGGATCGGAACCATTCGCGACCTGATCGCCTACCGCCTCAAGAAGGATCATCTCGTCGAACAGACCGCGGAAGCGCCGTTCGAGAGCCGCTGGGGCGGGACCTGGACCGCCAAGAGCTTCCTCAACAAGGCGCTCGGCAACGAGCAGGTGGCTCTGGTCAAGGGCCATATCGACCCGGACAAGCCGACGCTGGTGCGGATGCACGCGCTCAGCCTGTTCTCCGATGCCTTCGCCGAAGCGGGACAGCGCGGCGGCCTGCTCGAAGGCGCGATGAAGATCATCGGCGAGGAGGGGGCGGGGGTCATCGTCGTCATCAACCGACCGATGCCCAATGCGCTCTCCGTCGCGCTCGATCGCCGCGCCGGGAAGGGGCCGAGCGACGACATCGAGCAGCTGCGCGACTATGGCGTCGGCGCGCAGATCCTCTCGGCGCTGGGTGTGCAGGACATGATCCTCCTCACCAACACCCACCACACGCCGGTGGCGCTGGGCGGCTACGGCCTGACCATCGTCGGCGAGCGGCCGATCCCCGTGAGCGGAGCCTGACGATGGCGAAACTGCTGATCGTCGAGGCGCGCTTCTACGACCATTTGAACGACTTGCTCCTGCAAGGCGCCCGCGCCGCGATCGAGGCGGCGGGGCATTCCCACGAGACGATCACCGTCCCCGGCGCGCTCGAAGTGCCGGCCGCCATCGGGCTCGCCGCCGAGAGCGGCCGCTATGATGGCTTCGTCGCCCTGGGCGTCGTGATCCGGGGCGAGACCTGGCATTTCGAGATCGTCGCCGGCGAGAGCGCGCGCGGCATCATGGCGCTAACCATGGACGGTCTCGCAATTGGCAACGGTATCCTCACGGTCGAAAACGAGGCCCAGGCCCTGGCGCGCGCGCGCCCCGACGACAAGGATAAGGGCGGAGAGGCCGCCAAAGCGGCGCTGGCGATGATGGCGCTGAAGGAACGTTTCGCCTAGCACCGGGCAAGCGAATGGCGGGCGCGAAAGGCATCGCTTGACGCGCCGGCGCCCGGGCTCCTAGCGGCCTTTCGAGCCAATGCTTCAGCCGTCACCCTCCCTCTCTCCCGGACGCCACGCCTTCGCGGCGCTGATCGTGTCGA
Organism: Enterovirga sp. GCM10030262; assembly: GCF_042666435.1. Classification (NCBI taxonomy): domain Bacteria; kingdom Pseudomonadati; phylum Pseudomonadota; class Alphaproteobacteria; order Hyphomicrobiales; family Methylobacteriaceae; genus Enterovirga; species Enterovirga sp. GCM10030262. The sequence goes on along the minus strand of NZ_JBHTDC010000001.1, from coordinate 1,773,408 downwards.
ACCTGTTCCTTGCGCTCGGGCCGTGGATGGTGCGGCTGGCCGACGTCGGACCGGTGGCGGCGGGTTTCTGGCGACTCGCGCTTGCAATGCCCCTGTTGCTCCTGTTCGCCAGTCGCGGCGCCAAAGGGCGCATCCGACCGGAATGGGGCATGATCGCGCTCATCCTTCTCTCCGGCCTGTTCTTCGCCGCCGATCTCGCTGCCTGGCACGAAGGGATCCTTCGCACCAAGCTCGCCAACGCGACCCTGTTCGGCAATTCGTCGAGCTTCCTGTTCGCGCTTTACGGCTTCGTCCTCGCCCGCACCCTGCCGCGCAGGATGCAGGTCGCCGCCTTCGGCCTCGCCGTCGTCGGGACCGCCTTGATGCTCGGAAGCAGCTACCAATTGTCGCCGCGCAACTTCACCGGCGACCTGCTGGCGATCCTCGCCGGTTTCTTCTATTTCCTGTATCTCGTCGTCATCGACCGAGCCCGCGCCCGGCTCGCGCCGATGCCGGTGCTGGCGCTGGCGACGACGGCGGGTGCCCTGCCGATGCTCGTCCTTGCGCTGCTGCTCGGCGAACCGGTGATGCCGCGGGACTGGACGCCTCTCATCCTGCTATCGCTCGGCAGCCAGGTGATCGGCCAAGGGCTTCTGGTCTATGCGATGGGGCATCTGAGCCCCGTCGTCGTCGGCATCGCACTGCTGACCCAGCCGGCGGTAACGGCGCTCATCGGCTGGTTCGCCTATGACGAGCGGCTGAGCGCGAGCGACGTGGCGGGCGCCCTGCTCATCTGCGCCGCTCTGGTGCTGATCCGGCTGCCCGATCGCGTGACGCGCGGCTTGTAAGTTGGGCCGCCGGGTCACATCTTGAGTATGATCGGAGACGCCCGCATGACCCCAGCTCCCATCCCGCCCGGCGAGATGACCCTCGACGAATTGCGCGCGGCGCTCGCTCCGCTCATCCCCGCCAACGCGGTGTTCGACGGCTGGAGCGACGGAGCGCTGGCCATGGCGGCGTCTCAATTGGGCGTTCCTGCCGAGCGGGCCAGGCTCTGCTTTCCAGGAGGTGCGATCGAGATGATCGATGCCTGGTTCGATGCCATCGATCGCGCCACCGCTTCGGCCTATCCGCCGGAGCGGATCGAGACGCTCAAGATCCGCCAGCGCATCCGCGACCTCGTCATCCACCGGATCGAGATCATAAACCCGCACAAGGAGGCGCTGCGCCGCGCCTTCGCCATCCTTGCGCAGCCGCAGAACGCGATGCGCGCGGCCCGGCTTGCATGGCGGGCGGCGGACCGGATGTGGCGCATCGCCGGCGACACCGCGACCGATTTCAACCATTACAGCAAGCGCGGCATCCTATCCGCCCTCTACACCTCGACGATGCTGGTCTTCCTCGACGACGATAGCGAGAGCCTGTCGGAGACTCGCGGCTTCCTCGACCGCCGCATCGACGACGTCATGCGCTTCGAGAAGTTCAAGGCGAGCTGGCGCGGCAGCCGGGAGCGTCTTCCCAGCCTAAGCCGCTTCCTCGGCCGCCTCCGCTACCCGGTGGCCTGACCTCGCCTTCGCTGCGCGCTATTGATAATCAGTCGCAGCGTGGTAAGCGTCCCGCCATGACTGCTTGCCTCTCCAGTTTCCGTCGCCGCCTCCCCAGTGGGCTGAACCGTGTGCTTTTCCATGCGGGCCTCCTTCTCAGCCTGGCCTTTGGCTTCGCTGGAATCGCCCATGCAACGGCCGGTGTGCCGACGACCTGGCGGTTGCTGGATTATATCGCCGTTGATTATAGCGCCGCCGTGTCGGACGGCGAGATCGTCAGCCAATTCGAATATGACGAGATGCTGGAATTCTCCCGTTCGGCGAGGGAGAGGATCGGTACGCTCCCGGTGACGCCGGCGCGCGAGAACCTCGAGGCCAAAGCGGACGGTCTTCAGGGGGCGATCGAGGCGAAGCGACCCCCCGCGGAAGTGGCGGCGCTGGCGCGCGCGCTGGCGGACGCGCTCCTCGCCGCGCACCCGGTGCCGTTGGCCCCGGCCGGCACGCCCGATCTCGGACGCGCCGGCGCGCTCTATGCCCAGAATTGCGCGTCCTGCCATGGAGCGCAGAGCGAAGGCCCGCCGCCGGAATTCGCCCAGCTCGACCCGCCGCCCATCGACTTCAACGATCGCGAGCGGGCGAAGGAGCGCAGCGTTTTCGGCCTCTACCAGGTGATCACCCAGGGGCTCGAAGGCACGACGATGCAGAGCTTCGCCTCGCTTCCGGACGAGGATCGCTGGGCGCTGGCCTTCCATGTCGGCAGCGCCGCCTTCCCCGCCGTCGCCGAGGGCGAGCGCATCTGGAAGGCGGAGGAGAGCGTCCGCCGCCTCGTCCCCGATCTCGCGGCGCTGACCGCGATCACCCCGGCCGCGCTCGCAGAGCAGATCGGCGAAGACCGCGCTTATGCGGTGACGGCCTATCTTCGCGCCAATCCGGGCGCGGTCGTGGCGGAGGCAAGCCCCGGCTCGCTGGAGATGGTCCGCGACACGCTCCGCCGCAGCCTCGCCGCTTATCAGGCGGGTGATCGCGGCGCCGCCAACGAACTTGCGCTTTCCGCCTATCTCGACGGCTTCGAGCCGGTGGAAGCGGTGCTCGCGACTCGCGACGGCGATCTCATGGTCCGCGTCGAGCGGGCGCTGAGCGAATATAGGGCGGCCATCGCCGCCGGCAGGCCGGAAGCCGAGCTGCGGCAGAAGCTCCAGGAGATCGACGTCCTGCTGGGCGAGGCCGAGACGGCGCTCGCGCCGGAGGCGGCCACGGACATCTCCACTTTCCTGGGCGCCTTCACCATCCTGCTGCGCGAGGGCCTGGAGGCGTTGCTGATCGTCATCGCGATGATCGCTTTCCTTCGCAAGTCGGATCGGGCCGAGCAGCTCCGCTACGTCCATGGCGGCTGGATCGTGGCGCTGCTCGCCGGCGTCGCCACCTGGTTCGCCGCGACCAGTTTCATCACCATCAGCGGCGCCAGCCGGGAAATGACCGAGGGCTTCGGCGCCCTGCTGGCGGCGGTCGTGCTCCTCTCCGTCGGCATCTGGATGCACGGCAAGTCGCAGGCGGACGAATGGCGGCGCTACATCAGCGCCAAGATGAACAAGGCGCTGTCGCGCGGCTCGGCCTGGTTCCTGTTCGGGCTGGCCTTCGTGGTTGTCTATCGGGAAGTCTTCGAGACCATCCTTTTCTTCGCCGCTTTGTGGACGCAGGGGAATGGCGGGACGATCCTCGCCGGGGCCCTCACGGCCACAATCTTGCTCACGATCATCGCCTGGATCATGCTGCGCTACAGCCGGAAGCTGCCGATCACGCAATTCTTCGCCTATAGCTCGATCCTGATCGCGATCCTCGCCGTGGTCCTCGCCGGCAAGGGCGTGGGCGCGTTGCAGGAGGCCGGAATGATCCCGGTGACCTTGCTATATTCGGTGCCGCGCATCCCGATCCTCGGCGTCGTTCCGACCGCCGAGGCCGTTGGCGCCCAGCTGTTGACGCTTGCTATCGTCATCCTGGGCTTCCGGGCGAGCCGCCGCCCGCGCCGGGACGTGGCGACCGCCGCCGCCGAGTGAAACGGCCCGGGTGACGACGCGGGCTTTCCCGCAGGGCGCGGGCGATATCGCGACGCCGCGCCCTTGCAACCTACCGCGTCGCGCGTAATAGCGGGGCGCGTCCACAGGGGAAGCCAAGTCCATGCACCGCAATCCGTCGCGCCCGCTTTCGCCCCACCTCAGCATCTGGCGCTGGGGGCCGGGGATGCTGGTTTCGATCCTGCACCGGGTGACCGGCACCGGCCTCGCCACATTGGGCGCGCTCGCGTTCACCTGGTGGCTGGCGGCGACGGCGAGCGGGCCGGAGGCTTATGAGAGTTTCGTCGGCCATGCGCGCAGCTGGTATGGGATCGTCGTGTGGATCGGCCTCACCTGGGCCTTCTTCCAGCACACCGCCTCGGGCCTTCGCCATTTCGTGATGGATATGGGCGCGGGCTATGAGCTTTCCACCAACAAATTCTGGGCCAATGTGACGGTCGCCGTCGCGATCGTGCTGACCGCTTTGACCTGGCTCTATATATTGGGAGTGAGGGCATGAGGATGGAGACGCCGATCGCGCGCGTGCGCGGGCTGGGCTCGGCCCGTTCCGGCGCGCATCATTGGTGGCTGGAGCGGCTGACCTCGGTCTCGACATTGCTGCTGTTCGTCTGGTTCGTCGTCTCGCTGCTGCGTCTTCCGAGCCTCGAACATTCGGCGGTGACCGAATGGCTGGCGGCCCCGCTCGGCGCGGTGCCGATGCTGCTGCTCATCGTCTCGACCTTCTGGCATCTGAAATTGGGCCTGCAGGTGGTGATCGAGGATTATGTCCATGAGGAAGGGATGAAATTCTTCTCCATCACCCTGCTCAATTTCTTCACCATCGCGGTGGGCGCGCTGGCCTTCTTCGCGGTCCTCAAGATCGCGTTTGGCGGGGATGCTGGATAGCTCAGGCGACGTTCAGCACATCGTCGCGACGTGCTATAATTGGCGCTCCTAAGTCAGTTCAGTGCTGAGTTCCGTTTTCCAATTCTCTTCCTGCATCAGCATCCTGAACCGAATGGCGTCAGGCGAATCGTCGAACAGCTCCTCTTCGCCCGGTGACGGCTTTTGGTAGGTCGCTCCAAGCGCCTCCATTAGCTCGCGTTTGAAAGCCGTATCCTCATTGTCGAGCTGCTTACCCTTGGTTTCGAGCACCACCATCCGCCGGCCGTCGCCCGAGAGGCGCATCAGGAAATCGGGATAGACCTTATGTCTCCGCCAGCCCTGCAGGCCCCATGCGCCGCGAGAAGTAAGCCGCCACCACCAGGCAATGGCGTTCGAGCCGTCGAGATAGAGGGCAACGTCCCTTTCGAACCCGTTCAACTCGCCATGCTTAATCCGCTCAAAAAGAGTGCGCTGCAAGAGCTCGCCGTCGGCATCGGTTTCCCAAGTGTCCGACAAGGGCCTGAATTCGACTTCATCCCAAGGGGGCATCTCCCAATCGGCCTTAGCCCCAGTCAGCCGGAATGCGATCACTCCGGTCTTCAGTTTGCGTTCGAAGATCGCCCGCGCGGCCGTGTCGGCCTTCGCCGCCAGCTCGACCCGCATCGAATCGAGCAAATCGAGCCGGCCCTTGGCGATTTCCGCCTCGTCGATCCCGCGCTCTTTCAGCGTCGCCACCGCTTCGTCGACAAGCTTGTAACCGATCCAGGGATTGGGGATTAGCCCGAGCAGTCGGCGCGCAAGGTCAGGCTTGTCGATGCTGTTGCCAAGCGTCTCGCGGACCACCGCGCCCACCCGCTCGATCGCGCCTTCGTCAGAATAATCGAACCGCGCCGCCCGCCGCTGCGCGCCCAGATCGTCGAGCGTCAGCGTCGCGGCCTTGTCATAGGTCAGCGCATCGAATTGCACCTCGCTTAGGATGTCGAGGTCGAAATCGAGTTCTCGGCAGCCACCCTTGCCGTCGACATGGGTCACGCGCGGGATCAGGATACGCTCGCCCTTGTACACGTCTCGCCGCTCGATCCGCTTCGTCTCGGCCGGCGCCCCCGCTCCCTTGATCGAATATTTGAGGTCACCCATGCCTTCCTGTTCGAGGCCTTTGCGGATGCTTTCGACAGCATCCTTGACCGCCAGATCGGCGCAATAGACCCAGGCGCTGTTGAGATCGTCCACCTCCGTTCGCTTGGCAAACGGCTGGCGCAGCACTCGCCCGATCATCTGTGTCAGAGCGTTGCGGGCCTGGGTCTTCGACAGCAAAGCCAGCACATAGGCGAACGGGCAATCCCAGCCCTCGCGCAATGCGTCCTTGGTGACGATCACACGTACCTGGCTCGTGTCGCTCATCAACTCGCCGTCGAGTTCTTTGACGCTCGCGGTCTGCCGCCGCACCCATTCCCCGGTTGGCACGCCCATGTCGTTCAAGGCGGCGACGACATCTTCGGTATGGATATGCACGCCGTCACGCTGGTCCTTGCCGGTACGTTCGACTCGCACCAGCATGATCGGGCGAATGAAGGCCCCGCCGCGCGCATGGTTTTCGCGTGCCCGCGTCTCCAGTTCCGCCCTCTTGTCGAGTGCTGCCTTTAGCGTGTCCTTCCACTGCGCCTTATGGTCGGCGATCAGCTCGATCGGCAGCTTGATCATTTCGGCATCGCGAAGTCGCTTGCCCCCGACTTTGACGAGGATGTTCGAATGTTCGGCCGATGGCGTTGCTGTCAATTCGAGCAGGAAGCGAGGGTTGAACGTGCCGAGCAGCTTGCGCCGGTCGATGCTGTAGGCCGTATGGCCTTCGTCGAGCACGACGAGCGGACGGACGATCCGCAACGTGTTGCCGAGGCTCTGAATCACCGCCCCCGCAACGCCACCGCCGCCCAGATCGTAGCTTTCGAGATTGGGCACCGCCGCTCGCAGCTTGCCCATCGCGATGGCGTCGTCGGCATCGGGAAAGAAACTCGCGTAATTGCCGCTCTCGCGAAACACCTTGAGCGCCTTTTGCTCGGAAGTGGCCTTCGGCTGCCGCGCCGATTGCAACATCAGGAGCATCACCGGCAGCTCGTTGGCGACATCGGCGGCGGTGAAGTCGTCGCCTTTCTCCAGGAGCTTGACGCGCCCGCCGCTCGCCACCTCCAATGCTTGCCGCAGCGGATGGCCCCGGTCACGCAGCGCTCTCCGCGTCTGCTTGTAGATCGCCTCGGACGGAACGATCCACAACACGAAGCCGGTCATCGCCTTGTCGAGACCCGACAGCACGCGCCCGACCGCATGGCCCGCGATCAGCGTCTTCCCAGAACCCGTCGGCAGTTGCAGGCAGACATGCGGCACTTGCTCTCCATGCCCGTCCGCGAGCGGTCGCCAATCGGCGGGTGAGATTGCGACGCCATCTGCGCGGGCCTTGTTCCAGGCTGCGACTGCCGGGTCATCGAGCTTTGAGACGAGTTCGCTGCGGGTTGGCTCCGGCACATTGGCGAGTGCCGCAATCGTGCCAGTCAGGTCGCTGCGCGCCGCCACCAAACGCTCGACGAATTTGTCAAGCGTATCGAGCGTATCGAGCTGATATTCCTTAAGCCGCATCGACCCCGCTTACCCCCTCGCTGCCGTCGCCAAGTATGCGGTGGATCGAATAGGGAAGCTGGCAGAAGGTAATCCCGAGATCGGTCAGCCAGCGCTGCCCCATCATCTTTTGCGCAGCGAAGACCAGCACTGGCTTGCCGCCATCGGCCTTCGCCGCTGCGGCGATCCGTTCGGCAACGGTCAGGTCGAGCTTAGCCTCCTCCCCGCGCATCCACTTGGGATCGGGGCGATAGATCAGATGCAGCCGATATCCTCCCGCATGGCCGACGAAGCCGTCCTGGCCGCTCGCGCGCTCCAACGTTTTCCCCGTCGCCGTGTAGGCGACATAATCCGCCACCTGCTCGAATGTCGGCGGCGTCCCCTCGCCACCGAAGAAGCGTTCAAGGTCCATCGGCTCGCCCAGGTCGCAATAGGTGAAGCTGCCGCCCAGCCCTTCCTTCAGCGCCGCATCCTTCGCCCCCGGCACGCCCTTGATGACGCGGCGCACCCGTTCGGCGGTCAGCGCGTCGGCGTAATCTTCGGTTTCGATCAGGATAAACTTGCGGTTGCCGCCATCGGCCTTGTTGAGCGCGAGGACAGCGTGGCCGGTGGTTCCGGAACCGGCGAAGGAGTCGAGGATCAGCGCGTCGTTACTATCGACCTGCCGCAAAAGACGTTGAACGAGCTGAGACGGTTTTGGGAAATCAAACGATTGCTCGGGAATGATCAATCGTGCTTCTGCCGTTCCATCCGACGTGAATACGTCATCGATGATTGACGGAAACGTCGAAAACTCGCGTGACATCTCGGATCGAAACTTCTTCTCTCGTGGCCTACCGTCAGGCGTCGCAGGAAAGAGAATCCGTTTCTCTGCAATCATCGTCGCTATCCGTTCCCTGCTGTAACGCCATCCTGTCTGTTGGGGAGGTGAAAAGCTGAAGCCGCTCTCTGGATCAGTAAATTCAAAATGTAGATTGGGACGCTGCTCTGGGTTTGCCAAACCCAGAATACTGCGGCTCATCCAGTCTCCGCGTTGGTCTCCATCCGGATTGGAGAACTTAGACTCGTCACGTTCAACGCCGCGGAAGCCCTCAGCTTCGTCTAAAGCGAATGTGAGGATATACTCGTGGTCATTAGACACACCTGTTTTTGCCCGCGCGTCTACAAATTTTCGACTTTTCCACACGAGTTCAACGACCAATAAGAAGCCAATTTCTTCCGCGATGGTCCGCAATCTGTGAACCTCTTTGTCATCGATGCTGATGAACATGTATCCGTTCGGCGAAAGTAATTCCTTCAGTAACTGCAATCGCGGCCACATCATCGACAGCCATTTGTCGTGGCGTTCCATGTCTTCGGCATCGACAACCTTGCCCAACCACGCCCTTAGCTGGGGCGCATTTACATTGTCGTTATAGGCCCAGCCTTCGTTGCCCGTATTGTAGGGCGGATCGATATAGATGACGTCGACCTTGCCGGCGTAGCGCGGCAGCAACGCCTTCAGCGCCTCCAGATTGTCGCCGTGAATGATGAGATTGTCGTCGAGCGATGGAGCGCTGCCCTCCGAAGGCAGCGACTTGTCCGCATCGATCACAAACTGGCGGAACGGCACCGACAGATGGTGCGAATAGACGAATGGCTTACCCTTGAACTCCAGCGTCGGCATGAAATATCCTTCCGGCCGCTCTGCTAGCAGGCGCGGCGGTAAGGGCAAAGGGATAGGGGGCCAAGGCGAAGAACGTCATCGCCCTCTCCCGCATCTTGGTCGATCGCTATGGCGGAGAGGCGGTCGCTCACTCTGGCCGATCGCCGCCAGGAAGCCATCCATAGCCCCCACCCTTGCAACCTCCCGCTTTAGTCCTAAAAGCACCGCAGACGGGGTACTCCGCGGGGCCGCTTTCACCTGTTCCTCTGGGGCCCCCGTAAAATGGGATGGCGCGGCTTCCCCCGGAAGCCGCTCTGGATCCGTCCCATCACTTTTTGGGGAATGCGCGATGGCCGACGCCTACAAGATCATCGATCACGATTATGACGTCGTCGTCGTCGGCGCCGGCGGGGCGGGGTTGCGCGCGACGATGGGCGCGGCCGGGACCGGGCTCAAGACCGCCAACATCACCAAGGTGTTCCCGACCCGCAGCCATACCGTCGCCGCGCAGGGGGGAATCGCGGCGAGCCTCGGCAATATGGGCCCGGATCACTGGACCTGGCACATGTACGACACCGTCAAGGGCTCCGACTGGCTCGGCGACCAGGATGCGATCGAATATCTGTGCCGCGAGGCGCCGGCCGCCGTCTATGAGCTGGAACATGCCGGGGTGCCGTTCAGCCGGACGACCGAGGGCCGCATCTACCAGCGCCCGTTCGGCGGCATGATGCAGAATATGGGCGAAGGCCCGCCCGCCCAGCGTACCTGCGCCGCCGCCGACCGCACCGGCCACGCCATGCTCCACGCGCTCTATCAGCAGAGCCTCAAATATGACGCGGACTTCTTCATCGAATATTTCGCGCTCGACCTCATCATGGAGGGCGGCGAGTGCCGGGGCGTCATCGCTTTGTGCATGGAGGATGGCAGCGTCCACCGCTTCCGTTCGCAGGCCGTCGTGCTCGCCACCGGCGGTTATGGCCGCACCTATTTCTCGGCGACATCCGCGCATACCTGCACCGGCGACGGCAATGCGATGGTGCTGCGCGCCGGCCTGCCGCTCCAGGACATGGAGTTCGTCCAGTTCCACCCGACCGGCATCTACGGCGCCGGCGTCCTCATCACCGAAGGCGCGCGCGGCGAGGGCGGATATCTCACCAATAGCGAAGGCGAGCGCTTCATGGAGCGCTACGCCCCGTCCGCCAAGGATCTGGCGTCACGCGACGTCGTCTCCCGCTCGATGGCGATGGAGATCCGCGAAGGTCGCGGCGTCGGCAAGGACAAGGACCATATCTACCTGCACCTCGATCATCTGGATCCCAAGGTGCTCGCCGAACGCCTTCCCGGCATCACCGAGACCGGCAAGGTCTTCGCCGGCGTCGACCTCACCCGCCAGCCGCTGCCGGTGGTGCCGACGGTCCATTATAATATGGGCGGCATCCCGACCAACTTCCACGGCGAGGTCGTGACCCTGAAGGACGGCAATCCCGACAGCGTCGTCCCCGGGCTTTTCGCGGTCGGCGAGGCGGCGTGCGTCTCCGTCCACGGCGCCAACCGCCTCGGCTCGAACAGCCTGATCGACCTCGTCGTCTTCGGCCGCGCCGCCGGCCATCGCCTCGGCGAGGTGATCGACAAGGGCGCCAGGCACCGGCCGCTCGCCAGGGGCTCGGAAGAAAAGGCGATCGGCCGTCTCGACCGCTACCGTCACGCCAAGGGCGGCAGCCCGACCGCGGACCTGCGCCTCGCCATGCAGAAGGTGATGCAGTCCGACTGCGCCGTCTTCCGCACCGAGGCCCTGCTGAACGAGGGCAAGGCGAAGATCGACGCGGTGCACCAGCGCCTCGCCGACATCCACGTCACCGACCGCAGCCTGATCTGGAACACCGACCTCATCGAGACGCTGGAGCTCGACAACATGCTCCCGCAGGCCGTCGTCACGATGCACAGCGCCGCCAACCGCAAGGAAAGCCGCGGCGCCCACATGCACGAGGATTATCCGGAGCGGAACGACGCCGAGTGGATGAAGCATACAGTGGCGTGGTTCGATAAGGGGCGGGTGACGATCGACTACCGCCCGGTCCACGATTACACGCTCACGGACGACATCGCCTACATCAAGCCCAAGGCACGGGTTTATTGATGGAAAATGTGGTTGTCCGGCTGTTCGAGCCGGCCAACCGCAAGCCGCGCGCCGACCAGACGCTCGATGGGTCGCCGGGTCTCTATGCGCTTTTCCTGCGCGCGGGATGCTCCTTGCCGGTTGTGTGCCCCGGCCCTGACGGTCTGATATACATCGGCAAGGCCGACGGGGCCGGCGGTCTCGCGACCCGATGCCACTTCAACGGCAAGACCCGAAATCATTCGCCGCGCAAGAGCCTCGCCGCCCTGTTGGTCCAGACTCTGGAGCTGGCGCCTCGCCGCGTGAACGCGCGCGACGGGTCCTATAAGACATGGGCGCTCGAGAAGGCGTCCGAGGCCGCGCTCGATCGATGGATGCACCGGAATCTCTATGTGTCGGTCGTGCCTTGCGCCGAGGCAGCCCAGATTGAGCCCCGGCTGATCGCTCGGTTCGCGCCGCCTCTCAATTTGCGTGATTGCATCCAGTCCGACGACCATCGCCGTCTTTCGGATTTACGAAGAGGCATCGAGACGCGGCTCCGCGCGGAGGCTTGACGGCGCCAGACCGGCATTCCCATGATCGGCCGTGGTTGCAAGCCAGGCCGGCGCATACATATTCACTGTCGAAAGCTCACCGCGCGAGGCAGCCATGACATTGTGGACGATTCGAGCCGATTATGATCCCGAGGCAAAGGTCTGGTGGACCTCGGACAGCGAGGTGCCCGGGCTTGTGGCCGAAGCGGACACGCTCGAGCAACTCGCCGAGAAGCTGGAATATCTGGTGCCGGAGATGGTCGATGCCAACGGGCAATTCATTGCCCCGGAGCGGCGCCAGGGGCCTCATGAATTCAGGCTCGTCGCACATCACGAACTGCAGCGACCCGCCGCTGCTTGATGGTCGAGGGCTATGGAAAGCTCCTGGGGAGGATATTGGCGGACAATGGCTGGGAGTTCCTGCGTCATGCGAAGGGCAATCACGAAATCTGGACCAATCCCGCCACGGGTCGACGGGTGAGCGTGGATCGGGGGACTCGGTCTCGTAAGGCGGCCATGCGCATATTGAAGCAGGCCGGCATCAGCCACAAACTTTAGCGGCTAATTCCTTTGGCGCGAGATCGCCGCGCGATGACTCGGGCGGGTCCAATCTGCATCTGGTCGAACCAACGATCGCATCCGCCGAAGAGCGGGTGGAGAATCATACCGGCTGAATCAGAGTGCTGGCGCGAAGCGACGTTCGATTTCGGCGTCGATCTACGCGCGCACGATCCGGCGCGCGCATGGGAGGGGCGCCATGTCGATTGTCGGGAAATGGAGATGGGCCGTTGCGGCGGTGCTCGCGGCTTGCTCGCCTATCGCCGCGAAAGCCGACGATCCGCTCGGTTATCATGTAATTCCCGGCAGCTTCGCTCCGGGCAGGGGGCCGGACGGGAACAGCGTGTTCCTCGACGCGCCGGAGGGGCTGATCCTGGTCGATACCGGGCGTCATTCGGTGCATCAGGGGAAGCTGCTGGCCTTCGCGAAGGCGAAGGGCCGGCCGATCGTCGCGATCGTCAACACCCACTGGCATCTCGACCACAATGGCGGGAATGCCGAGATTCGCGCCGCCTATCCGAACGCGAAGCTCTATGCGAGCGCCGCCGTCGAGGGCGCGCTCAAGGACTTCTTCCCGAAGAGCCGGGCCGCGGCCGAGGCCTATCTCGAATCGGGGCAGGCCAGCGCCGAGCGGGAGATTGAGATCCGACGCGACTTCGCCGCGATGGACGATCCGCATTCGCTCCGCGCCACCGATATCGTCAGCCGATCCGGGACGATGACGATAGCCGGACGGACGCTGGCGGTGAACCTCGCGCCTTATGCGGCCACAGAGAGCGACATCTGGATATTCGACGAAGCCAGCGGGCTCGCCGTGGTGGGCGATCTCGTCGTCGGGCTGGTGCCGTTCATGGACACGGCCTGCCCCGAAGGCTGGCGCGATGCGCTCGATGCCATCGCCGCGACTCCGTTCACGATTCTGGTGCCGGGCCATGGCGACGTGATGGACCGCTCGGATTTCCTGGCATGGCGCGCGGCCTATAATCACTTCCTCAACTGCGCCGAGTCCGACCGGAGCAGGGCCGAATGCGTCGCCGGCTGGCAGCGCGACGCGGCGCGCTTCATTCCGGCTAGCGACCAGGCGCGCGTGGCGGAGATGGCGGGCTATTATCTCGACACGCGGCTGCGCTCGGCGCCCGAGGAGCGGCGGCGCTTTTGCCCGCCCGCATGATATTGGCTCTGGCATCCTGTCGACGAACCGTGCATAAGCAGCGATGAATCGAGCAAGAAAGAGGAATCGCCGCATGGGAATCTTGGCCGCCGATCGTTCACCCGGCGCGAAGCTGGGCCTCACCATCCTGATCGGACTCCTCCTCTCCATCCCGCTCTTCTCGGTCTGGCTGCTGGTCTACGACCGCCAGATGCAGTCGGAAACGGCGCGGGCGTCGATTGCCGAGGGCTGGGGCGGGCCGCAGCAGGTGGCCGGGCCTTTGCTCGTCATTCCCTATCGCGCGACGGTGACGGAAACGGTGACCGAGGCCGGCCGGCCGGTGGTGCGTTCGCGGCAGGTCTGGCAGGAGCTCAGCCTCTCTCCGGAGACCGCCGACCTCGCCACCGCGATCCGCCCGGAGCGGCGCCAGCGTTCGATCTATGAGGCGGTGGTCTATGAGGCCACGATGAGCGGCAAGGCGCGCTTCGCCATGCCCGCCGACCTGTCGCGCTTCGGAGTCGCCGTGTCCGACATGGCGCTCGACCGCGCCGAGCTGCGCTTCGGCCTCGGCGATCCGCGCGGGCTGTTCGGGCAGCCGCCGCGCGTGTCGGTGGCAGGACGGGCCTTGCGGCTCCAGCCGGGCGGCGGCACGCCGGCGACGGGCGGCTCCGGCTTCTTCGCCTGGCTCGACGCGGCCGCGCTGGCGGGATCGCCGATCCTCGTGGATTTCGCCTATGACTTTCGCGGCAATGGCTGGCTGAGCCTCTCGCCGCAGGCGGGTGACACAAGGTGGCGCGTCACGTCGCCGTGGCCGCATCCCTCTTTCCAGGGCGGTTTCCTGCCGGTCGAGCGGAGCGTTTCCGAACAGGGCTTCACCGCCACCTACCGGGTCGGCAACCTCGCGCTCGGCCAGTCGCTGGTCGGGACGGGGGCACCGGCCGACACGCAGCGGGCGCCGGGCCAGCCGGTCATGGATCCCTATGCCGTCGGCGCGCCTGCTGGAGGCTATGAGGCGCGGATCAATCTGGTCCAGCCGGTCGATCTCTATTCCCGCGTCAACCGCGCCACCAAATACGGCTTCCTGTTCATCGGCTTCACCTTCCTCGCCTTCCTGCTGTTCGACGTGATCGGAGGCGTCCGCGTGTCGGCGGTGGAATATCTGCTGGTTGGCGCCGGTCTGGTGTTGTTCTTCGTGCTGCTGCTCGCTTTTGCCGAGGTGATCGGCTTCGCGGCCGCTTATGTGGCGGCGAGCGCGGCGATCATCGGGCTCGTCACCGCTTATTCGGCGGCGGTGCTGAAAAGCTGGCGGCGCGCCTTGTTCATCGGCGCCCTGCTCGTTGCGCTCTACGTCGTGCTCTACGTGCTCCTGAGCCTCGAGGCCTTCTCGCTGCTGATCGGCTCGCTGCTCCTGTTCGCGGCGCTGGCGGCGGTGATGTACCTGACCCGCAACCTCAATTGGGGCGCGAGGGAGACGGTGGAGGGGTCCGTCTGAAGCGAACGGATCGACTCGGTTTCAATGGTCCGTTCACCCCGAGCGAAGTCGAGGGGCTCTGCCGAGCGTAGCCGAGGCTCGTTTCTCGACTTCGCTCGAAGGGGTGTCTCGACTTCGCTCGACACGAACGGTCGAGACGTCGCTCTAACAGGCCTCGGCGAGTGGCGGCCTGCCTTGCTGGCCGGAGACCGCGGCCAGAGCCAGTTCGATCCTGTCCATGTCGGCCTCGAAGGCGCGGGTGAGCGCGGCGTCCGACAAGGCCGAACGCGCCACAATGTTCGGCATCGACAGGCCGATGCGCAAGGTCGCGCCCCAGCGGCCGCCTGCCCCGGACGCCGATCCGGAGTCGGGGAGCGTCACGCATTTGACCGGCTGGCCCAGGCGGATGCCGTGGGCGAGGAGATCCCTGTGCCAGCGCTGGGCGTCCTCGAAGGTCGCTCCGCCGCCGAGCGCCGAGAGGTCGAGGGTGGACAAGGTGCGCATCTCGATCGGGTGGCTGTCGGCCTCGGCGCGGTCGCCCGGCGGATAGGGCGCGACGCGGCGGATAGGCAGCGGCCCGATCATCGCCCCCCGCACGGCGGCGTGGAAGGAGAGGATGACTCGCGTCACCGTCTCCAGCGGCAGCGCCTGGAAACGCTCCAGCTCGAACACCGACGCTTCCAGCCTGAGCGACAGGCCGAGATTGGCGCCGTCCGGCAGCCGCCCCGCGCCCGGCCAGTCATCCGGCCATTCGGCGCGGCGGAAGATGGTGGCGAGGCCTGCGGGGAGCGGGGCCGCGCCCTTCGCCAGCGACGGCGGCACCAGCGCGAAACCGCTGAACGGCGGGCCGCCCATGAATTTCGAGCCGGTGATGAAGACGATCGCGTCCCGCGCCAGATAATCGGCGATGGCGGCGGAGGTGATCCGCGCCTGGCAGGCGTCGACGACGAAGGTGACGTCTTCGCCATGGGCGGCGCGCAGGCGGTCGATATCGGCCATGGAGGGCAGGATCAGCCCGGTCTTGGAGCCGTGAACGACGTGGATGAGGGGATGGCGGTCCGCCGCCTGCGCCGCGCCGATCACTTCCTCGGTCGCGGCGGCGATGTCAGACGATGGCCGGCCATAGCCGCGCGCGTCGCGCACCGGAATGTCGATCAGGTCGACATGGGTGTCGTCGAGGCCCGGCACACCCTCGCCGGGCTTCGTCGCCACGCCGAGAGCGGTCTCGTTCGCGAAATAGCGGCCATGGGCGGAGTGGATGCAGCCGCTCCCGACCTCGTCGGCGCCGAGCAGGATGTTGTGGGTTCCGCCCGCCGCCTTGCCGGCGACGCAGGCGAGCGCGACATATTCAAGGTCCGTGCCCGAGGGGGCGAAGACGATCTCAACGTCATGCGGGATGGAATAGGCCTGCCGAATCCGCCGGCGAAGCTGCTCCAGATGCGCCGCATAGCCTTTGGGCGCAAGCTCCCCGCCGGGCGCCAACTCCTTCATCACCGAGTCGACATGGACGAAGGCGTCCGCCGAAATGTCGTTGGCGGTCGAGGAGGCATAAGCGAGCACGTCGCTCGGCCGGGGCGCCGAAAAATAGCGATTGAGACCCGTTTGCGGGTCCAGATGGAGACGGGCGTCGCCGCCCTCCGTCATCGCCCTGCTGGCGGCACTGTCCTGCTTCATCGTCTCCCCATAAGCCGCCCCTTGGCCTTGGTCCATCTCGGCACTATTAGCTCTGGCGCCGGCTCGGCATCCTCTGCCGCGGCCGCCGACCCTCGAAAGGCAATTCGCAAGTGCTCCAGTCCGTCCGGCCGCTCACCCTTCCCGACGAAGCGAAGCGGCGCCTGAAGATCATGTTCATCGCCAAGCACGCCAAATGGGGCGGCGGGCTGCATCCGGAGGACGGCAATCACGCCCTCTACCATGTCGAGGTGCGCGAGATATTGCAGGGGCTCGGGCTGAACCTGGTGCTGGAGAATCGCTACGAGGCTTTGTTCGACAAGCCCAACGTCGATTTCGTCTTCCCGCTTTTGAACCGCGGCGGCTTCCTCAACAGCGAGATGATGCTGCCCTTGCTGTGCACGCGCCACGGCATCCCCTTCCTCGGCGCGAGCCCGATCCTGCGCGGCATTTCGGACGACAAGCATTCGACCAAGCTGGAAGCGAAGGCGCGCGGCGTGCCGACCAGCCCCTGGGCGATCTACCGCCGCGGCGCGCCGGTGCGCGAAGCGGACTGCCCGATGGCCGAGCGGATGGTGATCAAGCCCAACGCCTCCTCGGCGAGCTGGGGCGTGTCCGACGCGCACGACTGGAAGGGGGTGGCCGAGGCCGTCGCCGGCATCCACGCGGAGGGTCATGACGCGATCGTCGAGCCGTTCCTCAACGGCAGCGATGTCGAGGTGCCGGTTATCACGGTCGGCGGCGAGCCGGTGGTGATGCCGATGATGCTGTTCGAGCAGGCCGACCCGTCGCACCTTCGCACCTATTACGAGAAGCGCGACCTGGTCGATCGCGCCCAGAAATACCGGCTGATCGAGTTCGACGACGCCGAGTGGCAGCCGAAGATCGACGCTTTGACCCGCAAGATGGTCGATGTCTTCCGTCCCTTCGATTATGGCCGCTACGAATTCCGGCTCGATCTCGAGAAAGGCGAGGTCCGGATGCTGGAGGTCAATCTCAACTGCAACCTGTGGTCGGAGAAGGTCTATGGGCGCTCGGCCAAAGCGGCGGGGTGGACGCAGGAGCAGCTCATCGAGACGATCCTGTGCGAGAGTCTGAGGCGGCACGGATTGCTGGAGGCATAGACTCGCAACTCCATCCGTTCGGGCTGAGCTCGTCGAAGCCCTCGCTTTCCTTGAGCGCCAAAGGGAAGGGCAGCCCTTCGACAAGCTCAGGGCCAACGGAGGAGGGCGTCAACGACACCTGTCCATCGGCCCATTGAGCGAACGCCCGCGACGCGCTATCCCGCCCGCAGCAAGGGAAAAGACATGGCCGAATTCACGCTTCCGAAGAACAGCAAGATCAAAAGCAAGGGGCGCGCGCACAAGGCTCCGGCCGGCGCCACCCGCGTGAAGAAGTTCAAGGTCTATCGCTACGATCCCGATACGGCGGAAAATCCGCGCTACGATACGTTCGAGGTCGATCTCGACAGCTGCGGGCCGATGGTCCTCGACGCGCTCATCAAGATCAAGAGCGAGCAGGACCCGACCCTGACCTTCCGCCGCTCCTGCCGCGAGGGGATTTGCGGCTCCTGCTCGATGAACATGGACGGTCGCAACGGCCTCGCCTGCACCACCGCGATCGAGGATGTGAAGGGCGAAGTGCGCATCACCCCGCTGCCGCACATGGACGTCGTCAAGGACCTGGTGCCGGACTTTACCCATTTCTACGCGCAATATGCGTCGATCCAGCCGTGGCTGAAGACGGTGTCGCCCGAGCCTTCGGGCAAGGAAAGGCTGCAATCGCCGGAGGACCGGGCCAAGCTCGACGGCCTCTACGAATGCATCCTGTGCGCCTGCTGCTCGACCTCCTGCCCGAGCTATTGGTGGAATTCGGACAAGTTCCTCGGCCCCGCCATCCTGCTCCAGGCCTATCGCTGGCTCGCCGACAGCCGCGACGAGATGACGGGCGAGCGGCTGGACGAGCTGGAGGACCCGTTCCGCCTCTATCGCTGCCACACGATCATGAACTGCGCCAACGTGTGCCCCAAGGGGCTGAACCCGGCCAAGGCGATCGCCGAGACCAAGAAGATGCTGGTCGAGCGGGCGGTATAGGTCAGAACCGGTTCGCAAAGGATTTCGTTCGTCCCGAGCGAAGTAGAGGGGCGCATGTGATGACTCCGTGGCAGCGCCCCTCGACTACGCTCGGGACGAGCGGGCTCGGGGAAGCAGAATGACCGCCGTCTCAGCCCGGTATCAGGCCCTTCTTTCCTCGGGCGAGCTCAAGCCCGATCCCGACCAGGCCCGCGCGGTCGCCGTGCTCGATCGCCTCGCCGCCGATCTTCACCGTCAGGAAAGGCCCGGCTTCCTCTCCCGCCTCTTCGGCGCGAAACCGGACGGCCACCGCGGCGTCTATATGTGGGGCGGCGTCGGACGCGGCAAATCGATGCTGATGGACCTGGCGTTCGAGACGATCGACGTCTCGCCCAAGCGCCGCGTCCATTTCCACGAATTCATGCTCGAGGTGCACGAGCGGCTGCGGGCCGAGCGGGCGAAGGAGGAAGGCGACCCGATCCCGCCGGTCGCTCAGGCGGTCGCGGCGGATGCGCGCTTCCTCGCCTTCGACGAGATGGTCATCAACAACACCGCCGACGCGATGATCCTGTCGCGGCTCTTCTCGAAGCTGCTGGACGAAGGCGTGACCGTCGTCACCACCTCCAACCGTCCGCCCCGCGACCTCTACAAAAACGGCCTCAACCGCGCGCTGTTCGTGCCCTTCATCGACCTGATCGAGAAGCAGATGGACGTGGTCCCGCTGAACGGCCCCGTCGATTATCGGCTGGAGCGCCTCGGCGGCATGCCGACCTGGCATGTGCCCAATGGTCCCGTCGCGACGGTGGCGATGCGCGACGCCTTCTTCCGCCTGACCGACTTTCCGCCCGAGGACAGGGCGCATGTCCCGTCCGAGGATATCCCGGTTCAGGGCAGCCGCACATTGCATGTGCCCAAGAGCCTGAAGGGGGTGGCCGTCTTCTCGTTCAAGCGGCTGTGCGGCGAGGCGCGCGGCGCGCCCGATTATCTCGCCGTCGCCCGGCGCTATCATACGGTCATCGTCGTCGGCATCCCCAGGCTCGGCCCGGAGAATCGCAACGAGGCGGCGCGGTTCGTGACTTTGATCGACGCGCTCTACGAGCATAAGGTCAAGCTGCTCGCCTCCGCCGACGCGGCGCCGGCCGAGCTCTACACGGCGGGCGACGGCATCTTCGAGTTCGAGCGCACCGCCTCGCGGCTGATCGAGATGCAGTCGGAGGATTATCTGGCCAAGGGACACGGCGAGGATGCCCAAGCGCCCTAACCTCGTCATTCCCGCGAAAGCGGGAATCCATGCGGCGCCGCCTGCACCGAGTCAGGCTGGACTCCCGCCTTCGCGGGAATGACGGTAAGGCTAATAGAGCGGTTGCCCCTCCTGCACCTTGGGGCTAAGCGGGCGCCACTATTCTTGCGGCCGTGTGCGGCCGATCCCGCTGGTAGAGAAGAAAGGCTGCACTCCGCATGGCTCGGAAGAAAATCGCGCTTATCGGCGCCGGCATGATCGGCGGCACGCTGGCCCATTTGGCCGCGATCCGCGAGATGGGCGACATCATCCTGTTCGACATCGCCGAGGGCATTCCCCAGGGCAAGGCGCTGGACCTGGCGCAGGCCGGACCCGTCGAGGGCTATGACGCGAACCTTCGGGGCACCAACGATTATGCCGACATTGCCGGCGCGGACGTGTGCATCGTCACCGCCGGCGTGCCGCGCAAGCCCGGCATGAGCCGCGACGATCTGCTCGGCATCAATCTGAAGGTGATGAAGGCCGTCGGCGAGGGCATCAAGGCGCACGCCCCGGACGCGTTCGTCATCTGCATCACCAACCCGCTCGATGCGATGGTCTGGGCGCTGCGCGAATTCTCCGGCCTTCCGGCGGAGAAGGTGGTCGGCATGGCCGGCGTGCTCGACAGCGCCCGCTTCCGCCACTTCCTCGCCGAGGAGTTCGGCGTCTCGGTCGAGGACGTCACTGCCTTCGTGCTCGGCGGCCATGGCGACACGATGGTCCCGGTCCCGGCTTATTCGACCGTCGGCGGCATCCCGATCCCCGACCTCATCAAGATGGGCTGGTCCACGCAGGAGAAGATCGACGCCATCGTCCAGCGCACCCGCAGCGGCGGCGGCGAGATCGTCGGCCTGCTCAAGACCGGCTCGGCTTATTACGCCCCCGCGACAGCCGCGATCATGATGGCCGAGAGCTTCCTCAAGGACAAGAAGCGCGTCCTCCCGGCGGCTGCGAACCTCACCGGCCAGTACGGGGTCGACAATCTCTATGTCGGCGTTCCTGTGGTGATCGGCGCGGGCGGCGTCGAGCGCATCGTCGAGATCGAACTGGACGAGACCGCCAAGCAGAATTTCGAGGTCTCGGTCGATGCGGTGAAAGAGCTCTTGGTTGCCTGCAAGGGCATCGATAGCTCGCTAGCCTGACGGCGGCTCGAATGAGAATTAAGGGAATCTGGCTATTGTTAGCAAGTTGCCTCGGCAGCCCCACCGCCGCAAATGCTAACGAGATTTCCGACGTCGCCGTCGTTGTCAACGAGTTCGCAAACATCTGCGCGGCCCACCCGAGGGATCAGGACGCGCAAAGGGAGGCGATATCTGAATCCTCCCGGCGATACCAGTTGGTCCCTCGTATACCAGACCGGGAAACGTTCAATGCGTGGCCGATACAACTTCAATTAAGAAAAGATGGCGAAGTCAATCTCTGCTACGTGATGAGTGGAGTTGCCGCCGAAGCTGATTTCGAGACGGCTCAGCGCTTGTTAGCTCAATCGGTCGAACTGCCTGTAAGCCATGAAGCGATTCCCGATGGCCTGACATGGAATGTTTCTACAGCCGAAGGAGAAGCGCAGTTTTTCCTTCGGCTATCGAACAAGGACGGCCTGAAGGTTCTCCAAATTTCAATAGCAGCGCGTGCCACGAAGTAGCACGCATGGTTAAAGACAAGGAATAGCAGTGAGTATTCTCGTCAATTCGAACACCAAAGTCATCACGCAGGGCATGACCGGCGAGACCGGCACGTTCCATACGCAGCAGGCGTTGGCTTACGGCACGCAGATGGTCGGCGGCGTCACGCCGGGCAAAGGCGGACAGACGCATATCGGGTTGCCGGTGTTCAACACGGTCGCCGAGGCGGTGGAGAAGACCGGAGCGGATGCTTCGGTCGTCTATGTGCCGCCGCCCTTTGCCGCCGATTCCATCCTGGAGGCGATCGATGCCGAGGTGCCGTTGATCGTCGCGATCACGGAAGGCATTCCGGTGCTCGACATGGTGCGGGTGAAGCGGGCGCTTTCCGGCTCTAAATCGCGCCTCATCGGGCCGA
This sequence comes from Enterovirga sp. GCM10030262, assembly GCF_042666435.1. Taxonomy (NCBI): domain Bacteria; kingdom Pseudomonadati; phylum Pseudomonadota; class Alphaproteobacteria; order Hyphomicrobiales; family Methylobacteriaceae; genus Enterovirga; species Enterovirga sp. GCM10030262. The sequence continues at coordinate 1,751,810 of NZ_JBHTDC010000001.1, read as the reverse complement.
ACTGCCCGGGCGTGCTGACGCCGGGTGAGTGCAAGATCGGCATCATGCCGGGCAACATCTTCTCCAAGGGTTCGGTCGGCGTCGTCAGCCGTTCGGGCACGCTCACCTACGAGGCGGTGTTCCAGACGACCAATGCGGGCCTGGGACAGACGACTGCGGTCGGCATCGGCGGCGATCCGGTGAACGGCACCAACTTCATCGACGTGCTCGAATTGTTCCTGGCCGACGACGAGACGAAGTCGATCATCATGATCGGCGAGATCGGCGGCTCGGCCGAAGAGGAAGCGGCGCAGTTCATCGCCGACGAGGCGAAGCGCGGGCGCAGGAAGCCGATGGTCGGCTTCATCGCCGGCCTCACCGCGCCTCCGGGCCGACGCATGGGCCATGCCGGGGCGATCGTCGCCGGCGGCAAGGGCGGCGCCGAGGACAAGATCGCGGCGATGGAAGCGGCTGGAATTACGGTCAGCCCGAGCCCATCTGAGCTCGGGACTACCCTGGCCGGGCTTTTGCAGGCTTAGGTACAATCGGATAATTGGTCGCCCCGGGCAGGCGCCAGCGAAGAGAGCGAGTGATCGTGGACAGTTTCGGCGAGATCGAGCGGAAGGAAGGCCCGAGCTGGGCGCGTGATAATTGGCCCTTGAGCGTGCTGGACGAGGTCAATGCCGGCCTCGATCCCACGCTGATGACGATCGAGAAGGTCGCGGCGAAGGCGCGGGACGTGGCCGCCGCCAGCGGCAAGTCGGAGGCCGCCATCCGCCAGGCCGCCGACGATTCGATCTGCGCGATGATGCTGATCCGCACCTACCGGGTGCGGGGCCATCTCGCGGCCGATCTCGATCCGCTCGGCCTGGCCCAGCGCGAGATGCCGGACGATCTGACGCCCGAATATCACGGCTTCACGGGCGAAGCGCTCGACCGGCCCGTCTATCTGGGCGGCGCGCTCGGTCTCGAACAGGCGAGCGTGCGCGAGCTCGTAGACATCCTGCGCGCCAATTATTGCGGCCGCGTCGGCCTCGAATATATGCACATCAACGATGTCGAGGAGCGGCGCTTCCTACAGGAGCGGATGGAGGGGCGCGACGCCGCCATCCACTTCACCCCCGAGGGCAAGCAGGCGATCCTCGCCAAGGTGATCGAGGGCGAGCAGTGGGAGAAATTCCTCGCCAAGAAATATGTCGGCACCAAGCGCTTCGGCCTCGACGGCGGCGAATCGATGGTTCCGGCGCTCGAAAGCGTCATCAAATATGGCGGCCAATACGGCGTCCGCGAGATCGTCTTCGGCATGGCCCACAGGGGCCGTCTCAACGTCCTCGCCAACGTCATGGCCAAGCCTTACCGGGCCATCTTCAGCGAATTCGCCGGCGGCTCCGCCAACCCCGAGGATGTCGGCGGATCGGGCGACGTCAAATATCATCTCGGCACTTCGTCGGACCGCGAGTTCGACGGGATCAGCGTCCACATGTCACTGGTTCCCAATCCGAGCCATCTCGAAGCGGTCGACCCCGTCGTGCTCGGCAAGGTTCGCGCCCAGCAGACGCAGCGCGGCGACGAGGACGGCAGCGAGGTGCTGCCCGTCCTCCTCCACGGCGACGCGGCCTTTGCCGGCCAGGGCATCGTCTCGGAATGCTTCGGCTTTTCGGACCTGCCCGGCTACGACACGGGCGGCTGTGTCCACTTCATCATCAACAACCAGGTCGGCTTCACCACCAGCCCGCAATTCGCGCGGTCGTCGCCTTATCCCTCCGACGTCGCCAAGGCGGTCCAGGCGCCGATCCTGCACGTCAACGGCGACGATCCCGAAGCGGTGACCTTCGCCTGCAAGCTCGCCATCGACTATCGCCACACCTTCAAGCGCGACATCGTCATCGACATGTGGTGCTACCGCCGGTTCGGCCATAATGAAGGCGACGAGCCCAGCTTCACGCAGCCGCTCATGTACGCCGCGATCCGCAAGCACCCGCCCGTATCCGCCCTCTACGGCGCCCGCCTGATCGAGGAAGGAGTCGTCGACCAGGCCTGGATCGACTCCCATGTCGAGCAGTTCACCAACCTGCTGGAGGGCGAGTTCGAGGCCGCCAAATCCTATCTGCCCAACAAGGCGGACTGGTTCGAGGGCCGCTGGGCGGGCCTTGGCAAGCCGGCCACCGACGAGACCGAGCGGCGCAACGTCGACACCGCGGTCGGCGAGGACGGTTTGCGCGCTATCGGCCGCATCCTCACCCATGTCCCGCATAAGGTCGACATCCACAAGACGCTCGGCCGCATCCTCGACGCCAAGCGGGCGATGTTCGAAACCGGCGAAGGCTTCGATTGGGCGACCGCCGAAGCGCTCGCCTTCGGCACCCTGCTGGGCGACGGCTACGGCGTTCGCCTGTCGGGCCAGGATAGCGGCCGCGGCACGTTCAGCCAGCGGCACTCGGTCTGGGTCGATCAGCGCGACGGCAGCCAATATGTGCCGCTCGCCCAAGTCGACGGAGGACGCTTCGAGGTGCGCGATTCGCCGCTGTCGGAGTTCGGCGTGCTCGGCTTCGAATATGGCTATGCGATCGCCGATCCGAAGACCCTGGTGCTGTGGGAGGCGCAGTTCGGCGATTTCGTCAATGGCGCACAGGTGATGATCGACCAGTTCATCGCCAGCGGCGAGGCCAAGTGGCTGCGCGCCAGCGGGCTCGTGATGCTGCTTCCGCACGGTTATGAGGGCCAGGGGCCGGAGCATAGCTCGGCGCGGCCCGAGCGGTTCCTGCAATTGTGCGCGCAGGACAATATGCAGGTCGCCAACTGCACGACCCCGGCCAATTATTTCCACCTGCTCCGCCGCCAGATGCTGCGCGATTTCAGGAAGCCGCTGGTCATCATGACGCCGAAATCGCTGCTCAGGCACAAGTCTGCGGTCTCGACGCTCGCCGATTTCAGCGGCGACAGCCATTTCAAGCGCATCCTGTCCGATCCCGCGGCGCCGGCGGACGGGGACGTGAAGCGGCTGGTCCTCTGTTCGGGCAAGGTCGCCTATGATCTGATGGAGGCGCGCGACCAGGCCGGCGACCGGTCCACCGCCATCGTCCGGGTCGAGCAACTTTATCCCTTCCCGTCGGAGCCGCTCACCGCGCGCCTCCGCAAGATGACCAATGTCGAACAGGTCGTCTGGGCGCAGGAAGAGCCGAGGAACAATGGCTATTGGACGTTCGTCGAGCCCTTCATCGAGCAGTGCCTCTCCGACGCGGGCGCGAAGCCGGCGCGTCCTGCCTATGCGGGCCGGGCCTCGTCGGCCTCGCCCGCCACCGGGCTCGCCCGGAGGCACGCGGCGGAGCAGGCGGCCCTGATCGCGGATGCGCTGGGCCACCCCTCGACAAAGTCGGGGGCCGGTGGCAGCGAAGCCGAACCGCGGCGCAAGGCGAGCTAAGAGGAAAGAGAATGGCGACCGACGTAATTGTACCGACGCTGGGCGAATCGATCACCGAGGCGACCCTTGGCCAGTGGCTGAAGCAGCCGGGCGACGCGGTAAAGGCCGACGAGCCGATCGCCAGCCTGGAGACCGACAAGGTCGCCGTCGAGGTGCCCTCGCCCGTCGCGGGTACGATGAGCAAGCAGGTCGTCGCCGAAGGGGATACCGTCAATGTCGGCGCGCTGATCGCCCGTATCGAGGAAGGCGCGGGCGCTCCGGCGAAAGCGCCGGCCGAGGCGGGCGCGGTCAACCCCGCGGGGCCGGGCGAGACTCCCGCGCCAAAGGACGATGAGACGGCGCCCCATGCCGAGGGCGAGGCGGGATCGCTGACGCTGTCGCCGGCGGTGCGCCGGGTGGTGCTGGAGCACGGCCTCGATCCTTCCAGGATCAAGGGCACCGGCAAGGACGGCCGCCTGACCAAGGACGATGTCCTCGCTGCCGCGCAGGCCGAAAAGGCCCCGCCCGCGCCGGCTGCGGCCCCTGCTCCCGAGCAGGCGAAGCCCGCCGTCGTCGGCGAGCGGCGCGAGGAGCGGGTGCGCATGACGCGGCTCCGGCAGACCATCGCCAAGCGGCTCAAGGAGGCGCAGAATACGGCGGCCCTGCTCACCACCTTCAACGATGTCGACATGTCGGCCGTCATGGAGGCGCGGAGCCGCTACAAGGATCTGTTCGAGAAGAAGCACGGCATCCGTCTGGGCTTCATGGGCTTCTTCGTGAAGGCGGCGGCGCTCGCCGCGCGCGACGTTCCTTCGGTCAACGCCTCGATCGAGGGCGACGAGATCGTCTATCGCGACTATCTCGACGTTTCCGTCGCGGTGAGCGCGCCCAACGGCCTGGTCGTCCCGGTGATCCGCGACGCGCAGGCGCTGTCCTTCGCCGAGATCGAGAAGACGATCGCCGACTTCGGCAAGCGCGCCAAGGACGGCACGCTCACGATGGAGGACATGAAGGGCGGCACCTTCACCATTTCCAACGGCGGCGTGTTCGGCTCGCTGCTCTCCACTCCGATCATCAACCCGCCCCAGTCGGCGGTGCTCGGCATGCACCGCATCGAGGAGCGGCCGGTGGTGAAGGACGGCCAGATCGTCGCCCGCCCGATGATGTATCTGGCGCTCTCTTACGACCACCGCCTGGTCGACGGCCGCGAGGCGGTCACTTTCCTCGTCCGCATGAAGGAAGCGCTGGAAGACCCGACGCGGCTTCTGATCGATCTGTGAACTTCACCGTCACCCCAGCGAAAGCTGGGGTCTCACTTTTCTCGAGAAGGGAGATTCCAGCTTTCGCCGGAATGACGACAAAGGGAAATGACTATGGCTGAATACGACTTCGACGTTCTGGTGATCGGCGCCGGCCCCGGCGGCTATGTGGCCGCGATCCGCGCGGCGCAGCTGGGGCTCAAGACCGCCTGCGCCGAGAGCCGCGAGACCCTGGGCGGCACATGCCTCAATGTCGGCTGCATTCCGTCCAAGGCTTTGCTCCACGCGTCGGAGCTTTTCGAGGAAGCCGCGCACGGGACGCTCGCCAAATGGGGCGTGAAGACCGGGGACGTGGAACTCGACCTCGATGCCATGCACGGCACGCGGCTCGAGGCGATCAAGGGGCTGACCGGCGGCATCGAATTCCTGTTCAAGAAGAACAAAGTCGAATGGCTGAAGGGCCACGCTGCCTTCACCGGCAAGGATTCAGTGAAAGTCGGCGACCGCGAGGTTCGAGCGAAGAATATCGTCATCGCTACCGGTTCCTCGGTCACGCCGCTCCCCGGCGTCACGATCGACCATGAGGCGATCGTCGATTCGACCAGCGCGCTGGAGCTGAAGAAGGTGCCCGGCCACATGGTCGTGATCGGCGGCGGCGTCATCGGGCTGGAACTGGGCTCCGTCTGGCGGCGGCTCGGCGCCAAGGTGACGGTCGTCGAGTATCTCGACCAGATCCTGCCCGGTATGGACGGCGAGGTCCGCAAGGAAGCGGCGAAGCTCTTCAAGAAGCAGGGCTTCGACATCAAGACCGGCACCAAGGTCACCAAGGCCGCGCGCACCAAGAAGGGCGTCGTCCTGACCGTGGAGCCCGCCAAGGGGGGCGAGACGACCACGATCGAGGCCGACACCGTCCTCGTCTCGATCGGCCGGCGGCCCAACACGGACGGACTGGCGCTCGACAAGGCGGGCCTCGAGACGAACAAGCGCGGACAGGTCGAGATCGACCATGATTTCCAAACCAAGGTGCGCGGCATCTGGGCGATCGGCGATGTCGCGCCCGGCCCGATGCTCGCCCACAAGGCCGAGGACGAGGGCATCGCGGTTGCCGAGAATATCGCCGGGCTGACCGGAATCGTGAACCACGACGTCATCCCCAGCGTCGTCTACACCATGCCCGAGATCGCCGCCGTCGGGCTCACCGAGGAGGAGGCGAAGGAGCGGGGCGAGATAAAGGTCGGCAAGTTCCCGATGATGGCCAACAGCCGCGCCAAGACCAACCGCGAGGGCGACGGCTTCGTCAAGATCGTCGCCGACGCTAAAACCGACCGCGTCCTCGGCGTCCACATCATCGCCTCCGTCGCCGGCACGATGATCGCCCAGGCCGCCCAAGCGATGGAGTTCGGCGCGACCAGCGAGGACATCGCCTACACCTGCCACGCCCATCCCACCCATTCGGAAGCGATGAAGGAAGCGGCGATGGCGGTGACCGGCAAGCCGATCCACATCTGAAGGAACAGCCGCATTCATCGTCCGTTGTGAGGCCGAAACGGTCGGAAAGGCGGCAGGATGAAGCTCTCCACAACGCTCGCGACAGGCGCGGCATTCCTGCTTGCGTCCTGCGGACCCAAGACGCTGGCGCTGCCGGCGGAGCCGGTCGATCGGGCAGCGACATGCGGCGTCGTCGCGGCGGCCGAGGCGCGCGCCGCTACCCCGGATATCACCCAGCCTTTGCCTTTCACCGCGCAGGGCCGCATCCTCCATTATGCCCTGCTCGCCGGCGCGGCGGGGGAGGAATTCTCCGCCGAGGCCGCGACCCGGGTCAATGCGCGCATGTCGGAGCTGCAGGAAGAGATTACCGGCGGCAAGTGGGAGGAATTGGGGCCCGCCTGTCGCGCTGCCTTTCCGGTCGTAGAGAATGAGGACGTGACCCTCCCCGAAGACCGCTTCGACGCGCAGCTCGGCTGCGACGAGATCGGCGACTTCATGAGTGCGGCCTTGCGCAGCCAGGAAGCCGATTATGGCGCCCAGCTCAGCGAGTATCGCGCCGTCGCCCGCAATCTGGACCAGACGCTCGGTCCGGGCCTCCGCAGCCGGGCAGGCGCCGGCCTGGAGGCGCAGCAGCAGGCGCGTCGGGTGGCGCTGTCCGAGTTCGCGAAGCTCGGCTCCCCCGTCGCGATCATGCGCCAATGCGTCGAGCGCTACGGCTGAAGCCGCGGCCTCCCTGCGCCTGAGCAAAGCCCATGGGCCGCGCGCCTGCGCTATCAATCGGGGCATGGCGGCCTGCCCTTCCCCCGCCCGCGCGCGCTTGCTAAAGCCCGGCCGAAACTCACGCCCCGCGACAGAAGGAAAAAGGCGCCATGACAGCCATCGGCCAGGACACGCTCAACACCCGCAGCACCCTGGACGTCGGCGGCAAGACCTACGCTTATTACTCCCTCGCCAAGGCCGCCGCCGCGCTCGGCGACGTCTCGCGGCTCCCCTTCTCGATGAAGGTGCTGCTCGAGAATCTGCTCCGCTTCGAGGACGGCGTCACTGTCACCCGCGAGGACATTCAGGCGATCGTCGACTGGAGCCAGGACAAGGGCGCCACGTCCAAGGAAATCCAGTATCGTCCGGCGCGCGTCCTGATGCAGGATTTCACCGGCGTCCCCGCCGTGGTCGATCTCGCCGCGATGCGCGACGCGATGAAGGCGCTCGGCGGCGATCCGCAGAAGATCAACCCGCAAGTCCCCGTCCACCTGGTCATCGACCATTCGGTGATGGTCGATGAGTTTGGCACGCCGCGCGCGTTCGAGAAGAACGTGGCGCTCGAATATGAGCGCAACATCGAGCGCTACCAGTTCCTCAAATGGGGGGCGTCCGCGTTCGACAATTTCAAGGTCGTTCCGCCGGGCACCGGCATCTGCCACCAGGTCAATTTGGAGAATATCGGCCGCACCGTCTGGAGCAGCAGGGACGCGTCGGGCGTGGAGGTGGCCTATCCGGACACTCTGGTCGGCACCGACAGCCACACCACGATGATCAACGGCCTCGGCGTGCTCGGCTGGGGTGTCGGCGGCATCGAGGCCGAAGCGGCGATGCTCGGCCAGCCGGTGTCGATGCTCATCCCCGAAGTAATCGGCTTCCACCTGGCGGGTGCGCTCGCCGAGGGGATCACCGCCACCGATCTCGTCCTCACCGTCACCCAGATGCTGCGCGCCAAGGGCGTCGTCGGGCGGTTCGTGGAATTTTACGGTCCCGGCGTCTCCGCCCTTTCACTCGCCGACCGCGCCACCATCGCCAATATGGCGCCCGAATATGGCGCGACCTGCGGCTTCTTCCCGGTGGACGGCAAGACGCTCGACTATCTCCGCCTCACCGGACGCCCGGACGATCAGATCGCGCTCGTCGAAGCCTATTGCAAGCAACAGGGCCTGTGGCTGGACCCGGCGGTGGAGCCGGTCTTCACCGATACGCTCCGGCTCGACATGTCCACGGTCATGCCCTCGCTCGCGGGTCCGAAACGGCCCCAGGACAAGGTTTTGCTCTCCGAGCTCGACACCGCCTTTCTAGAAGACCTCCGCACCGAATTCGACCAGAATGGGGATGCCGCCAAGCGCTACCCGGTTCCGGGCGAGGATCACGATCTCGGCCATGGCGACGTCGTCATCGCCGCCATCACCAGTTGCACCAACACCTCTAACCCCTCCGTGCTCGTCGCCGCCGGCCTCGTCGCGCGCAAGGCGCGCGAGCGGGGCCTCGACAGCAAGCCCTGGGTCAAGACCAGCCTCGCGCCCGGCTCCCAGGTCGTCACCGACTATCTCGACCGCGCTGGCCTGTCCGAGGATTTGAATGCGATCGGCTTCGACCTGGTCGGCTATGGCTGCACCACCTGCATCGGCAATTCGGGTCCGTTGCCCGAGCCGATCTCGAAGGCGATCCGCGAGCATGATCTCGTCGCCGCCTCGGTTCTTTCGGGCAACCGCAATTTCGAGGGCCGAGTCTCGCCCGACACCCGCGCCAATTATCTCGCCTCGCCGCCGCTCGTCGTCGCTTATGCGATCAAGGGCACCGTCACCGAGGACATGGTCTCGTCGCCGATCGGCGCGGACAAGGCCGGCATGCCGGTCTATCTGCGTGACATCTGGCCGACCAACGACGAGGTCCGCTCGCTGATCGATCAACATGTGAACGCCGACATGTTCAAGGCCCGCTACGCCGACGTCTACAAGGGCGACGACCAGTGGCGCGCGATCGACGTTACCGGCGGCGACACCTATGCCTGGTCGGCCGGCTCCACCTACATCCAGAACCCGCCTTATTTCGAAGGCATGTCGATGACCGCCGCCGGCATCACCGACATCATCGGCGCCCGCCCCCTCGCCATCTTCGGCGACAGCATCACCACCGACCACATCAGCCCCGCCGGCGCGATCAAGCTCGACAGCCCGGCCGGCTCCTATCTCACCTCCCACCAGGTCGCCCGCCCCGACTTCAACAGCTACGGCGCCCGCCGCGGCAATCATGAAGTGATGATGCGCGGCACCTTCGCCAACATCCGCATCAGGAACCAGATGACCCCCGGCATCGAAGGCGGCGTGACGAAGCACGTGCCCACCGGCGAGGTGATGCCGATCTACGACGCCGCCATGCGCTACAAGGAGGCGAGGACGCCGCTCGTCGTCATCGCCGGCAAGGAATATGGCACCGGCTCCTCGCGCGACTGGGCGGCCAAGGGCACCAACCTGCTGGGCGTCCGCGCCGTCATCGCCGAGACGTACGAAAGAATCCACCGCTCCAACCTGGTCGGCATGGGCGTTGTCCCGCTTCAGTTCACCGGCACGGACAATCGCGAGACCCTCGGCCTCGGCGGCGACGAGACCTTCACCATCGCCGGCGTCGAGAATCTCCAGCCGCGCCAGGACGTGATCGTCCAGGTCGCCCGCGCCGACGGTACCGGTTTCACCTTTACGGCCCGCTGCCGGATCGACACGCTGAACGAGCTCGAATATTTCCGCGCCGGCGGCATCCTCCATTATGTGCTCAGGAATCTGGCTGCCTGAGCACCGAGGCGCTCCTCGTCGAGATAGCGGGCTGGGCCGGCGCGGTCGTGATCCTGCTCGCCTATCTGCTGCTGTCGATGGGCAGGCTGACGGGGCGCTCGCCGCTCTATCAGTGGATGAACGTCGTCGGGGCGGCCGGCTTCACCATCAACGGCTGGTGGCATGGCGCCTTGCCTTCGGCGTCGCTGAATGTGATCTGGATGCTTATCGGAGCGGTGGCCTTATGGCGGATCGGGAAAAGAGACTCGTCGACCTCAGCCATGTGATCGAGGCTGGCATGACGACCTACAAGGGTCTGCCCGGCCCGGCGATCTGCGATTACTGGACGCGCGAGACGTCGGCCGCGCATTACGACGACGGCGCCACGTTCCAGATCGGCCGCATCGACATGGTGGCCAACACCGGCACCTATCTGGATTCGCCCTTTCATCGCTATGAGGATGGCGTGGACCTGGCGGGTCTGGAGCTCGAGCAACTGGCCGCGCTCGACGGGATCGTGGTCCGCAAGCCGCACGCTCAAGGTTTGACGGTCGATACGCGCGACATTGGCGGCCTCGACGTGCGCGGCAAGGCCGTGCTCGTCCACACGGGCTGGGACGCGCATTGGCGCACCGACGCCTATCAGGCGAACCATCCGTTCCTGACCGCCGCCGCGGCGCGCCTGCTGGTGGAAGGCGGCGCGAGGCTGGTCGGGATCGATTCCCACAATATCGACGATACACGGGTCCGTGCCCGGCCGGTCCATTCGATCCTGCTCGGCGCCGGCATCCTCATTTGCGAGCATATGACCAACCTCGGCGCGCTTCCCGACGACGGCTTCCGATTCACCGCCGTCCCGCCGAAGATCGCCGGCATGGGCACCTTCCCCGTGCGGGCTTTCGCGGAGATCAGCTGAGCGCGGGAGCGAGCCAGGCCGGAATGACCGCCTCGCCGAGATCGTCGACGCGGCGGTGTTCCACAGCGAGGCCAAGGTCCGGATAGTGGATGCGGACTCGGGGGCCGAGCGTGTCCGCGGGCACCACGACCAGGCGGCGGTTGACCTTGTTGCGGTAGTTCATCCGCGCGGTATTTTCCTGGCCGACATAGCAGCCCTTGGAAAAGCTGACCCCGTTCAATTCGATGGCGTTGCATTCGAGCCAGAGAATCTTGTCGGAGCCCAGCTCCGCCACGCCCTCGGCGACGCCGAGCGAAAGGCGATGCTGGAGCCAGCCTGAAGCGGGGTCGGACGGTGGGCCGAGCCACCGCTGGCCGAGTTCGGGAAGGCGCGGGTCGTTCCCCGGCGCAAGCCGGGGTCCAGTGTGGGCGCCGGACTGGGCCCCGGCTTGCGCCGGGGAACCGAGCGACCAATGGACAGCCAGGCTCTCGTCTTGTTCGATCGCGATGGGCCGGCGGAGGCGGTAGAGCTTGAGGCGCCTGGCGAGCGCTTCGGCCTGTTCGGCCTCGCAATCGATCAGCACGTCCTCGCCGTCCGCCCACAAGATGAAGTCGAACAGCGCCTTGCCCTGCGCCGTCAGAAGTCCGGCCCAGACCGGTCGCGGCAGCAGATTGACATCGTTGGTGACAAGCCCTTGCAGGAAGCCGCGCACATCCTCGCCGGACAGGCGGAGGACGGCACGGTCGGTCAGGGTGGTTCCGCTCATGGAGGCCTGTTAAGGGCATCCGCCGAGAAACTAAAGGCGAAGCGATACGTGACCCAACCCACCCGCCTCATCATCCGCCGGCCCGACGACTGGCACGCCCACCTTCGCGACGGCGAGATGCTGAAAGCCGTGGCCGGATATACCGCGCGGCAGTTCGCCCGCGCGATCGTGATGCCGAACCTGGTGCCGCCGGTGATCGGCGTGGCCGACGCGCTGGCCTATCGCCGGCGCATCCTCGAAGCCCTTCCCGAGGGCAGCGATTTCACGCCGCTGATGACCTGCTATCTCGTCGACCATGCCGACGCGGCCGAGATCGAGCGCGGCTTTCGCGAAGGCGTGTTCACCGCCGCCAAGCTCTATCCCGCCCATGCCACCACCAACGCCGCTCATGGCGTGACCGATGTCCGCACCCTCTATCCGGCGCTGGAGGCGATGCAGCGGATCGGCATGCCGCTCCTCGTTCATGGCGAGGTAAGCGATCCGCAAGTCGACATCTTCGACCGCGAAGCGGTGTTCATCGACCGAATCCTGTCGGGCCTCGTTCGCGACCTGCCGGACCTCAAGATCGTGTTCGAGCATATCACCACCGCCGAGGGCGTGGCCTTCGTCGAAGCCGCCGGGCCGAACATCGCGGCGACCGTCACCCCGCAGCATCTCCTCATCAATCGCAACGCCTTGTTCGCCGGCGGTCTCAGGCCCCATTTTTATTGCCTTCCGGTCGCCAAGCGCGAGCATCACCGGCTGGCCGTGCGCCGCGCCGCGACCTCGGGCTCGCCCAAATTCTTTCTGGGCACGGACAGCGCGCCGCACGCGGTGGAGCGCAAGGAAGCGTCGTGCGGCTGCGCCGGCATCTTCAACGCCCCGTTCGCGCTGGAATCCTACGCTCAGGTGTTCGAGGAAGAAGGCGCGCTAGACCGGCTGGAAAAGTTCGCCTCGGAGAGCGGCCCGCTCTTCTACGGTTTGCCGCTGAACGAGGGGCGGGTGGCGCTGGAGCGCGTGCCGGTCGAGGTTCCCGAGAAGCTCCCGGCCGCCGGAAGCACGTTGGTGCCCTTCCATGCCGGCGAAACGCTCGCTTGGCGCTTTGCCGATTAGCCGTCATCCCGGCGAAGGCTGGGATCTCAGCGAGTGAAAGACGCCGGGTCCTTTCCGGCCCGAGACCCTAGCCTTCGCTGGGGTGACGAGCTGTTCAGAAGGGCAGCCAGCGATTATTCTCGGTGAAGCGCATATAGCCGGCGTTGACGCCGAGCCTCAGGCCGACGCCGAGCCGCACCGGGATCAGCACCACGTCGCCGCTGCGGTGGTAGCTGGCGGTGAAGCCGCCGAGCACATAGGCATTCCCCTCCGCGCCCGGATAGCGTTTGAAGATGTCCTGGCTGTCGTAGAGATTGTAGACCAAAACGAACACCTTGCTGGCGTCGGCGCCGAAGTCGAAGCCGAGCGACGGACCGGTCCAATGGACGATGCGCTCGCCCTCGACCTGGTGGTGCATCGTGCCCGAACCGTAGCGGACGCCGAAGACGAACGCGCCGCCCGCTTCCCGGCCGGTGATGTAGGCGACGGGCTCGCCCTGGTCGCGGAGGATATTCTCAATGATGCCGGCGAGGCCCTCGGCACCCTGGCCGAACACGCCCTCGGCGGCGCTGAAAATGTCTTCGCGGGGAACGGTCTGCCCGGGCTTCGCGACGATGGCCGGTGCGGCCTGGGCGGCCTGCTCGTCCCGCGCCCCCGGATCGACCGGTTGGTATTGGCCCTCGTCCACTGTCGCGGCGGTATCGGCCGCGTAAGGATCGACGAAGGGATCGGCATACGGATCCTCCGCCGGCACCTGATACTGGTCGGCGCTGTTGGGATCGATCTGGGTGATCTGGGCCGCCGCCGGCGTCGCCGCCACGGCCAGGCCGGCCGCGGCCAGCAGTGTAAGAAAAGCGGATCTCAACATGATAATCGTCCCCCGAACCTCGCTTGCGCAGATTAACCTTTTCCCGCCTTGCCCCGCAATGAACGGGCGACGAGGCGAGTCGATCTTGCGCCGGAACGGTTGCATGTCATCGGTTGAACAGTCTCGAACCCCCCGCTATAGCCCGCGGTTCGGCGCTTAGCGGAGACGTGGGTGAGTGGCTGAAACCAGCGGTTTGCTAAACCGCCGTAGGGGGATTACTCCTACCGAGGGTTCGAATCCCTCCGTCTCCGCCAACTTTGCGAACGCTTCCGTTCGCAGCAGTCCACAAATCCTTGAGTTCTCAAGACTAGGCTCCGGACTCGATCAGCACCAGAATACGATGGTTGCGGCGAGGAAGACGCCAGAGAGATAATTGGCGGCGAGCTTGTCGTATCGGGGTGGCGATCCTTCGCCAGTCCTTGAGGCGACACCAGAGACGTTCGACGAGGTTGCGGGCGCGATAAGCGTCGCGGTTGTAGGGGATGGCCGCCTTGCGGCTGCGGGTAAGAATGCCGCCGGAAAGCCGCTCCAGAAGACGCTCAGCTTCGGCTCCTATTCAGGCTGGGTGGTTCGACCGATCGGATCATCTGAAGCGGCTGATGGCGTCGAACTCTCGATCGATCGATGGCGGACCTGTATCGCTATAATAGGCTCGCAGATGCTCGCGAATGCCGCTGAGGTCGACGAAGCGGCCGCTCGAGCGAAGCAGGTGGCCAGGCGGCAGTGCCGCTCCGGATTGAACGCGTCGAGCAACGGCTTCTGCATCGCGGTTCGTTCGCCCATCATCGGCTTCGCTCCGCGGTCGTTGGGAATGCTGACATCAGCGCTTCCTCACCATGGTCAGCGTGAGTTTTTCAACGGGATCGGCCCGTTGCGACCGTTCAGCCCGTCCGAAAAAGTTAAATATCGTCTTCATACTGCCGAGCTAACGTATATCTGTTCCGGGCTATCAACATCGTTCTCACTATGCCGAAATGCGTCCCTAAGTCATTATTGGCATCGTGTAGTTGTACAGTACATGTTCTTACTCGTTAAATAGAAATGTAACAATTCTGACTTATCGTTTCGCAACAAAAATGCAACTGTGCGCTTCTAGTTCGCCCTCCATCACATCTGAAACGGGGCAAACTGATGCGCAATATTATCGCAGCACTTTCTATTTCCTGTGCATTTCCAGCAATGGCATTGGCTCAGGCTGGCGAAGGCACGGTAACGGGCCGAATCTATGACAGCGAGTCCGGCGCCTCCCTGCGTGGGGCCGTCGTGCGGGTGCTCGGCACCAACGTTCAGGATTATACCACCGAGGATGGCCGTTTCCAGGTGGCCGCGCCCGCCGGCGAGGTCACGCTGCAAATCCAATATGTGGGCCTCGATACAGTCCTCCACGTTGTGACCGTGCCCAGCGGCGGCAATGCGGTGGCAAATGTCGGCCTGGTCAGCGAGGCGCTCGCCAGTGAAGACATCATCGTGCGTGCCTCGGCCCGCGGACAGGCTCTCGCCATCAACCAGCAGAAAACCGCGTCGGGCATCGTCAACATAATCTCCGAAGAAGTATTCGGCCAGATGCCGGACGGCAATATCGGCGCTGCCCTGCAGCGCCTGCCCGGCTTGAGCGTGAACGAGGATCAGGACGGATCCGCCGCGGGCATCAACATCCGCGGCATCGGAGCGGACTATAATTCGTTCCAGGTAGACGGGAATCGCATGCCCACCTCCGGCGGGGGCCGCGGATTCGACACCCGCCAGCTCGCCGCGGACGGCATCAGCAATATCGAGGTGATCAAGGCGCCCACGCCGGATCGCGACGGCGATGCCATCGGCGGCATCATCAACGTCATCAGCCGCAGCGCCTTCGAGCGAAGCGGCCGGGAGGTGAAGATCACGGCCGGCGGCGTCTATAGCGACCTGCCCGACAGCTGGGGCCATTCGGGCAGCCTGCAATATTCGGATATTCTGAGCGTCGGCGGGGGCGACCGGAATCTCGGCATCAGCGCGACCGTCAGCAGCTATCGAACCGATCGCGCTTCCAGGAACCGCGACATGGACTGGGTGCAGGTCACCCCCGAGAACAACCCCAGCCTGGGCCTCGATCAGTATGACCGACCGGTGTGGTTCATGGAATCATCGCATTGGGAATATGATAGCCGGGTAACCGACACCACGACCGTGAACGCCGCGCTGGACTTCAGGGCCGATCCTTTCAATTCCTTCTATCTTCGCGGCTTCTACAGCAATGCGCAGCGCAAGGGCGTGAAGAATGAGAGCGATATCGATATCGATACCCAGTTCCAGGATGCGATCGACGGGGACAAGACCTACGGCGAACTGACCCCCGATTATGGGCGCGGCACCCCCGGCGACGACGGTTCGCAAGGTTCGCGCGGCTGGATCGGCACGGAAGACGACCGCCACAACGACCTCTACTCCATCAATTTCGGCGGCCGCCATGAGCGTCCCAACAGCCTGCTCACCTATGACTTGTTCTACTCGAGGAGCAAGCAGACGGTGACCAGCGACACCGAACTGAGCGTGCTGATGGAACCGACGGATCCATGGCTCCTTTTCGAATATGAGCTCATCAACGTTTCTCGCGGCGAGGTCATCATCAATCCGCTGGATGGGCAGGATCACGGCGATCTGTCCCTTATCTCGGAAGGCGAGCTGATCGCGGAAACCTCCGTCAAGACCGAGACGGTGTTCAGCGCCCAGGCCGATTGGGAGCGTAGTTTCGACAGTGGGCCGAGCGTGTTTACGTTCAAGACCGGCGCCAAATATCGTCGCAGCGCCCCCCGCTTCGACAAGCGCACCGACGTGTACAGCATGGACGAGAGCTTCCCTTACGCGGAAATCCTTACCCGCAATGACGAGGTCCTGCTGGGCGGGACAAGAATTTTCGAAGTCAGCCCCAGGAGCGGACTGGCGCTCCTTTCCTCACGCCCGGACCTCTTCGAGTTCGAGGAGGAGGACTCGCTGGAGGACAGCAATTTCTCGGACTATGATGCGGTTGAGCAGACCACTGCCGGGTACGTCATGGGAACTTGGCGGCTGGACGGCCATTCGGTGCTTGCCGGTGTGCGTTACGAGCGTGTCGACTGGAAGAACACCAACAAGTTCGTAAGCTATCTCGACGGAGAAGCCGCCGTAACCGAAATCCGCTCCGGCGATTCCTATGGCCACTGGCTGCCGGGCATTCATTTCCGCCACGAGCTTGTGCCCAACCTGATCCTTCGTGAAAGCTATAACAGAAGCTATGGGCGCCCGCGTCTGGGAGAACTCACCGAGGGACGGTTCGTCAACGAAGATGGCGATATCTATGAAGGCAACCCCAACCTGAAGCCGGCCATATCGGACAATTTCGACGTCCAGCTGGAATATTATACAAGCAACGGCGGCCTGTATTCCGTCGGCCTGTTCTACAAGGACGTGAAGGATTTCTCCTTCACCCGCGTCTACAACTTCAATGAGCTGGATGCGAACGGCATTCCGATACGGGATCCGGAAGGCGATTTCGAATATGAGCGCCCGACGAACGGGTCGACCGCGAAGAATTACGGCATCGAATTGATTGCGCGGCAGCGCCTGAGCTTTCTGCCTGGCCCGCTCCGTGGCCTGAGCGCCGCCGTGAGCGCGACCTTCTCGGACAGCGAAGCGACCTATCCCGATCGCGCCGACGACCGGAAACTGCCGGTTCCCGGCTTCTCCAAGTTCCTGATTACCGGAACATTGGAATGGGTCTGGAAGGGCTTCAACATCCGTGGCGACTATCGTTACCGCGACGATTATATCGAAGGTCTGGGCGACGATATCGAGAGCGACGAATTCTATGCCGCCGAGCAGCGGGTGGACATCGAAGCGGGCTACACTTTCCTCAACGGCCTGAAAGCCTTCGCCGCCGTCACCAACCTGACCGATGAGCCCCAGGTCTCCTATCAAGGCTATCGGCAGTTTGTCGAAGACGCCAGCCTCGCAGGCCGGAAGTATAATATCGGCCTTCAATATACGTTCTGATGGGGAAGCGCATTGCCATGAGAAATATTATGTTCAGTTCCGTTTTTCCGCTGCTGGCGGCCACCCTGTTGGTGGCGCCCGCGGCCAATGCCCAGGCTCAGGCTCAGGCTCAGGAAGCCCAGGCGCGGGATACAGGGCAAGCGAGGAACGTCATCCTGTTCCTCGCCGACGCCGGCGGCGTGTCGACCATCAACGGCGCCAGCCTGATGGGCTATGGCGAGCCTCTGAAGCTGCGAATTCAGCAATGGCCGCATCTCGGCTTGAGCGAGACTTCGCCGGTGGACGGGTTCGTGTCGGACTCGGCCAATGGCATGTCCTCGATCATGACCGGCTTCAAGACGCGCAACGGAGTGATCAGCCAGTCCGCCGATGCCGTGCGCCGGGAAAGGGACGGCGCGCCCACCAAGACTTTGCTCGAATATGCCGAGGAGCGCGGGCTGCTCACCGGGGTGATCTCGACGCAATCCATCGCCGATGCGACGCCGGCCGCCGCTTATGCCCATTCCAACGATCGCGGGAAGTGGGGTGAAATCTTCCCACAGGCCTTTTCGCCGCGGTTCGGCGACGGAGTGGACGTGATGTTCGGCGCCGGCCGGCGGAAGATCGGCGAGCAATTGACCGTGAAGGGCACCAGCTTCGACGCGTTGAGCGAGAATCATCGCCGCCCGATCTATTCGGCGCTGGAGCAAGTGCCCGTTTCCAATATACGGCCCGTGGTCGTCGCCGACCAGATGGATGTCCGCGCGGCCACTCATCGCGCGCTCGATATTCTGGAGAAGTCGCCCAATGGCTATTTCCTGGTCGTCGAATGGGATGCTCACACCGATGACCCGCGCGAGGGCCTGCAGAACGTCGTCGATTTCGACAAGCTGATCGCCGAAGTGGAAAAGCGCGTCGACCTCGACGATACTTTGCTGCTGTTCACTGCCGACCATAGCTTCGGCCTCCAGGTCGATGGCGGCACGCGCGGCGGCGAGGTGCTGGAAGGCTATGACGCGTGGAAAGCGGCCGGGACCGAGGAGGGCATCGTCCGCCTGAAGAACGTGCTCGTCAATGACAGCCACACCGCCGAGGAAGTCCCCGCGCTGGCGATCGGCGCCGGGGCGGAACGCGTTCGTGGCTACTTCCCCAACACCTATCTGTTCGATGTGATGCTGGGCGCCTGGGGCTGGAAGGCGGATACGACGCCGGGCAACTGATTTTCCGATTGGTCGTGCCGCCGTCACCGGGTGCATCCGGTGGCGGCAAGCCATCGGCCGCGCCCCCCGGACAATTTCGTGCGCCGTCTCCACGGGCGCGCCCCGTTTTCGATGAAGCAATAGATTAGGAGAAGACCCGTTGGCTCATCCCATCGATGCGAGCGCACACCGTTTGCGGCACCTCCGGCTGGCGAGCGCGGCAGCGGCCCTGATGCTGGCGGGCGCCGCCCATGCGCAAGACCCCGCCTTTCGCATCCGCTCCGATTTTCAGGCGCCGCTCAATGCCGATGCCGGCTGGGCGGGCGAGCCGAACGCGGAGGTCACGGTGCCGGCCGACCGGCCGTTCCGGCTGCGGATGGAGATCGAGCAGAGCCGGGCCCCGGCGGACTACCGATTGCAGGCGCGCCGCAACGGGGGGCGCTGGGAGACGGTGGAAGCGCACGACTTTCCCTATCCCCAACGCGAGCTGAAGCTCGACTTCGATGAGGGAGCTCCCGGTTCGACGCCGCCGGGGTGGGTCGTTGTGGCGGGAGCGCCGAAAGGCCTGGCCGTCGTCGAAGACGGACCTCGCCGCGTGATGCGAGCCGGCGGAGGCCAGCGCGGGATGGTGGCTCTGTACGAGGCGCCCTGGCCGCTGCCGGAGTTCACCCTGGGCGCCCGCTTCCGTTTGCCGGTCGATGCCCGCGAGGGCTTCGCTCTAGTCTTCGGCTATGTCGACGCCAACAATCACGGCCGTATCCAGTTCGACCCCGACGGGCATATTCGCGTCATCCGCGTCGTTGGCGGCCGGGAAACCGTCCTGAGGGACGAACGCGCGAATATCGCCCGCGGCGCCTGGCACGAGGCGGAGATCCAACTCGAGGGTGAACAGCTCGAAGTCAATTTCGACGACGATACACTCGAATTCGCGGTGCCTGTGGGGGGTAAGCTGGCACCCACCGGTCACGGCATCCTGGCACCGGCCGCCGGGCAGGTGGATATCGCGGAGATCGTTCTGGAAGGTGAGCCGCGAACGCCGCGGGTCAGTATCGTTGTCACGCCCGCTTACGCCCATGGCGAGGAGACCGGAGACCTGCTGTCCGGCTCGAACGCGCCCTTCGCTCCCGGCATCGGCCTCTCGCTCCGGAAGCGGACGCCCCGCTGGGCGGCGGGCACAGGGCGCCATGGGGAGTTCGAATGGCCAATCGTGATCCGCCGTCACGCCGATGGCCCGGCAGTCAACGAAGCCGGGGACCACTTCGAGTTCCGGATGGTCGACAGCGCCGGCGAGGCGGTTCCCGCCGGTCCGGTCGCGAAAGTCCGGCTGTCGGTTCCGGCCGGTCATCTGGGTGGGACATTCGTCGAGACACCGGGGCGCATCGGCCCCTGGCAGGCGACGAACGGCGATCTCTATTTCATCATGGAGCCGACCGAGACCGACAACAAGTTCATGATGATGAAGTCGGCCGATGGCGGGCGCAGTTGGAGCGAGGTCGACGGAGCGAACCGTCCCGACACCCGCGATCTGGAATCGGTGGACGGCCGCCAGGTCGGAGACCGCATCCACATCATCCACCAGGTTACCCATTCCGTGCGTCACCATGTCTTCCGGACGTCGGATCATCCGACGCACCCCGACAGCTGGGCCATTCGCGACGAACTCGCGGCGGAAGCGGAAGCGGTGGCGCAGATGGCCACGCTGGCCGTCCGCTCGGACGGCAGCATGGTCACGGTGTTCCTCGCAGACCGCTTGCACTACGCGATCCGCGCCGCCGACGGCCGCTGGAGCCTGCCGGTCGAGATCGACCCCGAAGCGGCGGAGGTCACGGCGGGACCCCAGGCGATCCTCGGCCGCGACGACATCGTGCACCTCGCTTATTTCAGTGCTGACGGGAGCATCTGGTATCGCCGCCTGCTGCCGGACGGGACGCTGACCGCGCGCCGGCAACTGGCCAGCGGGGCCGGGACCAGCCGGGCCGAATATGGCGCCGTGCTTCCACTGGCTTTCGACGAGGCGACCGACACGCTGTTCATCGTCTATCGGCTGGCCGACGGCACCTTGTGGGAACGGAAGCTGCGGGGCGGCTCCGCGCCGGCCGGGCCGGTCATGATATCCGGGCACCGCGTGATGACCGATGCGGTCGACTCGCAGCAGCCGGCTGCCGATCTCGTCAATGACGGCGACACGGCGCACCTGCTGTTCGCCGACGAGGGTTCGCGAAGCCTCTTCAGCACCCGTGACGAGGCCGGCTGGCAGCCGCCGGTTCTTCTGATCGACGGCATCGAGGGTTCCTGGGTCCGCGGCAATATCATCCGCAAGCCGGACGGAAGCCGGGTCTATGGGTTTGTCTACGATGCCGGCTCCCAAGGCGGCGCGGGCCTCAATCGCTACGCGGAAGTGCCGCTCGATGGAGAATGAAGTAAGCCTGTTCCCGGCTGCGGCGGCCGGTCTCGGACGCATCCTGGCGGCCGCGCCGAGGCCGGTTCTCTCTTCTTCCTCTGCCGTGAAACCCAACTGACACGGACCGGGCCTATCGGCCTCTCAAGACATATATCGGGATAGGTGGTTAACTTGAAACAGCTTGTTTACCGGGCGGCGCTTGCCGTCACATGCGCGCTGGGCTTTGCCGCTTCGTCTTATGCTCACCCCGGCGTGCATGACGTCGCCCCATGGCAGGCGGCGACGAAATGGCCCGACCGGATCGTGCTGACCTTCGAGACCGATCCGGCGCGTTCGCTGGCCGTCAGCTGGCGGACCTCGTCGGACGTGACGGCGACCATCGCCCAGATCGCGCTCGCCACCCCCGATGCCCGGTTCGATCTTGCCGCCCGCACCGTCGCCGCCGAGACGGAGACGCTCGACCTGCAGGGCATCGAGCATGAGGGCGTCAGGCTGCCCATGCCCCGCAATGCGGGCCTCCCCTCCACCCATTATCATTCGGTCCGCTTCGACGGCCTCGAGCCGGACACCCTCTACGCCTATCGCGTGCAGGGCGCGGACGGGATCTGGAGCGAGTGGTTCCAGGCGCGAACCGCGCCGCTTTCCGGACCGCTGCGCTTCATTTATGTCGGCGATGCGCAGAACGGGATCACGTCGCACTGGTCGCGGGTGATCCGTGCCGCCTTCCAGGCAGCGCCCGACGCGCGCTTCATCCTCCACGCGGGCGACCTCGTGAACAAGGGCTCGCGCGATTATGAATGGGCCGAATGGTTCAAGGCGTCGGGTTTCATCCACGGCATGATCCCGGCCATTCCCGTGGCCGGCAACCACGAATATGAGAAACTGGGCCTCACCGAAGATTCGAAGCAGCGCGTCCTTTCGGCGCTGTGGCGTCCGCAGTTCCGGCTGCCGGCCGATCCGCCGCTGCCCGCGGCGATGCGCGAGACCGTATATGACGTCCGCTATTCGCCCGACCTCCATGTCTTCGTGCTCGACAGCAATCTCAAGGATTATGCGGTGCAGGCCGAGTGGCTGGACCGCAAGCTCGCCGCCTCCGACGCCCGCTGGCGGGTCGTTACCATGCACCACCCGGTCTATTCGTCGGGCCGCGACCGCGACAACAAGACCCTGCGCGAAATGCTCCTCCCGGTGCTGACCGGGCATCGCGTCGACCTCGTCCTCCAGGGCCACGACCATACTTATGCGCGGGGCATGATCGGATCGGGAGAGCAGAGCCCCGAGCGCAGCGCGCTTGCGGAAGGCGACGAGCTGGCCGTGATGTTCGTCAACTCCGTGTCCGGACCCAAGCAGTACAAGTTCAAGGACGACCGCTGGAATGCCTATAAGCCGACCGGCGTCGGGCTCGAGCGTTTCGCCGAGAATTCGCAATTCTTCCAGGTGATCGACATCGACGGCGGCAGGCTCGACTATCGCGCCTACACCGCCGACGGCCAGCTCTACGACAGCGTCGTGATCGTGAAGGACGAGGCCGGCCGCAAGCGCATCGAGGCCGGCAACGCATCGACCATGAAGACGCGCCTGTTCGACGAGACGATGCCCTATGAGAGCGTCGGCGACACTCCGTGAACGCTGCCCAGGCAAAGTGATCCATGCGTATCGTTGGCGTTCTCATGTTTCTTTCCACCTCTTGGCCCGCGCTCGCCCAAACCGCGCCGCCTTTGCCCCCCGCCGAAACGGACACGGAAGCCGGCGACCCCGAACAGGGGGGCTATGACGAGGAGGAGGAAGAGGAGGCGATCGTCGTCACGGGCAGCAGGGCGGTCCCGCGCGGATCGGTGATCGGCGACATCGCGCCCGAAATAACCCTCGATGCCCGGGACATACGTGCATATGGCGTTGGCGACCTTGGCGAGCTGCTGGAGGAGCTCAGCCCCCTTGCCGGCAGCATACAGGGTCGCGGCGGCGGCCAGCCCGTCGTCCTGCTGGGCGGCCGCCGGATCAGCGGCTTTCGTGAGATCCGCGACCTTCCCCCCGAAGCCGTCAGCCGGGTCGACATCCTGCCCGAGGAGGTCGCGCTCAAATACGGCTATCGCGCCGATCAGAAGGTGGTCAATTTCGTCCTCCGGCGCCGTTTCGAGGCGGTAACAGCGGAGCTCGAGACGACCCAGGCCACGGCCGGCGGGCACGCGGCCTATGAGGGCGACGTCAACTATTTGCGCATCGCCGAGGGCAGCCGGCTCAGCATCGACGCGGAATATAAGCGCTCCACGCCGCTGTTCGAGACCGAGCGGGACGTGATCGACCCGGACCCCGATCGCTCGCTCCTCTCCGCGTCGGACGCGGTCGAGCTGAACGGCACCTATAACCGCACCATTTTCGGCAATGTCTCGGCGACGCTCAGCGCCGAACTCGAAGGCGAGAATATCGAGGCGGCGCTCGGCCGCGCCGAGAGCGGCTCGCGACGGCTGCTGCGCGATCGCCGCAACCGCAATGCCAGCCTCGGCTATGCGCTGAACGGCGACCGCGTCGGCTGGCGCTGGTCCCTGGACGGCGGATATGCGCGCGAGCGATCGAACAGGCTCACCGATCGCGAGACCGAGACCGGCCTCGGCCGTGACCGGGCGAAATCCGTTGCCGAGACGATCGAGACCGAGGCCACCGCAAGCGGCGATGTGTTCGGGCTCCCGGCAGGCGCGGTCGCCGCGACGGCCAAGGTCGGGTTCAAGCTGCGCGACATCGCCAGCAAATCGACGCGCGGCGGCCGCCTTACCGAAACCGACCTTTCGCGCGATCAGGCGAACGCCCAGCTCAACCTGGATTTCCCCCTGTTCGAAGACGGCCCGGTCGGCTCGCTTTCCGTCAACGCCAATGGCCAGGTCGAGCAGCTCTCCGATTTCGGCACCCTCTCGGCCTTGGGCTATGGCTTCAACTGGGAGCCCGCCGACGAGGTCCGCCTGATCGGTTCGATGACGCGCGAGGATGGCGCGCCCAGCATCCAGCAACTTGGCGATCCCCTGCTCGCCACGCCCAATGTCCGTGTCTTCGACATCGCCACCGGGCAGACGGTCGACGTCACCCGCATCGAGGGTGGGAATCCCGACCTCCTTGCCGACAATCGCCGCGTGATGAAGCTCGGCCTGACGGTGGAGCCGATCGACGACCTCGCCCTTCTCGTCAATTATGCCGACACGCGGATCAGGAACGCCGTCGCGAGCTTCCCCACCCCTGCGCCCGAGATCGAGGCGGCCTTTCCCGATCGGTTCGAGCGCGATGCCGACGGCGCCTTGTTCCGGATCGACAGCCGCCCGGTCGCTTTCCAGCGCGTCCGCCAGCGTCAGCTGCGCTGGGGGCTCAACTGGTCCGAAACGCTGGAAGCCCCGCCCCCGACAGGCGCCGATGGCCGGCCGCTTAGCGAGGAACAGATCGAGGAGCTCCGCGCCGCGCGCCGGGAGCAGCGCGACGCCGCGCGCGGAACGGGAACGGAGCGCGACGGCCGGCGCGGCGGCGGACGCGGCTCCGGGAGCGGACGCGAGGGCCGCGTGACCCTCAGCCTCTTCCACACCTGGCGGTTGACGGACACGATCCTCATCCGCCGCGGCGTACCGGAGCTCGACCTGCTGGGCGGCTCCGCCGCCGGCGATCGGGGAGGGCGACCGCGCCACGAGGTGCAGTTGCGCGCCGGCTACAGCCGCAACGGCCTCGGCGCCCGCCTCCAGGCCGACTGGCAGAGCGCTACCCGCGTCCGCACCGGTCAGACGAGCGGCGCGTCCTCGCCGCGGGATCTCCGCTTCGGCGCGCTCGCCACCGTCAATCTCCGCCTGTTCGCCGATCTCGCGCAGCAACGCGCCCTCGTCCGCTCAATGCCCTTTGTCCGGGGCTCCCGTCTCACATTGGCAATCGACAACCTCTTCGACCAGCGCCTCGACGTCCGAGACAGCATGGGCGCCGTCCCGGTTGGCTACCAACCCGACCTCCTCGATCCACTGGGCCGGTCCGTGCGCCTGGAATTCCGCAAGCTGTTCTTTTGACCTGGCACATTGAGCTCTAACTGGTGCCGAACCCGTCCCTGCTCAACCGAAGGTGTCATTAACTTTGGTCGGAAGGCATCGCTGTCCGTAGGCGGCTAAGAACGAACGGTCGCTTTCGGGAGCATTCGATACCTGATGCTAACCCAAACGTCCGCGGCACCTATCCACCGAAAGTTCCCAATGATCTGAGTGCCCATCATATTCATGCCGGGCGCACCACTCCCCAGCCGACGGTTTTCAGTTGCTTTTCGAATTCACCCGACAGGATGAAGATGGTCACCCGCGGCCGAAATTGGGCCGAAAGCGGACCGGCGGCTCACGCGTGGGACGGTGGGATAGCGGACGTCCAGCGGATCGAAGGCTGGCGGACTAGACTTCAGTCACTCACCTTGTGGATTGCCGCGAGTTGCAGACACCGCGGATACAGTCCCGAAGCCATCGATGAGCGGGGTCTCCGTCCAGACGCGGATGCCACAGCAGCGAGATGGTGAACGGTTCCGTGGGGATCGGAAGGGAGAAGCTGTGCATGCCCTCGCGCAGACCGGCGGTGTGCCGCTCCGGCACCGTCGCCACGAGGTCCGATCCTCGCGCCAGCGTCAAAGCGGCGGCGAACCCGTCTACACTTACGACGATCTCGCGCTTGAGGCCGGCGGCCAGGAGAAGCTCGTCGATCCTGCCCAGCTCGAGCCCCTGCCTCCAAGCGATCACATGGCCAAACTCGGCATAGTTCGCGGGCGTGACCTCGTCGGCGGCGAGAGGATGCTCACGCCGAACCACACCCACATAGCGATCGGCAAACAACGCCTGCGCCCGAACCTCCGGTCCGATGGATCCGGCGACAACGCCGGTCTCGAGATCGATCGAGCCGTCCCGCAGGCCCTCACTGTCCTTGTCCAGCTTGCGGATGCAGCGAAGCCGCACTCCGGGCGCCTCCTCCTGCATTCTCCCTATGAGAGAGGCGCCGAACGTCTCGGCGAAGCCATCGCTCGCGCGTAAGGTGAAGCTTCGCTTCAGCGCGGAGAGGTTGAGCCCCGCCGCCGGGCGCAGCAGCGCTTGGGCATCCTGAACCAGTTCGCGGACCTGCTCGCGCATCTCGATCGCTCGTGGCGTCGGCACCAGGTTGCGCCCAGCCCGAACCAGCAGCTGATCGCCCATCACGGAGCGGAGGCGGGCGAGCGCACGGCTCATCGCCGAAGGGCTCAGGCGCAACCGGCGAGCGGCGCGCGCAACGCTCCCCTCGTTCAGGAGAACGTCCAGCGTGTAGAGAAGATTGAGATCGGGCGAAGCCATGACCGAGCCTTAGCACGATCCAACACATGGCGTCAGATGCAATGATAGGATGCAATCAGTGCGCCTACCGCATGCCACTTCCACGGCGTAGCTTCCATGTCGCTCCTCCAGAACAGGAAAGGACTGCGTCATGGCTCACAATTCCCTCGATGCGTTTACCGCTGCGATACGCTCGGCTTGGGGCCCGATCAGCAGCGAGCTGGTGACCATGTGCCGGCTTCGGTTGGAGGAACTGGTGCGGGCTGATCCCGCGGAGGACTGGCTCGCTTCGCTCCTCGCCGAACGCCCCGCCTCCCGGCAGCTGCACCGCGATCCCAGCGGCTTCATGCTGCTCGCGCACAATGAGAATGAGGGGCTCTTCAGACCGCCCCACGATCACGGCCGCGCGTGGGTCGTTTACGGCGTTCAATCTGGTGAACTCGAGCTACGCACCTATGCCAGGGTGCAGGCGGCTGGAGCCGAGGACCGGCTCGTGCTGCGCGACACCAGCCTGCTCCGCGCCGGCGAGGCCAAAGCTTTTCTCCCCGGAGACATTCACGACACCAGGTGCCCCACCGAAAACGCTTTGCTGTTCCGGTTCACCGAGCGCGATTTGCGTCACGAGGATCAGGTCGAGCATAAGCTGAGCCGCTTCGTCGAGCAGGACGGCTATTGGACGGCGCCCCGGCCATGAGCCGGAATATGGCGCGCGAGAGATTAGGCACGGCCGCGGTTCTCGCGGCGATGGCTCTCGTCGTTCTCGACTTTGGAATGGTCAATGTCGCACTCCCGACCATCTCGCTCGCCTTCTCGCGGAGCCCGGCAGAGTCCATGCTCGTCGTTACCGCCTACCAGCTAACCTTGCTCATGGGCCTTCTTCCTGGCGCGCACCTCGCGGACCGCATCGGCTATCGGACACTCTTCGCTGCCGGCGTCCTGGTCTTCGCCGCCGCCGCCGCGGCATCGGTAATGGCCCCGACGTTGCCGCTGCTCGTTGCGGCCCGAGCGCTGCAAGGGTTCGGTGGAGCTGCGATCATGGCGCTTGGGATAGCCCTGCTCCGCTTCACTCTGGGCGCGGAGCGCCTCGGCAGCGCCATTGCCTGGAACGCGCTGGTGGTCGCCGTCTGCGCGGCGGCGGCGCCGGTGGTGGGCGCCCTCATCATCTCCTGGTTCGGCTGGCGCTGGATCTTCGTGGCGGGCCTTCCTCTTGCGGCCGCCGCGCTGATCGCCGCTCGCGCACTTCCTCCGGTGCCCGCGAACATCCGCTCTATTAATCTGCTGACGATCGCCCTTTATGGGCTGGCCATTGGCGCGATGGTGATGGCGGTCGAAGCGGCGCGCTCACAACCTGTAGAAGCTGTTTTGCTCCTCCTCGTCGGGCTGGCAGCCGCTTGGTGGCTGTTCTTCCGGGAGCGGCGCCAGAATGCTCCGATCGTGCCGTTCGACCTCCTTGCTCTTCGGTCATTCCGCAGATCGGTGGCGGCGTCGGTCCTGTTGTTTGCCGGCCAGTCGGCAGGTCTTTTGGCGCTGCCCTTCCATCTCCAGATGTCGCTCAGCCGCAGCCCCCTCACCGCCGGTATGATGATCGCCCTGTGGCCCCTCGCCGTTGCGGCAACGAGCCGCATAGCGGGACGGATGGCGGACAAGTTGTCCGTGTCATCTGTTTGTGCGCTCGGCGGCAGCGTGCTCGCTGCAGGTCTGGCGGCAACAGTATTGATTCCGCCCGGCTGGCGCCTGGCGCCGTTAGCCGTCTGCATGATGGTCTGCGGAATAGGCTTCGGGCTGTTCCAGGTTCCGAACAACCGAAACATGTTTCTGTCCGCCCCACCGCATCGCAGCGCCGCGGCGGGCGGGCTGCAGGGAACGGCGCGGCTGGCCGGTCAGACCGCCGGCGCATTGCTCGTCGCCTGGATTCTGGCGATTGCTCCGCTCAGCATGGCGCCGCAGCTCGCGATCGGCGCCGCCGCCGCAGCCGCGCTCGCGACCGCCGTGATCAGCTGGTCCGGAAAATCCGATGGGGTATCGGCTGGACACATCGAAGTGGCCGATCCCGCGCTGTCTTCCTCGGTCGCCGCCGGGTCAGTCAGGACGCAATGCCCGCACAGTGGTCCTGTGGAAGGTCGTCTACGATGCTCGGGTAGCGACCCAGCTTCTCTTCGTGCTTGTTAGCGTGCGCGTGTCTTGGCAACGACCGGAGCTGGCCGACATCTGAACGACGGATTGTGGGCCCGAGCTACGAAAGCTGTCTTTCATCAGCGACGGCGCTCACGCTTGCGGACATTCGGCTTGCCCGGCCTTCACTTGTCATAGGTCCGGCGCCCGACTATCCTCGCCTATGCAGCCTCGGGGACCTTGTCCCGCGGGCACCACCATCGAAGACCCGTGCTTCAGCCGAGCCCTGTTCCAGCCAGTCCCTTCGTCGAACGGCTCCGCACCGGGGCTGGACGCCGCACACTCGCCATAAGCTTAGCCGCACTGATCGAAGGGCTTCTGCTGCTCCTATTGCTCACGCTTAGCTCGGAAGAGCCGTCTGGCAAAAAGGAGGAGGGCATCACCGTGGTGAACCTCAGCGCCAACGACGTTTCGGAGGAAGCGCCCGAACCCAGCGATCCGGAGCCCGAGCAGCCGGCGGCGGAGCCTGTGCCGCAACGCCCGGCAACAGAGGAACCACTGCCTCCGCAACCCGCTGAACCGAAAGCTCCGCCGATCGCGCGCGCCGTCATGCCGACGCCGCACCAACTGCCACCGTCCGCCGCTATTCCATCGAACTCCCCTCGGCCAGTTCCATCGGGCAGGCGACTTTATGGGCCACCGGATAGAGGTGGTTCCTCCTCCCGCGACACCCAGCGTGTGGGAACAGCTCCAAATGGCGAGCCGCTTTATGCGGCGGCCTGGTATCGCGAGCCGAAGGAAGACGCTTTGCGCGCGTATTTGTCTACCGCCCGGGGGCCAGGCTGGGGACTGATCGCATGCCGCACCGCGCCGGACTATCGCGTCGAGGATTGTGTGGGGCTCGCCGAATATCCGGAGGGGTCGCAAATCACTCGCGCGGTGCTCGCCGCGGCGTGGGAGTTCAAGGTTCAGCCTCCGCGACTTGGTGGACGGCCACTGGTCGGCAGTTGGGTCAGGATCAGGATCGATTATAGCATCGCGCGACAATAGGCTGGTCGATTTGTCGCATCAGGCCGGCGCCACGACGGCGCTTGCGCAGAGTGGTGGGACTTGCTGAGCGCGAGGAGATGTCGAGAGGCTTGGCAAGGGGATATGGGCACGGAGCCAAGGCCGCACGCGTCTTTTTCGTGGCGAGGGGCGCCGGGTTTCCTGCGTAGCCGGCGCTCGCATCCTAGATTCCGGTTTTCAGCTCATAGGCGCGGATCGCCGCCTCGCTCGACAGCGTGAGGGCGATCTCGTCGAGGCCCTCCATCAGGCATCCGCGCCTGAATGGGTCCATTTCGAAGTGGAAAACGTCTCCTCGCGTCGTCGTCACGGCCATGACTTCAAGATCGATGGCAATCGAATGATCGCGGGCGACTTCACACAGTCGATCGACCTTGGGTTGTGCCAGCGCAACGGTGACAATGCCGTTCTTGAAGGCATTGCCCGAAAAGATGTCCGAGAAGCTCGGCGCAATCACGGCCTCGACGCCCATGTCGGCGAGCGCCCAGGCGGCATGCTCGCGGCTCGACCCGCAGCCGAAATTGTCGCCGGCGACGAGGATCGGCGCGCCGGCATAGGCCGGGTCGTCGAAGACGTTGCCGGGCTCGCGCCGGACGCTCTCGAAGGCGTGGGCGCCGAGGCCCGCGCGCGCGATCGTCTTCAGATGCTCGGCGCCGATGATGACGTCGGTGTCGACATTCTTGCGGCCGAACGGGATGGCGCGGCCTTCGACCTTGCGGACCGGGTTCATCGCACCAGCTCCCTGACATCGGCCAGCCGGCCGGTCACCGCCGCCGCCGCCGCCATCGCGGGCGAGACCAGATGAGTGCGCGCCCCCGGCCCCTGGCGGCCGACGAAATTGCGGTTCGAGGTCGAGGCGCAGCGCTCGCCCGCCGGCACCTTGTCCGGATTCATGGCGAGGCACATCGAGCATCCGGGCTCGCGCCATTCGAAGCCGGCCTCGACGAAGATACGGTCGAGCCCTTCGGCTTCCGCCTGGCGCTTGACCAGCCCCGAGCCCGGCACGATCAGCGCCTGCTTGACGCCGTCGCTGATCTTGCGGCCCCGGACCACGTCGGCGGCGGCGCGCAGATCCTCGATACGGCTGTTGGTGCAGCTGCCGATGAAGATGTGCTGGACGGCGACGTCCTGGAGCGCCGTCCCGGCGGTGAGCCCCATATAATCGAGCGACTTGCGCGCCGCCGCCTGCTTGGCGGGGTCGGCGAAGCTCTCGGGGTCCGGGATGATGCCGGTGATCGGCACCACGTCCTCGGGACTGGTGCCCCAGGTGACGTTGGGCGCGATGTCCTGCGCGTCGAGGCGGAGACTCGCGTCGAAGCGCGCGCCTTCGTCGGTCGGAAGCGTGCGCCACCAGGCGAGCTTCTTCTCCCAATCCTCACCGGACGGCGCCATCGGCCGGCCCTTCAAATAAGCGTAGGCCTTCTCGTCCGGGGCGAACAGGCCCGAGCGGGCGCCCGCCTCGATCGACATGTTGGCGACGGTCAGCCGGCCCTCGATCGACATCGCCTCGAACGTGTCGCCGCGATATTCGAGGACATAGCCGGTGCCGCCGGCGGCGCCCAGGCGGCCGACCACGGCCAGGATCACGTCCTTGGGCGAGACGCCGAAGCCGAGGCTGCCCTCGACCCGGACTTCCATTGACTTCGACTGCTTCAGCAGCAGGGTCTGCGTGGCCAGCACATGCTCGACCTCGCTGGTGCCGATGCCGAACGCAAGCGCACCCAGCGCGCCGTGCGCGGCCGTATGGCTGTCGCCGCAGACGACGGTCGTGCCCGGTAAAGTGAAGCCCTGCTCGGGACCCACGACATGGACGATGCCTTGTGCTTCCGCCGTGTCGGCAATGTAAGGAACGCCGAATTCCGCGACATTGGCCTCAAGCGCCGCCAGTTGCCCGGCGCTCGCCGCATCGGCGATGGGAAGGCGGGCGCCGTTCGCGTCCACCCGCGCCGTGGTCGGCACATTATGGTCGGGAACCGCGAGCGTCAGGTCCGGCCTGCGCACCTTGCGCCCCGCCAGGCGCAGGCCCTCAAACGCCTGCGGCGATGTCACTTCATGGACGAGATGGCGATCAATGTAGATCAGGCAGGTGCTGTCGTCGCGGCGCTCCACCACATGCGCGTCCCAGATCTTCTCATAGAGGGTGCGAGGCCGCCGGCTCATCCGCAGCATCCCCGATTCATCGTGACGAGCTCCAGATGGGCGTCGTAGCGGGCGAGGCGCCGCCGCAGAGACTCCCGCACGGTCTCGCCAAATTCCGAGCAGCGCGCATTGCCGCCAAAATCCGCGGTGCGGCAACCGGCCAGCAGCGTCTTTTGCAGCGCTTCGCTCAGGATGTGGCCCATGGGGGCCAACCCCAGCTCCTCCAGCATCATCGCGGCGCTGGCGATGGCGCCGGAGGGATTGGCGATATCGAGGCCGGCGATATCGGGCGCCGAACCGTGGATCGGCTCGAACAGACCGGGACCCGCGGCGCCGACGCTCGCCGATCCCAAAAGGCCGATCGACCCGCCGATCACGGAAAGCTCGTCCGACAAGATATCGCCGAACATATTCTCGGTCAGGATCACGTCGAACCGGCGGGGGTTAGTCACCAGCGCCATAGCGGCGGCGTCGACATATAAGTGATCGAGCGTCACATCCGGATAATCCTCGGCCACCTCGGCTACCGTTCGACGCCATAGCTTGGATGTCGCCATGACATTGGCCTTGTCGACCGAGGTCACCCGGCGCCTCCGCCCGCGCGCCGCCCGGAAGGCGATATGGGCAATGCGCTCGATCTCCGCGCGCGAATAGAGGCAGAGATCGGAAGCCGTTTCGCCCTCCACCCTCCGCTCGCCGAAATAGATGCCGCCGGTGAGCTCCCGCACCACCAGTACGTCGGCGCCTTCGGCGAGATCAGCGCGCAGCGGCGACAGCGATTCCAGACCTGGAATCACCCGCGCCGGACGCAGATTGGCGAACAGACCGAGCTCACGTCTCAGCCTGAGCAGACCCACCTCGGGCATCTCCGCCCGCTCATCCCAACGCGGCCCGCCAACAGCGCCCATCAACACCGCGTCCGCGCCCTTGCAGGCGGCGAGCGTCGATTCCGGGAGGGAGGAGCCGACCGCATCGATGGCCGCGCCGCCGAAATCATGCGTTTCGAACCGGAGTCCCAAGCCGCAATGGCGCGACAGCAGCTCCAGGCATTTCACGGCTTCGGCCGCGACCTCCGGCCCGACGCCGTCCCCGGGCAACACCACGATCTTCATTTCAGCTTCCTCGTTCATGCGGCTTCTGCCTTTTCGGAAGGGGTATCGCGCAGGCGCCGAACCGCCTCCGCATTGCTGGCCGCGTCGATGTAGGCGGCGAGACAGCAGGGCAGGATGTCGCGCGCCCGGGCGCGGCCGGAGAAGAACTCGCCACTCACTTCAAGCGTGATCTCGATGAGGACGTTGGCGCCCTGTCCATCGGCGGTGCCCTCATCGGAATCGGCGGCGATATATTGGAGCTCCAACTTGTCGACGGAGGCGGGTACGCCCATGATCTGGCTCACCGCCGCGAAGGCCGCGTCCAAAGCGCCAGGCGCCGCGGCGATGTCCGTCACCCGGCCGCGCTCGCCATGCTCCAGCTCCACCCGCGCCACCGGCCAGGCCTCGTCCGAGACGGGCGAGCGAATGTCGATCTTCCTGAGGCTCCAGGAGGACGAGCGCCCGCCTCGTCCGCTACCGGCCAGGATCGCCATCAGCCGCGCCGTGTCGACGACGCCGACCTCGTCGGCGACGTCCTTGAAGGCGGCGAAGGCCCGTTCCAGCGCTTCGCCCTCCAGGGTAAAGCCAAGCGCCTTCGCCCGGGCGACGAGCGCGTGGCGGCCCGAATGCTTTCCGAGCACGATACCGTCGGTCGCGAGCCCGATATCCTCGGGCTTCATGATCTCGTAGGTCTCCCGGTTCTTGAGGATGCCGTGCTGGTGAATGCCCGATTCGTGGGCGAAGGCGTTGGCGCCGACGATAGCCTTGTTGCGCGGCGGCGGACTGTTGGTGACCTGCGCGAGCGTGCGGCTGGCCGCGAGGATCTTCGTCGTATCGATCCCCGTGGAGACGCCGAAGACGTCGGCGCGGGTCTTGAGGGCCATCACGACATCCTCCAGCGCGCAATTGCCGGCCCGCTCGCCGATGCCGTTGACGGCGCACTCCACCTGCCGCGCGCCGCCGCGCACCGCCGCCAGCGAATTGGCGACGGCCATGCCGAGATCGTCATGGCAATGGGTGGAGAAGATCACGTCCTCCGGCCGATCGACATGGGCGGCGAGGTGGCGGAACAGCGCGTAAATCTCGTCCGGCGTCGTGTAGCCGACCGTATCCGGCACGTTGAGCGTCGTCGCCCCGCTCGCCGCCGCGACGGAGAGCGCCTCGACCAGAAAGTCCCGCTCGGTGCGGATCGCGTCCTCGGCCGAAAATTCCACGTCTTCGCAATGGTCGCGCGCCAGGGCCACGGAAACGCGGATTCGTTCCAACACGTCCGCTGGGCTGAGACCCAGCTTCGCCTCGCGATGAATCGGGCTGGTGCCCAGGAAGACGTGAATGCGCTTCCGCTGCGCGTTCGCCAGCGAGGCCGCCGCCGCGCGGATGTCGGCTTGTGTTGCCCGCGCCAGCGAGCAGATGACGGGTCCCTCAACCCGCCCGGCGATCATCGCGATGGAACGCGCATCGCCGGGGGAGGCGGCGGCGAAGCCGGCCTCGATCACGTCGACCTTGAGCGCGGCGAGTGCCTGCGCGATGCGCAGCTTGCCGTCCTCGCGCATCGAGAAGCCGGGTGCCTGCTCGCCGTCGCGCAGGGTCGTGTCGAAGATTGCGACCCGGCCCATCATGCCGCGCCCGCCATCTCCGAGGAGCGAGAAACGGAGTGAATGGCGATGATTACGTCGAAGCCGCTGCCGCAAAGTTCAGCGCTCGGCCGCGTCCCTGCATGCCATAGCCGATCGCGATCCGCCCACCCTCGAGAGCGTCGGGATCGGCATTCATAGATCATTTCCATCGAGGGTCTCCTTTGGACAAAGAAAAACCCCCCGCTCCGGTGGGAGCGGGGGGTCCTGTATCTGGTCGTTTATGTTTGACCGTCAGACAGAGCCGTTAATCGCTCCCATATGGCAGCAGGTAAGCAGGACAGTCACGAGGGTGGACGCGGCAGCGCGCGGCGCCACCGAATTGATTTCAATGCTGGGCTTCGAATTGAGCTGCATTGTTCGTCCCAAGAAACGGGCATGGGCCCGCTTGTTCTCCTTATGCATATGCTTTCGCGAATGCAGCACGCAACCCCGAAAAAACCGCAATGTAATGGTGGCGGGCGACGATATTCTTCTATGTTGCTGATACAGTATCTTTTTTCTTTCAGCTCTGCGCATCGCGTAGTTTCCGCGCCCTTCGTTGGCTACGGGTCGCTTTGCCGACAACGCCGAAGCCCTTGCCGCGCCTGCGCGCATATGCCTCGTCCGCAAACACTGGCCCAGTCATGAGCCAAGTTCCACTCGAGCTTCGCAGAAAACGGAGAGGCGCAGAAAAGCTATGGCTTAAGGCCAGCATTACTGGCTTGTGATCGCTATGGGTTGAGCCATCCTAGTCCAAGCCGCCGTTTCGATGGCGGGGCACGACTACGGGACCGGAAACATGAAACTCCTTCAGCACCTCCTGGACGAATATCGAGAGAATGGATTTCTGGTAATTCCGGAACTCTTTTCTGCGGAGGAAGTGCAGGGAATACGTCGGGCGATGCGACGTGTGTTCGCGCAAGATGCAGCTGCCAATATCAGGGAGAGAAAGAGTGGAGTGGTGCGCACGGCGATGGGTCTTCACCTGCGCGACGAGACCTTTGCGCGCTTGGTTCGGCATCCGCGTCTGGTGGAGCCGGCGCAGCAGATCGCCGGGCCCAACCTCTATGTCCAGCAGGTCAAGATCAACGTGAAGGCCGCGTTCGAGGGCGAGCAGTGGCAATGGCACCAGGACTTTTCGACGCACCACCAGGATGATGGCGTGCCGGCGCCGCTGGCGCTCAACCTCCACATCTTCCTGGACGACGTGACGGAGTTCAACGGACCGCTCTATTTCTGGCGCGGGTCGCACAAGTTCGGCAGCGTCGCGACGCGGCACGACACGGTCTCGACAAGCTATCCGCTGTGGGTCGTCGAAGAGGACAAGGTTCGCGAGATCGCAGAGACCTGCCCCGTCGTGTCTGCCACGGGACCGGCGGGGACGGCGCTCATCTTCGGCGACTGCCTCGTCCACGGGTCCCCGCCGAACATGTCGCCCTGGAATCGGAGCATCTTCTCCCTGATCCTCAACCCGGTGGACAATGCCTATACTCGGATCAGCCGCGAGGATTTCCGGCACCACCGCGACCTCACGCCGGTTCGCCCTCTCTCCGACGACTGCCTGCTCGAGCTGGCGAGCTGAGCGAGCCCGATGCCAGGAGACTATCGGATATGAACATGCTGGCGCCGCGACCCTGGATGGGAGACGAGTGCGATGGCCTCGTCCAGACCCTGGCCGCGTCCGTCGCCGGGCGGTCCTCGGACGAGATGGATGACCATATCCATCGGCTCATCGAGGAGAACCGGCGGATCCACGAGGTTGCCTGCGTCAACCTCAATCCTGCGACCAACACGATGAACCCGCGGGCTGAGCGGGTGCTGGCCAGCGGACTGGGAAGCCGCCCGTCGCTGGGACATCCCGGCGCCAAATACGAGATGGGCCTCGAAGCGATCGAGCGGATCGAGGCCATCACGGCGGAACTGGCGGCGGAGATATTCCAGGCGCGCTATGTCGAGTTCAGGCTGGCTTCGGGCGCCATGGCGAACCTCTATGCCTTCATGGCGACCTGTAAGCCGGGCGATGCCATCATCGCGCCGCCGGACACGATCGGTGGGCATGTGACCCACCACCGGGCGGGTGCGGCGGGCCTCTACGGCCTGGAGGTCCACACCGCTCCGATCGATCCCGACGCCTTTACCGTCGACGTCGAGGCGCTGGCCGATCAGGCCAGGCGCGTCCGGCCGAAGCTGATCACCATCGGAGGCAGCCTGAATCTGTGGCGGCATCCGATCGGGGAGATACGCGCGATCGCCGACGAGGTCGGGGCCTATGTTCTGTTCGACGCCGCGCATCTGTGCGGCCTCATAGCCGGCCGAGAGTGGCAGCAGCCGCTCGACGAGGGCGCGCATATGATGGGGTGCAGCACCTATAAAAGCCTCGGCGGGCCGCCTTCGGGCCTGCTCATGACCAATGACGCGGAATTGGCCGAGCGGATCGACCGGATCGCCTATCCCGGCCTCACCGCCAATTTCGATGTGGCCAAGACCGCGTCACTGGCCGTCGCATTGCTCGACTGGCGGGAGTTTGGCCCCGCTTATGCGAGGGAGATGCGCGCGGCTGCGTCCGGGCTGGCCGCGGCGCTGCACCAGCGCGGGGTCCCCGTCCTGAGCGGATCCGGCGGCTTCACCGACTCCCATCAGTTCGCCGTCCGCGCGGCAAACTATGGCGGTGGGCATCGCGTCGCTCAGCGTCTCCGCGAGGCCAACATCCTTGCCTCCGGAATAGGGCTTCCGATCGCACCCGTGGCGGACGATTTCAACGGACTGCGCTTCGGAACACCGGAAATCGTCCGCTGGGGGATGACCGAGGCGGACATGCCCGAACTGGCCGATCTGATCGGGGAGGCATTGGAGATCGACACGCCCGCCTCGCTCGCTGATCGGGTCAGCACCTTTCGGTCCCGGTTCCGCGCCCTGCACTTCGTCCGCGGCTAGGCATTGGCCTGGTCGAGGATCCAGCGGACGAAGATGTCGGCCGCAGCCGACAGGGGCGCTTCCGCCTTGGTCAGCAGGTAGAATTGGTTGGCGGCCGCCATCCGCTTGTCCGACAGCGCTTGAAGCCGCCCATCCCGCAGCAGGTCGCCGATGAGCGAGGTGTGGCCAATCATGAACCCCCGGCCGTTCAGGGTCGCCTCGACGACCATGGAATAGAGGGAGAAGGTCTGGGTAGCGAGCCGCGCCGGGCGCTTCTCGCCGGTGCTCGCCAGCCAGTCGTCGAAATCGCTCTGCCAATAGGTGTCGAGCATCAGCGGAGCGCCAGCCGGCAGCCCGATCTCGTCGGTCTCCGCCTCCGAGATGAGCGCCGGGCTGGCGACGGGGACGAGCTCGTCGAAGAACAAGGGGCGATGGTCGCAGCCGGGAAAGGGCGGCCGGCCATAGCGTATGGCGATGTCGAAATTCGACGTGCGCAGGTCAATGACGGGGGCTTCTGCCCAGATCTCGACGCTCGTGTTGGAATGGAGCTTGTGGAAACGGTCCATGCGCGACCCGAGCCACAGCTGGGCCAAAGCCGGCAAGATGGTGAGGCGAACCGCCTTCGGACCCTGGGCGGCCCTGATCTGATTCGTGGCCTCGGCAAGCAGCTCCAGGGCCGGAGCCACCCGCTGACCATATCGTCGGCCTGTGTCCGTCAATCGCACGCCTTGGGGGTGGCGCTGGAACAGGCTGACACCGAGGAACGCTTCGAGCGCTTTGATTCGTTGACTGACCGCGCCCGGCGTGACGCCCAACCGCGATGCCGCGAGCGCAAAACTCTCGGTTTCGGCGGCCGCCGCGAACACGCGGAGCCAATCCAGATTGGGCAGTCCGCGCGCCATTAGGAAATCTCCGCCTCAGACTTAAGATAAGTCATTTGCATGCTTCCTCCCGTTCGTGTGCCATGCTGCTATGCGGGGCCAGCCGCCAGAAGAGCGAGAACATCGTTAGGTAGCCGAGCCTATGAACAAAATTCCGAGCCCGCCAATAGAATTTCTAGGTCACGCGCTTTGCCTGTGCGGATCACTTATACGTGTCCGGCCGGAGATGTGAATTGAACCGTAGGGAATATCTCCTCTCCGCCTTCGGCGCGGCGGCAACCGCTTCGGCATCCGGGGCGCTCGCGCAAATAGGAGCCCTGCGACAGACTGCCCAAAGAAGCGACGCGGTCCGGCTCCAGGATTCGACCCTGGTGGTCGACGGCCTGGACGGCTCCGCGCTCACCGAGGAGTATCTCGGCATGCTCGAGGCCGCGGGGGTCGACTGTCTGCATCAGAGCATGGGCGGCTTCGGCTATTTCGCCAACGTCCTGCATTTCTGTGACCAATTTTCAGATCGCATCGTCCAGGTTGGAAGCGTGAGCGAGATTCGGCAGGCGCAGAAGGATGGCAAGATCGGGCACCTGTCTGGCTGGCAGTCGGCCGGTGTGCTGATCTCGGATGGCGACCCGGTATTGCCTGCGATCAAGAACCTGCGGGCGTACAGGGAGTTGGGGCTCCGAATCTGTGGGCTGGTCTACAACGTTGCCAATGCGTTCGGCGGCGGGGCGCTGGATCCGATGGTCGGGCTTACGCGCGCCGGCCACCGTCTGGTGGAAGAAATCCACGCGCAGAAGATCGTGCTCGATGTCGGAGGGCATACGGCGGAGCAGACCTCGTTCGACGCGATCGAGATTTCGCAGGGCGTGCCGATCATTTGTTCGCATACGAACCTGCGCTCTCTGGTCGATAATCCCAGAAACATGACCGACCGGCTCATCGAAAAAGTGGCGGCCACGGGCGGCGTCATCGGATTGACGACGGTCAACGATTTCCATGCCCGCAGCAGGAAGGATGAGAGGATCCCGGTCACGCCGCAGGTCGGTCTGGAAACGCATCTCGACCAATATGATCGTCTCAAGCGCCTGGTGGGGGTCGACCATATCGGTCTCGGCCCGGACTTCATGTACGGACGGAAGGACCTGACGGTCATCATCCCCGAGCTCTGGCCTCCCGAGGTCTACAGCAACAACCCGCCCTGGTTCATGGTGAAGGACTTCGAGACCATCAGCGATCTTCCCAATGTCACGGGAGGATTGATGCAGCGCGGCTGGACGGACGCGGAAATCCGCAAGGTGCTCGGTGAGAACTGGCTGCGCGTGTACGGAAAAGTGTGGGGCGCGTGATCGCAGAATGGCCCGCAGTTTGTGAGCCGCTTCGAAGAGCAAGGATTATGAGGGGGTTAGAATGAACAATTTCGCGCCGACGGACGTAGCAACCAAACCGATGCGTACGCGCAGCACACGAAAGGCGCTTCACCTCCTCGCGGCTGGAACTCTTCTTCTTGCCGGCCACGGCGGGATGCCGGCCAATGCTGCTCCGCCGTCCGCCGTCTCTTCGGCGATGCAGACGGCCGAGACGGCACGGATCAATGCGTGGTTCGACGCGAAATATGAGGAAGAGCTGAATTTCAGCCCCATGACGCGGTCCTACATGGGTGACAAAGAGGATTACGACGAAATCGACGATATGTCGGAACAAGGGATTTCCGAAGCGCTCGAATGGCGCCGCAAGTCCGTCGAGGAGATGAAGTCGAACTTCGACCGAGCGAAACTGACGGAAGACGGCCAGATTTCCTACGATCTCTGGATCAACCAATATGAACAAGCGGCGGCGGCCGACGCGTTTCGTCGTAATACCTATCCCCTCAACCACATGTTCAGTCCGCATACGTCCTTTCCGCAGTTCCTGATCTCCATCCACAAGGTCGAAGAACCGTCGGACATGGACGCCTATGTCGCGCGTATCAGCGAGTTGGCGCGCGCGCTGGGGCAGGTCCTGGAGAGCGCGAAGCTGAACGCCGCCGCCGGTTCGCGACCGCCCCAATTCTCCTATGACAAGGTCATCGAGCAATCGCGCGCGCTGATCTCTGGCGCGCCGTTCGACAATGCCGGAGACCACCCGGTCTGGGCCGATGCGCAGGCCAAGGCCGACGCCCTGGTCGCGGCAGGCAAGATCGACCAGGGCAGGGCCGATCGATACAAGGCAGCGGCGCGCAAGGCGCTCGTCGAGGATTGGGGACCTGCTTATAAGAAGGTCATCGCATGGTCGGAGGCGAATCGGCGCAATGCAGACGCCATCGCGACCGGTGTCGGCAAAAACCCGAACGGCGAAGCTTATTATGCCGAGCGACTGGCCTATTCCACGACGACGGACCTGACCGCCGAACAGATCCACCAGATCGGCCTGTCCGAGGTTGCTCGAATCAAGGGCGAGATGGAGGCGATCAAGGACAAGGTCGGTTTCGA
This sequence comes from Enterovirga sp. GCM10030262, assembly GCF_042666435.1. NCBI lineage: Bacteria > Pseudomonadati > Pseudomonadota > Alphaproteobacteria > Hyphomicrobiales > Methylobacteriaceae > Enterovirga > Enterovirga sp. GCM10030262. The sequence continues at coordinate 1,711,385 of NZ_JBHTDC010000001.1, read as the reverse complement.
AGGATCGCTGGACGAATTTTTCACATTCGTCCGCGAAGACGACCGCTTCTATTATCCGAACACAGACGAAGGTCGCCAAGCCTATATCGATGCGGCGACGGAGCATCTTGCCTTCATGAAGGAGAGGCTTCCCGAATATTTCGGAATTCTGCCGAAGGCTGACGTCATCGTCAAACGCGTCGAACCCTACCGGGAAATAGCGGGCGCGCCTCAACATTATCTGCTTGCCTCGAAAGACGGCTCGCGTCCGGGCGTTTTCTACGCGCATCTGCTGGACATGCGGGCCATGCCCATCCCGCAGCTGGAGGTCATCGCCTATCATGAAGGCAATCCCGGCCATCACATGCAGTTTTCGATCTCGCAGGAGCTGACCAGCGTACCGAAGTTTCGAACGATGCTCTTCTACAATGCCACGCAGGAGGGATGGGGGCTCTATACCGAGAAGCTGGCCAAGGAGATGGGCGGCTACAAGGATCCCTATTCCGACTTCGGCCGCCTGACGACCGAGATCTGGCGCGCGATCCGGCTGGTCGTCGATACCGGCCTTCATTCCAAGGGCTGGACCGAGCAGCAAGCGGTCGAATATTTCACTGCGAACTCGCCAGCCGCCGAAGGACAGATCCGCGCCGAGGTGCAGCGCTACATCGTGATGCCCGGGCAGGCGACAGGCTATAAGATCGGCATGCTGAAGATCCTCGAGCTGCGCGAGAAGGCGGAAGCGGAGCTCGGTGGCGCATTCGACATCCGGGGCTTCCATGACACGATCCTGGGCGCCGGCCAGATGCCGCTCGGCATCCTGGAACGCCGCATCGACCGATGGATCGTGACGCAGAAGACGGGCTGACCAATCCACATTTTCAGTGGCGTTCGGCCCAGGGCCGCGGGCCTTTTCCACGAAGGGGATATGATGAAATTCGCCGCATTGCTTTCAGGATTTCTGCTCGCCACTGTCATGACCGCTTTGCCGGCCGCTGCTCAGGACGGCGGCTCCGATTCGCGCCCCATCTACAACCGCGACCAGTGGCTGCCGAAGTCGGTCCCGACCTCGGACGATGTGCTCCGCATCCCGGTGCCTGCCGATCACAATGCGCCCAAAGGTTCGTTCGTGCTGGTCGGCGGACGGCTGTTCGACGGTACCGGCGCGCCCGCTCGGCCGGCGACGGTCGTGGTAGAGGGCAAGACTATCACCGCCGTGCTGAAGCCGGGAGACACGAGCTGGCCTGTCGACGCGCTCGTTTATGACGTCGCCGGCAAGACGGTGATGCCAGGCCTGATCGACCTGCACACCCACCTGACCTTTTTGGACTTGGCGGACTCGACCATCTATTCGACCGCCCATCTCAGCGGCGCCGAGTCGGCGATGCGCGGGTTGCGGCGCATGGGGATCCATCTCCAGTCCGGCGTTACCAGCGTCCGCGATGTGGCGTCACATGGCGATGCCCCCTTCGTTCTCAAAAGGCTGCAGGCGGCAGGCGAAATACCCGGGCCTCGCATCTTTACGGCTGGCCAGCTGATCACGCAGACGGGCGGGCACGCAGCCTTGCATGCGATGATGCCCGGCTATCCCGAAAGGGCCAACGACAATCCCAATTCGATGGTCCGGATCGCATCCGGCCCCGACGAGTGGCGCGAGGCGGTGCGCATCCAGTTTGCCAAGGGCGCCGACCTCATCAAGCTGGCCAGCGAATATACGCAGGAGGAGATCACCGCCGCCGTTGACGAGGCGCATTCGCTGGGCCTGCCGGTGACCGTCGATTCCGAGACGCAATATATCGACATGGCGATCAAGGCGGGCGTGGACTCGATAGAACATCCGTTGCCGCGGAGCGACGGAGCGATAGCGTTGATGGCCAAGCGCGGCATCGCATCGGTGCCGACCTTGGTACCCTATCGCATCATCACGCGCTCGAGCGGCGGCTATTTCGGTTCCACCTCTAGGCGGTTTGAGCTCAACGAGAGGACCATCCTTGAAATGGCGCAGAAGATGCGGCGCGCCGGCGTGAAGATGGGGATTGGCCTCGACCTCGTCGTCAACTGGCCCCAACATATGCCTGGCGCCTATATCAACGAGCTCGAAACCTTCACCCAGATCGGCTTCAGCAAGACCGAGGCTTTGGTCGCCGCGACCAAGACGAGCGCAGAGATCATGCATATGGGGGATCGGCTCGGCACGGTCGAGGCCGGAAAACTGGCCGACATCATCGTGGTGGACGGCAATCCCGACGAGGATTTCAACGCGCTTAGGAAGGTGCGTACTGCCTTCGTCAACGGGCGGCTGATGCTACAGGATGGCCGGATATATACGCCCGCCCACAAAGAGGTGCCGATGCCTGCGCCGCAATGATAGCCTGCAAGTTGAGCCAAATGCCGTAGATGGGGTTTGCGAACCGCCCTGGGTCCGCGGCAAGATTGCGAAAAAAGGTCAGCGGACTGGATATGATGGCCACCTTGGATGCTTAAGGCGATTGGAAAGGCCTTCGGCGGCTTCCTGTGTGTGCTGCTGCTGCTTATTCTTTTCGCGCTGGTCTGGCCGACAAAGTCGGCGCCGCTCCCCGATCGGCGGGACGGCTACATTATCGAAGGGGTTCGGATCATCGACGTTGCAGCGGGAGCCCTCGGCCCGCCCATGGACGTCGTCGTTCGCGAGGGAGTCATTGCAGCGATAGGCGAGCGTTTGACGACCACGGGTCTGGTCCGGGTGGATGGTCGAGGCCGATACCTGACTCCGGGTTTTTGGGACATGCACGTGCATAGCTTCCAGATGTCGCCGCAGATGCACCTCCCGCTCTTCGTGGCGAACGGCGTCACGAATGTCCGCGACATGATGGACTGCCCTCAACCCCGTGACAGCCTCATAGCTTGTGCGGCCGACAAGCGCCGATGGTCCGCCGACACCGAACGGGGGTTAATGGCCGCGCCGCGTTTCGTGGAAGTGGCGAGCTATTATCTGGAAGACCCGGCTCTTACGCCAGACGAGGTTTCGACCCGCGCCCGCGACTATCGCGGCCGCGGCATCGATGCGTTGAAGGTCTATAATCGTCTGCCCCGCGCGGCCTATTTTCGCGCCGCCACCGAGGCACGCTCGCTAAACATGCGCCTCGTCGGCCACTTGCCCAAGGCCGTCAGCCTCGACGAGGCGAATGCAGCTGGACAATCGAGCTTCGAGCATGCCCATGTCTTTGCGCGCCACTGCTTTCGGCGTGCGGCCGACTGGCGCGGGGGGAAGCTCGATCGGGTCCCGCCCACGCGCCTTGCCGAGGCGATCGTGGCCGAGCATGATCGGTCCGCGTGCCAGGCGAGCTTCGCCGCGATGCGCCGGGCAGGATCCTGGTACGTGCCGACCCACGTCACCCGGGAGGAGGACGCGCGTGCCGGTGATCCGTCCTTCGTGAAGGATCCGCGTCTCGACTATCTCGATCCATTGTCGCGATGGGCCTTTCGAGACGATCTGACTGGCACGCTTGCCCAATATCCAGGCCAGCGGGGGCAAAGGGCGCTTCTTGGCTATTTCGCCCATGGCTTGCGGCTGACGGGCGAGGCGTATCGGGCGGGCGTGCCGGTTCTTGTAGGCACGGACACCGCGATTGGCGGCTTTCGCTATCACGATGAAATGGGTCATATGGTGTCTGCGGGTCTGAATCCCGCGGCGGTGCTGCGGGCCGCCACGATCGAGGCGGCGCGCTATGCCCGGCTCGACCGGACTTCCGGGTCCATCGCGATCGGAAAGCGAGCCGACCTTGTGCTGCTCGACGCCAACCCCCTTGTCGACATCGCGAACACACGGCGCATTCGGGCGGTTTTCCTCAACGGCCGCCTCTACGATCGCCAGGGTCTGGACGAGCTCTTGAAGTTCACGCGCGCGCAGGCGGCCGCGCCGCACATCTGGCTGAAGCTGCTGTGGGGCTTTGCAAGAAGCTCGGTAACCTCGGATCTCTGAACCGAGCCGATCGGCGGGAGATCGAACTCCACCGCGCGGAGCGGGCGGGGTGGGGACCCCCAGACCGAACCTTCTATTCCGCAGGCGATGCGCGAGAATGGGGGCGCGCGTCAGCCCGGAGCATCGCGGCGATGCTGCTGCTCGCGATCATGTTGGGACTGTCGATCCCGGTGACTAAGCTGGGGCTCGAGACGCTGTCAGCATAGAGAAACGGTCGCTTGGGAGCAAGCGCAGGATCGCACGGCGATCGACTATCTGCGGCTCGCATCGGGTGTGACTGAGGAGTAGATCATCTCGCTGGCGGCTCCGTCTCCGCCAGTCTTTTGCGCCCATCCCTTCCCTCGGGCGACAATCTCGCTAACCTCCTGTCGCAACGGCAGACAGGGAGCGCGAGGCTGTGATGGAAAGACGGGAATTTCTGGCCACCTTGCCGGCCGCCGCGGTCGGGCTTTCGCTGGCGGGCTCGGCGGGGGCGCAGACCGAGGCGGAGCCGTTTCCCGGCTTCCAGCCGCCCGGCATCGACCGCTGGGAGCGATCCGATGTTCAGGCCGGCGATCGGCCGGTCGGCGCCAGCTTCGCTTCCCGCTCCGAGGTGTTCGGCCGGTCGGGAGCGGCGGGAACATCGCATCCGCTGGCGACGCTGGCCGGCATCGACATTCTTCGCAAGGGCGGATCTGCGGTCGACGCGGCGATCGCGATCAATGCCTGTCTCGGCTTTCTCGAGCCCACCGCCTGCGGCATCGGCGGCGACGGCTATGCGATGCTGTGGGATCCAAAGGCCGCCAAAGTCGTCGGCATCGCCGGGTCCGGGCGCTCGCCCAATTCTCTGACTCTGGAGACGGTGCGCGGCCGCCTCAGGAACGGCTTCATTCCGCCTTATGGCGCGCTGCCGGTCTCGGTGCCGGGCACGGTCGACATGTGGTGGACGCTCCACGGCCGATACGGGAAGCTCAAATGGGCCGAATTGTTCGAGCCGGCCATCGCTTATGCCGCAGGCGGCGTGCCGGTCTCGCCGGTCGTCGCTTATTATATGAATCGCGGCATGACGAACTTCGCGCGGCCGAACATGGGCATCGAGGAGTTCGACAATGCCCGCGCCACCTTCGCGCCGGGCGGAGAGACGCCCGGCGTCGGCGAGATTTTCCGTAATCCGGACCTCGCCCGCACCTATCGCATGATCGCCGAAGGCGGCCGCGACGCCTTCTATGAAGGAGACATCGCCCGCACCATCGACGCCTATTTCAGGCGGATCGGCGGCTGGCTCTCTTATGCCGATCTCGCCGCCCACAAATCCAAATGGACCCAGCCTCATTCGACCGATTATCGCGGCGTCGGCGTCCATGCGATCGGCGAGAACACGCAGGGGCTCGCGACCCTGCAGATGCTCAACATCCTCGAGCACTTCGATCTGAAGGGCGCCGGCTTCCAGTCCGCGCTCTCCATCCACCTCCAGGCCGAGGCCAAGCGGCTCGCTTATGAGGATCGCGGCCGCTATTATGCCGACCCGGACTTCTTCGACGTGCCCGCGGACTGGCTGGTTTCCAAGGCCTATGCCGCAGAGCGGGCGAAGCTGATCCGGCCCGATCGCATCAACGATCAGGTCCGTCCGGGCGACGCGCCGTCGCGCGGCGACACCACCTATTTCTCCGTCGCCGACAGGGACGGGATGATGGTGTCGATGATCCAGTCCAACTTCCGCGGCATGGGCTCCGGCCTCGTCGCCGACGGGCTCGGCTTCATGTTCCAGGATCGCGGCCAGCTCTTCACGACGGTGGAGGGCCACCCCAACATCTATGCGCCCGGCAAGCGGCCCTTCCAGACCATCATTCCCGGCTTCGCGACGAAGGACGGCCAGCCCTGGCTGTCCTTCGGCGTGATGGGCGGCGACATGCAGCCGCAGGGCCAGGCGCAGATCATCATCAACCGCGCGGACTATGGCCTCGACGCGCAGGCGGCGGGGGATTCGCCGCGCTGGCACCATGAAGGCTCGTCGCAGGCGATGGGCGAGGACGATCCGACGCTCGGGCCGCGCGGGCTGCTGCGGCTGGAGACGGGCGTGCCCGACAGGACGGCGGCGGCGCTGGCGGCGATGGGCTGGACGATCGGCGAATCCGACGGCGGCTTCGGCCGCTACCAGTGCGTCGAGCGGCGCATGGATGGCGACGAGCGCGTCTATGGCGCGTCGAGCGAGATGCGCGCCGATGGACTGGCGCTCGCCTACTGACGAAGCTAGGGCGGGCGCCATGCTGAGCCTCAATTTCATCCGCGAGAATGGCGACATCGTCCGCAAGGCGATCGCCGACAAGAATGTGGCCGTCGATGTCGACGCGCTCCTCGCCCTCGACGGCGAGGTGCGGGCGATGAAGACCGAAGTCGACGAGCTTCGCCGCCAGCGCAACGAAATCAGCGCCAGCTTCAAGACCGCCGATCCTTCGGAGCGGCCGGCGCTCGGCGCCCGGGCCAAGAAGATGGGCGCCCGCGCCGGCGAGATCGAGGCGGCGCTGGCCGAGAAGTCGGCCGCGCTGGAGGCGCTGATGCTGCGCCTGCCCGGCATTCCATGGGAGGGCGCGCCGGTCGGGCCGGACGAGAGCTTCAACACGGTGGTGCGGCAGGAAGGGGAGGTCCCAAAGTTCGATTTCGAGCCGCGCGACCATGTGGCGCTGATCGAGATGAACGACTGGGCTGACCTTGGCCGCATCACGCAGGTGTCGGGCTCGCGCCAATATTGCCTGAAGGGCCGGCTTGCGCTGCTGGAACAGGGGCTCATGTTCTGGGCGCAGCAAAAGCTCGCGGCCGAGGGTTTCACGACGATGACGGTTCCGGCGCTGGCGCGGCCGAGCGCGTTCGTCGCCACCGGCCACTTCCCCGGCCATGAGGAAGAAGCGTACGAAATCCCCAAGGACGAGTTGTACCTTGCCGGCACCGGCGAGATCGCGCTGACCAGCCTCCATTCGGGCGAGATCATCGAGGCGGACACGCTTCCCATCCTCTATGCCGGCTATTCGCCCTGCTTCCGCCGCGAGGCCGGAAGCGCGGGCCGGGACGTGCGCGGCCTGCTGCGCGTCCATCAATTCTACAAGCTCGAGCAATATGTGATTTGCGAGGATGACGACGCGGTCTCGGCCGAATGGCATGCGAAGCTGCTCGCCAATGCCGAGATGCTGCTGAACGACCTCGAAATTCCCTATCAGGTGGTCGAGACCTCGACCGGCGACATGGGCCTGGGCAAGTATCGCATGAACGACATCGAAAGCTGGGTGCCGTCCTTGAGCAAATATCGCGAGACCCACAGCTGCTCGACCCTCCACGACTGGCAGGCGCGCCGCGCGAACCTCCGCTGGCGCGACGGCGAACGCAAGGTGCGGTTCGTCCACACGCTCAACAACACCGCGCTGGCCAGCCCCCGCATCCTCGTGCCGCTGCTGGAAAATCACCAGCAGGCCGACGGACGGGTGAAATTGCCGGTGGCGCTGCGGAGCCTGATGGGGGGCGATTATCTCTGACGATCGGCCGCCCGCGCTGAGGCTGCTCCTCTGGGAGGGCGTGGCGCTGGCCTCGCGCTTCTATCGCGCATTCGGTCATCTGGAGGAGCGGGGACCGGCGGACGGCCCGCCGCTGATGGTGGTCCCCGGCTTTCTCGCCACCGACCGGACAACCTTGGGCCTGCAGCGCGCATTGGCCGAAGCGGGCTACCGCGTCGCCGGCTGGGGTATGGGCTGGAATCGCGGCGTCCGCGAAGACACGCTGGAGCGGCTCGCGGCCCGGATCGAGGCGTTCGGCCGGGGGCGGCCGGTCGTCCTGGTCGGCTGGAGCCTTGGCGGCATCTACGCCCGCGAGGCCGCCAAGATCAGGCCCGAGCTCGTCGCCAAGGTGGTGACCCTCGGCGCGCCCTTCTCCGGGGATCCGCGCAACAACAATGTCTGGCGGCTCTACGAAGCGGTCGCCGGCCATCCCGTCGATCAACCGCCGGTCCAGGTCAGGACCGAGCTCAAGCCGCCGGTGCCGACACTGGCGGTCTGGTCGCGACGGGACGGCATCGTCGCACCGGTCTGCGCGCGCGGAGACGAAGGCGAGAGCGACGACCGGATCGAGCTCGATTGCAGCCATATGGGCTTCGCGGTCAGCGCCAGGGCCTATCCGAAAGTCGTCGAGGCGATACGCACGTTCCAGGAATAAACGTCATTGCGAGGAGCGCGAGCGCTACGCTCGCAATGACGGCGATGCCTAAACCAGGAACGGCTCCGCCAGCGCGCGCGGCACGCGGATCGGGCGGCCGGTCGCTTTGTCTATGATCGCCCATGTGGTGCGCGCCCTGACGCGCGGCTTGCCATCGTCGCCGACGAACTCGACATGACGGTCGAAGCGGGCGCCCTTGGGCGCGCCGCCGACCCAGGTCCGCCCGGTCACCGTCTCGCCGGGGCCGACGCTCCTCAGATAGTCGATCTCGTGCCGGGTCACGACCCAGATATAGGCTTCGCGATGCGCGGGCGGCGCGATGGCGTTCCAATGCGCCGTCGCCATATCCTGTATCCAGCGCACCCAGGCGGCGTTGTTGACATGGCCGAGCTCGTCGATGTCGCCCGGACCGGCGGTGATCCGCTTTTCGAAGGGGGTCACCCTTCGACCTGAGTGACGATGAAGGCATAGGCTTCCGCCACTTCGCGCAAGCTTTCCCAGCGGCCAGACTTGCCGCCATGGCCGGCGCCCATGTTGATCTTGAGGAGCAGCAAATTGTCGTCGGTCTTGGCGGCGCGGAGCTTCGCCGCCCATTTGGCCGGCTCCCAATAGGTGACGCGCGGGTCGTTGAGGCCGCCGGTGATCAGCATCGGCGGATAATCCTGCGCCTTCACATTGTCGTAGGGGCTGTAGGAGCGGATGAGGTCGAAGGCCGCCCGGTCGAGGATCGGATTGCCCCATTCCGGCCATTCGCCCGGTGTCAGCGGCAAGGTATCGTCGAGCATCGTGGCGAGGACGTCGACGAAGGGCACGTCGGCGACCACCGCGCCCCACAGATGCGGGTCGGAATTGGCGACAACCCCCATCAGCTTGCCGCCCGCCGAGCCGCCCTGGATGGCGATGCGGCCGGGGCTCGCATAGCCTTCGGCCACAAGGCCTTGGGCGGCGTCCACGAAATCGTTGAACGTATTGGTCCGCTTGGCGAGCTTGCCTTCCAGGAACCAGCCATAGCCCAGATCGTCGCCGCCCCTTATGTGGGCGATGGCGCAGGCGAAGCCGCGGTCGACAAGGCTGAGTCGCGCGGTCGAGAAGCTGGGCGGGATGGCATGGCCATAGGCCCCGTAAGCGTAGAGGTAGAGCTTGCCCTTGCCGTCCTTCCGGAAGCCCTTCCTGGAAACCACAGATACGGGGACCAGCTTGCCGTCGCGGGTGGGGAGCATCAGCCGCTCGGTCTCGTAGAGCGAAGCGTCGTAGCCCGAGGGGATTCCCTGGACCTTGAGCGTCTCCAGCCGGCCGTCGGCGGGGTGATAGTCGTAAACGGTGACAGGCGTTACCATCGACGTATAGCCGATCCGGTAGGCGGCGGGGGCGAATTCCGGGTTTGAGCCGAGCGAAGCGGTGTAGCTCGCCTCCGGAAAGGCGACGCGCTGCTCTTCGCCTGAATAGCGGCGGAGGCGGATCTGGTCGAGGCCGTGGACGCGCTCCTCGATGACGAGATGGTCGCGGAACGGCGTGACTCCGCGCATGTAGACGCTGTCGGAGCCGGGGACGACCGTCGTCCATTCGCCGGGCGCGGCGGGATCGGCCTCGGCGAGGCGGAAGTTGATATGCTCGTCATTGGCGAGCACCCACAATTTCCCGTGCGCCGCATCGACCGAATAGATGCGGTCGGGACGGCGGCGCGAGACGAGGGTGAGCGGCGCCGCCGGATCTTCGGCGAAGACGAAGCGGACCTCTGTGGAGCTGTTGTCGCCCGTGGCGATCAGGATGAGGCGGCGGTCGTGGCTCTTGCCGACGCCGACCGAGAAGCCCTTATCCTCCGTCTCCTCATAGAGGGTGATGTCATCCTTGAGCGGATCGCCGAGGCGGTGATAGCGGGCGCGGTAGCTGCGCCAATTCTCGTTGACCTCGGTAAAAACGATTCCGCGCGAATCGGCGCTCCAGACGGGGCCGCCAATGCCGACTTCGGTCACCGTCTCGATGTCCCTGCCCGTCTCCAGATCGCGGATGCGAAGCTTGAACCGCTCCGACCCGTCATCATCGACCATGATCGCGGCATGGCGGCCGTCGGGGCTCACCTCGATCGCGCCGAGGCGGAAATAATCCTTGCTTTCGGCTTCCGCGGGCTCGTCGAAGATGAGCCGATCGTCGCCGCCCGCGACGGGCCGGCGATACCATTTGCGATATTGCGCGCCCGCGTCGAACGCCCACCAATAGAGCCATTCGCCGTCCTTGACGGGCACCGAGCGGTCGTCCTCCTTAATCCGGCCCTTCATCTCCTGGAACAAGGTCTCGACCAGCTCCGCATGCGGCGCCATCATCGCCTCGAAATAGGCATTCTCGGCCTTCAGATAATCGAGCACGTCGGCATCATCGACCTTGGGATAGCTCTGGTCGCGCAGCCAGTGATACGGGTCCTCGATGGTCACCCCGTGCTGCTCGTAACTGTAGGGGCGCTGGGCGGCGACGGGCGGGGCTGGGTTTCGGGTCATGCTCTCTCTTCCGGTGCTCGGCCTGCTGGTCTATCTGCCCTCCCCACATAGGTTCCTCCGGAGATTTTGCCATGTCGACCCACGAAGCCCGCCTCGCCGCCCTCCGCGAACAGCTGAAGGCCGACCGGCTCGACGGCTTCGTCGTGCCGCTGACCGATGAACATATGAGCGAATATGTTGGCACCTACGCCCAGCGCCTGGCCTGGCTGACCGGCTTCCAGGGCTCGGCGGGCTCAGCGGTGGTGCTTCCGCAAGAGGCGGCGATCTTCACCGATGGTCGCTACACACTCCAGGTCCGCGACCAGGTTGACGGGACGCATTGGAGCTACCAGTCGGTGCCGGGCACGAGCATCGCCGACTGGCTGAAGGACCGCGCGCCCGAGGGCGGCCGTATCGGCTACGATCCGTGGCTGCACACAAGGGACTGGGTGAAGAAGGCGCGCGAGGCGCTGGCCGACAAGGGCGCCGAGCTGGTCGCGGTCGGCCGCAATCCCATCGATCAAATCTGGGACGGGCAGCCCGAGCCCTCCAAGGCGCGGCTGGTCGCCCATCCCGAGGAACTGGCGGGGCGATCGTCGGCCGCCAAGCGGCAGGAGATGGCGGACTGGCTGAAGGAGGAGAAAGCGGACGCCGCCGTCCTCTCGGCGCTCGACTCCATCGCCTGGACGTTCAACGTCCGCGGCCAGGACGTCGATCATACTCCCGTCGCCCTCTCCTTCGCGCTCGTTCACGACGACGGCACCGCCGACCTGTTCGTCGCCTCGGAGAAGCTTGGCGACGACGTCCGTCAGCATCTCGGCAACGGCGTCCGCGTCCACGAACGCCGCGATTTCGAATCCCACCTCGCGGCGATGAAGGGGAAGACGGTCGCCGCCGACCCCGAGCGCGCCGTAGCCGCCATTTTCGAAGCGCTGGAGCAAGCGGGCGCCAAGATCCTCCAGAAACGTGACCCGTCCATCCTGCCCAAGGCGATCAAGAACGAGGCCGAGATCGCCGGCCATCGGGCGGCCCAGGCGCGGGACGGCGCGGCCCTTGTCCGCTTCCTTCACTGGCTTTCGGTCGAGGCGCGCAAAGGGGGTGTCGACGAACTCTCGGCCGCCGCGAAGCTGCTCGACTTTCGCCGCCAGGGCGGTGACCTGCGCGACATCAGCTTCGACACGATATCGGGCGCGGGCCCCAACGGCGCCATCGTCCATTATCGAGTCACCGAGGAGACCAACCGTCCGCTGGAGATGAACTCGCTCTATCTGGTCGATTCGGGCGGGCAATATCCCGACGGCACCACCGACGTTACGCGCACAATTGCCGTCGGCGAGCCGACCGCCGAGATGCGCGACCGCTTCACCCGCGTCCTCAAGGGCCATATCGCGCTTTCCGCCGCCCGCTTCCCAGAAGGTACGCGCGGTACGCAGCTCGACGCTTTCGCGCGCCAATATCTGTGGCAGGCGGGGCTCGATTACGCCCACGGCACCGGCCATGGCGTCGGCTCTTATCTCGCCGTCCACGAAGGGCCGCAACGCATCTCTCCAGCCGGCAGCAGCCAGGCCGGCGGCGACGAGCCGCTTCGCGCCGGCATGATCTGTTCGAACGAGCCCGGTTATTACAAGACCGGCGAATATGGCATCCGCATCGAGAATCTGGTGCTGGTCGTCGAGCTGGACGTCGCCGGCGCCGAAAAGCCCGTGCTCGGCTTCGAAACCCTCACCTTCGCGCCGATCGACCGCAGCCTCATCGACACCGCCTTGCTCACCGATGTCGAGCGCGGCTGGATCGACGATTATCACGAGCAGGTGGTCCAGATCGTGGGAGCGCTCGTTGAAGGCGAGGCCCTCGAATGGCTGAAGGAGGTCTGCCGCCCCCTCTAGTTATCCCACGCCTATCGGTCGTCATCCTGGACTTGATCCGGGACCCAAGAACGCAGCCGTATCCGGACAGATTAGGAATCTGGTGTTCTTGGGTTCTGGCCTTCGCCGGAATGACGATTTTCAGGTTCACCCGCCTTGTCCCCCCGCGCCTGCGCCTTGCGGCGCCGCAGGTTCTGGCGGAGCGCCTCGGCCAAGCGCCTCGCGCGTTCCTCATCGGCCTTGCTCATATGTCCGGGACTAGGCGTTCACGCCCTCTTGCCGCAAGCCGCCTTGACATTGCATCGGCCGTGCGGCCATAGCGCCGCCCGTCCCTCCGACACTCCAAGCGGTCCGGGCATGCTGCCGTAGCTCAGTGGTAGAGCGCATCCTTGGTAAGGCTGAGGTCGTGAGTTCAATCCTCACCGGCAGCACCATCGCCCCCGATCGGTCGAATGCAGCCCCGGGGGCGGTTTAAGACTGGACATTCGTGCCAACCGTCGCCATCTGAATTCCGCCAAAAGACAGGGACATGGCTGTGTCGTCTGCGAGCGACGAGGATCCTGTCGGCGGTACGAGACCTCGAGGATCGCCCTCTTTTTCAGGCGATGGCCAGCCCGAGTCTTGATCAATTAGCGTCGCCCGTGGGGGGCCTGTCACTGGTGAGTGAAGAATGAAGATCAAGTGCCTGCTCGGACGCCATCGCGCGATCAAGGATTATTCGAACTGGAAGCGCGGCTATCATGTCAGCGCCTGCGCCGAATGCGGCGTCGAGATGCGCAGCTATGGCAGCGAATGGGAAGTCGGACCCAAAAAAGCCAAGAGCAACTGAGCGACCGAACCGCTCCTCGCCTTTTCAGGAGCTGAGGCTCCCGCGTCAGGAAGGCCGGCGCACGACCATGTCCAGCACCGCCGGGTGCAGCGGCCGGACGAATTCGCAGCCGGCCATGGGCCCCTCCATCCACGCGATGCGCGCATGCAGCGCCTCCAGCCCGGGCAGCTTCAGCCAGACATCGGTGCCCGGATGCAGCTGAAGGTGGGTCGACGCCCGGAAGCCGTGGGTCGAGAGATCGAGTATCTGCACGGTCACGCCGGTCGCGCCCCGTTGCCGGAGGCCGGCACCGATCTCGACATTGGTGCGCTGCGCCTTGCGCCCCGTCGGCTGCGCGGTGGTCGCGAGTTCGCCGATCAGCCCGGGAATGTTGGCTTGCAGCATCCTCTATCCCCTACACGTTGATCCCGACCGATACCGCCCAGACCCTGGCCAGCTGTCGTTCCTGTTCGGTAAGATCCTCGCTCAGCACGCGCGGCCGGCGAAAACGCTGCTGCTGGGGCGGCGGAACGCGCGAGACGTGGATCAGCACCTCGCTCTCGTCGATCATGCGCAGGAATTCGAGGCCGAGCCGATCGCCGCCGACCCAGGCGACGCGTGCCGGCACCACCGTCGACCCGCGCGCGAAAACGACCTCGTCGCCGACCGACATCTTCTGCTTGCACTCGATCAGCGCGCCTTTGCGCGACAGATCCCGCAGGCGCGCGTCCACATCCCCGCTATCGGTTTTCAGGCGCGCCGCCAGCAGCACGCGGGCACGCCTGACGCTTCGCCTACCCGTGACGTCGCCGAAGGTTTCCGCGCCCATTATGTTTCTTTGTCCCTGTCGAAGCCTTGTTGTCGGAATAGACCATGGGGACTAACCGGAGGTAAACAGCGGCCCGCCGCCGGGCGGGATCACAACCCCGTTGACGCGCCGCCGCCGGGCTCTATGGCGCGGCCATGCGCTTCTTTTCCGACAATGCCGCCGCCGCCTGTCCGGAGGTGATGAAGGCTCTCGACGAGGCCAACCGGATCGACACCGCTTATGACGGCGATGCCTGGAGCGCGCGGCTCGACGACGCCTTCTCCCGGCTTTTCGAAACCCAGGTCAGGGCGCTGTGGGTGACGACCGGGACGGCCGCCAACTCCCTCGCTCTCGCCGCCTTGTGCCCGCCGCATGGCAGCATCGTCTGCCACCGCGACGCCCATATCCAGAATGACGAATGCGGCGCGCCCGAATTCTACACCCATGGCGCGAAATTGCTCCTCGCCGAGGGCGCCGGGGCGAAGCTGACGCCGGAGACCGTCGAGGCGCTGCTGGCGACGGTTCGAAACGACGTCCACCAAGTCCAGCCCCATGCGCTGTCGATTACCCAGGCCACCGAATATGGCCTGGTCTATACGCCCGACGAAGTGGCGGCGCTCGGGCGGCTCTGCGAGGAACGCGGTCTCGGTTTCCATATGGACGGCGCGCGCTTCGCCAACGCGGCGGCGCGGCTGGGCTGCGCGCCTGCCGACCTCACCTGGCGCGCGGGGGTGAGGGCGCTGAGCTTCGGGTTCGTCAAGAATGGCGGGCTCTCGGCGGAGGCGCTGATCTTCTTCGACACAAAGCTCGCCGACGCCACGCTCTACCGCCGCAAGCGGGCCGGGCATCTGCTGTCCAAGGGCCGCTACCTGGCGGCGCAATTGCTGGCGATGCTCAAGGACGATGCCTGGCTCCGGAACGCGCGCGCCGCCAACGATGCCGCCGCCAGGCTGGCGGCCGCGGCGGGCGAGCGTCTCGTCCTGCCTGTCGAGGCCAACGAGCTGTTCCTCAAAGTCACGCCCCAGGAAGCGGCGGCGCTGCGGGCGCGCGGCTTCGACTTTTACGCCTGGGGCCCCGGCGAGGCACGGCTGGTGACGAGCTGGGACAGCGATTCCGCCCATGTCGAGGCGCTCGCGGAGGCGATCTCGGCGCTGTGACCGATCACGACAGCGCCTTTCTCCAGCCGCGCGTCATCATCCCCTTCCTCGTCATCACCCTGATCTGGGGTTCGACCTGGATCGTCATCAAGGATCAGCTGGGGACGGTGCCGCCGCCATGGTCGGTCACGTACCGCTTCGTCATCGCCGGCGCCGCGATGTTCGTCGTGGCCGCCGCGACGGGGACCTCGCTGCGCATCGGGCGGGAGGGCCACGCCCTCGCCGCCTTGTTCGGCGTTCCGCAATTCTTCCTCAACTTCAACTTCGTCTATGCGGCGGAGCAGCATATCACCTCCGGCCTCGTCGCCGTGGTTTTCGCCCTGCTGCTGGTGCCCAACAGCGCGCTCGCCTGGCTGTTCCTCAAGCACCGGATCACGGCCCGCTTCCTCATCGGCTCGGCCATCGCCACGGTCGGCGTGGCCTTGCTGTTCGTGCAGGAGATGCGGGCCAGCAGCGCCGAGCCCGGCGCGGTGCTTCTCGGCATCGGGCTCACCCTCCTGGGCGTTCTCTCCGCCTCCGTCGCCAACATCATGCAGGCGACGCAAAGGCTGCGCGCGCGCCCGATCACGAGCATGCTCGCCTGGGGCATGGTCTATGGAGTCATCGCCAACGGGCTGTTCGCCTTTGCGACCTACGGGCCGCCGGTGATCGAATACCGGCTCGGCTACTGGCTGGGCCTTCTCTATCTCGGCCTCATCGCCTCGGCCCTCGCCTTCACCTTCTATTTCGGGATCATCCGGGCGGTTGGGCCGGGCAGGGCCGCTTATTCCAGCCTTCTTGTTCCCATTATCGCGATGGGGTTTTCAACCGCGTTCGAGGATTATGGCTGGTCCATGCTCGCGGTCGCGGGGGGCGGGCTGGCTCTCGTCGGCCTTTTCATCGCGCTGCGAGCGAGGCGGACCTAGTCCCTCAATCGCCGAGGATCATCTGGTCGCCCTTCATGGTGACCGAGCCGAGGCGCCGCAAATAGCTCTGCCCGAGCAATGAGACGGGAAGTCCGGCCTCCGCCACATAGGCATCCACATGATGGGTGACGAACGGCCCGAGCGCGACCCGGTCCAGCGTCGCCGGCATCAGCTTCACCGGCCCGCCGGCGCCCATCGCCAATGCGTCGTAATCGCCCGCGCCGATGCCGGCCCGCAGCGCGTCGGCACGGGTCAGCACGAGCCCGCTCGCGCCGGTATCGACGAGGAAGCGGATGCGCGCCGCGTTGACCTGCGCCTCCACATAGAAATGTCCGTCGGCCGCCCGTGCAAGGGTGACGGCTCCAGGCATGTGTTCGATCGCGGCCGGAGCCGGCGCCGTTTCGGCTGGCGCGGTCGCGGTCGGGAGGGCGTCCGGCGGGGCCGGGATGGCGACCATGCGTTCGCCGACCTGGGCGAAACCGACCAGCCCCAGCAGCACGATCGCGAAGAGGCCCTTCTCAGCCATGGGGCGAAGCCTAACGCCGCTCGCCTAATCGCGGGTTAAAATGAAAAGAAGGAGGCCGCTAAGCCTCCTTCTCCTTCCCTTTCGGGGACCCGTTGCGCGCGCCGGCCGCTTTGGGGGGGCGGGGGACAGGCCGGCGCGCGCGCGGGCTGGAGCCTGTTCAACTCCGCCCAAGCCGATGAATAGCTATGCCGCGAAGGCGTGCTCCGGGGCGCCGAAGACGGGACGCCTGATGGTGCGCACGATCTGGCCGCCCGCCACCATGGACGAACTGTCCAGCGGCAAGGCAGTCTGACAGAACGCGCACTCCGCGAGCATCCGTCCGATATACCAATGGGTGCGCCCGCAGCCCGGACAATGATTGGTCTCCTGTTCGCGATAGACGATATGGTAGCCCCGCTCTTGGGCCCGATGGACGATGCACTCGCCGCGCGCTTCCATTATGCTGGTCGCCATTGACTGGCTCCTTTCATACTACTTGAAGGCACAACGTGCGATGTTTCGCATAAGTTTCATGACACTGAGGGGGCGGGGCGCTCGACGACGGCGTTTGCCCCTTCGCTGACCCTCTCGTTCACCATCCCGAGCCGCGGCGATCAGCCGTTTCCCGAGGGCGACGAACCGAAGCCCTCACGGCCAAATATATTTGCTTAACCACGATCAGTCCGCTTGGCCGGACATCGCCGTGGCGCGATTTAATCCCTCCGAGGCTTGACTGCCGCGGATGGAAAGGCTTGCCGTCGGACTTCGGGATTGGGCGGAGAGATCGCTTGAGGATAAGCACGGAATGCGCGGTACGGCCGGCCGATGAACAATAGCATCGCCGCCGTCGGGCCGCTGCTCGGATATCTCGATCTGGCCGGCATCGCCGTCTTCGCCCTGTCGGGGGCGCTGGCGGCCGCAGCGAAGCGGCAGACGCTCGTCACCTTCCTCTTCTTCGCGGTCATCACCGGCGTCGGCGGCGGCACGGTGCGCGATCTCCTGATCGGGGCGCCGGTCTTCTGGGTCGGGAGCAACGTCATCCTGCTCATCTGCATCACGGCGGGGCTGATCGTCTGGTTCCTGCCCGAGCGCGTGTGGCGCGGCAGCGCACTGCTCTGGCTCGACGCCTTCGGCATCGCCGCCTACGCCACGTTCGGCGCCGCCAAGGGCCTCGCTTACGGCATCGCGCCGCTGCCGGCGCTGGGGATGGGAGTGCTCACCGCCTGCGTCGGCGGCATCATCCGCGACGTGCTGAGCGGCGAGCCGTCGATCCTGATGCGGCCCGAACTCTATGTGACCGCCGCGGCGCTTTCGGCGGCGCTCATGGTGGGGTTGCTGCTGCTCGGCCTGCCCAGCCCGATCGCAGGCGCGCTCGCGGCGGTCGCCGGTTTCGCCGTGCGCGGCGCGGCGATCCGCAAGGGCTGGTCGCTCCCCTCCTACCGCCGCTGACGCTCAGCCGGCGAGGAGGCCCGCCAGCCATCCGCCGAGCGTCGCCCGCTCGGCCGGCGGCAGCGGGGTCATCGTCGCCGGGCATTCCAGGCAGCGCGCCTGGATGGCGGACCCGGCGAGGATCTGCCGCATATCCCTTAGCGCGCGCATCAGCCGCCATTCGGGCGTCGCGGCGTGACGGCTGAACATATCGCGCGCGCCGGCGACCTCGCCGCCGCCGGCGGTGCTGGTGAACAGGGATTCGAAGAAGCTCGGCTCGCGCTCGAGCCACACAGCTTCGGCGGATTCCGGATCGAGCTTCGCGCGCCGCGCCGCCTCGGCGATGGCGTCGTCCAATGAGCCGAAGCCGTCGATCAAGCCGAGCTGGCGCGCGCTGCCGCCGTCCCACACCCGCCCTTGCGCGATCGCGTCGACCCGCTCCACCGGCATGTTTCGCGCCGCCGCGACCAGACCGATGAAGCGGCGATACGTGCTGTCGACGCCGATCTGGACGAGCCGGTCGGCATTGTCGGACGGCCCGCGCAATAGGTCGGGTTCGCCGGTGAGCGGCGTGGTCTGGACGCCGTCGACGCCGAGCCCAAGCTTTTGGAGCGCGCCCTCGAAGCTCGGCAGGATGCCGAACACGCCGATCGAGCCGGTAAGGGTCTCGGGCTCGGCGAGGATATGGTCGCCGGCCGTGGCGATCCAGTAGCCGCCGCTCGCCGCGACCGATCCCATCGAGACGACCACGGGCAGCCCCTTCGCCTTGGCGTCGAGCACTGCCTGCCGGATGCGCTCCGATGCCAGGGTCGATCCCCCCGGCGAATCGATCCGCACGACCAGCGCCTTCAGGTCGTTCTCGGTGAGGCCTCCGTACAGATTCTCCACGATGGTCTCGGCGCCCGCAGTGCCGAGCTCGGCCGGGCCGTCGATGATGCTGCCGGCGACCGTGACGACTCCGATCTGGCCGCTCGGGCTCCCCGCCGGATTCGCGCTCACCCAGGCGTCATAGTCGATCGCCTTGTAGCTGCCGGGAAGGTCTTCCTCATCGGCCCCGACCAGTTCGGCCATGCGCCTGCCGAAGGCCGTGCGGTCGCCGATCCTGTCGATCAGCCCGGCCGCCAGCGCCGCCTTGGCCATGTCTCCGTCGGCGGCGGCGATGCGGTCGACCGGGGCGCTCACATAATCGGTCAGCCGCGCCCCGGGACGCGCGCGCCGGACATCGTCCTGCCAATTCTCCCACAGCGCCCCGGCCACCGCCGCGGCGGCCTCGCGCGCTTCGGGCGACATGTCGGTGCGCGTGTACGGCTCGACCGCCGCCTTGTAGGTTCCGGCTTTGTAGACATTGGCGGTGACCCCCAATTTGTCGAGCAGGCCCTTATAATAAAGATTGGCTCCGCCCGGACCGGTGATGAGGACGCCGCCCAGTGGGTTGAGCCAGATTTCGGAGGCGTGGGCGGCGATCTGATAGGCATCGTCGCTATAGCCGGTGGCGTAGGCGATGACCGGCTTGTCGGCCCTGCGAACGGCATCGATCGCGTCGCCGATCCGCGCCAGGCCGGCCTGGCCGCCGCCCAGGAAGATGTCGAGATCGAGGGCGACGGCCTTCACCCGGTCGTCGGTCGCCGCCGTCTCCAGCGCGTGGACGACGTCGCGGAGCCTATATTCGCGTATCAGCGAGGATCCCGACACGATTTCCAGCGGATCGGTCTCGACCGGCTGCTCGACGATCGCGCCACCGAGGTCGAGCAAAAGGGCGCCCTCGTCGGCACTGCCGGCATAAGGCGTGGCGGAGAGCAAGGCATAGAGCAGGCCGAAGAAGAGCAGCATGAAAACGAGCACCAGCCCGTCCTTCACGCCCACCAGCAGCCGCCACGCCTTGCCCAGAAAACGCATGTTTGTCCCGTCCGAGATTCCGTTACCCGGCAGCTAGGCCACTCGCGGGAGCCTGTAAATGCGTCGCTCCGGCGAGACGCGGTTGCGCGTCGGAGGAAAAATCTGTCTGGGAGGCCCTTGACCCCCGACGGCCCCGGACTAAATCCGCGTCATTGGCACTCGCCCTTATTGAGTGCTAACAGGGTATTTAATCCGCGACCGGCCCGGCTGCTCCTTCGAGCGGCGGCGGCCGTCCACAGCAGAAAGGTGACGCATGAATTTTCGTCCGCTCCATGACAGGGTGCTCGTCCGCCGCGTAGAGGCCGAGGAAAAGACGGCCGGCGGGATCATCATTCCCGACACCGCCAAGGAAAAGCCGCAGGAAGGCGAAGTGATCTCCGTCGGCACCGGCGCGCGCAACGAGCAGGGGGAAATCCACCCGCTCGAGGTCAAGGCCGGCGACAAGATCCTGTTCGGCAAATGGTCGGGCACCGAGGTCAAGATCGACGGCGAGGATCTTCTCATCATGAAGGAAAGCGACATTCTCGGGATCGTCGGCTGACCAACCGTCATTCCAGCGGAAGCTGGAATCTCTTTTCTATTCAACAGTCAAGGAAGTGAGATCCCAGCTTTCGCTGGGATGACGCTTCAAAACAGAAGGAAGAAAACAAATGGCAGCGAAAGACGTTCGCTTTTCGCGCGATGCCCGTGAGCGTATCATGCGCGGCGTCGACATCCTCGCCGACGCGGTCAAGGTGACCCTGGGGCCCAAGGGCCGCAACGTCGTCCTCGACAAGAGCTATGGCAGCCCCCGCATCACCAAGGACGGCGTCACCGTCGCCAAGGAGATCGAGCTCAAGGACAAGTTCGAGAATATGGGCGCGCAGATGCTGCGCGAGGTCGCATCGAAGACCAACGACCTCGCCGGCGACGGCACCACCACCGCCACTGTGCTCGCCCAGTCGATCGTCCGTGAGGGCATGAAGTCGGTCGCGGCCGGCATGAACCCGATGGACCTGAAGCGCGGCATCGACATCGCCGTCGCCAAGGTGGTCGAGGATCTCAAGGCCCGCTCCAAGCCCGTCTCCGGATCCAACGAGATCGCTCAGGTCGGCATCATCTCGGCCAATGGCGACACCGTCGTCGGCGAGAAGATCGCCGAGGCGATGGAGAAGGTCGGCAAGGAAGGTGTCATCACCGTCGAGGAGGCCAAGGGCCTCGAATTCGAGCTCGACGTCGTCGAGGGCATGCAGTTCGACCGCGGCTACCTCTCGCCCTACTTCATCACCAACCCGGAGAAGATGCAGGTCGAGCTTCAGGATCCCTACATCCTGATCCACGAGAAGAAGCTCTCCAACCTGCAGGCGATGCTCCCGATCCTGGAAGCCGTGGTGCAGTCGGGTCGTCCTTTGCTCATCATCGCCGAGGACATCGAGGGCGAGGCTCTCGCCACGCTCGTCGTCAACAAGCTGCGCGGCGGCCTCAAGGTCGCGGCGGTCAAGGCGCCGGGCTTCGGTGATCGCCGCAAGGCGATGCTCGAGGACATCGCGATCCTGACCAAGGGCGAGATGATCTCCGAGGATCTGGGCATCAAGCTCGAGACCGTCACCGTCGGCATGCTCGGCCAGGCCAAGCGGATCACCATCGACAAGGACAACACGATCATTGTCGACGGTGCCGGCGAAGCCGACGCCATCAAGGGCCGGGTCGAGGCGATCCGCCAGCAGATCGAGAACACCACCAGCGACTATGACAAGGAGAAGCTCCAGGAGCGCCTTGCCAAGCTCGCCGGCGGCGTCGCCGTGATCAAGGTCGGCGGCTCGTCCGAGGTCGAGGTCAAGGAGCGCAAGGACCGCGTCGACGACGCTCTCCACGCCACCCGCGCGGCGGTCGAAGAGGGCATTGTCCCCGGCGGCGGCACGGCTCTCCTTTACGCCACCAAGGCGCTGCACGGCCTCAACGGCCTCAACGACGACCAGACCCGGGGCATCGACATCGTCCGTCGCTCGCTTCAGGCGCCGTTGCGCCAGATCGCCGAGAATGCGGGCCATGACGGCGCCGTCGTCGCCGGCAAGCTGATCGACGGCGAGGACCAGACGCTCGGCTTCAACGCCCAGACCGAGGTCTACGAGAATCTCGTCCAGTCCGGCGTCATAGACCCGACCAAGGTCGTCCGCACCGCGCTCCAGGACGCGGCGTCGGTCGCGGGCCTGCTCATCACCACCGAAGCGGCGGTGAGCGAGCTGCCCGAAGACAAGCCGGCCATGCCCATGGGCGGCGGCGGCGGCATGGGCGGCATGGGCGGCATGGACTTCTAAGTCCCGCCGACCAGACCCACGCAAGAAGGGCCGGGGAGGCGACTCCCCGGCCCTTTTTTTGCTCGTTTTACTGGCTGTTGGTCGCAGCCTCGTCCGCGACCAACACGTCACCAGTCTCCGCGGCGGACTCGGGAGCCGCCATGTTTCCTTCGCCGGCCGCGGCGGCGTCGAGCATCGCGGCGGCCTCGTTCAGCGCTTCATTCTCCTCGGCGCTGAGGCCGCTTCCCGCGTCGCTGTCGCATGCCACCAGCAGCGCCAGCGCCGCCCATCCCGCCACCAGTCTCATTCCAGCCCTCCGCTCGATTCAGGCGCGCAAGCCTAAGCCGAACACGGACAAAAGAAAGGGGCCGCGCGCCTCATGGCGCGCGACCCCGATTCTATCGCTGCGAGAGAGAAGCTTACTGAGCGTTCGCTTCGACCGCATCGGCGGCGTTCTCGACGGCCTCAACCGTGTTCTCGGCGGCAGCGGCAGCATTGTCGAGCGCGGCGTCGGCGGCGTTCATCGCGGCCGCATCGGTGGCGGCGCCGTTGACGTCGGTCAGCGCGGCGTCGGTGGTCGCGTCCATGTCGGTCACGGCGGTGTTGGTGTCGTTGGCGACTTCGTCCGAGGCGCCATTGCAGGCGGCGAGACCGAGCGTGGCAACGGCGGCGATCGTCAGAGCAATTTTCTTCACGGGCAATTTCCCTCCCTATTGGGGTAATCGTTCATGCTGGGCGAGGCGCCGGAGGACTGTCCTCCATGCATTCCAGCGGTGGGGCGGTCTAGTGGAGGCACAGCAGTATGTCTACTGTTTTAGTTGTTAATCCCCTCCGCTTACCGAATCCTCCCTAAGCACATTTGAAGGAAAGATGTCCAGTAAGGCCGTTTCGGGCCCGGAAGGGCTTTCCTCCGGCCGGATGCTGTCCTTGGGAACCTGATCTTCCTGTTCCGGCGCCGCCTCCGGCTGGATCGAATCCTGCTCCAGCGCCTCGTTCAGCAACCGGTCTTCCTCCTCAGGCGACAGGGTGGCGTCTCCCCCTTCCTCGTCGCGTATCTCCGCGTCGCGCCGCTGGAAATAGGCCGACCGCGCGGTTGCATAAGGATCGGCACTGGTTTCGAGCACCGCATCCGCGCCGCCTTCGATCAGCCCCGATCGCCCGTCCAGGACCCGGGCGCCGGTGACGGCATATTCCTGGGTGCTCGACAATTCCTGATTGAGGACGATTCTCGCGGGGTCAGCGACCAGCTGAACGGCGGTCCCGACCGCGTCGCGCACCGTCGACGGTCCGAGCAGGGGGAGGACGAGATAGGGACTTTCCTTGGCGCCGGCGACCGCGAGCGTCTGGCCGAAATCCTCTGGCGTCGCCGGCAGGCCGAGATCGGTCGCATGATCGGCCAGGCCGCCCACCCCGATGGTCGAGTTGATGAGGAACCGGCCGAGCGAGTTGAAGGCGCGATCCGGCTTGCCCTGGAGCAGATTATTGATGAACGAGAAGGGTTCCGACAGATTGGCGAGCACCCGGCCGAGTCCGCGCCGCGCCGGTTTCGGCGTGACTGTCCGATAGACGGTCGTCGCCGGCTTGATGGCGACCGTGTCGACGGCCTGGTTGAACGCCCACATGCCGCGATTGAATCCTTCGTAGGGATCTCTTTCGGCAAGCGGCCCGCCGCTCCCCGTTGTGGCGCAGGCGCTCAGCGTCGCCACCATAAGAAGAGCTAGGATCGCGCGCATATTGGGCACCTTTCTCGCGTCGGCGGGGAGCTAAAGCCGTGCCACAGCGGCCAAAGTGCAGCAAGGTCACAAGCAGCTTGACCGTCATATAAAGATATCTTTATATCCTTAACTCGATGTCCAAGGCGCCCGAAACCTTCCGCTCGCTGGCCGATCCGACGCGCCTCCGGATCCTCGGCCTGCTGCGCGCGATGGAGCTGTCGGTGGGCGAGTTGGCGCAGGTGCTGGGGCAGAGCCAACCCCGGGTCTCGCGCCATGTGAAGATATTGATCGACGCCGGCCTCGCCGAGCGCCGCAAGGAGGGGAGCTGGGTGTTCCTGAGTCTGGGCGCGGCGGAGCGAATCGATCCTTTGTTCGCTTTGCTCGACGGCTGGTCCGCCATTGACGGGGAGGACCCTTGGGCGCTGGCCGACAAGGCGCGGCTGACGGCGGTCAAGGCCGACCGCGCCGCCGCGGCGGAGCGCTATTTCGCCCAGCACGCTTCGGAGTGGGACGAGCTTCGTTCGCTGCACATCGCCGAGAGCGAGGTGGAGGCGGCGATCGCGCGCGCGCTCGGGAAACGGCCGGTCGGCCGGCTGGTCGACATCGGCACCGGGACCGGCCGGATGATAGAATTGTTCGGCCCCGCCGCCAACAGCGCGCTCGGCATCGACCGCTCTCCCGAGATGCTCCGCCTCGCCCGCGTCAAGCTGGGCGAGGCCGGAATCCCCGCGACCGAGCTGCGTCAGGGCGACATGTACGCCCTGCCGCTCCCCTCCCAATGCGCGGACACGGTCATTATCCACCAAGTCCTCCATTATGCGCAGCAGCCGGCTGCTGCCATCGCCGAGGCGGCGCGGCTGCTCGCGCCGGGCGGGCGGCTGCTCGTCATCGATTTCGCGCCCCACGACCGCGAGGAGCTGCGGACCCGCGATGCTCATACGCGGCTGGGCTTCGCCGACGACGCCGTGCTGAAATGGATGGACGCCGCCGGACTGGTCGGGCGCGTGGTCGAGAATCTGGAGGGCGGGGAGCTCACCGTCACCATCTGGGAAGGCATGCTCGCCGAGGCCCGGCTCAAGGTGGTGGCATGAACGATCTCGCGCCCGCTCTGGAACGCACCGGCAGGCCTTTGTTCGAGAACGTCGCCGGCGACATCGCCGTCTCGTTCGAATTCTTCCCGCCCAAGACCGAGAAGATGGAGCAGACGCTCTGGGAATCGGTCAAGACGCTGGAGCCGCTGGCGCCGCGCTTCGTCTCGGTCACCTACGGTGCCGGCGGCTCGACCCGCGAGCGCACCCATGCCACGGTCGAGCGAATCGTCCGCGAAACCTCGCTCGATGCCGCCGCGCATCTCACCTGCGTCGAGGCCAGCCGCGACGAGATAAACGAGGTCGCGCGCTCTTATTGGGCGGCGGGCATCCGGCATATCGTCGCCCTGCGCGGAGACCCGCCCGAGCAGGGCAAGAGCTTCGAGGCGCGGCCGGACGGCTATGCCAGCGCGGTCGAACTGGTGAAGGGCCTGAAAGCCATCGCCCCGTTCGAGATTTCGGTCGCGGCTTACCCCGAATGCCATCCCGAATCGCGCAACAGGGCGGCCGATCTCGACAATCTGTGGCGCAAGATCGACGCCGGCGCCGACCGGGCGATCACCCAATTCTTCTTCTCGCCCGACTGCTTCCTACGCTTCCGCGATCAGGCGGCGGCGATGGGCATCGACGCCGAGATCGTGCCCGGAATCCTCCCCGTCTCCAACGTCGCCCAGACCCGCAAGTTCGCAGCGATGTGCGGCGCCACCATCCCGGCCTGGATGGACCGATTGTTCGAGGGGCTCGATAACCTCCCGTCGGCGAGGGCGCTCGTCGCCGCCACGGTCGCCGCCGAATTGTGCGGCCAGCTCTACGCCGGCGGCATCCGCCATTTCCACTTCTACACATTGAACCGCGCCGAGCTCGCTTATGCGATCTGCCATCTGCTCGGGCTCCGGCCGAAGGAACAGACGAGTGACACTCGCCGAACAGCTTAGGGCAGCCGCGGCCGACCGCATCCTCATCAAGGACGGCGCCTTCGGCACCCAGATCCAGGACCGCAGGCTGAAGGAGGCCGATTATCGCGGCGCGTTCGCGCTCGGCCGCGACCAGAAGGGCAATAACGATCTTCTCAACCTCACCCGGCCGGAGCTGATCGGGGAGATCGTCGACAATTTCGCGCTGGCCGGAGCCGATATCCTCGCCACCAACAGCTTCAACGCCAACCGCATCAGCCAGGCCGATTACGGCGCCGAGGCTCTGGTCGGCGAGATCAACGTCGCCGCCGCGCGGATCGTTCGCGAGACGGCCGACCGGCTCGCGCAAAAGGACGGCCGCAAGCGCTATGTCGCCGGCGCGCTCGGGCCGACCAACAAGACCTTGTCTTTGTCCCCCGACGTCAACGATCCCGGTTTCCGCGAGATCGACTTCGACACGTTGAGCG
This sequence comes from Enterovirga sp. GCM10030262, assembly GCF_042666435.1. Classification (NCBI taxonomy): domain Bacteria; kingdom Pseudomonadati; phylum Pseudomonadota; class Alphaproteobacteria; order Hyphomicrobiales; family Methylobacteriaceae; genus Enterovirga; species Enterovirga sp. GCM10030262. Next base: position 1,684,969 of record NZ_JBHTDC010000001.1, on the reverse strand, counting down.
ACGTCTATGTCGAGCAGATCGAGGCCCTGGTAGAGGGCGGCGCCGAGATCGCGCTGATCGAGACGGTGTTCGACACGCTCAACGCCAAGGCGGCGATCCATGCCGCCCGCCGCGTCGATCCGGACCTGCCGATCATGCTGTCGATGACGATCACCGACCTGAGCGGTCGCAACCTCTCTGGCCATTCGATCGAAGCCTTCTGGGCGTCGGTTCGCCATGCCAAGCCGCTGTCGATCGGGCTCAACTGCTCGTTCGGCGCGGCCCAGCTCCGCGCCCATGTCGCCACCCTGTCGGCGGTCGCCGACACCCTGATCATGGCCTATCCCAATGCAGGCCTGCCCAACGATCTCGGCGAATATGACGAATGCCCGCATACGACCTCCAGCCAGGTCCGCGAATGGGCGAGCCAGGGAATCGTCAACATCGTCGGCGGCTGCTGCGGCACGACCCCGGAGCATATTCGCGCGATCGCCGAGGCGGTGCGTCCTTTCGCCCCCCGCCAGCTTCCCCCCCCGCAACAGCGGACGCGTCTTGCCGGCATCGAGCCGATGATCCTCGCCGCATAGAACAATGCACGCAAACCGCCGCTCGCCCTGAGCCTGTCGAAGGGCTGCTCTTCTCCTTCCAGATCGGAGCAGAGCAGGGCTTCGACAGGCTCAGCCCGAACGGAGAATGGAACTGATCCACACATTATGACCCAGCAGACCGCCTCTTTCGTCAATATCGGCGAGCGCACCAACGTCACCGGCTCCGCCGCCTTCAAGAAGCTGATCATGGCCGGCGATTATGCCGCCGCCGTCGAGGTGGCGCGCCAGCAGGTCGAGAATGGCGCGCAGATCATCGACATCAACATGGACGAGGGCCTGCTCGATTCCGAAGAGGCGATGGTCACCTTCCTGAAGCTGATCGCCGCCGAGCCCGACATCGCGCGCGTCCCTTTCATGATCGACAGCTCCAAATGGAGCGTGATCGAGGCCGGCCTCAAATGCGTGTCGGGCAAGCCGATCGTCAATTCGATCAGCATGAAGGAGGGCGAGGCCGAATTCCTCGCCCATGCGCGGCTGTGCCGGGATTATGGCGCCGCAATCGTCGTCATGGCCTTCGACGAGGTCGGCCAGGCGGACACCAAGGAACGCAAGGTCGAGATTTGCGAGCGGGCCTATAAATTGCTCGTCGCCGACGGCTTCCCGCCCGAGGACATCATCTTCGATCCCAACATCTTCGCCATCGCGACCGGGATCGACGAGCATCGCCGCTACGCGCTCGACTTCATCGAGGCGGCCCGAGAGATTCGCGCCCGCTGTCCGCACGTCCATATTTCGGGAGGCTTGTCGAACCTTAGCTTCTCGTTCCGCGGCAACGAGCCGGTGCGGCGCGCGATGCACTCGGTCTTTCTCCTCCACGCCATTCCCGCCGGGCTCGACATGGCGATCGTCAATGCCGGCCAGCTCGATGTCTACGACACGATCGATCCGGAGCTGCGCGAAGCCTGCGAGGACGTCGTGCTCGACCGGCGGGACGATGCCACCGAGCGGCTGGTCGCGCTGGCCGAGCGCTATCGCGGGTCCGATCCGGTACAGGAAAAGGCCGCGGCCGAATGGCGCGGCTGGCCGGTCGCGAAGCGGCTGGAGCACGCGCTCGTCAAGGGCATCGACGCCCATGTCGTCGCCGATACCGAGGAAGCGCGCCTCAAGGCGAAGCGGCCGATCGACGTGATCGAAGGCCCGTTGATGGACGGCATGAACGTCGTCGGCGACCTGTTCGGATCCGGCAAGATGTTCCTGCCGCAGGTGGTGAAGTCCGCGCGGGTGATGAAGAAGGCAGTCGCCCACCTCTTCCCGTTCATCGAGGCGGAGAAGGACGAGAACGCCAAGGGCAAGGGCCGGATCGTGATGGCCACCGTCAAGGGCGACGTCCACGATATCGGCAAGAACATCGTCGGCGTCGTTCTTCAGTGCAACGGGTTCGAGGTGATCGACCTCGGCGTCATGGTGCCCTGGCAGGACATATTGACCGCGGCCAACGAGAATCAGGCCGACATGATCGGCCTCTCGGGCCTCATCACGCCCTCGCTCGACGAGATGGTGACGGTCGCCGCCGAGATGCAGCGGACGGAAATGACGCTGCCGCTGCTGATCGGCGGCGCCACGACCAGCCGGGTCCACACGGCGATCCGAATCGCGCCCGCTTATGAGGGGCCGGTGATCCATGTCCTCGACGCCAGCCGCGCGGTCGGCGTCGCCTCGGCTTTGGTCTCGGACAATCAGCGCGATCCGCTCGTCGAGACGACGGCGAAGGATTATCAGGTCATCCGCGAAGCCCGCGCCAGCAAGGGACAGAACAAGCTCTCGACGCTCGAGGAAGCGCGCGCCAACGCCTTCCCGTTCGATCCCGAAGGAATCGCGCCGGCGCCCCGGCAGCCAGGTGTCCACCGCTTCGACGACTGGTCACTGGAGGATCTGCGTGCCTGCATCGACTGGACGCCCTTCTTTCGCGCGTGGGAGCTGGCCGGCAATTATCCGGCGATCCTCGACGATCCGATCGTCGGCGAGAGCGCGACCGGGCTGTTCGCGGACGCGCAGGCGATGTTCGACAGGATTATCGCCGAAAAATGGCTGACCGCCCGGGGCGCCGCCGCCTTGTGGCGCTGCCGGCGGGAGGGCGACGACATCCTCGTCACCGCCCGCAACGAAGAGGTGCGGTTGCCGATGCTGCGTCAGCAGGTGAAGAAGCGTGAGGGCCGGCCGAACATGTGCCTCGCCGATTTCATCGCGCCGCAGGGCGAGGACTGGATCGGCGGGTTCGCGGTCGGCATCCACGGCATCGACCAGCATCTTGCCCGATTCAAGGCGGACAATGACGTCTATTCCGACATCCTCCTGAAGGCGCTGGCCGACCGCCTCGCCGAGGCGTTCGCGGAGCGGCTCCATCAGCACGTCCGGACCGACCTTTGGGGCTATGCGGCCGACGAGACGCTGACCAACGAGCAACTGATCCGCGAGGAATATAAGGGCATCCGTCCGGCGCCCGGCTACCCCGCCTGCCCGGACCACAGCCTGAAGCCGATCCTGTTCGACATGCTCGGCGGAGTCGATGGCGAGGGACCGGCAGGCATCGTGCTGACCAGCGGTCTCGCCATGGTGCCGACGGCTGCGGTTTCCGGTTTCTATTTCGGCCACCGCGACGCCGAATATTTCGGAGTCGCCCGCATCGATCGCGACCAGCTCGAGGAATATGCGGACCGGCGCGGCTTCACTCTCGCCGAAGCGGAACGCTGGCTGCGGCCGAATCTGGATTGATCGTTCCCCTGTGCCGGTTCGGGGCAGTGCCCGCATTAACCGTCATTCGCTCTCGACTCCCCGGCGTTTGCCGGGTCACCCTTTGCGTATGAAAGCCGCAATCGCACTTGCCGGGCTGGCGCTGGCCGCGCCGCTCGCAGCCCAGGCCGGCGACGCGCCCTTCTTCGTGCAGGAGAAAGGCAAGGGCTATGCGAGCCTGCAGGGCGCCGTCGATGCGATCGGCGGCGGCAGCGGAACCATCCTCATCGCGCCCGGCACCTATCGCCAATGCGCCGTCCAGGAGGCGGGGCAGGTCGCCTATGTGGCGCGCGAGCCGGGCAGCGTCGTCTTCGATGGCGGCATCTGCGAGGGCAAGGCGGCCCTGGTGCTGGGCGGGCGCGCGGCGCGGGTCGAGGGTCTGGTTTTCCAGAATATGCGCGTTCCGGACCGGAACGGCGCCGGCATCCGCATCGAGCAAGGCGACCTCATCGTCTCCGAATCCCTGTTCCGCGACAGCGAGAATGGCATCCTTTCCGCAGAGGATCCGTCGGGCACGGTGCGCATCGACCGGTCGACCTTCTCCGGCCTCGGCGGCTGCGAGGAGGATCATGGCTGCTCCCACGGCCTCTACATCGGCGATTATGGCGAGCTCATCGTCACCCGCTCGCGCTTCGAGCGCGGCACCGGCGGCCATTATGTGAAGAGCCGCGCGCCGCGAATCGAGGTAACCGGATCGAGCTTCGACGACACGCAAGGGCGCGCCACCAATTACATGATCGACCTGTCCAACGGCGCCACCGGCGCGATTTCCGGCAACGTCTTCGTCCAGGGCCGGGACAAGGAGAATTACAGCGCCTTCATCATGGTCGCCGCCGAGGGGGCCGAGCATGACAGCGCGGGTCTGGCCGTCACCGGCAACAGCGCCGCTCTCGCCTCCGGCGTCGAACGGTCGACCGCCTTTGTCGCGGACGAGAGCGGCGGGACGCTGCGGATCGAGGACAACCGGCTGGGCGCCGGCATCGCGCGCTTCGAGAAAAGGTAGAAGCGCCGGGACCATGACCGGACTCAAAACAATGCTATAGACGCGTCCATGAATCGGGACGGATCGACAATGCGGGCTTTGGAGCTGGCGCTCTGGATCGCGCTGGTGGCGTTGCTGCCGGCGGCCGCGCAAGCGCAATTGCCGGAGCCCGGCCGCAACGCCATCGCCTCGCGCCTGGTGGCGGAGACCGACGCGCCCGCGGCGGGCGGGACTGTGACGCTCGCATTGGTGATGACGCCCAAGGCGGGCTGGCACGGATATTGGAAGAATCCGGGCGACGCGGGAGTCGAGACGCGGGTGGCCTGGGACCTTCCGCAAGGGGCGGCAGCCGGCCCGCTGCAATATCCGGTGCCCGAGCGCCTGATCATTTCGGGCCTCATGAACTACGTTTATGAAGGCCCCTATGCGCAGCTCGTCGAGATGAAGGTGCCGGAAGGCCTGGCGCCCGGCACGCCGCTCCCGATCCGCGCGAAGCTCGATTATCTCGCCTGCACCGATGAGATCTGCGTGCCCGAGACCGCGAACGTCGCGCTCGACCTGAAGGTGGGCCAAGCGGGGACGGCACCCGCGCTGCGCGCCGAATTCGACCTTTACCGGCAGGCGCTGCCCAGGCCGCTCGGCGCCGAGGGGCGGTACGAGACGGCGGACGGGCGCTTCCGCCTCGCCATTCCCATCCCGGCGTCGATGGATGTGCCGCAGGCCTATTTTTATCCGCTGACCGACGGCGCGGTGGATTATGCCGCCGCGCAGGACGTGACGCGACGCGGCGATACGCTCATCGTCGAAACCAAGGCCGGGCGATCCGGGGGGCCGGTTGCGGTCGAGGGGGTCCTCGGTATCGGCGACGGCGTCGGGCTGTCGTTGACGGCCAAGCAGGGCACGGTGCCGGCGGCGGGCGCTCCGCTGGCGCGCCAGAGCGAGGCCTATGGCGGCGGCACCGTCCTCGCCGCGCTCGCCGGCGCGCTGATCGGCGGATTGCTGCTCAACATCATGCCCTGCGTCTTCCCGATCCTGAGCCTGAAGGCGCTGAGCCTCGCCAAAACGGGCCGCGACGAATCCGGCGCGAGGCGCGAGGCGCTCGCTTATGCGGCGGGCGCCATTCTCGTTTGCCTCGCGCTCGGCGGCGCGCTGCTGGCGCTGCGGGCCGGAGGGGCGGGGATAGGCTGGGCCTTCCAGCTCCAGGACCCCCGGGTCATCCTGTTCCTGCTGCTGCTGGTGACGGGGATCGCGCTCAACCTCGCCGGGCTGTTCGACCTGCCCTCGTTCGGCGGGGGTAATCGGCTGGCGGCGCGCGGCGGCCATGCGGGTTCCTTCTGGACCGGCGCTCTCGCCGCCTTCGTCGCGACGCCCTGCACCGGCCCGTTCATGGGCGCGGCGCTGGGCGCGGCCCTGGTACTGCCGATCGCCGCCGCGCTGGCGGTGTTCGGGGGGCTCGGCCTCGGCCTCGCTTTGCCTTTCCTGGCGATCGGATTCGTTCCCGCTCTTCGCCGCCGGCTGCCGAAGGCGGGGCCGTGGATGGGCAGCTTCCGGCGCATCCTGTCGGTACCGATGTTCCTGACCGCGCTCGGCCTCGCCTGGATATTGGGGCGCCAGTCCGGAGTCGATGGCATGGCCCTGGGCCTGGCCGCGGCGCTGGTGCTGGCGCTCGCGCTCTGGTCGCTGGGGCGGAGGCAGGGGACCGGCCGCGCTTGGCTGCCGCTGGCGCCGGCCGCTGTGGCGGGCCTGACGGCGCTGCTGCTCGTGCCGAGCGCGAACGCGCCGGCCGTCGCCCGGTCGCAGGATGCGTTGAAGGCCGAGCCGTTCAGCGAGGCGCGGCTGGCGGCACTGCGCGCCGAGGGGCGGCCGGTCTTCGTCTATTTCACCGCCGACTGGTGCGTCACCTGCAAGGTCAACGAGAAAGCCGCGCTCGACCGCCGCGACGTGGCCGAGGCGTTTGCGCGCGGAAATGTGGCGGTCCTCGTCGGCGACTGGACGCGCGGTGACGCGGCGATCGGCCGCTTCCTGGAAAAGCACGGCCGCAGCGGCGTGCCGCTTTACCTTTATTATGCGCCAGGCAAGCCGGCGCAAATCCTGCCGCAGGTGCTGACGACCGGACGGCTCGTCGGGCTGGCGCCCTAGTCGCGCTCCCACACCTTGCGGCCGGCGAGCCAGGTCTCCAGCACCTGCGTGTCGCGTATCTGCTCGGGCGTGGCCTGGAAGATGTCGCGGTCGATGAAGATGAAATCGGCGAGCTTGCCCTTTTCGAGGCTTCCCAGACGATCCTCGGCGAAGCCTGCGAAGGCGGCGCCCTGGGTGAAAGCGGCGAGCGCCTCGGCAAGGATCAGGGTCTGCTCGGGCATCCAGCCGCCCGGCGGCTGGCCTTGCGCATCCTCGCGGCTGATCGCCACCGCCAGCCCGTGAAACGGATTGGGCGATTCGACCGGGAAGTCGGAGCCGAAGGCGAGCGGCACGTCATTGTCGATCATGCTCCGCCAGGCATAAGCGCCGCCGAGCCTGTCGATCCCCATCCGCGCCTCCGCCATTCGCCAGTCGGAGGCCTGGTGGACCGGCTGCATCGAGGCGATGGTGCCATGCTGGGCGAAGCGCGGCAGGTCGGCGGGATCGACGATCTGGGCATGTTCGACCCGCCAGCGCCGGTCGCCCTCATAGGTTCCGGACAGTTCGTCGATCGCGTCGAGCAATTGCGCGTTGGCGGCGTCGCCGATGGCATGGACCGCGACCTGGAAGCCGTCCATCGCGGCGCGGCTCATCAGATTGCGGATTTCGGCGTCGCTGAGGAAGGCGAGGCCGCGCTCGCCCGCCGCGTCGGCATAAGGCTGCTTGAGCCAGGCTCCGCGCGAGCCGAGAGCACCGTCGCTGTAGAGCTTGACCCCCACCATGCGCAGCTTGCTGTCGTAGAGCCAGGGGGTCGGCTGGGTGCCGGCGACGGCCAGCAGAGGCTCGATCCCGGAAGCGTAGGAGAGGATGCGGAGGCGCAGGCGGCCGCTGTCCCCGGCGCGGCGGATCACCGTCCAGTCTTCGCCGCTGGTGCCCATGTCGGCGACGGTGGTGATGCCGTGGGACAGGAGGATGTCCTGCGCCGTCGCGAAGGCACGGTCGCGGACGACGGGGAGCGGCGGCGGCACGATCCTGCCGACAAGCTCCGAGGCCGCGTCGACGAAGATGCCGGAAGGCTGGCCGTCCAGCTTCTCGACGATCCCCCCGGCGGGGGATGGCGTTTCGGCGGTCACGCCCGCTTCCTTCATCGCCAGGCTGTTGGCCCAGCCGGCATGGCCGTCGACCCGCTCCAGCCAGACCGGACGGTCTGAGACGACGGAGTCGATGTCGGCGGCGGTCGGGAAGCGACCGAGGCCCCATTTCTCCTGGTTCCAGCCGCGCCCGACGATCCAGCGCGGGCTCGGATTAGCGGCGGCGTAGGCGGCGATCTTCGCCTGCGCCTCCTGGAGCGAATTGGTATCGCTGAGGTCGAGCGTCAACGCGCCGAGGCCCAAGCCCATGACATGGCCATGAGCGTCGATCAGGCCGGGGATGAGCGTCCGCCCCTTGCCGTCGAGCCGGTAATCGGGCCGCTCGGGCCTCTTCTCGCGACGGGACAGCAGTTCCTTCACCCGGCCGTCGTCGCCGACGACTATGCCGGTGAAACGGACGACGTCCCTGTCGCCGTCGAGCGTGTAGCCGTTGACGTTGTCGATGAGCGTATCGGCCGGCGCGGCTTGTGCCACGAACAGGGCCGCGACGGCGGCCAGCATTTTCTTCATTCGGTGAGCCTTCTGATCAGCGACGATGTATCCTGACGCTGCCCGCCCATCGCCTGCACGTCCGCGTAGAACTGGTCGACCAGCGCCGCCACCGGAATCCGCGCCCCGTTCGCCCGCGCCTCGTCGAGCGCGAGCCCGAGATCCTTGCGCATCCAGTCGACCGCGAAGCCGAAATCGAATTCGCCCGAATCCATCGTCTTCCAGCGGTTGACCATCTGCCAACTCTGCGCCGCGCCGCCGGAAACCGCCTCGAAGACCTTCTCCGTGTCGAGTCCGGAGGTCTTGGCGAAGTGCAGCGCCTCCGACAGTCCCTGAACCACCCCGGCGATGGCGATCTGGTTGACCATCTTGGTGAGTTGCCCCGCCCCGTCCGGCCCGACATGGACGATACGCGCGGCATAGGCCTGCATCAGCGGCTCGGCCGCCGCCATCGCCGCCTCGGTACCGCCGCACATGATGGAGAGCTGGCCATTCTCCGCGCCTGCCTGCCCGCCCGACACCGGCGCGTCGACACAGAAGATGCCGCGCGCGCGCCCCTCTTCGGCGACGCGGCGCGCGATCCTGGCCGAGACCGTCGTATGGTCGATGAACAGGGCGCCGTCCCTCATGTTCCTGAAGACGCCGTCCGGGCCGATGGTGATGTCCTCCACGTCCCGGTCGGTGCCGACGCAGGAGATGATCGCGTCGGCGCCGCCGGCCGCCGCCGCGGGCGTGGGGGCGAAACTGCCGCCATGCCGCGTCACCCATTCCCGCGCCTTGCCGGGGCTCCGATTGTAGACGGCGAGGCTGTGGCCCGCGGCGGCGAGATGACGGGCCATGGGGGCGCCCATCACGCCGAGGCCGATAAATGCGATCCTTGCCATGGCGACAAGCGCATAAGGCGTGTTTGCCTGCCGCGCCAGATGGTCTAGTCGGGGCCATGGCCGCCCGTACGGAACAGACCGATCCTCCTTTGAGTCTCGACGACATCCGTGCCGCCGCCCGACGGATCGAAGGTGCGGTGGTGCGCACCCCGACCATGCTCAGCCGCACCCTGTCGGAGGCGACCGGGGCCGTTGTCTACGTCAAGTTCGAGAACCTCCAGTTCACCGCCGCCTACAAGGAGCGCGGCGCGCTCAACAAATTGCTGCTGATGGACGAGGCGACCCGCGCCCGGGGCGTGATCGCCGCGTCCGCCGGCAATCACGCCCAGGCGCTCGCTTATCATGGTGCCCGGCTCGGCGTGCCGGTCACCATCGTCATGCCGACCGGCACGCCGACCATCAAGGTCATGCAGACCGAAGGGCACGGGGCGGCGGTGGTCCTCCTCGGCGAGCTGTTCGACGAAGCCTATGCCCGCGCCCTGGAGTTGGCGGAGGCGCGCGGCCTCACCTTCGTCCATCCGTTCGACGACCCCGAGATCATCGCCGGCCAGGGAACCGTGGCCCTGGAGATGCTGGCCGATGCCCCGGAGATCGAGACGCTCGTGGTTCCGATCGGCGGCGGAGGACTGATCTCGGGTATCGCCACGGCGGCGAAGGCGCTGAAGCCGGACATCGACCTGGTCGGCGTCCAGGCCGAACTCTATCCATCGATGTACTGCAAGACGACGGGCCGCCATCTGCCGACGGCCGGTGACACGATTGCTGAGGGAATTGCCGTCAAGGAGCCGGGGAAGCTCACCGCCGAAATCGTCGCGGCTTTGGTCGACGAAATCCTCCTCGTGCCCGAGCGCGACATCGAGACCGCCGTCAGCCTGTATCTCCAGATCGAGAAGACGGTCGCCGAGGGCGCCGGCGCGGCCGGCCTCGCCGCCCTCCTCACCCACAAGGAGCGATTCGCCGGCCGGACGGTCGGCCTCATCCTCACCGGAGGCAATATCGACACCCGCCTCCTCGCCACCGTATTGCTGCGCGACCTGGCCCGCTCCGGCCGGATGGCGCGGCTCCGCATCCAGCTCCAGGACCGGCCGGGCGCGCTCTTCTCGGTGGTGAAGCTGTTCGAGAAGCACCGCATCAACATCGTCGAAATCTATCACCAGCGCATCTTCACGCCGCTGCCCGCCAAGGACGCCTTCATCGATGTCGAGTGCGAGGCGCGGGGCGCCGAACATATCGAGCGGCTGATCGACGACCTTCACGGCGAGGGCTTCCAGGTCCACCCGGTAGAGATTCACTAAGCCGCCCGTCCCGCACCGGCACGGCTCGCCGATTAACCTTCAATTCGGCGCGCGTCGCTCTTCCCAACGGAACTTCGAGTGCGCATAAAGATTCCAGTTACCATCTGATCCCTCCTTGTGGCTGGAGTCTCGGTGAGCGCACCTTTCCGCTTCCCACGCTTTTTCGTGACGACGCCGTCGCCATGCCCCTATCTTCCGGGCAAGACGGAGCGGAAGGTCTTCACCGAGCTGAACGGTCAGCATGCCACCGACCTCAACGATGCGTTGGGGCGGATAGGGTTTCGCCGCAGCCAGGGCGTCGCCTACCGGCCGAGCTGCGCCGATTGTTCGGCCTGCGTCTCTGTGCGGGTCGTCGCTCGCGAATTCCGTCCGAGCGCCTCCCAGCGCAAGATGATCCGCCGCCACGCCGATCTCGAAGTCACCGCCTGCAAGCCGTGGACGACGGAGGAGCAATATGAGCTGCTTCGCCGCTATCTGCGCGCCCGGCATCCCGGCGGCGGCATGGCCGACATGGACGAGAGCGACTTTTCCGACATGGTCGAGCAGAGCCCGGTCAAGACCTATGTCGTCGAGTATCGCGAGCCTTCGCTTGACGGGCGCCCCGGCAAGCTGGTCGGCGCCTGCCTGACGGACCAGCAGGCCGACGGCCTGTCGATGATCTACAGCTTCTTCGAGCCCGACGATTCGGAGCGATCCGGCCTCGGCACCTACATCATCCTCGACCATATCGTCCGCGCCGCGCGCGCCGGCCTTCCCTACGTCTATCTCGGCTATTGGGTCGAGGATGCGAAACGCATGGCCTACAAGGCGAAGTTCCGGCCGCTGGAGCGGCTCGGCCCCGACGGCTGGCGGCGCTTCGAGCCGGAGCAGAAGGAATTACCGCTCAGCCGGTAATGCGGCGTGCGGAGGTGCCGCAGCTATCGGCCCGGCCGCTTGTCCCCATGGCCTTGCATGAACGGCGGGTTGGGGATGGTTTGGGTCGCCTGGTGGAGCATGTGGGACCAGCTCAGCGACATTTCGTTGAAATAATCGTCGTCCGGCTCGATCCGGCGGGTGAGGAGCGGCGCGGCGCGGTCGGCGGGCATCACCATCATGTCGAGCGGACGCGCCACGCCGAGATTGGAGCGCATCGCCGAATCGAAGGAGAGGAAGCCGATTTTCACCGCCTCGTCGAGGGGCGTCGCCACGTCGATGCTCCGGTCGAGGATCGGTCGGCCATATTTGGTCTCGCCGATCTGGAGGAAGGGCGAATCGGCTTGGCATTCGATGAAATTGCCGGCGGCGTAGACGAGGAAGAGGTGCGGCCGCTCCGCGCCGATGCGGCCGCCGATGAGCAGCGAGACCGCGCTGCTGATGTTGACTGCCTCCAGCGCGGCGCCGACCTTGCGGTTGATGGCCTGAACCGCCTCGCCGACGAGCTGGGCCGCGCGAAACATGGAGGTGACGCCGGCAAGGGATCGGGGCGTGTCGTCGCTATCCTCGGGCGGCAGCCCCTCCTGGAGCAGGGCGATGACCGACTGGCTGACCGACAGGCTTCCCGAAGTGGCGGCGAATATCTGGCGGTCGGGGCCATCGACCAGCCGATGCAGCTTCTTGTAGCAGGAGAAATTGTCGACGCCCGCATTGGTGCGGGTGTCGGCGATCATCACCAGGCCCGCCTCGAGCAGCAATCCGATGCAATAGGTCATGCCCAGCCTCCCCGCGCGTTCATGTGCGACGGGCCATCAATGCATGAACGGGCCTGGGGCTCCAAAGCAAACCGGCGCCGCATCGCTGCGGCGCCGGTCCCTGCTCCAGCGATGAATTCGGGTCAGGCGACCTGGGCCTGCTCGACCTCCTCGGGATCGCGCAGCACATAGCCGCGCCCCCAGACGGTCTCGATATAATTGTCGCCGCCGCAGGCGAGGCTCAGTTTCTTGCGCAGCTTGCAGATGAAGACGTCGATGATCTTCAATTCGGGCTCGTCCATGCCGCCATAAAGGTGGTTGAGGAACATTTCCTTTGTGAGAGTCGTGCCCTTGCGGAGCGACAGGAGCTCCAGCATCGCATATTCCTTGCCGGTGAGATGCACGCGGCTGCCATCGACCTCGACCGTCTTGGCGTCGAGATTGACGGCCAGCTTGCCGGTCTTGATGACCGACTGGCTGTGGCCCTTCGAGCGGCGCACGACGGCGTGGATGCGGGCGACCAGCTCGTCGCGGTGGAAAGGCTTGGTGACGTAATCGTCGGCGCCGAAGCCCAGGGCCCGCACCTTCGAATCCATCTCGCTGATGCCCGACAGGATCAGCACCGGCGTGCCGACCTTGGCGACGCGCAGCTTCTTCAGCACGTCATAGCCATGCATGTCCGGCAGGTTGAGATCGAGGCAGATGATGTCGTAATCGTAGAGCTTGCCGAGGTCCAAGCCCTCTTCGCCCAGATCGGTCGTATAGACGTTGAAGCCTTCCGTCGTCAGCATCAGCTCGATGCTCTTGGCGGTGGTCGGCTCGTCTTCGATCAGCAGCACACGCATGAGTGAAACCCCCTTGTCGCGGCTCCCGCCTCTTGGCCTTCGGAACCCGGTAATCTTGATTAACCACGCGATAAATGAAGTTAAAAGGTTAATTCCGCGTAAACGTCCTTTGCGCGGCTCCGCGAGGCCGGGTCCGTTGCGCCGCTGCAACAGCCGTGGCAGGGCCGGGACATGCAGGAAAATGGCGCCATGTGGGAGAAATACGTCCTGTTCATCGACGGCGAGGCGATCGTGATCGACAAGCCGGCCGGGCTCGCCGTCCATCCCGGTTCGCGAACCCGCGAGAGCCTGGAGGATTATCTTCACCATTTCCGTTTCGGTTTTCAGCGCACCCCGCTTCCCGTCCACCGGCTCGATCGCGACACGTCCGGCTGCCTGCTCCTCGCGCGCAACCCCAAAGCGCACAAGCGCTTCCAGCGCGCCTTCGAGGACAAGAAGGTGAGCAAGACCTATGTCGCGGTGCTGGACGGCGTGCCGGAGACGCAAGCGGGCATTATCGACATGCCGCTCGGCAAGGTCTCGTCCGCCGAGGAAGGCTGGCGGATGATCCACGATCCGAGAGGACGGCCGTCGGTGTCGCACTGGAAGATGGCCGACGTGCGCGACGGGCGGGCCGTCATCGTCTTCTCGCCCGAGACCGGGCGGACGCACCAAATTCGCGTCCACGCTTCGGCGGGGCTCGGCATCCCGATCTCGGGCGATCCCGTCTATGGCGCGGGCAGGGGGCCGATGCTGCTCCACGCTTTGTCGATCCGGGTGGAGCGCGACGGTAAGCCGCCGGTCGAGGCGACCGCGCCGCTGCCGCCGACCTTCGTCCAGGCCGGTTTCGGCGATGTCCGGCTCTGAACCCTTCGTCATTCCCGAGGACGCGCTTTCGGAGAGATTCATCGCGTCCAGCGGTCCCGGCGGCCAGAACGTCAACAAGGTCGCGACCGCGGTGCAACTTCGGTGCGACGTCCTCAAACTCGGCCTGGCGCCGCCGGTCTATGCGCGCCTGAAGGAGCTGGCGGGGAGCCGGATGACGTCCGGCGGCGAGATCGTCATCACCGCGCGCAGCTACCGTACGCAGGAAGCCAATCGCGAAGATGCGCGGGCGAGGCTGGCGGAACTCGTCGCCAGGGCCCACATCCGACAGCCGAAGCGGATCAAGACCAAGGCCAGCCGCGCCGCCAAGGCGAGGCGCGTCGATACCAAGACCAAGCGCGGCGCCGTCAAGGCGGCGCGGGGCAAGCCGGGGCTGGATTAGCTCCGTCATTCCAGCGAAAGCTGGAATCTCGCTTGTCTGTTACCCACCTAGACAAAAAAGTGAGATCCCGGCTTCCGCTGGGATGACGAGGATGCGTCAATGTTCGATTTCAGGATCGCCGCCGAGGACAAGGCCGAGCTTTACCGTCAGCTCTGCGACGCGGCGGATGCGCTGACGGCGGGCGAACCGGACGCCATCGCCAACATGGCGAACGTCGCATCCCTGCTCTGGGAAGCGCTGCCGGACCTCAATTGGGCCGGCTTCTACCGCAACATCGACGGCGAGCTGGTGCTCGGGCCGTTCCAGGGCCGCGCCGCCTGCATCCGCATCCCGTTCGGCAAGGGCGTGTGCGGGACCGCCGCGGCGACGCTCGAGCCCCAGCTCGTCGAGGACGTCGACGCCTTTCCCGGCCATATCGCCTGCGACAGCGCGTCCGCGTCCGAACTTGTCGTGCCGATCGTCCACGAGGACCGGCTGATCGGCGTGCTCGATCTGGACAGTCCCCGGCGTGCGCGATTCGACACGGAGGACAAAGACGGCTGTCTCAAACTGGCACGGATAATCGCGCCGCGGCTGGCGGAGGTGGCAAAAGCGTCGGTGGATGGTTAAAAAAGACTGAAGCGTCTCCCGCGCCTCGTGGGCGGCGGCTTTGGCCAAGCAGGGGACGCACCATGACGAAGCTGGCGACCTATTTCCTGGCGGCGAGCGCCCTGATTCCGGCGAGTCTCGCGGCGCAGACCGTAACCCCGCCCGTGCCGTGGCAGGACGTGCCGGCGGCGCGGCTCAACGTCCCCGGCAGCCCTCGCCCGGCGATGCCCGCCCCTGGGGTCAGCTGGCGGCAGCGCGCGCCCGCTCCCGTCGCCCCGCGAATCGAAAGGCGGATGCCGCCGCCATCGGTCGTCGCGCCGCAAGCCGCGATGCGGCACGGGCGCGACCGGGTGATCGTCCGGCACGACCGCGACCGTATCGAGCATCGCCGCGGCCATCGCTTCGTCCGCGGGACGGTGGTCCCGCCTTTCTGGTTCGGCCCGCAATTCCACGTCCAGAATTGGGGGCTCTACGGCTTTCCGCCACCGGGCGGAGACCGCCGCTGGGTCCGTTATTATGACGATGCCTATCTGATCGACCGCGACGGCCGCGTCCATGACGGGCGCTACGGCCTCGACTGGGACGAATATGGCGAGCGCTGGGACGATGACGGGCGCGGCATCCCGGCTTACGTCGGCGACGGCGATTTCCATCCCGGCGACGAGGATTATGCCTATGTCGAGGGCTATGACGGCGAAACCTATGCCGACGATTATTATGACGATCGGTATCGGGACGAGGAGGTTTATGCCGGCGACTATCGGCCGCAGGAGCATCGGCAAGGTTATGGCCACCCGATGCCGACCGTCTCTTATGGCGGCTGCCAGCAGGCCTATAGCTGCTCCCCGCCGCCGCCGCCGCCCTGCGGCCATTGCGGATATGGCTGGGGAGTGATGACGGTCACCGAGACCACCGTCACCACGCCGGGGACCGTCACCACCCATACCTATTATGTCGATGAGCCGGTCGCCGCGCCGGCCAAGCGGACCGTCAAGCGGAAATACCGCAAGGCCAAGCCCAGAATCCGGGGCGAGCGGGGTTAGCTCAGCCGGTCGAGCATCTCGTCGCTGAGCTGGCCCGGCACGATCACCAGCGGGCAGGGCAGGGTGCTGGCCGCATTGCCGGAAAAATGCGTGACCAGCGGGCCGGGTCCGCCCTCGGCCGCGGCGCCGAGCACCAGAGCGGCGATATCCTCGCGTTCCTTCAGCAATTCGGCGACCGCCTTGACGGGATCGCCCTGGCGGACGGTGATCGAGGGGGTGAGGCCGGCTTCCTCGACGATCGCGCTCGAGGCCTGGACGACCATCGCCTCGGCCCGCAGCTTCGCTTCCTCCTCCATTGCCGCCTGGACGCCGCCCCACTGGACGAATTCCTGCGGCGGGATGAGCGCCAGCAGCTCGATGACGCCGCCGGTTCGCGCCGCGCGCCGGGCCGCGTAGCGTAAGGCCGCGCGCGATTCCTGGCTTTCGTCCATGACGACGAGATACGAGCGCATGAACCCCTCCTGCTGGAGGAGACGGTGCGCCAGAACCGCCCGTCACGCAACCCCGGCCGTCGGGTCCGCCGGTGCTCGGCCGAGGACAGGCCTTGACCCGGCCCCGCGCCTGCTGTTTGGACGGGCGCGCAGCACAGCAGAGGAAAGCCGCTTCCCATGCCCATCGAGCTCAAGATGCCCGCTTTGTCCCCCACGATGGAGGAGGGGACGCTCGCCAAATGGCTGGTGAAGGAGGGCGACAATGTCGCGGCCGGCGATCTCCTCGCCGAAATTGAGACCGACAAGGCGACGATGGAGTTTGAAGCGGTCGACGAGGGCACGATTTCCAAGATCGTTGTTCCGGAGGGCACCGATGGTGTGAAGGTCGGCGAAGTGATCGCGCTGATCGCCGGCGAGGGCGAAGACGCCGGCGCGGCGATAGAAGCGCCGAAGGCCGCGAAAGAGCCGGTTGCGAAGGAGGGCGGCGAGACCGGAGCGGGTCAGCCTGCCAAGGAAGAAGCCGTGGCAGCTTCCCAGGCGGAAGCAAAGGCCGCGCTGAGGGCCGACACCGGCGACCGCGTGAAGGCGAGCCCGCTCGCGCGGCGGCTGGCCGAGCAGAAGGGCGTGGATTTGTCCAGCCTCACGGGCTCCGGCCCCGGCGGACGGATCGTGAAGGCGGATATCGACTCGGCCGGAGGAAAGGCAGGGGTTGACCTTCGGTCGACTACGTCTCGACAAGCTCCGCCTGAGCGGGTCCCGGAAAAGACACCTGCCCCGGCACCCGCTCGCCCTGAGCCTGTCGAAGGGCTGTCTGAAATCCCGCACGAAGCGGTCAAGCTCTCCAACATGCGCAAGACGATCGCGCGCCGCCTGACCGAGTCGAAGCAGCAGATCCCGCATATCTATCTGACGGTCGACATCCAGCTCGACGCGCTGCTAAAGCTCCGCGGCGAATTGAACGCGAGCCTTCAGAGCCGCGGCGTCAAGCTCAGCGTCAACGACATGCTGATCAAGGCGCTCGCCGTCTCGCTGATGGAAGTGCCGGAGTGCAACGTCTCCTTCGCCGGCGACCAGCTCCTGAAATACAGCCGCGCCGACATCTCGGTCGCCGTGTCGATCCCGAACGGCCTCATCACGCCGATCATCACGCAGGCCGACACCAAGGCGCTGTCCGCCATCGCCACCGAGATGAAGGACCTCGCCGGCCGCGCCAAGGAGGGTAAGCTTGCGCCCCACGAATATCAGGGCGGCACCGCGTCCATCTCCAACATGGGCATGTTCGGCATCAAGGCCTTTGACGCCGTCATCAACCCGCCCCAGGCGATGATCATGGCGATCGGCGCCGGCGAGAAGCGGCCCTACGTGGTCAACGACTCGCTCCAGATCGCCACCGTGATGAGCGCCACCGGCAGCTTCGACCACCGCGCCATCGACGGGGCGGATGGAGCGAAGCTGATGCAGGCGTTCAAGCGGCTGGCGGAGAACCCGTTGGGGATGCTGGCTTGAGGCTTGGATGGTTCCTCTTCCTTAGTTTTGCGCCTGCGGTCGCCGGCTCGTTTGCAGGATCACTTTTTATCGCTGCCATCGAAGGGATTCTCCAAGGCTTCTTCCTTGTTTTCGCTGTTTCCTTCCCTTTCACCCTCGTCGGATCAGTGCTGCTTTCGTTATTCTGGACATTCTCCAGGTTTCAGTTCGAGACTTGGTCAGACTACGGCGTCGTCGCCTTCGTTGCCGCACCCCTCGGAGTTGCGATGACGTTATTCGCATTCGGACTCATTTTGGAACTCGCTTTCATCGGCTTCATCTTCGCTCTTTTGACCGCCCTCGCATGGGCAGCATTGCATCGTCTGATTGTTCTTCATCCTCGGAAGGCTCACTAGATGGCTGACACTTACGACCTCATCGTCCTTGGCTCGGGGCCAGGCGGCTATGTCGCCGCTATTCGCGCGTCGCAGCTTGGCATGAAAGTCGCCATCGTCGAGCGGGAGAAGCTGGGGGGCATCTGCCTCAACTGGGGGTGCATTCCGACCAAGGCGCTGCTGCGCACCTCGGAGATCAACCATTATCTGACCCATGCCTCCACCTACGGCCTCAGCGCGGAGAAGACGGGGTTCGATCTCGCCAAGATCGTCGATCGCAGCCGCAAGGTGGCGGGGCAGCTCAACATGGGCGTGAAGGGGCTGATGAAGAAGAACAAGATCGCCGTCGTCGAGGGCGACGGGAAGATCACGGGCAAGGGGACGCTGAGCGTCGTCAAGGACGGGAAGACGACGGAGCTGGCCGCCAAGCATATCATCATCGCCACCGGCGCGCGGGCGCGGGATCTGCCGTTCGCCAAGGCGGACGGGGAGCGGATCTGGACCTATCGCCACGCGATGGTGCCGAAGGAGATGCCGACCAAATTGCTCGTCATCGGCTCGGGCGCGATCGGGGTCGAGTTCGCCAGCTTCTATTCGGACATGGGCGCGGAGGTGACCATCGTCGAAATGCTCGACCGCATCCTGCCGGTGGAGGACGAGGAGGTCTCGGCGTTCATGCTCAAGGCGCTCACCAAGCAGGGCATGAAAATCCATGTCGGCGCGGGAGTCGAGAAGTTGGAGGCTTCGGGCAAGGGCGTCAAAGCCTCGATCAAGGGCAAGGACGGCAAAGTCTCGGCTGACGACTTCTCCCACGCCATCGTCGCCATCGGCATCGCGCCCAACAGCGAGGCTATCGGCCTCGAGGCGCTGGGCGTGAAGACGGAGCGCGGCCATATCGTCGTCGACGGCTATGCCCGCACCAATGTGGAAGGGATCTACGCGATCGGCGACGTAACCGGCCCGCCCTGGCTGGCGCACAAAGCGAGCCATGAGGGCGTGGTTTGCGTCGAGGCGATTGCCGGCAACAAGCCGCACCCGTTCGAAACCTGGAACATCCCGGGCTGCACCTATTCCCGCCCGCAGGTCGCCAGCATCGGCCTGACCGAAGCGAAAGCCAAGGAGGAGGGCCGCAAGGTGAAGGTCGGCAAATTCCCCTTCATCGGCAACGGCAAGGCGATCGCGCTGGGCGAGGCGGAGGGCTTCATCAAGACGGTGTTCGACGAGACCACGGGAGAGCTATTGGGCGCGCACATGGTCGGCGCGGAAGTGACCGAGCTCATCCAGGGCTACGCCATCGCCCGCCAGCTCGAAACCACCGAGGAAGATTTGATGCACACCGTCTTCCCGCACCCGACCCTCTCTGAGATGATGCACGAGAGCGTCCTCGACGCCTATGGCCGGGCGCTGCATTATTGAGGCAAGGAATCTCGGAGCCTGTCCGGTTCGAAGCACGATCCCTGCGTCAGCCGCGCCGCTTGGCCGACAGATAGCCGACGCCCGCGCCGACGATCGCGCCGAATATCGGACCCACGAATGGGACCGGAATCGCGATCACCGCACCGATCGCGGCCGCGATCGCCGTTCGTTTGGCAACGGGATCCTCGAACATCGTTTCTACCTCCTGATGTCAGTGTATTATATACATAATACGGCAAGAAGTCACGTGGGAAAGAGTTTCCAGGCAAGCGGTCCGACAATTGAAACTCGCCGGCGGACAAGGAATGGCGGCGGGGCAAGGCCGCGGAAGGGCTGCGACACATGAATTTCGACGATCAGTTGCGCCGCTATTTCGGGACCGTCGACCTGGCCGCGGTGCCGTCGTCCGCGCTCGCGGCCGGGATCGAGCGGATGCAGGTGGACCTGGGCCTGGAGACGGATCGAGGGCACCGGTTCGCTCTGTGGGCATTGCTCCACATGCTCGGGGCCGCGCCCGATCTCGACGCCATATTCGAGGATCGGGCGGACCGGGAGGCGGCGCGCGCCTTCATGGAGATGACCGATCCGCCTCGCCCCGCCTGAACGGCGAGCACGGAACGGAGTGAGGCGCTTTGTCGTTGTCGCCGGGATCATCCGTCACGGATGAGGGAGAGAGATCATGAAACTCACGATCCTGATGGCGTCGGGCGCCGCGCTCGCGCTGACGGCTTGCGGCGGGAGTGGCGCGGAGTCCGACAATATGACGGCCGCCGACAATCTGGCGATGGCCGACGATATGGCGATGAACGACATGGCGCCCGCCGACGGGGCCGTGCCGGCATCGGGCCAGGAATATGCCGCGATGGCCGCGGCGAGCGACCTGTACGAGATCGAAAGCGCGCGCCTCGCCATGGAGAGATCGGAGAATGCCGACATCGATGCGCTGGCCCAGATGATCGTCACCGACCATGAGAAAGCGACCGCGGACCTGATGACCGCCGCCCAGCAGGCACAGCCGCCGATCACGGTGACGCCCGAGATGAGCGCGGAGCAGCAGGCGAACATGGAGGCGCTCCGGGCGGCCGAGGCCGCGACGTTCGACCAGACCTATCTGATGCAGCAGATCGCGGCGCATCAGAAGGCGCTGGCGATGGTGCAGGGCTATGCCCAGAGCGGCGATGTGCCCGAGCTGCAGCAACACGCCACCGCCGTCGCCGGGCCGATCCAGCAGCACCTCAACCGGGCGCGGGAGTTGTCACAACAGGCGCCGCAATAAGGCGTCCGTCCCGCGTCATTCGGTCGAAGGCCGGAATCTCTCTTCCCTGCCGCTCCGGAAGGTGAAATGAGGTTCCGGCTTTCGTTGGAACGAGGGGGGGGAATGATGATCCGATATGTTGGTGCGGCAGTGCTAGCCGCGATGGCCGCCGGCGCGCAGGCCGAGACCGTGGTCGTCACGGCCGACAGGATGGTCGACGTGCTCGCCGGGCGAGTGATCGAGCAGCCGGTCGTCACGATCGTCGACGGCCGGATAACCAAGGTCGAGACGGGCGCGGCGACGGCGCTGCCGGAAGGCGCCGAGCGCATCGACCTGCCCGGCAAGACCTTGCTTCCCGGCCTTATCGACATGCATGTCCATCTCGACAGCAATCCTCGCTACGGCGGTTATTCGAGCCTCCAGTTCACCGATCTCTTCTGGCCGGTCCAAGGCGTCGGCAATGCCCGTGACATGCTCCACGCGGGCTTCACCACCGTCCGCAACGTCGGCTCCGAAGGCTATTCGGACGTCGCCTACAAGCAGGCGATCGAGGAGGGCTTGATGGAAGGGCCGCGCATCGTGCCGGCCGCCCACGCCCTTTCGGCCACCGGCGGCCATTGCGACAGCACATATCTTCCCCCGTCCTTCGAGGCGGTCGGCAAGGCGGTGGGCGACGGGGCGCAGGAATTGAGGAAGCGCGTCCGCGAGCAGCGCAAATATGGCGCCGAGGTCATCAAGGTCTGCGCGACCGGCGGCGTCTTCTCGCGCAACACCGAGCCGGGGCAGCAGCAGCTTTCCGAGGAGGAATTGCGCGCCATCGCCGACGAGGCGCATCAATGGGGGCTCAAGGTCGCCGCCCACGCCCATGGCGCGGCGGGCATCAAGGCGGCCATCCGCGCCGGCATCGACACGATCGAGCATGCGTCGCTTATCGACGCCGAAGGCATCCGCCTCGCCAAGGAACATGGCACCTGGCTGGCGATGGACATTTTCAACACCGAATATACGCAAGCCGAGGGCGCGAGGAACGGCGTCATGGAGGACAATCTCCGCAAGGACCGCGAGATCGCCCAATTGCAGCGCGACAATTTCCGCGCGGCGCATGAAGCGGGCGCGAAGATGGTCTTCGCCACCGACGCCGGCGTGATGCCGCACGGCACCGCCGGCGGCCAGTTCCGGATCATGACCGAATATGGGATGACGCCCATGGAAGCCATCCAGGCGGCGACACGGAACGCCGCCCAGGCGCTGGGACGGGAGCGCGATGTCGGAGCCATCGCGGCCGGGCGCTACGGCGATATCATCGCGGTCGATGGCGATCCGCTCGCCGACGTGCGCCAGCTCGAAAATGTCGACGTGGTGATCAAGGGCGGCGAAGTGGTGAAGAGCGACTAAGGCGCGAACCTCGGGGCCTCGGCCTCGGCGAGTATGAGGGCGAACTGGTCGTCCTCGTCGGTCCATTCCCGGCAGAGGCCCCAGCCGGCGGCGCGAAGGAGGAGGCGGGAGTCGCGGAGGCCGTATTTGTGGCTGTTCTCGGTGTGGATGGTCTCGCCGGCCTTGAAAGCGAAGCTTTGCCCTTCAACGGCGAAAGCGACGTTCCGAACCGCCTCCAGATGCATTTCGATCCGGGCCATCCTGTCGTTCCAGATCGCGCGGTGGCGGAATGCGTCGAGCGGAATATCGCCGTTCAGCTCGGCGTTGATGCGGTGAAGAAGGTTCATGTTGAACGCGGCCGTCACGCCCTGCGCGTCGTCATAGGCGCGGATCAGCGTGTCCACGTCCTTCAACCTGTCCATGCCGATCAGAAGGAAGGCGCCAACGCCGAGCGTGTCCTTCATCGCGCGGAGGAGGTCGACGGAGGTGCGCGCGACCATGTTGCCGATGGTCGAGCCCGGGAAGAAGCCGAGCTTGGTCGCCCGCGCCACTTCGGGCGGCAGGACGATCGGCTTCATGAAATCGCCTTCCACCGGGTAGATCGGAAGCTCCGGAAAGTCCTTTTGCAGGGCGGCCGACGAATCGCGCAGGAAATTGCCGGATATGTCGATCGGCACATAGGCCGAGGGCGCGACCGCCCTCAGCAGGATCGGGGTCTTGGCCGAGGAGCCGGAGCCGAATTCGACCACCGCGTCTCCGGTGCCGGCGATCCGCGCCACATCAGCACTATAGCGTTCGAGCAGGCCGCGTTCGACGCGGGTCGGATAATATTCGGGAAGCTCGGTGATCCGCTCGAACAGCTCGGAGCCGCGCCGGTCGTAGAGCCAGCGCGCGGGCACGGCTCGGATCGGCGCGGCGAGCCCGGACAGGACGTCGGCTCGGAAGGCGGGGTCTACCTCCATTTCAGCCATTGCGCGCGAGCCTGAGACCGGTGAATTGCCAGCGTTGGTGAGGATAGAAGAAATTGCGATAGCTGGCGCGCGAATGGCCACGGGGCGTCGCGCAACTGGCGCCCTTCAACACCATCTGCCCCGACATGAACTTGCCGTTATACTCGCCGACCGTCCCGCTGGCGGATTCGAAGCCCGGATAGGGAAGGAAAGCGCTCATCGTCCATTGCCAGACGTCGCCGAACAGGCTGGCGCCGCCCAGCGGACGCACCGGGCCGGCTTCGTCGAGCTGCCGCCCGGCGGCGGCATCCGCCCCGTCCGCCGCCGATTCCCATTCCGCCTCGGTCGGCAGCCGCGCTCCAGCCCAGCGGGCAAAGGCGTCTGCCTCGTAATAGCTGATGTGGCAGACCGGCTCGCCAGGCTCGACCGGGCGCGAACCATCGAGGCCGAAGCGCTCCCAACCGCCTTCCGAGCGGCGCCAGTAGAGCGGCGCCTCTATCCTGTTCTCGCGGACCCAGGTCCACCCATCCGACAACCAGTGCGCGGCCGAGGCGTAGCCGCCCTCTTCCATGAAAAGCTGCCATTCGCCGTTGGTGACGAGCCGATCGGCGAGCGCGTGGGGATGCAACAGCACCTCGTGCCGCGGCGACTCGCAATCGAAGGCGAAGCCGTGGCCAGCATGGCCGGTCAGGACGATCCCGCTCTTTCCCTCGATCCAGCGGACGGGCGGCGGCACCGGCGCGGGCGGCGCCGGGGTCGCGTCCCACATGGCCGGGAGCAGCGGATTTTCGGCGAAGGTCGCGAGGATGTCGGTGAGCATCAGCTCCTGATGCTGCTCCTCGTGATTGAGTCCGAGCTCGACGAGGCGGAGCGCGGGCTCGGAAAGGCCCGGCAAAGCGCTTTCCAGCGTCGCATCGACATGGTCGCGCCACGCCAGCACGTCGTCCAGCGAGGGCCGGCTGAGCATTCCACGCCGGGGACGGGCATGTCGCTCGCCTTCGCCGTCATAATAGCTGTTGAACAGGAATCCCCAGCGCTCATCATAGGCGCGGTAGCCGGACATGTGGTCGCGGAGCACGAAGGTTTCGAAGAACCAGGAGGTGTGCGCCAGATGCCACTTGGCGGGCGAGGCGTCGGGATGCGGCTGGATCGTAGCGTCGGCGTCGGAGAGCGGCGCGGCGATGGCGCGGCTCAGCGCCCGCACCTTGCGAAAGCGCAACGCCAGATCGTCCACCGCTACATCGAGTGCCTGAGTCGCCATGCCTTTTCCTCGCGACCCGACGCCGCTCACTTCTATACGCCTCTGGTCGCGCCCGGTTTCCACAGCAGGTCGCCGCCTTCGGATTTGGCGAGGAGGCGTGCGAGCACGAACAGATGGTCCGACAGGCGATTGATATAGGCCAGCGCGAGCGGGTTCAGCGGGACCTCGCGCGCGGCCGCCACCGCCGACCGCTCGGCGCGGCGGACTATGCCGCGGGCGAGATGGATGTGCGCCGCCGCGGCGCCACCGCCGGGAAGGATGAAGCTCCTCAGCGGGTCGAGCCCGGCGTTCATCGCGTCGATCTCGCGCTCGAGCCGGTCGACCTGGTCCTGGATGATGCGCAGCGTCATCTCGCTCGGCGCGAAATCTTCGCCCGGCGTGGCGATATCCGCGCCGAGATCGAACAGCTCGTTCTGGATGCGCGACAACATCGCGCCGTGCTCAGCGTCGCGGACATGAAGCAAGGCGATTCCGATGGCGCTGTTGGCCTCATCGACATCACCGATCGCGGCCATGCGCGCGTCCGCCTTGGAAATGCGGGAGCCGTCGACCAGCCCCGTTTCGCCGGCATCGCCGGTGCGGGTGTAGATCTTGTTGAGCCTGACCAGCGCTCAGTTCCCGCTCGTGCCGGCTAACATGAGCAGCAGAACGACCAGGATGATCGCCAGCGCCTGGAACATCACCCGCTTGCGCATCAGATCCTGGCTGCGCTGGCCGGTCACGTCCCGGCCCTGCGCCATGCCGATGACGCCCTTCACAAGGACGAAAAGGGTCGCGCCAGCGGCCAGCACGATGAGGATGATGAGGAGGGTCTGCATGGCCCCTATCTAGGCCCCGGCCACGGAATATCCAGCGGGCAAAATGCCGGCGCGAAGATTCGCCGCCAGTTCTTCCGGATTCGCGCCGGCGCCGCGGAGGTCGGCGATCGCTGGCGCGCCGTTGCGCTTGGCGAGCCGCCGGCCTTCCCCGTCCGTCAGCAAGGGATGATGGTGGTAATGAGGGGTCGGCAGGCCGAGCAGCGCCTGGAGCAGCCGATGAATGTCGGTCGAGGCGAAGAGGTCCGTTCCCCGGATCACGTCGGTCACGCCCTGCGCCGCGTCGTCGACCGTGACCGCGAGATGATAGCTGGTCGGCGCGTCCTTGCGCGCCAGGACGACGTCGCCGAAGCGCTCCGGGTGGGCAATTATTTCGCCGGCGGTGGAGTCATGCCAGCTTAGCGCTCCCCGGCTTTCGCCGGGGAACTCCAGCGCCTTCCCCACGTCGAGCCGCCAGGCATGGGGTTCGTCGCGCAGCCGGCGTTCGCGCTCTTCCACCGACAGGCGCCGGCACGTTCCCGGATAGACCAGCCCGTCCGGCCCATGGGGCGCTGACACGCTGGCCGCGATCTCGGCCGCTATCCCGGCGCGCGTGCAGAAGCATGGGTAGACAAGGCCCAGCCCCTTCAGCCGGCCCAGCGCCTCGGCGTAGAGCGCAAGCCGTTCCGACTGGTAGGCGATCTCTCCGTCGGGCTCGATGCCGAGCCAGAGCAAATCCTCGATGATGCCGTCGATATGGGCCGAACGGGCGCGGCCGGGGTCGATGTCCTCGATCCTCAGCAGCATGATACCGTCATGCGCCCGCGCATGATCATGCGCCAGCAGCGCCGAATAAGCGTGGCCGAGGTGCAGCCGGCCCGTCGGCGAGGGCGCGAATCGCGTGACGACATTTTTCATGAAAGCCGGATTATTCGATCGACGCGCTTTCCGGACGCAAAACCGGAAACCACTTTTGCTGGAAAGCGCTCTTGACCGCGAGTCGCGACTTGTGGTGTCATGACGCCGTCACGCAAATCAGCCACGGGCGTGATCGAACAGGAGAAGAAGGCGTAGCCCGAATCTCCCACGTTCTGGGTGCGACAGCGACGGGGGCGCGTTTCGGGAGGGTCTTCCTCCATGAAACGAAAGGCCCTGTCGGTTCATGTACCATCCCGATCTCATCCGGCATCCCGACAGCTGCCCCGCGCTCGTTTTGAACGCCGATTACACGCCGCTCAGTTATTATCCATTGAGCCTGTGGCCGTGGCAGACCGCCGTCAAGGCGGTGTTTCTGGAGCGGGTCGACATCGTCGCCAATTATGTGCGCGAGGTCCACAGCCCGACGCGGACGATGCATATCCCAAGCGTGATCGCGCTCCGCCAATATGTGCGGCCGTCCGAATATCCGGCCTTCACCCGGTTCAACCTGTTCCTGCGCGACCGTTTCGTCTGCCAATATTGCGGCGACCCCAGGGAATTGACCTTCGACCATGTCGTCCCGCGCGCCCAGGGCGGGCGCACGACATGGGAGAATGTCGCCACCGCCTGCGCGCCGTGCAACTTGCGAAAAGGCGGCCGCACGCCGGCCGAGGCGCATATGAACCTCAATCGGCGCCCGATTCGGCCGACCAGCTGGCAGCTCCAGGACCATGGCCGCGCCTTTCCCCCCAATTTCCTGCACGATAGCTGGCGCGACTATCTCTATTGGGACATCGAGCTGGAGGCGTAAGGCTAGGGCCGCACCTTCGTCGTCAGCGGCTGAGCCAGTTCCTCCAGGCGAAGAAGGCGGCGATCGTCAGGGCGATGACGAGGCAGAAAGCGGTGACGGCCCAGAAGGCCCAGGGCTCCTGCGCATAAGGAATGCCTTCGACGTTCATGCCGAGCAGCCCGGTGACGAAGGTCAGCGGCAGGAAGATGAGGGCGACGATGGCCAGCATCAGCGAGCGTTGGTCGAGGACCTCGGCGCGCATGTCGGTAACCTGCTCGTGCAGCAAGGCCGCGCGCTCGCGCACCGCCTCCAATTCCTCCGTCATCCGGGCGAAGCGATCGGCGGCTTCGCGTATGTGGAGACGGTCATCCTCGTGCAGCCATTCGACCTCCAGATGGGCCAGAGTGACGAGCGCGTCCCGATCCGGCGCCACGAAGCGGCGATAGGCGATGGCGTCCGACCGGATGCCGGCGATCCG
Organism: Enterovirga sp. GCM10030262; assembly: GCF_042666435.1. NCBI lineage: Bacteria > Pseudomonadati > Pseudomonadota > Alphaproteobacteria > Hyphomicrobiales > Methylobacteriaceae > Enterovirga > Enterovirga sp. GCM10030262. The sequence continues at coordinate 1,657,818 of NZ_JBHTDC010000001.1, read as the reverse complement.
GGACCGGAAGCGGTAGACGGTGCGCGGCTCGAGATCGGTTTCGACTTCATCCAGCGCGTCGCCGAGGCCGGCGACTTCCGGATCGAGCTGCTTGGATATGGCGCGGGCGAAGGCGGCGATGAGATCCCCCGGGTCTCTAATCCTATCGGCCTCCGCATGGCCGGCCACGTCCGCGGTCGCGAGAAGCGGCCGGCGGGAGACCGAGACGACACGCCGTTCGCGCACCCAGAAGCGGATCGAGACCAGCCGGTCGCTGTCGTCCAACTCCGCCGCGGCCGGGCCGCGCAGGTTGATGAGCGCTCCATCCCCGATCCGATCGCAGCGGGGACGGGTCTCGTGCGCGACAAGAGCGCTCGCCGCCACGCCCGGCACCGGATCCCTGCCACTCTTGAGTCGGGCCAGCTCGACCTCGTCGCGTCCTTCGATATGGGTCCAGACGAAACCCGGCCCCTGATAGGCAAAGGCTTCGTCGGGGCCGATCGTCCGCACCGGCCCGTCCGCGACCAGATAGGCGGTGCAGCTCACAGGTCGGCGATGAAGGCGCGCACCGCCGGGCCGACATCGTCCCGCTCCAGGGCGAGCGCGATATTGGCGGTGACGAAGCCGGCCTTGTCGCCGCAATCGTAGCGAACCGCGTCGACGGTGAGGCCATGGAAGGGCTGGGTGCCGATCAATGCCGCCATGGCGTCGGTCAGCTGGATCTCGCCCCCGGCGCCGCGTTCCTGCGTATCGAGGACGCGCATCACCTCCGGCTGGAGGATGTACCGGCCGACGATTCCGAGGGTGGAGGGCGAATCCTCGGGCTTGGGTTTCTCGACCATTCCCTTGACTTGCGTCAGCGACCCGTCGGCCGCGCCCGGCGTGATGATGCCGTAGCTCGACGTCTTCTCGCGCGGCACGTCCATCGCGCAGATGATGTTGCCGCCGACTTTCTCGTAAGCATCGACCATCTGGCGAAGGCAGCCGGGCTTCCCCCACATCAGGTCGTCGGGGAGCAAAACGGCGAAGGGCTCGTCGCCGACGATGTCGCGCGCGCACCAGACGGCGTGGCCGAGGCCCAACGGCTCCTGCTGCCGCACAGAGACGAGGGCGCCGGCCGGGAGACGCGTGGACTCCAGCGGCTCGAGCGACTTGCCGCGCCCGCGCATCGTTGATTCCAGCTCGTAGGCGATGTCGAAATAGTCTTCGAGCGCGCTTTTGCCGCGACCGGTGACGAAGATCATCTGCTCGATCCCGGCCTCGCGCGCCTCGTCGACCGCATATTGGATGAGCGGCCGATCGACGACTGGGAGCATCTCCTTGGCGAAGGCCTTGGTGGCGGGGAGGAAGCGGGTGCCGAGGCCCGCGACGGGGAAGACGGCCTTGCGGACGGGTTTCATTCTGACTCCGGTGGGTAGGCTATTGAGGCGGCAGGTCGAAGCGGTCGTCCTCGCGCTCCTCGGACCGCGTGAGGAGCTCGTCGACCCGCTCGGGCCGGGCGATCGGCGTCGGCTCCAGAAGCTCGTCGGTGGTCGGCGGCTCCGACGCCGCCGCGGGCGCGGGGGGCATGGTATCGCCAGGCGCCGGACGAAGCGGCTCGCGCCCGCCGCAGCCGGCGAGGAGGATGAGGGCCAGGGCCGCCAACGCGATCTGCTTCACCGATCCATCTCCAGCGCCTTCTGTGCTTCTGCTATTCGCTCCCGAACCGCGCTCGGGGCGGTGCCGCCATGGCTCGTCCGGCTTTGTACAGAGGCATCGACCGAGAGGACATCGAAAATCGAGGCGTCGATACGGGGATCGATCGAGACCAGCGCGTCGAGCGGAAGCTCCCAGAGGCGGACGTTTCGCTCCTCGGCAAGCCGCACCGCGCGGCCTGTAATATGATGCGCCTCGCGGAACGGGATACCGGCGACCTGCACCAGCCAGTCGGCGAGGTCGGTCGCCGTCGAATGGCCGGCTTCCGCCGCGATGCGCATCCGATCCGCGTTGAAGGTCACGCTCTCCACCATGCCCGTCATCGCCGCGATCGACAGCGCGAGAAGGTCGTGCGCTTCGAAGACCGGCGGTTTGTCGTCCTGCATGTCTTTGGAATAAGCGAGCGGAAGGCCCTTCATCGTCATGACCAGCGCCACCATCGCCCCCGCGATCCGTCCCGAATGGCCGCGCACCAGCTCGGCCGCGTCGGGGTTGCGCTTCTGCGGCATGATCGACGAGCCGGTCGAATAAGCGTCGGGCAGAGTGACGAAACCGAACGGCTGGCTCGCCCAGAGGATGAACTCCTCGGCCAGCCGCGACAGATGCAGCGCGCATTGGGTCGCGGCCATCAGATAATCGAGCGCGAAGTCTCTGTCGGAGACGCTGTCGAGCGAATTGGCCGTCGGCCGGTCGAAGCCGAGCGTTTGCGCCGTCGCCCGCCGGTCGATCGGGAAGCCTGTTCCCGCCAGCGCCGCGGCGCCGAGCGGGCATTCGTTCATCCGCGCCCGTGCATCGGCGAAGCGGGACATGTCGCGCCGGGCCATCTCGTAATAGGCCATGAGGTGGTGACCGAGCGTCACCGGCTGGGCGACCTGCAAATGGGTGAAGCCGGGCATCACCGTTTCCACATGGTCGCCGGCGCGGCGGACCAGCGCCCGTCGCAGGCCGCTGAGCCCGTCCAGCACCTCGTCGATCGCGTCGCGGACCCACAGACGGAAGTCGGTCGCCACCTGGTCGTTGCGCGAGCGGGCGGTGTGGAGCCTCCCCGCGGCCGGCCCGACCAGTTCGGCGAGCCGATGCTCGACATGCATGTGGATGTCCTCGAGCGCCGGATCCTCGGATAGGCCGCCCGCTTCATATTCCGCCGCGATGCGGTCCAGCCCGTCCGCGATGGCGGCCGCGTCCTCGCCGGAAACGATCCGTTGCGCCGCCAGCATCGCGACATGCGCCTTCGACGCTTGTATGTCCTGGCGCCAAAGTCGCTTGTCGAAGCTGATCGAGGCATTTATCTCCCGCATCAACGCCGACGGGCCCTCGGCGAAGCGCCCGCCCCACATGCTATTGGAGTTGTCCTTGCGGCTGATCGCCTGTCTCCTCGGCCTCGGCCTGCTGCTGGCGGGCTGCGATAGGCAAAAGCCCGACGGCCCGCAAGGCGGCGGCGCGCCCAGCGACTGGGCCGGGCCGCGCCTCGGGCAGGGCGAGTCCGCCGGCCGGCTCGATCGCTCCCACGCCGGCGCTCCGGCCCCCGCCTCCGCGTTCGAGAACCCGGAAGGCGGGCCGGCGACGCTGGCCGATTTCCGGGGCAAGCCCCTGCTGGTCAACCTCTGGGCGACCTGGTGCGCCCCCTGCATCGCCGAAATGCCCACCCTCGATGCGCTGGCGGCGCGCGAGGATACGCTCCAGGTGCTCGTCGTCAGCCAGGATCTGGAGGGCCAGGCCAAGGTCGACGCCTTCTTCGCCGAGCGGAAATTCTCGACGCTCCAGCCTTATATCGATCCCAATATGGAGCTGATGACCGCGCTGGGCGTCGACACGCTGCCGACCACCATCCTCTACGATTCCGAGGGCAAGGAGGTGTGGCGGATGACCGGCATCGAGGATTGGCAGGGCGCGCGCGCGGCGGAGCTTATCGCGGAAGCGAGCCCAGCCGCCTGAAACGGCCGCGCAGCAGCCGCCCGTCGATCGCCGCGAGCCCCACGCCGATCAGCGCCATGCCGGCGAAATGGCGCGGCTCCAGCACCTCGCCGAGCAACAAGGCGCCGAGCAGGATCGCGGTGATCGGGACGAGGAAGGTGACGAGCAGCGAATTGGTAGCGCCGGCCGAGGCGAGCAGATGGAAATAGAGGATGTAGGCGAGGCTGGTGGAGACGAGCGCCAGCGCGATCAGCGCCACCCAGGCCTCCGGAGCGGGCGCCGAGCCTTGCCAGGGCGGCTCGAACAGCAGGACCAGCGGCAGCATCACCAGCGCCGAGGCGGTGAGCTGGCCGGTCGAGACGGCGACCGGCGCGATGCCCATGGCGCGGAATCGGCGCGCGTAGACGCCGGCCAGCGCGTAGCTGAGGGTGGCGACGAGGCAGGCGAGCTGTGCCCAGACGCCGGTGCCGATCTCCTTGAGGAAGTCAGGCCCGATCATCAGCGCGACGCCGCCGAAGCCGAGCAGCACGCCCGCCACCTTGGCCGGCGTCATCCGCTCGTCGCGCGTGAAGAGGTGAGCGACGATCACGCCCCAGATCGGGGTGGTCGCGTTGAGGATCGAGGCGAGGCCGCCTGCAATCTCCTTCTGCGCCCAGGCGAACAGGACGAAAGGGAGGACATTGTTGAGCAAAGCCAGAATCAGGAAGGCGAGCAAGGCGCCCGGCGGCACCGGCAGCCGCTGCCGCCGCGCAAGCAGGAAGAGCCACAAGGCCGCCGCCGCGATGCTGACCCGGATCAGCACCAGAGTGAGCGGCCGCACCGTCTCGACCGCGATCTCGATGAAGAAGAACGACCCGCCCCACAGGACGGACAGGATGAGCAGGATCGCCCAGTCTCGCCCACTCATGCTCGTCATGTGGCCCGTCATGGCGTCGCCTTACGCCGTTTCAGCGCCGGCGCGTCACGAAACATGCGGCGAAAGTCACAAGGACTCCTTGTGACGCGAGGATGGTGTTCCCCGGCACGGGCTTCAAATCTAGTCCCGCAGCAACTCGTTGATGCTGGTCTTGGACCGCGTCTTCGCGTCGACGCGCTTGACGATCACCGCGCAGGCGAGGCTCGGGCCGGAGCCGGTGCTCGGCGGCAGCGTGCCGGGGACGACGACCGAATAAGCGGGGACGCGGCCGATGAAGATTTCGCCGCTTTCCCGGTCGACGATCTTCGTCGAGGCGCCGAGGAATACGCCCATCGAGAGGACGGCGCCTTCCTCGATCACCACGCCTTCGGCCACCTCGGAGCGGGCGCCGATAAAGCAATTGTCCTCGATGATGACGGGCCCGGCCTGCAACGGCTCGAGCACGCCGCCGATGCCCGTGCCGCCCGAAATGTGGACGTTGCTACCGATCTGGGCGCAGCTTCCGACCGTCGCCCAGGTGTCGACCATCGTCCCCTCGCCGACAAAAGCGCCGATATTGACGAAGCTGGGCATCAGCACAGCGTTCTTGCCGATAAAGGCGCCACGGCGGACGATGGCGCCCGGAACCGCGCGAAAGCCCGCCTTGGTGAAATCGGATGCGTCCCAGCCGCTGAACTTGGACGGCACCTTGTCCCACCAATGGGCCGCGCCCGGCGCGCCGGAGATGGTCTCCATCGGGTTGAGGCGGAAGGAGAGGAGAACCGCCTTCTTCAGCCACTGGTTGACGGTCCAGCCGCCCGCGCCTTTCTCGGCGACCCGCGCGGTGCCCGCATCGAGCGCGGCAAGCGCCGAATCGACCGCCTGCCGCACCGCGCCCTTTGTCCCGGGGCCGATGGAGTCGCGCTCTTCCCATGCCTGCTCGATGGTCGCCTGCGTCATTCTTCGTTCCCCAGAATCTCGGTGAGCCATAAGCCGATATCGGCGATGCGGTAATCGATAAAGGCCGGATCGGCGCCGTGGCCGCCGCGCTCCGAACCGTTGTCGACCCAGACGGTGGTCATGCCGAGCGCCTTGGCCGGTTCCAAATTGCGCGCCATGTCCTCGACGAAGAGGGCGGTTTCCGGCGCGATGGCGTGGGCCGAGCACAAGGCGGCATAAGCGGCGGGATTGGGCTTGGGCACATAATCCATGGCGTGGATGTCGTGCATCCCGTCAAACGCGTTGGCGAGGCCGATCTTGTCGAGCACCCGGCTCGCATAAGCCTCGTCGCCATTGGTGAAGACGAACTTGCGCCCCGGTAACCGGTCCATCGCCGCCACGAGAGCCGGATCGGCCGTCAGCCGGGCAAGATCGATGTCGTGCACGTAATCGAGAAAGTCGCGCGGCGCGACTCCGTGCCCCGCCATTAGGCCGGCGAGCGTGGTGCCGTGCTCGTGGAAATAGCTTTTCTGCACCCGCCGCGCTTCGACCGGATCGCAGGCGAGCAGGCGCTGGATATACTCGCCCATGCGGATGTCGATGAGGGCGAACAGGTCGGCCGAGGCCGGATAGAGGCTGTTGTCGAGATCGAAGATCCAGCAGTCGATATGGGCGAGGGCGGGGAGCATGAGGCGCGCCTTAAGGCCGAACGATCGTCATTGCGAGCGAAGCGCGGCAATCCAGCGCCGGCCTCTGGATTGCTTCGTCGCGACGCTCCTCGCAATGACGGCTGAGCGGGATTCTTCGTCGGGGACGCTCAGACCGTAAAGCTCTCGCCGCAGCCGCAGGCGCCCTTGGCGTTGGGATTGTCGAAGGTGAAGCCGGCGGCGAAATCGTCTTCCACCCAATCCATGCGGCTGCCTATCAAATAGAGCACCGAGGCGCTGTCGATGTAGAAGGTGCCGGCAGGGGTCTCGATCGCTTCGTCGAACGGCTTCGCCTCGCTGACATAATCAACCGAATAAGCCAGGCCCGAGCAACCGCGTCGTGGCGTGGAAAGCTTGACCCCCATCGTCCCGTCGGGCGCGCGCGCCATCAGCGCGGCGATGCGCGCCTCGGCGGCCGGCGTCAGCGTGACGGCGGCGGGGCGGGCGCGGGTCTTTGTTTCGGTCGTGCTCATAGGTTCAAATCCAAAGCTCGTTCGTCCCGAGCGAAGTCGAGGGGCGTGTGTGATGAGTCTGTGCCAGCGCCCCTCGACTTCGCTCGGGACGAACGGGAGGGGTGGCATTCAGCCTGCATCACAGCATTCCCAGCTCAAGCTTCGCCTCATCCGACATCTTCTGCGGGTCCCAGGGCGGATCCCAGACCAGCTCGACCTCCGCGTCTCCCACCCCCGGCACGGCGCCGACGCGGAGTTCCACCTCGCCGGGCATCGATTCGGCCACCGGGCAGTGCGGCGTAGTCAGCGTCATCAACACCTTGGCGTGGTTCTCCGGGCTGATCTGCACGTCGTAGATCAGGCCGAGATCATAGATATTGACCGGGATTTCCGGGTCGTAAATCTCCTTCAGCGCTTCGATCACCGCTTCGTAGAGGTCGCCCCCCGGCTCGGCGGGCGATTCCTGCGCCGGCTGTTGCGCCAGGAAGCCGGACAGATAGTCGCGCTTGCGCTCGAACGTCTCGCCGACGCGCGCCTTTGGGGGCTTCACCGCGTCGCTCACTTCCTCGATCTCGATCTTGCGTTCCTGGTTCATCCAAAAATTCTCGTCACTCGCTCGATGCCGCGGACCAAGGCCTCGACATCCTGTTTGCCGTTATAGACGCCGAAGCTCGCCCGCGCGGTGGCGTCTACGCCGAGTTGCGCCATCAAAGGCTGGGCGCAATGATGGCCGGCGCGGATCGCCACATGGCTCTCGTCCAATATGGTGCCGACATCGTGCGGATGCACCCCCTCGATCGCGAAGCTGACGATGCCGGCCGAATCCTCCGGCCCGAACAGCCTGAGGCTGTTCAACGAAGAAAGGGCATCGCGCGTCTCGCGGACCAAAGCCGTTTCGTGGGCGTGGATCGCATCAAGCCCGATCGTCTCGACATAGTCGATGGCGGCGTGGAGGCCGATCACGCCGACGACATGCGGCGTTCCGGCCTCGAAACGGGCGGGGGGCGGGGCGTAGGTGGTGCGCTCGAACGTCACCTTGTCGATCATCGCGCCACCGCCGTGCCAGGGCGGCATCGCCCCGAGGATGTCGCCCCGCGCCCAGAGCACGCCGATGCCGGTCGGACCGTAAAGCTTGTGGCCGGAGAAGACGTAGAAGTCGCAGCCGATGGCGGCGACGTCGACCGGCATGCGCGGCACGGCCTGGCAGCCGTCGAGTAATAGCTTCGCGCCCACATCGTGCGCCAGCGCGGCGGCGCGGCGGGCGTCGAGGACCGAACCGAGGACGTTGGAGACATGGGCGAGCGCGACCAGCTTGTGCCGCTCGGTGAGCATGCCTGCCATCGCGTCCAGGTCGATGCGGCCGTCTTCGGTGAGCGGCGCCACGTCGATCTCGGCGCCGGTGCGCTCGGCGATGAGCTGCCAGGGGACGATGTTGCTGTGATGCTCCAGCACCGAGAGCATGATGCGGTCGCCGGGCTTGAGGTTCGTCCCGCCCCAGCTGTTGGCGACGAGGTTGATGCCCTCGGTCGCGCCGCGCACGAATATGATCTCCTCCGGCGCCGCCGCGCCGATGAAATCCGCCACGCGCCGCCGCGAAGCCTCGAACGCCACCGTCATCTCGGCCGAACGCTGATAGACGCCGCGATGCACGGTCGCGTAGGTCTCCGCATAGGCGCGGGTCATCGCATCGATCACCGGCATCGGCTTCTGCGCGGTGGCGGCGGTGTCGAGGTAGGACCAGCCCGAGGGGATCGCCGGAAAGTCGGCGACGCGGTCGAGCGGGCGAGTGGAGACGGCGATATCCATCACGGGTCTCCGTTCGTGCCGAGGGAAGTCGAGACGCGCTGGCACAGAATCATCATGAGCGCCCCTCGAATTCGCTCGGGACGAACGAGGTTTGGGTGAACCATGCTTCCGCATCCGCCTGGAAGGCTTCTCGCACCACTTCCTCCCCGATGCGGTCGATCGCGTCGGCGATGAAGGCGCGGGTGAGGAGGGCTTTGGCTTCCGCTTCCGGAACGCCGCGGCTGGCCAGATAGAAGAGGGCGGCCTTGTCGAGCTCGCCGACGGTCGCGCCGTGGGCGCATTTGACGTCGTCGGCGAAGATTTCGAGCTCGGGCTTGGCGTTCACGGTGGCGGTGCGGGCAAGAAGGAGGCCCTTCAGCGACTGTTCGCCATCGATCTTCTGCGCGCCGCGCGCCACCTCGACGCGGGCCGCGACCGAGCAGGTGGCCCTGTCGTCGGCGACCGAGCGCCAGAGCTGGCGGCTCACGCCCCCCACCGCGTCGTGGCGGAGGACGAGGTTGGCGTCATGACGCTGCCGTTCGCGGGCGAGCAGGGCGCCGCCCGCTTCGACGAAGGCCGCTTCGCCGGTGATGGCGATCTCCGCGTCGAGGCGGCTGTCGGCGCCTCCGGCGGCCAGCGTCGTGATGATGAGGCTCGCGCCTTCGCCGACCTCGGCCCGGTCGGTGAGGCTGACGAAGCCTGTCCTGAGCGACGCCGAAGGGCCGCCGGCGCCGACGAGGCGCCGGGCGAGCATCAGCCGGGCGCCCTTGGCGAGCGACATCTGGGTCAGGCGGTTGGCCCAGCCCTCTCCGACATAGGTTTCGACGATGGAGGCCTGCGCATCGACATCGAGCACGACCTCGGCGGCGAGATGGTCGGCGGCGCCGGTCGAGACGTGGACGATCTGGACCAGCCCGGCCGGCGCATGATCGCGGCCGAGCTTCAGGCTCCAGCCCTCGTGCCCGGCGAGGCGGGCCAGAGCGTGGTCTCCTGCTTCGGCGTGGACATGACCAAGGGTGACGGCGCCCAGGCTGCTGCGCTCCGCGTCGAGCTGGCCGTCCACGAACAGAAGCCGCGGGCTGTCGCTTACGCAGTCGATCCACGGCAGGGCGTCGGGGACCGCGCCCGAGGGCTGGCGCGCGGCAAGATCGGGGAGCCCCGAAAGATCGCTCCAGCGCCAGGCTTCGTCGCGGGCGGACGGGAGGGAGAGGAGACTCATCCCGAGCACCGGACGCGCACCATGCCGCCGCCGCCGCCATCGGTCAGCGTGTCACCCGCCGTATCGATGAAGAAATGATGGTCGGACGGCCGGTTCGTGCCTTCGATGACGCCCTTGATCTCGATCTCGCGCTGTCCGAGCGTCCTGACGTCATCCGTCCGCACGATGAAATCGGGAAAACGCACGGTGGCGCCGGAAATGCCGAGCCTGTTCTGGTGATCGAGATCGCCGCACAGCGCCTTGCTCTCGGCCCAGGTGCCGCGGAACGCCGCAGGGATGGGCGCCGGTTCGGGAGGACCATAAGGATGCGCGCCTTCGACTTCGGCGAAGGGCGGCATGGCGACGGTCTCGTTAGCGGCCGGCGCGGAGGCGGGTGCTGAAGGCGCCACCGCAGCAGTCTCCGCCGCGGGCTCCTCGGCCGTGTCGGCCGGCGGTGCGGCGGTCTCTCCGCACGCCGCCAGCAGCAGCGCCAATGAAAAGGGCAGGCCAGTGCGCATCATGCCGCCACCTGCGCATAGCCCTCACGTTCGAGCTCAAGCGCGAGCTCGGGGCCGCCCGACTTCACGATGCGGCCGTCGGCGAGGACATGGACCTGGTCCGGCTCGACGATGTCGAGCAGGCGCTGATAGTGGGTGATGAGCAAAACCGCCTTGTCGGGCGCGCGCATGATGCGGTTGATGCCGTCGCCGACGATGCGCAGCGCGTCGATGTCGAGGCCGGAGTCGGTCTCGTCGAGGACGGCGAGGCGCGGGCCGATAATGCCCATCTGGACCATCTCGTTGCGCTTCTTCTCGCCGCCCGAAAAGCCGACGTTCACGTTGCGCTTCATCATGTCCATCGAGATGTCGAGCGCATCCGCCTGCTCGCGGGCGAGGCGGAGGAAATCGCCGGCCGAAATCTCCGCCTCGCCCCGCGCGCGGCGCTGGGCGTTGAGGGCGGTGCGCAGGAACTGGACGTTGGAGACGCCGGGAATCTCGACCGGATACTGGAAGCCGAGGAACAGGCCGGCGGCAGCGCGCTCGTCGGGGGCCAGAGCGAGGAGGTCGGTCCACCCCTCCTCCGTTCGCCCTGAGCTTGTCGAAGGGCTTTCCTTCCCTTCATCCATGCCGGAAGAGGAACAAAGGGCTTCGACAGGCTCAGCCCGAACGGGGTTTGCGTTGAAGCTGACCGAACCCTCGGTCACCTCATAGCCGGGCCGCCCGCCCAGCACATAGCCAAGCGTCGACTTGCCGGCGCCGTTCGGACCCATGATCGCATGCACCTCGCCCGCGTTCACGGTGAGGCTCAAGCCCTTCAGGATGGGCTTGCCGTCGACTTCGGCGTGGAGGTTTTCAATCTTGAGCATCAATGCCATTCCAGAATTCGTTCGTCCCGAGCGTAGTCGAGGGGCGTATGTGATGAGTTCGTGTGGGCGCCCCTCGACTTCGCTCGGGACGAACGGAGTGAGGGTATCTAGCCAACGGAACCCTCCAGACTGATCCCCAAAAGCTTCTGCGCCTCTACCGCGAACTCCATCGGGAGTTGCTGCAGCACTTCCTTGGCGAAGCCGTTGACGATGAGGGCGACGGCGTCCTCGGCGTTGAGGCCGCGCTGCTGGGCGTAGAACATCTGGTCGTCGCTGATCTTCGACGTGGTGGCCTCATGCTCGATCTGGGCGGAGGGGTTCCTGACCTCGATATAGGGGACGGTGTGGGCGCCGCATTGGTCGCCCAAGAGCAGGCTGTCGCACTGGGTGAAATTGCGGACATTCTCGGCGCCGGCGTTGACCCGGACGAGGCCGCGATAGGTGTTGTTGGACTTGCCGGCGCTGATGCCCTTGGAGACGATGGTCGACGTGCTGCCCGCGCCGATGTGGATCATCTTGGTGCCGGTATCGGCCTGCTGGCGGTTGTTGGTGAGCGCGACCGAATAGAATTCGCCGACGCTGCCCTCGCCCTTCAGGATGCAGGACGGGTATTTCCAGGTGATGGCGGAGCCGGTCTCGACCTGCGTCCACGATATCTTGGAGCGGTCGCCTTTGCAGATGCCGCGCTTGGTAACGAAATTGTAGATGCCGCCCTTGCCCTCGGCATCGCCCGGATACCAGTTCTGGACGGTGCTGTACTTGATCTCGGCATCGTCCAGCGCGACCAGCTCGACCACGGCGGCGTGGAGCTGGTTTTCGTCGCGCATCGGCGCGGTGCAGCCCTCCAGATAGGATACGTAAGCGCCCTTATCGGCCACAATGAGCGTCCGCTCGAACTGGCCGGTATTCTCGGCGTTGATGCGGAAATAGGTCGACAATTCCATCGGGCAGCGCACGCCCTCGGGGATGTAGACGAAGGTGCCGTCGGAGAAGACCGCGGCGTTGAGGCAGGCGAAATAATTGTCGCGCTGCGGCACCACGGAGCCGAGATATTTTCGGACCAGCTCGGGATGCTCGCGAATGGCCTCCGAGATCGAGAGGAAGATGACGCCGGCCTTCTTCAGCTCCTCGCGGAAGGTGGTCGCGACCGAGACGCTGTCGAACACGGCGTCCACCGCCACCTTGCGCGCGCCCTCGACGCCGGCGAGCACCTTCTGCTCCTCGATCGGGATGCCGAGCTTTTCATAGACGCGCAAAATCTCGGGATCGACCTCGTCCAGCGAGCCCAGTTTCTCCTTCGCCCTGGGCTCGGCGTAATAATAAGCGTCCTGGAAATCGATGGGCGGAATGTCGAGCTTAGCCCATGTCACCTCCTCCATCGTCAGCCAGGCGCGATAGGCCTTGAGCCGCCATTCCAGCATCCACTCCGGCTCATTCTTCTTGGCCGAGATGAAGCGGACCGTGTCCTCATTGAGGCCCTTGGGCGCGAAATCCTGCTCGATGTCGGAGGAGAAGCCCCATTCATACTTGGAGGCGCGCTCGGCGGCCTCATGGGCTTCCTTGTTACGCACGTCGGTCATGACGAAATCCGTTCTGTACCCACACCGCTCAGGCTGAGCTTGTCGAAGCCCTGACCTTCCCTTTCGGGTCGGGAAGAAAAGGGCAGCCCTTCGACAGGCTCAGGGTGAGCGGGGGAAGAGGCGAGGCTGGCGAGGCTCACACCTGCGAGCGCGCCGCGCACGGCGCCGTTCACGGCGTGGAGATGCGGCTTCACCTGGCAATGTCCTTCGATGGCGCATTCGTGGCCGCCGCCGTCGATGCAGTTGGTCATGGCGATCGGCCCTTCGACCGCCTCGATGATGTCCGCAAGCGTAATCCCGCCCGCGCCGCGCGCGAGGCGGAAGCCGCCGCCGGTGCCGCGCGCGGAGCTGAGCAGGCCCGCGCCGGCGAGCCGTCCCATCAATTTCTGCGCGGTGGGGAGGGGCACGCCCGTCTCCTCCGCCAGCAGCGCCGCCGACAGCCGCGCCTCGCCGCCCCCCGCCTCGGTATGCCGGGCGGCGGCGGCCATCATGACGACGGCATAATCGGCGAGAGACGTAAGGCGCATAAGCTCCAATCGGACTGATTCGTTCCGATTGGGCATGTGGGCCGCGGCGCCAAAGGAATCAACCCTCCGCAGTCACTCTGAACTTGTTTCAGGGTCCATATCGACACATTCGCGGCGGGGCGAAGATGGATGCTGAAACAAGTTCAGCATGACGGACTGAGCGGCTCTCCCCGTTTACGTCTGCGTCTCGACCCATGCGTCAATGTTCGCCTCCAGCACATCCAGCGGGACGGGTCCGCTCAGCAGCACCGCGTCGTGGAACGCCTTGATGTCGAACCGGTCGCCCAGCTTCGCCCGCGCCTCCTCGCGCAGCTCCATGATCTTCAATTTGCCGATCATGTAGGCGGTCGCCTGGCCGGGATAGACGATGTAGCGCTCGATGCCCTTTTCGATGTCGCCGATGGGGTTGGGCGTGTTCTGCTTCAGCCATTCGATCGCCTGCTCGCGGCTCCAGCGCTTGTGGTGGATGCCGGTATCGACCACCAGCCGCGCGGCGCGCCACAGCTCCATGCCGAGCCGGCCGAAATCGGAATAGGGATCCTGGTAGAAGCCCATGTCCTTGCCCAGTTCCTCGGCATAGAGGCCCCAGCCTTCGGTGTAAGCGGTGACGCCGCCGAACTGGCGGAAGGGCGGGACCTTGCCACCCAATTCGGTCTGGATCGTGCGCTGGAGATGGTGGCCGGGAATGCCTTCGTGGTAGACCAAAGCCTCCAGCTCGGTCTTCGACATGTCGCGCAAATTGTAGAGGTTCACATAATAAGTGCCGGGGCGCGAGCCGTCCGGCGCGGGGCTGTTGTAGAAAGCCTTGCCGGCGGACTTCTCGCGGAAGGGCTCGACCGGCTTCACCACCAGCGCCGCCTTGGGAAGCGTGTTGAAGTAGCGCGGAAGTGCCTTCTCCATCGCGTCCACCTTGATCTGCACCTCGGCGAGATAGGCTTCGCGCGTGTCGTAATAATAACGATCCTCGGTGCGCAGATGCTCGAAGAAGTCCTGGAGGGTGCCTTCGAAGCCGACCCGCTTCATGATCCCGCGCATCTCGCCGTGGATGCGCTCGACCTCGCGCAAGCCGATGTCGTGGATCTGCTCGGCCGTGTAGTCGGTGGTCGTGTAATAGCCGAGGCGCTCGTTGTAATAATCGGCGCCGTCGGCGAAGCGCCAGATGCCGTCGTCGGTGGGAGCGATCTTCTGCTGCGCTTCCATCAGGGCGATGACGCGCTCGTAGGCGGGCTTCATCTGCTCGACCAGGGCCTTGCCGCCCTGCGCGATCAGGCGCGTCTTGTCGGCCTCCGTGATCGGCGCCGCGTTCACCTTCTTCTTCAGATCCTCGAACAAGGCGGAATCCTTGCCCGGGCCGAAGGGCGCGCCGGTGATGACGTTGCGCGCGTCGCTGATGACGTACGGATAGACCCATTTGGGGGGCAGAACGCCCATCGCCTGCCGCTCCCTGGCCTGGACGAGCAGCTGGTCCATCACGTCGTCGATGCCCTCGAGGCGGCTGACATAGGCCTCGGCGGTGGCGAGGTCGGTCACGCGATGGATATTGATCAGGAAGGCCGGCAGCTGCGACTGCGCCCCATTCATCTGGTCGAAGATGTAGCCGTTCTTGCGGAAGGTGAAGGCGCCTTCGCCGCGCATCACCATATTCTCAAACAGGTCGTAGGAAAGCTGGTCGGCAGCGGAAAGGTCGGCGCGGTCGAACTGGCTCTTCATCGCGGCGAGTGTGCGCCCGTCCAGGTCATGCTCCGCGATGGCGGCGGCGTCGGTGAAGTCGCCCCAAATGCCGTAATCCTCGTCGACGATGCCTCGATAGGCCTTGGACAGCGGCGACAGCTCCAGCTGGGCCTGGTCATAGGCTTCGAAGAAAGCGGCGAGCTCGGCGCTGTCCTGGGCGGGCGCGGCCGGTGCGGCGGCCGGCGCGGCTTCGGCCGGAGGAGCTTGCGGCACCGTCGCGCAGGCGGCGACGAGGGCGGTGGAGGCGAGCAAAATCAGTCGGGTCATGAGGCAAGGCATCCTGTTCCGGGAATCGTTATGGGGCCACCCTTAAGGAAACGAACCCCGCTTTGACCACCCTTGCGACCGGTGCCATAGCGCCGCCATGGCGCTCTACCCTCTGCTTCGCCCGCTCGTCTTCGGCCTCGACGCCGAGCGCGCGCACGGTTTGACCCTCAGGGCGTTGAAGGCGCTCCCGGCCGGCAAGGCGGCGGGTCCCGACCCGGCGCTGGCGATCAAGGTGGCGGGGCTCGATTTCCCCAACCCGGTCGGCCTCGCCGCCGGTTTCGACAAGAATGCCGAAGTGTTCGCGCAAGTTTTGCGCCTGGGCTTCGGCTTCGCCGAGGTCGGCACCCTGACTCCACTGCCCCAGGTGGGCAATCCCAAACCGCGCCTCTTCCGCCTTGTCGAAGACCGGGCCGTAATCAACCGGATGGGCTTCAACAATGAAGGCCAGCAGGCGGCGCTCGTCCGGCTCCAGCGGCGCGCGCGGAATGGGATCGTCGGCGTCAATATCGGCGCCAATAAGGACAGCGCAAACCGGATCGTCGACTATTCGGCCGGCGTCGCCGCGATGACGGGAGTTGCGGACTATCTCACCGTCAACATCTCGTCGCCCAACACGCCGGGGCTGCGCGCGCTGCAGGACAAGGCGGCGCTCGACGAATTGCTGGCGGCGGTGGCCGAGGCGCGCGGCGCCGGGCCGCCCATCTTCTTGAAGGTCGCGCCGGACCTCGAGCCGGCGGAGATCGACGACATCGTCGCCGTGGCGACGCGGCGGAAGATCGACGCGCTGATCGTCTCCAACACCACGATCTCGCGGCCGCATCTGCGCTCGAAATTCCGAGGCGAGGGCGGCGGCCTGTCCGGCGCGCCGCTGAAGGCGCTGGCGTTGCAGCGGCTCAAGGATTTCCGCGCCGCCTCCGGGCCGTCCATGCCGCTCATCGCCGCCGGCGGCATCGAGAATGGCGTCGACGCCTATGACCGCATCCGCGCGGGGGCGAGTCTCGTCCAGGTCTATTCGGCCCTTGTCTATCAGGGGCCGGGCCTGGCCCGCTCGATCGCCAGCGAGCTGAAACGGCTGCTGAGGCGCGACGGCTTCGCGCGGTTGGCGGACGCCGTCGGCGCTTGACGCTTGCGGGCGGGGCAAAGCTGGCTAGTGTCGCCGTCCATGCTCAACGTCCTGACTCGGCTGGCGCTGCCGCTGTTGCTTCTTTCGGCCTGCGCCGCGCCTTCGGCCGCGATCCGTTCGCCGGAAACGTCTTCCGACCAGCGCGGCGCCGTTTCGTCCGCCGATCCGCGCGCCAGCGAGGCGGGCCGCGAGATATTGCGGGCGGGCGGAAGCGCGGCAGACGCCGCCATCGCGATGATGCTGGCGCTGACCGTGGTCGAACCGCAATCCTCGGGCATCGGCGGCGGCGGCTTCTTCGTCCATCACGACGCGGGGAGCGGCGAATTCGAAACCTATGACGGGCGCGAGACCGCGCCGGCGGCCGCCACGCCGACCTATTTCTTCGAGAATGGCGAGCCGATGTCCCGTTCGGAGGCGGTGCCGGGCGGCAAGAGCGTCGGCGTGCCCGGAAATCTTCGCATGATGGCGCTCGTCCATGAAGAGCAGGGGAAGCTGCCCTGGGCGAAGCTGTTCGAGCCGGCGATCCGCCTCGCCCGCGACGGCTTCGCGATCACGCCCCGGCTTCACAATTCGCTGGCGCGGAGCGGCCATATCGCCTCGCCTTGGGCGCGCGGGCAGTTCTTCGACGCCAATGGTGCGCCCAAGCCGGTCGGGACCATGCTCAAGAATCCCGAGCTGGCGAGCCTTCTGGACGCGCTGGCGGCACACGGGGCGGATCATTTCTACGTGGGACCTCCTGCCCAGGATCTGGTCCAGACCGTCCGCACCGCCTCGCATAACCCTTCACCGATGACCTTGGGCGATCTCGCCACCTACGACGCGAAGGAGCGCGCGCCGGTCTGCGGCATGTACCGCGAGTATCGGATCTGCGGCATGGGCCCGCCGTCTTCGGGAGGGACGACCGTGTTCGCGATCCTGAAGCAATTGGAAGGCTTCGACCTTTCCGCGCTCGGCAAGAACAATCCGGTCGCCTGGCACCTCATCGCCGAATCGATGCGGCTCGCTTACGCCGACCGCGAAGCCTATCAGGCCGATGCCGATTATGTGGACGTGCCGGTCGGCGGCCTGATCGACCCCGGCTATCTTTCCGAGCGCGCGCGGCTGATCTTGCCCGAAGGCTCGATCCCGCACGTCACCGCGGGCCACCCCCCGGGCGCCAGGCCGATGCCGGCCGTCGCGGACGGGGAGGTGCCTTCGACATCGCACATGGTGGCGGCCGATGGTGAAGGGAACGTCGCCAACGTCACCTCGACGATCGAGGGGGCGTTCGGCTCCGGGCTCACGTCGAACGGCTATTTCCTCAACAACGAGCTCACCGACTTCACGATCGTGCCCGAGGTGGACGGCCGGCCGGTCGGGAACCGCGTCGAAGGCGGCAAGAGACCGCGCAGCTCGATGGCGCCGACTATCGTCTATGGCCCCGACGGCGAGATCCGCATCGCCATCGGCGCGGCGGGCGGCGTCACCATCATCGCCCAGGTGGCGAAGGCGCTGATCGGTGTCATCGACTGGAAGCTGACGGCCCAGGAGGCGATCGCCCTCCCGCAGATCATCGGCATGGGCGACCGGGTGTCGGTGGAGCAGGGCAGCTGGCTCGAAGCCATGATCCCGGAGCTGGCCGCTCTGGGTCTCAAGCCCATTGCCCGGCCCGCCGGGTTCAAGGCCAATGCCATCGAATGGACGCCGAACGGCTGGCGCGGCGCGGCCGATCCGCGTAGCGAAGGCGTGGCGCTGAAGGAATAGCCATGGCCCGGCAGCTCGAACATTTCCCGAACCTGGTCGCGATGTTCTTCGCGCGCGCGGCGGAGAAGGGCGACGCGCCGTTCCTGTGGGCGAAAAAGGACGGAGAGTGGCGCTCGACCAGCTGGCGCGAGGCCGCCGAGACCGTGGCCGCGCTGGCGGCGGCGCTGAAGCGGATTGGGCTCAATCCCGGCGACACGGTGATGCTGGTGTCGGAGAACCGGCCGGAATGGTGCATCGCCGATCTCGCCATCATGGCGGCGGGTTGCGTCACAGTGCCCACCTACGTCACCAACAGCGAGCGCGACCACCAGCATATCCTCGACGACAGCGGCGCCCGCGCGGTCATCGTCTCCACCAACAAGCTCGCGAAGCCGCTGCTGCCGGCGGTGCTGCGCAGCTCGGCCTGCGAACATGTCATCGGCATCGAGCCGATCCCGGTCGGCCAGAGCGGCACCGTGCGATTCCACGATTGGCAAGGGCTGATCGGATCGGAAGCCGCCGACGTCGAGGCCTGCGCGGCCGGCGCCGCGTTCGGCCGCGATGACCTCGCCTGCATCATCTACACGTCGGGCACCGGCGGTGCGCCGCGCGGCGTGATGCAGCATCACGGCGCCATCCTCCACAATGTCGAGGGATGCACCGACATCATCTCGGAGGATTTTGGCTGGGACGACGAAATATTCCTCTCCTTCCTCCCCGCCAGCCACGCCTACGAACATAGCGGCGGGCAGTTTTTCCCGATCGGCCTCGGCGCGCAAATCTATTATTCCGAAGGGCTGGAGAAGCTCGCCTCCAATATCGAGGAGGTGCGGCCGACCATCATGGTCGTGGTCCCGCGCCTGTTCGAGGTGCTCCGCCAGCGCATCCTCAAGAATGTCGAGAAGCAGGGCAAGGTCACTAACTACCTGATGCGCCGCGCCCTCGACATCGGCGCCAAGGATTATGCGGGATCGGTGCCCTTGTGGGATCGGCCGATGGACCTCCTGCTGGGCCGGACGCTGCGGCCCAAGATCAGCGCGCGCTTCGGCGGCCGGATCAAGGCGATGGTGTCGGGCGGGGCACCGCTCAATCCCGAGGTCGGCATCTTCTTCCATTCGATCGGCCTCACCCTGCTCCAGGGTTACGGCCAGACCGAGGCGGCGCCGGTGATCAGCTGCAACCGGCCCAGCGCCGGCATCAGGATGGACACGGTCGGGCCGCCGATGATGAATACCGAGGTACGCATCGCCGGGGATGGCGAAATATTGGTGCGCGGCGAGCTGGTGATGAAGGGCTATTGGCGCAACCCGGCGCTCAGCGAACGGACCGTGGTCGACGGCTGGCTCCACACCGGGGATGTCGGGCATCTCGACGACAAGGGCCGGATCGTCATCACCGATCGCAAGAAGGACATCATCGTCAACGACAAGGGCGACAATGTCGCGCCCCAGAAGGTGGAGGGAATGCTCACCCTCCAGCCCGAAATCGTCCAGGCGATGGTAGCGGGAGACAAAAGGCCCTATCTCGTCGGCCTGCTGGTGCCGGATTGCGACTGGACCGCCGAATGGGCGCTGGCCAACGGCAAGAGGGTCGATTTCGTCGAGCTCGGCCGCGATCCGGAATATCTGCGCGCTTTGTCGGCCGCCGTCGACCGGGTCAATGCGGACCTCTCGGTGATCGAGAAGGTGCGCCGCTTCATCGTCGCCGACGAGCCGTTCACGGTCGAGAATCAGCAATTGACGCCATCGATCAAGATCCGGCGCCACGTGCTCAAGGAAAAATACGGCGCCCGCCTCGACGCGCTCTACAAGCGCTAATCGGCGCGCCGGTAGGGCGTGAAGTCGCCGAGCGAGCAGCTGCCGAGCGGCACGCCGCTGCGCGGATCGAAGACGTCGATAATCTCGCCCCGGCACATGTTGGAGCTGATCGTCTGCCTTTTGTAGGCCGCCCACGGCTTGAGGTTGCACGCGCCGCGCGTCTGGTTGAGGTAGACGAGATTCCCGCGCGCCTTGAACAGGATGAGGTCCGAGCCGAGCGGCGTGTTCCCTTCGATCTCACGCGAGGGCACGCAATTGACCGGCGGGCCGGCCACTCTGCCGCTGAGCGCCGCCTCCATCTTGGCCTGCGTCTCGGCGGAGTCTTCGGCGCTCGCCGGGCCGCCGGCATAGGCCGCGCAGCCGGCGGCCAGCGCGACGAGCGGAACCAGAACCATTTTCGGCATGATCGCCTCCATCATTTGGCGCCCCGCTTGCGGATCATAAACGCTTCAGCCCCGAAATGCATCCTTGGCGCGCCGCCTTTCGGCCAGTTCTTCGGCGGAGGGGGCGCGCATGAACGGATTGGTCGCCCGTTCGAGGGCGATCGTGGTGGGCAAGGTCGCCTCGCCCGCCGCTCGCATTACCTCGACTTGCTCCATCCGTTCGACCAGCGCCCGGTTGTCCGGCTCGACCGACAATGCGAAGCGGCCGTTGGCGAGCGTATATTCGTGGGCGCAATAGACAAAGGTCTCCGGCGGGAGGGCGGCGAAACGCTGGAGGTTGGCGTGCATCTGGTCGGCCTCACCTTCGAACAGGCGGCCGCAGCCCATCGCGAACAATGTGTCGCCGACGAAGATCAGCCCTTCCGACGGGAGATGATAGGAAATGTGCCCGGCGGTATGGGCGGGAGTCTCCATCACGATTGCCTCGATCGCGCCGAGCGCCACCCTGTCGCCCTCCGCCACCCATCGATCCAGCGTTGGGATCCGCTCCGCTTCGGCGGCGGGGCCGGTGATTCGGCAGCTGGTCGCCGCCTTTATCGCTCCGTTGCCACCGGTGTGATCGGGATGCCAATGCGTGTTCCAGACCTGGGTGATCCGCCAGCCCCGCGCGTCCGCCTCGGCGAGGACGGGGTCGGCGACGGCGGGGTCGATCACCAATGTCTCGCCGGAGCCCGGCTCGTGGACCAGCCAGATATAATTGTCGCTCAAGGCGGGGATGCGGACGATCTCTACCATGTGCCGACATTCTCCATCGACGCCCACGGCTCGGCCGGCGGCAGCGCCTCGCCCTCCTGGAGCAGTTCGACCGAGATGCCGTCGGGCGATCGGACGAAGGCCATGCGGCCGTCGCGCGGCGGGCGGTTGATGGTGACGCCCTGGTCCATCAGCCGCCGGCAGACTTCATATATGTCGCCGACGCGATAGGCGAGATGGCCGAAATTGCGGCCGCCTTCATAGCCGCCCTCATGGTCCCAATTGTGGGTAAGCTCGACCTGCGCGTCCTCATCCCCCGGAGCGGCGAGGAAGATGAGCGTGAAGCGGCCCTGTTCATGATCGTGGCGCCGCAATTCGCGGAGGCCGAGCAGCTCGAAGAAGCGCAGGCTCTCGGCCGGATCCGAGACGCGGACCATCGTGTGCAAATATTTCATAACGCTTCCTCAATCATTCTATGCGGCGGCTCCCGATGCGCTTATTATGGGGGCGAGGCGGCGTTCCCGCCACCTCGTTGGGGGGTGTTTTCATGACGTGGGACCGGAACAGCTTCATCGCCGCGGGCATCGTCGCGCTCGGCATCATCATCGGCGGCTATCTGCTCGGCGACGGCCTCCGCCGCGCCCGCATGGCGGACCGGTCGGTGACGGTGCGCGGACTCGCCGAGCGCGACGTCACCGCCGATCTCGCCACCTGGTCGATCGCCTATACCGAGCAGGGCACCGAGCTCGGCCCCGTCCAGACCGCGATCGACCAGGATACGCGCGCCATCACCGACTTCCTTCGGGCCGCCGGCTTCAAGGATGAGGAGGTCAGCACGGCCGGGGTCAGCGTCAGCCAATATTATGACAGCAACCGCGGCGTCGACAGCGTCACGGTCCGCCGCCGCCTGCTGCTTCGCACCAACGACGTGATGAAAGCCCGCCAGGCCTATGCCCGGCAGTTCGACCTCATCCGCGACGGCGTCGCGGTCGAGGAAGGATCGGGGATGACCTACAACTTCACCAAATTGAACGACGTCAAACCGGCGATGATCGCCGAGGCGACCAAGGATGCCCGCAAGGGTGCCGAACAATTCGCCGAGGATTCGGGCGCGGATGTCGGCGGCATCAAGCAGGCGACCCAGGGCTATTTCTCGATCGGCGCCCGCGACGGCGAGGATAGCGGATCGGGCAACGATTCGCCGTTCCAGAAGGTGCGGGTGGTGACGACGATCGATTTCTACCTCGATTGAGCGGGGTTGGCCAGGCCGAGAAGAGCTGAGCATCTGATGCACTCCTCCCCGCTCATCCTGAGGAGCCGCTGAGCTTGTCGAAGCGGCGTCTCGAAGGACGCACTGGGGCCGGTCCTTCGAGACGGGCCTTCGCCAAGCTCAATCCCTCCTCAGGATGAGCGGTATCATTCACATCCTGCCTATCGATTCGCGGCGAGCGCCGCTTCAGCCGCCTTGGCCGCGTCGGTGCCGGGGGCGAGCCTGATCGCCCTCGTATAGAGGCCTTTCGCCGCTTCGACCTCGCCGGAGATGCCGGCGACGTTGCCGGCATGGACCAGCAGGTTGGCATCGTCCGGGGCCAGTCGCACCGCCTCGGCGATGTCGTCCTGGGCGCGCGCCAGATCCTTCTCCTTGAGCGCCAGCGCCGAGGAGAGATACCAGCCGAACGGATCTTGCGGAACCAGCTCCAGCCCCTTGTCGAGATCGACGCGGGCGCCGGCCAAGTCGTCGAGCGCGACTCCGGCGCGAGCGCGGTCGAGATGGACCTCGCCGCGCAGCTGCGGCGCCAGCAAGGCGGTGGCCAGCGCCGAATCGAACGCCCGGCGCGCCTGGAGGGCGTCGCCGGCGGCCAGCCAGCTATTGCCGGCCTGCACCCAGAAATCGGCGCGGCGCGGATCGACCGTCGTCTCGGCTTGTTCCGCGGCCTGCGCGAAAGCGGCGGCGGCCGCGTCCCAGCGGCCCAGTTCGACATAAGCCAAGCCGGCGCACTGGCGCGCGAATATGCCCCCGCCGCGCACCAGCCATTCGTTGGCGACGGTCAAGGCCCGCTCGGCGTCGCTCCGCACCAGGGCCGCGCATTGGGCATAGCCGTCCTGGTCCGACACCGGCGTCGCCCGAGGTTCGGCCGACGGCGCCGGCGGGCGTTTCTCCAGCTCGGGAATGGGCGCATCGGCATTCGGCGTGGGGAATGGCCCGACCTGAGCGGCGGCGAGCGCCATCAGCAATGCGATCACGATTCCTCCAGCAGTCCGTTGACGGCCGCGATCAGGAGCGCGACGTCGCGCCCGCGCGACAGGCGGTGGTCGCCGTCCTTGACGAACGCCGTCTGCACGTCGGCTGAACGCAGCAGCTTCATCAGTTCCAGCGAATATTGCCAGGGCACGTCGGCATCGGCCTGGCCGTGGAGAAGGCGGACGGGGCAGTCGATCGCGATCGGCCCGTGGAGCAGGCGCAGGGCCTCGCCGCTTTCCCAGAAGGCGCGGGTGGTGACCACGGGGTCGCCATAAGGCGAGGGCTCCTCGATCCGGCCCTCGCGCAATATCTCCATCTTCTGATCCTGGCTGAAGCCCCAGAAGGTGAAATCGGGCGCGGCCGCGATCCCGACCAGCCCCGCCACCCGGTCCGGCCGGGCGAGCGCGGCGAGCAGCATCAGCCAGCCGCCCATCGACGAACCGACCAGCAGCACCGGCCCCTCGATCACCTCGTCGATCATCGCCAGCACGTCGCCGCGCCATGTGGCGAGGGTCTGCGCTTCGAAGGCGCCGTCGCTCGCCCCGCAGCCGGCATAATCGAAGCGCAGCATCGCCCGCCCTTCGCACTCCGCCCAGGCGTCGAGCGCGACCGCCTTGGTCCCTTCCATATCGGACGCATAGCCCGGCAGGAACAGGATGGTCGGCCCGCGCCCGGGGCGGTGGCGATAAGCGAGGCGGAGATCCTCGCCGATTTCGAGATGGGCAATGGCGGTCATGAGCGGGCAAAGGTCCCAATGTTCGCACTCATGCGCATCTTGCGCCGGGCGAGGGTGGGTCGGTGCGCGCGCGGCGCTTTTGGCGGGTCCAGGATCATGCAGCGCCCCCTAGCATGGCGAAGGGCCTGTAGGAAAATGGTGGATCAGTCGCCAAAGCGTGGGCGCTGATAATTGGGACGGAGCCAGCGGATCGTGCCGGCGGCTTCCTCGGCGGCGCGCGACGCGTTGAGCGCCACCAGCCGCGCGACGATCTCCGAAGGGGGGGGCTCCCCGCCGTGAGCGACGGCCGCGGCCTGATCGAGGCCTCCATGCAGCCCGGCGACGATCCGGGCGCGTCTTCACCCCTTCAGCCTCGCACTACGGCGGAGCGCGCGCGGGGGCTGGAGATTGGCGTCCTCGCTCGCTACATGCGCGTTCCATGACGCAGCATTTCAAGATCGCCCTTCCCGACGGCTCGGTGCGCGAGGTGGCGCCGGGGACGACGCCGGCCGATGTCGCGGCGGCGATCGGGCCGGGGCTCGCCAAGGCGGCGATGGCGGCGCGGGTCAATGGCGAAGTGCGCGACATCATGCGGCCGTTCGAGGGCGATGCGGAGCTCGCCTTGATCACCAGCCGCGACGAAGCGGACGCGCTCGAGCTGGTGCGGCACGATTATGCCCATGTGCTGGCGGAAGCCGTGCAGAATCTGTTTCCCGGCACGCAGATCACGTTCGGCCCGGCGACCGACGACGGTTTCTATTACGATTTCGCGCCGGCCGCCGAGCGCGGGCCGTTCACCGACGAGGATCTTCCCGCGATCGAGGAGGAGATGCGCCGCGTGATCGCGCGCGACGAGCCGCTGGTGCGCGAAGTCTGGAGCCGCGACGACGTCCGCGCCTTCTTCGAGAAGCACGGCGAGACGTTCAAGGCCGAATGGGTGATGGAGCTGCCGGAGGGCGAGCCGATCACGATGTACCGTTCCGGCGGCTGGATGGATTTGTGCCGCGGGCCGCACCTCGCCTCGACCGGGAAGCTCGATCCCAACGCGTTCAAGCTGACGCGCGTGTCCGGCGCTTACTGGCGCGGCGACCAGAAGAACGCGATGCTGAGCCGCATCTACGGCACCGGCTGGCTCAACAGGAAGCAGCTCGACGCCCATCTCGTGCGGCTGGAGGAAGCCGCCAAGCGCGACCATCGGCGGATCGGCCAGGACATGGACCTGTTCCACCTGCAGAGCGAGGCGCAGGGGAGCGTCTTCTGGCACCCCAAGGGCTTCCTCGTCTGGCGCCAGCTCGAATCCTATATGCGCCGGCGCCTGGACGCGGCTGGCTATGACGAGGTGAAGACGCCGCAATTGATGGACGCGCGCCAGTGGGAGCGCTCGGGTCATTGGGGCAAATATCGCGAGAATATGTTCGTCGTGCCGGACGAGATCCCGTCGACCGACGACGACGCGCCGGTGCTTTCGGGCACGGGCGACCTGATGGCGCTGAAGCCGATGAACTGCCCGGCGCACGTCCTCATCTTCAAGCAGGGCATCACTTCCTATCGCGAGCTGCCGATCCGGATGGCGGAATTCGGCTGCTGCCACCGCAACGAGCCGCACGGGGCGCTGCACGGCATCATGCGGGTCCGGCAATTCACCCAGGACGACGCCCATATCTTCTGCCGCGAGGACCAGCTGGTCGACGAGATCGTCGCCTTTTGCGACCTGCTCGACACGGTCTATCGCGACCTCGGCTTTGACACCTATGCGATCAAGCTGGCGCTGCGGCCCGAGCAGCGTTTCGGGTCGGACGCCGAATGGGACCGGTCGGAACAGATATTGCGCGAGGCGGTGGCCGCGGCCGGGCGCGCCACGGCCGAATTCGGCTGGGAGGAGCTGCCGGGAGAAGGCGCCTTCTATGCGCCCAAGCTGGAATTCCATCTGACCGACGCGATCGGCCGGACCTGGCAGGTGGGCACGATCCAGGCCGACACGGTGCTGCCGGAGCGGCTCGACGCATCCTATGTCGGCGAGGACGGCGCGCGCCACCGGCCGGTGATGCTCCACCGCGCGATATTGGGCACGTTCGAGCGCTTCATCGGCATATTGATCGAGCATCATGCCGGCCGCTTTCCCTTGTGGCTGGCGCCGGTGCAAGCGGTGGTGGCGACGATCGTCTCGGACGCCGACGATTATGCGCATGAGGTCGTCGAGGCGTTGAAGGCCGCCGGCATCCGGGTCGAGGCCGACCTCAGGAACGAGAAGATCAACTACAAGGTGCGCGAGCACA
This sequence comes from Enterovirga sp. GCM10030262, assembly GCF_042666435.1. Classification (NCBI taxonomy): domain Bacteria; kingdom Pseudomonadati; phylum Pseudomonadota; class Alphaproteobacteria; order Hyphomicrobiales; family Methylobacteriaceae; genus Enterovirga; species Enterovirga sp. GCM10030262. The sequence continues at coordinate 1,631,752 of NZ_JBHTDC010000001.1, read as the reverse complement.
GCCTCGCCAAGGTCCCCAATTTGCTCGTGCTCGGCAAGCGCGAGGCGGAGGAACGGACGGTTGCCCTGCGCCCGCTCGGCGGCGACGCGCGGCAGGAGGTGCTGGGCCTTGATGCCCTGGTCGAACGGCTGAAACGGGAAGCGACGCCGCCGGATTTGATGCTTGATGCCTGATGCCTTATTTTGCCGCATATGCGCACAACCTTGGCGATAGACGACGACATTCTCGCGGCGGCGCGAGCCATAGCGGAGCGCGGAGCGGCGCTCGGTCGGGCAGGTCGTGTCCGAACTCGCGAGAAAGGGAATGAAGAGCCAGTTTCCTACCGTTAAATCCCTTAGCGACTTCGCGGTTTTGCCTCGCCGAGGGGTGGTGGTCACGCTCGAACTCATCAACGAGCTGGGCGACGAAGCGATCCGGCGCGTGCCGACGCGATCGCCGCTTCGGCGCAGGTGACCGACACCTATCTGCTTGCTTTGGCCGTCTTTCGAGGCGGCCAGTTCGCCACGTTCGACCGGCGGCTGACCACCGAAGGGGCGGCGGCGCTCGCGCTTATTTCCTAAGTCGCGCGTCCGATCCGCAACAGAGTTCCGAAAAGCGGCGCTTCGTCGCCGGCCCGTCTTTCAATTGCGCCCGCGATTCACTAGGTGAAGGGCGCAATCAGGCACTCAAGGAGAAGCTGTTATACGTCCCCCTATGACCCGGCGCCCTCAGACGCCGCCGATGAACGGCCCCCGCTTCAACGAATTCATCTCCTCGCCGAAGGTGCGGGTGATCGATGAGAATGGCGAGAATCTGGGCGTCATGCTGACCGCCGAAGCGATCGAACAGGCCGCCGAAGTGGGGCTCGACCTGGTCGAGGTGTCCCCGAACGCCGATCCGCCGGTCGCCAAATATCTCGATGTCGGCAAATATAAATATGAGGCGCAGAAAAAGGCGAACCTCGCGCGGAAGTCGCAGAAGACGCAGGAGATCAAGGAGATCAAGATGCGTCCCAACATCGACGACCATGATTACGACACCAAGATGAAGAAGGTTTTCGCCTTCATCGAGGAGGGCGACAAGGTGAAGGTCACCCTGCGCTTCCGCGGCCGCGAGCTCGCCCACGGCCAGCTCGGCATGAACCTGCTCCAGCGCGTCCAAGAGGATGTCGCCGAGACCGCCAAGGTCGAACAGCATCCGCGCATGGAAGGGCGGCAGATGCTGATGGTGCTGGCGCCCAAATAAGGCGCCGGCGCCGGCGGCGAGCCGATTCGGTTCAAATCGACGCGTGGACGTCGCCTGCTCTCCGCCCTCCGGGCCAAACGTCGGTCAAGCTCGGCTTGCGGCCCGCTTCCCTGAAGTCAGCATTCCGTAACGGCATCGACCAGCCGCGCCCCAGCCTCCGTTTCAAACCGCAACGGGTTTGTTGCCTTAATGCAATGACCTGTGGAAACTACCGGGAAACTGCGGTTTTTGGGCTGGAGGCGGCTGTTCCTTTTGGGTAGCTTGACGCAAACGTAATCCAAAAAACGGGGAGGGTTATTATGCGGAAGTCCTTTTGGTTGGTCTCGGCCGGTGTCCTCGCGCTCGCGTCGCCCGCTTATGCGCAGCCCGCCGAGGATGAAGTCAGCCCCACCGCCCAGTCCGGCGCCGTCGACGACACCGGCATCGCGCAGACCGAGACGGCCGTCCGGGACGATGGCGACATCATCGTCACCGCCACCCGCCGCAATCAGGCGCTGTCGGACGTGCCCCTCGCCGTCTCGGCGGTCAGCGGCGAGTCGATGCAGAATTCCGGCGCCGCCGACATCCGCCAGCTCCAGCAATTGTCGCCCTCCCTCCTCGTCTCCTCCACCCAGTCGGAAGCCGGCGCCAGCAGCGCGCGCATCCGTGGCGTCGGCACGGTGGGCGACAATCCGGGCCTGGAAAGCTCGGTCGCCGTGTTCATCGACGGCGTCTACCGGTCGCGCAACGGCACCGCGCTGACCGAGCTCGGTCCGGTCGAGCGGGTCGAGGTGCTGCGCGGGCCGCAGGGCACCCTGTTCGGCCGCAACGCGTCGGCCGGCATCATCTCGGTCATCACCGCCCGTCCCAAGTTCGAGCACGAAGGGCGCGCCGAGTTCACCTACGGCAATTACGACTTCATGCGCGCCGAACTCGGCGTCACCGGGCCGATCTCGGAGAGCGTCGCCTATCGCCTCGACGGCGTCTATCTGGAGCGCGACGGCTATCTCAAGGACGTCATTTCCGAACGCCGAGTCAACGACCGTGATCGCTATCTCATCCGCGGCCAGCTCCTGTTCGAGCCGAGCGACGCCCTGTCGGTGCGGCTGATCGGCGATTACGCCAAGCGCGACGAAGAATGCTGCGGCGCCGTCTACCTTCCCGCGCGCGATTCCGTGTCGGACGGCAGCGGCGGCGTCCTGTTCGAGCCGTCCTCGATCGCCGCGCTCGAGCGCGCGCTCGGGGCCACTATCCTCGATGATCCATTCGAGCGCGATGTCGCTATCACACCCGGCCGCAACTATCGCCAGGACGTCGAGGATTGGGGCGTGTCGGCCGAGGCCGTCTACGATTTCGGAGGTGCCGAACTCACCTCGATCAGCGCCTATCGAAGCAACGATTATGTGCGCGGCCAAGACGCCGACTACAACAATCTCGACATCCTCTTCCGCGATGACGACGGCGGATCGCAGCAACGGTTCCGGACCTTCACCCAGGAACTGCGGCTCCAGGGCGAGGCGTTCGACGGCCGGCTCGACTGGTTGGTCGGCGGCTATTACGCCCATGAGAAGCTCACCGTCATCGACAATCTGAGCTTCGGCAACGATTATCAGCGCTACGCCAATTGCGTGCTGGCGGGCGGCCTCAGCCAGCAATTGAGCGCCGCGTTCGGCACGCCGATCAACCTCGTCCAGCCGGTCGGCGGCGTCGGCTGCTTCAACCAGGCGACGATCGGCGGCCTCCTCCCGCTCATCCCGGCCGAGGATCCGCGGCGCGGATTGCTGGCGCTGCTCGGTGGCCTCGTGCCGGGCGTGCCGCTGGGCGGCTTCGACGCCGTCGGCGCGGTGCTCGGCGCCGGGCTCGGCCTGCCGCCGCTCACCATCAACAATGTCGGCGCGAACGACCGCTACGACCAGAAGAGCCGCAACTTCGCCTTCTTCACCCACAATATCATCGAGATCACCGATCGCGTCGATCTGACATTGGGCCTGCGCTACACCAACGAGCGCAAGACTCTCGACGCGACGCTCACCGACAACAACCTCTTCTGCCGGGTTTTGGCGGCGTCGCCGTTCGCGGCGCTGGCGCAACTGCCCTGCGTCGTCCCGAGTGTGCCCGGCGGCAGCTTCACGCAGGAGAATGTGCGCAACAAGGAGGACGCGCTCAGCGGCACCGCCGTGCTGAGCTTCAAGCCGAACGACGATCTGCTGACCTATATCAGCTACTCGCGCGGCTATAAGGCCGGCGGCTTCAACCTCGACAGGTCGGCGCTGATGCGGCAGGGCGGAATAGGCCCGGTGACCGGCACGGCGAGCCTCGAAGGCTTGATCTTCGAGCCCGAGAATGTCGACGCCTTCGAGATCGGCGCGAAATATAACGGGCCCGGCTTCGACCTCAACGTCACCGCCTTCCACCAGGTGTTCGACGATTTCCAGCTCAACACCTTCAACGGCCTGTTTTTCGAGGTCGCGAACGTGAACGCCTGCAAGGACGATCTGGGCGGCGCCGATACGGATAACGACCCGGCGACCGGCGCGTGCCCGGGCGGCGTCAAGGGTGGCGTCAAGAGCAAGGGCGTCGAGGTCGAGGCGTTCATGCGCCCGATCGACAATCTCGGCGTCAATCTCGGCGCGACCGTGGTCGATACCAAATATCGCCGCAACCTGGTGGGGATCGACGGACAGCCGCTGTCCAACGCCCTGTTCCAGCTGCCCGGCCGCCGCCTTTCCAACTCGTCGCTGTGGACGCTCACCGGATCGCTCACCTACACGCCGCCTCTGGGCGACAGCGGCCTGACCGGCCTCTTCTACGTCGATGCCCGATATCAGAGCCAGCTCAACACCGGCTCCGACCTCGATCTGGAGAAGCTGCAGGACGAATATTTCGTCATGAACGCCCGCGTAGGCGTGCGCGGCCGCGACGACCGCTGGGGCATCGAGCTCTGGGCGCAGAATCTGCTCGACGAGGATTACCAGCAGATCGCGTTCGACGCCCCGATCCAGGGCTCGGGCACGATCCGCGGCATCCAGCAGGGTTTCTACCCGCGGGCCAACCAGCTGTTCGGCTCGTTCCTGGCCGAGCCGCGCACCTACGGCGTGACCGTCCGCACCCGCTTCTGATCGGCGGACCGGTGAAAAAGAGGGCCTCCGCCGGCGACGGCGGGGGCCCTTCTTGTTTGCCCTCGCCGCGTCCGCCCGGCATGAAGGCGGAATGATATTCGTCGACTCGCTGATGGTGAAGATCGCTTTGATCGGCGTGCTCGGCGTCGGCGCGCAGTGGATCGCGTGGCGCACCGGCAAGCCGGCCATCGCGCTGATGCTGCTGACCGGCCTTATCGCCGGCCCGGTGCTGGGCATCATCGATCCGGAACGCGACTTCGGCGCTCTGCAGGAGCCCATCATCAAGCTCGCCGTGGCCGTCATCCTGTTCGACGGCGGTCTCAGCCTCAACTTCCGCGAGCTTCGCCACGCCGGCCCGGCGGTCTTGCGGCTGGTCATCCTGGGCGTGCCGATCGGCTGGGCGCTCGGCACCGCCGCCGCTTATTACGGCGCCGGTCTGTCGCTTCCCGTCTCCGCGCTGTTCGGCGGCATCATGGTGGTGACCGGTCCGACGGTGATCGGGCCGATGCTGCGCACCTTGCGCATCGGCCAGCGACCGGCGCACATCCTCAAATGGGAAGGCATCGTCAACGATCCCATCGGCGCTTTGCTCGCCGTGTTCATCTTCGCCTACATCACCTATGAAGGCCAGCAGGTGAGCGTCGCCGCCATCGGCCTCGACGTGCTCCTCTCCTCGCTGCTCGCCGGCTTCCTCGGCTTCGGCCTCGGCTATGCCATCACTTGGCTCTTCCCGCGCGGCCTGGTGCCCGAATTCCTGAAGGCGCCGGTCCTTCTCGTCTTCGTCATCTCCGGCTTCATCATCGCCGACTTCATCCAGCACGAAACCGGTCTCGTCACCGTCACCGTGATGGGGATCACCCTGGCCAACCGGCCATTCTACTCCTTCCAGGCGCTCAGGCGGTTCAAGGAGGATCTGGGCGTGCTGCTGGTCTCGGGCGTGTTCATCATCCTGCCGGCGACGCTCGACTGGGAGACGATACGGGCCTTCGAGGCGCGATTCATCATCTTCCTGCTGCTGCTGCTGTTCGTCGTCCGGCCGCTGACCGTGCTCGTCAGCCTGTTCCTCTCCAAGGTGCCATGGAAGGAGCGGCTGTTCATCGCCTGGATCGCGCCGCGAGGCGTGGTCGCCGTCGCCATCACCGGCCTGTTCGCGCTTCGCCTAACCGAAAATGGCGTGCCCGACGCCGACGCGCTGATCCCGCTCTCCTTCGGCGTCGTCGTCGCGACCATCTTCGCGCACGGCTTCACCGCCCAGAGGCTCTCGGAGCGGCTCGGGCTCGACAAGGGGCCCGGCCGCGGCATCCTGCTGATCGGCGCCAACAACTGGACGATCGATTTCGGCGCATTGCTCAAGTCCCTCGACCTCCCGGTCACCGTCGCCGATTCGAGCAAGCTCGCGCTCCGCGCCGCCCGCAAGCGCGAGCTCGAAATCTATCGGGGCGACATATTGGACGAGGTCACCCACGACCGGCTCGACCTGAAGGATTTCCAGCAGCTCGTCGCCGCGACCGACAATGATGCCTACAACGCGCTCGTCTGCGCCGACCTCGGCCCCGAGATCGGCTATGAATCGGTCAGCCAGATCGGCGCCGATCGGGAGCGCGCGCCGGTCAGGGGACGGGTGCTGATGCCGGGCGGCCCGTCGATCGAGGAATTGGTGACCCGCCAGCTCGCCGGCTGGCAGTTCAGCCGGACCAGGATCACCGAGGAATATAGCCTGAAGGACCATCTGGCCTCGCGTCCCGACGATGCCGAGAGCCTGGCGGTGCTGAAGCCCGACAACCGATTGCTCTTCTTCTCGACGGACGCCCGCCCGGTCACCGAGGCGGGCGACGTCGTCATCAGCTACGCGCCGCCGGAGGCCGCGATGACGCGGCGCGACAAGAAGGCCGTTCAGGCGGCGGAGCGCCCGGCCTCGCCGGAATAGTCCGCGGCCTTGAGCAGCCGGTCGCGGATCGCCTTCAGCCGCGCCGGGCGCTCGATCTTGGCGCCATGGAGGTCGGTCAGGTAGAAGACGTCCACCGCGCGCTCGCCATAAGTGGCGACGTGCGCCGAATGGATGGTCGTCTTCGACTGGGACAGAGCCTGAGCGAGGCCGCTCAGCAAGGCCGCCCGGTCGCGGGCGTTGACCTCGATGACGGTATAGCGGTTCGACGCCTTGTTATCGATGAACACGGCGGGGCGAATCCGGAACGCCTCGGCGCGCGCGAGCGGCAGCGCTTTCGCCTCGAGCCGCGCGATCTGCGGTTCCTGTCCGGCGGCGGCGCCCTTCACCGCTTGTTCCAGCCGCTCCAGCTGGTGCGGATCGTCGAAGGGGGCGCCGGCGGCGTCCTGGACCAGGAAATTGTCGAGCGCCATGCCGTCGTTGGTGGTGTGGATGCGCGCGTCGATGATGTTGCCGCCGGCGAGGCTGATCGCGCCCGCCACCCTGTAGAACAGGCCCGGCTGGTCCCTGGCATAGACGGTGACGAGGGTGCCGCCGCGCTCCTCCTGGACGCCGGTCCAGAGCGGCGCGGTCGCGGCCGGCTTGCGATCGGCGGTGTCGACGAAGCGGGCGTTGCAGAGCAGCACCTCGATCGGTTCGGCCAGCCAGTAGGAATCGGGAAGCCGCCAGGCGAGGCGCGCGAAGCGGCTCTCGTCCCAGCCGAGGCGGCCCGCCAGCTCTCCCTGGGTCGCCTCGATACGCTGCCGCCGTCCCTTCTGCTTGTGGCCGAGGCGGAGCATCTCCTCCGCCGATTCGAAGAGGTCGCGGAGCAGTTGCCGCTTCCAGCTGTTCCAGACGCCCGGGCCGACGGCGCGGATATCGACGACGGTGAGCATCAGGAGCAGGCGCAGCCGCTCCAGGCTCTTCACCCGGCCGACGAAATCCGCGATCGTCTTGATGTCGCTCAAGTCGCGCTTGAACGCGGTCGCCGACATCAGCAGGTGCCAGCGCACCAGCCAGGCCACGGTCTCGGTCTCGGCATCGGTCAGGCCGAGGCGCGGGCACAGATCGTGCGCCACCTCCGCCCCCAGCACGCTGTGATCGCCGCCCCGACCCTTGGCGATGTCGTGCAGCAGCACGGCGGCGTAGAGCACGCGCCTGGACGAGATCTGATGGATGATCGCGGATGAGATGGGATGATCCTCGCGAAGCTCGCCGCGCTCGATCTTCGCGAGCAGGCCGATCGCCCGGATCGAATGCTCGTCGACCGTATAATGATGGTACATGTCGAACTGCATCTGCGCGACGACGCGGCCGAAATCGGGAACGAAACGGCCGAAGATGCCGGCCTCGTTCATCCATCTCAGCACCGTCTCCGGATCGCGCGGGGATGCCAGCACGTCGAGGAACAGCGCGTTGGCGCGCGGATCGTCGCGGATGTCGTTGTCGATCAGCTTCGAATCGCGGCTCGCCGCCCGTATCGCGAGGGGATGGATTTCCAGCTCATATTTGTCGGCGAGCGCGAAGATCTGGATGAGCCGGATCGGGTCTTCGTGGAAGAAATCGTCGCTCGGGAGCGCCAGCCGCCCGCGGTCGAGGACGAAGCCCTCAAGCCGGCGCGGGCGGCGGCGGAGCGCGGGAAGCCCGAACCGCCGTCCGCTCCGCGCGAACTGCTCGTCGAGATGGGCGAGGAAGACTCCGGTCAGGTCGCCGACCGATTTGGCGTGCAGGAAATAATGCTGCATGAACCGCTCGACCGGCGATTTGCCCGGCCGGTCGGCATAGTTCATCCGGGCGGCTATCTCGCGCTGGTAATCGAAGGTCAGCCGGTCCTCCGCGCGGTCGGTGATGAGGTGGAGGTGGCAGCGGACCGCCCACAGGAACCGTTCCGCCTTCTGGAACTGCCTGAGCTCGGGCTGGGTGAGCAGGCCCTTTTCGACCAGTTCGGGGAGCGACCGCACACGATAGGCATATTTGCCGATCCAGAAGAGCGTGTGGAGATCGCGAAGGCCGCCCTTGCCCTCCTTGACATTGGGCTCGACGAGGTAGCGGCTGTCGCCCATCCGTTCGTGGCGCTCGTTCCTCTCCTCCAGTTTCTCGGTGACGAAGGCCTTGGCGTTGCCGGCGACGACGTCGTTGAAGAAGCGGGCCTGCGCTTCGTCGTAAAGCCGCTCGTCGCCCCACAAATAGCGCGATTCCAGTATCGCGGTCCGCACCGTGTGGTCGGAAGCAGCGATGCGGACCATGTCGTCGACCGAGCGGACGGAGTGGCCGACCTTCAGCCCCAGGTCCCACAGCAGATAGAGCATCGCCTCGATGACCTGCTCGGTCCATCCGGTCGGCTTCCAGGGGCAGACGAAGGCGATGTCGACATCGGAGTGGAGCGCCATCTCGCCGCGTCCATAGCCGCCCACCGCCGCCAGGGTCAGCCGCTGCCCGGCCGTCGGATTGCCGAGCGGATAGAGCTGGCCGGTGACGAAATCATAGGCAAGCCGCATGATCTGGTCGGTCAGGAAGGCGTAAGCGGACGCGGTCTCGCTGCCCTGCCAGGGCTTTTCGGCGAGGCGGCGGGCGATCTCGGCGCGGCCGTCGCCGAGCGCCTGTTTCAGCAATCCGGTGGCGGCCTGCTTCCTGCGCGGCGGATTGGAGATTTCGCGCAGCGCCTCGATCGCGTCGGCCAGAGCGCGGCGATCGACGATGGCGCGTCGGTTCGGAACGGAAGAGAGGCGCTCCGCCATGGGCTCGCCTAGGGCCCGCTTTGCTCGGCCGCCAGCCGTTTCAGCCGGTAGACCGCGTCGAGCGCCTCGCGCGGGCTGAGCGCATCGGCGTCGATCTCCGCCAGCGCCGCGAGCAGGGGGTCGGGCGCGGCTTCCTCCTGCGTCAAGGCGGCGGCGAACAGGGGCAGGTCGTCGAGGCCGGCGGCGATACCGCCGGTGGCGGCGCGGCCTTCTTCCAGCTTGGCCAGCACCGAGCGGGCGCGGGCGAGGACCGGCGGCGGCAGGCCGGCGAGCTTGGCGACGGCGAGACCGTAGCTGCGGTCGGCGGGGCCGGTCGCGACCTCGTGGAGGAACACCAGCTCGCCCTTCCATTCGCGCGCGCGGACGTGGTGGAGGGAGAGGGCGTCGAGCCGCTCGGCCAGCCGCGTCAGCTCGTGATAGTGCGTCGCGAACAGACAGCGGCAGCGGTTGCGGTCGTGGATCGCCTCGACCACCGCCCAGGCGATGGCGAGGCCGTCATAAGTGGAGGTGCCGCGCCCGACCTCGTCCAATATGACGAAGCTGCGCTCCGTCGCCTGGGCGATGATGGCGGCGGTCTCGACCATCTCGACCATGAATGTCGAGCGGCCGCGCGCCAGATTGTCCGACGCGCCGACCCGGCTGAACAGGCGGTCTACCAAACCGAGCGTCGCCTTCGCCGCGGGCACGAACGACCCGGCCTGGGCGAGCAGGGCAATCAGGGCGTTCTGACGGAGGAAGGTGGACTTGCCGCCCATATTGGGTCCGGTGACCAGCCAGAGCCGCCCGTCCTCGGAAAGTCCGCAATCGTTAGCGACGAAGCGTTCGCCGCTCGCCCGCAGCGCATCCTCGACCACCGGATGGCGCCCGGCCTCGATCTCGAAGCAATTATGGTCGACGAAATGCGGCCGGCACCAGCCGCCCTCCGCCGCCCGCTCGGCCAGCGCCGCCGCCACGTCGAGCCGGGCCAGCGCGTCGGCGGCCGCGGCGATGGCATGGGCGCGCGCCAGCGCGGCGGCGACCAGCTCCTCCAGGTGAGCGGCCTCGGCGGCGAGCGCGTGGGCGCCGGCCTGCCCGACCCGCAGCGCCTGCTCGTGCAGGTCCGGCGCGTTGAAGCGGACGACGCCGGCGAGGGTCTGGCGATGGGTGAAGCCCGAATCCGCCGCCATCAGCCGGTCGGCATGTTTGGCCGGCACTTCGATATGGTAGCCGAGCACCCCATTGTGGCGGATCTTCAATGTGGGGATGCCGGTCTGCTGCCGGAAGCGCGCTTCCAGTCCCGCGATCGCCCGCCGCCCTTCGCCGCCGGTGGCACGAAGATCGTCCAAAGCGGAATCATAGCCTTCGGCGATGTAGCCGCCCTGCGCGGTGTCGATCGGCGGCGACGGGACGAGCGCGCGGGAGAGGAGATCGACCAGCGCGCCATGGCCGACGAGGGTGGGGAGGAGTTCGGCGAAGAGCATGGGCGGATCGGCCCGCGCAGCGAGCCGATCGTGCAGGCGGCGGGCCTCGTCGAGTCCGTCGCGCAGCTGGCCGAGGTCGCGCGGAGTCCCCCGGCCCGCCGCCAGCCGCCCGAGCGCGCGGCCGATGTCGGGCAGGGCCTTGAGCTGCCGCCTGAGCCCGTCCCGCAGGCCGGCGTCGCCGGCGAACAGCGACACCAGGTCGAGCCGCGCCTCGATGAGCGGCCGGCCGAGCAAAGGCGCGCCTATGTCGGCGGCGAGCAGGCGGGCGCCGGCCCCGGTGACGGTGCGGTCGACGGCGGCGAGCAGGCTCCCCGCGCGTGTGCCCGACGCCGAGACGCTGAGCTCCAGGCTCTCGCGGGTCGCCGCGTCGATCATCATGTGGCCGTCGGCGGCGCGGCCGAGCGGCGGCTGGAGGAACGGCAAGGTCTCGCGCGCGACCTCGTCGAGATAAGCGAGGAGGCCACCGGCGGCGGCGAGGGCGGCGCGGTCGAACCCGCCGAAGCCGTCGAGGGTCGCCACGCCGAAGCGCTCCTTAAGTCTCCGTTCCGCCGAGAGGCTGTCGAAACCGTCGCACCGCTGCCGCAGCGGCTGGCCTTGGAGCGCGTCGAACGGCTCGGGCGCGACGATCTCGGCCGCCGACAGCCGGGCGAGTTCCGCGTCCAGCGCGGGCGCCGCCACGGAGGTCAGCTCGAAGCGGCCGGTCGAGACGTCGGCGGCGGCGAGGCCGTAAAGCTCGCCCGCTCTGGCCACCGCGACCAGCCAGTTGGCGGCGCGCGAATCGAGCAAGGCCTCCTCGGTCAGCGTGCCGGCGGTCACCACCCTCACGATGGCGCGGGCGACGACCGACTTCGAACCGCGCTTCTTCGCCTCGGCCGGGCTCTCGGTCTGCTCGGCGATGGCGACGCGGTGCCCGGCCTTGATGAGCCGCGCGAGATAGGCTTCGGCGGCGTGGATCGGCACGCCGCACATCGGAATCGGCTCGCCTTCATGCTCGCCCCGCGCGGTCAGCGCGATGTCGAGGCATAAGGCGGCGGCGCGGGCGTCCTCGAAGAACATCTCAAAGAAGTCGCCCATCCGGTAGAAGAGCAGGCAATCCGCCACCTCGGCCTTCAGCGCCAGATATTGCGCCATCATGGGCGTCGGCGCGGATGCCGCTTCTTTGACCTTTGTCGCCATCGGGAACGGGATAGAGGCTCCGCGCCCTTCATGAAACCGGCTTGTGGCTTGCGGCCGTCGCAAGAGGGAGCCTAGAGCTTGATCGCGAGGAGGAGAGTTGAGAAGACAGTTGGATTTCCTCGAAGCTGGAGGCCGATATGGGAAGCGACGCCGCCAAGCTCTTGGATGAGGTGGCGACGCTGCGTGTCGCCCGCGAGCGGGCGGATGCGTTTCATGCGGTTAATCACGCTCCGGCGTTCAATGCCGCCGACGATATTTACCGGCCGGGCGAAACAACATTGTCCCGAGCTTTTTGCTGGCTGCTGGACGACTGCGGAACCCATGGCCAAGGGGGCCGGTTTCGCCAGGCGTTCTTCGAGCATGTTCTGCGGGACCAACGCGAGCATCTGCTTGGCGACTGGACTGGTGCGGTGACTCGATGTGAAGTTCCGACGATTTGTTCGACGGGTCGTATAGATCTGCTTTTCGATCGCCTCGACGGCTTTAGCATCGTGATCGAGAACAAGCCTTGGGCAGGGTGGCAGGCACGGCAGTTGGGGCGCTATTGGGAGGATTTGGGCCGACGTGACCGGAGAGGGATCGTCGTTGCACTCGTGGGTGGTGCTGCCGATGCATCCGCGTCAGTTAAGGAGCATTGGCGCCAGCACGCTGGGAACGACGCTTGCCCTAACGAGATCGTTGGCGTCGGCTACCACGAAGTGGTGTCGTGGCTGGAAGCGTGTGCCCAGATCGCGCGACCCGAGAAGGTGCGATCGACGCTCTTCGATCTCGCGGCCTACTGCCGTCGAACGATACTGTCGGAAGGGATGCCAATGTCACAAAAGGGCGATTTGATCGACGCGATCTGTGACGCAGGGGGCCGGTCAATAGGGGCGGCGCTCGATATCGAGGCTGCGATGAATGACGTGCGAGAAGTGATGGCGCAACGCCTGGCTTTTTCGACAGCGTGGCCTGAAAATTGGAGCATCAATCCCGGCATAGAGAAAGGGGGTGGCTATCACGGAATTGGCATCACCCCGTGGAGAGGTACGAAGCTTACCTTCGCGCTTTTCGGCAAGGCGGGATGCGAAGCGTGGGTCGGTATCCTGGAGAAGGATGCGAAGGACATCTGCACCGAGGCGTTGCCGGAACAGCCTTGGATCGACCCAAACTTTCGGTGGTGGCGCTATCTAGATTCGGCTGAAATGGGAGAAGAGCCGGATCGGCTTTGGGCGTTGCCGTTCGATACGCTCAGGCCGAGGCTGGTGAGCATTGCCGAGCAAGTGATGAGCGGACTAAGGCAGGCCTAGTCGTCCGCTCATGTGCCGCTTGCCGGTATCGCAAGGAGCGGCGAGCCGGAAGGAGCAAAGATGAGCGAAGGCAGCAGCGTCAAATTTTCCGAACAGGAAGCGCTCGATTTCCATGCGCAGGGTCGGCCCGGCAAGATCGAGATCATCGCCTCCAAGCCGATGGCGACGCAGCGCGACCTCAGCCTCGCTTACTCGCCCGGCGTCGCCGTGCCGGTCCGCGCCATCGCCGCGGACCCGGCCAAGGCCTATGATTATACCGCCAAGGGCAATCTCGTCGCGGTCATCTCCAACGGCACCGCCATCCTCGGCCTCGGCAATCTAGGCGCGCTGGCGTCGAAGCCGGTGATGGAGGGCAAGGCGGTATTGTTCAAGCGCTTCGCCGACGTGGATTCGATCGACATCGAGCTCGCCACCGAGGATGTCGACCGCTTCATCGACGCGGTCGAACTGATGGAGCCGAGCTTCGGCGGCATCAATCTGGAGGATATCGGCGCGCCGGCCTGCTTCATCATCGAGCAGACCTTGCGCGAGCGGATGAACATCCCGGTCTTCCACGACGACCAGCACGGCACCGCGATCATCACCGCCGCCGGCCTCATCAATGCCTGCCACCTGACCGGCCGCGACCTCAAGGACGTGAAGGTGGTGGTGAACGGCGCCGGGGCCGCCGCCATCGCCTGCACCGAGCTCATCAAGGCGATGGGCGTGCGCCCGGACCATGTTATCATGTGCGACCGCAAGGGCGTCATCTACCGCGGCCGCGTCGAGGGGATGGACCAGTGGAAATCCGCCCATGCGGCGGACACCGAGGCGCGCACGCTGGAGCAAGCCCTGAAGGGCGCCGACATCTTCCTCGGCCTCTCCGCCGCCGGTGCGCTCAAGCCCGAAATGGTGATGGAGATGGCGAAGGAGCCGATCATCTTCGCCATGGCCAACCCCGATCCCGAAATCACCCCGCCCGAGGCCAAGGCCGCGCGCCCGGACGCGATCATCGCCACCGGCCGCTCCGATTATCCCAACCAGGTCAACAACGTGCTCGGCTTCCCCTTCATCTTCCGGGGCGCGCTGGACGTCAGGGCGACGACGATCAACGACGCGATGAAGATCGCCGCCGCCGAGGCTCTGGCCGCGCTCGCCCGCCAGCAGGTGCCCGAGGAGGTCGCCGCTGCCTATGGCGGCCAGGCGCACAGCTTCGGCGCCGATTACATCATTCCCGCGCCGTTCGACCCGCGACTGATGGAGATCGTCCCCGCCGCGGTCGCCCAGGCGGCGATGGACAGCGGCGTCGCCCAATTCCCGATCCCGGACATGGCCGCGTATCGGACGGCGCTCAAATCGCGCCTCAACCCGACCACGTCGGTGCTGAGCCTCGCCTACGAGGCGGCGCGGGCCAATCCCAAGCGCGTATTGTTCGCCGAGGGAGAGGAGGAAGTCGTGCTGCGCGCCGCCATCGCCTTCCGCGACGGCGGCTACGGCATCCCCGTTCTGGTCGGCCGCGACGACGTGCCCGACCGGCTGCGGGCGCTGGGCATCGAGGATCCCGAGAGCTTCGAGCTGGTCAACAGCCGCACCTATGCGCGCGTGCCGGAAATGGTCGACTATCTCTACGCCCGCCTGCAGCGGCGTGGCTATCTGCACCGCGAGGTCGAGCGGATGGTCAACCAGGACCGCAACACCTTCGCCGCGCTTCTGCTGGCCCTGGGCGAGGCGGACGTGATGATCAGCGGCGTCACCCGCCCTTATGGCCAGACCATACGCCAGCTGCGCCGCGTGCTCGATCCCAAGGCGAATTGCACGCCGTTCGGCATCCATGTGCTGGTCGGCCAGAGCCACACCACCTTCATGGCCGACACCACCGTGACCGAGCGGCCGAATTCAGAGCAGCTCGCCGAGATCGCGATCCAGACGGCGGCGGTGGCGCGGCGCATGGGCCACGATCCGCGCGTCGCCTTCCTGTCTTATTCGACCTTCGGCAACCCCGAGGGCACGTGGCTGGAGAATATCCGCGGCGCGGTGCGGCTGCTCGATCAGCGCGGGGTCGATTTCGAATATGAAGGCGAGATGGCGCCCGACGTCGCGCTCAACCCGGCGATGGCGCGCTTCTATCCGTTCAGCCGTCTCACCGGCCCGGCCAACGTGCTGGTCATGCCCGGCCTTCAGTCCGCCAACCTTTCGGCCAAGCTCCTGAAGGAGCTGGGCGGCGATTCGGTGATCGGGCCGATGCTGGTCGGGATGGCGCAGCCGGTGCAGGTAGCGGCGATGACCGCGACCGCCTCCGACCTGGTGACCCTGGCGGTGCTCGCCGCCGGGGGAATCGTGCGCTGATCGACCCTTATTGCGGGTTGTCGGCGGTCTGCCCGCCGACGCCGGCGGTGCCGACCTGGCCGATGCTGCCGAACAGCTCCTGGAAGAAGCCACGCTCGCGGCCGAGGGTCGGCGTCTTGTCATCCATCGGATCGATCGCGACGACCTTCTCGAGGCCCGACCGCTCGACCGACGCCACGTTGCCGGCCTCGTCGAAGCGGACGTGGAGCACGGTCTGCTCGACGGGCTTGGGATGATTGAAGGCGAGCTGCCGGGTCTGGCGGGAGACGTAATACCAGTCGCGTTCGGTGAACTGGCCGACGAAGGTCGGCCGGCCGAGAGTCCCCGCCACCGACTCGCGATTGTCGACTCCGGGCTGCACCGACGAGATCAGTGCCTCATCGACGAAATAGCCCTGGCGATCGCGGATCGGCGAGCAGCCGGAAAGGACGAGGCCGAGCCCCAATGCCATCGCCAGGCCGGCGGTTCGTCCGTAGGGGAGGGTCATTTCCGAAAAGTCTCCTGAAAACCGGCCGGCGCATACTCCGCGGCCGGCGCGCGCCTTGCGGGTCGCCCTGTCAGCCCCCAATATGCAAGATCGGCCCATCGGCGCAAGAGCGCGCCGCAGACTCAAGGGGATAGTTTGACCTTCCTGTCGCGCATTTTCGGCGAGAAAAGGGATCCGGAGCGGCTCCGCCCCCTCTACGACGCGCTAGTCGCGGCGGCGCGCGCGCCCGCCTGGTATCGCGAGGGCGGCGTGCCCGACACGCTCGACGGCCGTTTCGACATGGTCGCCGCCTTGCTGTCGCTGGCTTTGCTCCGACTGGAACGCGAAGCGGCGGCGGCGAAGGACGATTCGGTGCTGCTGACCGAATTGTTCATCGCCGACATGGACGGCAGCATCCGGCAGATGGGGATTGGCGACCTGATGGTCGGCAAACATCTCGGCAGGATGATGGGCGCGCTGGGCGGCCGCCTCACCGCCTTCCGCGACGCGGGGGGCGGCTCGCTCGACGCGCCGGTTCGCCGCAACATCTTCCACGATTCGCCGCCTTCGGCCGAAACGCTCTTATTCGTGAGCGCCCGGCTCGGCCGCTTTCGCGACACGCTGGCGGCGTGGCCCGCGGCGCGCATCCTCGCGGGCGAGGTCCCGGCGCCGTGACTCCGGAATTCAGCCGCCCGGTCAGGATCGACACGCTCGGCGGCTCGCCGCGCGCGCTGGCGATCGAGGCGGGCGAGGAGGAGCGGGCGACGCTGGCGCGGCGGTTCGGCCTGGTGGCGATCGATGCGCTGTCGGCGGATATGAGGCTGAGCCGGGACGGCGATGCCGTCACCGCCGCCGGCACGCTGCGGGCCGAGGTCATCCAGAGCTGCGTCGCGACCGATGCGCCGGTGCCGGCCCGTATCGAGGAGACCTTCACTATCCTCTTCCGCCCCCAGCCGGCAGGCGGGGCCGATGACGAGATCGAACTGGGCGAAAGCGAGCTGGACGTGGTTTTCTACGACGGCGCGACGATCGATGCCGGCGAAGCCGCCGCCGAGACATTGTCGCTCACCCTCGACCCCTGGCCGCGCTCCGCCGACGCCGACGCCGCGCTCCGCGCCGCCGGCATCAGGAGCGAGGAGGAGGCGAGGGCCGAGGAGGAGCGAGCCAAGGCCGCGCGCAGTCCGTTCGCGACCCTGCGCAAGCCCTGAGCGCGGAGGCGCGACAGCGTCATCGGGTAGCTCGCAAGCTGGCCCGGGGACCGCACGTCACTAGAACGGAACGTCGTCGTCCAGGTCACTGTCGAAGGCCGGCTGCGGGCGGGACTGGGGACGCGAGCCGCCGCCGCCGCCGAAGCCGCCACCGCCGCTTTCATAGCCGCCGCCCTGATCGCCATAGCCGCCGCCGCCGCCGCCGCCCTTGCTGTCGAGCAGTACGAGCTCACCGCGGAAGCGCTGCAGCACGACCTCGGTCGAATATTTGTCCTGGCCCGAATTGTCAGTCCATTTGCGGGTCTGAAGCTGACCCTCCAGATAGACCTTGGAGCCCTTGCGCAGGTAGGATTTGGCGACCCGCCCGAGATTCTCGTTGAAGATGACGACGCGGTGCCATTCGGTCCGCTCCTGGCGGTTGCCGTCCTTGTCCTTCCAATTCTCCGAGGTCGCGACGCGCAGGTTCACGACCTCGCCGCCATTGTTCAGCGAACGGGCTTCCGGATCGTCACCGAGATTGCCGACCAGAATCACCTTGTTCACGGAACCAGCCACTGTTCATTCCCTTCATTGAAGCATTTCAACGCCTTAGCCCGTTGGAATCCCGCCCGACGATCTGAATCGGAAGAGCGCGGACCGCAGCGCCGTCGAGATATAGAGTCGTCATGTCCCTACGTCACGCGCCGCGGACTATCGCGAGCTGATTTTGAAACGCGCGGGGCTCTGTCCGGACCCGGGCCATGACTAACGCCATCTTAACCGGTGGCTTCCTAACTGGACGCTTCAATTTCTGACGAACGGAAAGCAAGCGGCCATGGGCGGAACGACAGCGGCGCAAGCGGGAGTGACCATCGACGAGCGGATCGGCATGTTCGATAGCCAGGGGACGCTCCGCGAGCAGGCGCGCGAAGTCTGGAACCTGGTCGAACCCCAGGTCGAGAGCGTCGCCCGCGCCTTCTGGACCCGCTACGCGCAGTCGCCCGACCTCGATCACGAAATCGGCGGCGACAAGATCGGGAAGCTGACTCAGCGGATCATTCCCTATCTCCGGCTCAAGTTCGAGGATGTCGGCAGCCAGAAATGGGTCGATATCGCCCGCGACTATGTCGCGACCGCGGCGGCCGCCCACGTCCCCCTCACCACCTTGTTCGCCGGCGCCACCGCGGCCGCCGCTGAGGTCCAGCGGATATTGACCGAGACTTTGCGCGACGACCCGGAGCGTCTGGCGCGGCTGACCCGAACGGTGCTGGAGGGAAGCCTGCTCGAGGTGGACGTCTTCGCCGCCCAGTTCGACGCGCTTCGCAAGCAGGAGGAGCGGCGGGGCCGGATCGCGCGCGGGGCCGAATTCAACGACGAGATCATGACCGTGGTCGAGCGGACGGCGACCGAGAGCCGGTCGCTGCGCGGCCAGGCGGCCGACGCGTCCAGCGCGGCGCGCGGGATGCTGGGCAAGACATCGGAGGTCGCGGCGGCGGCGGAGCAGTCGGCGGTGGCGATGCGGGAAGCCGCGCAGACCGCGGCCGGGCTTATCCAGGCGATCGAGGATGCGAGGAACGAAGTGGAGGTCGCCGCCGGCGTCGCCACCCGCGCCGGCGGGCAGGCGTCCGAAGCGGTCAAGGTCAGCCAGGCCTTGTCGGCCCATGTCGAGGCGATCGAATCGATCCTCGGCCTCATCCGCGACATTGCCGGGCAGACCAATTTGCTGGCCTTGAACGCCACTATCGAGGCGGCGCGCGCGGGCGACGCGGGGCGCGGCTTCGCGGTGGTGGCGCAGGAGGTGAAGTCGCTCGCCAGCCAGACGGCCCGCGCCACGGACGACATAACAACGAAAATTGCGGCCATTCAGCAAGCCACGAAGCAGACGGTCGAGGCGAACGGCTCCATCCAGCAGACGGTGGTCGAGGTCCAGTCCTCGGCCGACCGCATCCGCCAGGCGATGGAGGTGCAGGCCCAGACTGTCACCATGATTACAGCCGCCGTCGATGAGACCGCGCTCGCCGCCGATTCCATGTCCTCCACGATCGCCGCCATCCGCTCGGATACCGAGACGGTGGTCAGCGAGATCGGCGAAGTCGAGCGCAATTTCGGCCAGGTGGACGCGCAGATGACGACGTTCAAAGCGGCCACCAGCCGCTTCGTCGAGAATTACGCCGCCTGAGCTAAGCACTCCTTTACCCGGCCGCGATAAGGGTCGGCGCTGACTCCGTAAGCTCCGGGATGTGCGCCATGGCGGCCGATTTTCATGTTCACGAGGATGGTTCCAGATTGCAGAAACTCACCGCCCAACAGGTGGAGGCGCGACTCGCCGCCTATAATCCCCACGGCGCGTTCGAGGCCGATCTGCACGCGCTCTGGCGCGACGCGAGCGGGATATTGGAGCCGGTCGTTCGCGACCATGCGGGCGACGATATCGTCCGCCAGTTCCGCGAGCGCTGCACCAGCCCTGTCGACAGCGACTGGGTCCACGCCATCGCCGGCTACGGCATCGAGCTCCACAGCCGCCGCCGGTCCGTACCCGAAGTCATCGACCGGCGCGCGCGGCTGACGGCGAAGCTGGCCGAGGCGCTCCGCCGGAACATGGACGACGAGGCCGCTTTGGCCGGCGCCATGGAGACGCTGATGCGGCTCCGCGCTTATGAAACCGACATCATCCTCGCCCAGATCGGCCTTCTCGAAGCCGACGAGGCGGCGGCGGCGCGGGGACGGCAGAGCGACACGTTCGAGCGGACGGTGGCGCAGCTCGTCGCCGCGACCGCGAAGGAATCGGCGGGGCTGCGTGATCGCACCGCGGCGACGGCCAGCGCCGCGCGCGGGATGCTGGGCAAGACATCGGAGGTCGCGGCGGCGGCGGAGCAGTCGGCGGTGGCGATGCGCGAGGCGGCGCAGACCGCGGCCGGCCTCATCCAGGCGATCGAGGATGCGCGCAACGAAGTCGAGGTCGCGGCCGGCGTTGCCACCCGCGCCGGCGGGCAGGCGTCCGAAGCGGTCAAGGTCAGCCACGCGCTCTCCGCCCATGTCGAGGCGATCGAATCGATCCTCGGCCTGATCCGCGATATCGCCGGCCAGACCAACCTGCTGGCCTTGAACGCCACTATCGAGGCGGCGCGCGCGGGCGATGCGGGACGCGGCTTCGCGGTGGTCGCGCAGGAGGTGAAGTCGCTCGCCAGCCAGACGGCTCGCGCCACGGACGACATCACCGCCAAGATCACCGCCATCACGGCTGCGACCCGTCAGACGGTGGAAGCCAACGGCTCCATTCAGCAGACGGTGGTGGAGGTCCAGTCCTCGGCCGACCGCATCCGCCAGGCGATGGAGGTCCAGGCGCAGACCGTCACCATGATTACCGCCGCCGTCGATGAGACCGCGCTCGCCGCCGATTCCATGTCCTCAACCATCGCCGCCATCCGCGCCGATACGGACAGGGTCGCGACCGAGATCGACGAGGTCGAGGGCGGCTTCGTCCGGGTCAGCGACCAGCTCACCCGTTTCCGCGCCACCACGTCCGAATTCGTCAACAGCTTCGCGGCCTGAGCCCTTTCCCTC
Organism: Enterovirga sp. GCM10030262; assembly: GCF_042666435.1. Classification (NCBI taxonomy): domain Bacteria; kingdom Pseudomonadati; phylum Pseudomonadota; class Alphaproteobacteria; order Hyphomicrobiales; family Methylobacteriaceae; genus Enterovirga; species Enterovirga sp. GCM10030262. The sequence goes on along the minus strand of NZ_JBHTDC010000001.1, from coordinate 1,611,301 downwards.
CGTGCCGCCGCGGCCTATCGAGCGCGGCATGAATAAGCTCAACATCCTCGTCACCGGCACCAGCCGGGGTATCGGCCAGTCCATCGTCTCGGCGCTCGGCGCACACAATGTCGTTGGCCATTCCACCCGCGACGGCGACGAACGCCGCATCGCCGCCGATCTCTCGCAGCTGGGCGCGGCCGGGCGGCTTTGGGCGGAGGCGCTGGAGCGGCTTGGTGGCCGCATCGATGCATTGGTCAACAATGCCGGGATTTTCGAGGCGGCGCCCGTCGAGCAGGACCATGAAAACTGGGTCGCGGCCTGGGAGCGGACGATGCGGATCAACCTCACCGCCTCGGCCGAACTGTGCCGTCTTGCCGTGCTGCACTTCCGCGAGCAGGGCGGCGGCCGCCTCGTCAACGTGGCGAGCCGCGCCGCCTATCGCGGCGATTCGCCGCAGCACTGGCACTATGCCGCGTCCAAGGCCGGCATGATCGGCATGACCAAGACGATCGCCCGAGGCTATGCCGGCGAGAACATCCTCGCCTTCGCCGTCTGCCCCGGCTTCACCATGACCGGCATGGCCGAGGATTATGTCGAGAGCCGCGGCGGCGCCAAATTGCTCGCAGACATCCCCTTGGGTCGTGTCGCCTCGGCCGGCGAGGTGGCGGAGACGGTGCGCTGGCTCGCCGTGGATGCGCCCGCATCGGCGACCGGCGCGGTGATCGACGTCAATGGGGCCAGCTTTGTCCGATAGTTGGAAAGCAAGCCTGCCCTGCATCAAGGCGGAAGCGGAGGCGATCGCGGCGGACATCTCGCAGCTCGTGTTCCTGGAGACGCCGCCGGTGCTGATGACCCGCGAGCCCGATCCGGCGCGGCCGGACGAATGGCTGCTCGAAGCCTATTTCGACGTGGCGCCGACCGCCGCCACCCTCTCCGCCCTGAAGGCGCTCGCCCCCAGCGCGGGCGACGTGGCGCCGACAGTCGAGAAGCTCGTCGAGGAGGATTGGGTGACGCTCAGTCAGCAGGGGCTGGAGCCGATCCGCGCCGGCCGCTTCTTCGTCCACACGCCCGCGCATCGCGACACGATACCGGCTGATGCAATAGCGCTGGAGATCGACGCCGGCCGCGCCTTCGGCACTGGCCAGCATGAGACCACCACCGGCTGCCTGATGGCGCTCGACAGGCTGAAAAGCGGGGGGATCAATTTCGCCGATATCCTCGATCTCGGTACCGGCACCGGCCTCCTCGCCTTCTCGGCGCTTAAGCTATGGCCGGCGGCGAAGGTGGCCGCGTCCGACATCGACCCCGTCTCGATCGAGGTGACGCAGGAGAATGCGGGCATTAACGACATCGCTCTCGGCCGCGCGCGGGGGCAGGTGGAATTGGCCGTGGCGCCGGGGATGGAGCATGGCCGCCTGAAGGCCCGCGCGCCCTACGATCTTCTCATCGCCAACATCCTGGCGGGGCCGCTGATCGATCTCGCGCCCTCGGTCGCCAGGGCGGTCGCGCCCGGCGGCCGCCTGATCCTCGCCGGTCTGCTCGATCATCAGGCCGACAAGGTCGCCTCCGCCTATCGCCGGCAAGGGCTGATGCTGAGCTTCCGCATCGATCGCGGCGAGTGGCCGACCCTGGTGATGCGCAAGCGACGGTCGCTGGGCTGGCAATAGAGGCGTCATCCCAGCGCAGGCTGGGATCCCAGGACGAAAATAGCGATGGCGCTCGATCTCGCTGGGGCGACGGTCAGGCTCCCGCCACGATCTTCGCCCATGCCGCCTCGTCGATCACTTCGATCCCCAGCTCCTCAGCCTTTTTGAGCTTCGACCCCGCGCCTGGCCCGGCGATCACCAGGTCGGTCTTGGCCGATACCGACGCGGCCACTTTCGCGCCAAGGGCGTCGGCCTGCGCCTTGGCCTCGTCTCGGGACAAAGTCTCCAGGCTGCCGGTGAAGACCAGTGTCTTGCCGCTGACCGGCGACGCACGCGTCTCGTGGACCACGTCCTGCGGCTTCACCCCCGCGGCCAGGATATCGTCCACCACCTCGCGATTGTGCGGCTCCTCGAAGAAATCGAGCAGGGCGTTGGCGACTTCGGGACCGACGCCCGCGGTATCGATCGCGGCCACCACCGCCTTGTTCCGGCGCAGCAGGAACTTGCGATCCGGTTCGGCCGGAGTGGGCTGGGTGCCTGCACGCACCGCCAGCGCATCGTCGATCGTCGCCCGGAAACCCGCCCAGGATTTATAACGGCGGGCGAGATCGCGCGCCGTCACCTCGCCGATATGGCGGATGCCGAGCGCGAACAGGAACCGGTCGAGCGGCGGCGTTCGCCGCGCGTCGATGGCGGCGACCAGATTGGCCGCCGACAGCTCCGCCCAACGCTCGCGTTCGAGCAGGGCATCCTTGGTCAGGCGGAAGATGTCGGCCGGCGAGCGCACCAGCCCGTCGCGGAAGAAGCTCTCGATGTGGACCAGCCCCAGCCCCTCTATGTCGAGCGCGTGGCGACTGACGAAGTGGCGGAGGCGCTCAACGCGCTGGGCCGGGCAGATCAGGCCGCCGGTGCAGCGTATGTCGACCTCGCCTTCCTCGCGCACCGCGTCCGACCCGCATTCGGGGCATAAGGTGGGGAAGACATAGGCAGGGCGCGCTTCGTCGGGCGTCAAATTCTCCAGCACTTGCGGGATGACGTCGCCGGCGCGCTGGATCACCACCCGGTCGCCGATCCGCACCCCCAGCCGTCCGATCTCGTCGGCATTGTGGAGGGTGGCGTTGGTGACGGTGACGCCGCCCACCGTCACCGGCTCCAGCCGCGCCACCGGCGTCAGCTTGCCGGTGCGGCCGACCTGGATGTCGATGGCGTTCAAGGTGGTCTGCGCCTTCTCGGCCGGGAATTTGTGCGCGATCGCCCAGCGCGGGGCGCGGGCGACCTGGCCGAGGCGCTTCTGCCAGTCGAGACGGTCGACCTTGTAGACGACGCCGTCTATGTCAAACGGCAGGTCGGCCCGCTTCGCCTCGATCGCGCGGTAATGGGCGAGCAGCGTCTCCAGATCGACGAAGCGCAGGAAATCCTCCGACACCGGCAGGCCCCATGCGCTGATAGCGCGCATCATGCCGCATTGCGTGTCGGCCGGAAGCGCCGACGCTTCGCCCCAGCCATGGGCGAGGAAGCGCAAAGGGCGCGCGGCGGTGATGGCGGCATCCTTCTGCCGCAGCGATCCGGCTGCGGCGTTGCGCGGATTGGCGAAGATCTTTCCCCCGGCCTGCGCTTGGCGCTCGTTGAGCGCGGCGAAGTCCGCTTTGGACATATAGACCTCGCCGCGCACCTCGAAGACGGCGGGGATCTTCCCCGGCGAAAGCCGGGGTCCAGTCGCACCGGATTCTGGGCCCCGGCTTTCGCCGGGGAACAGGGTGGCGGGAATGTCGGCGATGGTGCGGGCGTTGGGGGTGACGTCCTCGCCCGTCGTGCCGTCGCCCCGCGTCGCGGCGAGGACGAGGACGCCATTCTCGTAGCGGAGTGAGCAGGACAGGCCGTCGATCTTCGGTTCGGCGGTGAGCGCGACGGTCTCTCCTTCGGACAGGCTGAGATAGCGCCGGATGCGGCCGACGAAATCCGCGACCTCGCCTTCGGAAAAGGCATTGTCGAGGCTGAGCATCGGCGCCGCGTGCCGCACCTTGGCGAGCGGCCCCGCTGGCGCCGCGCCGACTGCAAGCGACGGACTGTCCTCGCGCGCCAGGTGAGGGAAAGCCGCCTCCAACTCGGCATTGCGGCGGATGAGCGCGTCATATTCCGAGTCCGAAATCTCCGGCGCATCCTCGGCGTGGTAGAGTCGGTTATGCCGCGCGATCTCGGCGGCGAGTCGCTCCAGTTCGGCGGCGGCTTCAGTCTCGGTCATGGAGTTTCCGGAGTTCGCGGTTCGCTTCCACATAGGCCTCGCCCCGTTCTCGCCGGCCGACGGCGAGCACGAGAATCACGAGCCGATCGTCCTCGACCCGGTAGACCAGCCTTATACCGGGCGATTTGAGCTTGATCTTGTAGCAGTTCGGCATGCCGCTCAACGCAGCCGACGCTATTCGGGGCCGATCCCGCCGCTCCGCCAGCCTTCGCGCCAGCCGGCGCTTCGTCTCATGATCGAGCTTGCTCCACGCCTTGCGGGCGCGCGGCAGGAATTCCAGTCCGTAGCGGCTCAATCGAGCAGCTCGTCCATCGTGACCGGCACGCCTTCCTCGCCGCTATCGAGAGCCTCGCGCGCCATCTCCACGAGCTTCTGGTCGCTCACCAGCTCGCACAGATAGTCCCAGACCTCGGGCGAGATCATGTAGGCGACCGGCTTGTTGCGATTGAGGATCGCCACCTGCTGTTCGCGCGCGGCCGCTATCACGGCAGCGGGGTTTTTCTTGAGCTCGCTGATGCCGACACAAGCACCGGCAAGAATGGGCGTGACGACTTCGCTTTGAAAAGGCGCATTCATGACCTGAATATGATACTTCCAACAGGTCTCGTCAACGTCAGGCTGCCTCCAACAGGCGTGTCGCCTGCGCCCGCGCTTCGTCGGTGACCTCGGCGCCCGAAAGCATGCGCGCGATCTCCTCGCGCCGCTTGGTCTCGTCGAGGCTGTGGACGCTGGTGCGGGTGACGAGGCCTTCGTGGCTCTTCTCGATGAGGAAGTGGCGGTTGCCGCGCGCGGCGACCTGCGGGCTGTGCGTGACGACGAGAAGCTGGGCGCCTTCCGCCAGCCGGTGGAGGCGTTCGCCGATCGCGCTCGCCACAGCGCCGCCGACGCCCCTGTCGATCTCGTCGAAGATCATCGTCGTGGCGCCGCCTTCCTCGGCCAGCGCGACCTTGAGCGCCAGGATGAAGCGCGACAATTCGCCGCCGCTGGCGATCTTGATGAGGGGCGCGAACGGCGCGCCGGGATTGGTCGAAATCTCGAACTCCACTCGGTCGCGTCCGGCGGCCGACCATTGCGCCTCGTCCAGCGGCTCGAGCACGGTCTTGAACCTGGCCGTGTCGAGCTTCAGCGGCGCCAGCTCCCGCGCCACCGCGGCATCGAGCCGGGCGGCGGCCGCGGCGCGGAGATTCCCGAGAATCGTAGCCGCCGCTTCATAGGCGGCGCGGCTGTCGCGGACCGCCGCCTCCAGCGCGGCGAGGCTTTCGTCGCCCGCCTCGATCGCGCGCAGCTTCGCGGCCATCTCCTCCGCCAGCGCCGGGAGAGCGTCGGGCTCGACCCGATGCTTGCGGGCCAACGCCCGGATTTCGAACAGCCGCGCCTCGGCCTCGTCCAGCCGCGCCGGATCATAGGCCAGTGCTTCCGCCGCCTCGGCGAGCCGGTCCTCGGCATCGGCTGCCTCGATTACCGCGCGGTCGATCGCCGCCAGCGCCTCGGCCAGTTTGTCATGCTCGCCGGCGATCCGTTCCAGCCGCCTCGCCGCCTGGCGCAGCAGCGAGAGGCCGCCCTCCGACCCTTGGAGCAATTGCCCGGCGACCGCGATATCCTCGGCCAGCCGCGCGCCCTTCTGCATGTTGGCGCGGAGGGCGGCCAGCTCCTCCTCCTCGCCGGGCTGCGGCGCCAGCTTCGCGAGCTCCGCCACTGCGTGCTCGAGATAGTCGCGGTCGCGCGCGGCGAGGGCGATCTCATCGCGGGTCGCCGCGAGCCTCGCCTCCGCCGCGCGCCAGGCGCGATAGGCGTCTTCGCACGCGTCCGTCCCGATCCGGCCGTAGCTGTCGAGCAAGGCGCGGTGGCCGCGCGGGTTCAAAAGGCCGCGATCGTCATGCTGCCCGTGTATCTCGACCAGCAGCGCGCCGAGATCCCGCAGCAGGCCGACCGAGGCGGACTGGTCGTTGACGAATGCGCGGCTGCCGCCGTCCGACTTGACCAGGCGGCGGATGACCAGCGGCTCCCCCGGCTCCGCCCCCAGTCCGTTCTCGTCGAGCAGGCGCAAAGCCGGATGATCGGGCGGCACCTCGAACCCGACGCTCACCACCGCCTGCGCCTGACCGTCGCGGACAAGGCCGCTGTCGGCGCGCGCGCCGAGCGCGAGGCCGAGCGCGTCGAGCAGGATGGACTTGCCCGCCCCCGTTTCGCCGGTGAGGACGCCGAGGCCGGGGCCGAATTCGAGGTCGAGCGTCTCGATGAGGACGACGTCGCGAATGGAGAGAGAAGTTAACAGGCGCGCCTCCCCCTTCGTCACCCTGAACTTGTTTCAGGGTCCAATTCTCCACCTTCCGGGCGGCGGACGGCTGGATGCTGAAACAAGTTCAGCATGACTGGCTGCCGCATCAAGCGCCGGGCGTCGCCGCCGTCTCGGTGGCCGGCGCCGCGTTGCGCTGGACCAGTTCATAGGCCCGCTCATACCATTTGCTGCCGGGGTAGTTGGCGCCGAGCACGGCCGCGGCTTTGCGCGCCTCTTCCGGAATGCCGAGCGCCATGTAGGATTCGGTGAGCCGCATCAGCGCTTCGGGGGCGTGGGTGGTCGTCTCATATTCGTCGACCACGTTCCTGAAACGGAGCACCGAGGCGAGCCATTGCTGGCGGCGCTGGTAGAAGCGGCCGATCTCCATCTCCTTGCCGGCGAGATGGTCGCGCACCAGGTCGATCTTCAGCCGCGCGTCGGCCGCGAAATCGGTCTCGGGATAGCGGCGGACCAGCTCGCCCAGCGAATCGAGCGCCTGCTTGGAGATGCTCTGGTCGCGGTTCACATCCTCGATCTGCTCGTAATAATTGAGCGAGATGAGGTAGAGCGCGTAGGGCGCGTCCTTGTTGCCGGGATGGATGGCGAGGAACCGCCGCGCCGATTCGATCGACTTGGTATGGTCCTGGGCGAGATAATAGCTGAACGCGCTCATCAGCTGCGCGCGCCGCGCCCAGACCGAATAAGGATGCTGGCGCTCGACCTCGTCGAACAAGGCGGCGGCGGTCGTATATTGGCCCCGGTCGAGCCGCTCCTTGGCCGCCGTGTAGAGCGTGTTGACGTCGCGCGCGACATAGGAGGCGTCGGTGCGGTCGCGGTCGCCATTCCCCGCGCAGGCGGCGAGCGGAAGGACCGCTGCCATGAGCAGGAGGGCGGTAAGCGGGCGGGGAATGTGAAGCGGCATGACGGGCTTCTTAGCGAAGGGTTGGGGCAAGGCCAAGCGGGATAGGGAGGAAAGAGGCCAGGTCGCATGAACCCGGCTTTAATGCGCCGGCAAGCCCCGCCTGCTATGCGCTGGGCGATGCTGCGGGTGCTGACCCTTTCGACCCTGTTCCCCAATCGCGCGCGGCCGACGCTGGGCGTGTTCGTCGAGCGCCAGACGCTCGGGCTGGCGGCGCTGGAGGATGTCGCGGTGGAGGTCGTCTCGCCGGTCGGACTGCCGCCCTGGCCCTTGTCGCTCCACCCGCATTACCGGCCACGCGCCCGGCTGCCGCTGCACGAGGCGTGGAAGGGTCTGAGCGTGCATCGCCCGCGCTTCCGGGTGCTGCCCCGCATCGGCGATGCCCGCTCGGCGGAAGCGATGGCCAAGGCCCTGCTTCCGTCGCTGAGGACGCTCAGGGAGCGTTTTCCCGTCGACGTGATCGACGCCGAATTCTTCTGGCCGGACGGCCCCGCGGCGATGCACCTTTCCCGGGCGCTGGGCGTGCCCTTCTCGATCAAGGCGCGGGGATCCGACATCCATTATTGGGCGGGCCGGCCGGACATCGCGGCGCGGATACTCGCCGCCGCGCGCGCCGCGAATGGCCTGCTCGCCGTCAGCGCCGCGCTCCGCGCAGACATGGCCGCGCTCGGCATCCCGGAGGACAGGATAGCGGTCCATTATACCGGCGTGGATACGGCCCTGTTCGGGCGGATCGGCCGGGCCGAGGCCAAGGCGCGCCTTGGCGTGGCAGGACCGCTGATCGTCACCGCCGGCACGCTGATGGAGCGCAAGGGCCAAAGGCTCGTCCTCGCCGCGCTCGGCGACATTCCGGACGCTAGTTTGATCCTGGTCGGGGAGGGGCCGGACAGGAGGCGGCTGGAACGTATCGTGCGCGCCGAGGTACTTTCCGGGCGGGTGCGGATCCTCGGCAATCGGCCCCATGCGGAGCTGCCGGAGCTGATGGCGGCGGCCGACGTGATGGTCCTGCCCTCGGCCTCCGAAGGCCTCGCCAACGTCTGGGTCGAGGCGCTGGCATCCGGCACCCCGGTGGTCACCTGCGATGTCGGCGGCGCGCGCGAGGCCATCGACCGACCCGAGGCCGGGCGGCTGGTGGCGCGTGATCCGGCGGCCATCGCCGCCGCGGTGCGCCTATTGCTCGCCGATCCGCCGACTCCCGAGAAGGTGCGCGCCGCCGCCGAGCGCTTCAGCTGGGAGAGGAATGCGCGCGAGCTCGAGGCGCATCTGCGCGCCCTCGCCTGATCTCAGCCGAGCGGCATGATCGCCGCCGCGATCCATCTCCCCTCGCCGCGCAGCATCCCCCAGGCGCGGGCGGCCGCGCGGCTGTCCATCGATTCGACGCCGATGCCGCGCGTTTCCAGCGCCGCGACCAGCGCGCGCGGCGCGAAGGCCATGGTCGCGCCGGTGCCGAGGATCAGGAATTCCGGCGGCGGATCGAGCGCGAGCAAGGGGGCCAGATCGTCCATCGTCAGCTCGGCGAGCGGCGGCGGCGCCGGCCAGCCGTCGGCGCGGTTCGGAGTCAGCAGCAGCGCCTCGTAAACGCCGCCGTCGACCACGAAACCGCCGGCGGCGAAACCCTGGACGACGGGGCCGCTGGCGGAGGGATCGCGGTCGAACCGCGGCATCAATAGCCTTCGTTGTGCGTCGTCACCCGCTCGCCTTGCCCGGGGGCGGGCGCCTTGGGCACGAAGCTGTCCGAATCGACCTTCAGCCAGATGAGGAAGGGCGAGGCGATATAGACGGTCGAATAAGTGCCGACGATGACGCTGAACAGCAAGGCGACGGTGAAGCTCTGGATGACGTCCGGCCCCAGGAGCATCAGCGAGCCGAGCGCCAGAAGCATGGCGAGGTTGGTGGCGATGGTGCGCGCCAGCGTCTCGTTCATCGACAGGTTGAGCAGCGAGGTAATGTCCATCTTGCGGTATTTGCGCAGATTCTCGCGGACGCGGTCGTAGATGACGATCGTGTCGTTCAGCGAATAGCCGATCAAGGTCAGCAACGCCGCGATGACGTTCAAATCGAACTCCATCTGGGTCAGCGCGAAGAAGCCCAGGGTCAGCGTCACGTCGTGGAACAATGAGAACAGGCCGCCGACGCCGAACTGCCATTCGAAGCGGATCCAGATATAGATCGCGATTCCGATCATCGCGAGCAGCAGGGCCAGCGCGCCGTCGCGGACGAGCTCGCCCGAGACCTTGCCCGACACCGTCTCTACCGCGTCGATGCGGACGCCCGGATGCTCGGCCTCGAGCGCGGCGCGCACCTTGGAGGCGGCGGCGTTGGCGCCTTCCTCGCCGCCCTCGGGCAGCGGCAGCCGGATCGACACTTCGCGCGGGGATCCGAATTCCTGGATGCTGGGATCGCCGAGGCCCAGTCCCGAGACCTGGTCGCGCAATTCGTCGAGCGATACCGGCTGGCTGAACGTCACCCGGATCATCTGCCCGCCGGCGAAATCGACGCCGAAATTGAGGCCCTTGACCGCGATCAGCGCGATCGAGGCGGCGAGCAGCAGGATCGACAGTCCGATCGCCACGCCGCGCCAGCGCAGGAAGTCGATATTGGTGTCGTCGGGAACGAGTTTCAGGAGTTTCATGTCGCGTTCCCTAAATCCTGAGCGCCGTCGGCCGCTTGCGGCGGAGCCATAGCGACACGAACATGCGGGTGACGGTGACGGCGGTGAAGACGGACGTGACGATGCCGATCATCATCACCACCGCGAAGCCGCGCACGGGACCCGAGCCGAAGTAGAAGAGCAGCATCCCGGCGATGACGTTGGTGATGTTGGCGTCGAAGATCGCGGTCTGTGCCTCGCTATAGCCATGTTCGATCGCCGATATGATGGAGCGGCCTCGTCGATATTCCTCGCGGATGCGCTCGTTGATGATGACGTTGGCGTCGACCGCGGCGCCGATGGTCAGCACGAAGCCGGCGATGCCCGGCAGGGTGAGGGTCGCGTTGAAGATCGCCATGATACCGAGGATGATGATCACGTTGAGGATGAGCGCGATATCGGCGTAGAAGCCGAAGCGGCCGTAGGTCACCAGCATGAAGATCAGCACCGCCACGGTGCCGACGACGCCGGCGACGACGCCGAGGCGGATCGAATCGGCGCCGAGATCGGGGCCGACCGTCCGCTCCTCGACCACCTGGAGCTCGACCGGCAATTTGCCCGAGCGTAGCTGGATGGCGAGATCGTTGGCGGTCTCGACCGTGAAGCTTCCCGAAATCTGCGCCTGGCCGCCCAGGATCGGCTCGTTGATGTTGGGCGCCGAGATGACGACGTCGTCGAGGATGATGGCGAAGGGCTTGCCGACATTGTCCTGGGTGACGCGGGCGAAGCGGCGGCCTCCGGCGCCGTCGAAACGGATGCTGACGGCCGGCTCGTTGGTGGTCGGATCGAACACCTGGGTCGCGTCGATCAATTGGTCGCCGGTCACCATCGCGCGCCGCTCGACCGCGATATAGGGGACGCCGCTGGGGTTGGACGGATAGGGAAGGACCTGGCTTCCGACCGGCGCGCGGCCCTGGGCTAGCAGCGAGGGATCGGCGTCGAAATCGACGAGCTTGAAGTCGAGCCGCGCGGTCTTGCCGAGCAGATCCTTCAGCCCCTCGGGATCCTCGAGCCCCGGCACCTGGACGAGGATGCGGTCGCCACCCTGGCGGACGACCGTGACTTCGCGTGTGCCGTCCGGATCGACGCGATTATAGACGACCTCGCGGGCGACATCCATCGCGCTGTCGAGCGACGCGGCGAGGCCCGACTGGGTCGGCGTCAGGACGATGCGGCTCGAATCGACGACGTTGACGTTCCAGTCGCGCTGGCCGCCGAGGCCCACCGGCTGGGTAAGCGCGCGCAAAATCTCGACCGCGGCGTCGACCCGGGTGGGATCGCGCAGCATGAAGGTGACGCGGTTGCCCGCCGTCGAGATTTCGCCGATCTCGATCCGGGGCGAGGCGCGCCGCATTTCGGTGCGCACCGTCTCCTCCATCAGCGCCAGGCGCTGCTGGGCGACATCGCTGGTGTCGGCCTCCAGCAGCAAGTGGCTGCCGCCGGCGAGGTCCAGGCCGAGGTTGATCCGCGCCTTGGGCAGGAAGCCCGGCCATTGGGCGACCTGCTGCTCGGGGAAGAAGCTGGGGATGGCGAAGGCGACGCCGACGACCAGCAGCAGGCTGACCCACCAGACCTTCCAGCGCGGGAAATCCAGCATCAGTCGTTCGCGGGCTTGGCGCCGTGCGGCCGGATGTCGCTCAGCGTGGCCTTGAGCGCCTTGACGCGGACGCCTTGCGCGATCTCGATCTCGACCTCGGTTTCATCGACCTTGGTCACCTTGCCGACGATGCCGCCGCCGGTGACGACAATATCGTTCTTCTTCACCGCTCCGATCATCGCCTGGTGCTGCTTCATCCGGCGCTGCTGCGGGCGGATGAGCAGGAAGTAGAAGATGACGAAGATGAGGATCAGCGGGAAGACCGACACGAAGAACCCCGCGGCTCCTCCCGTGGATGCGGCGCCGGTCGCGGCGAAAGCGGGTGATGCGAACATGGGAATAGTACCTGATGTGAAGCGGCCCGTCACGGGCTCGTCCGGAAGGGCGCGCGACTATCATGGGGATGGGCCGGTGCGCAAGCAAGGCCGGTGGCGCGGCGCCCGCGACGCGGCTCAGCGCGGATGCAGGATCATCAGGGTCGAGGTGCCGTGCGCCAGGATCGCGCCGTCCGCCGACAGGAGCCTCGCCTCGGCGGTGGCGATCTGGCGGCCCTGGGCGACGACTCGTCCCTCCGCGCGGACGGTGCCGGCGTCGGCGCGGATGGCGCGGGTCATGTTCACCTTGGTCTCGATGGTGGTGTAGCCGATGCCGGCGGGGAGCGTCGCATGGACGGCGCAGCCCGCGGCGCTGTCGATCAGGGTCAGCGCCCAGCCGCCATGGACGATGCCCAGCGGATTGAGCAGATGCGGCCCCGGCTCGCCTTCGAATATCGCCGTGCCGGGTCCGACCTCGACGAGCCGGAAGCCGAGCGTCTTTCCCATGGCCGGCGCCGGCAGGCGGCCCGCGATCATCGCCTGGAGCAGCTCAAGCCCGGAAAGCCCGGCGACCCGTTCCGCGTCCGCGATCCCATATTCCCGCTCGGCCATGTTGCGCCCCATCCAGTTGCATTTCAAAACTAGACTGGCCGAACCGCCGAATCAAGCGGCGCGGCTTGCCATCCCACCGTGCCGGGCTTAAGTGCGCCGCTCTGGGCTCCCCATTGAAGCATGGCTTCGGTGCGGTCCCTCGGTCGGGGCGTAGCGCAGCCTGGTAGCGCATCACACTGGGGGTGTGGGGGTCGGAGGTTCGAATCCTCTCGCCCCGACCAAATTTTCCGCCGCGCGCCTGCCGCGATCGCCAGCGCGCCTCTCCATCGATTCGCGCGCGTCCCTGATCGGGCGTATGAAGGCGGACAGCGGAAAAACGGGGCGAGTCGCCTCCCATCCGACCGTTTGTTGCATGGCGTGCAAGGCGACAATCGCGGACGGAGGGAGCAATGGCCGATTTTCCCGTCGTGCTGGATGCGGAAACGCTCAACGGAACCAACGGCTTCCGAATTCTCGCGCCGGACGGGACCGGGGGCATCGAGGTCAGGCATATCGGGGGCAGCATCCCCGGCGGGCTTGTGCCCCCCGGCTTCTTCCCCCATCCCACCGACAATCTGGTGATCACCGCGTTCCGGTTCGGCACGGATTTCGCGGGCAGGCCGGTGGAAGAAGTCGGCGCGGTGCAATTCATCGCCGGGCAGAATCTTTTCGGTCAGCCCGCCAGCTTCCCTTCGGTGGTCGGCACGTTCAGCACCGGCGGTTCTTCTGAGCGGTCCGAAACTCTCGCCGAAGCTGAACAGCCGGAGATCAGCGGCATCGTCGCGGGGATCGACAAATATGACATTACCGGCTTCGAGGCGGCGGCCGCCGGCGACGTCAACGGCGACGGCTTCGCCGATTTCATGATCTCCGCCCCGCGCGCCGATCCCGACGGAAATGAGGATATGCCGGTGCTGCCGGCGGCCGGTGTCACCTATGTCGTGTTCGGATCGGCCGACGCGGCCGGGGCGGGGACCGGTTTCGCCGGGCTCGATGGCGGCAACGGCTTCCGCATCGATGGCGTGGCGGCCGGCGACACCAGCGGCTGGTCGGTCGACGGGATCGGGGATTTCAACGGCGACGGCTTTGACGACATGCTGATTGGCGCGAATCGCGCCGCGCCCGGCGGTGACTATTTCGCCGGCGCCAGCTATGTCGTGTTCGGGTCGGGCGATCCGTTCGCCGCCAGCATGGACCTGGCCGACCTCGACGGCGCCAGCGGCTTCCGCATCGACGGCCTCGACGCCAACGACGGGGCGGGATATTCGGTCGCCGGCGCCGGCGATGTCAACGGCGATGGCTTCGCCGATCTTATCGTTGGCGCGCGCGGGGGCGATCCGAGCGGCCGTTCCAACGCCGGCGAATCCTATGTCCTGTTCGGATCGGACGCGCCGTTCGACGCGAGCTTCGATGTCGCCGCCCTCGACGGCGCCAACGGCTTTCGCATCGACGGCGCCGCCATGGGCGACCGCAGTGGCCAGTCGGTCGCCTCGGCCGGCGATGTCAATGGCGACGGCTTCGGCGACCTCATCGTTGGCGCCTATAATGTCGACGTCGACGGCGACCGGGGGGAGGGACAGTCCTATCAGGGCGCGGCCTATCTGGTATTCGGGTCGGGCGCGCCGTTCGATCCGAGCCTCGACCTCGCCACCCTGGCCGGCGCCGACGGCTTCCGTCTCCGCGGCGCCGTCGAGGACGGCACCGCCCAGGCCGGCTATTCGGTGGCCTCAGCCGGGGACGTCAATGGCGACGGGTTCGATGATCTCGTCATCGGCGCGCTGCGCGCCGATTCCGGCCCAGGGCGCTATTCCGCCGGCGCCGCCTTCATCCTGTTCGGATCGGCGGCGCCGTTCGCGGCCGATTTCGACCTGACGACCCTCGACGGCGCCAATGGCTTCCGCGTCAACGGGACCGCCACCCAGGATTATCTGGGCAGCTCCGTCTCGTCGGCGGGCGATATCAACGGCGACGGCTTCGACGATCTCGCTATCAGCGCGCGCGGCACCGACGAGGCCTATATCGTCTTCGGCCGCGCGCCGACCACGGCCGTCACCCGCACCGGATCGGCCGCCGACCAGACGATCCGGGGCGGCGATTTCGACGATATTCTGAATGGCCTCGGCGGCAACGACCTGCTCGACGGCGGCCTCGGCCGCGATCGGCTGAACGGCGGCGCCGGCTCCGACACGGCGAGCTTCTCGTTCGCAGCCAGCGGTATCCGGCTCAACCTGGGCGCGACCGGGAATCAGAATAGCGGCGCGGGGATCGACAGATTCGTCAGCATCGAGAATGCGATCGGCTCCGCCTTCGCCGACATCCTGCGCGGCAAGGCCGGCGCCAACCGGCTCGACGGTGGGGCTGGCAACGACCGGCTCTACGGCCTGTCCGGCCGCGATATGCTGGTCGGCGGCAACGGCGACGACATTCTCCATGGCGGCACCGAGACCGACACGATGCGCGGCGGGCTGGGCGACGACCTGTTCCTCGTCCACGATGCCGGCGACAAGGCGATCGAGGGCGCGGGCGCGGGTCGCGACCAGGTCAATGCTTATGTCGACCACGCGCTCGCCGCCCATGTCGAAGACCTGCGCCTGTTCGGGACCGCGAACGTCGGCACCGGCAACGGGCTCGACAATTTGATCGTCGGCAATGGCGGCGCCAATATCCTGTCGGGGCTTGGCGGCGACGACACGCTGCGCGGCCAGAGCGGCATCGACATGCTCCATGGCGGCGACGATGCCGACATCCTTTACGGCGCGCTCGGCAATGACAGCCTGTTCGGCGACGCCGGCGCCGACCGGCTGAACGGCGAGGACGGAGTCGATACGCTGGGCGGCGGTGCCGGCAACGATCGGCTGTTCGGCGAGGCGGGCGCGGACATTCTCAGCGGCGGGATCGGCGAGGACGCGCTCAATGGCGGCACGCAGCGCGACACGATGACGGGCAATTCGGGCGCCGATCAGTTCGTGTTCGACGACGGCGACACCGCCGCCACCCGCAGCGGCGCCGACATCATCACCGATTTCAGCCAGGCGGAAGGCGACCGGATCAACCTGAGGCAAGTGGACGCCGATACCACGACCGGAGGCGACCAGAGCTTCTCCTTCATCGGCGACGCGGTCTTCTCGGGCGCGGCGGGCGAGCTGCGCTACGCCCACGCGCAGGGCAACACCTATATCGAGGGCGACACCAATGGCGACGGCGTCGCCAACTTCATGATCCGCCTCGACGGCATGCACGTCGTCGATGCCGCCGACTTCGTCGTGTAGACCTTCGACCGGCGTCCCGGAGAATTCGAAGCTCGCGGCCCGGCCGATTCGCGTGAATCCGAAATCGCGCGTATCAAGTCCGGCAGCGGAAAGCGGGACGAGTCCCGGCCGCTATGTGGCGTTCGAGCGACAATCGTGCCCGGAGGGGCAAGCCGATGGCCGATGATCCGACCATAAACGATCTTCCGACGCCTCAAGGCGCGGACGATGCCTCCACCGCGGACGACGCGAGGAAGGAAGGGTCATGCCTGATTTTACGCCACGGCTGACAAGGAGAGACTTGCAGCTTGGTCCGGAGAGCTTCGGCTATACCCTCATTTCCGGCATCGCCGACGGTTCCGCCAAAATGCTGGCCAACGGGGATTTCGACAAGGATGGCATCAAGGACATTCTCTTTTCGGTGCCCATCGGTCCCGAGAAGGATGCGGGATCGATCTACATCATCATCGGGGCGAAAGTAGAGTTCAAATTCGATATCACGCTCTCCGATTACGATCCCCCGCCCCCGCCCCCGCCTGACGGCCGAATGGCGGCCGAAGCGGAAGCGGATCCGCCGGCCTTGGCCGGCTTTCGCATCGACGGCGTCGACGCCTACGACCAGGCCGGCCGATCGATCGCCTGGGCGGGCGACGTCAATGGCGATGGCTTCGACGACATCGTCATCGGCGTCGGCTACGACGCAGGACTTACGCAATCCTATGTGGTGTTCGGGTCGGCCACCTTGCCGCAAACCGGCTTCAGCCTCGCCGGCCTCGACGGATCGAACGGCTTCCGGATCGACGGCGCCATGGCCGGCGACGGCCTCGGGCTGGCGGTCGCGGGCGGCGACGTCAATGGCGACGGCTTCGCCGATCTCATCCTCGGCGCGCCCCTCGCCGACGCCGATGGAGACCATTATTCGGGCTCGACCTATATACTGTTCGGCTCGGACGATCCGTTCGCGGCTACTGTCGACCTGGGCTCGCTGAACGGCGCGAACGGCTTCCGCATCGATGGGATCGATCCCAATGACAGGAGCGGAATCTTCGTCGCGACCGGCGACATCGACGGCGACGGCATCGCCGACATCGTCATCGGCGCCAGCGGAGGAGATCGCGCGCCGTTTCCCAACGACAATGCCGGCGAGACCTATGTCGTCTTCGGATCGCGCGATCCCTTCGCGGCGAGCAGCGACCTCGCCGACCTCGACGGGACGAACGGTTTTCGCATCGTCGGCGTCTCGACCGGGGACGGCAGCGGCGCGGCGGTCGCTTCGGCGGGCGACGTCAATGGCGACGGCTTCGCCGACCTGCTGATCGGCGCGCCCAATGCCAATAATGATAGTCCTTATTACAGCATGGGCGCGGCCTATGTCGTGTTCGGCGCCGCCGGCGGCTTCGCCGCGACCATCGATCTCGCCGCCCTCGACGGCGAAAGCGGTTTCCGGATCGATGCGCAGGACCGCAACGACCGCCTCGGCGCCTCGGTCGCCGCGGCGGGCGACATCAACGGCGACGGGTTCGACGACATCGTCGTCGGCGCGCCCAATGCCGGGCCGGTGGGCGCGGAATATCCGTTCGGCGATTATACCGGGAGCGCCTACGTCGTCTTCGGCCGGGCGGGAGGGTTCGGGGCCACGTTCGATCCCGGCACGCTCGACGGCTCGAACGGCTTCCGCTTCGACGGCACCGATCCCTATGACGGGGCCGGGTCCGCGGTTTCCGGCGCCGGCGACGTCAATGGCGACGGCTTCGACGATATCGCGATCACCGCGGATGGGCCCGGCGAAGGCTATATCATCTTCGGCCGCGCACCGACCACAGCCGTCACCCGCA
This sequence comes from Enterovirga sp. GCM10030262, assembly GCF_042666435.1. Classification (NCBI taxonomy): domain Bacteria; kingdom Pseudomonadati; phylum Pseudomonadota; class Alphaproteobacteria; order Hyphomicrobiales; family Methylobacteriaceae; genus Enterovirga; species Enterovirga sp. GCM10030262. The sequence goes on along the minus strand of NZ_JBHTDC010000001.1, from coordinate 1,593,999 downwards.
CCGGCTCGGCCGCCGGCCAGACGATCCGGGGCGGCGATTTCGACGACGTGCTGAACGGCCTCGGCGGCAACGACATTCTCGCTGGCGGCCTCGGCCACGACAGGCTCTATGGCTCTTTCGGCCGCGACACGCTGGGCGGAGGCGGCGGCGACGACCTTCTCAACGGCGGGGTCGAAATCGACACGATGCGCGGCGCCGCCGGCAACGATCATTATATTGTCCACGATGCCGGCGACAAGACGATCGAGGGTGCCGACCGAGGCCACGATCGGGTCAGGGCGTTCGTCGATCATGTGCTGGCCGACAATATCGAGGAGCTGCGGCTGTTCGGAGCGGCGGCCAACGGCACCGGCAACGATCTAGGCAACGCCATCCTCGGGTCGAGCATCGCCAATATCCTGTCGGGGCTTGGCGGCAACGACACTTTGCGCGGTCAGAGCGGCGTCGATACGCTCCGTGGCGGCGACGATGCCGACATCCTCTATGGCGCGCTCGGCAACGACCGCCTGTTCGGCGACGCGGGCGCCGACCGGTTGAACGGTGAAGCGGGAATCGACACGCTGCTCGGCGGCGCGGGCGACGACCGGCTGTTCGGAATGGGCGGCGCGGACAAGCTCAACGGCGGAGCTGGCGGCGACGCCTTGAATGGAGGCATCCAGCGCGACACGATGACGGGCGGCGCCGACGCCGACCAATTCGTGTTCGACGACGGCGACACCGCCGCCACTCGCAACGGCGCCGACATCGTCACCGATTTCAGCCGGGCGGAGGGCGACCGGATCAACCTGAGGCAGGTGGACGCCAACGCCGATGTCGGCGGCGACCAGAATTTCACCTTCGTCGGCGACGCCGCTTTCTCGGGCGCGGCCGGCGAGCTGCGTTACGCCCACGCGCAGGGCAACACCTATATCGAGGGCGACACCAATGGCGACGGCGTCGCCGACTTCATGATCCGCCTCGACGGCATGCACGTCGTCGATGCCGCCGACTTCGTCGTGTAAGGGATGTCGGCCGGCTGGGCGTTGCCGGGAGCGCAATGGCGGGTTTCGGGCCACGCCCCTTCAAGCCGGGCGGGAGTCACGCCATTTCCGGTCGATGAAACAGCCCACTCTCTTCCTGCCGCATGGCGGCGGCCCCTGCTTCTTCCTCGACGAGGACGGCCCCGTGCCGCCCGAATGGCGCCCGATGGGCGATTTCCTCGCCCGCGTGATCGCCGACCTCCCCGAGCGGCCAAAGGCGATCCTGATCGTCTCCGGTCATTGGGAGGAGCCGCATTTCACCGTTCATAACGGCGAACGGCCAGAGCTGCTCTACGATTATGGCGGCTTTCCGGACCATACTTACGCCCTGCGCTGGGACGCGCCCGGCGCACCCGCCCTCGCTCACCGCGCGGCGGCGTTGCTGGAGGCCGCCGGCTTTCCGACGGCAACCGAGGGAGATCGCGGCTGGGATCACGGCGTCTTCATCCCGATGAAGGTGGCGGTGCCGGAGGCCGATATTCCCACCGTCCAGCTCTCGCTCCGCCGCGATCTCGATCCCGCCGCCCATATCGCCGCCGGCCGCGCCCTCGCGCCGCTTCGCGACGAAGGCGTGCTGATCGTCGGCTCGGGCATGAGCTTCCACAATATGCGCCTGCGCGACGGCAGCGTTCAGGAGGCCGCGGACGCGTTCGACGCCGCGCTCACCGCCGCCGTCACCGATCCCGATCCGGCCGCGCGCGATGCCAGCCTCGCGGCATGGGAAAAGCTTCCCCACGCGCGCCTCGCCCATCCGCGCGAGGAACATCTGCTGCCGCTGATGGTCGCCGCCGGCGCGGCCTCGGACGATCCGGGCGCCCACATCTTCCGCGACCGCGTGATCGGCTGGACCGTCTCCGGCTACCGCTTCGGTTGAACCCGGCTCAGGCTTCGGGCTTGCGGAAGCGATAGACGATCCGGTCGGTCTTGCCCCGCACGGCGGGATCGAAGACGAGCTTCGCGTGATCGTCGGCCGGGTTGCGCAGCAGCGCGCTCTCGCCGTCGAACAGGAATCCGGCGCGCTCGAAATCGGCGCGCACCACGGCGGGGTCGATCCGGTGCAGCTTGGCCACCACCTCGCGCGTGTCGCCTCCGGGCGCCGCGACATGATCGACCACGCCGACGGTCCCGCCCGGCTTCACCGCCGCGAACACCTCCGTCAGCGCCGCGTCCGGGTCGACGCGGGGAAATCTGTACTCCTCGCTCTCCCAATAAAGGTCGTGATAGATCATGTGCATCAGCACGAAGTCGAAACTCCGCTCGGGAAGCGACAGCGCGTCGGCCGGGCTGACGAGCAAATCGACGTTCGGCGCTCGTCCCTGGAGCGCTTCGAAATTCCGGGTGCCGGCCTCGTCGATGAAATTGGCCGGCTCCCACGCGACCACCGCCCCCTGCGGGCCGACCGCTTTGGCCATGATCTCGGCATAGTAGCCGCCGCCGGTGAACAGATCGAGCACCCTGTCGCCCTGTTCGAGCCCGAGGAAAGCCAGGACTTCGGCCGGCTTGCGGCTCTCGTCCAGCTTGGTCGCCTCGGCCGGGCGTCCGGCCGTCGCCACCGCGGCGGCGACATCGGCCGGCGCCGCGTGAGCAGCGGTCATCGGCGCGGCGAGCAGCAGGGCCAGTACCAGAGCCTTCATCTTCATGCGGAGCCTCCCTCGTTCAGTGGTCCGCTCCTCGGCGATAGAGAAGGCGGCGGCAGCGGAAATTCGACCAAGCGGCGACTTCCTTCGGCGAGCGTTCTTCAACCTCCGAGCGCGAGAACAAGGCCGGCCACGAGCAGGACGGCCCCGCTCGTCTCCCGCACCGGCCATCGCGGCGGCGCCAGCTTCTCGGCGAGCACCAGCAGCGCGAGCCCGCCGATCCAGCCGATATTCATCACTCCGCCGACGAACAGCAACAGCATCAGCGCCCAGCAGCAGCCGAGGCAATAGGTCCCGTGCGCCAGCCCCAGCCGCAGCGCCCCCGCCGCGCCCGGCCGCCAACCGCGCATGACGAAGCCCAGGGGCGAGCGGCATTGGCCGAGGCAGGCGCGCTTGAGAGGGCTCAATTGGTAGAGTCCCGCCAGCGCCAGCAGCCCGCCCGCCGGCCAGCCGCCGCCGAGCGCCAGCCCCGCCGCCGAAACCGCCCCGCTTGCCACCAGCGCCGCCTGGAGCAGGGTCGCCGCCGCCGAGAAGAGCAGCCACAAATCGAGGTAGGCGAGCATGAACAGGGCCGTTTGCGCCAGCACATGCGCCTCTCCCGAGCGGCGGGTGAAGCGCGCGTGGAGCAGGATCATCGGCGCGGCGGAAGGCAGCATCATCGCCACCATCATCAGAGCCCACATGAGGAAGGCGGGCAGCAGATAACCGGCCGACCAAGGCTCCGGCGCGGCCATTCCCGCCATTTCCGCCATCTCGCCGCCACCGGCCGCGCCACCCAGCAGCCAGAACCACGACAAGGCCGCGACCGCGACGAGGCAGCCGAGGACGATCAGACGCTCGCGCGCGAGGATCCGCTCGATCGGCCGCCGCTCGGCCGGGGAGGGCGGGTCAGGCGACGCCGCTGGTCGAAAAATCGACGTTCGCCACATGGGCATGGCTCGGCCCGAACGTCAGCGCGATCGGCCCCGAGGCTCGCGTCTCGCCGCTCGCATATTCCGCCTCCCGATATTCGAAGCCGCCGGGCAGGCTGACGCGGACGCGGTGCTCGCCACCGGTGACGGGGTTGCGGATCGGCTCGATCCGGCTGTCGATCATGCCGTCGACCGCGATCCGGCCGGTCCTGCCCTCCATGTCGACGGCGAAGTCGATCGGCAGGAAGGCCGGCTCGTGCACCGTCTCCAGGGTGGTCGCGAACACGCTGAAGACGGTCGCGCCCGGCTCGGTCTCCTGGCCGGACAATATGGTGAGAAGCGCGGCCCGCTGCGCCTCGTCGGCGCTGGCGTCGATGACGATGAAGGCTTCGCCATGGCCGAGATGGATCGCCTCGGGCCAGGCGAATGTCGCCGCCCATTTGAGGCCGGAGAGCGGCACGTCGCCGAAATGCCCCTCGTCGATCCGCATCGCCACCACCGCCCGGCAATCGCCATGGGTGGGAAGGGCATTGAACTGGCAGGGACATCCCCAGTCGCAATTGCAGCTGGTGATCTCCGCGCCGCGCATCCGCCAGTCGACATAGGCCATGGTCGTCCTCCACCGCGGGAAGGAGTCGCCTATAGCATCGACACGGGTTCTTCCCAAGCGCGCGGCTAATTGTCGCCGGCCGCGGCCGATCCGTCGGCACCGGCCCCGGGCTCGCGCACCAGGCCGAACTTCACATCGGGAGCGACGCCGGCGGCGAACGCGCCCTTGCGGCCGATCGCGATCCGGTCGGCGGCGCCTTCCACCGCGCCGAAGAGCAACGCCCCTCCCGCCCAGGAAAGGCCGCTCGTCTCGCCCGCGATACGCGGCACGCGATGCTCGCGGCTGTGGACCAGTTCGTCGCCGAACCGCGTCTCCTGGGTCAAGACGATCGCGTCCGGGCCGATCTCCTTGATCCGCAGCCAGTAAGCGAGCGGCTTGCCGAAATCCCCCGCTTGCGGCGTCACCGGCACCGGTCCTTCATTGCTGCTCGTTCCGACCGCGTAGGAGAGGCCGGTCACCTCGAAGGCCGGCTTCTGGCCCTTGAGCAAAGTGTAGCGCTGGCCGCCTTCCTCGGGCAGGCAGGTCGCCGACCATTCCTCCTCGTCCTGCACCGGCACGCACCAGACGAGCCGCGTATTCTCCACCGACGGCGCGCGGCCGCCGACATTGCCTTGCGGGACGCCGTAGCGCGTCATCACCGTGCGGCTCGCCATCGGCATGCCGTAGAGCAACGTTCCCTTGGGCAGCGACCGTTTGGAAAAGAGCGTGCGGATGACGGTGTCCTGGGTCAGCACGCCCATATAGCCGTGGGTGATGCCTTGCTTCAGGACGATGTCGCCGGCCTTGGCTTCGCCTTCGGCCACCTCCGCGCCGCCGGTGGTCATGATGACCGGCTTGTCGAACTTCTGCCGGATGGCGAGCTGGTTCTGGCGGGCGGTGACGGTCTGGGCCATCGGCTCGACCGCCATGCCGTTCAGCCGGTACAACCGGTCGGGCGCGGCCTGGGCGATCAGCCGGACCGGCGCGCCGGCGCTCTTGGGGCCGACCTCGACGATCAGGTCACCCATCCGGACCGCCGCCGCGTCCTTGGCGAGATTCGCCGGATAATCCGGGTCCCCCGGCGCCATCGGCCGGGCTTCGCCGCAGGGGGCGCCGCTCCCCACCCGCGCCAGCGCCGCGACCAGCTGCGCCCGCTGTTCGGGCTTCATCTTGTCGAAGGCCTCCATCGCTCCGGGAGTCATGCCGGTCAGCTCGGTTAGGCTGATCCCCGGCTTGCCGTCCGTCTGGGTGGAGAAGGCATAACGCGGCCGGTCATGGTCCTTGCCGCAATTACTGTAGCTGACGGCGATCACCGGCATCTCGTCGGCGCGCGCCTGCCGATAGGCGACCGGCTCGGGCAGCGGCATCGGCGCGCCGAGAATCGACAATTGCTCGGCCGCCCCGCCTTTCTCGCCGAGGCCGAGCGCCTTGGCCTCGAACCGCCCGTCGCGATCCTTGTCGAGCAGGCAGAGCACGCGCCCGGCATGGCCGGGGCCGCTCCCGTTCGCGCAATAGAGCCGCTTCGCGGTCTCGGCGACGACGTCGGCGGTCGTGGCGTAGCGGGACGGATCGCCGGTGACCGCGAGCGACAGGACCAGCTTCTTGCCCGCCCCCTGCCCGAAATCCTTGTCGACCACGACCGCGCCGAGCGGCGCCAGCGTCACTTTGGCGATCATGTTCGCCTTGGGCTGGTCGCCGGTGAACCAGATCGGGTCGCTCTTCTGCGCGAGGTCGATCGGCTGCGCCACGAAAGGCACACCCGCCACCTCGAGGTCGTGCACGTCGAACGCGGCCTCGGCGGCGGCGGAATCCGCGCCGGCCACGTCTTGCGCGGCCGCCGCGGGCGCCAGGGACGCCAGCGCGACGATCGACACAAAGCCTTTGTTTCTCATTTGGTTACCCCCTCAGTCCCACCCTCCCTATCGTCCCGGGGTCCGCCTGCCAAGGCCATTGAAGCGCGCGGCTATCGCCCCCATCTCGCGCCGGTCGCGTTTCGACGACGCGTCCCCTTGCCACGACAGAACAAATCTGGAACACCGGCCTTTATGCTGACTCACATTTCCGTCCGCGGTGCGCGCGAGCATAATCTGAAGGGCGTGGATATCGATATCCCGCGCGAGACGCTGACCGTGATCACCGGCCTGTCGGGCTCGGGCAAGTCGAGCCTCGCCTTCGACACCATCTATGCCGAGGGGCAGCGGCGCTATGTCGAGTCGCTCAGCGCCTATGCGCGCCAGTTCCTGGAGATGATGCAGAAGCCCGACGTCGACCATATCGAGGGCCTGTCGCCCGCCATCTCGATCGAGCAGAAGACGACGTCGAGGAACCCGCGCTCCACCGTCGCCACCGTCACCGAAATCTACGATTACATGCGCCTGCTCTGGGCCCGCGTCGGCGTGCCCTACAGCCCCGCCACCGGCCTTCCCATCTCCGCTCAGACGGTCAGCCAGATGGTCGACCGCGTCATGGCCCTCCCCGAAGGCACCCGCCTCTATTTGCTCGCCCCGGTCGTCCGCGGCCGCAAGGGCGAGTATAGGAAGGAGCTCGCCCAGTGGCAGAAAGAGGGCTTCACCCGCGTCCGCATCGATGGCGCCTTTTACGATATCGAGGACGCCCCCGCCCTCGACAAGAAATACAAGCATGACATCGAAGTGGTCGTCGATCGCCTCGTCGTCCGCGAGGGCATCGAGACGCGTCTCGCGGATTCGCTTGAAACCGCGCTCAAGCTCGCCGAAGGCCTCGTCTATCTCGACCCGGCAGATCCTCCCCGGGACGGGGAGGGGGACCAGGCGCAGCCTGGTGGAGGGGGCCCCGAGACCCGCGCCGTGTTAGGCGACAACGCCCCCCCCAGCCGCATCACCTTCTCCGAGAAATTCGCCTGCCCCGTCTCTGGCTTCACCATCGCCGAGATCGAGCCGCGTTTGTTCAGCTTCAACGCCCCCCAGGGCGCCTGCCCCGGCTGCGACGGCTTGGGCGAGAAGCTCCATTTCGATCCCGAATTGGTCGTCCCCAACCAGAATCTCAGCATCAAGAAGGGCGCCGTCGTGCCCTGGGCCAAGTCGAACCCGCCCAGCCCGTACTACATGCAGGTCCTCGGCTCCCTCGCCCGCGAATATGATTTCAGCCTCGAAACGCCCTGGAACGAGCTCCCCGAGGAGGTGCATTCCATCATCCTCCACGGCACCCGCGGCAAGCCCGTCACCCTCCGCTTCGTCGACGGCCGCAAATCCTACGAGGTCAAGAAGCCGTTCGAGGGCGTGATCGGCAATCTGAACCGCCGGATGCTCCAGACCGAGAGCGCCTGGATGCGCGAGGAGCTTTCCAAATACCAAAGCGCCGCCCCGTGCGAGACGTGCGGCGGCGCCCGCCTCCGCCCGGAGCCGCTCGCGGTCAAGATCGCCGGCGAGGACATCTCCATCTCCACCCGCCGCTCCGTCGTCCAGGCGCTCGCCTGGTTCTCGACCCTGGAGGAAAAGCTCGCCCCGCAGCAGCAGGAAATCGCCCGCGCCATCTTGAAGGAGATCAACGAGCGCCTCGGCTTCCTCAACAATGTCGGCCTCGATTACCTCAACCTCGACCGCACCTCCGGCACCCTGTCCGGCGGCGAGTCCCAGCGCATCCGCCTCGCGTCGCAGATCGGCTCGGGCCTGTCGGGCGTCCTCTACGTCCTCGACGAGCCCTCGATCGGCCTCCACCAGCGCGACAACGACCGCCTGCTCGTCACCCTCCGCCGCCTGCGCGATCTCGGCAACACCGTGCTCGTCGTCGAGCATGACGAGGACGCCATCCGCACCGCCGACCACGTCATTGACATGGGGCCGGGCGCGGGCGTCCATGGCGGCGAGGTCGTCGCGCAAGGGTCGCTTGAGGAAGTGCTGGCCAACGAGAAGTCGCTGACCGCCGATTACCTCACCGGCCGCCGCAGCGTGCCGATCCCCGCCACCCGTCGCAAGGGCAACGGCAGGAAGCTCACCGTCCACGGCGCCACCGCCAACAATCTGAAGGACGTCACCGCGTCCATCCCCTTGGGCACCTTCACCTGCATCACCGGCGTCTCGGGCTCGGGCAAGTCGAGCTTCACCATCGACACCCTCTACGCCTCCGCCGCGCGCCAGCTGAACGGCGCCCGCATGCTCGCCGGCCGCCACGAAAAGCTCACCGGCCTGCAATATCTCGACAAGGTGATCGACATCGATCAGTCGCCGATCGGCCGCACGCCCCGCAGCAACCCTGCGACCTACACCGGCGCCTTCACCTGCATCCGCGACTGGTTCGCCGGGCTGCCGGAGAGCGGCGCGCGCGGCTACAAGCCCGGCCGCTTCAGCTTCAACGTCAAGGGCGGCCGCTGCGAGGCGTGCAAGGGAGACGGCGTCCTCAAGATCGAGATGCACTTCCTCCCCGACGTCTACGTCACCTGCGACGTCTGCCACGGCGCCCGCTACAATCGCGAGACGCTGGAGGTGAAGTTCAAGGGCAAGTCGATCGCCGACGTGCTCGACATGACGGTCGAGGACGCGCACGTCTTCTTCAAGGCCGTCCCCCCGATCCGCGACAAGATGGCGATGCTGGAGGAGGTCGGCCTCGGCTACGTCAAGGTCGGCCAGCAGGCGACCACCTTGAGCGGCGGCGAAGCCCAGCGCGTCAAGCTCGCCAAGGAACTGTCGCGCCGGGCGACGGGCCAGACCCTCTACATCCTCGACGAACCCACCACCGGCCTCCACTTCGAGGACGTGAGGAAATTGCTCGAAGTCCTCCACGCCCTCGTCGAGCAAGGCAACACGGTGGTCGTGATCGAGCATAACCTCGAAGTCATCAAGACAGCGGACTGGGTCATCGACCTAGGCCCGGAAGGCGGCGACAAGGGAGGCGAAGTCGTCGCCGAAGGCACGCCCGAGCAAGTCGCCGAGGCACCCCGCTCCTACACCGGTCACTATCTCAAGCCACTGCTCCAAGGTCCACGCGCCGAAGCCGTAGCCTCGCCGGCCAGGAAAAAGCGGGGTTCCACCTCGATGCGTCAGCGAGAGGCCGCCGAATAGGCGGCTGCGGCGACAAGCGTGTCCTGAGCGAAGCGTCGAGCGAAGCCGAGACGCGCAGTCGAAGGAGGCGGAATTGTCGCCGAAGGTACGCCGGAGCAAGTTTCGGAGGAGCCTCGCTCGTACACCGGGAGCCTATCTCAAAATGCTGCTTCAGGGAGCGCGCACGGAAGCCAAACCCGCCCCGAAGAAAAAGCGGGGTGCCCCCGGCCTCAATGTGTGAGAGAGAGAGTCTACAGGTATAGTGAGGTTTTGAGGAAATTGCCTATGGTGATAGAAATCGGTCCCGATCACTGCTCAATGAATTGCTTTAGTATGTCGCTTTCAAGGGCGGCTGACGGCACAGTCAGCTCGCCAACGGGATATCCGTTCTCGTGAAGCTTGGCCATAATTTTAGGGGACAACAATTTACCCAGCGACATATCGAATCCTATCCCATCCTCGACCAAGTCGTCAGTTGATGCGCGATTTGGACAGTTCCTAAGAGACTTAAACTTAAGGTCATTTCTTTTCCTTGCTAATTTTGCTCCAAGTATAGCCTGGTTCTCTCCTACCACCTCGCTAACTATCGCAAACGCTTCCTCTTCTGGCATTTGTGCCACGTGCGCAACGTGTCCCGGAACACAAAAGAAATGTTCGACATCTGTGTAGGGGGAAATGTACAGCGTCGCATTCTCCGGAAGCTCGTTGGTATATTTCTCCCGCAGCCACGTTTTCTCATCATCAGTCATGCAATCGCCGTCCCGATAGATTAGGGCTTTGCGATCTTCTCCAAGCCCCAAGAAATACTCAACGACAACCTTGGTCGCGTCCAAATTATCTACACCGTTAAATGACACGAACTCGATATTATCGAGTGCCCATCCGTTTGCCTCGAGAATGATCCTAAGCTTCTTCGTCTTTTCGTCCTCCGCAAAAACTAGAACTTTCGAATCTTCCGACACAAGCTTCGAAAAATTGTCTAGGGCACCTAGATCCATGAGAAGAGCGACGTCGGCACGATCGTCCTCGATTACGTCGCCATCTTCCAACCAGTGGATTGCGCCAAGCGCATTGTTGGAAACCGAATCAAAAACATGTCTTGAATGGGACGCAAGAATTATTTGGGTTCCGGTGCTTTCAGAGAGAGTAAAAAGTAGATCGACCAAGAGTTTCTGATTTCCTGGATGAAGGTGCGCATCTGGCTCATCTAAAAGCAGGAGTTTTGGCTCATAAAGAATCACATATGCGGCCACTTGAAGAGCCTGCAAGCATCCGGTGCCCGCCATTTCCAGAGGAGCCCAGAATCCATTGAGACACACCTCTGAATTGATATATTGATTAATATTCTCGTTAAACGTGGTTCTGGTTTTAAAGCCGGGGAAAATCCCCTGCATCAGTTCATGAAAGGCCCGAAGCTTTTCCGCGTTTGTTGATAGTCTAAGAAGTACGTTTCGCAGGAATAAATTTGCATCGCCCTGAGCGATCCCAGTCTGAACGATAGAATTAGCGCGACGCTCCTCGATCAACGGAAGGCCCGCGAGGCCGGGGACGAAAACGGAGAACGGACTGCTTAAGTCGGAAGCCTTGCTGAAAAACTTAGAAATCTTGTTGTACCGCAGACTTATATTTGCATTCTTTCCCCTATAGAGGAATAGGCTAAAGGATTCTTCATTTCCTTCTTCGTCTAGATATGTGAACTCGAAATCAGGTCCATAATCCTGGGTCATTGATGTTCGATAATTAATCTTCATTACTTCGTTAGTTGGGAGAAACGAAAACTGATTTAAGCCCAGAGTTGTTGCAGGTTGATTGACGCCCTTTCCGTGGAGCCGGGCGGATCTTAGTGCGCTGATAGCAAAATGAATTCCTTGAATTACGGAACTCTTGCCTGCGTTATTGCCTCCAATCAGCAAATTCGCGTTATCCAACTCAAGCGTGATGTCATCGATGGTCTTGAAATCGCGAATTCTGATTCGCTCTATTTTCATGGCCCGCCTCCTTTTGAGGTAGTCTAGGAGGCTCTGGATCGCAGTCAATAACGGCGGGATTACGGTGACAGGTGACAGCTACAATTCCGGGGACACTACACCTAATTCCCCTCTCGGCTTCCAAACTGGATTACGGTGATAGTGCACTAGTTTCCGCGTCGCCCCCATCGGAACCACCCCTGCCACCACCCGTTCCCCCTCTTATGCTGAAGGACCATTCCTCCTCCGCGATCATGGCGATGCGGGACATCGCCCGCGCGCGCGCCTTTTACGGCGACGTGCTGGGGCTGGAGCTTGAGGACGACAGCATGGAGGGCGTGCTCGCCTTCCGCACGGGCGCTACCCGCCTGATCGTCTATACTTCCGACTATGCCGGCACCAATCGCGCCAATGCCGTGGTGTGGGACGTCGGCCACGAGCTGGACGCGATCGTCGCCGCGCTGGAGGCCAAGGGCGTCGCCTTCGAACATTATCCCGACTTCGGCCGCCTCGAAGGCAATGTGCATGTGGCGGACGGAGCGAGGCTCGCCTGGTTCAAGGATCCGGACGGCAACATCCTCCACATCAATTCGATGTAAGGCGCCGTCGGCTGGCACCCGTCTGGCGCCGCCGCTACAAGCCGCTCCATGTGCAACGACTATCGCCGCACGCCGCCGATGCACACCATCCGCGAGCAGTGGAGCCAGACGCGCATTCCCTTGCTGTTCCCGGAAGGGCTGCCCAACCTCGCGCCGCTGGAATCGATCCGCATCACCGATCCAGGGGCGATCGTCCGCGCGTCGGAGCAGGAGCCCGGCTCGGCCGAGCTCGTCGTGCGCCGCTGGTCCTGGCCCGGGCCGGGCGGCAAGCCGGTCTACAATTACCGCTCGGACGGGCGGGAGTTCGGCCGCGGGCGGTGCCTGATCGTCGCCGACGGCTTCTACGAGTTCACCACGCCCGTCGTCGCCCCCGGCGCGCCGAAGCCCAAGCGCAAGGACAAGTGGCTGTTCACCGTCCCGGACGAGGAGGTGATCTGCATCGCCGGCCTGTGGCGCGTCACGGCGGAGGTCGGCGAGGCCTTCACCATGCTGACCTGCCCGCCCGGCCCCGACATCGCCCCCTATCACAGCCGCCAGATCGTCATCGTCGACCGCGCCGACTGGGGCCGCTGGCTCGACCCCTCCGTCCCCGCCGCCGAAATCTGCCAGCCCCTCCCGGCCGGAAGCCTCGCCGTGACCAAGGTCTCCTGAAGCAAATTGATAAGATGATCTCACGCAACGACGCGAAGGCGCAAAGAGGCCGCGCCGCCCCCTTCTTCCTTCGCGCCTTTGCGTCTTTGCGTGAGACACCCTTTCCCCGCCTCTTTCAGGGGACATAATACCTCATTCACCGCCGCCGCCCCCTGAGCCCCTCCTTCCCTTGTCGCCCGGTTGGCAGTGCCATCTGCTCGCCGGTCGGCGCATCGCGGACCAGTTCCAGTTTCGGCCCGCCGATTTTCATATTGCGCTCGGTGAGGCATGCCACGCATTTGCCGTAGCGCGACACCTCCCTGAGATCGTCCGTCGCGCCCTTCAGCGACAGCTTCAGCCATAAAGAGGCGGCGTGGAGAATGCGGACATGGCCGCACTTCCAACAGGTCAATTTCACATTCCACCCCAGCCGCGCGGCCTCGAAGATGCTGGTGATGCGGGGCGCTTCCGACTCGTCCATTGCGGAACGTATAGAGAACAACATGCTTGAAAAATAGGATATCCGGTGATCTACCCTGTCGGATGGAAACGCACCGCGCCTTTTCGAACGACGCCTCATCCACCGCTCTCGTCCGGCCCCTTTCCGTTCATCCGAGGAGGGGCCGAGCCATGCCAAAGCCTGTCCTGAGCGAAGACGAAGGGCTCCGTCTCGAAGAGACCATGGCCAGTGCGAACATTGGGAACATTCGCCCGACGGCCCCGCTATCCCCGGTCGTCCCGCGACCGCACCTCCACCGGATCTGCCGGACCTGTTCCGTGCTCCGCAATCAGCTCTCGCGCCACCGCCGCAGCGCCGCCTCGTACGCCGCCTGGGCCTTTTCCCGCCGCGCCTCCAGCCGCTCGCGCTCCTTATCCTGCTCCTTTTCCAGCGCCTTGCGCTCGCGGGCCAGCGCGGCCTCGCGTTCGCGCAAGTCCTTCACCGCCGCCTCGTTCCGCGCCTCGGCCTCCGCCCGCGCCTGCTCGGCCTCATCGAGATTGGCCCGGCTGGGGCGCGGCTTGGGCTTGGGCGGCGCCTTCGCCCTGGCTGGGCGCGCCGGCTTCTCATTATCGTTCCCCGGCGAACGCTGGGGTCCGGTCCTGCCGCCCGGCTTTCGCCGGGGAGCAGAGCGCTTCGATGCGGGCGCGGGCGTCTCCGCCAAAGCCGCGATCTGCTCGGCCGCCGTGCCGCGCAGGCGCTTGATGACCTTGCCGGGATTCTCGAGCGGCTCCTTCGTCAGCTCGGCATCGGTGACCAGCTCCGCCTGCCCGCGCTGGAACACGTCCTTGTCCGACCCCCACGCCTCGATCGCCGCCTTCTGCGTCGGCGCCGCGACATAGGCGTCATGAAAGCCGATCGGCAGACGATAGACGCGGAGCGCGCGCGGCACCTACGCCCCCTCGCGCCGGGAAGCCGTGGTCTCCCGGGCGCGCTTCTGCCAGGGCCAGCGCCCCTCTATCTCCACCTCCAGGCTGAAGCTCAGGAAGGTGCGGATGGCGACGATGCCGGCGAGCACGGCCAGGCTCTCCAGGGTCGGCTCGATCGCCACCGTGTTGATGATGTCGGCGGCGACCAGCAGCTCCAGCCCAAGCAGGATCGACCGGCCGATATTGGACCGGAGGGCCTTGTAGGCCCCGTCCGCGCCGCTCGCCCGCAGCTGCCGCGCGAAGGCGAGCGCCGACAGCAATATGCCCGCCAGGATCACCGCGATCCCGGCCAGCTCCACCGCCAGCGTGATCGCCTCGATGATCGGCATCAGTTCGGCCTCGGCCATGGCGCATCTCCTCGGTCGTCAGCGCCCCATGCCTGAATTGGCGCGGCTTGTCGCCGTCGGTGGGTGGCGCGGGGTCGAGACGAGGGAAGGGCACGGACCGGGCCGGGACGCTTTCCGCCCCGACCCGGCGCCCAGCGTCAAAAGCCCTTGCGCACCGTCAGGCCGAAGGTGCGCGGCTGGTTGGTGCTGAAGCCAAGCCGCGCCCGGCCGCCGCGCTCGCGGTCGAACGACAGCAAGGCGTTCTCGTCGAACAGATTGTTGACGTAGGCGACGATCTCGAGCTGATTGGCCATCTCGATGCCGGCGCTGATATTGACCAGCTGGTAATCGGGCAGCTTGAGGTCGACCGTCGTCGAGGCGCTGCCCGGTGCGCCGCCGAAGGGCAGGCCGTGGACGAAGGTGCGCGGATTATTCTCCTGGTCGCCCGGCTGGGTGAAGCGGCTGCCGACATGCTGGACGCTGGCGCCGATGAAGCCGTTCGTCCCCGAGGCGCCGATCGGGAAATTGTAGAAAGCGGTGGCCGCGATCTGGAAATTGGGCACCGAGGGGAGGCGGTTTCCTTCCTCGATCCCTTCCAGGATGTCGCCGTTCGCCTTCAGCCGCGTCTCGTCGAATTCCGCCTCGATCAGGCTGCCGGCGAGCGAAAGATCGAGCCCTTCCACCGGCTCTGCGGCGAGCTCGAATTCCAGTCCCATCGTATGGGCGTCGGCGTTGAACACGACGCGCGACGAGCAGGAGCCGGCGTCGGCGGTAACCTGGAGGTTGCGGATGTCGGTGTAGAAAGCGGCCGCGTTGAAGGTGATGCCGCCGAATTGCGACTTCATGCCGGCCTCGTAATTCCACAAGGTCTCGTCGTCATAGCGGTCGAAGCCGCCATAGGTCGCCTCGTCGTCCGGGCCGCACAAAGTCTCGTTCAACGGATCGTTGACGCCGCCCAGACGGAAGCCCTTCGACGCCTGGGCATTGAAGGTGATGTTGTCGCTGGCCTCGTAGCTCAGCAGCAGGCGCGGCGAGAAGCCGTCGGACTTGGTCTCGTCGGTCTGGTCGTCGCCATTGGCGAAAAGGCCGCCGGAGGTGAAGCTGCGCACCTCCTTGAAGTCGTAATAGCGAAGCCCGGCGGTGGCCGTGAAGCGGTCGGTGAGGTCGTAGCTCGCCTCGCCGAACACAGCCTTCTGCTTGATGTCGTAGGGCAGGTCGGCATTGTAGGGGGAGTCCGGGCCGAAACCGTTGCTGACCGCGTCCGACGTCCCTTCGCCGAGCCTGGCGTCGGTGAACGCGTCATAGCCCGGCGTCGGCAGCCGCTGCGTATAGCTGCGCTCGACGTCCGAATAGAAGCCGCCGATCAGCCACTGGAACGGGCCGGTGGTGTCGGAGGTGAGCCGGACCTCCTGGGTGAAGGTCTGGAGGTCGGTCGTGTCGCGCAGGTTCGACGGCAGCAGCACGCCCGCGACCGGGAAGCCGAGGTCGACCGAGACGCTGCCGGTCAGCGCGCTGGCGTCGCGGCTGACCAGGATTTCGCGGTCCATGAAGCTGGTCACCGAGGTGAAAGCGGCGTCGCCGAAATCCCATTCGACCACATTGTCGAGAAGCAATGTGTCGTCGGAGAATTTCTCGTCGAGCAGCAGGAATTGCTGCCGCTCGTCGAAGATGACCGGATCGCGGCCGCCCGGCACGGTCGGGTCGGTATAGGGATTGGCGTAGAGGTTGTAGACCTCCTGGCGGTTGAAGCCGCCGGCCCTGATCTCCTGATAGACCACCCTCGGCGTGATGCTGAGGCCCGGCGTCGGCTCGATGGTGAGCGCGATGCGTCCACCGGTGCGCCTGCCGTCATTGACGTCCTCGTCGATGCCGCCGCCTTCGCGCAGCGCGTCGATGAAGCCGGCATATTCGGTATGGTAGCCGACGACGCGGATCGCCGCGATCCCCGGCGCGATCGGGATGTTGACCGCGCCTTTCAGGTGGCCGCCGGTGCCGCCGCCGTCGATCAGGTTGATATTGCCTTCGACCAGGCCTTCGACCTCGTCGAGATCGGGCTGGTTGGTGATGTAGCGGATGGTGCCGCCGACCGATCCGGAGCCAAAGAGGGTGCCCTGCGGCCCGCGCAGGGTCTCGACGCGGTTGAGGTCGAACAGGTCGAGGTCGGGGGTGAACAGCGACAGCGAGATGACCGATTCGTCGAGATAGACGCCGACCTGCTCCTTGACGCCCGGCTGGTCGCGGATGATCTGGCCGGCCGAGACGCCGCGCACCGCGACCTGGCTCTGGCCCGGCCCGAGATTCTGCACGGTGAGGCCGGCGACGTTGCGCGACAAATCCTCGATCGTGACCGCGCCCGACCGCTGGATGTCCTCCTCGGTCTGCGCGTTGATCGAAAAGGGCACGTCCTGCACGGTCGAGGCGCGCTTGGTCGCGGTGACGATGATCGTCTCGTCGTCTTCGCTATCCTCGCCCGGGCCGGTCTGCGCGAAGGCGGCAGAGCCCAGAACCACGAATGCCAGAAGCGATGTCCCAGCCCGAAATGCGCTTATCGCGCCGCCCTTGGTATGATTCACGCGCGCCATCACGAGACCTCCCACTCCCCCTTGAGATGCGAGACTAGTCAGACGTTCGCTAAAGAAACAAGCGGCTCTCCGCGCCATGGTCACGAAGCTTTTGCCCCTGTTGTAGTTAGGTTACAGGCGTCGAAATGGCCGCGCTACCGGCCTACGCCGGCAAGGCATTGTCTCATATGCGCATTTCCACAGGTGAAGCGGACGGCACGGTCAAGTAAACACGGGGTTGGCTCTTATGCTCTCCCCGCCAGCTTCTTCACTTCGCCGATATGGCTGCGCCCGATGCGCTGCTCGCTGCCGTCGGCGAGCCGCGCCGCCCAATGGCCGATATTGTCGCGGGTGAGGCCCGCTATCGTGTCGCGGCGCAGGATCGCCGACCGGTGGACCCGGATGAACAGGGCCGGGTCGAGCTCCTCCTCGAGCTTGGCGATGGTGCGGTAGATGAGCCAGCTGCGCTTGCCGACATGGAGCCGCATATAGTCGCGCTCGGCGGTGATGCGGTCGACGTCGCGGGTGGCGATGCGGACCAGGCCGTTCTGGTCGGGCACCCAGAACTCCTCGACATAGCGCGAGGTCTGCTGCGGGCGCGGGCTGCCGCCCTTGGCGATGGCCTCGCGGGCGCGGTCGAGGGCGCGGGCAAGGCGTTCCGGATCGACCGGTTTCATCAGATAGTCGACGGCCGCCACGTCGAAGGCGGCGACCGCGAAATTGTCGAAGGCGGTGACGAAGATCACGGCCGGATCGAGCGCCGAGCCGGCGAGCGCGCGGGCGACCTCGATTCCGTCCATGCCCGGCATGGCGATGTCGAGCAGCAGCAGATCCGGTTTCACCGCCTCGGCGATGCGAAGCGCCGCCTCGCCGTCGGACGCGGTGCCGACCAGGGTGACACCTTCGCAGCGGGCGAGGAGCAATTGCAGCCGCTCGACGGCGAGCGGCTCGTCGTCGACGACGAGGACGCGCAGGGACGTCGCTTCAGCCATGACGGATGACGGGCAGGATGACATGGACGGTGAATCCCCCTTCAGGATCGGGCCCGTGGAAGCATCCGGCCTGGACGCCGTAACGGGCGATCAATCTCTCGCAGACATTCTTGAGACCGACTCCGGTGCCGCAATCCTCGCAATCCTGCGGAGGCGGCACCTCGCCATTGTCCTTGACCTTGAGATGCAGCCTCCCCGCTTCCTCATAGGCCGAGATGCGCACCGTGACCGCCCCGCGCGAGCGCGCCACGCCATATTTGATGGCATTCTCGACGATCGGCTGGAGGATCAGCACCGGCACGCGGGCCGACGCGAGATGCTCGGGCACGTCGATCTCCACCCTCAGGCGTTCGGGAAAGCGGATCTGCTCGATGTCGAGATAGAGCCGCTGGAGCTTGATCTCCTCCTCCAGCGCGATGTCGGCGGTGGGATCGGCCGACAGGGTCGTGCGGAAGAAATGCGACAGGTTCATGATCATCCGCTCGGCGACGTCGATCCGCTGCGAGAGGATCAGCGAGGACAGCGAATTGAGCGTGTTGAACAGGAAATGCGGGTTGATCTGGTATCGAAGCGCCCGGAGCTGGGCCTCCTGCGCTTCGCGCGCGAAGACGGCGGTGCGGCGGTCGGCGGCGCGCAGCTGCTTGGCGACGCTCATCGCGACGTAGAGCGCGGCCCATGCGGCGAAGATGAAATACCAGCTGAGCGCGCCTTCGACGATGGACTGGAGCGCCATCTGGAAGGGCGTCATGTCCTTCATGGATTCGTCCATCTTGGCCGCGTCGAGCGGCGCGAAGATGTAGAAGATGTAATAATTGAAGGCGGCGAAGCAGGTCGATGCGGGGAGGCATAATATACTGGCGACGGTGGCCTTCTTGGCGAGGCTCGCCGACGCCAGCGGGCGCAGCGCCAGATAGACGAGAAATGTCAGGAAGGTGCCGACGAGGACGACCGAGCCGCGGCGCGCGAGCATCGCCCAGAAATCGGGGAAATCGAGCACGACGGCGCGCAGCGTGATCAGCCCGAGATAGAGCGCCCAGAATCCGGCGATGGACTTGAGGGCGATCCCCAGGTCCGGAAGCCGGCGCGCGATGAAATTCCGTGGCTGCAAATCCATGTCGTCTGTTAACGCACTATTCAGGGAAAAGCCGTTTCCGATCGCGTCGTTCGCAGAAGGCGAACCGTCCTTGGTCGAAAAATAGGGCGAAAGCGCGTCCACTGCGCCGGACGGCTCCCCGTCCGAAGGCGAAAATCCGATGTTCGCGGTGTCGTCGATTCGGTCCGCCATTGCCCATCCCCACGGTCCGACGATGCTTATAGCAGCTTTGGTCGCCGGTACAGCGGCGGCGTGAACGATCCGGCGCTGCCGAAATATCGGCGCCGCGCCGGCGCCGTCAGAAAAATGTGGAAAACTGGTCCGCCTGGCGGGCGGGCGCGGATTTCCCGCCCTTCGTCCCGGCACATGTTGCGGCGATGTGACAGTAAGGAGGCCGCGACACCGCCGATGGAATTTAAACATTGCGGCGCGCAACCGTCTCTGATTCAATCCTTAACGGGAGCCGGGGAATTGATTAAGCGTCGCGTAACCCGTTTGGGCGCATGATCCCCCCAGGGGCAAAAGGAGTGGGATCATGGGTACGCAGACCAGGCCCGCCGACGGCGCGCTGACTCTGGCCGAAATGAAGGAATTCGCGGGCTTCTCGAAGGGCACGCAGCGTTATATCCGGCGCTCGCTTGATGTGGGCCTCGGCCGCCGCGACGCGATGAAGCGCTGGTCGCGCGACGTCGGCGAGGCGGCGAGCATCCGCGCCCAGGCCCGCATCTACCAGCGGCTCGACCACATCCGCAATTACGTGCCGGACGATAGCGGCCTCGACGTGATGGAGCCCCTGATGGCGCCGCTCGTCACCATGACCGCCTTCGACCTGGGCCAGGACCGGCTCGGCGACTTCGCTTCCTATCGCTTCCTCTACGAGCGGCTGATCGGGGCGGCGGTGCGGCCGTGGCTGCCCGGCGCCTTCTGTGCCGCGGCGGCGCTGCCTCACCTGCATCCGGAGAAAAGGCGCCTGCTGCTCCAGTCGATCAGCGAGGCGGCGGCGACCGCGCCCGGCTGGTCGAACCGCGAGCCCGCTTTCTATCCCGAATGGGTCGAGAAGGTCGACCTGACCGTCGCCGGCTGACGACCGGCGAACGAAGCACGGCTCAGGCCGACAACGCGCAGGCCAGGCTCGATCGGGTCACCACCTCGACGATTTCCGGATCGTCCAGCTCTCTTATGCGGGACACGAAGCCGACGGGGGTGAGCGTGTCGCCGTCGCGCTTCAGATCGTCGGCGAGGCTTGAGATCTTGCGGAGCTGAAGCACGCTCAGCCGATCGACCCAGCGGCCCGCCATGCAATCGGCCATGGGCCTGGAAAGCCCTGCCTCCGCGAGCCGCGACGCGACTTCCCCTTCGAACGGCTCGGCGCAGGCCGCGAGCGCGAAGCACAGAAAGGCCACTGGGGCGCGCCCGACGGAGGCCGAGTGGGATGGACCGGTCATCGAAGCTCCTTTCCGTTCAACCGGCGGAGCGTACCGGCGTTCCGTTGCGCGACTCGTCTTTTGCGCCCGCATAGTCGCGCGACGCCCTCTTCGGGAAATGCGTCGCTTATCTGCTGGAAAAGCCTCATATTTGCTTTGTCCGGCCAACAAGCCCATAATATCCGGGCTGAAGTCGCATGCGACGGAGTTTTGGCGTCACTAGGCTCCTTTTCCCTCTCTCTAAGCTACTCCTGCATGGTGATCGCCGCTGTGGCCTCGCCGACTCCGTGACTATAAGGAAAAGACTATGCCGATTGGCACCGTGAAATTCTTCAACGCCGACAAGGGCTATGGTTTCATCCAGCCCGAGGGCAGCGGTCAGGACGCCTTCGTCCACATCACCGCCGTCGAAAAGGCCGGCATGCGCACTCTCGATAAGGACCAGCGCGTCAGCTACGAGCTCGAGACCGACCAGCGCGGCAAGACCAGCGCGGTCAATCTCCAGAGCGCGTAAGCGCTTTCTCCCTCCCCGCCGGCATCGGCCGCGGGGAGGGATTTTTCTGTCGAAGCCGCGGCCGGCCGTTGCTTCCCCCAGGCCTCCAGATCAGAGACACACATGTCCCAGCAGCTCGATTTCTACCTTGCCCGCGCCGCCGAGGCGCAGCGCGACGCCGATGCCGCGACGCTGGACAATGTCCGCGACCGGTGCCGCCGCGCCGAAGCGGCCTGGTCGGCGATGGCCGCCCGCGCCCAGCGCGGCGAGAAGATGCGCGCTCAGGCCGAGGCCGAGAAACAGGCGGCCGTGCTCGCCGCGGAATAGCCTGACCGCGACCCTCTGCAACCAATCCCGCCGCCGACCATTACGCTCCCATCACTTCTTTCCGGAAGGAACAAGTCATGCGTAGCGCGATACTGGCACTTTCATGCGCGGCGATGGTCGCCGGCTGCTCCACCTACGGCCGCGACGGCTATTACGACGATTATGGCGGTTATGATTATAACCGGCCCGATCCGCGCTACGGCGGCTATTATGCCGACCAATATTATCGCGATGACCGCCGCTATCAAGAGCGCCGCCTGTCGCGCAACGACCGCATCTATCGCGGCCGCGACGGCCGTTATTATTGCCGCCGCGACGACGGCACCACCGGCCTGATCGTCGGCGGCCTCGCCGGCGGCGTGCTCGGCAACATCATCGCGCCCGGCGGGTCGGAAGTGCTCGGCACGATCCTCGGCGCCGGCGCCGGCGCGGCGATCGGCACCGCCGTCGATCGCGGCGAGGCGCGCTGCCGATAGGCCAGCGAACGGCGCGACGTGCGTTCGCGCCCGAAAAATGCTATGGTCGGTCCTCTGGAGTCTCGGAAAGGAGACAGACCATGACCGACCAGAATATGGTCGTCGACTATGCGCACGAGCTGATCTCGTCGCGGCGGGTCGAGGGAACGCCGGTCTACAACCGCAAGGACGAAAGGCTCGGGTCCATCCATGCGGTGATGATCGAGAAGAGGAGCGGCAAGGTCGCTTACGCGGTGCTGTCGTTCGGCGGCTTCCTCGGCATGAAGGAGCATGTCCATCCGGTGCCGTGGGAGAAGCTCACCTACGATGTCGATATGGACGCCTATGTCATCGACCTCACCCGCGAACAGCTTGAGAATGCGCCGACCATGCGGCTCGACGAGGCCGACCGACCCCGCGACCGCGACTATGACGAGGAAGTCTCGGGCTATTACGGCACGATGCCGTGGTGGGGCCTGTAGCGGGTCGTCCGCTCCGGCTCACCTCCGGCCCGCCGAGGCGGAAGCGCACGCCTCGATCGCGGCGGCGTAGGTGGCGCGGTCGGCGGGGTTGAAGCAGACGAACAGGATTTCCGCGAAGACTTCGGGATTGTCGCGGATCACGCCGGCAACCGCGCGAGAGGCGACAGCGGCCGCTTCGTCCACCGGATAGCCATAGACTCCGGTCGAGATGGCGGGAAAGGCGATGCTGCGCAGCCCATGCGCCTCCGCTACGCCGAGGCTGCTTCTATAGCAGGCGGCGAGCTTTTCGGCCTCGCTTTTGGATCCTCCCCGCCAGACCGGCCCGACGGTGTGAATGACGAATCGCGCGGGGAGGGCATACCCGCGCGTGAGCCGCGCCTCGCCTGTCGGGCAACCACCGAGCGCACGGCATTCCTCGAGCAGGCCCGGCCCGGCCGCGCGGTGGATCGCCCCGTCCACGCCGCCGCCGCCGAGCAAGGACGAATTGGCGGCGTTGACGATCGCGTCGACGGCGAGCGTGGTGATATCGGCCTGGAGCGCGCGCCAGCGGGTCATGCGGACGCCATAGCATGAGTCGGGAAAGGCGGCGACGCCAAGCCGCGTCAGGCGATGTCCCTGCCCAGCAGCATGTCGCCCATCCGGCCCGACGCGCCGTCGTAAAAGCCCGCTTGTCCCATCCACGCGCGCGGGTTGCGAAAGGTGCCGAAGACCATGTCCCATAACGGCAGGTCGCAATAATTGTAGCGGTGGACTCCGCGCTGATGATGGAGCGTGTGGCTTTCCGGCCGGACCACCAGATAGCCGAGCCAGTGCGGCGTCCGGATGTTGGAATGCTGGAACATCGACAGGAAGGTGATGAACACGCCGACCGCGATCGCCGCCTCGGCGCCGATGCCGAAGCCGCCGACCAGGCAGAGGCTGCCGAGCAGGGACCAGCCGACCATGTCGAGCGGGCTGAAGTAAAAGGCGCCCCAGATATCGACCCGCTCGGCGCTGTGGTGCATCTGGTGGAACCAGCGCCACAGGAACGGCGTCGCGTGCATCGTCCGGTGCCAGGCATAGACGCCAAGCTCGATCGCCAGCACCCCGCCGGCGACCTGCGCCGCCAGTGGCAGCCCGCTCGCATCGAACAGCCGGTTCTCGCCGAGCAATCCGTCCCACAGCAAGGGCGCGAAGGTGGCGACCGCGAAATCGATCCCTTTCAACCGCCAGAATCGGATATAAGGAAACGCCCTCGCGCGGGCGGCCAGGTCGATGGCGCAGAACGCCCCGAACAGGCCGAGCGCGATATAATGATAGGTGCCGAGCATGATTGCCTCCCCGCATGTGAATGTCGGCGGGGCTCTAGGCGAGGGGCGTTGGCGGGTACGTTTGAATCAGCGTTGAAATTGGCGTCGGGGCGGCGTCAGCGCGTCTCGCCGATCGGGGCGCCGGTGTTGCGATATTCGGGCCGGATGGTCGATTCGGGGAGATTGTCGACCGGCCGGGCGGACGGCAGCGGGTCCAGCGCCGCATAAGCGAGCCGCGCCGGCGCAGAGGCCTGGCTGGGCGCCGGCGCCGGCGCGGCGGCCGCCTGGAAGACGCGTCCCGGCTCGCGGCCGGCATAGGATTGAGCGAAGGCGGCGGGAGCGCCGGCCCCGCCGGACCAGCGATAGAAAATGTGCGAGCCGATCATTGCGGTCTTGGCGAGCGAAGGTGCCCAGTGCGGCAGCACGCTGGAGGCATGATAATGGGTCGAAAGGCCGACGGGGCGATAGACCGCGCCGCCCAGTGCTTCGGCGGCGATGCCGCGGGCGCGGCTCCAGCCGGGCTCGACCGGCCGGCGGGCAAGCGCGCCGTCGCAGGTGAAGGAGAATTGGCAGCCGCCGCCGGCCTTCATCGGTCCCTGATAGACGACGCCGCACACGCTCCCCGGATAAGCCGGATGGCGGACCCGGTTGAGCACGACCTGCGCGACCGCGCGCTGGCCGCCTTCGCTCTCCGATCGCGCCTCATAATATATGGCCTCGGCCAGGCAATCGAGCGCGCGCATCCGATCGACCGCGCTGCGCGTGTGGAAGATCGTGGGGGCGGCGGCCGGATTGAGCGCGCCCGAGAAGGGAAGGGCGGCGTTGGCGGCGGTCGCCGCTTCCGCATTGGCCGCGGGCAACGCCCGGGCGTCGGTCGGGGCGGCGATCGGCGGCGGCAGATCCACCGTGAGGACCGCCATCGAACCAGGCGACTGGATCGCTCGGCCCTCGGGAACGCAGGACGCCGCCGGTACCAGCAAGGCCAGAGCGAGCAGCTCCCGCTTGTGCCTTTTACCGGCCGGCTGCGGCGTCGTTTGTCCCTGGTGTTTCCGCATGGTCGCGTCGCGATCCGCTAGCGTCCGATCAGGCCGGACAAGCGCGACATATCGCCATTTGTGGCTGGAATCCTTGGCTGTTTTCGGCCTGTCCCGAAGTGGCACGGCGCGTCCGGAGGCGATTAACGGCGGCGCCGGCGGATCGGATCGGCGGCCGGGGACGTTCCCTTACAAACATGGTCGCTTATCGGTTCAGGAGTATTCATGCGTTTCAAATTGTTCTGCGTATCGCTGGCGGCGCTGGCCGCCGCCACGGGCTGCGGCGACGGGGCCGGATCGGCCGAGGCCCAGGCTTCCGAGCTGGCCGTGGCGCCGGACGAGGTGTCGGCGGAGGCGCTGCGGGCCGCCGTCTCCGACGAGCGGGTCAAGCGCTTCTACGAGGCGAGGGCCTGGAGCCCCGCATGGACCGAGGAGCAGGCGGCGGCGCTGATTGCCGCGCTGCAGGATGCGCCGCGCCATGGTCTCAGCGATGCGGCGTTCCGCAAGGATGCGGCCGCCGCCGCGACTCCGGTCGAACGCGAGGCGGCTTTGACCTTCGCCGCCCTTACTTATGCCGACGCGCTCGCCGACGGTCTCGCCGATCCGGGCGAGATCCGCGAAATCTATTCGGTGCCCCGGCCGAAGGTGGATGTGGTCGCCGGACTGGCTTCGGCGCTGGAGGCGGGACAGCTCGGGCCCTGGCTCGCCGGCCTCGCTCCGCAGGATGCGGAATATAAAGCGCTCTCCGAGGCATTTCTTCGCTATTCCCGGCAGGCCGCGCAGGAGGGCGCGCAACCGATTCCGGCAGGGGAGACGATCCATCCGGGCGACAGCGACCCTCGCATCCCCGCCATCGCCGCCTCGCTCCGGGCCAACGGCTATCTGACCGGCCAGCCCGCCGGCGCCAGCCCCGATCTCTTCACGCCCGCGCTGGCGGAAGCGGTGTCCCGGTTGCAGCAGGAGAGTGGGCTGAAGGTCGATGGGGTCGTCGGCGCGGATACGCTGGCGGCGCTCAACACCGGCGCCGACGACCGGGCGCGGAGCCTCGCCATCAACCTCGAGCGCCATCGCTGGCTGGAGCGCAAGCCGTCGGCGACGCGTATCGACGTCAATACCGCCGCCGCGATGCTCGATTACTGGCATGACGGCGCGCATGCGCACCGGGCGCGGGTCGTGGTCGGCCAGCCGGGCTGGGAAACGCCGCAGCTCGGCTCTCCCATCGTCCGCCTCGTCGCCAATCCCAACTGGACGGTGCCCAAATCGATCGCCGAGGAGGAGATCATCCCCAAGGGCGCGGCCTATATGCGGGCGAACAACATGGTGTGGAAGGACGGCTGGATCGTCCAGCGGCCCGGGCCTGAATCCTCGCTCGGCCTCGTCAAGTTCGACATGGAGAATCCGCACGCCATCTACCTGCACGACACGCCGGCGAAATCCCTGTTCGATCAGAATGAGCGCCACGCCAGCCATGGCTGTGTCCGGGTCGATGACGCGGTCGCCTTCGCGCGGATGCTGGCGGGGCAGAACGGCGTGGGCGCCGAGTTCGACCAGGCGATGGCGAGCGGCGAGGAGAGCTTCGTCCCATTGCCGCGGCAGATACCGGTGCGACTCCTCTATCACACCGCCTTCGTCGATGAGGGCGGCTCGATCGCCTTCCGCGCCGACCCTTATGGCTGGGACGAGGATCTCGCCCGCATACTCGGGCTCGAGGTGCGCG
This sequence comes from Enterovirga sp. GCM10030262, assembly GCF_042666435.1. Classification (NCBI taxonomy): domain Bacteria; kingdom Pseudomonadati; phylum Pseudomonadota; class Alphaproteobacteria; order Hyphomicrobiales; family Methylobacteriaceae; genus Enterovirga; species Enterovirga sp. GCM10030262. Next base: position 1,568,014 of record NZ_JBHTDC010000001.1, on the reverse strand, counting down.
AGCGGCGCGGCGCGCCGACCCATGTCAGCCTGCCCGGGCCCTGACCCCACGCGGCTGGTGTGTTAGCGGAATGACGCGGCTTGTCGAACGACGCGGGTCGTTCGTCGAGGCCGGGGCGGTTTCGCAGAAGAATATCCGGCGACGGTCGAAGCGCGAAAGCGTGGCGGCAGCGGCTTTCCTAGAGGGGCTGCAACGACAGGGAATCGTTCCGGCCGATGCCCCCCAGCCGGAGTGGCTTCCTGTCGTACCATCGCAAAAGACACAGGAAGGACCTACCCATGAAGAAGCTCATCACCCTCGCCGTCGCCGCCGCTTTGCTGCCGGCCATGCCCGCTTTGGCCCAACCCGAAGCCGATGCCGACACCTATGTCGTCTCCGTGCCCTATGGCGACCTCAACCTCGCCAGCGCGGCCGGTGCCCGCACTCTGGACAACCGCCTCAAGGCCGTCGCCAATCGTCTCTGCGGCGTCGAGCAGGCTCCCGGTCTCGTCGAAATGACCCGGGTCCATGGCTGCCGCGAGGATGTGCTTGGCTCGGCTCAGTCGCAGATCAGCCAGGCGCTGGCGATGCGCGGCACGGGCAGCGTTTCGCTTGCCGCCAGCCGCTGAGGCCGCGCGGAATTTATCGCCGAAGGCGGCGGAGCCAGGCTCCGCCGCCTTTTTCATGATATGCCGGTGGTCGATTTCCGGCTGGGCTTGGCCTTCACCTTCTTCTCACCCTGGATCGCCTCTCCGCTGACACCCCTGTCGCGCTCCTTTTCCTTCAACGTCGGATCGTGGAGGTTGTTGGTGGCGTCGCCCTTGCCGCTATTGTCGCGCATGTCATGTCTCCCATTGGCCCGCCGGCGATGTTCCCGTTCGTAAGCTGAAAATGCGCCGACCCGCTTGCTGTTCCCGTTGCATGGGGGTGATCGCATGGACCCGCGCGGGCATCCGGCGCGTTATCCCGGTTCACCCCAACGCAAAGGAGGAACCATCGACATGGCCGATACCAGCCACGATATCCGCACCCTCAATTCCCTGATCGCCACCGTCATCGACAGCATCGACGGCTATTCCGAATCCGCCAAGGATGCGGACAGCAGCCGCTTCGCCTCGATGTTCAACGATCGCGCCGCCGAGCGCCGCCAGGTGCTGACCACCTTGCAGGCCGAGGTCGGCAGGCTGGGCGGGAATCCCGAGGATGACGGCACCACCGCCGCCGCCGCCCATCGCGGCTTCGTCAACCTGAAATCGGCCGTCACCGGCAAGGATGACCAGGCTGTCATCAACGAGGTCGAGCGCGGCGAGGATCATATCAAGTCTAAGTTCGAATCCGCCCTCGCCGACGACGAACTGTCGCCGCAGGTCAAGGCCGTGGTGCAGCAATGCTTCACCTCGGTGAAGCAGGGCCACGACCAGATGAGCGCTCTCAAGCATTCGATGGAAGCCGCGAGCTGAGGCGGAGAGGGGAGGCTTCGGCCTCCCCTACGACAGGACGAAGAAGCCGCGTCCGGATCGCGCGCGGAGCCGCCGAATTTGCCATGCGTCGTGAAATAGTGCAGGGTAAACATGCAAAAGTCGCAAGCGACGGACTTTGATGCCTAAAGGCTCCTTTTCCCTCTCTACACTTTTCTCACGCAAGGCGCGGCCGCTCCGGCCTCGCCGATACTGAACTAAAGGAAAAGACTATGCCGATCGGCACCGTGAAATTCTTCAATATCGACAAGGGCTATGGCTTCATCGAGCCGGAAGGCGGCGGGGGCGATGCCTTCGTGCACATCAGCGCGGTCGAAAAGGCCGGCATGCGCACGCTCGATAAGGACCAGCGCGTCAGCTACGAGCTCGAAACCGACAATCGCGGCAAGACCAGCGCCTGCAACCTGCAGTCCGCGTAAAAACGCACATTCACGAGAAAGGGCGCCCCGGCAACGCGGCGCCCTTTTTCGTTCGGCCGGCGAACGGTCTCTGCCGGCTGTCCCACGTGCCACCATTGACGCGGCCTTTTCCAGCGGCGAAGGCGGGTCGGAGCGCCGCCGGCCCGAAGATCAGAGGCGGGGCGGTCCACATCGCCGGGATGCCCCGGCCAGATTCCCAAGGAGGGTATTCATGCACCGCCTGCTCCTCACCGCCGCCTTGCTGGGCCTCGCCGCCTGCGCCGACAGCGAGCCGCCGGACATCCAGCCGGCCGAGGACGAGGGCGAATACAACCTCATCGATCCGGTGACGGCGGTCGTGGGGGAGGAGGCGACGCCGGCGATCGGCGATTGGGTGCGCTCTTTGCAGGACGAGCGGCCGGTATTGCAGTTCGGCCCCGCCAATACCGAGCCGTTGTTCAGCATCCGCTGCGACGACCGCGAGGGCATCCTGCTGCACCGGCACGGGACCGTCCCGACCGGCGCGGCCGAGATGATGACCGTTACACTGGGCACGGCCTCGCGCCGGCTCGCGGTGAACCCGGTGCAGGGACCGCTGCCGATGCTGCGCGCGGCCGTGCCGGCGAACGATCCCCTGCTGGCGGGTCTGCGCGGACATGACGGACCGATCCAATTGATCGTCGGCGACGGTCCGCCGCTGGTGCTTCCGCCCAGCCCGATGATCGACGCGTTCATCGCGACCTGCGCCGGCGGGGAAGAGCCCGCGGGCGCCGCTGAGAGCAATAGCAGCGCGGCCGATGCCGGGAACGCCGCGGAGCCCGAAACGCCCTGAAGCATCGGCCGGCCGCCGGGGGATGGATCGAAATGCCGCCCAGCGCGGTTGAGCGAGGGAATAAGAGCGGAGCGGATCGAATGAAGTCAGTGCGTCTGTATTTGCTGATCGGCGGACTGGCCGCGGTCGCCGCCTGCGTCCCGAGGGCGGAAACCCCACCGCCGCCGCCGCCAGCGCCCGCGCCGGCGCCCCCGCCGCCCGCGCCGCCGCCGCCCGCCGCCGACTGGCGCGATGTCCCGCTCACGCCCGGCGACTGGGTCTATCGCGGCGACAGCGGCGGCTCGCGGGCTCTGTTCGGACCGGCCAGCGGCGAGGCCCATTTCACCGTCCGCTGCGACCGCGCCCGCCGGCAGATCCTGCTGTCGCGCCCCGGCCGAAGCGATGCCCGGGCAATGACGATCCGCACGTCCTTCGGCGCGCGCGCCTTCCCGGTCACGGCCGAGACGGCGCCTCTGCCCCACGTCTCGACGCCGGTTCCGGCGAGCGACCGCTTCCTCGATTCAATGGTTTTCAGCCGCGGCCGCTTCACCGTCGAACTGGTCGGCGCGCCGATGCTTGTCATTCCCGCCTGGCCGGAACCGGCGCGGGTGATCGAGGATTGCAGGAGCTGATGCGGGGAGGATCGCCGGAGCCCGGCGCGAAGCATGGAATCTTATCGTCAAAATAGTTGAATACAAGTCTTGATTGGCGAGTCGGCGCGACTCATAGTCGCCTTGTGTTCAACAGCGAAAGGAGGTGATCCGATGTCTCATGGTTCAGCAGAGGGGTCGGTTCTGTTCGTTCGGGGGATGAAAGGCTAAGCCTTTCCAAGGTCTTCCCGGGCTGGAGCTTCCGGCCGCTGACCATGTTCGGAGGGTCGTCGCGCTGGGCGCGGCGGCCCTTCAACTGTTTTGGGGCCGATCGAACCGCCGCGCCACCCGCGCCTGCCACAAGAGGATGAGGGGCACGATTCCGAGCTCCATCGCCAGGCCGAAGAGATGACCGGACCCGGGAGCGCCGACGTCCGCCAGCGACACCAACCGCGACAGGCCCCCGATAATGACGATCGCGCCGAGCGCCCGGAAAAGCGGACCCTTCCGTTCGATGGCGGGAATGCAGGCGGCGAAGACGATGCCGATGCCGAGCAGCAGCCCCGAAAGATAGCGGAAGTGGCTGTCGAGATCGTCCGGCGCCGGCGCCGCGACGCCGTGCAGGACCGCCGGCCCCTGAACGACGCTGAGCAGCCCCATCGACAGCGGCACCAGGGCGGCAAAGGCGACCGCGGTCTGGAGCAGGCGGCGCTCGGCCTCAGCGGTCACGGGCCGCCCTTCCGCGACTGATGAACTCCTCGTTCACCCGCACGGAACGCGTGGCGATCGTCACTTCGGCCAGGAACAGCAGCAGGCCGATGGTCAGGCTGATCATCGCGGCGATGAAGAGCAGCGACACTGGGATCGCGAAGTTGATCGACACCAGATCGGCGATGAAGAGGACGACCACAACCAGACAGATGAGCAGGGCCGCGACGACGCACAAGGCGATCGACCAGTGGCAGAACCGCATCCGGCGATCGAGGACGGAGAGCCTGCGCAGGTCGCCGCCGCGAAGCGACAGGTCGGACTGACCCACATCCCTTTCGAGGCTTCGCACCCGATCGACGACCCGGGCGAGCCTGTTGGCGACCACGTTCAGGATTCCACCTATGCCGGCGAGCAGGAAGACAGGCGCCACCGAAAGCTGGATGATTTGCGCGACGGTCGAGATGCTGGCCCCGGTCATGTCGCTCATCCTTGGCGGGGCATGGCCGCGTCCGTCAACCGCGACTTACCGGATGGTAGCTTTTCGACGCTAGACGGCGATGACGAACAAGCGGGAGGCGGGAAAGGCATGCGGGAGACGTCCCTGACGGCAGCTCGCGTCGCCATCGACGTCACGCTGACGCCCGGTCTTGCCGCGGACATCGATGCCGCCGCCGAGGCCGCCGATCCGCGCCACCACTTCCTGCGCCGCGCCTGGTTCGCCGCCGCGGGGGGAAGCGGCGTCACCACCCTTGTCGCCCGCCGGCCCGACGGCCGGACCCTGGCCGCGCTGCCGACCCGATGCGTCGGCCCGGCCGCGCTCGGCTTGAGATCCGTGCCCGGCTGCTACTGGCCCTTCCGCAGCTTTCCAATCGCCGCCGACGCCGAGGATGCGGAGATCGCCGCGCTGCTTTCCCACCCGATCGCGCGGCGCGCGCTCGGCCGCGCCTGGCGCCTGGGGCCGATCAACGCCGACGACCCCACCGGCCTTCGCCTCGCCCACATCGCCCGCGCGAGCGGCTGGTCGCTGCTCGAGCGGCGCATCGCGACGAGCTACGGGCTCGACATCGCCGCGCTCCGCGCCGACGGAGCATGGCCGCGCACATCGACCTTGCAGAAGAACCGATGGTACGAACGCCGGCTGGGCCGGAGCGGAGAGCTGCAATGGCGGTTCGTCAGCGGCGGGGACTGGACGCCCGCCATATTCGACCAGCTCGCAGCGATCGAAGCGAAGAGCTGGGTCGCCAAGCGGGGCGGAGACGCCAAATTCCTGTCGTCGCACCGCCGCATCTGGGAGGCGGCGTTGGCCGATCCGGCGCTGGCGTCGATGCTCAACGTCAATATCCTCAGCATCGGCGGAGCCCCCGTGGCCTTCGAATTCGGCATCGAGACCGGTGCGACGGCCTTCGCCATCGCCAACAGCTATGACGAAGCCTTCGCCCAGCACAGCCCCGGCCGGGTGCTGGTCTATCGCAGCTTCGCGGCCGCGATGGAGCGGGGTGTCGAACGGATCGACTGGGGCGCGGGCGACAGCGGATACAAATCGACCATGGGCGCCAGGCCGGGACCCGACATCGTCGACTGGCTGTTCGTGCGCGGCCCCACGCTCGCCCGGTTTATACGCCCGTTCTGGACCCGCTCCGGTCGCTAGCGGAACGCCCGTCGCCGCCTGCCGTTCTCCATCGGAGCAGGAGACGATCATTGCGGCACATCCTTCTATTCGCCGGCGCAGCATTGCTCTGGGGTTGTTCTGAGCAGCCCGCGTCCGCGCCGGTCGGGGCGGCGCCAGAAGACATTCCTCAGACATCTAACCTTCCCGCGCCCCGCCCGGAAAGGCCGACCGTTCCCCCGCCGACAGCCGCGCTCCCCGCCCCAGCTTGGGTAAGCGTCGCGAGTGGGGAAGGGGCGGCGCTCCGCCTGATGTCGGCCGATGGCAGCCTGGTGCTCAGCATCGTCTGCCTTGCAGGGCCGACGCGGCTGGCCGTCAACGTACCCGGTTTCGAGCCGGTGATGAGCGAGGACCGGTTCGCGTTCGGCCTGGGAGAGGAACCGGTCACTCTCGTCGCCAATCCTTATGAGCAGGACGCGCGGCCTGGCGTTACCGGTGAAGGGCCGGTCCCGGACAATTTCGAAGCGTTGCTGAACGCGGCCGGCGACGTGCGGGCGCTCTACGGATCGCAGCAGACCGGACCTCACGCCCCGCCTCCGCCCGAACTGCGGCGGCTCCTCGCCGAGGGGTGCGGCGCGTGATCGGGAACGCCGCGTCGTGGCGTTCGTTCTGGAACCATGGATAGTAGAGCCGAGAACCACCAGGGCCGCGCCCGCGGACTCTATGACGAGCAGCTCCAGCGACAGCGGCAGGAAAAGCTGCTGTTCCAGGATTGTCGACCGTCTCCCACCGATCCGTCGCGCGCGGTCGTTCCGACGGCGCCAGCAGACACCGGCCGATAGCCTCCATGAGCGACAAACCCCATCGCGAAACGGCCATTCCCGCCGCTTCCGCCAGCGAAAGAGGCCGGCGTGCTTCCTTCGATCCCCGATCGGGCGCCGTTCATGGCAGCGGATCGGGCGCGGGCGGGGGCGGAAATCCGGATGAGGATTATGACAGCGACCCGATGGCCGGCGCCGGAGCCGAGCCGTCCGGTGGTCCCCGCCCGATCGACAAGGCCGCCCGCGAGCCGGAGGAAAAGCATCAGGGAGACGCGGCGTGACCGGCGGCGGCGGCGGCCATCCTCTTCCCGCCAGCGACGAGGCGAGGCATCGCGAGATTCCCGAGGGGCAGGAGCGCGACAAGGGCGTCGGCGACGACGATCGGGCGCCGGTTCAGCCGGCGCCGGAGGCGGTCGCCCCCGATGGCGAACCCTATCGCTACGATGATCTCGGACGCGGCCCGCGGACTTCGCGCCGCGCGGCGCATTCTTAGAACCTTCCGGCGCGGGCGTGACGGCCAAGGGCGCCGTTTTCCGCTATTTTGCAGTGTCATGCACCGTCCCGCTGCCGGAACGGGCCGCGACGCCTGACGTTGTTTCATTCTCTTGCTGAGGAGGATGAAATGACGAATCGGAACGAACGGCCGGGCGGCCAGGGCGAACGGCAGGGCATGCGCGGAAGCGATCTCCAGCAATCGCAGCAGGGCGGCGACGCGAGCCAGCAAAGCGGCGACTTCCATCGAGGTCAGGAACAGGCCGCGCAGGGCAGCGGCGGCCAGCAGATTGGCAGTGGCGCGTCTGAAAGCGACATGGACCAGGGCGGCGGCAGCAGCGGCTCCGGCGGGTATGGCGATATGCAGAACCAGCAGAATCATCAGGGCCAGCAACAGCAGGACCAGTCACGCCCGGGCCAGGATCGCGGCGCTGCCTTTGACGAACAGCAAGGCGGCGGCCGCGACGCAGCAAGCGTCAGCGGCGGCTGGGACCAGCAGCAGCGCGGTGCTCAACCCGAGCGCCAGATGGGCAGCACCGGCGGCGGTGGATCGGATCCGACGCAAGGCGGCCGCTACAGCGACAAAAGCGAATGGGACCAGCAGCAGGGCCGGCGCGGTGACGAGCGCCAGCAGGGCGATGGCGACGTGGAATTCGAGCAGGACCAAAAGTCGCACCAGGACCGGGGCCAAGGCGACATCGAGTTCAAAAGCGAGCGCTAAAGATTGAAATCTGCCGAAAGTTCGGGGCCGTCCGACAAGGGCGGCCCCTTCTTTTGGAACTGTTCGCCGCCCCGCTCGTCTGTTACGCATCAGTTATAAAAGAGGCTGGAGACGGCAATGGCAAAGGCGAAGTCATCGACGGGTAAATCGGGCGACAAGGGCGGCTCGAAAAAGAATGGTCCGACAAAGAATGGCCGGAAGGAAGCCGGTTCCGCCAAGTTCAACGAAGCGCTCCGCGAGGCGGGGCAGAAAGCGGCCGAGCTGGCCCAGAATCCGGTGGCCCGCAGCATGCTCGCGGCCGGGCTGGTGACGGCGGCGGCGGCGCTGACCTCCAGCCGCAAGGTGCGCGAAACCGTCAAGGAAGCGGGACGCGACGCCGCGGACAGCGCCGAGGCCGCGGCCGACGGCGCCAGCAAGATCGGCGCGGCCATCGTCACCGCCGCGACCGAAGCGGTGCGGCGCTTCATGGCCTCGACCGGAGGCGGCGACACGGCGGGCGGCGGCGGGGGCGCGAAATCCGCCTCCACGAAGAGCGGAGCGGACGCTGCCAAGGCCAAGGCGCCGAAGGCCAAGAGCGGCGGCGCTCGGAAAACGGCCGGCACCAAATCCTCAACCGCGAAAAGTAGCGCCTCGAAAACCGCGTCGGCGAACAAACCTAAGGCCAAGTCGAGCGGCGGTGCGAGCAAGACGACCGCCAGGAGCGCGACGGCCAAAAAGGGGAGCGCCGCGAAGGCCGGATCGGCGAAGAGCGGCGGCGCCAAAGGCAGCGGGGCTTCCGGGAGCTAGCGCGGCCGCGCTGGCCTGCGGTGTTCGAGCGCGAGCGCCGGCGGTCCGGGAAGCCAGAGATGTCAGCTGTTGAGCCGGTGCTCCAGCGTGATCTCGGCGTTGAGGAGCTTCGAGATCGGGCAGTTGGCCTTGGCGCCTTCGGCGATTGTGGCGAAGCGTTCGGCGGCGATACCGGGGAGCGTGGCCTCGAGGTTGAGGTCCGACCGGCTGACCTTGAAGCCGTCACCGTCCTTTTCGAGCTTCACCCGGGCCGTGGTCTCCAGCGTGCCGTCGGAGAAGCCCTCCTTGGCCAGCGCGAACGACAGCGCCATGGTGAAGCAGGCGGCGTGAGCGGCGGCGATCAATTCTTCGGGATTGGTGCCGGGCTCGTCCTCGAAGCGGGTGTTGAAGCCATAAGGCTGCTCGGCGAGGACCCCGGATTGGGTGGAGACATGGCCTTGGCCGTCCTTGCCGAGACCTTCATAGCGTGCGGATGCGGTGCGGGTGATCATGAGCCCCTCCTTGTGGTTGACGGGACAGAGAACGGATCGGCGGCGCGTTGGTGCCATCCGCCCGCGACCGCGTTAAGCAGAGGATGAGACGGCAGAGGAGAACCGCCCGTGCAGCTATCGGACGAGAGCGAGCCGGCCCTTCTCCGCCTTCTCGCCTGGCTCGACCGCCAAGGCTATGATTTCGTCACGCCGACGCCCGCCACACATGCGCGGGTGACGGCGCGGGCGGACAAGGCGGAGGCGCGGAGCCTGCGCGACATTTTCGGCTGGAGCTTGCCCTTCGCGCCTGAGCTACTTCCGTCGACCCCGACAGAGGCCCTGGAGCAGGCCGGGCTGTTGCGACGAGCGGGGAAGTTGCTGAGGAGCGGCGTTCGCGCGTCCAGGCTCGGCGGCAGGCTTTTCCTCCATTCGGCTTATCCCACCGAGCAGAAGGATGCCATATTCTTTGGTCCGGACAGCTTTCGCTTCGTGGACTTCATAAGGTCCGAGTTGCCGCGCGCGGGGCGCGTCCGGCGGCTCGTCGATATCGGCGCGGGCTCGGGCGTCGGCGCGATCATGGCTGCGCCGCTGCTCCCGGGCGCCCGGCTGACCTTGGTCGATCTCAACGCTGCGGCGCTGCGGCTGGCGGTGGTGAACGCGCGGCACGCCGGGGTCGCGGTCGAAGCCATCGAAGGCAAAAGCGTGGACGACGTGTCCGGCCTCGTCGACCTTGTCATAGCCAATCCGCCCTACGTCATGGACGGGGAGGGCCGTTCCTATCGCGACGGCGGGGACATGCACGGCGCCCGCCTCTCGCTCGACTGGACCCTCGCCGCCGCGCGACGGTTGGAGCCGGGCGGACGGATGCTGCTCTACACCGGCGTCGCCATCGTCGATGGTCGCGATGCATTATGCGAGGCGCTGGAGCGGGCGCTGCCGGACCTTGGCTGCGGCCTTCGCTATCGGGAGATCGATCCCGACATCTTCGGCGAGGAGCTGGAGAAGCCGCCTTACGCCGATGTCGAGCGCATCGCCGCGGTGGGGGCCGTGGTCGAGAAGGCGCGGGTCGCCCCCCGACGGGCCCGGCCGCTATAGGGGAAAGGCCCTAACGGCTCCCCCCAGCCCGCTTGCCCATGCGCATCTGCTTCTGCTTGCCATATCGGGTTTTGCGGGTTCCCGGCTTGCCTTCGTTGGAGCGGCCCATGAGCGGCGCCTTCTTTTCATGGTCGGGGAGGCCAAGCTCGTCCGCTTCGAGGCGGCGGATTTCGTCGCGGAGCCGGCCGGCTTCCTCGAATTCCAAGTCGCCGGCGGCCTTGCGCATCCGCTGCTCGAGGTCGTTGATATAGGCTCTGAGGTTGTGGCCGACCAAATGCGGCCGGTCGTCGTCGCCGGTGTCGACGATGACGCTGTCGCGTTGCGAGACATCCGCCAGCACGTCGGCGATGTTGCGCTTGATCGTGGTCGGCGTGATGCCGTGCGCTTCGTTATATTCCCGCTGCTTTTCCCGCCGCCGGTCGGTCTCGCGAAGCGCGCGTTCCATCGATCCGGTGACCCGGTCGGCGTAGAGGATTACCCGGCCTTCGACGTTGCGGGCGGCGCGGCCGATGGTCTGGATGAGCGAGGTTTCGGAGCGGAGGAAGCCTTCCTTGTCGGCGTCAAGGATGGCGACGAGACCACATTCGGGGATGTCGAGCCCTTCGCGCAGCAGGTTGATGCCAACGAGCACGTCGTAGACGCCGAGCCGGAGGTCGCGAATCAGCTCGATCCGCTCCAGCGTCTCCACATCGCTGTGCATGTAGCGGACGCGGAGGCCGGCCTCGTGGAGGAATTCCGTGAGATCCTCGGCCATCCGCTTGGTGAGCGTGGTAACGAGGGTGCGATAGCCCTTTTGCGCCGTCGCCTTGGCTTCGAAGATGAGGTCGTCGACCTGGTCTTCCACCGGCTTGATGGTGACCGGCGGATCGATGAGCCCGGTCGGGCGGATCACCTGCTCTGAGAAGACGCCGCCGGTCTGCTCCATCTCCCAGCCGCCCGGCGTCGCCGACACCGCCACCGATTGCGGGCGCATCGCGTCCCATTCGTTGAATCTCAGCGGCCGATTGTCGATGCAGCTCGGCAGCCGGAAGCCATATTCGGCGAGCGTGATCTTGCGGCGATGGTCGCCCCGCGCCATCGCGCCGATCTGCGGCACGGTCTGATGACTCTCATCGATGAACAGAAGCGCGTTTTCGGGAATATATTCGAACAAAGTCGGCGGCGGCTCGCCCGGCAGGCGGCCGGTGAGGAAGCGGCTGTAATTCTCGATGCCGGCGCAAGAACCGGTGGCGGCGATCATCTCCAGGTCGAAATTGGTGCGCTGCTCGAGCCTTTGCGCTTCGAGCAATTTGCCCTCGGCGACCAGCTCCTTCAGCCGCTCGGCGAGTTCGTGCCGGATTCCCTCCATCGCCTGCTTCAAGGTCGGCCCGGGCGTCACATAATGGGAGTTGGCATAGACTTTCACATGTTCGAGCGACGCCACCTTCTTACCGGTCAGCGGATCGAACTCGACGATCTCCTCCACTTCGTCGCCGAAGAAATTGATCCGCCAAGCGGTGTCCTCATAATGGGATGGGAATATCTCCAGATTGTCGCCGCGCACCCGGAAATTGCCGCGCGCGAAGCCCTGGTCGTTGCGCTTATACTGGAGCGCGACCAGCTTGCGGATGATCTCGCGCTGATCGACGCTCTCGCCCTTCTTGAGGCTGAAGACCATCGCCGAATAGGTCTCGACCGAGCCGATGCCGTAGATGCACGACACCGAGGCGACGATGATGACGTCGTCGCGCTCGAGCAAGGACCGGGTGGCGCTGTGCCGCATCCGGTCGATCGCCTCGTTCACCGAGCTTTCCTTCTCGATGTAGGTGTCGGAGCGTGGGACGTAGGCCTCGGGCTGGTAATAATCGTAATAGCTGACGAAATATTCGACGGCGTTGTCGGGGAAGAAGCTCTTGAACTCGCCATAGAGCTGGGCGGCTAGGATCTTGTTGGGCGCGAGCACGAGCGCCGGGCGCTGCAATTCCTCGATCACCTTGGCCATGGTGAAGGTCTTGCCCGATCCGGTGACGCCGAGCAGCACCTGGTCCTTCTCGCCGGCGCGCATCTGCTCGACGATCTCGGCGATCGCGGTCGGCTGGTCGCCCGCCGGCGAATAGTCCGACACGATCCGAAACGCCTTCCCACCCTCCGCCTTTTCGGGGCGCTGGGGACGGTGCGGGACGAACGCTTTCCCGGTGTCCGGCTCTTCGAGGCCGGTGCGAATGGCGATGGGCATAAGCTGAATATGGCGATTGTGGTCCGGTCGGCAATGGCCGAGGGAGGAACAAAGAAGCAGCGAAGCTCGCAGCCCGGTGCGCGCGCGCCTTTACTCGCTCTTCAGTTCCTGAAAATGCTCCGGCATGGGGGGGTAAATCACCGGCTTGTCGCCATAACGCTTCTTGAGCGCAGCCTCGCGGCGATCCGATGAATAGTCGTTCGGATCGAGTTCTTCCGGATACCTGAATTGGACGTCGAATTTGGTGCCTTGAACCTCATATTCCATGACGGCCCAACGCTTTGCCTCATCCGAATTTTCGGCTTCCCAAGCATCACGAATGAGATCGAAAAGGTTGTCGGTGGGGTCGAAGTAGCGGACGGCCTCCCCTTCGTCCTTGAAGACCGCCGCATATACAGCGCCGCCGTCCGGCTCGGCATAGATGTAAAGCCCGTCGGGATCGCCGCCGACGATCTCTGCCCCCTCGCCGCCGATCGCGCTTATTATCGGACCGATCTTGTCGAGCCTGTCCTTCATTTCACTTGCCTTTGCTTTCGTTTGGAAATTTCTTCCGCTCTCGCTTGCCGTCGATAATCCAAGCAACGGTAAGGCTGGCCGGGCGGCTCGATGTCCCCTCATAATGGGCAATGATGTCGACAAAGACTCGACGCCCTGCCTTAAGCTCCTTCGCCCATCTGTCCTCGAGAGCGCGATAGGCGCCGCGATTGAAGCTGGCGTCCTGGGCGAAATGGTTGAAGGTGTCGCGCGGGCCGTAGAAACGGGCAGCAATAAAGTGACCGCCATCGTCAGTGGAACGCCGATCCGCGCCGCCCGCTTCGGACTGTGACCGTTTTGACCGCTGCGGCTCGGGATTGAGTGTGACCTCTCCATTGGCCCGCCTCGTCCTGTTGATCACGTCGATATGAAACGCGTAGCCGTTCTTCCGAACGTTCCGCCAGTTCGAATTGAGCTGCTCCTCGATGCTCGGCACTTGGGCGACGTCGGGCGGCATGCGCCCTCCGTGCGTTTCCACATAGAATGCGAGATTAAGGAGGTCCGTCCGCGTCCGGCGTCCGGCGTCGAGATACGCCTGGTTGGGAACCATCAGGCGCTGGCCTACGCGCAGACTGTCGACGTCCCGAATGTTGTTGAATCACCCAAGATCCGACACGCGCAACCCTTTGCGCAGCGCGGCGATCCGGCTGAGAGTGTCACCCCGCTTCACGACGTAGATGGAGTGATTGCGCGGATTCCTGGGATTAAGTCGTTGATAATCGTTCCAACGGCCAGAGGCGCCGCCGCCACCGAACTGTCCACCTCCCGGAAAATATCTCCCGGTCCCGGCAAAGGTGGACCGACCGTTGTCCGGGCCATGCCAAGGATTGAACTTTACCTCGATATCTTTGACGCGTCTTCCGGTTCGCAAATATATCTCGAAGGCGGAGACGCCCAATCGGTCTCGCCGCACATTGGATTCACCAAAAACTGGGATCGCAGATCGCACGCCGCACTTGTAGCACGGGCGTGAGAACAAATAAAGAACATTCTCACACCCATCGGCACCATCGCTACGGGATAGCCAGCGGCGCGGCCAGGCGCTACCAATCCTCCAAACTGAGGGGGATTGATCGATGCGCCTGAAGCCGCTGTTCCTTGCCACTGCCCTGCTCGCCGCTCCGGCGCTGGCCGCGCCCGATTTCGCGCCGGCGGTGAAGGCCGATTACGACAAGCATCTCGAAGCCTTGTTCCTCGATTTCCACAAGAATCCGGAGCTCAGCTACGTCGAGACCCGCACCGCCAGGATCATGGCCAAGGAGCTGCGCGCGGCCGGCGCGACGGTCACCGAAGGTGTCGGAGGCACCGGAGTCGTTGGCATCATGAAGAATGGCGAGGGGCCGACCGTGCTGGTCCGCGCCGATATGGACGGCTTGCCCGTCAAGGAGGATAGCGGCCTTCCTTATTCGTCCACCGCGCGGCAGGTCGACATAGACGGCAAGGAGATGCCGGTGATGCACGCCTGTGGGCATGACGTGCACATCACCTCTTTGGTCGGCACCGCCCGACGGCTCGCCGCAATGAAGGACCGCTGGCGGGGCACGATCCTGTTCATCGTCCAGCCGGCCGAGGAACGGATCGGCGGCGCGCGCAAGATGCTCGAGGACGGACTCTACACCCGCTTTCCCAAGCCCGATTACGCGCTCGCCTTCCACGTCTCGGCGGGGACGCCGACGGGCAAGCTCATCATGGAGCCGGGGCTCAATTATTCCTCGTCCGACAGCGTCGACATCGTCGTCCACGGCGTCGGCGCGCACGGCGCCAGCCCGCATATGGGCAAGGACCCGATCGTCATGGGCGCCGAGATCGTCATGGCGCTCCAGACCCTGGTCAGCCGCGAGATCGCGCCGCTGAAGCCCGGCGTCGTCACCGTCGGCTCGTTCCATTCGGGCCTGAAGCACAACATCATTTCCGACCGCGCCGAGATGCAGCTCACCGTCCGCTCCGATGACGAGGAGACGCGGCAGAAATTGCTCGAAGGCATCAAGCGGATCGCGACCAATGTCGGCCGGATGAACGGCCTTCCCGAGGACAAATTGCCGGAAGTGAAGGTCTCGTTCGAATCCACGCCGGCGACCATGAACGACCCTGAGCTCACCGCCCGCATGCGCCAAGTCTTCCAGGCTCATTTCGGCGAGGACGTGCTCCATTTCGAGCCGCGCGAGGGCATGGGCGCCGAGGATTTCGCTTATTTCGTCCAGCCCGAACATAAAGTTCCCGGCGCCTATTTCGCGGTCGGCGGCACGCCCCAGGCCGATATCGATGCCGAAGATGCCGGCGGCCCGCCTGTGCCGTCCCACCATTCGCCTTTCTTCAAGGTCGCGGCCGAGCCTTCGGTTCGCCTCGGCACCGAGGCGATGACGGTCGCCGTCCTCGACCTGCTCAAGCCCGGCGCCTCCGCCGCGGCCGGCCAGTAAACCCTTTCCCAAGGAGACGCTCCGATGAAAAATCGCTTGCTCTGCACCGCCGCCTTGCTGCTCCTCGCCGGCTGCGACTGGATGGTGCAGAAGCCCCAGAATCAGGACATGACCGCCGAGGAAGTGGCGGGCGAGCTCTCGACCATGAAGATCGAGCCGGGCGAGTGGGAGGCTACCAACGAGATCGTCTCGGCCAGCGCCCCGGGGGTCCCCGACGACGCGCTCGGCCAGATGATCGGCCAGAAGACCACGGTGCGCAACTGCATCACGCCCGAGCAGGCGGCCAAGCCCAACGCCAACTTCCTGGCCGTGCAGGAGAATAGCAACTGCACGTACCAGGATTGGGCGATGGACAATGGCCGTATGACCGGCACCATGACCTGCACCGGCGGCCAGATGCCGGGGTCCATCGAGATGAA
This sequence comes from Enterovirga sp. GCM10030262, assembly GCF_042666435.1. Classification (NCBI taxonomy): domain Bacteria; kingdom Pseudomonadati; phylum Pseudomonadota; class Alphaproteobacteria; order Hyphomicrobiales; family Methylobacteriaceae; genus Enterovirga; species Enterovirga sp. GCM10030262. Next base: position 1,552,471 of record NZ_JBHTDC010000001.1, on the reverse strand, counting down.
GATGGACGGCACTTACGGCCCGGAAAGCTACGACATGATGATGGACATGGAGACGAGCGGACTGCCCGGCGGCATGACCATGACCATCAAGGCCCGCACCACCGGCAAGCGCGTCGGCGACTGCGTGGGCGTGTGACGCTTCGGCGAGCGGCCGCTCGAACCGGCCGCTCGCGCCGCTTGCAAATTGAAAAGGGGGGAAGAATGATCGGATATGCGACCGTCGGCACCAACGACATCGATCGCGCGCGTGGCTTTTACGACACGCTGTTCGGCTCGATCGGCGCCAAGCGGATCATGGAGTTTCCGCAGAACGGCTTCACCATGTACGGCACCAGGCTGGATCGTCCGGCCATGGCGGTGACCAGGCCCTACGACCAGCAGCCCGCGACCGTCGGCAACGGCAATATGGTCGCCATCGCGGTGGATGAGCGGACCAAGGTCGATGCCTTCCACGCCAAGGCGCTGGAGCTGGGCGGCAGCGACGAGGGCGCGCCGGGCTTGCGCGGGCCGGAAGGCGACAGCGCCTTTTACGGCGCCTATTTCCGCGACCTCGACGGCAACAAATTCTGTGTCTTCCGGGTCGGGCCGGCCTAAGCGGCGCGGTCAGCGAGGCCGCGCGAGCGGCGGCACCTCGACGCTCCGGCCCGCCTCGACGGCGGCGAAGCGTCCGGGCGCTATGGCGCCCGCCCGCCTGAGCGCCGCCAGGCGACGCACCGGCTCGTCGATCGGTTCGAAGGTAAGCTGGAACGTGCCCCAGTGGACGCCGATCGCCATGGCCGGGTCCAGCGCTTCGAAGATACGCACCGCCTCGCTCGGGTCGATATGATTGGCGGCCATGAAATCGCGCGGCTCATAGGCGCCGATCGGGATGATGGCGAGGCGGACAGGCCCTCTCGCGGCGGCTTTCCTTATCCAGGCCCCATCACCATAACCGGTGTCGCCGGCGAAGAAGAGATTGCCGCCGGGCAGGCGCACGGTGAAGGCGGACCATAAAGCCCGGTTTCGATCGGTGCCCCGGCGCGAACTCCAGTGGCGGTTACGTTCGACCGCGACGATCGCTTTTCCAGCCTTCACCGAGCCATCCCAGTCGAGCGCGATCGAGGCGATGCCGGCATCGCCCAGGATCGTGTCGTTGCCGAGGCTGGTGACGATCAGCGGCCGGTCGCGCTCCCAAAGCCGCTTCAGGCTCGGCAGGTCCATATGATCGTAGTGATTGTGGCTGACGAGGACGAGGTCGATCGGGGGCAGGTCAGCGAAGGCCACGCCCGGCCTGCGCACGCGCCGAGGGCCCAGGAACGACAAAGGCGAAGCGCGATCCGACCAGATCGGATCGGTGAGGATGTTGAGCCCCTGGGTCTGCACGAGCATGGTTGAATGGCCGATCCAGGTGGCCCGCATTGTCTCGCCGTGGACCCTGGTGGGCGGTCGGCCCTGGCGCACCGGCACCTGCTCCGGCCATGGCGCGCGGTCTCCGGTGAAGAAGCGACTGAGGAAGCCCATTCGTCCGCCCGCATGGGCGGCCGCTTCCTTTCCTCCGGCATCGGGGTTGAAGAAACGCTCGCCGTCGAAATGGCCGCTGGCGGGGCCGCGATAATAGATGCGGTCGAGGAACGGCGGCGCCAGGGTCGGCGCGAAGCAGAGCGCCACCACGGCGAACAGCAATAGGGTGCCGAGCCGCCTCAGCCAGACCCGGGCGCCTGGCACCGGTCAGCGCGTCTCGAACGTGAATCCGGCCGGCGCGCGCGTCTCGACATGCTCGGCATGATATTGGTCCATCACCAGATCGAGCTTGCCCGGGCCGGCGGCGCGACAGTCGAGCGGATAGAGATTCGCCACCGAACCGTAGCCGCTGACGCCCGCGGGCCGCTTGGCGCCGATATCGGGGCTGGCGCCGTCGGCGCAGCGCAGGCGAGCGAGGTAGCTTCGCTCCCCTTCCGGTCCCGCGACCCGGACCGGATTTTGCAGGCTTCCGAGCGGGTAAGCGGCGGCCGCCGCGATCGCCTGCTCCAGCGCCGCGTCGCTGTTGCCGGCGCCGACCGCGGCGAGGATTTCCCGGTTGGCGGGCGATTCCTCGCGCGGTGGCTTGAGGGCGGATGCAGGGGTCGCGACGAGGAGGATTGTGGCGAAAGCCGGAAGATAAGGGCGCATGGAAATTCCTGATTGGGGTTTGCCCATCTAATTGGCGCGGGCGGCAAGCGCCAGTCATGAGCCCGAGAGCGTTGCTCAGTGGAAGTCGCGGCTCTTCTGGCGAAGGACGGAGTCCGCGTGGCGAGCGCTCGGTGACAGACGGTCAGACCGCTCCTTCCACCCCGGTTCGCCGCGGTCGGGGCTGCCGGCGTGCCTCGCGCCATCGCCATGACCGGTGCGATGCGGGAAAGGCAGATCGCCGACGGTGCGGAGGAGGGGGGTGTAGTCTTCGACCTGGTCGGTGATGACGTGAATCACCTCGCCTTCGCGCTGGACCTTTCCCTTGATGCCGATCATCGGAGCGGTCATCAACACGCGCCTATTGGCTTCGAACACCCGCATCCAGACGATCGCATTGGCGATGCCGGTCTCGTCCTCCAAGGTGACGAACATGACATTGCCTTCCCCGGGCCGCTGGCGGACGAGGACGAGCCCCGCGACCTCGACCTTGCGGCCGTCCTTGATCCGCGCGAGGTCGGCGCAGCGGGTGATCTTCAGGCGGTCGAGTTCCGGCCGCAGGAAGGCGAGCGGATGAGCGCGCAGGCTGAGTTGGAGATGGCGATAATCCTCGACCACCTCGCGGCCTTCGGTCATCGGGTTAAGCGCCGCCGCCGGCTCGCGCGCGGCCTCGCGCAGGTCGGCCGCGGCGAACAAGGGCAATTGCCCGTCGCGAAGCCCCCGCACCTGCCACAGAGCCTGACGACGGCTGAGACCGAAAGCGTGGAAGGCATCGCCGTTGGCGAGCCGTTCGAGCGCGGCACGGGCGACGCCGGAGCGGCGCCAGACATCCTCGATCGAAGCGAACGGCCCGGCGGCGCGGGCGGCAAGAATCCTTTCGACGTCGCCGGTGGCGAGACCGGACGTCATGCGCAGGCCGAGGCGGAGGGGCAATAATCCCCCCCGCGAAGGGCGAGGGACGTCGCCCTCCAATGTGCAATCCCACAGGCTCTCATTGATGCAGGGAGGGCGTATCTCCACGCCATGCTCGCGCGCGTCGCGGACGATCTGGGCGGGGGCGTAGAAGCCCATCGGCTGGGCATTGAGAAGCGCGGCGCAGAAGATGTCCGGATGGTGGCACTTCATCCAGGACGAGGCATAAGCGATCCTGGCGAAGCTGGCGGCATGGCTCTCGGGAAAGCCGTAGCTGCCGAAGCCCTCGATCTGCCTGAAGGTGCGTTCGGCGAAATCCTGGGTGTAGCCTTTGCCGATCATGCCGCCGATCATCTTGTCGCGGAACCGGCTGACGCCGCCGGTGGCCTTGAAGGTGGCCATCGAACGGCGGAGGGCATCCGCATCCGCGGGCGTGAAACCCGCGCCCACGATCGCCACTTTCATCGCCTGCTCCTGGAAGAGCGGGATGCCTTTTGTCTTTTCGAGCACTTCCCGCAATTCTTCGGAAGGATATTCCTCCGCTTCCTTCCCTTCCCTTCGCCGAAGATAGGGATGCACCATATTGCCCTGGATCGGGCCGGGCCGGACGATCGCGACCTGGATGACGATGTCGTAGAATTTGCGCGGACGCAGCCGCGGCAGCATGCTCATCTGCGCCCGGCTCTCGATCTGGAAGGTGCCGATCGTGTCGGCTTTGCGGATCATTTCGTATGTCGCCTCGTCATCCTCCTGCATTTCGGGCGAGGCGAGGTCGATACGCTTGCCCTTATGCTCGGCGAGCAGGTCGAAGGCGCGGCGCATGCAGCCGAGCATGCCCAGGCCCAGCACGTCGACCTTCATGAACTTCAATTCCTCGATATCGTCCTTCTCCCATTCGATGACGCGACGATTCTCCATCGCGGCGGGCTCGATGGGCACCAGATCGTCCAACCGGTCGCGGGTGAGGACGAAGCCGCCCGGATGCTGGCTCAGATGGCGGGGCGTCCCGATCAGCTGGCGGGCAAGGTCGAGCGTGAGGACAAGGCGGGGATCGGTTCTGTCGAGATTCAGTTCGTCGACATGGCGGTCGCTCACTCCTTCGCTCGACCAGCCCCAGACCTGGCCGGCGAGGGCCCCGGTCATGTCTTCCGAAAGGCCGAGCGCCTTGCCGACTTCGCGCAATGCGCCGCGGGTGCGGTAGCGGCTGACCACGGCGGTCAGCGCGGCGTGGCGATGGCCGTAGGTCTCGTAGATCCACTGGATCACTTCCTCGCGCCGCTCATGCTCGAAATCGACATCGATGTCGGGCGGCTCGGCGCGGTTTTCTGACAGGAAGCGCTCGAACAGCAGGCCGTGCTTCACCGGATCAATCGAGGTGATGCCGAGAATGTAGCAGATCATCGAATTGGCGGCCGAACCCCGGCCCTGGCAAAGAATGCCCTGGCTGCGGGCATATTGGACGATCGAATTGACGGTGAGGAAATAAGGCGCGTAACGCCAGCGGGCGACCAGCCGGAGCTCATGCTCCAGCAACTCCCGATAGGCTTCCGGCGGCGTGTCCGCGGGAATCTTGCCGTCGATCGCCGCTCGAGTGAGCAATTCGAGCGATTCCTGCGGCGTTCGCCCCGACATCACGATCTCGTCGGGATATTGGTAGCTGAGCTCGGTCAGCGAGAAGGTGCAGCTTGTCGCTATATCGGCGGTGGCGTGGATCGCGTCGGGATAGGCGCGGAAGCGACGCTCCATCTCGGCCACGCTCTTGAGGTGGCGGTCGGCATAAAGTTCGCGGCGGAAGCCGAGATCGTCGATCGTGCATTTGTTGCGGATCGCGGTGACGACATCCTGCAGCATCCTCTTGTCGGGGGAATCGTAGAGGACGTCGCCGGTGGCGAGGCTCCTGACGCTATGGCGACGGGCCATCCGGTCCAGCGCATGGAGACGAAGCGCATCGCCGGGACGGCGGCGAAAGGTTAGGCAAAGATGAGCCTTGCGACCGAATGCATCCGCCATCTGGGCAAGCGCGATCTCAGTGACGGCATCGGCTTCGTTCGGGATCAAAGCCGCGACCAGACCGTCCGAATAAGCGGCGACATCCTCCCAATGGAGGAAGCATTGTCCCTTTTCACCCTTCTTGGGATTGGCCCGCGCCTTGCCGAGCGTCAGCAGGCGGGTGAGCCGCGACCAGCCCCCGCGATCCTCCGGCCAGACAAGGAGCGACGAGCCGTCCATCAGATCGAGGCGGCAGCCGGCGACGAGGCGGACTCCCGTTTCCCTGGAGCCCCTGAGCGCCCGGACGAGGCCGCCGACGCTATTGCGGTCTGTGACGCCGAGCGCCGGATAGCCGAGCAGAGCGGCGGCCGAGAACAATTCCTCCGGGCTCACCGCCCCGCGCAGGAAGCTGAAATGGCTGGTGACCTGAAGCTCGACGTAGGTCATTGCGATTTTCGCCGTAAGTGACTAGGTAAAGTGGTCACTTCAAGGAGGTTTGCCATGGGCAAGATGATCGGCGCGGCGGAATTCAAGGCGCATTGCCTGCGCATCATGGAGGAAGCCAGTCGCAGCGGCGAAACCGTGGTCATCACCAAGCGCGGCAAGCCGTTCATGGAGATGAAACGGGTGGAGGAAGAGAAACCGAAATTTCTTTTCGGAATGCTGAAAAACGACGGGTATCGTTTCGATGATCCCGACAGCCCGGCATATGACCGGCCATGGAATGCCGAGCTTGGCATTCTTGGAGACGAAGATTGATCCTGCTGGACACCAATGTCCTGGTCTGGCTGATCATGGGAGATACCCGGCTGAAGCCGGAACGAAGAGCCTTGATCGAGGACGCCCGAGTTGAAGAGGGAGTCCGGGTTTCGGCGATCACGGCTTGGGAAATCTCCATGCTCGTCGACAAAGGTCGCCTCGATTTGCGCAGAGAAGTCTCGAAATGGATTGAGGCCGTCTTTTCGGCTCCTGGGGTGCGCATTGCATCGATCAGCCCTGCCATTGCGGTAGATGCGGGCCGCCTGCCTGGCGCCATACATGGCGACCCAGCGGATCGGCTGATCATTGCGACCGCGCGCGAACTCGGCTGTCCCTTGCTTACTCCGGACAAGAGGATTCTGGCTTACGCCGCTGCCGGCCATGTCAGCGTCATCGACGCGCGTCTCTAAGCCCTTCACCCGAACATCCCCTGGAGGTGCCAGCTGAGATCGCCGGTGCGGGCGTCGAGAGCGTCGCCGCGGCGGTAGAGCCAGAAGCGGCGGCCCTGCTCGTCCTCGACCTGGAAATAATCGCGCACGCTTCCGGCCTCGGCGCGGCGCTTCCACCATTCGCCATGGATGCGCTCGGGTCCGTCGGCGCGCAGCACGCAATAGCTGCGGCCGCGCCAGGTGAAGCGGCGCGGCGCGCCATCGGGGAGCAAAGCGACGACATTCTCGACCCGTTCGGGCGGGACGAGCATCCGCACCGGCCGGGGCCAGCTCGGCCATTGAGCGACGCCGGCGAGCGGAGGGACGCGGCGGACCGAGCGTTCGGGAACGTCGCTTTCGACGGCGCTCAGGCGATACAGGCGGCAAGGTCCGAGACGGATGGCGAGCCGGTCGATCAGCGGAACGAGATCGGCGGCCTTGATCTCGTCCGCCAGCCCGCCCTCGACAGGCTGTGGCGCGAGCGGCTCGACCCGCGCGGCGACGAGCCGCATCGCCTCGATGCCGAAACCGGGCTCGATCGTCTCGATCTTCATTTGAAAGAGACGTCGCAGATGGGGGGCTTCACGAGTGGCGCGAGCGGTGCCGATCGCGAGGCGCTGCTCGGAACCATCGACGCGGGTGCAGACGAGAAGCAGCGAACGGGCGGCAAGACCCTGCTCCTCCAGCGTGCGAACCAAAGCCCTCACCAGATCGGCCATCACGCGCTCGATGGCTTCGGCGGTGGCAATCGGCTCCAGCAGGCGAAGAAGGGCCTGGGGCGGATCGGTGGGTATGATCGGCTCGAACGCTTCCGCGACCCGGCCCAGCGCCTGGTTCAGGCGAGTCAGCAGAATCTGGCCGAAACGGCGGACAAGCGGCGCGGCGGGCATCGCCAGGACGTCGCCCACCCGTTCGATGCCGAGGCGGCGGGCGGGGACGAGTATCTTTTCATCGACCCGTAGCGCCACAAGCGGCAGGGGAGCGATGGCCGTCGCGATATTTCCCTCAGGACAGAGCAGGATCGCCTCGCCGCCGTGGCGGGCCAGCGCATGGGCCGCGCCATAGGTTTCGGCGACGGCGATGCGGGCGGCGAACCCCAGGCGGACGCAGAAGCGCAGGATGCGGGCGCACATCGCCTGTTCGCCGCCGAACAGATGGGCGACGCCGGTAAGATCGAGGAACAGCCCATCCGTATCCGCAACCGCGGCGCGGGGCGTCCAGCGACGGGCGGCGAACAGTGCAAGCCGGGTCAGCAGCGCCGCATCCGCCTCCGGCTCGGCGTCGCGTATGTCGAGACCGGGAGTGGTCACCCTCGCCTGGGCGAGCGGCATGCCGGGCTCGATGCCGACCGCCAGCGCTTCGGGCGAAGCCGCGGCGATGACGATTCGCTGGCCGAGACGATGCGTGGTGACCATCGCCTGTTCGGCCCTTCCGCCGTTCTCCCGCCAGGCGGAGGATTCGCGAAACGCCACGGGCGCGGCTTCGGTGCGGCGGCCGAGCTCGCGCATCGGCGGGCGCCGATGCGCCGGGAGCGCATCGATCCCGGCCTGCCTTTCCTCGCGACGAGCCCAGCGCGCGCCGGGCCGCCAGCCGCCGCCGCGCGGACAGGAACATTCTTCGATGCGGGCACCGACTTTCGGATCCGCCGCGGGCTCGGGCCACGGCTCCGCGCGCGGGGACAGCTCAGGCGGCCGCGCGGCGGCCTTCGTCCCCTCGATCCGGCGCAGCCTGTCGGTGGGGAGGTTCGGCAGGTAGAGCGAGGCGACCCTCGGCATCATTACCCTCCATGATCCAGGTGAAAGGGGCGCCGCCGCGCTGGCGGGCGAGCTCGATTTTCCAGCGGGGACGACCGATGCCCTCCACCGGCAAGTCCCCCGAGGGCGCGCAGGCGATGCGCCAGCGGGTGACGGCGGCGGAAGGCGGGGCGAACGGGTCCTCCCCGGCCTTGCGCCAGCGCCGCAGCATCAGCGCCGTCGTGCCCCCCTCCTCGGCGGCGAGCTGGAGGCGGCGGGTGGAGGCCATGGCGGCGCGGCCGATCTCGCCCACCACCGCGGCGAGACCGCCGTGACGCAGCCCCTCCTCCATCACCGCCAGCACCTCCTCGTCGCTTCGGGCCTCGGCATAGAGGACACGATCCGGCGGAAGGCCGGCATGCATCAGGCCGGGAGCGAAAAGGTCGCGGCGGGCCAAGGTCCAAAGGACGGCGCCAGGCAATCGAGCGGCGATGCCGGCGACGAACAGGGTGGCGGCGGCGTCATCGGAAAGGCCGGGACGCGTCCCGACCATTTCATGCAGGGCGGCGGTCGCGAGGCCACCCCCCTCCAGCCGCCGATCGAGGGCGGCGACGCCGAAGGGGAGGCATTCCTTGCCCTTCACCGTCGCCGATTCGATCGCCCGCACCTCCGCGCGCAGGGCGGCCAGCCGTTCGGCTCGGGAGGAGGAAAGGATAGGCATGACGACTCCAGGGACTCATTTGTTCCTTTTATGTTCCTCTCATTCATCCAGAGTCAACATGGCGGAAGCAAAGAAGTTTTTTCCAAACCATCCTCCTTCGCCCAGGCCTTTCCTCGACTTCTCTCGCACCCGGGAGGTAGGGACACAGGACTCATCCGGGAATTTCATGACCTTTCTTCGCCGCTGCCTTCTCGCCCTTCTCATCCTCGCCGCCGCGCCGGCCGCCGCCGCCGGCGATGCCGACTGGCTCTATCGCGGCAGCGACATTCCCCGCGACGAGGCTTGGACGTTCGGAACCTTGCCCAACGGGCTGCGCTACGCGGTGCGGCGGAACGCGCTGCCCGACGAGCAGGTCTCGATCCGCCTCAGGATCGACGCCGGATCGCTCAACGAACGGGATGAGGAACGCGGCTGGGCGCATTTCGTCGAACATATGGCGTTTCGAGGTACCGAGAATTTCGGCGACGGCGAGGCGCGGCAGATCTGGCAGAAACTGGGCGCCAATTTCGGCAGCGACACCAACGCGTCGACCAGCCCCACCCAGACCGTCTATCAGCTTGACCTGCCCGGCGCCGACCGATCCGAAATCGACCTCAGCCTCGACGTCATCTCCGACATGGCCGACAGCGCTTTGTTCGACCCCGCTCTGGTCGAGGCCGAGCGGCGCGTGATCCTGGCGGAAAAGAGGCGCCGGCCGGAGCTCACCACCCGGATGATGGAGGCGAGCTGGCCGCTTTTCTACGCCGGCCTGAAGGTCGCCGAGCGCGATCCGATCGGCACCGACGCGACCCTGCGCGACGCCACCGCCGAGGGGCTGCGCGCCTTTTACGAACGCTGGTATCGGCCCGAGCGGGCCACCCTCATCATGGTGGGCGACGCTGATCCGCAGGCGATGGAGGCGATGATCGCCACCCATTTCGGCGATTGGCGGGGGACCGGTCCGGCGCCGCAGGAGCCCGATTACGGCGTCGTCGCGGACACCGACCGAACCGCCGCCACCCTTGCTTATCCCGGCGCGCCGCACAGCGCGACCCTGCTCTGGCTGAGGCCCTACGAGGCTCTGCCCAACACGATGGCGCGGGAGAAAGCCGATCTCGCCCGCTCGCTCGCTTCCCGAATCGTCAACCGCCGGCTCGATTCCAAGGCGCGCGGCCAGGCGGCCTTCATCAACGCCTCTCTCGGCGAGGCCAGGCCGACCCATATCGCCGACATGACCCAGCTTTCGATCACCGTCCGTGACGGCCGGTGGCGCGACGCGCTGGGCGAAGCCTTTGCGATCCTCAACGATGCGCTCCGCGCCCCGCCGAGCGCGGCGGAGATCGCGCGCGAGATCGAGAATCTGCGCACCGCCGCCACCTCGGCCGTCGAAGGGGCATCGACGATCCGCTCGCAGCAATGGGCGCAGCAGATGATCAACGCCATCGACGGCAACAGCATCGTCGCCAGCCCGGCGACGGCGCTCTCCGTCCTCGATGCGCTGGCGCCGCAAATGACGCCGGAGCTGATCGGCGCGGCGACCCGCGATCTGTTCGAGGGGGCCGGCCCCCGGATCATGCTCGCCGGCCCCGAATCCGTCCCGGTCCCGGCCGTCGAGGCGGCGCTGGCCGTGGCCGGGGACATCGCGCCGTCCGACCGGGTCGAAGGGCGGCTGGTCGATATGGACGACCTGCCGCCGCTCGGGGCTCCGGGCGAGGAGGTGTCCCGCCAGGCGATCGAGGATATGGGCGTCACCATTGTCCGCTTCGCCAACGGCTCCACACTGACCTTCAAGCAGACCGACTTCGAGAAAGGGTCGGTCTCGGTCCAGCTCCGCTTCGGCGAGGGGCAAGCGGGGCTTCCCGCGGACGAGCCGTCGCTCGCCTGGCTCGACGGCATCGTCAGCGCGTCGGGCGTCGGCGACCTCGATCTCGACGCGATGGAGCGGCTGCTGACCGGCCGGAAGATGGCGATGAGCTTCGGGATGGCCGAGGACGCCCTGGTCCTGCGCGGCCAGACCAACGGCACCGACCTGGCCGACCAGCTCCGGCTGCTGGCGACGAAGCTCGCCTTTCCGCGCTGGGACACGTCGCTTTTCGCCCGGTTCAAGGCGAGCGCGCTCGAAAGCTACGAACTCAACTTCGCCTCGGCGGCGGCGCGGGCGGGACGCGAATTCCCCGCGTTCAGCCGCAGCGGCGACGAACGCTGGGCGCCGACCGACAGGGACGCGATCGCGGAGGCGACTCCGGAGGCGTTCGAGGCCTTCTTCGCGCCTTTGCTCGCGGCCGGGCCGGTTCACGCGATCGTCGTCGGCGATGTCGACCTCGAAACCGCCGTCGCCGCCATGGCGAAGAGCGTGGCGGCGCTGCCGACGCGGACGCCGGTCCGGGAAACCGAGGCGTCGCTGGCCGTTCGGCCGCCGTCGCCCGATCCGGAAGCCCGGACCTTCACCCACAATGGCGATCCCGACCAGGCCTATGCGGTGGTCGGCTGGACGACGTTCGGCGGCACCGACCGGATCAAGGAGCGGCGCGCGCTCAGCCTCGCCGCCAACATGCTCCAGGTGCGCCTCTACGAGCGGCTGCGCGAGGCGGAAGGGGCGACCTATTCGCCGACCGCCATTTCGAGCACGTCGCAGGTCTTTCCCGATTGGGGCATCTTCTACGCCGCCGCCGAAATCCCCCCCGAAAGCGCCGACACCTTCTTCCGCATCGCGCGCGAGGTCGTCGCCGACCTGGCGGCCAAGCCGGCGTCGCCGGACGAATTCGCCCGTGCGCAGAATCCGGTCATCAGCGGTATCGAGCGGAGGCTCAGGACCAACGGTTACTGGCTCAATGCGATGGAGGGCTGGATCGGCAAGCCCGAGCTGATCGACCAGACGCGGAGCTTCCTTTCCGATTATGCGACGATGACGGCGGAAGATGTCCAAGCCGCGGTCGCGAAGCACGTGACCGACGCTGGCGACTGGTCGATGCTGGTTTTGCCGGGTAAAGCGAATGGCGGTGGCCACTGAACCCCTCACCCTGACCACGCCCCTGGGCGGCGACGCGGGCAAGCGGCGGAAGCCCCTCCGGCTCCAGCAGCAGCCATTCTTCGCCGACAAGAATCGGGCCTTCTGGATCCTGCAATCGGCGGGATGGGCCGGCTATTTCGTGCTGCGCTCGCTTTCGGGCGTGGCCAATGCGTTCGGCTTCACCTTCATCGTGCATACCGCCTTGCTGACCGGCACCGGCTATTCGATCACCCTGTTGATGGCGGCGGCCTACCGGCGGCTCATCAGCCTCAGGCCGATCATCACCTGGGCGGTCTCGATCGTGCTGGTGCTGCTTGCCTCGGCCGGCTTCTCGGCGATCGAGACGTGGAGCCACGCGACCTTCCTCCGGCCCGGCACGCGGCCCGAGGGCGTCGAGTTCATGGGCGCGATCCTGCTCGATTTCTCGCTGCTCGCGGCCTGGTCGGCGCTCTATTACGGGGTCAATTACTATCTGCTGCTGGAAGAGCAGACCGATCAGCTCCTGCGGCTGGAGCACCAGGCGAGCGCGGCGCAACTCGCCATGCTGCGCTACCAACTTAATCCGCACTTCCTGTTCAACACGCTGAATTCGATCTCCACTCTGGTCCTTCTCAAGCAGACGGAACGGGCAAACGCGATGCTCTCGCGGCTTTCGTCCTTCCTTCGCTACACTTTGGTCAACGAGCCGATGGGCTATGTCACGGTGGCGCAGGAGGTTGAAACGCTGAAGCTCTATCTCGAAATAGAGAAGATGCGTTTCGAGGAGCGGCTGAGGCCGCGTTTCCATATCGATCCGGCGGCGGCCCGCGCGCGGTTGCCCTCGCTGCTTCTTCAGCCTTTGGTCGAGAATGCGATCAAATATGCGGTGACGCCGCAGGAGGAGGGGGCCGACATATCGGTCGAGGCGCGCAAGGTGGGCGACAAGGTGGTGATCACCGTGTCCGACAGCGGTCCGGGGGCGGACGGGCAGGCGCTGCAGGCCGGGCAATCGTCCACCGGAGTCGGACTGGCGAATATTCGCGACCGTCTGGCGCAGGCCTATGGCGCGGAACATCGTTTTGAGACTCAAACGAACATACAGGGGGGCTTTGGCGTTATCATAGAGATTCCCTTCCAGATCCAAACCGAGGAACCGAAATGACCATCCGCACGATCCTGGTCGACGACGAGCCGCTTGCCATCCAGGGGCTTGAGCTGCGCCTGGAGAAGCATGACGATGTCGAGATCGTGGAGACCTGCTCCAACGGCCGGGAGGCGATCCGCGCGATCAAGACCCACAAGCCGGACCTCGTCTTCCTCGATATCCAGATGCCCGGCTTCGACGGTTTCTCCGTCATCCAGGGGCTGATGGAGGTGGAGCCGCCCTTGTTCGTCTTCGTCACGGCCTATTCGGACCACGCCATCCGCGCCTTCGAGGCGCAAGCGGCCGATTATCTGATGAAGCCGGTCGAGGAGGACCGCCTGGCGGACACGCTCGACCGGGTGCGCCAGCGCCTCGCGGAAAAGCGCGGCGCCGAAGAGGTGGGGCGCCTGAAGGAAGTGCTGGCCGAGGTCGCGCCGGAATCGATGGCGGTCGAAGGCGTCGAGGATTCCCACTCGTCCAGCCGTTACGAGAAGCTCATCAACATCAAGGACCGGGGCCAGATATTCCGCGTCGACGTCGATTCGATCGAGAAGATCGACGCGGCCGGCGACTATATGTGCATCTATACCGGCGACAACACCCTGATCCTGCGCGAGACGATGAAGGATCTCGAAAAGCGCCTCGACCCGCGCCGTTTCCAGCGCGTGCACCGGAGCTGCATCGTCAATCTCGACCTCGTCCGGCAGGTCAAGCCGCACACCAATGGCGAATGTTTCCTGGTGCTCGATTCGGGCAGCCAGGTGAAGGTCAGCCGCTCCTATCGCGACGTGGTGGCGCGCTTCGTCCATTAGCTCGGGGTTTGATCGCAAGCATCGGAGCGGCCTTTCCCGTCATTCCCGCCAAGGTGGGGATCACGCTTCCTTTTTTCGGAGAAGGCGGATTAGAAAAGCGGGATTCCCGCTTGCGCGGCTATGACGAGGAAATCGATGATGCAGAGTGAAAAGGCCCGGATATTCGCTTCGTTGCACAGGCCGGGCACGCCCTTGATCCTGTTCAACGCCTGGGACCCGGGCAGCGCCAGAGCGGTGGCCGATGCCGGGGCGAAGGCGGTGGCTACAGGGAGCTGGTCCGTCGCCGCGGCCTTCGGTTTCGAGGATGGAGAGAAGCTGCCGCTGGACCTCGCGATCGACAATCTGAAAAGGATCACGGCGGCGGTGGCGCTGCCGGTAACGATCGATCTGGAGGGCGGCTACGGGCTGGCGCCGGCGGAGGTCGGCGCGACGGCGGCCAAAGCGATCGGGGGCGGCGCGGTCGGCTGCAATCTGGAGGACCAGATCGTCGGCGGCGAAGGGCTCCACAATATCGACGACCAGTGCGAGCGCCTGCAGGCCATCCGAGCGGCGGCGGACGCGGCCGGCATCCCCTTCTTCGTCAACGCCCGCACCGATCTGTTCCTTCAGGCCGGCCCTGGCGAGCATGGCGCCCTCGTCGGGTCCGCCGTCGATCGCGCTTGCGCTTATGCCGAGGCGGGGGCGAGCGGAATGTTCGTGCCGGGCCTCGCGGACGAAGGGTTGATAGCGACTATCTGCTCCAAATCGCCGCTCCCGGTGAACGTCATGGCCTCGTCCGCGACTCCGCCGGCGCGGCGGCTGGCCCAGCTTGGCGTGGCGCGGATCAGCCACGGACCCGGCCCGTACCGGATCGCCATGCGGGCGCTGGCGGAGGCGGCGCGGGCGGCCCAGGACGGCGCCTGACCGACGCGGCGGGCCCGGATCAGAGCCGCACCAGCATCTTGCCCATGTTGCCGCCGGAGAAAAGGTCGAGGAAAGCCCGGGGCGCGGCCTCTATCCCCTCGCGCACCGTCTCGCGCGACTTCACCCGCCCGCTCGCGATCCAGCCGCCCATGTCGCGATAGAATTGGTCCATCTCCGCCATATAATCGGTGTAGATGAATCCCTGCATCCTGATCCGAGCGGCGATCACCCGCATGATGTAGCGGAAAGAAGGCGGCGGGCCGGCATTGTAGCCCTCGATCATTCCGCAGATCGCGAAGCGGGCGTTGTTGCGGGCGGCGGCGAAAGCGGCGTCGAGATGGTCGCCGCCGACATTGTCGAAATAGACGTCGATGCCTTTCGGGGCCGCCTCTATGAGCGATTTGACGACCGGCCCCGCTTTGTAGTCGATCGCCGCATCCGCGCCGAGCTCGCGCACCCAGGCGCATTTCTCCTCGCCTCCGGCCGAGCCGATCACGGTCATGCCCCTGGCCTTGGCGATCTGCACCACCGCCGACCCCACCGCGCCCGCCGCCGCCGAAACGAAGACGATGTCGCCTTCCTTTGCTTCGGCCACACGCAGCAGGCCGAAATAAGCGGTCGCGCCGGTAAGGCCGAGATTGCCCAGCCACTGCTCGTCCGACACCCCCATGGCCGGCACCTTGTTGAAGGAAGCGGCCGGCCCCGACGCCTGCTCGCGCCAGCCCATCATGTGGAACACCGTGTCGCCGACCTTGAGATCGGGCGAGCGCGATTCGACGACCTTGCCGACCGCCCCGCCCTGGAGCGGCGCGCCCACCTCGAACGGCGGCACATAGCTTTTCACGTCGTTCATCCGCCCGCGCATGTAGGGATCGACCGACAGCCACATATTCTCGACCCGCGCCTCGCCGTCGGCGAGCGGCGGCAGGTCGACAGGCTTCAGCTCGAAATGGCTCATGTCCGGAAGGCCCGAGGGCCGCGATGCCAAATGCCAGGCGCGGGAGCCGGTCATGTGTCTCTCCTTCTCGTTTCGATCCGCAACCTACGCGCGCAAGACCGACAAAAAAAGCCCGGCCGGATGAACAGGCCGGGCAAAGGAAGCCTTGTCACCCCCACGGGGATGCCAGAGCCTATTCGCGGTCGGAATAGGTGCCCGAGAAGCTGCGGTTCAGCATATGCGGTCCGTCGCTTCCCTGGTCCTCGCGCTCGAAAAGGGCGCGGCTCCTGTCCTCGTCACGCCAGGCGGCCATCGCCTCGTCCGCATTCTTGTTGACCGTCACCTTCTCATCGACCGTTTCGATCCACGAGCAGGGGATCGAATGGTGCCGGCCGCCAGCGCGTTCGTCGCTCTTGGTGAGGATGATCCGATCGCCTTTCACGCAATCGACCGTGCCGATATGCTGGCCGTCCGATCCCATCACCTCCATATGCTCCGAGACGTTGCGCAGGGAATTGCGCTGCCCCTGCCTCTTCTCGCGCCAGCCGGCGAATTCCTGATCGAATTTCGACTGATGCTCATGACGATATTCGTCATAGTCGCGGTCGAGCTGATCGATCTGGCGGTTGCGCCATTCGGAATAATGGCGGTCGTGCATCTCGTTCGTGGCGCCGCCTCGGCCGCCCTGGACCATGGACTGTTCGCGCGCCGAGCTTCTGAATCCCGCTGCGGTCGCGCCATAGCCCGCGCCATAGACGCCTCCGCCGACCGGCGAAGACATGGGATGGGCGCCGTGGGTGCCGGTGCTGCCCGCATCGATGCGGTCGAACCGGCGGCCGCGATCGAAATCGCCGCCGAAGCCGGAACCGCCCCAACTGTCGGAGGCGCCGCCGCCGGTTCCGGCATAATGTTCGTCGCCGCCGAAATAGCCGGAGCCGTAGCGGTCGGCCGAACGGCCGCCGCCCCGGTTGCCGACGTCATGGCCATAGTCGCGGCGGCGGCCTTCATACGGGCCCTTTTCGCGCCGTCCGCGATCGTCGTCGTCGCCGAACCAGGAGCGGACCTCGTCGCCGGCGCGCTCGAAGAAGCCCCGGTCATCGTCGCCGCCGCGATAGCCGCGGTCGCGCTCGCGCCAGGGGTCGCCACCGGAGCGATAATTGTTGCCGCCATATCGATTGTCGCCGCGTTCATAGGCCATGAGGATTCTCCTTCTTTCCGGGTTGGATCGGATCGCGGGACACGGCCGGGCCGCGCCCATCTTCGCCATTGAAACGAAGCAGGCGGGCGGGCCGTTCCGGCGGCAAGGCCCATCCGTGGCGGTGCGTCGGCGGAACGAAACGGCGCCCGCGGCCAAGGCTGTCGCGGCCCCCGGCATTCGCGCATTGCGCCGGGCCATCGGCGCCGCTATTGGGGGCGCCTTCGCCAACGGGCGCCCGTCGAAATTTCCACTTCGCCGGGGTCCGCATGAAGGCGCGGGGCCGTAGCTCAGATGGGAGAGCGCTGCAATCGCACTGCAGAGGTCAGGGGTTCGATTCCCCTCGGCTCCACCAACCTAAGTCTCTCCAGATCAACGACAATCCGGATCACGCCGCGACGGGCACGTCGTCGCGTGTATCGCTGGTGTATCGCAAGTGCGCTTTCGTGTGCTTCGACAGCTCGTCGAAAAAAGTGTCGACCTCGCGTATCGCGCGCCGCAGGTAGCTTGGGGAGAGGTGCTCATAGTTCTTGGAGGTCGTGCCTTGGGGACGATGGCCAGCAAGCATCTCGCGCTGCTCTTTGGGCACCCCGCGCTCCGCCAACCACGTCAGCATGGTGTGGCGTAGGGTCTTGGGTGTAGCGCCTTCCACACCGGCATCGCGGCACACCGCGTTCCAGCTGGTCTTTATCGAGGCGGTTTCCCGCTCGAAGTGGGTCGGCCCACCCGGCGTTCTATGACGCTCCGCAATCGGCACCTTATACTTGATGAGCTTCCCCTCGATGCCGACAAGCCAGGGGCGGACTGCCTTGGCGATCGGCACGATCGGCCGCCGCTTGCGGGTGTGAACCTGTCCCGGCTGGTTGGGATCGATCAGGTTACGTCGGAGGTCGATGTTGGCGTCGGTAAGGCCGAGCACGGCTTCAGGGCGGCCAGCAATGCCCAGCTCGATCACGATGAACCGGACAATGTGCTCCCGCTCCGGTCGGTCGGCGCACGCATCGAGGATGCGTGCGAGCTCCTCGAATGCGAGAAGACGGTCGCGTGCAGGCGCCTTCTGGTGCGCCGGGATGTCCGCGATGAAAGCGGGATGATCGATACGCTGGTGTTTCCATGCCCAGGTCAACGCGCCTCGAAGCGCTGCGAGGTCACGGCTGATCGTGTGACCGCCGGCGCCAGCGGCGGCACGCGCCTTACGGAAGCGGGCCTGAAGGTCGGGGGTGAGATCGGCCACGACGGGGCCAGAGACGATACGGCCATGGCGGCGCTCTTCCTCGAAGAAGGCCATCCAGTGCTGGACCGAATAGACGTAGCGGTCGGGGGCTGCCAGCGTCGTGACATGATGCGTCAACCAGTCGGCCATGAGCGCCTCGACGAGCGCCTCGTCCTTCGCTTCCTTACGCGGCGTGCAGTGCGCGAGGTGGTGCGCTGCTAGTGCGTCGAGTGCTTGCTGCGGCGGAGCGTCTGGATTGCCGCCTCTTGCAGCAATAGACTTGCGCCTCGTGACTCCTCGACCATCGACGTGGTCGAGCCAGCAGATGCACCAGGTGCCGATGCCGGGCCGCTGCCAGAGCCAGAAGTTTCCGATTTGATGGCGCTTGTTATGTGGACGCGGCATTGCTGTCTGATCTCTTCGGCTTCCAAGCGGCAGATTTCGTTGTAGATAGATTCTGAGAGCAGGATCGCGCTCAGCTCGGGGGAAAGACGAAGCGTTCGGCCCACTCGCGCACAGGATCGAAGCTTCTCAGCCAGCTCGCTGGCGGGTGTTGTTTCGCATAACATTCGCGTGTTATATGACACGCATTCGATAATGTCGAGGTCGAAAATGCTCCGTGACGTAGAAAGGTAAGCGAGTTGGCCACCGAGACCTTCCCCCACGCCGACAGCGAAGCGGCGATGATGCTGGCTAAGGCTCTGAAGCGGATGCAGGTGCAGAAGAAGAGCATCCGCGACATCGCGAAGGAACTCAATTACAGCCAGGGCACCGTGCTCAGCCACATGGCCAACGGTCGGGTGCCGATCCCGATCGACAAGGCGCCGGAGATTGCGAAGGCGGTAGGGCTATCGCAAAGCGAGTTCTTGATGGCCGTCATGGACCAACGGCACCCAGAAGTGGCTCATCTGCTGGTGAGTGGCGTCGACGCCTGCGACGATATCGACGTGGGTTTCGCCCACGAGTTGGAGTCCATCGCCGGTGTCCCCCTGGAACGATTGACGTCGGATCAGAAGGACATAATGCGACAGCTGGTGACGGACGCGCGACCGCGGCGTCGCTGGTTGTTACACGCGGAGATCCCTGCGGTGCAGCTGCTAAGGGAGCTGTTGCCCGGCTTCACCACCGAGGGCTTGAGCCACTCCCAACGGGCCGCTCTCATCGCGGCGCTGAAGTGAAGTTAATGCGTGTCTTGCAACACACATGCATTCCGCTTATAATGCCGGCACATTGTGAGACATCACGGTGCCATACGCACAGAGGATCAACGCCGGCACCTCCCGGCGCAACGGTGACACCGGGACGAAGACCGGCGCTATGAGCAGTGCAGCGAACGGAGGATCGGGTGCAATCCCCGGTTGTCGCCGAGGTGGGTCAGGGCCGCCGAATGGACGTTGAAAGACGGGAGCTCTGCGTGGCCGCAGCTCCCGACCTCGGAGGAGTTGGAGATGAGAGCGATCCCGAGGTGCTTCCAGCATGTCTGGATAACCGAGTGCCGCTTAGGCGGCGGATTGGGGATTTAATTGGTCGGACCAAGGACTCCGCCGACCTGCCTTGTAAGCTAATGATCCCTCTCCACTTCGACGGGAAGTCGAACAATCCCCCTGCATCTGGTTCCGCGCGAGTTTCGTGCTGAAGCCAGGTGCGGGGGGGAATAGAGCTTCTCTGGGAAGGGTTCAGGTCCACCAGAGCGAACGAAAAAAGGCAAGGCAAGCCGAAGCGAAGCGGAGGCGCGCCTGGTGTCGGCGCGTAGCGGCGACACCGGACATCCATATCAAGCATATACAGTAGTCTTCGTTGTCGGATTCGCATGGGCGCATACGGAAGGGGATGGACCCTTTGGAAGCGAAGTTCATACCATGGAAACTGGGCCTCGGAAGATAACGTATTTTGGCCTGGCATGCGCGGCGTGATTAACCGCATCGAGCTTGCCAACGAAGCTATGGTCGAAGCCACCCGACCAGAGCATCACGCGAAGCTAAACCTCTCTTACCAACAACGAACGATGAGGTTTACCAATGATGCTCTTCTTCTTCTCGAACGATCGTGGTTTCGATCGCAACGTCTTCGCTATCGGTCAGCACAGGGCTTCGGAACTCTTCTTGGCCCACCAGGTCCTCAACAACGTGCCGGTCTGCCGGTATTGGTGTGAGCGCGTTACCGTGGGTGGTATCGTCGAGCCTCACCGAACTCACCTCCGGCAAGCCCTGGAGCTGGGGATGGAGGGTGTCGGCACCTACGATGAGAGCACTGGCTGGCGCATCGACATGCCCCATGAGGAGAGCGCCCGATCCGTTTGACTTGGTCTGCCCGGCTGCTTCGCGGTCGGGCAGCTTCGTTTGGGTCGGCAGCTACCCTCCGGCGATCGCCTGACTGATCTGGTCGCTGATGCTCATGTTGGGGTTCTCCTCCGCCCACATGAAGAGCATGGTCCCGCCGCTCATCTCCTGGGCTCGGAGACCAATGTTTCGCTTCTCACGGCTGTCCGCGTTATCGGTCCTGTCGGCGCCCTAATATTCCACCACGAGGGTGCGGCCGTCTTCGAGGCCGACGACGAAGTCGGGATAGAAGCGGTCGGTGGATGTCGGCAGCCAGTATGACCACGGCGTTCGGTCCACGTTCCTGACCCAATGCCGGACCTTTGGGTGCCGGTCGATGGCCACTGCGCAATGCCACTCCTCGCCGCCGTGGCGGAGGTCACCGATCTGGCCGAACAGGTGCTTCTGTGGGAGCCATGGCCCAGCATAGGGCGTGCGCGGATCGTAGCCGGCCTTCGAGAAGGTGAAGCTGACGATTTGCATCGTGACCGGCGTGACACCGTCGAGCAGCAGCTGCGCACCGCGGTGACCAGCAGCGTCACGCAGCTGTCGCACCCGCGCCATGACCGCCCTGCGGAGCGCATATTTCCCGCGCACGAGGGTGGCGAGGGGGATCCCCTGTTCTTCCAGCAGCCACTCGCAGACCCGCCGGCAGTATTCGAGGTAGACGGGCTGCGGCACGTCCTGCTGCTTGGTCGTGCGGTCGAGCCAGCGCGAGAGTGCAGCTGCATCCCAGCTGGTCGAGTCATCGAGCGCCAACTCCAGCGGGGCGGCGATGCTGCGGTAGGTGATGTGGTCGCCGTCCAGGTCGAGTTCGAAGGTATCGGGCCGCTCGGTTACCTCGAAGCCTGGCAAACTAGTGTCAACCTGGCGGAGGTCCCACCCTCCGAGGTCCACCAGGGTCTCTGGGTAGATCAGTTCGAGCTGGCCATCCCGGTCGAGGACCAGCTGCGGCACCTGTATGATCTCACCGCGCTCGGCGGGAGAGGAGTTCGCCCGGCGCTGCTCGATGAAGGCTTCGACGGCGGCGAGGGAAGGCGCCTCAGAGCTCGCCAGAGCGGTCGCAAGCGAGCGAAGCACTTCGTCCGGCGCCGTGGGCTCAAAGGCGATGGTGACGCTCCCAGCGGCGTCCTCAACCATCCTGACGGCGGCGATCATGTCGGGCGACCAGCTGGTCTGGTCAGGTCGCTGCTGCACCACAAGCGGAGGCAGCTGTGCGCGGTGTTCGAGAACGAAGCCATGCTCATAATCGAACTCGGCCGGCTGTTCGACGATTGCGGCGAGCGCTGTTCGCTCGTCGAAGCCCATGGCGGTAAGGCGATCCTTCAGCCCCTCGGCGGCCTCAAAGAAGTTGAGCTCCGAGACATGGGCATAGGCCCGGTTGAGCTCCTCCGACGCGCGACGGGTCGCGAACGGCATGCGTAGCACCCGACCGAGAAGCTGCTCCACTGAACCGGGGCTGCGGATGCTGGCGAGGGAGCAGAAGACGTAGGCGAACGAACAGTCCCACCCCTCCTTGAGCGCGTCGACGGTGATGACGTGCTCGATAGTGCAGGCAGGATCGAACAGGTCAATGCCATCGAGCTCGCGCTGATCCCCAGTTGCGACGGCGATGCTGGTCGGCGGGATCTGCTGGTCTTCGATCAGGTAGACCCGCAAGACGTCGACTGTCGCCTCGGCACCCGCTCGGGCCGGCTGCGCCTGGTAAAGCGCGATCGGCCGAATACGGCCGGCATCGCTCGCGGCGATCCTCTCCAGCCAGGCGCGTTGCATCACGGCGTGGTGAACCGCCTGCTGCCAGCTGACATGCTGCGACAAATGGATGGGCAGCTTGATCATGTCGGCCGCCTTCAGTTCCGCGGCCGTGGCTGAGACGATGACGTTCGAGCGCACCGGCGTCGCGGTGAACTCGATGACGGCGGCTGGTGCGATGCGGCCGATGGTTTCGCCCGACAGGGTCGATGTGAAGTTATGCGCCTCGTCCACGATCATGAGCGGCCGGTGGAGCTTCAGCAGGTTGGCGAAGCTCGCAACAGGCTTGCCTGCACGCGAACCTTCGGTGTGCACCGCGAGACCTGCGGACGGCGGCACGGCGGCAAAGTGCGGCTCCAGCTCTTCGTCCTCTCGATAGACGTTCCGGTCGGCGACGTTTGAGACGCGGAAGGACTGGACCGTGGCGACGATCACCGCCGCGGCATCGGTCAGGTCCTGCGGACGGATCTGACGACGCTCGTCGACTTCGTAGACGCGGACGGCTCCGCCGAACGCATCGGCAAGAGCGTGGCGGTAAGGGTGTCCCGGCTTCTTCAAGGCATCGACAGTCTGCCGAGCGATCGTTGCGGACGGTGTGAGCCACAGAACGAGCGGGAAGCGCCTGTCGAGATAGGCGTCACGAGCTACCCCGACCGCATGAGCGCCGAGAAGGGTCTTACCTCCACCTGTTGGAAGGCGGAGGCAGCAATAGGGCGTCCCAGCGAGCCCAGAGAGCGGCCTGTAGGCCGCTGCAAAGGCGCCGGGCTGCCCAACCTCCACAGCATCCCCGTATGCTCTGTGGTGCGGCTTCACGGCAGCTGACGCGAGGAAGGTGCGGAGTGCGTCGAGGGCGCGCACCTGATAGGCTTTGAGCTCCATCAGCGTGCGCTCACGTCGTATGGCGTCTGCTTGAAGGTCACGACTTCTTCCCGCAAGCGTGCTGCCCCCAGCCGTGTTGCTTCGCCATAGACGACCATGGGTCCGGCCCAGCCAGTGCCGTCCTGCCGAAGGCGCGTCAACAAGGGCGAGGTGAGCACGTTACCGCCGCTGACGCTGCGATCGCCGAGGATGCCGTTGTAGAGCAGGGCATAGGCCGTGCCATCATGGACGCCGAGGAACGGGCTGGAGCCGTCACTGACGTAAGGCGTCGCCGTCTCGCTGAACCAGATATGCGCTGCCAGCGTGGGGAAGCGGATCCCCGCGGCGATGGCACCGTCAGTGTCGAACACCGGGTCTCCAAGCCGGTAGAAGCGGTAGCCCCCTCCGCCCTGCCAGGCAACGGCCTGCGAAATGCCACCCTCCTCGCCGGCGATGACCTTGTCGAGCCTCGGCTTGCAATGGGTGACCGCATGCTCGCCTGTCTCGATCCCGATCCAGCGGCGGCCCATCTTGTGAGCGACGGCGGCTGTGGTGCCGCTGCCGATGAAGCTGTCGAGAACAAGATCCCCAGGTGCCGACGCCAAAGCAATGATGCGGGCAAGGAGCTTCTCAGGCTTCGGCGTGCCGAAGACCTCTTCCTTAGGGAACAGGGCCTTCAGGTCGAGGCTAGCCTCCTTGTTGCTGCCGACCTCCTGATGGATCCACCATGTGTTCGGCGTCAGCCCTTGCTGCATTTCCACAAGAAACTTTTTGAGCATTGGTCGGCCAGTGCCAGCGCGTCCGAACGTAATGCGATCATCGCTTAACCAAGCACGATACTGAGCCTCGTTGCACCGCCAGTAGCGGTTTACCGGAGGGCGAAAGGCAACTATATACTTTACTTAGCAGAGGCGAGTCGAGTAAGTGTTAGAGAGACAGGCCGGCGACACCACTGAGGTTCAAGTCACTCGCGCTATGATTGACGCGGGTCGTGGGGAATTGCGCGGCTACCAACCAGGGTGGGAGTCGGATGAGGCGGTTCTCACCAGGGTCTATACGTCGATGGCATTAGCCTCTGGCTTGCCTCTCCCCACCAATTCGTAAACTCAGCCGCCAGCATCGCAATCTCACCGCATATCTGGCTGATCTTTTCATCATCCATTGGGTGCGCTTCGGGCTCTAGACGCTTAACCCCATCCTTGCCGCCCCACATTTGCAGGACAAAGCGGCCACCATCGTGATCCTCGGACCACAATCCGTGCGCGACCAGGTTTCTCTTTGCCTGCACCTCCTCAATGGCTGTTCGGAACTCTGCGAACCTCTTTACGTCTCGGTCATAGATGGCGCGGCTCGGTAGCAGCAGGCTTATGGTCTGGAGGCGGGGCCGGATGTTCATCTGGGTAAACACTGCTCGCCCTTCTTCTTCGCTGATGGCGAGTAGATCCTTTCCCATGACGGCGACCTGGTGTTCAAGGAAGGCCCACCAAGCTACAAGGTAGCCAAGCTCCTGCGCTTGAGCCGCCGTAAGCGTAGGAACGATGTTGTAGGACGTGCCTTTGGGGTCTTCATCCATGTCAAAAACCGATCCTAAGAATGAAACCTACTCCGAAGAGGAGACGGTAGCGCGTCGCGAGGCCGCGCTAAAGCGGATGCTGGCGACTCCGCATAAGCCGCATAAGCCCCGGTCGGCGCCAACGAAAAGGTAAGGCGTTTGACAACCGACGGAATCCCCGTTCCTATGTAGGCAAGGGGGCACCATGCATGGCTATCGCAGTCACTGAGAAGGATGGCGATCTATTCAGCGTCATTCGTTCTGAGGATGATGCGTGGGAATTGTTGCGCATCATCGAGTCAGGCGAGCACGGCGACGCACCCATAATTCCTCTCTTTGAGGGATGGCCTTCCAACGAGATAGTCTTCTGGTTGGGTGAGGAGCACGAGGTGCTCACTGCGCCCATGATGGAGGCCTTGCTCGCCTACCAAGCCGGCCTATATCGGTCATTCCTTCTCGTAACAGATGACACGACGAACCTGCGCGGCCTCTCGAATGAGGAGCGGCGCGAGTACGAAATGCGGTTCAAGGTTGGGGAGGGTTGCACAAAGCTCATTCCTGACTGGGATGGCCTCTTGAATACGTTTATAAGCAAGGTCGTAGCCAACATGACCGGAACCCAGATCACCATTACCGTGATAGGCTTTGCCTTGCTGTTTGCGGGCGGTGCCGCGTGGCGGGCCTGGCTGGATCATAAGTCCAAATCAGCAGCGGAAGAGGCTCGAAACCAAACGTCTCGGGATTTTCTGGCGGCACAGCGATTTGCGACAGAGGCGGACGTTGAGAAGACGCGCATGTTGGTTAGCGCGATTGAAAAGGCGATGGGCACGCGCGCGATGATTGATGCCAGTGACGAGGGCAAACAGGGCGTTTTGCGCGCGGCGGCCCGTGTGGATGCCACCGATGTGGCTGGCGTTGAGATCGTGCCGGAGGCTGCTAAACGCATGGCGCGCAACGCACGGACCGAGCCTGAAATCGAGGAGCTACGCGGAATGTTTCGCGTTAGGCGAAACGATGCGGACCCGAATGGTGCATTTCGGATCAGACTGATCGCAGATGATGGCGAAGAGTTTTTTGCCGGAATTCGTGACGCGTTGGTTGCAGGGGATGACCGTAAGATCATTTCCGAAGCAGAATGGACGCAGACGCCGTTCTGGGCTCGCGTTGAAGTTATCCGGCACCGTGGTGAGATCAGGAGCGCGACGGTAGTGGAGGTCGGCCGCCCTCATTAGCGGCCTGTCCAGCGTTTGCGAGGCTCGCCGATAACCTTGATCGGCTTCGCCATCTTAGGCGGCGAGTTTATCAGTCCGCCGATAGGTGAGGCGCTTGCCCTCCATGCCCTTCAAGGCGATGGCGGCGCGCTCGCCGTCCGTCATGGAGCGGGTGTTATAGCGGAAATCGAACTCGGAGCAGTAGCGGCCAAGGTGGGCTTCGCTCATGTGGTGATAGGTGCCGATCACGCCGCGCTTGAAGATGGAGAAGAAGTTTTCGGCGGTGTTGGAGTGCTTGAAGCCGCCGGTGGTGACGTATTCGCGGGCGCTGTGATTGACGACGCTGTGACCGGCGAACTCGCGGCCGACGCGGGTGTAGACCATGCTTTCGTCGGTGCAGAGGTGCGAGGCGCGATCGACGTTGGTAACGATCAGGGGACGAAGCTGCTTGGCGGTCACATTGGCGACGTGGAAGCTGCGAACGTGACCCTCGCGCTCGACTAGGGCGACAACGGCTTTCTTGGGCGCGGGGCGACGGGTGGAACGGTTCTTCGCCTTGCCGCCGACATAGGTCTCATCGGCTTCAACGACCTTGTTGCCGCCGCCGAGGGGAGCGTTCCCGGCGGCGCCGTCAAACGCTTCACGGATGCGATGGCAGAGGAACCACGCGGTCTTGTAGGTCACGCCCAACATGCGCTCCATCTGCTTGGCGCTCATGCCCTTCTTGGAAGCGGCCATGAGGTGCGTCGCGAGCAGCCACTTGTGCAAGGGAACGTGGCTGCGCTCCATGACGGTGCCGGTGCGGATCGTGAACTTGTCGCGGCAATCGTTGCACTGGAACATGCCGGCCTGGGTTTTGCCGCCCATGCGGGTGACGTTCGTTGAACCACAATGGGCGCAAACGGGCTCATCATCCGGCCAGCGCGACGCCTCGATGTGGCGAAGGGCGGCTTCTTCGTTGTGGAAGATGGGGTCGGTGATGTTGACGTTCATGGCATTCGCTCCCTGTAGGAGCCTTATGCCAAAGATGGCTTGCTAAGTAAAGTATATAATTGCCGGGCGAAACTCCAGTCCGGTGGGGCCAACGATGGTGAACTGGCCCGCGCTGTAGAACTTGCCAGCCGAGAGATTCTCCGCTTTCCATGGTCCGCGCGGGTCGTTGTCCGGGTTCTTAAAAGACGCTTCCTGCTCTGGCGACCGAGACACTTTGCCCAAGCGAAGTTGAGGTTCGGACCGTGCGTAAACCAGTATATGGTCGTGAGTGTCGGATACATGCTTGGCTGTTTGGTTTGACGTGTAAGCCTTTTGCCACACCACGTTCGTTACGAAGTTTCGACGGCCGAAAACCTCGTCCATGACGACCTTGAGGTAGTGGCCTTCGTTGTCGTCGATGCTGACCCAGATGCTGCCGTCCTCGGCGAGGAGGTCACGCAGGAGCACCAGCCGCGGGTAGATCATGGCCAGCCACTGGCTGTGCTCCAGATTGTCGTCGTAATGCTCGAACGCCGAGCGAGTGTTGTAGGGCGGGTCGATGTAGATGCACTTCACCCGGCCGGCATAGTAAGGCAGCAGCGCCTTGAGAGCGTCGAGGTTGTCGCCCTGAATGAGCATGTTGCCGGCGTCACCATTGCCACCATCGAGCTCTGGCTGGGGCTCGACGAGCCGGTAGGGCACGCGCTCGGCGGCACGCACATCCGTTCCGCGCGTCATCCAATCCAATATGGGCAACTCGATCCCCCGGCAGCTCGCGGACATTGATAGCGTGCCTGAGCGTCAGCCGGAAGCCTTATGCGGCCCAACAGCTTGCACCAAAGCGGCTTACCAGAAACACCTTGCCTCAAACTGGTAAGCCGCTTCGAGACAAGCTCCTTTCGGAATATCGGTGCGTTGAGGAGCTCCAGAATGATCGCTAGTCTCGCGTGTTAATCCCCAATCGGTAAGCCGTATCCGTGCAAGGTGAAGTCGGTCACCGTCCTCGCGCCGGGAGAACTCGCCGCTTATGTGGACGGCGGCTCGTGCCACTGAGACTGCGACTTAGGTAGAACCCGTCGCATTGCTCCCGCGAGCGGCTGCTTCGTGTAAAGAGAGAAGTCCTACACTCGCGCGGAGTCCGTCACCCGGATGCCGCCGATCAGGGGGTGCCGCTCGGCTCGAGCCATCCACCGGCGGAATGTCCCCTTTGAGTGGAAGCGGACATAAGTGAACCGCGCAAGCGCGAAGTTTCGTCGAATACGTCAGCCGCGGCAGTTGAGCGCTGCTCGCAGGTCGGCCCCGGCGTAGCATGGTGGGCCGACCACGGCGTCCAGCGCAGGGCGATGGATCATCAGGTGGCTTCCGCCAAACACAACCAAAACGGTCTCCCCCGCGTTCAAATGAGATATCACCAACTCATGGAGGTAAGCTGCACGAGCTCGCGAGATCGCCGCGGCAATCTTGTTCGAGCCGAATGGCCCGTCGGCTAAAGGTCCCACTTCCTCATTCGCAAAAGCGGGCCCGATTGGTTTGCCGTTCCTGGTTTGATACCAGCTCGCCCAATCGGCGTAGGCGGGGAGCACGGTCGGCTCCAGTGCCAGGCGCGTGCGATTCTGGGTCAGTTCTTCCTCGACCAGAGCGCGTAGCCGGGGGTCCCCTGCGTTCTCGATCTTCTGTTCACGCACCCACTGCGGAACCGAACGGAGCGTGTAAAACCCGAGCAAGTCTTCCAGCGGGAAGCCTTGCGCCAGCACCCGCGACTTGATGTCCAGGTCGTCCGGTTCACCACCCCAGATAGTCGCGCCTTCTTGCAACGCGCCAACCACGGAGGGCGCCAATTCACCCGCTTCTTGGAAGCCGTCCTTAGGTGGTTGAGAGGCGTAAGTTATCAGACGTTCGGAATTGGGGCCTCGGGACCTGGGTGATCCCTCGGTGATGACAGTGTCGATGTTGAAGAGGGCATAAGCGTCGGTGATCAGATGGAAGGTTCGGCTGTCGGTGGCATTGCTATGCTGCGCACCGATGAAGATGAGCTGGTGGGGGCCGGCGTCATAGACAGCCGTGAAGGCATCATCGGGTTGTTGAGCTCGAAGCGTTGTGGTCCACGAAGCCAGTCGTTCGGGCGCAGCCCGAAGGACCGGACTCGCGCAGCAGGAGAGGAAAATCATTAGCGCGATTCCGCCCGCGCCGCGTCTGCTTCGAGCCATAATCATCCAAATGTATGAACCTGTCTCAGAATGTCCGCAATGAGCCAAAGGCAGAGATAGCTGGTGCCCCCTGGGCGGCGCTCCTGCCGGTGGCAGTCGGTCCGCGGTCGAGCACGGCTGGTCGGTGTGGTTGTAAAAAAGTTGTATAAAAGTTGACGGTTTTCGACGATTTCTAGCCTGATCGGTCCGGCTGCTCACGACAGAATCTCGGGAGGGAACGCTTTTGCCCTACACCAGGTCCCTGCGGTTTCGTCTGTAAAACGCGGGTTTAGCTCTTCTTGGTCCGGCAGGCCACGGTTGACTCGTTCAACCAGGAGTGGGTGCGGGGAGCCCAGTGGCAGACCGAGAGCCCATTGATCGCGTTGAGATGCAGGAACTCGGGCCTAGAGGTGACCGACGGACCGACGCCGTGGAATTCCTAGTTCTCATCCCGAGGATCGAGCGGAGGATGCGCCGAGATTGCCATACGAGCAGAAGATGCGCGCCGAAAATTAGCAGGGTCCATCGAGCAGTGTCCCGCTTTGGCGGTGCCGCGTCCTCTTCAACGTGCCCAAACGCGAGCGGGAAATTGCTACCCCGATGCTTAGGCCGCTCAATGCGGCGCACCCGCCGGCTGAGACAGCAGTCCATTGATCCGCGTCACGATCAGGCGCCAAGTCCTCGCGCCTTCCTGATCTCCCTGTTCCAGCAGCTCATCGGCCCGCATGGCCGCGAAGATGGGCGCATCCAGCCGATGCTGGCGGATCGCCTCATCAGCGCAAGCCCACAGCTCCCACTCGCCTATCGCCATAGCGCGACCAGGGCCGAGCCAATGCCGTAGAGCAGCGCCGAGGCGACAATTGCCAGGACGATGCCGAACTCAATTTCGATGGGATCGATTCGCTTCATGTCGCCAGCTAGGCAAATTTTGCGTGTGTAGGACACTGCTTCTTTTGCGCCAGCATGAGCGGTAGGCATTGCATCTTCTATCAGGAGAGGGGCAGACGAAGCCGTCCCCCCCCCCGATAGCGCCGCTCTATCGGTCGGTCGGCTGTCCGCCGTGTCCTTTCTCGTTCTTCCCGTTTTTGTCGCCGGGACCGCTGTTGCCAGGGCCGCCGCCGTAGTTCGGCTTCTTGCCGGCGCCCGCGATGTGGCGCAGCTCGCTGTCTGTCAACTTGCGCATCCTGTTCCCTTTCTTGTTTCGACGGAACGGGCAGGCACCGCTTCCGAGGCCAAAGCTCGCGACCGAGATCGAGAAGAATCAAGAGATCGCCGCGCGGTCAACGCCACCGGAACGCCGACCTTCATCGTCGGCGACCAGCTGCTTCAGCGCGCGGTCAGCTACGAGGTGCTGAGGCAGGCCATCCCCGAGGAGCGAGCTCAGTAATCGATCGAAGAGCAAACGTCGCCAGCGGTCGCCTCCCAGTCTATAAGAAGAAGTCCGGCGCTGCCATAGCCGTCACATTCTCCACATAAATCGAGAAGTCGGCGATACTGTCGCCATCGATGTCGCCCTCGACATAAAGATCGCTACCAAACACCTCGGTGCGCAACTCTCCGGCCGCTCCTGAGAATCCAGTGGCACCGATAAAGGTGAAGGCTTGATCCCCGACCGTATCCGCATCGGCATCGATCTGACTCACGCTGATCCTGTCCTCACCTCCGATGAAGTCCGTGATGCGGTCAGCCTTCGTTCGATCCGCACTGGTGCTACCACTGCCGAAAATGAAGATATCCTCATCTGCTCCCCCCGTCAGCACATCGCTTCCGTTGCCTCCGCTCAGTCTGTCTTCGCCCCCGCCGCCTTGAAGATCATCGGCGCCACCACGCCCGACCAGGACGTCATGGCCGCCCAGACCGGACAGAAGGTTGGCAGAGGCGCTTCCATAGATTTCATTGTTCTCCCCGTTGCCGGTAGCGGAGAAGGCGGATCCCGAAAGCCGCAACTCTTCGACATTGTCTGCGAGGGTGAAGTCGACGTTGCTTCGAACCACATCGTATCCTTGGTTCAACTCCTCGACAATGACATCGGTGGCCTCCTTCACGAAGTAGAGATCGTCCTCATCCCCACCCTCAAGCAGGTTGAGCCCGTCGCCGCCGTTCAGCTGGTCAGCGCCATCCCCGCCGATCAGCGTGTCGTCGCCGGCATTTCCGGACAAGGAATCATCGCCAGAGCCTCCGTCCAGGTAGTCGTCTCCCCTTCCACCGCGGAAAGTCGCATCATTACCGGAACCCACCACGAATTCAGCTCCCACGATATAGTCGCCGATGACGGTCCCAGTGATGGTCTGACCACCGGCGTCGCCGTCGCCATAAGCGAAGATTCCCAACCGGCCGCCGGAAGCATCGAAGGTGTTGCTGGCCCGAAGATAGGATCCCACGTTTTCGACGCTGTCGAAGGACCCGTAGCCGATGTGGGCAAGGCTGCTGTTCGTGAAGTCGTTGGCCCTGATGATCGAGCCGTTTTCCCAATCATCGCCCGTCAGCGCCACCGAATTGCCATCGAAGCTGTTGCCGGTCGCGGAGAATTTAGTAGTCGGATTGAAATAGGTGCCGTTCGTCCAGTCATTGATGGCGCTGTGCGACAGCACCAGATTGGAAACTCCGCCGTTGAAGGGTGTTAGAATGCCGGTGTTGGCGGATCCGTCCCCTTGAACGATCAAATTGGCAAGAGTGACGTTGTCGGTGTCGACATAGATGCCTGCCGGATTGCCCGCGAGCGTCCCGCCCCCCAAGATCGTCAGGCCGTCGAGGCTCGCGCCGTCGGCATGCATATGGACGCCGCCGTCGATGATCGCTTCGCCCGCCCGGGAGTCGGAAGCCGACGTTCCGGCATTCGGCCCGGCCAGCGTGATGTCTTTGTCGATCGTCACGTTGCCGGCATAGGTGCCGGCCGCCAGCAGGACCGTGTCACCGTCCAGAGCGGCGTCAATCGCTTCCTGGATGGTCTCGAAGCCGCCTTCGCCGACCAGCAGCGTTCGCGCTCCCGAACCGTCGTCAACGATTTCGACATCGACGAGAATATCGGTCCCGTCGGCCGAAGTAGCGATCCACCCGAGTGGTGTCGCGGCGAATGACGAGCCGGCGCCGATAATTGCCGTGTCCATCCCGCCGCCGCCGTCGACCAAATCGTTGCCCGCGCCGCCCTCGATGAGATCGTCGCCGCCCGCGCCGGCAAGCGTGTCGCCGCCGGTGCCGCCGTTGATCGTGTCGTCGCCACCGCCGCCCGCTATTTCATCCG
Organism: Enterovirga sp. GCM10030262; assembly: GCF_042666435.1. NCBI lineage: Bacteria > Pseudomonadati > Pseudomonadota > Alphaproteobacteria > Hyphomicrobiales > Methylobacteriaceae > Enterovirga > Enterovirga sp. GCM10030262. The sequence goes on along the minus strand of NZ_JBHTDC010000001.1, from coordinate 1,520,522 downwards.
CGCCGCTTTCGCCATTGAAGACGATGGGCCCGGTCGTGGTCGGTGCGGTCGTGAATTGGTCGGCGCCACCGGTGCCGGAGACGGTCAGCACCGCCTGCGACGCGTTATCGACGGTCGCCACATCGGCATTGGTGACCGCGACATCATCGACCGTCACGTTGGTCGGTCCCGCATTGTTCTTGCCCGGTTCACCGATTCGGATGCCGGTGCTGGTTCCGTCGATGGTCCCATCGTGGATCGATACGCCATCGAGCGTCGCGGGATTGCCGCTATAGCTCGGCGCGTCGTCGCGGGCCTTGATGGTGATGGCGCCGCCAAAATCTCCCGGCACCGTGTCCGGCTCGCTGCTCGATCCGACATTGGTGAAGTCGAAGCCGGCGATCTCGATATTCGCATAGTCGCCATATTTCACGTTGATGTCGATGCCCGCGCCGAACTCGCCCTTGCCGGACGCGCCGAAAGCCGGACCTCGGCCGAACTCGCCGACATTGGTCATGACGAGGTTGAGCAGAGCGGCATTGCTGAGATGATCGGCGTAGAAGCCTTTTTCGGTCAGGTTTTCGAAGGTGACGCCGTCAAGGGTCACGCCATCGAACGCGGCGTCGGTGCCGCCGCTCGAATCGACGATCACTCCCTGGTAGCTGTCGGTGATCGAGCCGCCGGTCATGGTGAAGCCAGTGGCTTCTCCGCCGGTCAGCTTCACGATCCCGCGGACGCTGTCGGAAATGTCGATGTTGTTCAGTGTGAGATCGTCGCTGTCGCCGAAGTCCACGCCGGAGAGGAAGCTCGAGAAGTTGAGGTTCGTGAGCGTGACGCCATTCGCACCAATTGTCGCTCCCGCGCCCGCCGCTCCGCTGTAGGCGGTTGCCGTCTGAAGCCACTCGCCGACGGACGTGCCGGACGGCACGCCATTGTCGGTGCGGAAGCTGCCAACGATGTCCACGTCGCCGAGTCCCTCGATCGTGACCGCCTTGTCGACCGTGAAGGCCGCGTAGGTGCCGGTCGCGACCAGAATCGTGTCGCCAGCGCTCGCCGCGTCGATGGCCTCCTGGATGGTGGCGAAGCCGCCGGAACCGACCAGCAAAGTCGTGGCGGTGCCGTCGCTGACGATCTCGACGCCGGCCAGCGTGTCGCTGCCGTCGCTGGAGGTCACCGTCCAATCCGGCCCATTGGCTACAAAACCCGCGCCGGTGCCGACATGGGCGGTGTCGGTGCCCGCGCCGCCGTTCAGTGAATCGTCCCCCGCGCCGCCGGTCAGGCTGTCGTCGCCGCCACGACCGAATAGCAGGTCGGCCCCGCCGGCGCCGTCGAGCGTATCGGCGTCGGCCGCGGCCGGCGCGGTCGGGCTGTTGTTGCCGTCGATATAATCGGCGCCCGCGGTGCCGGTCAGGTCGTCGCCGCCCGATCCGCCGAGGCTGACGACGATGTCGTTGTTGGCATCGGTCGGCGTCAGCGCGTCGATCGCATCCTCCGCGTCGAAGGTGACGCCGTCGGTGAGGTTGCGGAAGTTGAAGTCCGTGCCGACCTGGCTGATGTCGTTGCCGGTGATCGTAACGCCATCGTCATCGACGCCCACCGAGATGGCTGTTCCGAGGCCGTGGAGGTTGTTGTTCGCGACAGTGGCCGTGGAGTCGCCGCCCATGTCCAGGTTTACCGCGGTGCGCGCCCATTCGACGAGATTGTCGGTGGCGGTGAGATCCACTCCGCCGCCGTCGAACCAGATCGCCCGCCCCCAGGAGGCGGTCGAGAACTGGCCCTGCGAGGCGCCGGAAAAGGCGTTGTTGATGATCTCGATAGCGCCATCGGCGATCGGAGAGATGGAGATGGCGCGATCGTCGACGCCACCCGCGCCGCCGGCAACCGTCGACCAGAAGATCGAGTTGACCACCTGATGGCCGCTCGCGCCGCCGCCGGTGAGGATCTGGAGCGACGGATTGGAGGCTCCGCCGCCGGACGTGGTCGAGTCGTTGACGAACCGGACGCCGTCGATGGTGACCCCGTCCGCGGCCGTGATCTTGGCATGGCCGATGATGTTGGTGGCGCTGCTTCCGTCCGATGCATCGCGGGCCGTCCCGGCTTCGCCGGCATCCGCGCCGAGGATAGTGATGGCCTTGTCGATGGCCAGATCCTCGTCATAGGTTCCGGCGTTCGCGCGGATTGTGTAGCCGTCCGACGCCGCGTCGATCCCTTCCTGGATTGTGTCGAACGTGCCGACGAGATTGCCGCCCGAGTCGAACAATTGGACCGCCTGGGTGGCGTCGAGGGTGACGTCGCCGAACTGAAGCACCTCGACATTGGCTAGCGTGTCGCTGCCATTATCGCCGTCTCCAGCGTTGGAATCGCTCACCGCGCTGAAGCCGGTCACGCGGCCGCCGGCGTCGGTGACGGCGGTGACGGCATGGTCGGCATGGTCACCGGCATAGGTAGCGGTATCGGTTCCGTTGCCGCCGTCGAGGTTGTCGTTGCCGCCGTTGCCGGCGAGCAGATCGTCTCCGCCGAGCGCGGAGAGGCTGTCGTCCCCGGCCGCGCCGAAAAGGATGTCCGAGGCGTCCGAACCATCGACGTCGAATGCCGTGGTCAATGCCGGATCAGGCTCGAAATCCACTCCGGCCGCGAAGGGGTCCGAGTTATCGACGTCCGTAATCGCATTGTTTTCGATAAGCATGCCGTCGGGCAGGATTCCGCCATAGACGCCGATACCTGTGTCCACATGGCTTATCGTGTTGCCGCTGATCTCGCCGCCGCTGTTGGGCGTTCCGAAGTCGAGCACGAAAATGCCAACTGTCTTGGCGCCGAAATTGTCGTCGTTCGATCCGGTGATGACGTTGTCGATCATGTCCAGGTCGGTATTGCCGAACGCCAGAATAAGGCCCGAATAAGCGTTTGCCGGGCCGGCATAGCCGATGCCGGTTATGGTGTTGCCGGAGATCGTTCCGGTCGAGCCGCTGACCTGAAGGCCGTTCTGCGCCATGATCGTCTGCGCGCCACCGCCGGTGATCGTCACGCCGGTGACATTGAGATCCGCATTGCTGAAGACGGTCGCGTTCTTCTGGAAATCGTCGATCGTGCCGCCGGTCATGGAGAAGGAGAGGAGCGGATCTCCGGGCAGGGCCGGGGCGTCATTGTCCACGACCACGGCAACGCCGCGCTGGACGCCGCTGACGATGGGCTCGCCGCCGGCCGCCATGCCACCCGGATAGGGATCGCGCACGCCGGTGACGTCGACATTCTCGAGCCCCCCGGAAGCATTGCGGTAGAAGACACCGTAAAAATTGGCCTGACCAGCTCCGCCGCCTTCGCTGACCGTATTGCCGGCCCCGGCGCCATCGACGGTGATGTTCTCGATCGCGACGTTCACGCTGTTGGTGACGGTGACCACCGAGTGAATTTCACGATCGCCGCCCGAGCGGCCGGTCTCGACCAGGTCGGCGGGTGCCTGGATTGTGACGTCGGCGCCGTCGGCGGCGCGAATGGTCAAATCGTTCAAGTCATCGACGACGATCTGTTCGGCATAGGTTCCCGCGGAAAGAATGATCGTGTCGCCATTCCTGGCGAAATCGATCGCTTCCTGAATAGTCGCGAAGGTGTCGACGAGATCACCGTCTTCATCATACAGCGTGACAGGATTCATGGTTTCTTCCTCTCAGGAATGCCAGAGACAATAAGAGTCCTTCATCGCGACCAGTCAGTCGTGACGTAAATTAATGATATGTAACCGGGAGCAGTAGGCGGATTGGCTCGACGAGTGCGGCTGCGCACTCGTGCAAGCTACTAACTACGCCATGCTCGCTATGATGATGTGGACAATAACTTTCCCCCTCGCCGGACTGGCGATTCTGCTCTCGTTTTGGTTTAACGAGTCGTAAACGGGAAAGTCGTCTTGAGCATCCCCAACATTGGGGAGATCATTTGATTCACATAATTGAAATTGCGCCGTTTCCTTGGCGCGGGGCAATCCCGGGTATCATTGACGATAGAAACGGGGACCTTACACGGCTCCCATGGACGTTCGGTAGTTGGCGGGAAACGGCGGCTATTGCGATGCGGCGAGGGCGATCAACTGTGCCAGATTGCCGGCGCCTGTCTTGGCGGTGATGGCCGCGCGATGGTCTTCGACCGTTTTGGGGCTGATGCCAAGCGCGACGGCCACGGCCTTGTTGCTCATTCCCTTGACGAGAAGGTCGAATACCTCGCGCTCGCGGTGCGTCAGGGCGGAAAGGCGCATCGTGGCGACGCGCCCGCGCTCACTCCAGACGATGCCTTCGGCGAGGGAAGATAGGAGCCGATCCGTATCCAGAGGCTTTTCAAGATAGTCGATGCCGCCGAGGCGACGAACGGAGTCGACGGCATCGGAGCTGCTCGGCCACGCGGTCATGAACAGAATCGCCGTCCGAGGGCCATGCCGGCGCAGCCGTTCGGCCAGGACGAATCCGCTTGCGCCCTCCATTATCACGTCGGTGACGACACAATCGGCCGGTGTCCGCTCATGCTCGCGCAGCATGGGGTCGGCAGCCTCGAACCCGCGAGCAGCGTAGCCGCGGCGGCGCAGCAGGCGCGACACGGCCGCTGCGTGATCGACATCGTCATCGACAACGTAAACTAGGGGAGTCGCCTGCTCAGCCATCGCACTCGGCCTCAGTGGGACATCCATATCGCTCGGGAAGGATGAGCGAGACGCGTCTTTCCCCTCCCGTTTCCGTGGAAACGATACGGCCACCATGCGCTGCCGCGATGGCGCGAGCGATGAGCAACCCCACCCCCATTCCCGGTCGAGCGGATTCGGAGAGACCGGTGCGGTTGACGACATCGAAGCGAACGTCCCCCCATTTGGCCGCCATGGCGGACACCAAAATCATCCCCCCAGGAGAGGCGTGAACGGCGTTGCGGATCAGGTTGGCGAGCGATTGCTGGAGCTCTATCTCATTACCCCAGATCGCGAGACCCGGTTCGGACGAAGTTTGCACCGAGACCTCCAGTCGTCGTGCTTCGGGCGCCACCAATTCGGCCGCTTCGCAAGCGAGAGACGCGGCCGAGATATGGGCGGGGGCGTCGGTGGCGCGGCCGCCAAAGCGGCGTAGGCGGCAGACCATCTGTTCAAGATGGGCGGTCTTGCGCTCCACAAGGGCGATGCTCTCGCTCAGTTCCGCCGCCACCGGTCCGGCATGGCCGAGTCGCGCCAGGTTTTTCGTTTCGATCGAAAGGGTCGACAGCGGCTGACTTATCTCGTGCACGATCGCGACCGACATCGCGCGGAGCGCCTTCAGCCGCTCCGCCTGAAACAACAGGCGGTCACGTTTCCGGATGTCCGCGAGAAATCCTGCCTCGGCGTCGGCATAGCTGCCGGCCAAATAGCCGGTGGCGGCAATGCCGGCGAGCAGCAGGTGGAGTTGAAAGCGGGTCGCGCCGGCCAGGCCAAAGTCCGGCAGCGAGAGGACCACGAGGAAGGCCACAAGGATAGCGACCCATGCGACAAAGCGACCGAAACGCAACCCGATCCAGATGGTCGCCAGCAGGACCGGCGTCAGGCGAAGGCCTTCGCCGGCGAACTCAATCGCCGCCACCCCCGCCCAGGCCAATGCCAATGCAAATGGCGCCTCTAGCGGGCGGGGCCAGGGCATCGATCGAACAAGCGGACGGCCACCGCGACGGTTGGCGAGCCAGACAAGCGGCGGCGCGACGAGCAGCACGCCAAGCAAGTCGCCCAGTATGAAGGTCGTCAACGCCGCAGCCGCGTCGGCCGGAGGCGACAGGCGGGCCGGATCAAGGAGCAGATGCCAGGGGAAGCTGGCCAGGCTGCCAAGGAACGGAGCGAGGAGAGCGGCGAGTGCGAATGGCAGCGGGGCGCTTCTCGACCAGGTTCGAGGCTCCTGCGAAATCGCACGCACGATCCAGACGGCGACGCCGTAGGCAAGGGGTGGAGCGACGATGCTTCCGATGAACAACAGGTCGTTCACCGAACTCAGCCCCACAAGGCCCCCGGCGGTCAGGGCGGCCAGTTCCGCCAGTGCCAGCGGAATGGCGAGGCGAGGGCCATAGTGCCACATGATGGCAAAGCGGACTCCGGCGGCAGGGAACCAAAGACTGTAGAGCTTTCCCGCCCCCCAGAATGCCGCGAGGCCGTGCAGCGCTATGTAAAGGAGCGCATAGCCGAGCAACAGGACGACCATCGATACGAGGCCAGATCCTTTTTGCGTCCGCCAAACATTGGCAAGCGACGAGCTGCTCAGCATATGTCAACTTTCGCCATTTGGCGCGCCAAGTCACGAACAAATTGCGACGCGCCCGATCTGGGCTGGTGAATCTTACAAGTGTGTCATGGAAGGACATCCGGGAAAGTCCCGGATAGTGGAGCTTCAGTCGCTGCTTCACATTCGTCATTCGTAGTTCGCGTATGATTGGGTGTTCTGACGCGGCCGGGGGGTGGCCATGCTATGGCAGCTACTGCGCCGATAATACGTCAACGCACACCGCCATTGCGAGAGAATCCTTCCATGCATGGGGAGAGTGGCGATAGTGGGCATGCCGGCGGTTCAACTACTCGCGCCGGGGAACCTCCCATTGACCGGCGTGCCGCCGCCGCGCTGGGGACGTCGCTTGGCGATATCCTCCTCGGCTGGGCAGACCGCGATCCCCTTCCGCGCGCCGTCGTCGATTCCCATCTCAACCTGCTGTGGACAAACCGGGCCGCCGAAGCGCTGTTGGCCCGGCGTGACTGCCTCACCAACCACAAGGGTCAACTCTGCTTCGCTGATCGTGGTCGGCAAGAGACGATGATCGAATTCATCGACGGAACGGGAAAGGATCTGAACAGCTTCTGCCTGCCCTGCGCGGACGGCGACGAGCATCTGTTGTTTCGTGTGCAGGAAATCGGCCGATCGGTGGGCGGCCGCATCTTTGGAATGATCTTCTTCCCGAGCGTCAGCGGGTTCACGGCGAAATTCGCGAACTTGGACAAGGCGTTTCAGCTGACGCCCACCGAATATCGAGTGCTGCGGGATATGCTCGAGGGCAACACCGCGGACGAGGTGGCCCGGCACCTGAGCGTGTCCATCGAGACGGTGCGATCGCACATTCGACAGCTCTACGCGAAGCTCAACGTCACATCCCGCGAAGGCATGTTCCACCGAATCGCGCCGTATCGTCTCTAGCGACTGGTGAGATGCCGGGCACTGGGGTGCTTGCCCTTGTGCCTAGGACCGACAGGAAAGATGGCCAACCAATCGGAGATCTGCCCTACACTGGGATCGCCTCGTGGCGCCCGAAAACTGACCTTTTGCACGGCGGAAAAAAATCGGCTGGGGGTTGGCCAATCAACCCTGCCTTCGAACTCGATTGAATCTTGGTGTAAAACTGTTGAGCAATTTCCCGCGATTCGAGGTGTGGGCGGCGCGGTGGCAGGCTACCCATCGAGACGCCGATGTCGCGCAGGCCTTCCGCCACGAATTTATTTCGAAACCGAGAGCTCCCCGCATATGAGCTGCGTCCACCGACGACGCCAACATCGCCGCCCCTGCCGGCACGCCGCTCGACGTTATCGAGGAACGGCTCAGGAAGCGCGGTGCGTGGATCCTCAAATCCCGGCGTGCTTCGACCGCTTGCGACCGCGCACGCCTGAGCTTCTCTATGTCGCCGGTCAAACGCATCGGTTCCTCGGCCGACAGTATCGTCTATTAGCCGATCCTGAAGCCCCGAACGGCGTGGCGCTGGGCCGCAATCACATCCAGGTGGGCGGGAACACAGGCTGTAGGAAAGCTCCGACGGAATTGTCGCGTCGCAAGCTTCACGCTGAACCAGGCTGTCTTGGAAATCGACAGCTCCCGCAGACCAAGCCAGGTTAGTCAGTTTTCGCGGAACCAGGCGCCAGTTCGACGCGATTTTGTTCGCGCAATGAAGCCCTCAGATAAGGAGGAGACGTGGGGCAGGACGTTGATACGGAATATTTCGAGCGACGGGCGGAATCGGAGGTCGAAATGGCCCAGAAGGCGACACACGCGAACGCCGTGCGCGCTCACTATGCGATGGCTGGAATTTATCTCGACCGCGTCCATGGGCCGGCCTCAGACGGAACCCAGCAGAGGGAGTCGCCTGAAATTGACGCGACTGGTTCATGACACCGCCATTAGCTGCGATGGGAACGGCGCTGCCAACGAACATACGTCGTCATAGTCGCCGTCGAGCCAGCGGTCATAGTCCTCGGGGTCCAGGATCACCGGCATGGCCTTGGGGTGAAGCGGCTCCACCAGAGGGTTCGGTTCGCAGGTGAGGAAGGCGAACACGTCGCCCCATTGTGACGGCCGCCAGATGCCCGCAAAGGCTGCCACCTCGTTCGCAGGCAGATTGAACCACCAGCAGGCCGGGCGGCCGTCGTCGCCCTTGCCGGGTTTCGGCTCGGCGAAGCTCGTGAAAGGCACCAGGCAGCGCCACTCGGCGCGCGCGATCGTCGACTTCCAGAAGCCGCTGACGAGGTTGCGGACGTTGGTAACGGGCTTGGGCGCCAGCGGCTGGCCGCTTTTGCCCTTCATGCTGAGCGGGATGCCCCACGGCATCACGTCGAGGACTCGTTGGCCTTCTTCCTTGCGGATCACCGCGCCGGGATATTTCGGATAAAGCTCAGCGCGAGGCTCAGGACGATCAAGCAGCGGGCGCGCGTTGAAGATGAGAGATAGGTTCTCCTTCGTTTTCACCTGGCGGAAGCGGTTGCACATGGCCCGACGAAAGGCCGGGCCGTCGCTGGAGTCAATCCGCGACGGCTCCCTCCGGTCAGTTTGGCGCTCTAGCCGCGAGCGTCAAACGATGTTCCAGAGAATCCAGGCCATGACCAGGATGGCGACCAAGCCAGCGATCCGGTCAATTCGCCTGTAGCCCGCAGGCGCTCGCCGCGTCACAGATCCTGCCATTCGATCAGGGGCTCGGGCCGGTGGCCGTCCTCTCCCCACATCACCGGATCGAAGCCGGCCATCTCCGTCTCCGCGCCGTCCGCCCAGCGAAAGCGGAACGGGCGTTCCTCGACCGGAAGGCTCTCAATCAGCTTCCAGTCGCGGTCGCTCTGTTCTAGTTTCGTTCCCAATGCCCTCCGCGACATGGCGCTTTATGCGCTGGAGGACGTATATCGACAATGCCAGGAGAGGCCGGTGGAGAAGAGCGTGATGCTGCGGTTCCTGCTAGCCTTTCTGGCGAACGGCGCGAAGGAGCGTTGGCCGTTCGACAATTTTTGGCGGGACGCCACTACGCCGCCGCCCGACACGCGAGACTGTATCGTGTTCGGCCGCCGCCAGTCGCTCACCAATGCCATGGCGGGGATTTACGACCAGCTCGGACTGAAAAGGTGATTCGGCGACACGGCAAATTAGGCGCACTATCCTAGACTAGAGGGGGGTCGCCATGAAGCTGTGACTGATGCCGCGCCGGAAGGGTCGCAGTGCCCTTGAAGGTCGTGAATGTAGTGCCCGAGCGGAACGGGCGTCGCGTTCTCTCTCTCGATCTGTGGACGTCCCGTCTTGCGGGATGAGCACGCTCTCACCTTCGGAGTCCCGGTAACATGATGCTGAGGAAGATTATCCGTTCCCCACCCGCAGCTTCACCTCGGTAAAATCTTCCCGCATCTGTGCGAAAACGCCATTCGCTCGCTCCCGATCGGTGGTCGAGAATGTCCAAACATCGCCGTCGTCGTCGGTCCCGCTGACCTCGAACTTGCGCTCCGACATGAGCATCTCCTTGAGCCACGGAATGTAGCGAGAGTCGCCGATCGCTCGACCTCGAATTGCTCATGCGCAAATATATGGCTGCGATCCCATACAAGGGTGCCAGGATCCCACCCCGGATATAGAAGTCCTACGGACCGAGGGCACCTATCACCAGGATGCTCCCTAACAGGCGGGGCGCCTGCTCGTTTGTCCATCCACCGGCGTTGGTCAGCTTCCGCGCCGGAAGAGAAGGCTGACGAGGCCGCCAACGTAGGCGGCGAAGGTGCGGACGGCGGGTGGCGGCGGTTCCGGCGTGAGGAGTTCTTCGTGGGGAGACCCCGGGGGGATGAGAGGTCGTTCGGCGCTTGGCTGATCAGGGGTGAGTCCAAGTGGAAGGGCGGGTGTCCAATGGGGTGCGGGTTCGGGCGTAGCAGATTGAGGCAGGGCTGCCGGGCGCGGAACGGATCCGGGCGCGCGAGCACGGCGAAGGGCGTCGATGATCGCGGCGGCTTCGCGGTTGAGGCGGGCGAGCGACTCAGCGAGCGCGTCGGACATAGAAGTGCTGTTCGACGGCAGAAAGCTGGCGCAGGTAAAGGTCTAGATTGCCGTGGCCGCGGGTGACGACGGCGTTAAAGGCGCAGGAGAGTGCCTGGCGTTCGCCCCAGGCGTCGACACGGGACGCATGCCGGAGGAAGGTTGCGCGCGTCATTGCGCCAGCGCTTATGAGATCGCTCAGGCCGTCGATCTGGGATACTGCGGCCGAGGATTCGGCAGGCCAAGCGGGGGCAGCGGAAAAACTTCCGTCCCCGTTGAGACGAATGCTGATGAGCATGCCTGGGTTGGTGGTGCAGCGGGGAAGGTCGGTGCCGCCGCCACCGCGTAGAGCGGCAATCTGGCGGAGAAGATCGGCGATTTGGCTTTGCTGATCCCGGGAGACGAGCACGGCGTTGCGAATGCGATCATAGTCGGCGCGGGAGAGGACCACATGCTCGTCAGGCGGAAGGGTCATGCCGGCCTGACTCATAAGACGGCGGACCAAGCTGCGCTGAGCTTCAATCTCGGCCTGGAGGAGGCTGACCTCGCGAGTTAGGTCACGAATGCGGCGGTCGCGCTCCGCGAGTTGAGTGCGGAGGTGTTGCATCTTCTCCTGGTCCGGGTCGAGATCCCGCAGCGCCTCGCTCCTGAGGATTAGGCCGAGAGCCATGGCAATGAAGACCAAAGCGGTGAGGAATTCGACGAGGGTGAAGGTGACGACCTGTTCGTTCTGGTCGTGACGTTCGGCGGCGGCGCGGCTCTTCAACGCTGATTCACTTCCCGGTGGAGCGCCGCGAGGTCGGCGGCGAAGCGGTCAACGATGGTCGTGAAGGCGCCCGTGGCGGCGGCGATCCGGCGCTCGAATTCGTCTGCCTGAGCGCGGAGCGGGGCCATGACGTCCTGCCCCTCCTGGAACTGGCGGTTGAGCCGCTCGGCGCTTTCGCGGCCGAGGCGGTCGATCGCGTCGGCGCCGAGTGCGGCGATGCGCTCGCCGGCCGCGGCCGTGGCTTCGCGGAGGCGGTCAAGGGCAACCTCCCCCTCGGAATCGATTTTGACTGCTGTCGCTTCAACGCGAGACGCTGCGGCGGTGAGAGCGGTTCCGGCGGCTCCAACACCGGCTTCGATGCGATCGACGCCGCTTTCGACTGCGGCGAGGCCAGCGTGAACCGCGGTGAGGCGGGTGTCTAGATCACCGGCGCGCGATTCCAAATCGGGGGCGAGCGCAGCGGCGGCTTCGAAGGAAACGGACAGGCGAGTTATGGCGCCAGTGGCTTCGCCGATTGAGGCGGCAACGCGGATCTGTAGGGTGGCCAGGGCGTCGTGGAGGGCGCCGGCGGCGTCGGCGGTGCGGACAAGAGACGTCTCGAGGCGCTGGCCGGCTTCGGCGGAGCGGGACTCGGCGTCGCCGAGCTCAACGGCGCGGGCACGGACAGTTTCGTCGATTGCGTGGGCTGACGCGCGCAGAGCCGCGGATTGGACGGCGAGTTCAGCCGCGATCTCGGAGGCGCTGGTGCGGAGAGTGTCAAGAGCTTGCCCGAGGGCGGCGCGGGCCTCAGTGGAGACGAAAGTGGCGAGGTCGGTGCCGTGGGCAGCGAGGCCAGCGCGAGCTTCGGCGAGGTTAACGCCAATAGCGCGGGCTTCGCGGGAGACAGTTCGGGCGTAGTCGCGGAGTTCGGCTTCGACTTCGGCGACATCTTCGTCGATTGAACGGCCGCCCTGAAGGGCGACGATGCGGAAGACCAGGCCGAGGGCGGTGGCGCCTAGGGCCATGGAGAAGTGGCGGAGGATGCCCTGGCTGGTAAGCTCATGGCCCAACATGCCCGCTGGGAAGAAGCCAATGAGCATGGCGCTCATGGTGAGGAGGAATCCGAGGAAGTAGCAGGAGTCGGCGAAACGCTGGCGCGTGTCGCCGCGGTCGTCGAGACCGGCGTGATGGCCCCACCAGTAAAAACCGACGATAGTGACAAGCGGACCGGCGAAGCCCGCCCACGCTACTTGCGGGACGAGGCCGAGGAGGGCGGCGATGAAGCCGATCAACGCGGCAAGGAGGAAGGCGGACTGGAGGCGGCGGCCGGGGTCGCCGCGTAGTGGAGAGGGTGTAGTTGTCTCGAAATCCATTGGCCGAGCGTCGGCCTCGGGCATTGATGGCACGCCGGTCGTGGCGGGCCCGCCTTGGGGCGGCCCGACGCGAGTGACCTTAGCGCCGCGGCGGCGGCGCGGGTCGGCCTGAGCGGGACTGTCGTCGTCAGCGGGCATGATTTCGTCCGATTAGGGCCTGAAAGTCGGTGAAGGACGAAAGCACGGCGTTTTCGTCGACGAGAATGACGGCGGCGCCACTTGCTTCGAGGCGCCTTTGCCAGATGGCGAGGCGCGCGTCCTGCGCGTCAGGCTGCTGCCTGTCTTCGGGAAGGGTGCGATAGACCAAGAGGAAACGAATGCCACGGAGGTCGAGAGCTCCAAGCGCAGGCATGGCGGCGGCTTCTTCTTTGAAGTCTGAAAGGAGGATGAAGGTGCGCGGGGCGGATGGGGCGAGCAGGGCGGCCGCGCGGTGGGCGCTGACAATCGCGGCGCTTATCTCGGTGGCTGGCTCAGCCGGCTGGGCGAGGAGGAGTTCGGGGCAGTCGACTGCGATGTAGCGGCGGAACTGATCGCGATCGCGGATGGTGCCGGGCGGGGTCTCCCCGATCGAGAACGTGCTGGGCGCGAAGTCGGCGGCGCAGGGCGCCTGGCGGCCGAGGCTGCCACTGCCGATAATGTGGTAGCGGACGGAAAGGGGCAAGGGGAGGTCGTAGGCGGAGCGGGCAATGGCGGTGCCGACGTTGCCGAAGAGGCGCTGGTTGAGGGCGCGGGAGATCGGGTTGTGCCAAGTCTCAGAGAGATCGACAAGGACCGAGATGGCGGATTCGGGGCGACGGCCGTCACCTTCGGTGGAGTTGGTGTTATCGCGCCCATCGCAGCCGGCGAGGGCGAGTGCGAAGACGAGGAGGCCAATGCGGACGCTCATGCCGCACGAGTTGGCATGCGTGTCGAAGCGGACGCTTGCGCCGAGTTGCGGTCGCTGCGGAGTGACAGTGCCCAGGCGAGGGGCCAGGCGAGCAGGGCGGCGAGTGCGTGCACGAGGAACGCGAGGATCGCGCCGAAGACGAGGAGGGCGGTCCAGGCAGAGAGGACGAGCATCAGGAAAGTGAGGACTATGGCCAGACCGAGCACGACGGCGAGGAAGGCGAGGCCGCGCAGGAGCAAATCGAGATACGAACCGGCGACGGCGAGCGCGAGGAGGATCGCGACGAGAAGAAGGCCCTCGGCGAGGCCAAGCCAACCGTCGGCGTGGATGCAGAGCCAGAGGGTGCCGATCGAAGCGATGACGAGGATAACGAGGGCGAACACGCGAAAGGCGCTATCGCGCGGCGAAATGGCATCCCGCCATTCGTCACCGGACTGATAGGCGAGAGTAGCGCGGTCGAAAAGGTGAGCCCCGGCAATGATAGCGGCGATGCCCGCGGCGAAGGCGACGAGGATTCCTTCCAGCCAGGCGTCGGGGCCGGCGACGGCGCTGCGCTCGATCGTGGCGCCGGCGGCGAGCGTGAAGAAGGCGAGGGCGGCGAGGACTAGGATCGGGAAGAGCCAAGCCTGGGCGGCGATCGAGGTGCGGTCGGCGTCGGAGGCGGCGACGTCGGCCGGCCATTTCTCCGGGTTGACCTCATCGATTGCGGCGCGGAGCGCGTCGCGCTGCTCGGCGAGCGCGGAAGCCACAGGCAGCTCCGCTTCACCGCGGCCGCGGAGCTGGGCAGCAAGTTCGTCGATCGAACGGGCCGCGCCGGCGGCGGCGTTGTCGATGGCGGCGTAGCGGGACTCAAGGCCGTCGACGAAGGCGCGGGCGTCGGCCACCTGATCGCGGATGCTTATGTAAGTGCCGAGTTCGCGGAGGTGGAGGAGGCTGCGGGCCGCGACGAACCCGAAGATGGCCTGGAGAACGGTGAGTGCCGCGCCGACAAGTGCGACGAGGGTGTGCATGAGTGAGTCGCGTGGGAACGCCTCCAGGGAGCGGAAGAGCTCACCGAATAATTGGTAAAAGATGACGAATTCGAGGGCGCCAAGGGCTACCATGACCGCTACGATGACGGCAACGCCCACGCTCCTGATGAGCGCGGAGGTGCTCGAGCTGTTTAGGATCTCTCCGGCGACGCCTGCGGCTGCTTCGACTAGAGGGAAGAAGAGGGCGAGGGCGACAGCGAGTTTTATGTCGAGATAGGGAATACGTCCGGGGTATGCCTCGTTGAAGAACATGTAGAGCAGGCCGAAGTTGGCGGCTGCGATGATGAGGGCGAAAGCAATGGCAAGGCTCGCCGAGAGGCGCGCCTTGGAGCGAGCCACGCTGTTGTCGACGAAGCCGTCCTCGAGGGTGCCAAATTCGAGGGCGCGATCGGTGTCCGCCTTAAAGCTTTGGAGCAGGTCGACGAGCGTGCCTCCTTCGCGCGCCGTGGATGCGGAGGAGATGCGCTGGAGGCGGCGGTCGATCTCGGCGCGTATTGCGGCGAGGTTGCGGCGGAGGCGGCGATGCAGGCGGTCGACCATCACGCGGACGGTGGCGCCACTCAGAGTGTCGGCGGCAGCAGCGAAGCGGACTCGGAATGCGGAATAATGGCGCGCGATGTCGGGGCGCCGGTCGAGAAACCAGCGGGCAGTTTCAGCCGGCGACTCGGTGCCGATACGACGCCAGCCGGCAAGGAGGGCGAAGGCGGGGATGCAGACAAGCACCCAGAGAATGGTCAAAAGAGCGACGATGAGCGCCCAGCCAACGATAATTGAAGAGTCCAATAAACGCCCCCTATGTCGCGTCCCCTGCAAACTGCCGATGTTGTAGAACAGCGAGTGTGCGCCTAGTCAACTCATTCGGGGTTTCGTTATTCCACAGCCAGATGTTGTGAGCTGCGCAAAACCTGGGGTGCGTAAGTGTTAATCTGCTGGGGACGATGGAGTTGATGGCGCGACGGGGCGAAGGCAGGCTAGGAACGCGATCGGCGCGACGGCGGGCGCGGCGGAAACTCGGGATTGCAGCGACGATCGTTGCGGGTGGGGCGGGGGTTGCGCTGTTCGGCGGATCGATCGGGAGCGTGGCGACGGATGGCGGTGCTGCTACCTCGGCGGCTGAGGCGCCTACCATTGCTAAGCGCGTGAATGCGGGCGGTCCGAACGTGCATGTGCACGGCGACAGGTCGGATGCTGGCGGGGCGGTGGCCGTCGGAACATTCACCTGTTCGGTCGGGCAGGTGATCGACGGAGATACGTTGCGATGCCGGGAGCGTGAAGTCGACGGACGCGGGATGAGGCTAAGGCTGGCGGGGATTTCGGCGCGGGAGCGAGACGGGCGATGCGGACCTGGGCATCCGTGTCCGGCGGCGTCAGCCGGGGCGGCGACGGCGGCCCTGTCGCGGCTGGTGGCGGGGCGGGTGCTGACGTGCCGCGCGATGGGACGGTCATATGATCGGATCACCGCTTTCTGCGCCCTAGAGGACGGTGTGGACGTGAATTGCGCCATGGTAGCCAGCGGAACCGCTCTTCGATGGGAGCGGTATTGGCAGGGACATCGGTGCTGACGATGCTTCCTGCCGTCATCGTTGTGAACGGTAGAGGATAAGCGAAATCGCGACGAAGCAAGACGGCCATTCAGAAGCGAAATTAATTAAACCTATGATAACAACAGCTTGTCTGAAAAAGCAAAATCCGGCGGTTGCTTGGGCAATCGTTGTCGGCGGCAGCCATCCTCAGGCGAGGTCCGATGCGTGGCGCGCACGAGTAGGTGTATCGCAAGTGTATCGCATTTTGGGTGAATCATAGCCCTCTTCGATCATCCTCAACATCAAAAGGGCGATTTTCTGCGAAAAACGATCAGACGCGCTGCAATCGCACTGCAGAGGTCAGGGGTTCGATTCCCCTCGGCTCCACCACCCGCTCCTAAGGTCATATAAGCCTGCACCGGGCGAAAGCTGGCCAAGCGCAAGCCAGGGGCGAAACGGACAGGGAATTACGCCATGTCCCCGGAATTGGGATGGCGTCTAAGTTCGAGGTTGGTAGTAATTACCACTTGCCGCGACAGGGCGCCCGTTAGAGCGGACCCGCATTGTTCCAAAAGTCCATGTAGGCAGCGATCTTCAAAACTGCCGTTTCAGCGTCTGCCTTCATAACCGCGCCGGGCGCACGGTTTGCGAAGTCCTTGAACGATTGGGTAAGGGACCAAGCTTCGCCTTCGTCGACGACAATAAGACGGTCATGAAGGGATCGCGCTGGTGCAACACGCACCTCCAGCGGACGGGCGGTCCCAAACTGTGCCTTCCACTTCTCGGCCGCAGGAGCGAGGGTGGGTTTAACGGATGCCTCATCCGCGAGCACGCGAAGCAATACACCCTCGGCTGCGCTTGCCATGAAGTCGGTTAGCGCCTTCCCGTCCATGTAGGGGTCGACGATGAGCAGTTCCTGCTTCGCCGACGCAAGCACCTTTGATATAGCTGCGTACGCGTCCAGTTCGTTGCCTGCCGCGATGAAAGCGCCTTGCTCGGAAGCAGGGGCAGATAGCTCGGCCGCAGCGAGAACCCGATACAGGACTGCACGAATTTCACCGGACCCATCACGGCCCCGGCTCCTCATCAACCGGTCGCTCGCTGCCCTCAGGGAAATCTCGTCTGCAGCGCGTTTCATCTGGCTGGTAACCGCATGTAGCTGCCCAAGCCACTTCAGCGTCTCGGGAGGAACGCTGTAGTCGTCCTGGACTGCCCTCAGGTCCGGCTCCGACTGCACAAGGACTTGCAACCTGCGAAGGGCCTCCGTCGGGTCCATAGGTGCAATGCCCCGCAGCACATCAGCCATGGGATCTCTGTCAGTCATTCACATGTCTCATTCTGCACTCAATGCAGATTGTCTGCGGCTGCTAGATTAGACTGTACGCCATCCTCTTCCGCTGCCGGCGCGACTTCGGCGATCATCTCAGCTTGGCTACCATCAGTATCTACGGAGGGCTCCGGCCGTTTGCGCTCTGGCTTCTTACGGACCAACCGTCCTTTCATCGCATCTTCCATGGCGGCGCCGACCACGCTGGCCGGGTTGTAAGCAGTGCGGATCATCCTCCCACCGTAGTAGGATTTAAGAGCGATGCACGGCTGAGAACATGTGTTGACGCTCGTAATGTCACCGTTGTCGTTAAGGCCCTCTAGGTGAAACTCACCATCCCAGAACCCCGCATAGCGATACATGACTACATCGCCCGCCTCTTTGCCACGCTTCCGATCTTCCTCGGACACCGCAGCAATGTATCCATAAGTGTCGCCCTCAACGAAGCTGTAGTTGGGTGTCGGGGGTGCGGGGGCAGGCTCTGGAGCTACCGGTCCGCGTTCTATCGGTGCCGGGATTGAAGGAGATGATGTGGCCGGAGGAGTCCTTGTAGTGGCTATAACCGGGGGCGGGGCCTCTGTGTCACCGCTCCCACTCCACCAGACGGCCGCAGCAATCAGCACGAACATGCCAGCCGCGTATGCCCAGCCATTGGTATCCTGCTCCTGAGCCATTGCTTACCCCCTACAAGCGCACGTCATCCCCTCCGCAAGCTATATGAATACCCCTGCTTGTCCACATCTGCCAGACAACGTTTGGTTATTCTGGACGGGCAATATCCTCGGAATAAACCCAGGATAACACTTGAGTTCCGGCGACACTGTAGGGTTCCGAGGACACGGTTCCGGCGGGTTCGGGGGACACTCACAGGGTTCGGGAACACACATGAGGTCCCGGGGGGGCACCGGGTCCCGGGGACACTACCGGAGACACGGTCCTGGGGATACTCTACTTAATTCCCGCCGCTCACAATCGGGCCGTGCCGATGCTACGATGCGCCGCGTTCCCTCGGGAGAAGCCGATGCTCGCCGACCCGCTGCTCCGCTCGCGCTTCCCTCCGCCGGAATCGCGCTCGGCCGCGAAGGATATTGCTAGGGATCGATGGCGCTCCCTGGGCGGTCGGCTTGACACGGAGGGAACAAGCGCCATCTTGAAGAGGCAATGATTGGCACCAGGACGATAGAGCGCACCGAGCTCCATGCCGGCAGCAGCACGGCACGCCTTCCCGCCCCGGACCGCGCGGCTCGTTGAGCCGCGGCGAAGGTCCGGGACGCAGCCGCCGGGCGGGCGGACCCGCCTGATCGAGGCCGGAAAAATCCGGCCGACTTTCTCCAGCATCGCTCCCAGGGACCGGCCTTTCGGGTCGGCCTGTTCGGACGCGCGCCGGGGAAGGTTCATGGCAAGTCGTGGAGGCATCATGTCAGACCGTTTTGTAGTGGAAGCCGATCGACGGGTCGTCGGCGTCGCCGTCCGTTCGGCGGGCGGGTTCCGGTTCTTTTCGTCGGACGCGGCCTATGCGGGCCTCGAAGGGCGCACCTTCGCCCGCGCGAAGGCCCTCGCGACCTCGGTGGCCAAGGTCACCCGGGCGCAGCGCCGGCGCGCGGGAGCGGAGCCGCGCCTCGCCCCGACGCTCCAATAACCTGAGGGAGGTAGCATCATGCTGGCCGCGCTTCAGCCCAGGACGGCGGAGAACCTGACCGATCTATGGGCGGCCCTGCAGAGGACCGCCCTCATCGTCGTGCACGATTGCGAGGTCCATTATCTGACGGCCATGGCCCTGGCGGCGGACGACGATCTGGCCGCGCACCTGCTGTTGAAGAAGCTCCGGATCGCCCACAAAGCGACAGGCAGTGATTTCGACCGCGGCATCGCCCGGATGAACAGCTATGTCGAGTTCAGCCACGGCGACGCGGACGAGCGCTTCTGCCAGATCGTTCATCCTTCGGCGCCGAACAGGCCCTCTTATGGGATGGGCGTTACTAGCCTCGTCGGCGCGGGCCTGATCGGCCTTCGCTCCGGCCAGTCGATCCTTTGGCCCGGCGAGGACGGACTGCTGAGCAATCTGCACGTCGTGCATGTCGAGAACGGCGCCGGGGTCGGCAAATGGCTGGAGGCCGCGATATGACCGGGATCCGGACTTCGCGGCTGCGGGGAAATGCCCCGGGCGACTTTAGGGAGAGCGGCCATGCCCCCCGATGATCGTCGATCCGGCGGGTCTCGTCCGCCAACCGGCCGTGCAGATGAGGCTGGCCTCCCGGACAACGTCATCCCTTTCCCGATCCGACCGCCAAGGAACACGGAAGGGGTGCCTACGCCCCCGCCGACCGCAGCTTGAGAGGAAGGCCGCGTGTGCGCTGGAAGCTCGGAACCTTGTCCGAAGTTGTCGCGTCTTGCCGAGGTGGATTCATGTTCAGTCGACAGCCAGGATTCAGCCGACTTCGAGCGGTTCGGCTAGGACGCGGACTCGCGGGTGGCTAGTCTTCAGGGGATGCCCACGAAATCGGCGCTGGTGAGGGCGGTGCCGGCGTCCACCCTGGCGAACAGCACGGCCGCGCCCCCCCCGACGCCATCGGCATCGTAGAAGATGCGCCCCGTCGCCGAATCGTAAAGGATCCGATCGTCCGCGTCCTGCGCCGCGATTCCCGCAGCGAAGGCGGCCGCGTCGAGAGCGCCGTTCGACGCGATCCCGCCGAACACCGATCGGTCGAGCAGGATCGAATCGTCCGCTGCGACGAAATCGAGGATTTCATCGACGTTGCGCCGGGCGTCGAGCGCGCTGTCGAACTGGAAGCGGTCGGCACCCGCGCCGCCGGTCAGCCGATCGAGCCCGGCGCCGCCGTTCAGCAGATTGTTGGCGCCGTTGCCGGTAATGGCGTTGGCGAGAGCGTTGCCGGTCCCGGTGGCTGCCCTCGACCCGGTGAGAACCAAATTCTCGACGCTGGCGCCCAGCACAAAGGAGACTGAGCTCCGTACCACATCCAGCCCGGCCCCGGATTCAATCACCCGGTCGCCGGCATTGTCGACGATATAGGTGTCGGCGCCGGCCCCTCCGCGCATCGTGTCGGCGCCCGCTTTGCCGTCGAGCCGGTTGGCGCCGCGATTTCCCGTGAGTGAGTTGGCGAGGTTGTTGCCGGTGCCGTTTATGGCGTCGGTGCCGGTGAGGGCGAGATGCTCGACATTGCGGGCCAGCACGTGGCTCACCGAGCTCGACACGCGATCGGTGCCGGCATTGAGGCCTTCGACCACACGATCGGAAGCATCGTCGACCACGTAGCTGTCATTGCCCGCGCCGCCCGCCATGCGATCCGCGCCGTCCCTTCCATCGAGCCGGTCGTTGCCGCCGCCGCCGCTCAGAACGTTGACGGCCGAATTCCCGGTGAGCGTGTTGGCGAGCGCGTTGCCGGTGCCGTTGATCGCGAGAACTCCGCTCAGGAACAGCCGCTCGATATTGTTGGCCAGCGTGATCGTGACCGAGCTTCTGACCGTGTCGGTGCCGGCACCGGCGGCCTCGATCGTCCTGTCGCCCGCATTGTCGACATAATAAGTGTCGTTGCCGGCCGCGCCTTCCATCACGTCGGCGCCCTCGCGTCCGTTCAAACGGTTGGCGCCCGAATTGCCGGTGATGCGGTTGGCGAGCGTGTTGCCGGTGCCGCCCAGATTGGCGGAGCCCGTCAGGACCAGCCGCTCGACATGGTTGCCGAGGGTGAACGTCGCCGAGCTCTCGACCGTGTCGATACCGTGCGCCGCCGACGTCTCGATCGCCTTGTCGGTCGCCCGATCGGCCACATAAATGTCGTTGCCGGCTCCGCCGGTCATGCGGTCGGTCCCGAGACCTCCGACCAGCAGGTTGGCGGCCGCGTTGCCGGTGAGCGTGTCGTTGAAGCTCGAGCCTTGCAGCCGTTCGAAATTCGCGACCGTATCGAACCCGCCGCCGCCGGTATTCTGGCCCGCCAGCACGGCCAGGCTCACCCGCACCCCGGCCCCGGCCCCGGCGTAGGAGAGCATGTCGATGCCGGTGCCGCCGTCGAGCCGGTCGTTGCCGCCGCCGCCCTCGATGATATCGCCGCCGGCCTCGCCGCTGAGCATGTTGGCGGCCGCATCTCCGGCGAGGCTGTCGTCGCCCGAGCCGCCGATGATGTTCTCGAAACCCGCAATCACGTCTTCGGACACGCCGCCGACGCTGACGGCGACGGCGCCGGCTCCGTTGAGGGCGATGGCCAGCGCCAGCGTCTTGTCGGCATAATCGGCCGTGTCGACGCCGCCCGCGCCGTTGAGACTGTCGTTGCCGGCGCCGCCGCGAATCGTGTCGTCGCCGTCGCCGGTGACGATCTCGTCATGCCCGCTTCCGGCGGTGACGACGAAATGCTCGACCGAGTTGAAGCTGGCATACCAGCCGATGCTGCTGCGGTAGAAGGAGCCGTCGAACCCGCCCAGCCCCGCATTGGCGGAGGGGCCGCTGCCCATGTAGATGCGCGTCGTCGCCGCGCTCCAGTCGAGCACCATCGTATCGTCGCCCGATCCGCCGAAGAAAGCGTCGTGGCCCGCGACCAGGGCGGCGATGTCGTCGCCGCCGCCCAGATGCAGGTTTTCGTTGCCGCCGTCGTGGACGGTGGCGTCGGTGGTGGTGATCACATCGTCGCCGGAGCCGGTATGGAGCGTCCCGAACTGCTCGAAATTGACGAAGCTGCGGCCGCCCCCCGCATAGGAATTGGTCTGGAGGTTCCAGACGATCTTCGTGGTGTCGGTGCTGTAATCGGCGCTGATCCGATCGATATCGGCGCCGCCGTCGGCGATGTCCCGGCCCGATCCGACATGGACGTCGTCATGGCCCGCGCCGCTGCGCACGATGTCGTTGCCGGTCGCCGTGACGAGCGTGTCGTTGCCGCCGCCGGTGCTGATCTCGAACTGCTCGACCGAATTGAAGCTGGCATGCCAGCCGACGCTGCTGCGGTAGAAGGAGCCGTCGAACCCGCCCAAAGCGGCGTTGGCGGAGGGGCCGCTGCCCATGTAGACGCGGTTGTCGACATAGCTCCAGTCGAGGATCAGCTTGTCGGTGCCGAGGTCGCCATAGACCGCGTCATGGCCGGCCACCGACGTGGCGATGTCGTTGCCCGCGCCCAAGTGCAGGGTCTCGTTGCCGCCCTCGTGAACCGTGGCCGAGCTCGTGGTGATGCGATCGTTGCCGGATCCGGTGCGGAGCGTTCCGAACTGCTCGAAGCCGGTAAACTCCCGGTCGCCGCCGGAATAGCTGTCGGTCTGGAGATTCCAGATGATGGCTGTCGCGTCGCCGCCATAGTCGGCGCTGATCCTGTCGACATCGGCGCCGCCATCGGCGCGGTCGTTGCCGGTCTGGACGTAGATGTCGTCGTGGCCGGCATTGCCGCGGACGATGTCGTCCCCCGCCGCCGTGACGAGTGTGTCGTCGCCGCTGCCGCTGCTGATCTCGAAATGCTCGATCGAGGTGAAGGTCGCATACCAGCCGACGCTGCTACGGTAGAAGGCGCCGTCGAAGCCGCCCAGCGCGCCATTCTCGCCCGGACCGCTGCCCATGTAGACGCGATTGCCGACATGGCTCCAGTCGAGCACCATCGTATCGTTGCCCACGTCGCCGTCGACGCGGTCGTGGCCGGCGACCAGGGTGGCGCGGTCGTCGCCGGCACCGAGCGCCAGCACGTCGGTGCGGTCGGCGATGGTCGTGACGATCACGTCGTCGCCGGCCCCGGTCCGCAGGTTGGAGAGATATTCGAAGCCGGTGAAGATTCGTCCGCTGCCCGAATAGCTGTCGACTTGCAGATCCCACAGGATCGCGGCCGCATCGCCGCTATAGTCGGCGGCAAGGCCGTCAATGCCCTCGCCGCCATGGGCCTCGTCGCGGCCGGTGCCGACATCGACGTGATCGTCGCCGAGGCCGAGGCGAACGACATCGTCGCCAGTCGCGGTGACGATGTCGTCATTGCCGCTGCCGGTGGTGACGACGAACCGCTCGACCGAATTGAAGGTCGCGTACCAGCCGATGCTGCTGCGGTAGAAGGAGCCGTTGAACCCACCGAACGTGTCGTGGAGCGCGGGATTGGTGCCCATATAGACCCGCGTCGTCGCGTTGCTCCAGTCGAGTATCATCGTGTCGAGACCGTCGCCGGCGAGGAGGGTGTCATGGCCCGCGACGAGCGTGGCCGTGTCGTCGCCCGCGCCGAGATGCAGCGTCTCGTTGCCGCCCGAATGCGTGGTGACCCCGGACGTCGTGATCACGTCATTGCCGGAGCCGGTGTAGAGGGTGCCGAACTGCTCGAAATTGGTGAAGCTGCGAGCGCCGCCCGAATAATGGTTGGTCTGGAGGTTCCAAACGATCCGGTTGGCGTCGGTGCGATAATCGGCGCTGATCCGGTCGTTTTCGGTCCCGCCGTCGGCGGTGTCGTTGCCGGAGCCGACATGGACGTCGTCATGGTTGGCGCCGCTGCGGACGATATCGTTGCCGGCCGCGGTGACGAGCGTGTCGTCGCCGGTGCCGGTGGTGATGTCGAAATGCTCGATCGAGTTGAAGCTGGCATACCAGCCGACGCTGCTGCGGTAGAAAGAACCGTCGAAGCCGCCTAGCGCCGCGTTCGCCACCGGATCATTGCCCATGTAGACGCGATTGTTGACCTGGCTCCAGTCGAGCACCAGCGTGTCCGCGCCGGCCTCGCCGAACACGGTGTCATGCCCGGCGACGAAGGTAACGCGGTCGTTGCCGGCGCCGAGATGGAACGTCTCATTGCCGCCTGAATGGGTCGTCGCTGCGGTGGTGGTGATGACATCGTTGCCCGAGCCGGTGCGGAGCGTTTCGAACTGCTCCAGATTGGTGAAGCTGCGCGCGCCGCCCTGATAGGTGTTCGTCTGAAGGTTCCAGACGATGCGGGTCGTGTCGGTGCGGTAATCGGCGCTGACCCGATCGACGCCGTCGCCGCCGTCCGCTATGTCGTTGCCCGAGCCGACATAGATATCGTCATGGCCGTCGCCGCTGCTGACGATGTCGTTTCCGGTCGCCGTGACGAGAGTGTCGTCGCCGCCGCCGGTGCTGATCTCGAAATGCTCGATCGAGTCGAAGCTGGCGTACCAGCCGATGCTCGACCGGTAGAAGGAACCGTCGAAGCCGCCGAGCGCCGCGTTGGCGGCGGGGTCGTTGCCCATGTAGACGCGATTGCCGAACGCGCTCCAATCGAGCACCATCGTGTCGCTGCCGGCATCGCCAAAGACGGTGTCATGATCGGTGCCGGGATCGAGCCGGTCGTCGCCGCCGAGGCCCCGCAGCTCCTGCCCCCAGGCATTGCCCACGAGATGATTGTTCCGCGCGTTGCCGGTGAGGTTGATGTCGCGGTCGTGATCCTGAAGGAACACGTTCTCGACATGCTGCCCCCAGTCGACGTCGAGGCTGTAGCTATAGGTGGTGCCGGCGGCGGTGAGCAGGGTGGTCCGCAGCAGGATCGTGTCGGTGCCGCCGTTCGCGACCTCGCCGGCGCCGGTGACGCCGGAGCGGGGCGCCGATCCCAATCCAATCGTGTCGCCGAGGCTGTCGAACCTGTAGGTGTCGTTGCCGCCATAGCCCCAGAAGGTGTCGGCTCCGCCCATGCCGTCGAAGATATTGGCCGCTCCATTGCCGATGAGGCGGTTGGAGAGGCCGTTGCCGGTGCCGACCGCGACCGTGCCGAGGAGCTGCAGATCCTCGACATTGGCGGCGAGCGTCAGTCCATAATCGACCGACGTCCTGATGAGGTCGACGCCTTGGCCGCCGAGCTCGATCACCTGATCGTCGGGGAGGGCCGGGCCGTTGCCCACCTCGTCGACGAAATAGACGTCGTCGCCTCGGCCGCCCACCATGATGTCGGCGCCCGTCAGGCCGTTGATCGTGTCGATGCCGAGGCCGCCGACCAGCCGGTTGACCCCCGCCTTGCCGGTCAGCTGGTCGTCATGATCGGAGCCGACGGCGCCTTCGATATTCTGGAGCGTGTCGATGGCACCGCTGCCGTCCGTCGCTTGGCCGCCGGAGAGATCGACGACAACGCCGGCGTCGTCGTCCACATAGATCGCCATATCGGCGTTGCCGCCGCCGCCGTTGAGGATGTCGGCGCCCGTGCCGCCGTTCAGCTCATCGTCGCCGATGTCACCGGTGAGGCGGTCGGCGCCGTCGACGCCCTCGATGCGTGAGCCCACTTCGTTCGCGTGGATGCGGTCGGCGAACAGGGAGCCTGTCACGTCCTCGATCGTCGCGCGGCCCTCGAGGCCGGCGACGAAGCTGTCGGTCGATCCGAGACCATCCTGAGCCGAGCGCGCCGCCTGGGTGAGGCCGCCGACGGTGCGCGCGCCGGCCGCGAGGTTGACGAATATCCCGGCGGTCGAGGCGAGATAGGTGACGCGGTCGCGGTCGGCGCCGCCGTCCAGTGCATCCGCCCCGGTGCCTCCGACCAGCCAATCGTCGCCGCCGCCGCCGAACAGCTCGTCGGCGCCCTCGTCGCCGCGCAGCAGGTCCTCGTCTCCCTCGCCGTGCAGCTCGTCGGCGCCGACGCCGCCGATCAACAGGTCGTCGCCGCCGCCGCCGTAGAGGAAGTCGTCGCCTTCGTAGCCGCGCAGCTCCTCCGCCGTGACGGCTTCGGTGGCATAATCCTCGACCGTCGCATCGTCGGTGCCGCGGATACTGTCCCCGAAGCGGGAGCCCGAGACGATCTCGATGCTGTTGAAGCTGTCGCCCGCTGCGTCGCCTGTATTCTCACCCGTCACGATCCGCTGCAGTGACACCGCGTCGAGAATGGTGCCCCGCGCGTCGCTTCCGCCGACCTCGCGGAACTCGAGGCGGTTCGCGCCGCCCGCGCCGGTGCCCCCGGCGGCGGCCACGACGGTGACGGCATATTGCTGGAGCGTCGTAGAGGCGGGCGCGACGGTTCCGACCTTGACCCCGTTCCACCAGACTTCGAGCGTTGCGGTCGGGCTGGCGTTGATCGGGCCGCCAGTCGGCCTCCCCGCGGAGAAGGTCAGGCGCAGCGACTGGCCAGCCGCCACCCCGCCGATATCCTGATAGATTGACAGGTTCTCGCCGGGATCGGATTCCAGGTCGAGCGCGGCCGTGCCGCTGGCGGGCGCGAAGGCGCTGTTCGTGCCCGTGGTGTTGAGTTCGAACTCCTCGCCGGCGGGATCGAACTTGCCCCAGCCGAACAGGGCGCCGGTCATGCGCCAGGTGACGCCGTCATAATCGTTCGGCGCGGCCAGAATCCATTCGCGGCTCTGGTTGACCCCGTCCTGGGTCTCGAAGCTGCCATTGACGATCAGCTCGCCACCGTCGGTGGTGACCGCGCCGCGGTTCACTGTCACGCCGCTGGCGCTGTTATAATAGGTCGCCTCGTCACGCCCGTCGCCGCCGATGAGGTCGTCGGCGCCCCCGGCGCCTTCGAGGATGTCGTTGCCGCCCGCGCCTTGGAGATCGTCATCGCCGCTGTCGCCGAACAGGAAATTGGCCTCGCCGTCGCCGACGATCAGATCATCATGGGCCGAGCCCTGGACATTCTCGATGCCGTCGAATGTGTCGCCTAGCGCGTCGCCCGCCGTACCGACCCCGGCGAGGTTGAGCGTCACGCCGTCCTGCGCGTCCCAATAGCTGGCGCTATCCACGCCGTCGCCGCCGATCAGATCGTCCGCCCCGCCACCGCCGATCAGCAGATCGTCGGCCGCGCCGCCGTCGAGCGTGTCGTCGCCAGCCTCGCCGTAGAAGGTCTGGGCAAGGACGCCGCCGGTCATGCCGTCGCCGAACCGGGAGCCGCGGATCGCCTCGACCTGCTGGATCCTGTCGTCGATCCGGAGAGTCCCCGACACGTCCTGCCGCACGGTGAAGACGAGGCCGTTGGCGGAGGTGGTGAGCGTCACGCCGCCGCTGGCGAAATAATAGCCGACCTGATCGTAGTCGGCGCCGCCGTTGATATTGTTCGCGCCCTCGTTGCCGATCAGCCAGTCGTTGCCGGCGCGGCCCATCAGCTGGTCGTTTCCGCCGGCGCCGTAGAGCTGATCGTTGCCGCCGGTGCCGCGCATGATGTCGTTGTGGCCGGAGCCCTGAAAGCCTTCGATCCCGGAGAAGGAGTCGCCGGCCGCGTCGCCTGTATTCTGCGCGAGGTTGACGAGGTCGAGCGTGATCGCGCCCGCGGCGTTGAAGTAAGTGGCGACGTCGAAGGTTCCGCTGTCGCCAGCCGCGTCGCCGCCATGAATGTCGTCGGCCCCGTCGCCGCCCTCGATATAATCGTCGCCGTCATTGCCCTTTATGTTGTCGTTGCCGGCGCCGCCGAGCAGCCAGTCGTTGCCGTCGCCGCCCGACAGCGAATCGTCCGCCGCGCCGGACTGGATGGTGTCGTCGCCGGCGCCGCCGCCAAGGTCGGCCGCGACCTGTACGCCGCTGTCGAGGAGGATCTGGTCGTTGCTCGCGCCGCCCTCGCCGCGGATGAGGCCGATCGCGCCCACCTCGCCTTCGACGAAGCGCTCGGACAGGCCGAATCCGCCGAGGCGCAGGCCGCCGGTGAGGCCGCTGACCTCGACCACCTCGCCGCCGTCGGCGCGGTTGTCGGAGGTTCCGTTGCGGTCATGGTCGCGCAGGCCCGAATCGGCGCCGATGTTGAGGTGGAGCTCGGAGCCGACCATGTGGCCCAATTGGGGCGAGACCGGATTGTCGTCCGCGCCGGCCTCGCCGGAAATGTCGATGAGGGTGAGGCGCGGCGAGGAGAATTCCCAGACGGTGCCGCGGAAGGGCGGCACCCCGAGCTCGAGCGCCGCGCGGAAGCCGGCGGTGATGCGCCCGCCGCTGATCTCGAAAAGCGAGAAGGGGTTCGAGATGACGGTGTCGATGTAGATCTTGCCATCGCCCTCCGCCAAATCCTCGTCGAGGTCGAGCCGCAGCTCGCCGACAATGTTGCCGCCGCCGCTCAACCGGCCGATAATGGCTTCGATCGCGCCGCCGATCTCGACGCCGGCGCGAAGGATGATCTCATCGACATCGACTCCATCGGCATTGTTGTCGTCGAGATAGAGGCCGTTCAGGATCATGCCGGCCTGGCCGGCGTCGAAGCCGAGATCGGCCCAATCCTGGAGCCCCGTCGAATCGAGGCCGAAGGCCACGTCGATGATCGCCTGGAACGCCACGCCGATGTCGAGGGTGATGAGCGGCACCCCCCAGATCGGCGTCGACAGCAAAGTCTCGAAGGCGATTGGATTGCCCTCGGCGTCGAACTCGCCGATGCCGATCTCGATCGGCGCCACATCGACGGTGACGAGATCGATCGTCTGGCCCATGAGCAGGCGGATGGCGTTGATCGGATCCTCGATGATCGGAATGTTGAAGACCGAGCTGTCGATCAGATCCTCGACGGCGGAGGTCGCGAGCTTGCCCTGGACGACGTCGGTCCAGAGCGTCCCGCTGCCGGTCGAACCCGAACTCAGGCCCTGCAACAGTTCGAAGATGTCCACGCCCGCCTCTGCGAAGCCGTTGCCGTCGAAGGGCAGGTTGTTGAGCGCCTCGGTCGCGCTGTTCACATTGTCGAGAACGAGCTGATAGTCGCCGACCGCGAACTCGAAGCCGGGATTGAAGATGTTGCCGGTGAAGACGTTGATCAGGTTCGCGACTTGCCCGATGACCTCGATCAGTTGCGCGATCGGTCCGGGATCGAAATCATCCACGTTATCGACGCGGTCGGCCAGCTCGAGCAGGTCGATAAGGGTGACGTGGGTGGCGGCGTCGGCTTCGCCGTTGGTGTCGACCACGTCCATATTCGCTTCCCAATCGTCGGGAAGGAACGGCGAGAGCGACTTGTCGAGGACCTCGAGCGCCTGGTTGAGCGGCACGATCACGCCCGCCATCTTCTCGACCACCGGCCGCACGAAATTCTCGATGAAATCGCCGAGATCGTAGCGAACGTCGTCGAAGCTCAGCGTGAGGTTGCCCGGGTCGGCGGTGAACTGGCCGCCGTTGAGGCCGGCGCTGAACGAATAGTCGCCGCGCAGAATGGCGTCGAGCGAGGGCGCCGCGGACCCGCCGGCATCGGCATGAAGCGCGATGTCGAGATCGAGGTCTCCGTCGGCATTGACGTTCAGGATGTCGGCGCCGAGCTCCGAAACGCGAATCTTGCCGTCGATCGTGCCGGTATCGGTCAGGCTGCCCGCCAGGTTCAGGCTCAGCGTATCCGCGTCGGCGAGCACGCCCGGATTGTTGTTGACGAGACCGGTCGCTTCGTTGGTGGCGTTGAAGTTCAGATAGCCGAACTTCGCATCGAGGCTGGTGTTGCCGAGCGACACGTTGGCGCCGAGATTGAAATTGCTGTTGCCGCTGTCGAGGTAGAAGCCCGACGAATCGAGGCCGAAGGAGATGCCCGCGGAAGCGTGGGTGGTCGCCGCCGCGGTTCCCTCGAGCGTCAGGTTGAGCGAATCCATGCCGAGATCGCCGGCGTTGAACGTGAAGGTGTCGGTCCGCGCTCCCCTGACCAATATGGTGATGTCGCCCGCATTCACGTTCACGAAAGGCGTTGGAAAGCCGCTGTCGTTGAGACCCGCGGCATCCATGAACTGATCGATCTTGGACTGTATCAGAGCCTCGAGATCCTCATCCGTCATCGTCGCGAAGTTGGCGGCGCCCTGGACGGCGTTGAACGCGTTGACCAGCGCCGTCTTCACCTGGCTGATGGTGGTCAGCGCATCGCGCACGTCGCCGGTCGCGCTCTGGTAGATTTCGCCAAGCTGGGTTCCGAGGATCGGGAGGTCCGCGTCGAAGGCGTCGGTGTCGAGCAGGCTCTCGATCCTCGCGAGGGCGGCGCTGATGCCGTCGCTCAATTCCTGGATGTCGCTGGCCGTGATGGCGCTGGCGACTTCCTGCGGGATGGCCGCGCTCCCGGCCAGCTGGATGTCGGGATCGCTGGCGAAAAAGTCGTCGCTGCTCGGCCCTGCCACCCGCGCATTTTCCGCCCCTCCAATGGGGAGGTAGGACGGCTCATCCGCGACCATCCGGTCGCCGGCGCCCAGCATGGGATCGCCGATCTCCGCTTCGCTATCCATATGTGCGACGGGTTCGATCTGCGAAGATGCCGCGACCGCCGGGCCGCCGCCATCAACGTCCGCATATTGGAACGTGCCCTGCGGCCGGGGTTCATCGAGCGCCGCCGCGGCATCCGTTGCAAGCTCACCCCCGGTTGCGCCCGAAGGGGCGGGCCCGTCCATGGCCGGTCGTTCGACCATGCCGGATGCGTATTGATCGCCGGACGGCTGGATTTCGCCGAGCGCGTCGACGCCTGGCTCCGATCCACTCCCCGGCTCGGCGGCAAGGATGGCGCCGGCGTGACGGGCCTGGGACTCCTCCTCGCCCTGCTCCGGCGCCGCGTCTTCGCCGCGGCTGACGAGGGCCGCGAGCGCGCCGCTCAGTTGGTCAAACGAGTGCCGGGATTTTCGGGCAGAGCCCTCTCCAGCACCGTCCGACGATTCCACGCGACTGAACTGCGACCCCAAGTCCGCCATGACTGGTCCCTCCCCATAGGCTTCGGCTCATCGGCCGCCGCCCCACACGCGATCAGCCACCCCGCAGTTCGACTCGCACATTACTGAAAGGCACCAAAAAATACGCCTCCGCAACACGCGCGTCAAAAGAATTAACTATTACAAGTCAGTCGATTTCGACCCGTTATTGAACGGGCGGAAGGAGCCGACTTTCGGATGCTCTTGCCGGATCGACAGCACGGCGGATCGGGAGCTAATGCGCGGGCCATTCGGCAGGTGATAAGCGACGGACGGATCGTCGAGAAGGCGGTCTCGGCGGCGCCCCGTCGGACCGCGAGCGCTGTCGAGTAGCAGCCGCCGCCAAGGACAAGTCTGGACTTTTGCGGCGGTCTGGAGAACGAAGCTCGAATGGCGGACCTTTATTCACAGCTCGGCGTGGCGCGTGGCGCGAGCGAGGCGGACATCAAGAAGGCCTATCGCAAGCTTGCCAAGGAGCTGCACCCGGATCGTAACAGGGACAATCCCAAGGCGACCGAGCGTTTCTCGAAGGTGACGCAAGCCTATGACATCCTCACGGACAAGGACAAACGCGCCCAATATGATCGCGGCGAGATAGACGAGGACGGCAATCCCAAATCGCCGTTCGGCTTCGGGCGGGGCGGGCCGCAGCCGGGCGCGGGCGGCGGATTCCGGCGCGGTCCCGGGCCGGATTTCGGCCAAGGCGGGTTCGCGGGAGGCGAGGCCGCGGACCTTTCCGACCTGTTCGAGGGCCTGTTCGGCGGCCCGCAGCGGCGTGGCGGTGCGGCCGGCTTTGGCGGCGCCCGCCGACCGCCCCCGCCCAAGGGCGCGGACGCGCTCTACCGGCTGCCGGTCTCGTTCGAGGATGCCGCGACGCTCGCCGACCAGCGGGTGACGCTGGCGGGCGGCAAGACGGTCGACATCAAGCTGCCCAAGGGGGTCGAGGAGGGGACGAAAATCCGTCTCGCCGGCCAGGGCCAGCCGGGGCCGGGCGGAAATGGCGATGCGATCGTCACCATCTCGGTCCAGCCGCACCGTTTCTTCCGGCGCGAGGGCGACGACGTTCGGCTCGATCTGCCGATATCGCTCGACGAGGCGGTGCTCGGCGCCAAGGTCAAGGTCCCGACCGTCGAGGGCGCGGTCATGCTGAGCGTGCCCAAGGGGTCGAGCTCGGGCAAGGTGCTGCGCCTCAAGGGCCGCGGCTTCACCGGCAGGAGCGGCGCGCGGGGCGACCAGCTGGTCACCTTGCTGATCGAGGTCCCTGCCGACGATGCCGCGCTCGCCGGGTTCGTCGAGAGCTGGCCCGGCAAGGGGAAAGGAAACCCGCGGGCCGGGCTGGGCGTCTAACCACCCGTGACCAACATCTCCCCCGAAAGCCCCGAGGAAAGGCGCAAGCGGTTTTCCGGCCCGCGCAAGCGGATCAGCGGCCACTGGCAGCGGATGAAGTCGGCCGGCTACGCCTTCGAAGTGGTGAAAAGGGTAGCAGTCGGTGTTTATAATGACGGCTTCATCCATGCCGGCAACCTCGCCTACCTCGCGCTTCTGACCTTGTTCCCGTTCGTCATCGTGGCGGCCGCGGTGGCGCGCCTCGTCGGGCAGCAGGAAGGCGGCATGGAAGCGGTGATCGGCCTGCTCCAGACGATGCCGCCGAGCGTCGCGGAAGTGCTTTCCAAGCCGATCGCGGACGTGCTCGAGGCGCGGTCCGGCAACCTCCTCTGGTTCGGCGCGCTCGTCGGGTTGTGGACAACGGGCAGCTTCATCGAGACGATCCGCGACATCATCCGCCGCGCCTATGGCGTGACCTTCAGCCGCCCCTTCTGGGAATATCGGCTCGGCTCGGTCGGCATGATCATCGCGTCGGTGATCCTGGCGATGGTCGCTTTCTCCGTCTCGATCGTGCTGAGCAGCGTCCAGGCGTTCGTCGTCCGCACTCTGCCGGTCGCCGACGACATCGTTGCGTTGTTCACGATCTTCCGGATCGTCCCCGGGCTGGTGCTGTTCGGCGCCCTCTATCTCCTTTTCTACACGCTGACGCCCAAGCGCTATCGCAAGCGAGGGTGCCTCAAATGGCCGGGCGCCGCCTTCGTCACCTTGTGGTGGCTGGCGACGACGGCCTTGCTGCCGGTGGCGCTGTCGACGCTCGGCGGCTACGACCTCACCTATGGCGGCCTCGCCGGGGTGATGATCACGCTCATCTTCTTCTTCATCATCGGCCTTGGCGTCGTCATCGGCGCCGAGCTCAACGCCGCACTAGCGGAGGTGCCGGAAGAAGCCCTAAAGGAGGGCGAGGAAGCATTTTACAACAGGGAAAGCATATGAACGGCCAAGCGACGCAGGGACTGATGGCGGGCAAGCGCGGGCTGATCATGGGCCTGGCCAACGACCGCTCGCTGGCCTGGGGAATCGCCAAGGCGCTGGCCGAGCAGGGCGCGGAACTCGCCTTCAGCTATCAGGGCGAGGCGCTCGCCAAAAGGGTGGGGCCGCTCGCGCAGCAGCTCGGCTCCGATTTCCTGATCGACTGCGACGTCTCCGACATGGCCGCGCTCGACCGCAGCTTCGCCGTTCTGAAAGGACGGTGGGAGACGATCGACTTTCTCGTCCACGCGATCGGCTTTTCCGACAAGAACGAATTGCGCGGCGAGTTCGTCGACACCAGCCTCGACAATTTCCTGATGACGATGAACATCAGCTGCTACAGCTTCGTCGCGGTGACGAGGGCGGCCCGGGCGATGATGCCCAATGGCGGCTCGATCCTCACCCTTTCTTATTACGGCGCCGAGAAGGTCATCCCCCATTACAACGTGATGGGCGTCGCCAAGGCGGCGCTGGAGACCAGCGTCAAATATCTCGCGATGGACCTGGGGCGCGAGAAGATCCGGGTGAACGCGATTTCGGCCGGCCCTATCAAGACGCTGGCGGCGAGCGGCATCGGCGATTTCCGCTACATCATGAAGTGGAACGAATATAACGCCCCCTTGCGCCGCAACGTCACGATCGAGGATGTCGGCGGTTCCGCCCTCTATCTGCTCTCCGATCTTGCCAGCGGCGTCACCGGCGAAACCCATCATGTCGACGCCGGCTACAACGTCGTCGGCATGAAGGCGGAAGACGCCCCGGACATCGCGACCACGTGAGGCCCGTGACCACGATGCCGGTGAGGGGATGATGGAAGCGTCTCGATGACCGCGATCGACGCCTATATCCAGGCGCACCAGGCGGCGATCGGCCTCGTCATCCTGGGGCTGATGTTCGCCGGCTTCCTCACCGAGCGCTTCCCGGCCGCGGTGGTGGCGATCCTCGGCACCTGCGTCTTCCTCGTCCTCGGCATATTGGACGAGGACGGGCTGATGACCGCCCTCGCCAATCCGGCGCCCTATACGATCGGCGCCATGTTTGTCCTGTCGGGGGCGCTGCTCCGGACCGGCGCCATCGACGCCATCGCCAGCAAGATCGTCGAGCGGGCCGGCAAGCATCCGCGTCTCGCGACGGCGGAGCTGTTCCTCGGCGCCTTCGTGGCTTCCGCCTTCATGAACAACACGCCGGTGGTAATGGTGCTGATTCCGATCATGGCCCGCCTCGCCCACGCCACCGGGACCAGCGCCAAGCGGCTTTTAATCCCCTTGTCCTTCGTCGCCATCCTCGGCGGCACGATGACGCTGATCGGCACCTCCACCAACCTCATCGTCGATGCCGTGGCGCGCGACGAGGGGCTGCCGGCGTTCGGCATTTTCGAGATCGCGCCCTACGGTATCGTCACCGCCGCGACCGGCGCGCTGGTGATGGTCCTGTTCGGCCGCTGGCTGCTGCCCGAGGGCGATCCAGAGACCCTCTACCGAAGCGAGGAGCATACGCAGTTCCTGACCGAACTCGCCGTGCCGCCGGGCAGCAGCGTGATCGGGCGGCAGATCGGGACGATACCCGCTCTGCGCCGCGCGCGTACCAAGGTGATCGCGCTGAAGCGCGGCGGCCGGATCATCCGCCACGAATTGCCGGAATATGCGATCACCGCGGGCGACCATATCGTCATCCGGACCGACGTGGTCGAGCTGATGTCTATGCGCAACTCGCGCCAGTTCGAGGTCGGGCTGGGCGCCGCCAACGCCCCGCCCGCCAATAGCGAGACGGTCGTCGAGGCGACCATCGCGCCCTCGCATCCAAGCCTCGGCCGGCGGCTCGCCGATATTCCTTTCCTGTCGCGCGTGCGGGTGCGGATCCTGGGCGTGTCCCGCCACGATCATGTTCCGGGGCCCGACCTTCCCAACGCCCGGATGCGCGCCGCCGACCGCCTGCTCGTCACCGGGTCGGACGATGCGATCCGCCGCATGTACGAGAATCCCGGGCTGCTCGGCGTCGGCCAGACCCGGACCCGCGCCTTCCGGCGCCACCGCGCGCCGATCGCGATTGCCGCGCTGGTCGCCGTCGTGAGCCTGGCCGCGCTCGATATCCTGCCGATCCTGACGGCGGCCTTGCTGGCGGTCGGCGCGATCCTCGTCGCGCGCTGCATCGACGCCGAGGAAGCCTGGGGCTCGGTCGATGGCAACGTCCTGATTCTCATCTTCGCGATGCTGGCGGTGGGGGCTGCGCTCGAGCAATCGGGAAGCGTCGCCATGGTGGTTTCGAAGCTCGGGCCGACGCTGGAAAGCGTGCCGCCCTGGGCGCTCGTCTTCGTCGTCTACGGATTGTGCGTGCTGATGACCGAGCTCATCACCAACAATGCGGTCGCGGTGCTGGTGACGCCGCTGGTGATCGCCATCGCCCGCGACCTCGCCGTCGATCCTCGGCCGCTGGTCATCGCCGTGATGTTCGCCGCCTCGGCCAGCTTCGCCACGCCGATCGGCTACCAGACCAACACCTTGGTTTATGCCGCCGGCAATTACCGTTTCCTCGACTTCATCCGCTTTGGCGGGCTGGTGACCATTTTCGTGGGGCCGATGACCTGCCTCGCGATCCTCGCTTTCTATCCGAACTGACCTTCGATGGCGGACGTCGCGAAGCGGATCAGCGTCACTGGCCGGGTCCAGGGCGTCTTCTACCGCAACTGGACGGTCGAGCAGGCTCGGTCGCTGGGCGTGGCCGGCTGGGTAAGGAATCGCCGCGACGGCAGCGTCGAGATATTAGCGGCCGGCGAGGAGGAGGCCGTGGAGGCGCTGATCGGGCTTTGCCGGGATGGACCGCCGGCGGCGGCGGTGGAGAGTGTCGAGGTGGAGAATAGCGCGGATGAGGCGCCGCGACCCTTCACCAAGCTGCCGACCGCCTAGAGCGCGATGAAATATGTTTGAATCGTCATTGCGAGGAGCGCGAGCGACGAAGCAATCCAGTCTGAGCCGGCGCCCGTCTGGATTGCTTCGCTCCGCTCGCAATGACGGTGTGTTAGCGTAAACCCATCCGGCTCTCGGACCCTCGTCCCCACCAACGTGCCCTTGGTCCCGCTCTTGAGCAGCCTGAAATCGAAATCCGGCCACATCTTCCGCCATCGCCGGGCGATCACCCGCTCGCCGGGACGGGCGCCGTCGTCGAGCATGATCGTGCCGCCGGGCGTGATCCGGCCGAACAGGGTCGCCGCCGCGCCGCGCGTGAACGGATGGATCGTCCAGGGCGGCCCGTCGATCAGCATGAAATCGATGGCGTCGGGCAGCGGCTCGTGATCGTACCACAGGCCCGCCCAGCCGCCCAGCGCCGGAACCAGGGGCGCAGCGCGAAGATCGGCGGCGAGGCCATGCTCCGCCAGCCAGTTCCGCGTCGCCTCGACGAAATCGCCATGCTGGTCGAACGCGATGTGGAGACCGCCGCCGGCCATTTGCAGCGCCCGGGCGATGATCAAAGTCGAGGCGCCGGCG
The DNA here is from genome assembly GCF_042666435.1 of Enterovirga sp. GCM10030262. Lineage (NCBI taxonomy): Bacteria > Pseudomonadati > Pseudomonadota > Alphaproteobacteria > Hyphomicrobiales > Methylobacteriaceae > Enterovirga > Enterovirga sp. GCM10030262. Next base: position 1,484,080 of record NZ_JBHTDC010000001.1, on the reverse strand, counting down.
CCGAACTCCACCACCACCTTCGGCTTGGTGGCGAGGATATGGTCGGCAACCAGGGCAAGCAGGCCGACATCGGCCTTCCAGCTGCCGAGATGGGGCAGCGCGCCCTCGGGGAGGTCCAGCCGCTCGAGCAGCGCCCGCTTGCGCTGCTTGCTCCCGCCATGGAGGCTCTTGAGCAGCCAGGGCGTGTTGATCGGGCCGAAGGCGAAGAGGGTGGCCCAGTCGCGCAGGGTGCGCTTGCGGCGCGACCATTCGGCGCCGGCCTGCGCCCGCGGGAGTAGCCCGGTTGCCTCGCGTGAAGTCATGGTCGGCCTCGTGTCAGTGGATCAGTCGGCGAAGGGATCACGCACCAGGATCGTATCCTCACGCTCGGGGCTGGTCGACACCAAAGCGACGGGGCAGCGTATCAGTTCCTCGACGCGGCGGATGTACTTGATCGCCCGGGCGGGCAATTGCGCCCAGCTGCGCGCGCCGGCGGTCGATTGCGGCCAGCCCTCGATGGTCTCGTATATGGGCTCGACCGCCGCCTGATCGGCGGAATGAGTGGGAAAATGGTCGAGAACAGCCCCGCGCAGCCGGTAGCCGGTGCAGATCCGGAGCTCGTCGAAGCCGTCGAGAACGTCGAGCTTGGTGAGCGCTATGCCGGTGACGCCGGACACAGCCATCGACTGGCGCACGAGCACCGCGTCGAACCAGCCGCAGCGGCGCTTGCGCCCGGTGACGGTGCCGAACTCGCGGCCGCGCTCGCCCAGCCGCTGGCCGATCGCATCGTCCAGCTCGGTCGGGAAGGGGCCGGAGCCGACGCGGGTGGTATAGGCCTTGACGATGCCGAGCACGAAGCCCGCCGCCGAGGGCCCCATGCCAGTGCCGCCCGCCGCCGTGCCGGCGATCGTGTTGGACGAGGTGACGAACGGATAGGTGCCGTGATCGACATCGAGCAGCACGCCCTGCGCGCCCTCGAACAGGATGCGCTTTCCCTGGACCTTGGCGTCGTTCAGCGTCAGCCATACCGGCCGCGCGAAGCGAAGCACGAAATCGGCGATCTCGCCCAGATCCCGCTCCAGCCGGGCGCGGTCGACCGGGGCTTCGCCGAAGCCGGCGCGGAGCGCGTCGTGATGGGCGCAGAGGCGGTCGAGCTGCGGCCCCAATTCGCCGAGATGGGCGAGATCGCAGACCCGGATCGCCCGGCGGCCGACCTTGTCCTCATAAGCCGGGCCGATGCCGCGCCGGGTGGTGCCGATCTTGCCCTGCCCGCTGGCATCCTCGCGCAAGGCGTCGAGATCGCGGTGGAAGGGCAGGATGAGCGGGCAATTGTCGGCGATCTGGAGATTGTCGGCGGTGATGGAGACGCCCTGCGCCGTCAGCTTTTCGACCTCGGCCTTGAGCGCCCAGGGGTCCAGCACCACGCCGTTGCCGATGACCGACAAGGTGCCGCGCACGATGCCTGAGGGGAGCAGCGACAATTTGTAGGTCTGCTCGCCGACGACGAGGGTGTGGCCGGCATTGTGGCCGCCCTGGAATCGCGCGACGACGTCGGCCCGGCTGGCGAGCCAGTCGACGATCTTGCCCTTGCCCTCGTCGCCCCACTGGCCGCCGATCACGGTTACGTTCGCCAAGACACTTCCTCGGAAAAATGACGGGCCGGCTCTAGGGGGACTCCCGTGCCGCGTCCAGCCATGTGCTGGGGATTGCCGCGACAAACGCCCCCTTCGTCATCGCGACGAAGGGCAATCCATTCGCACCGAGAATGGATTGCTTCGCTCCGCTCGCAATGACGAAGTCCGCGTCGAAGGATCGCCTCAGAAACGCAGCGGCTTGACCTCGCGCACGCCCTCCAGCGCCCGGATGCGCTGGAGCAGGGGCTGGTCGATAGGGCTGTCGACCGAGAGCAGCAGCACCGCCTCGCCCCCGGCCGTGCGGCGGCCGAGCTGGAAGGTGCCGATATTGACGCCGGCTTCACCCAAAGTGGTCCCCAAGCGGCCGATGAAGCCGGGGGCATCGTCGTTGGCGACATAGATCATGTCGCCCGCCAATTCGGTCTCGATGCCCATGCCGAGCATCTCGACGAGGCGCGGCTTGGCGTTGCCGAACAGGGTGCCGGCCACCGACTTGGGGCCGTCCGGCGTGGTCGCGGTGACCCGCACCAAAGTGTGGTAATCGCCCTCGCGGTCGTGGCGGACCTCGCGCACGTCGAGGCCGCGCGCCTTGGCCAGGAAGGGCGCGTTCACCATGTTCACCGCGTCGGAATAAACGTGCATCAGTCCGGCCAGCACGGCGCCGGTGATCGGCTTCGGGTTGAGCTCCGCGGCCGCCCCTTCCACCTCGATCGCGACGCCGCTCAGCCGGCGCCCCTCGATCTGCCCGATCAGCGAGCCGAGCTGCTGGGCCAGCTCCATATAGGGCTTGAGCTTCGGCGCCTCCTCGGCCGAGAGCGACGGCATGTTGAGCGCGTTGGTGACGCCGCCGGTGACGAGATAATCGGACATCTGCTCGGCGACCTGGATGGCGACATTGACCTGGGCCTCGGTGGTCGACGCGCCGAGATGCGGCGTCGCGATGAAGCCGGGCGCGCCGAAAAGCGGGCTCTGCTTCGCCGGCTCGTCGACGAACACGTCGAGCGCCGCCCCCGCCACCTGCCTGCTGTCGAGCGCCTCCTTGAGCGCCGCCTCGTCGATGAGGCCGCCGCGCGCGCAATTGACGATGCGGACGCCGCGCTTTGTTTTGGCGAGATTCTCGCGAGAGAGGATATTGCGGGTCTGATCGGTGAGCGGCGTGTGGAGCGTGATGAAATCGGCGCGGGCGAGAAGCTCGTCCAGGGTCGCTTTCTCGACGCCGAGGTCGACGGCGCGCTCAGGCGTCAGGAAGGGGTCGTAGGCAATCACCTTCATGCGCAGGCCCAAGGCCCGCTCGGCGACGATCGAGCCGATATTGCCGGCGCCGATCAGGCCGAGCGTCTTGCTGGTGAGCTCGACGCCCATGAAGCGGTTCTTCTCCCACTTGCCGGCCTGGGTGGAGAGGTCGGCGGCGGGCAGGTCGCGGGCGAGCGCGAACATGAGCGCGATGGCGTGCTCGGCGGTGGTGATCGAATTGCCGAAGGGCGTGTTCATCACCACGACGCCCTTGGCCGAGGCGGCGGGAATATCGACATTGTCGACGCCGATGCCGGCGCGGCCGACCACCTTGAGTTTCGCCGCCGCCTCCAGCAGGTCGGCTGTCACCTTGGTGGCCGATCGGATGGCGAGGCCGTCATAATCGCCGATGATCGCCTTCAGCTCTTCCTTTGAGAGGCCGGGCTTCTCGTCGACCTCCACTCCGTGAGCGCGGAAGATTTCGGCGGCTTTCGGGTCCATCGGGTCGGAGATCAGGACTTTGGGCATGTGTGGGTTCCTTGTGCCCCGGCGGAAGCCGGGGTCCAGTCTGGGCACCGGCTTGCGCCGGTGAACGATCAGTTGTTCCGTGCTTCCGTAAAAGCCCAGTCCAGCCAGGGAGCCAGCGCCTCGATATCGTCGGTCTCGACCGTGGCGCCGCACCAGATGCGGACGCCCGGCGGCGCGTCGCGATAGCCGGCGATGTCGAACGCGGCGCCCTCCGCCTCCAGCAATGCGGCCATCTTCTTGACCAGCGCGTTCTGCCCCTCTTCGTCGAGCCCGCGCACCGCATCATCGGCGAATTTCAGGCAGACGCTGGTATTGGACCGGCTCGCTGGATCGGCGGCGAGATGCTCGACCCAGGGAGTCGCCTCGACCCAGGCGCTGAGCGCGGCGGCATTGGCGTCGGCCCGCGCCATCAGCGCCCTCAGGCCGCCCAGATCCTTCGCCCATTCCAGCGCGAAGATATAATCCTCCACCGCGAGCATCGACGGCGTGTTGATCGTCTCGCCTTGGAAAATGCCTTCGATCAGCTTCCCGCTTTTGGTCATCCGCATCAGCTTGGGCAGCGGCCGGTCGGGCGTATAGCTCTCCAGCCGCTCCACCGCGCGGGGAGAAAGGATGAGGATGCCGTGCGCGCCCTCGCCGCCCAGCACCTTCTGCCAGCTGAAGGTGACCACATCGAGCTTGTCGAATGGCAGGTCCTGCGCGAAGGCGGCCGAGGTCGCGTCGCAGATCGTCAGGCCCTCGCGCGCCTCGCTGATCCAGCCGCCATCGGGCACGCGCACACCCGACGTGGTGCCGTTCCAGGTGAAGACGATGTCCGACGACTGATCCACCGCCGCGAGGTCGGGCAGTTCCCCATAAGGCGCCTTCATCACCGTCGCGTCGAGCCTGAGCTGTTTCAGAACGTCGGTGACCCAGCCTTCGCCGAAGCTCTCCCAGGCAAGCATGGTCACCGGCCGCGCGCCCAGCATCGACCACATCGCCATCTCGACGGCGCCGGTATCCGAGCCCGGAACGATGCCGATCCGGTGCGTGGACGGCACGCGCAGCACCTTGCGGGTCAGCTCGATCGCGTAGGAAAGCCGGGCCTTGCCGAGCTTCGACCGGTGCGAGCGGCCGAGCGATCCCAAAGCGAGATGTTCGGGACCCCATCCCGGCGGCTTGGCGCAGGGGCCGGAAGAGAAATAGGGTCGCGCGGGGCGTATTTGCGGCTTTCCGCGATGCGCGGGCGCAACAGTGGCGCCGGGTTCGATATTCGTCACGTTCAGTCTCTCCTCGCAGAGAGCGCGCGCCGCGTTGGGACGGCGTGGCCCGCCGCCGGACTTAGAGGCGGGCGCGGGGGTGTCAACAGGTCTTCACCCGGCGGCCGGACAAAAGCGCGCCACGAGCCGAAAGCCGGAGGCGAGTCGGCGCGGAGACGGAACGTTTCGACTCGTCTTGGTTAACGAACGGGTTGACGCGGCGACTCCCGATGCCGCACGATGCCGGCCATGGGGAAGCGGGGGATTATCGCGGCGACGCTGCTGCTGGCGGCGTGCATTCCATCGAAGGAACGGCGTCCGGAGGCGCCGTCCGCGGAAGCGCCGCGCGCCGAGCGCCAGGATGCGGCGACCCGCCAATGCCATGCCGATCTTCGACGCGACGACGTCGAGTTCAAGATCCTGCCCGACCGCAATTTCGGCGGCGGCTGCACGGCGGTCGGGTCGGTCCAGTTGCTCGACATCGGCACTCCGACGACCAACCTCACCGCGATGACCTGCCCGCTCGCCCGCGAATTCTCGCGCTGGACGCGCGAGGCGGCGCAGCCGGCGGCGCGAGCCTGGCTCGACAGCCGCATCGTCCGGATCGAGAGCTTCGGCACCTATGCCTGCCGCCCGGTCAACGGCATGGCCGGCGGCAAATTGAGCGAGCATGGCCGGGCCAACGCGGTCGATATCTCCGCCTTCGTGCTGGAGGACGGACGCCGCATCACCGTGCTCGAAGGCTGGAACAGCCGCGACGAGGGTGTCCGCCGCTTCCTTCGCGCCGTGCATCAGGCCGGCTGCCGCCGCTTCCAGATCACGATCGGCCCGGAAGCCAATTCGCTCCACCACAATCATTTCCATTTCGACATGGGGCGCGGGCCTTATTGCAAATAGCGGGCGCACCGCGTGGCGCGCCGGCCCAATGGAGGTTCTATTCGGCCGCGAACCGCTCTAAGGGGCGGCGCATGACCGATCCCGTTCCGCCCAAGCGCGTCTTCTCCCCCGCCAGCGAGGAGGCCGAGACCGCCCGCCACGCGACGTCCAGCCCGCAGACCGAAGACCCCGCTTATCGCCTCGCCTTCCAGGACATGGATTTCCTGCTGCGCGAGGATTTGCGGCCGGTGCGCTTCCAGCTCGAGCTGCTGAAGCCCGAATTGCTCCTCGACGAGGCGAACATCGCCTCGACCTTCGTCTTCTACGGATCGGCCCGGATCCCGGAGCCGTCCAAGGCCGACGCCCTCATCCAGGCCGCCGCCACCGACCACCAGCGCTCGATCGCCGAGCGGCTGAAGGCCAAATCCAAATATTATGACGAGGCGCGCAAGCTTGCCCGCATGGCCAGCCGGGTCGAGCCCGACGAGGAAGGCAAGAAGCAATTCGTCGTCTGCTCCGGCGGCGGCCCGTCGATCATGGAAGCGGCCAATCGCGGCGCGGTGGACGAAGGCAAGGAATCGATCGGCCTCAACATCGTGCTCCCGCACGAGCAATTGCCCAATCCCTATGTGACGCCGTCGCTCAGCCTCCAATTCCATTATTTCGCGCTCAGGAAGATGCACTTCCTGATCCGGGCGCGGGCGGTGGCGGTGTTCCCCGGCGGCTTCGGGACGTTCGACGAATGCTTCGAACTGCTCACCCTCATCCAGACCGGCAAGGTCAAGCCGCTGCCGATCATGCTGTTCGGCCGCGAATTCTGGGAGCGGGTGATGAGCTTCGAGGGTCTGGTCGAGGAAGGAACGATCGCTCCCGACGATCTCGACCTGTTCAAGTTCGTCGAGACGGCCGAGGAAGCCTGGGACCATGTCTGCGACCATTATTCCGCCAGCGCGCCGGAGCTGGGCTGCGCGAAATAGGCGCTACCGCCGCGACGCCTCATATTCGGCGATGAAGGCGTCGACGGGCACCGATGCGATCGTCCGCGCCAGCACCTCCTCGGCAAGGTCGTCCCGCTTTTTGAAGCGGATGCAGCTCTTGCCCATGTCGAGCTTCCTGCCTTCGGCGGCCCACGCCTCTCTCAGCCGCGCCGTGCGCGCTTCCGAGGCATAGACGCAGTTGAGATACAAAGCGCAATGGTTCTTCTGCGCGGCAAGCCCGGCATAAGCGAGCGGCTGGCCGTTATAGGTATCGGGATAGCGCTCCAGCGGGATTTCCCAGCCGATCATCCCCCAGTTCATCCGCTCGACATAGCCGGGCGGAAGGTGCGCGTTCACGAGGTCGCGGACGTGCGAGATCAAGGCCGCGCGCTCGGGCGGTAGTTCGGCGAGATAGGCTTCGGGGGTGGCGGCCTTGCTGCTGACCATCCCTTCGTCCCTATTCCTGGTCGGCGGCCGCGCCCTCGCCCTTGGTCGGGGCGGTGGCTTCGTTCAGCACCGGCTCGTCCTCGGCTTTGCCGGGAGCGGCCGGCTGGTCGGCGATCTCGGCCGCCAGCTCGGCCGGCGTATCGACCGCGGGCGGGGCCGGAATGGGCAGGTTGCTGCCCTGGCTGTTCAGCCAGACCATGAGGTTGGCGCGGTCCTCGGGCTTGGAGAGGCCGGCGAAGGTCATCTTGGTGCCCGGCGCGAAATCGCGGGGCGATTTGAGCCACGCGCTCATCGTCTCCCAGTCCCAGCTGCCGCCATGGGATTTCAGCGCGTCCGAATAAGCGAAGCCGGCGACATGCGCGACCGGCTTGCCCATCGTGGCCCAAAGGTTCGGCCCCAGGCCGGTGGCGCCGCCCTGATCCGCGGTGTGGCAGGCGGCGCATTTCTTGAACACCTGCTCGCCGGCGGCGGCATCCGCGCTGGCGAGGAAGAAGGCGATCGGCTGCTCGGCCTCGCCGCCTTCGCTCTCCACTTCGACGCCTTCGATCGGATAGCCCATCTGTTCGGGCCGCTCCGCCTTGAAGACCTCGCCGGTGAACAGCGACGCGCCGAGCGCGACAATGCCCGCGCCCAACACCCAGCCCGCAATCGTGTTGAACCGATCGTCCATGCCGCCCAGAACCTCCGCAAGCCGCGCGGCCGCAGGGAAAAGGGGCGCGCGATAAGTGAATTGATGGGCGTCCCTTTAGGCGGCGCGGCGCGGCGGGGCAAGCGGGCGCGGTTCCTCCCTTCCTCTCCCGGATGGAGAGGAAGGCGAAGAATTATTCCAGCTCGTAGCTGATCGAGAGGGTGATCGAGAGCGACTGTTCGCCCGGAACGATCTTGGTCGAAGCGTCCTGAGCTGCCTCCATCCGCATCATCGGCATCGGATAAGGCGGCGCCATCGCGCCCGATTCGCTGATCGACAGGATGCGGCCGACCCTCTTGCCGATGGCGCGGGCGTAGAGCTCGGCGCGGGCGCGGGCCTTGGTCAGCGCCTGCTGGCGCGCCTCGTCCAGTGCTTCTTCGGGCTTGTCGATGCCGAGCATCGGCCCGTTGATCTGGTTGGCGCCCTCGGCGACCAGGGCGTCGAGGATGGCACCGGTTTCGGCGATGTCGCGGAAGCGGACGGTGACCTCGTTGCTCGCCCGGTAGCCGGTCAGCACCGGCGGCTGGTTTTCCGCGTAACGATATTCGGGATTGAGGTTGATCGAGCTGGTCTGGATGTCGCGCTGGGCGATGCCGGCCCGTTTCAGCGCCGCGATCACCCTCTCCATCCGCTGGGCGTTCTGGGCGATCGCCGCGGTCGCGCTGCCCGCCTGCGTCACCACGCCCGCGTTGATCCGCGCCACGTCGGGAACGCGGGTGACCTCGCCGGTGGCGACGATGTCGAGCCGGGTGCCGGAGATCGCCTGGACCGGCATCGATCCCTGGGCCAGGGCCGCGCCTGCCGGAAGGGAAAGGGCCAGCGCCGAAGCGAGCATCATGGGTTTGATCATTGGCAAATCTCCTTGAAAGTTCGTTCCGGCGTCGCCGGACATGCCATAAAACGTGCCGCGGCCTGCACGGTTGCTGAACCGTTACGAAGGCGATTCGTCGAAAAAGGGGGCATGCTGGTCGAAAAGTCCGCCCATCTTGCCTCCGGCGCCACCAATCGCCATCTCACCCTACCCGTCCGCGCGCGCGGGAATGGAGACGGTTGTGGTGGTAAACCCCCACCCGCGCGTGTATGGGCGTCCACCGGCGTGGGGCGGCCGACGGAAACGAAAACTTTGGCTTGAGCGCGGTGAGTTATTCGGCTAATACAGTAGCCGAACGCGGCGCTGCCGCCCGGCGGTTGGGGAAAGATGAGGACCATGAACTTCGAAACGACGGGATGGCGGCGCAAGGCTCTCGAGGGCGATGTGCTCGACGAGACTGTGGTCATGCAGCGGCGCAAGCGCCGGCGGATCATCATCGGAATCGTCGCCGCGGCGATCATCGCCATCGCGGCGATCCTGGCCTTTACGGGCGGCGGAGAGCCGGCCGCGGCGCCCGGAGCGGGCGAAGGCGCGGCGCTTCCCGCAGTGACCGTCGTCGTGCCCGGCAGCCAGCAGGTCGCCCGCGTCATTTCGGCGACCGGGACCCTGGCCGCCCGCCGCGACCTGCCGGTTGGCGTCGCGGGCGAGGGCGGCGAGGTCTCCCGCGTGCTGGTGGAACCCGGCCAGTGGGTCGAGGCCGGCCAGGTTCTGGCGGTCATCGACCGTTCGGTCCAGTCGCAGGAGGCGCAGCGGCTGGCCGCGCAGATCCAGGTCGCCCGCGCCGACGCGGAACTCGCCCAGAGCGAGCTCGATCGCGCCCAGGCCCTGGTGTCGCGCGGTTTCGTGTCCAAGGCCGATGTCGACCGCAAGACCGCGACGCGCGACGCCGCCAACGCCCGCGTCCGCGTGGCCCAGGCGCAGCTCGGCGAGACCCGCGCGCGCATCGGACGGCTGGACGTTCGGGCGCCCGCCGCGGGGCTCGTCCTCGACCGCATGGTCGAGCCGGGCCAAGTCGTCGGCGCCGGCTCCGGCGCCCTGTTCCGCATCGCCCAGGGCGGGCAGATGGAGGTGCTCGCGCAGCTCCCGCAAGGCGATCTGACCCGGATCAAGCCGGGCATGCCCGCCACCGTCACCCCGGTCGGCACCAGCGAAAGCATCCAGGGCTCGGTGTGGCAGGTGTCGCCGGTGATCGATCCCCAGAGCCGGCAGGGCGAGGCGAGGATCGCGGTACCCTACAGCCCCGCGCTGCGGCCCGGCGGCTTCGCCAGCGCCGACATCGTCGCGGGCTCGACGCAAGCCCCATTGCTGCCCGAATCGGCGGTGCTGAACGATGCCCGCGGCAGCTTCGTCTATATCGTCGGCGCCGACGATGTCGTGCAGCGCCGGCCGGTCAAGGTCGGCTCCGTGATCGACAAGGGGGTCGTCATCACCGAAGGGCTGAACGGAACCGAGCGGGTCGTCTATTCGGCCGGCGCCTTCCTCAACCCCGGCGACAAGATCAAGCCTCAGCGGGCGGCGTCCCGCTGAGCGCTTTTGGAGTGAATGACGATGCGTAACATTTCCAGCTGGGCAATCCGCAACCCCGTCATTCCGCTCGTCCTGTTCGCGGCGCTGACGTTGCTTGGCATCTTCAGCTTTCTGCGGATGGACGTGAACAACAATCCGGACATCAGCTTCCCGGCCGCCAACGTCACCGTGGCGCAGCCCGGCGCGGCGCCGTCGGAGCTGGAGACCCAGGTGACGCAGCGCGTCGAGGCCGCGATCCGCGGCATCAACGGCGTCGATGAAATCCAGTCCACGGTCCGCGAGGGCAGCAGCAGCACCTTCGTCCAGTTCGAGCTCGATACGCCGGTCGATCGCGCGGTCAACGACGTCCGCAACGCCATTTCCCAGATACGCGGCGATCTGCCCGAGGGCATCCTCGAGCCGCAGGTGACGCGCATCGACGCCGACGGCGGCCCGCTCGGCTTCTTCTCGGCCCACACCACCGACATGACGCTGGAAGAGCTCAGCTGGTATGTCGACAATGTCGTCAGCAAGCGCCTGCTCGGCGTGGAAGGCATGGCGGCGGTGAGCCGCGGCGGCGGCGTCAGCCGCGAGATCCGGGTCATCCTCGATCCCGTCAAGATGCAGTCGCACGGCATCACCGCGGCGCAGGTCAACCAGCAGCTTCGCATGACCAACGTCGATGCGCCGGGCGGCCGGGCGGAAATCGCCGGCGCCGAGCAGGCCGTGCGCGTGCTCGGAAACGCGGAGAGCGCCTACGACCTCGGCCAGAAGCAGATTTCCTTGAGCGGCGGCCGGACGATCCGTCTCGCCGACATCGCCACGATCCGCGACGGCCATGCCGAGCAGCGCTCGATGGGCAAGGTCAACGGCGTCCAGGTGGTGAGCTTCGGCATCGAAAAGGCCAAGGGATCGTCCGAAGTGACGGTCCATGACGAGGTCGTCGCCGAGCTCGACAAGCTCGAGGAGGAGAACCCCAAGGTCACCTTCACCGAGCGTTTCACGACGGTCGACTATACCAAGGATCAATATAGTTCGGCGATGGAAGCCCTGATCGAGGGCGCCGTGCTCGCCGTCATCGTCGTCTTCCTGTTCCTCCGCGACTGGCGCGCGACGGTCATTTCCGCGATCGCCATCCCGCTGTCGGCCATTCCGGCCTTCTGGTTCATGGATCTGCTCGGCTTCACCTTGAACGGCGTGACCTTGCTCGCGCTGAGCCTCGTCGCCGGTGTGCTGGTGGACGATGCGATCGTCGAGATCGAGAATATCGTGCGCCACATGCGAATGGGCAAATCCGCTTATCAGGCCTCCATCGAGGCTGCCGATGAGATCGGTCTCGCGGTCGTCGCCACGACCTTCTCGATCGTGGCGGTGTTCCTGCCGGTCGCGATGATGGACGGCATTATCGGGCAGTATTTCAAGAGCTTCGGCCTCACCATCTGCGTGGCGGTGCTGATGAGCCTGGCCGTCGCGCGCCTGATCACGCCGATGATGGCGGCCTATTTCCTTGAATCCCACGGCCCCGCCAAGCACGGCGAAGGCTGGATGATGGACCGCTATATGGGCGTGCTGCGCTGGTCGCTGCGCAACCGCTGGAAGACGATGGGGGTCGGCTTCGCCGCCTTCGTCGCGACCATCTTCGCCTTCGCCACCCTGCCGTTCATCGTCTTCCCCAACAGCGATAGCCCGTTCAGCTCGATCTCGGTCGAGATGCCGCCGGGGGCGACGCTCTCGCAGACCGAGAATGTCGTCGATCAGGTGACCGCCATCGTCAGCGCCGAGCCCGAAGTGCAATCGGCATTCGGGTCGGTCCAGGTCGGCCGGGCGAGCGTCTACATGACGCTTCGGGAGGATCGCGAGCGCAAGAGCACCGACTTCGAGCGCGAGACCGCGCCCAAGCTGAGGGAAATACCCGACGCCCGCGTCTTCTTCCGCGCGAATAACGGCTTCGGGGGCAGTCGCGCCGTGTCGGTCATGCTCGCCGGCAGCGACCCCGAATTGCTCGAACAAACGGCCGCCAAGCTCGTCGCCGAGATGAACGAAATGCCCGAAATCCGCGCCGCGCGGGTCGAGGGCGACCTCAGGCGTCCCGAGATCATGATCACGCCGCGCTTCGATCTGGCCGCCGACATGGGCGTCACCACCCAGGCGCTCAGCCAGACGATCCGGATCGCGACGCAGGGCGAGATCGACCAGAACAGCGCGAAATTCTCGCTGTCCGACCGTCAGATTCCGATCCGGGTGATGCTGCCCGAGGAATCGCGGACCAGCCTGGCGACGATTGAGAATATGCCGGTGCCGACGACCAGCGGCGGATCGGTTCCGCTCAAGGTGATCGCCGACATCAGCTTCGGCGCCGGCGCTACGCAGATCCAGCGCTTCAACCAGGAACGGCGGATCATGGTCGGCGCCGATCTCGCCCCGGGCGTGGTCGAGGCGCTGAGCAAGATCAATCAGCTGCCGACGCTGATGAACCTGCCGCAGGGCGTCAACCGCGCCGAATTCGGCGAGGCCGAGATGCAGCAGGAGATGGTCGAAGGCTTCGGCATGGCCGTGGTCGCTGGCATCTTCCTCGTCTTCGCGGTGCTTGTCTTGCTCTACAAGAGGATCGTCCCGCCCTTCGTCAACATGGGCTCGCTGCTGCTGGCGCCGCTGGGCGGGGCGATCGCGCTCCATCTGACCGGCCAGGCGATGTCGATGCCGGTGTTCATCGGCATCCTGATGCTGCTCGGCATCGTCGCCAAGAACTCGATCCTGCTGATCGACTTCGCGATCGAGGAGATAGACAAGGGCGTGCCCAAGGATGAGGCGATCGCCGATTCCGGGCACAAGCGCGCCCAGCCGATCGTGATGACCACGGTGGCCATGGTGGCGGGCATGATCCCGACCGCGCTCGCTCTGTCGGGCGACGGCAGCTTCCGCCAGCCGATGGGCATCGTCGTCATCGGCGGTCTCATCCTCTCGACCATCCTGACGCTGGTGATCGTGCCGGCCGGATTCAGCCTGGCCGACAGCTTCGAACGGTGGATCGGGCCCAAGTTCGGCCGCCTGCTGACCTACAAAGGACCGCAGGATCACGGCCCGGCGGCGGAGGCGCAACCTGCGGAGTGAACGAGAGCGGGATGCGGTTACATTGAATTGTCACCCTGAACTCGTTTCAGGGTCCACCTATCCACCCGTCGCGTGGCTCGGATATGGATGCTGAACAAGTTCAGCATGACGAGGTGGTGCAATCCAAACTCATCATGCCCTAATCGGGTTTTCCGGCTATTGAGCCAGGGATGACCCTGCTCGAACGAACCGGATTGACCCGATTCAACCCCGCGCAGGGCGGCGTGCGCGGCATGCGGGTCATCGCCACCGGCACCTTGGTGGTCATGGCCGCGGTGTTCCTCGTCGCCAACAGCCTCGACGAGATTCACCCCGGCTGGGGCTTCGTCAAGGCGTTCGCCGAAGCGGCGATGGTCGGCGGTCTCGCCGACTGGTTCGCGGTCACCGCCTTGTTCCGCCATCCGCTCGGCCTGCCGATCCCGCACACCGCGATCATCCCCCGCAACAAGGATCGGATCGGCGACACGCTGGCCCAGTTCCTGCGCGACAATTTCCTCACTCCCTCGGTGGTTGCCCGGCGGATGCGCGGCGTGGACGTCGCCGGCGCGATCGGCCGGTTCCTCACCGACCCGCCCGGCGAGGGACGCCTTCGCCAGGGCGCTTCCGGCCTCATCGCCAACATCCTCGAGGCGCTCGACCAGGAACGGCTGGGCGGGATGGTCAAGTCGGCGGTGGCCGGACGGCTGCGGGCGATGGACGTGTCGCCCTTGCTCGGTCAGTCGCTCGACGCGGCGATCACCGAGGAACGCCACGTGCCGGTCCTCGACGGCATCATCGGCTGGGCGAGCCGGACCCTTGACGCCAATGAGGACATGATTCGGTCGATGGTCCACGATCGCGCCAATTGGCTGGTCCGGTTCGCCGGGTTCGACGAGAAGCTGGCCGACGGCATCATCGACGGGCTGCGGCGCCTCACCATCGCGATGGCGACGGACACCCGGCACCCGCTCCGGCTCAAGGCGGAGGAGAGCCTCGCCAACCTCGCCTGGGACCTCCAATATGACGAGGGGACGCGTCTTAAGGTCGAGGCGGCCAAGGCTGACATCATCGCCAACAAGGCGGTCGGCGACTGGATCGACGGCTTGTGGGAAAAGACCCGCGCCGGCCTCCTCCACGCCGCGCGAGATCCCGACGCGACCATGGCCGGCAAGTTCGGCGAGGCCATCCGCGCGCTCGGCGCGACCCTGCAGGAAGATGCGCGGCTCAAGGCGACGATCAACCAGTTCGCGCGGCGGGCGGTGGTCGGCGCGGTCGCCAGCTACGGCACCGGCATCGTCACCCTGGTCTCCGACACGATCCGCGGCTGGGACGCCCGCACCATCACCGGCCGCCTTGAGAGCGCCGTCGGCCGCGACCTTCAATATATCCGCATCAACGGCACTATCGTCGGCGGCCTCGTCGGCCTCGCCATTCATAGCGTCGAGGTGGTGACCTGATGCTTTGACAACCGCCGCGTCCTGGCGCACGGTGCAGGCCATGCGGACGCGTTCTTCCTTCAGGCGGTTTTGCCTCCACGCCGGCCAGCTTCCGGCACGGGCCTAGCCCCGGATCCGCCCCTCCCGGCGCTGGTCCGGGGAGGCTTGTTTTTCAGCTGCTCACATCGCCCGCACGGACGCCTGTTCCGCCGGTCGCATTCCATTCAAGGAACTGTTCCATGGTTTCCAACCCCTCGGCCCCCGCCGGCATACGTCCGCCCATCCACCTTCTCGATTCCCAGTCGGATCTGCTCGGCAACCTCGCGCTGATGGCCGAGCACCGCATTCCAGTGGTCTCGGCGATGCTCCTGACCGAGATCGAGCGCGCCGAAATCCACGACCGGGACACGTTGCCGCGCGATGTCGTGACGCTCGGCTCCGAGCTCGAATATCTTGACGAAGGCAGCGGTGCCCAGCGCTGGGTCCGGCTCGTCCTGCCGGCGGAGGCCGACATCGAGGCCGGCCGGATATCGGTGCTGACGCCGATGGGGGCGGGGCTGATCGGGCTGTCCACCGGACAGGCGATCGAATGGCCCGATCTGGAAGGCCGCGAGCGCCGGATCCGCATCCTCGCGGTGCGGCAGCCCGAAATCGAGCCTTAGCCGTCGCCTGCCCGTTCGATGTCGGCGCCGACGGCCTGGAGCTTCTCCTCGAGCCGCTCGTAGCCGCGATCGAGATGATAGACCCGGCCGACCTGGGTCTCGCCCTCGGCGGCGAGGCCGGCGAGGATGAGGCTCATCGAGGCGCGCAGGTCGGTCGCCATCACAGGCGCGCCGACCAGGCGGTCGACTCCGCGCACCACCGCCGAGCGGCCGCGCACCTCGATCTCGGCGCCCATCCGGGCGAGCTCGGGGACGTGCATGTAGCGATTCTCGAAGATCGTCTCCGTGAGGAGGCTGGTGCCGTCGGCGAGCGCGAGCATCGCCATGAACTGCGCCTGCATGTCGGTGGGGAAGGCGGGATACGGCGCGGTGGAGAGCGACAGCGGCCTGAGCCGGCCGTTGGCGCTGACCTTGATTCCGCCATCGACATCCTCGACGATGAGGCCGGCGTCGGTGAGGCCGCCCAGGATCGACGGCATCGTCTCCTTGCGCGCGCCGACCAGCTCCAGCGAACCGCCGGTGATGGCGGCGGCGCAGGCATAGCTTCCCGCCTCGATCCGATCCGGCATCACCGAATAGGTGGCGCCGTGCAGCCTCTTCACGCCCTGGATCGTCAGCGTGTCGGTCCGCAGGCCCTCGATCCTCGCGCCCATCGCGATCAGGCATTTGGCGAGGTCGGTGATCTCGGGCTCGCGCGCGGCATTCTCGATGACCGTCTCGCCCCTGGCGAGCACCGCCGCCATCAGCGCATTCTCCGTGGCGCCGACGGAGACAACCGGAAACTGGATGTGGCCGCCGACGAGGCCGCCTTTGGGCGCGGTCGCCTTGACGTAGCCAGCGGCGAGCTCGATCTCCGCGCCCAGCGCCTCTAGCGCCTTCAGGTGAAGGTCGATCGGGCGGTTGCCGATCGCGCAGCCGCCGGGCAGCGACACGGTCGCCTCGCCGGCGCGCGCCATGAGCGGCCCCAGCACCAGTATTGACGCGCGCATCTTGCGGACGATGTCGTAGGGAGCGACCGTCGAGCTGATGTTCGAGGCGCGCAAGGTCATCACCCGGCCGAACTCGTCGGGCTTGGAGCCCTCGATCGAGGTCGATACGCCGAGCTGGTTGAGGAGATGGCCGAAGCTGTCGACGTCGGCGAGGCGGGGCAGGTTCCTGAGCGTCAGCGGCTCGTCGGTAAGCAAGGCGCAGGGAAGGAGCGTCAGCGCGGCGTTCTTGGCGCCCGAGATGCAGATCTTGCCTTCAAGGCGCTTGCCGCCCCGGATGATGATGCGATCCATGGGGGGCTTCTAGGGGATTGCGCCCGCCGTGCAAGACACCGTCATTCCGGCGAAGGCCGGAATCCCAGGTCGGAAAGGGCGGGCAGGCGAGAGGGAATCCCGGCCTTCGCCGGGATGACGAGCGGTTTTAGGCCTTTTCCAGCGTGCATTGGAGCGGGTGCTGGTTCTCGCGGGCATAGTCGATGACCTGCGCGACCTTGGTCTCGGCCACTTCGTAGCTGAAGATGCCGCACACGCCGACGCCGCGCTGGTGGACGTGCAGCATCACCCGGGTCGCATCCTCTATGTCCATCCGGAAGAAGCGCTGCAGGCACAAGACGACGAACTCCATCGGCGTATAATCGTCGTTGAGCATCAGCACCTTGTAGGGCGACGGCGTCTTGGTCCGGGTGCGCGTGCGGGTCGCGACGCCGAGGCCGGTGCCCTCGTCGTCGCCTTTGCCGTCGTCGCCGGCGGCCACGATGAGTGTTTCATAACTAAGCATCACAGCGCCCGAATATGGCATCCGCCCCATGAGGCGGCAAGTCCATCCATGGTTACGGGCCGATAAAGCCGAACCGGCCGTCCGGGTTCCACGAACGCGAAAAAGGCGGCCGCTCCGGATGGAACGGCCGCCCTTCATTCTCCCGGGGGGTGGGAGAAGCTCTTAGAGAGCCAGCGTCTTCACGCGCTCGGCGGCGACCGAGTAGCGGCTGGTGATCGGCTCGGCGACTTCGCCGGCGAGCTTGATCACGGCTTCGCTGACCTTGGCGCTCTCGGCGACCATCGAATCGAAGGCCGAACGGGCATAGTCGCTCTGGAGCTTGAAGAAGTCGGTCGGCGACTTGACTTCGGCGAAGCTCTTGAGAGCGGCCGAGGCCTCTTCGAAGCTTTTGCGGCCATATTCGGCGGCATCCTGGCCGAGCGTCTCGACGCCCTTGGCGGCGATCTTCGAGGAAGCGACGAGCGCTTCGACATTGCCCTTGGTCAGCTCGGTGGCTTCCTCGAGGAGCTTGGTGCCCTTCTCGGCGGCAACTTGGGCGCGCGCATTGACGTCGCCGATGGCGGCCTGGATGCGGTCGGCGGCGATGGCGCCGGTCTCGGTGGCGGTGTTGGTCTGCTTGGTCATGGTCTTGGTCCTTTGTTCGGTTGCGGTGTTGATGCGGGTTTCGATGGCGGCGGGCACCGCTTCGGTCTTTTCGACGACCGGAGCGACTGGCGCCGCGGGGGCAACGGGTGCGGGAGCCGTCTCGACTTTCGCCGCCGGAGCGGGAGCGGCCGAGACCGGCTTGGCCTCCGCCTTGACCGTCGGAACGGCATTGACAGCCGGACGCGCAGCGGCGCCCTTCTGGGCCGATGCGGTCGAGCGGCTCTTGGCTTTCCGATGCGCCATCTCAAATTCTCTCCACTTATGCTGCAATGCAACAATAAGGGATTCGAGCGAGCGTTTCAAGTATTTTTTGTGCGGTGCAGCAAAGCCGGTTAGCGCGCCTTCACATAGCTTCCCGGCGCGTCTTCCAACGCCTTGAGCCTGCCCTTGCCCGGCACCCGCGCGCCTTTGGCGGGGACATTTCCATCGGACTTGCGCTCGATCCAGTGGCGCCAGTCGGGCCACCAGCTCCCCTTGGTCTCGGTCGCTCCGGCGACATATTCCTCGAGCGACACGACCGGCTCCTCGTTGATCCAATATTGGTATTTCTGGGCGTCGGGAGGGTTGACGACGCCGGCGATGTGACCCGACCCGGCGAGCACGAACCGAAGCGGCCCCTGAAAATGATGGGTGATCTTCCAGACGCTTTGCGGCGGCGCGATATGGTCCTCGCGGCCCGCCTGGACGTAAGCGGGTATCTTCACCCTGGTGAGGTTGATCGGCGTTCCGTCCACGACGATCCCGCCCGGCTGGACCAGCCGATTATCGCGGTAGAAATCGCGCAGATAGGCCTGGTGCCATTTGGCGGGCAGGTTGGTCGTGTCCGAATTCCAGTGGAGGAGGTCGAACGGCGTATAATCCTCGCCCATCAGGTAATTGTTGGTCACGTAACTCCAGATGAGGTCGCGGCCGCGCAGCAGGTTGAACGTCGCCGCCATGTAGCGGCCGTCCATATAGCCCTTGTCGGCCGAGAGCTGCTGGATCAGCTGCATCTGCTCGTCGCCGAGAAACAAAGTGAGGTCGCCAGCTTCCGAGAAATCGACCTGGGCGGTGAGGAAGGTCGCGCTCGCTACCTTGTCCGCCTCGTCGCGCGCCTCGAGCAAAGCGAGGGTGGCCGCCAGGGTCGTGCCGGCGACGCAATAGCCGATCGTGTGTACGTCATCGACCTTGAGCAGGTCGCGGATCGTGTCGATCGCGTCGATCTGGGCAAGGACGTAATCGTCGAGCGTCAGGTCGGCCATGCCCTCGTCCGCCGACTTCCAGGACACGACGAACACGGTCAGGCCCTGCTCGACCGCCCATCGGATGAAGCTCTTCTTCGGGTTGAGGTCGAGAATGTAGAAGCGATTGATCCAGGGCGGAAAGATGACGACGGGCGTCTCGTCGACCTGGTCCGTCGTCGGGGCATATTGGATGAGCTGGTAGAGCGGAGTCTGCCTGATGACCTTGCCCGGCGTGGTGGCGATGTTGCGGCCCACCTCGAACGCTTGCGGATCGGTATGGGTGAGCTGGCCCTGGCCAAGGTCGCGGAGCATGTTCTCCAGGCCCTTGAGCAGATTCTCGCCCTTGGTTTCCAGCGTCTTCTCGAGCACCAGCGGATTGGTGAGGGCGAAATTGGACGGGCTCATGGCATCGACGAAGGCGCGGGTCGCGAAGCGCAGCTTCTCCCTCCCTTTGTCGTCCACGCCTTCGATGGCGTCGACGGAGCCCAGAAGCCGGTCGGAGATCAGGATATAGGTCTGGCGGATCATGTCGAACAGCGGATTTTCCCGCCATTGCGACGCCGCGAAACGCTTGTCCTTGGCCGCTTTCTCTTCGATCTCGGACGGCCCGGCGTCGCCGCCCAGCGCCCGTTGCCAGATCGCAAGCCCCTCGCTCCACATATCGGCCTGCGCTTTTGCAATCTGCCCGGGATAGGCGAACAGGTTCATTCCCGGCCATTGCGCGAAGGCCTTGGGGTCGGCCGCCTTCATGGGCGGCGCCTCGCCCCAGCCTTTGGCGACATGCTCCATCATCAGCTGCTGCGCGCGGCCCATCACCCAGGTCCAGTGCTGCATCTCCGCCAGAGTGGGGATCGCGGCGGCCGACTCGGCCTTCGGGCGGGTATCGGCATCCGGCTCGGCCATGTTCGGGCTCCTGATAGGCTGCGGGGGTGGCGGGTTCCCCCCGTGAGTTTAGCGAACTGGGACGGCCTTTACACGAAATCGGCAGGATTTCAGCCTTCCGCTCGTGGCGCGCGGGCAACTCAGGCGGAAACGGCTTCCGTCGCTTCATCCTTTTCGAAGCCAGGGACGGAATCAGCCCGGTCAGCTCCGGACCGCGTGTCCGCGGGCAAAGTCTCCTCGATCCAGCCGCCGCCGAGCACCCGGTCGCCGTCGTACAGCACCGCGGCCTGGCCGGGGGCGACTCCATATTCGGGCGCCGCGAAGCGGATGGTGGGGCCGTCGAGGCGAACCGGCGCGGGCTTGGCCATCGATCGGACCTTGGCGGTGAGGCCCTCGCGCTGGTCCTCGCCAAGCCAGTTGATGTCGCCGAGACGCGCCGCGCCGACCGCCAGCGCCGCCTTCGGCCCGACGACGACGCGCCGGCTCTCGGGCTCCAGCCGGACGACGTAGAGCGGTTCGGGCTGCCCGCCTATTTCCAGCCCGCGCCGCTGGCCGACGGTGAAATGGATGAGGCCGGGATGGCGGCCCAGCACACGGCCGTCGCGGTCGACAATTTCTCCCTCCGCCGCCGCGTCGGGCCGAACCTTCTTGACGATCGAGGCATAGTCGCCGTCGGGGACGAAGCAGATGTCCTGGCTGTCCGGCTTGTCGGCGACGAGCAGCCCCAGTTCCCGCGCGATCTCGCGCACCGCCGGCTTGGGCATGTCGCCCAGCGGGAAGCGGAGATAATCGAGCTGCTCGCGCTTGGTCGCGAACAGGAAATAGCTCTGGTCGCGCGCCGGATCGGCGGCGCGGTGGAGCTCGACCCCGTTCGGGCCGACGACGCGCCGCACATAATGGCCGGTGGCGAGGCAGTCGGCGCCGAGATCGCGGGCGAGACTGAGCAGGTCGGTGAATTTCACCCCCTGATTACAGCTGATGCAGGGGATGGGCGTGCGGCCCTTCATATATTCGTCGGCGAAGCGCTCGATGACGCTGTCACGGAAGCGGCTTTCATAATCGAACACATAATGGGCGATGCCGAGGCGGTCGGCGACCACCCGCGCGTCATATATGTCCTGGCCGGCGCAGCAGCTGCCGGTGCGCTGGACGGCGGCGCCGTGATCGTAGAGCTGGAGGGTCACTCCGATCACCTCCGCGCCGGTTCGCGCGGCCAGCGCGGCCACGACCGAGCTGTCGACGCCGCCGGACATGGCGACGACGATCCGGGCCTCATTCAGCGGCCGGTCGAGCTGGAAATCCACGATCATGAGGGCCGCCATATAGGAGCATGAGCGGGCCGCGCCCACCCCGGGCGGGTTTTACGATGGATTCAGCCTTCTCCTATAGGGACTCGGGGGCAATGGACATGAGCTTCCCCCTCCGCGCCCGACGCCTGCTCGCCGACCGGACCCCCGCCCGCCTCGATTATGGCGTGCTGGTGGCGACGCTCGACGCGATCCAGTCGGCGAGCGCCGCGGCCCGCGCCGCGCGCTGCGCCCGGGGCCCGGCGGATTCCGCGCCGCGCGAGCCGCTGGTCGACATCCTGCTCGCGACGCCCGCCTGGTCCGACGCGGTCGCCGCGCAGGAGGGGCGCTTCCACCGCGACCCGTCGCGGACGCGATAGGCGGTTTTCCGTCAATGCATATGACCGGGAAATTTACCTTCGCATTTTAGCCTTCCTTCAATGCCCTCCCGCTAAGGATGAGCGACCGGACGAGACGCCCCCTGAGTTCCGGGGGATTATTTTGAGGTAGGAATGATCGAAAATCAGACGATACGCCCCGCTCAGGTGATCGGCCCGCTCGGGGAGCCGCTGACGCTCGATTCGCTTCCACCGTCCTCGACGTCCCGCTGGGTCGTCCGCCGCAAGGCCGAGGTGGTGGCGGCGGTGAGCGGCGGCCTGCTGAGCGTCGACGAAGCCTGCGAGCGCTACAATCTGACGCTCGAGGAATTCGCCGGCTGGCAGCGCGCGGTCGACCGTTCCGGAATGCCGGGCCTGCGCGTCACCCGCATCCAGCATTACAAGTCGCTTTACGAGCGCCAGCAGAAATTCTGATCCGCGTCGGCCCCTCCGCCGCCGCGACGTCTTTCCTTCAATACTTTGCCGAAACGATGTAAGGCTCTGCTCGCCTTGGGCCGATCCGCGCCGCCAGAATGTGCGACGACCCATAGGAACAAGCACGCCTTTCGCGCGTCTTGGATTCGGAACGCCGCTGAAACCTCTTTCGGTTCGCAGGCGGAGTACAGGAGGGATTAAAGATGACTTGGATCATTATCATCATCGTCGGCGGCATTCTCGGCTGGCTGGCCAGCATTGTCATGCGCACCGACGCGCAGCAGGGGATCATCCTCAATATCGTCGTCGGCATCATCGGCGCGCTTTTGGGCGGCCTGATCCTCGGGCCGCTGCTTGGCGGCGCCTCCATCACGACCGGGGCGTTCAACCCGATGTCGCTGCTGGTGTCGTTCCTGGGAGCGGTCATCCTGCTCGCGATCGTCAACCTCTTCCGCCGCGGCCGCGTCCGCTAACTCGCTGAAGCTCGACTCGACGGGACAAGGCCGCCTCGCGATAGAGGCGGCCTTTTCTCGTTCCGCCGATTAATGCTGGGGAGGGATTTACGGGCTTCATCATCGCCTTGATCGTCGGCGCCGCGATCGGCTGGCTCGCCGGCCTCGCCATGCGCCCCGCTTCCCCGCGCGGCCGCTGGCTCAACCCCGTCGCCGGCATGGTCGGCTCGCTTCTTGGCGCCTTCATTCTCGGCCCGCTGCTCGGCGGCGGCAATATTCTCGAGGCGGCGTTCGACCCGATGACCCCGGTCGTGGCATCGCTGGGCGCGGTCGGCCTGCTCGCCCTGGTCTTCTTCGTGAGACGGGGCCGCTAGCTTCCTATCCCCGCGATGAACCTAACCCGCCAGCCACCTCGCCAGCAGCGTGTTGGCGATGGCGAAATGGGGCGGCGCCTGGAATGGCGCCTCGGCCGCACCCGTCAACGCCGCTTCGATGCCCGCACGGTCGATCCACATCGCGTCCTCAAGCTCGGTACGGTCGAGCGTGAGCGCGTCGCTCTCCGTTTCGGCGATGCAGGCGATCATCAGCGATCCGGGGAATGGCCAGGGCTGGCTGGCGACGTAGCGGACCGATTTCGCGCGCACTCCCGCTTCCTCGAACAGCTCGCGCGCGACCGCCTCCTCGATCGATTCGCCGGGTTCGACGAATCCCGCGAGCGCGGAATAGCGGCCCGGCGGATAGGCAAGCCCCCGGCCGACGAGCACCCGCCCGTCGTGTTCGGCGAGCATGATGACGACCGGATCGACGCGCGGAAAATGCTCGGCCGCGCAGGATAGGCAACGGCGCGCCCAGCCGGCACGGAATATCTCGCTGGGACTCCCGCAGACGCTGCAGAAACCATGACGATTGTGCCATTCGATGAGGCTGCGAGCCGCCGCCCACAAGGCCGCGTCCCCGCTGTCCATCCGGTCGAGCAGGGGGAACACGCTCCGGGCGTGGCCGGTGATCGGCGCCATTCGGGCGAGCGGCGCGAACAAGGGCGCGTCACCGTCGAGGCCGAGGAACAGCGACTCGGCCCCGTCGCCCAGGCCGGCCATGCTGTCCCATGCGAGCCGCCCGTCCTCGCCCAACACCGGGTCGAGCGTTTCCAGACGCAGCAGTCGCGCCTCGAGATGGCCGAGCAGCGCCGCGATCCTTTCCTCGTCGAGGCGAAGGGCGTCGGCGCGGTCGATTCGGGAACCGGTGAAGCCCGGCGCTCGTGGAGAAATCATGCCGCCCTCTGCCACGTCGCGCCGCGCGCCGCCAGCTTGGCGAAGAGCGTGGGAAGACCGGCCTCGCCGAGCTTTTCGACCGGCCACCACAGCTGGTCTGGCTCCCGGCCCGCCGCCCCGGCGCAATAGAGATTCAAGGTCAGCGCGAAATGGGTGAAGACATGGTCGACGGAGCCCGCCTCCGCCCAGTCCGCCGCGATCGGCGCGCCGTCGCCCGGTTCGACCTGGTCAGCCCAGTCGCCCGTGGGAAAGCCGAGCATCCCGCCGAGCATCCCCTTACCGGGGCGGCGGACCAACAGGACGTGGCCGTCATGCTCCAGCCAATAGGCGTTGCCCCGCCGGTGGGGGCGGACGGCCTTTGGAGCCTTGACCGGATAACGCTGCGGCGCGCCCTCGCGGCGGGCGTCGCAAGGCGCTGACAGCGGGCAGACCGCGCAGGCGGGCGCGCGAACCGTGCAGATGGTGGCGCCAAGGTCCATCATCGCCTGAGCGAAATCGCCGGAGCGGCGCGATGGCGTGATGCCGTCGGCGAGCGCATAGAGGCCGGCGCGGGCACCTGGCAGCGGCGCCTTCATCGCGAAGAGCCGCGAGACCACGCGTTCGACATTGGCGTCGACGACCACGGCGCGCCGGCCGAAGGCGATGGCCGCGATGGCGGCGGCGGTGTAGCGGCCGATGCCGGGCAGCTTCAGCAACGCCGCCTCGGTGTCCGGGAATTGCCCGCCCTGCTCCGTCACCACCGCGCGGGCGCAGGCGATGAGGTTGCGCGCGCGGGCATAATAGCCAAGGCCCGCCCAGGCGGCCATCACCTCCCCATCCTCGGCCGCCGCCAGCGATTCGACGGTCGGCCAGCGGCGAGTGAACGTGTCGAAATATGGGCGGACGGCGGCCACGGTCGTCTGCTGGAGCATGATCTCCGACAGCCACACGCGATAGGGATCGGGCGTTTCTCCGGGCCGCGCGCGCCAGGGCAGGATGCGCGCATTGGCATCATACCAGTGGATAAGTGCATTTGCCGCATCGACGGACATGGCCCGCCTATGCCATGCTGGCGGCGATGGCGAAATCGGGTCCGCGTACGAAAAAGCAGCCGGAGGCGCCGCGCCGGGCGATGCGGCCGCGCGCCGTGTCCGACATGGTGCCGCAGGCCGGCGGCGCGGCCTTCCGCCGCTTCGGCTTCGTCCAGTCTTCGGTGGTGAGCCGCTGGCCCGAGATCGTCGGCAAGCGCTATGCCGGGGTCTCCTCGCCCGAATCGATCAGATTTCCGCACGGCCGCAAATCGGAAGGTGTGCTCACTTTGATCGTCGAAGGCGCCCATGCGCCGATGATGCAGCATGTCGCCCCGGTCATCGTCGAGCGGGTCAACCGCTTCTTCGGCTATCCGGCGGTCGAGCGGATCGTGATTCGCCAGGGCATCGTCACGATGGCGAAAGCCAAGCCGCGAATCGCGCCGCCGTCGCTGAAGCCGCTGCCGGCCGATCTCGGCGATTCGCTCCGCGAGATCGCCGATCCCGAGCTTCGCGCGGTCCTCGAATCGCTTGCGCGCGGCGTCGCGGCGAGCGAAGGGCTGCCCCCTGACATGATGACGATCCCGATCGTCGGCAAACTGACGAGGTAGAAACATGAAGGCACTGATCACCACCGGCACGGCGACGCTGGCGCTTTTCCTGGCGAGCTGCGGCGGCGAGGGCGAGGGCAACATGGTCGCCGCCGGCGACACGAGCCCGGTCGCTTCGATCCCCGCGCCCAATGGCGGGGACTGGACCAAGACGGTGACGGAGACTCCGGCCGGCGGATATGTGATGGGCAATCCCGAGGCGCCGGTGAAGGTCGTCGAATATGCGTCGCTGACCTGCAACCATTGCGCGGCCTTCGCCGAATCCGGGATTCCGGCGCTTATCGACAAATATGTGAAGACCGGCCAGGTCAGCCTCGAAATCCGCAATTTCGTGCGCGACCCGGCCGACATAGCCGCGGCCCTGCTCACCCGCTGCGGCGGCGCGACTCCGTACTTCCAGCTGACCGAACAGATGTTCGGCGCGCAGGAGGAATGGATCGGCCGTCTCCAGACGATGAGCCCGGCCGATCAGCAGCAGCTCCAGGCGCTGTCGCCGCAGCAGGCGGTCGCGGCGATGGGCGAACAGGCGGGCCTCATCGATTTCGTGCGGCTGCGCGGCATTCCTGCCGACAAGGCGCGCCAGTGCCTGGCGAACGAAGCGGAGTTCAACCAGCTGGTCGAAATGGCGCAGGCAGCGACCACCGAATATCCGAACTTCCCGGGCACGCCGACCTTCATCATCAATGGCGAGCTGGCCGAGAATGCCGGCACGTGGGAGCTGCTGGAGCCCAAGATCCAGCAGGCGCTGAGGTAGGATGAAGGCGCGCCTCGTCCTTGGCCTCGTTCTGGCGACGGCGCTAGGCGGCGCGCCGGCGGCGCTGCTTCCGGCCGCGGCGCAGGAGGTCCAGAAGGACTGGACCCGGATCGTCGCCTTGACGCCCGAGGGCGGCTACCGCGTCGGCAATCCCGACGCGCCGGTAAAGCTGGTCGAATATGGCTCGCTGACCTGCGACCATTGCGCGAACTTCGCGGCGCAAGGCGTGCCGCGGCTGCTCGACGCCTATGTGAAGGGCGGCCGGATCAGCTTCGAGTTCAGGAACTTCGTCCGCGACCCCTATGATCTTACCGCCGCGATGCTCAGCCGCTGCGCCGGTCCCGGCGATTATTTCGCGCTTACCGACCATTATTTCGCGAGCCAGTCGGAGTGGATCGGCCGGTTTGAGAAAATGACGGAAGCCGCGCGGAAGGAGCTTGAATCGCTGGCCGACGCCGATCGACTGAAACGGCTGGCGGCGATCGGCGGGCTGGCCGACGACGCGGCCAAAGCCGGCGTCGCCAACCCCTCGCAATGCCTGGCGGACGGCGCAGCGATCGGGCAGCTCGCGGAAATCCGCCGCGTCGCGGTCGAGGAGCACGGCCTTCAGGGCACCCCGACCTTCCTCCTCAACGGGCGACGGCTCGACGGCGTCCATAACTGGCCGGCGCTGGAGCCCCTGCTCGCGCCGCCGGGGAGCTAGGGCCCGGACCATGTGCGCGGGGGCGCCGCCTTGCGGATAAAGCGCATCAAGCTTTCGGGCTTCAAGAGCTTCGTCGAGCCGGCCGAACTGCGCATCGAACCCGGCCTCACCGGCGTCGTCGGCCCCAATGGCTGCGGCAAGTCCAACGTCCTCGAAGCGATACGCTGGGTGATGGGCGAATCGTCGCCCAAGTCGATGCGCGGCGCGGGCATGGAGGATGTCATCTTCGCCGGCACCGCGATCCGCCCCGCCCGCGATTTCGCCGAAGTCTCGCTGCTGGTCGAGCGGCCGGCGGCCGACATACCCGACGCGTTCGGAATCGCCTCCGCCGGCGAGGTCGAGGTCACCCGCCGGATCGAGCGCGGCGCCGGCTCCGCCTACCGCGTCAACGGCAAGGACGTGCGCGCCAAGGACGTCGCCTTGCTCTTCGCCGACGCCGCCACCGGCGCCCATTCGCCGGCCCTGGTCAGCCAGGGCAAGATCGCCCAGGTCATCTCGGCCAGGCCCACCGAGCGTCGGATGATGCTGGAGGAGGCGGCTGGCATTGCCGGCCTCCACGTCCGCCGCAAGGATGCCGAGCAGAAGTTGCGCGCCGCCGAGGCCAATCTGGCCCGGCTCGACGAGTTGCTCGGCGACATGGAGAGCCGCGCCGCCGCGCTGAAGCGCCAGGCCAAGGCGGCCGAGCGCTACCGCAAGCTGACCGACCAGATCCGGATAGCCGAAGCGCGGCTCATCTTCGCGCGCTGGCGCGAAGCCGCCGCCGCCGCCGAAGCCGCGAAAGCGGAGGCGGAACAAGCGAGCGCGGCGGTCGAGAAAGCGACCGAGGCCCAGCGCGCGGCCGCGGCCTATCAGACCGAAGCCGCGCGGCGCCTCGCCGACCAGCGCAGGACCGCCGAAGCCGCGCGCGAGCAGGCGTCGTCGCTCGGGCACCGGTTGGCGGCCTTGCGCGCCGAACGCGACGGCATCGACCGCCGCATCGCCGAGCTCGGCGCCCGGCGGGCGACGCTCACCGCCGATCGCGCGCGCGAGGCGTCGCTCGGCGCCGATGCCGAGGCGGCGCTGGTTCGCCTTGACGACGAGCTCGCCGTCATCGCACGGCGCCTCGCCGAAGCCGAGGCGAACCGCGGCACGATCGACATCCGCACGGTCGAACGTGAAGACCAAGCGCGGGAGGCGGAGGCGGCGCTCGGCAAGGCGCGCGCGACCCAGGCCGGCGAGCAGGCCGAGGCCCGGGTCGCGGCGGCGGCGCTCGAAGCGGCGCGGACCCGGCTCGCCCGTGCCGAGGCCGAGCTCGCCCGCCTCCGCCAGCAGATCGGCGAGATGGATGAGGAAGCCCCCCTGGTCGAGGCGAAACGCGCCGCCCGCGACAGACGAGGCCGGGCCGAGACCGCGCTCGCGGTCGCGGCGCAGGCGATCGTCGCCGCTGAAGGCCAACGCGAGGCCGCCGCCGCCGCGCGCGATTCCGCCGAAAGCGAGGGTGCGTCGGCCCGGGCCGTCCTGGCCGCGCTTGAATCGGAGGCCAAGGCCCTCGCTCGCGCCGTCCAGAATGCGGGCGGCGACCGCGCGATCAACCATCTGAAGGCCGCGCCCGGCTTCGAGCGCGCGCTTGCCGCCGCGCTCGGCGACGATCTGGAGGCGGCGGTCGCGGGCGACGCTCCGCGCCGCTGGACCGGCGCCGAGACGGGCGAGGACGATCCGGCCCTGCCGCCCGGCCTCGCTTCGCTCTTGGATCACGTGCGGGCGCCCGCCTCGCTCGCCCGCCGCCTCGCCCAGATCGGCGTGGCGGACGAGGATGACGGCGGCATCGCTCTCGCCGTGGGCCAGCGCCTCGTCACCCGCGACGGCCGGCTCCGCCGCTGGGATGGATTCGTCGCCACCGGCGTGGGCGCCGCCGCCGCCGAACGGCTGATCCGGGTCAATCGTCTCGCCGAGATCGAGCAGGCGCTACCCCCCGCGTCCGCCGCCGTCGAGACCGCGCAGGCGGCGGTCGCGCGCGCGCAGGCCGAGATGCAGGTCGCGCGCGAAGCCGCCGATCTGGGCCGCCGGAGCGAGGCCGAGGCGACCGCCGCGATCCGCGAGGCGACTCGCCAGGAAGACGCCGCCAACGTCGCCCTCGAACGGCTCGAGATGCGCCGCGTCGGACTTGGCGAGCGGGCCGCCCAGGCGGAAGCCGATGTCGCCGAGGCCCAGGCAGCCTTTGGCGATGCGGAAAGGTCCGTCGCCGCTCTCCCCGATGCGGAGGCCACGCAGCGGCGCGTCGCCGGCCTTCGCTCGCGGGCGGAAGCCGCGCAGGCGGCCCTCGCCGAAGTCCGCGCCGAGGCCGCCACCCACGCGCGTTCCATCGGCGCCGACAAGCAGCGCGCCGAAGCCGCGCGCCAGGAGCGGCAGGATTGGCGCAACCGGGCCGCGGACGCGACCAAGCGTCAGGCCGACATGGCGAAGCGCATCGCGGAGACGGAGGAAGAGGCCGGGCGGCTGGCGGATGCGCCGCAAGCCCTCGCCGCGCGGCTCGAACAGCTGGAAACGGAGGCGACCGCCGCCGCCGAAGCCGCCCGCGCCGCCGCCGCCCATGAACGCGCGGAGGAGGATGCGCTGCGGGAGACGGAGGCTCGGCTCGCCGAAGTAAGCGAAGCGCTCTCCATCGCCCGCGAAGCCCGCGCCGGCGCGGTCGCCCGGCACGAGAATCAGGAAATGCGCCGCGTCGAGATGGGCCGCATCTCCGGCGAACGATTCGAATGTCCGCCCCCGCTCCTGTCGCAAAAGGTCGGCTTTGACGAAGACGGCATCGAGGAGGCGCAGACCGAATCGGCGCGGCTCGACCGCCTCTCGGCCGACCGCGAACGCATCGGTCCGGTCAATCTCGTCGCCGAGCGGGAGCTGGCCGAGCTGGAGGAGGGCCATGCCAGCTCGCAGGCGGAACGCGAGGAGCTGGGCGTCGCCATCCACCGCCTGCGCGGCTCTATCGGCAGCCTGAACCGCGAAGGCCGCGCCCGGCTGCTGGCGGCCTTCAAAGCCGTCGATCGCCACTTCCGCAGCCTCTTCTCCACTTTGTTCGACGGCGGACAGGCGCATCTCGAGCTGATCGAATCGGATGATCCGCTCGAGGCGGGACTGGAGATCATGGCGCAGCCGCCGGGCAAGCGTCTCTCGGCTCTGACCCTTCTTTCGGGCGGGGAGCAGGCGCTGACGGCCGTCGCCCTGATCTTCGCCTTGTTTCTCACCAACCCCGCCCCGATCTGCGTCCTCGACGAGGTCGACGCGCCGCTGGACGACGCCAATATCGAGCGGTTCTGCGACCTCCTCGACCGGATGACCGCCGAGACCGACACGCGCTATTTGATCGTCACCCACAACGCCGTGACGATGAGCCGGATGCACCGCCTGTTCGGCGTCACCATGATCGAGAAAGGCGTCAGCCGCCTGGTCAGCGTGGACCTCGGCGGCGCCGAGCGGCTGCTCGCGGCGGAGTGATCATTCCGCCGCGGCGGGCGCGGCGTTCAGCCGCCGTTTAGCGATCCGCCTGCGCCAGCCCCGCGCGCGCAGCCACATCATGATCCCGGTGACGGCGAGCAATGCGGGGATGATCCCGCCGACGAAGATGACGAGCTGCCAGACAAGCCCCATACCGTCGCCGTCATGCCAGCGCCGCATCGTCCGCGCGATCGTTTCGGGGCGGGGCGGGGAGGGCGGCGTTACTTCGCCGCCGGCGTCGGCGACGGCGATCTCGGCCGGCCCGCCGTCGCGCGCGAACGCTATCGTCCATTCCGGCGCCTTGTCGGTCGGCCAGGTGATCGACACCAGAGCTCCGGTCGCATGGGAACCGGCCGCTTCCGCCGCCGCGTCCGGCGTCAGCCGCGTCTCGGCCAGCGGCCGCGCCGGGGCCGGGCGGGGCCCGGCGCGCGGCGCCTCCGCTCCGGACAACGGCCCGAAGAATTGCGGGAAGGAAATCCACACGCCGGTGAAGGACAGCATCGCCAGCGGAATGAGGATCCAGAAACCCGTCTGGTGGTGAAGGTTGGCGCTGGTCGCATTCTGCCGGCGCCACCGGAAACTTCGGCGCACGGAACCCGTCACCGGCCACCACAGCCAGAGGCCGCTGAGGCACGAGACCAGCATCGCCACGCCGACCCAGCCGACGATCTGCCGCCCCACGTCCGGCACCTGGAGGCTGCCATGGAGGACGTGGAGGAAGCGAACCGCGCCCTCGTCGCTCGCCGCTTTGTCGAGCACCCGGCCGTTCGCCGGATCGAGCCAGATGTTGGTGCGCACCGGCCGGCGGCCCGCGCCCGCGCTCTCCGGCGGCCGGGCGGCGCTGACCAGGATCGGCCCTTCTCCCTCGGGATAGCGGATCGACTGGACTCGCTCGCCCGGCGCCAGAGCAGCCGAAGCGGCGGCGGCATAGGCCGATGCCGGCAGTACCGGAACGGCGCCCGCCGCAACCTCGCGGGCGGGGTTCAGCGCCTCATCGAGCCAGTCGTGCCAGACCAGGGCCGACCCCGTCAGCGAGATGGGGACGATCAGAATCGCGAGCAATAGCCCGATCCATTTGTGGACCTGCAGCCACAAACGCCGCCAGCCCGCCCGGCCAAGGCCTTGATTTCCAGCGTTCATTTCGTTCCTCGCATTTGCTTCTTGCCAGCCCTTGTTGCGAATGATTATCAGCCGCATCAATTCTGCGAACGATTTGCAACAACAGGGGCCAGCATGTCCAGTCGAAACCACTTCATCGCCGCCGTCGGCATCCGCTCCTGCCGCAAGGCCGCGCTCGTTCTCGCGGGCGGCTCGTCACTCGCGCTGGCGCCGCAGGCGATGGCGGCCGAAGCACTGGCCGACGTCGAAGCCGCCGCCGCCGCCGAAGCGGATGACGCCCGCCCCGACGACATCACCGTCACCGGGGAACGCTATCGCATCAACACGCTCAACAGCCGCCTCGGCGATATCCGCGAGGCGCCGCAATCGATCAGCGTCATCCCGCGCGAGGTGATCGAGCAGCAGGCGGCAACGACCCTGCGCGACGTGCTCCGCAACGTCTCGGGCATCAGCATGGCGGCGGGCGAGGGCGGTGTCCCGGCCGGCGACAATCTCACACTGCGCGGCTTCTCCGCCCGCACCGACATCTTCATCGACGGCATTCGCGATTTCGGCAGCTATACGCGCGACACGTTCAACGTCGAGCAGGTCGAGGTAGTGAAGGGCCCGTCCACCGCCCAGACCGGCCGCGGCTCGACCGGCGGCTATATCAACCTCTTCTCGAAGCAGCCGCGGAGCGACACCTTCGTCGGGGGAACGGCCGGCGTCGGCAGTCCTGATTATCTCCGCGTGACCGGCGATCTCAATATCGGCGAGGACATGATTGGCCTCGAGGGCGCGGCCGTCCGGCTCAACCTGCTCTACCACGATTCCGACGTGCCCGGCCGCGACCATGTCGAAGGACGGCGGTTCGGCATCGCGCCCTCGGTCGCGCTCGGCCTCGGCGGCACGACCCGCGCCATCCTCAGCTATTACCGGCTCGATCAGGACAATGTCCCCGATTACGGCGTCCCGTTCGTGCCGGACACGACCGAGGTGCCGGAGCTCCTCCCCTTCCACAACCGCCCCGCGCCGGTCGATCATGACAATTATTACGGCCTGCTGGACCGCGACTATGAGGAGACGGTGACCAACATCGTCACCTTCGCGCTGGAGCATGACGTCACCGACGACATCCGGGTCTCCAACGTCACCCGTTACGGCCATTCGACGCGCGACTCGATCTACTCCTCGCCGCGCTTCCTCGATTCGACGACCACCCGGATTCGCGCGCAGGGCCAGTCACGCGACACGGTCGATCAGATATGGCTCAACCAGAGCAATATCTTCGCCGAGTTCGACACTGGCGGCCTCCGCCACGATCTCGTCGCCGGCTTCGAGATTTCGCGCGAGAAGAGCCGCAATGTCGGCCGCGATATCGAGGAAGCCAGCCCCACCGACCTGTTCGATCCGGACCCGACCCGTCCATATGACGGTGTGATCGCCCCGTCCGGCTTCACCGCCCGCGCCGAAGCGGATTCTGTCGCCGCCTATCTGTTCGACACGTTGACGCTCAGCCCGCAATGGCTGCTGACCGGCGGCCTTCGCTACGAGCGGTTCGAGGTCGACTATATCGGTCTTCCGACCCGAACCGACCCCGATCCGACCCCGCTCGCGCGGACCGACGACATCGTCTCCTGGCGCGCCGGTCTCACCTACAAGCCGACGCCCTCGCTCAGCCTCTATGCCGGCGCCGGAACCTCGGCCAATCCGTCCTTCGAAGGCCTGACCTCGTCGAACGTCTCCGATGCGCTGGTCGATTTGAAGCCGGAGAAGAGCCGCACCTACGAGGTCGGCGCCAAATGGGACGGCCTCGACGGCCATCTCCTGCTCACCGGCGCCCTGTTCCGGATCGAGAAGACCAACGCCCGCACCCCCGGCCTGCCCGGCGAGCCGGCGACGGTGCTCGCCGGCGAGCAGAGGGTCGACGGTTTCGAGCTCGGCGCCACCGGCCGCATCCTGCCCAATTGGGAATTGATCGCCGCCTACACCCATCTCGATCCCCAGATCCGGGACTCGAACGACCCCGAGGAGGTCGGCAACGTGCTCGCCAACACGCCGCGCCACAGCCTCAGCCTGTGGTCGACCTACCGCTTCCCGTTCGGCGTCGAGATCGGCGGCGGCGCCCGCTATGTGGGCAGCCGCTTCACCTCCAACGCCAACACGCGCGAGGTCGGCGACTATTGGCTCGCCGATGCGACGATCGCCTATGATTTCAGCAAGGACGTGACGCTCCGCCTCAACGTCTTCAACATCTTCGACGAGGATTATGTCGACAGCGTTTCGGGAGGCCATTTCGTGCCGGGCCAAGCGCGATCGGCGGTGGCGACGCTTGCTTTCTCGCTCTAGGCTGGAGTT
Source organism: Enterovirga sp. GCM10030262 (assembly GCF_042666435.1). NCBI lineage: Bacteria > Pseudomonadati > Pseudomonadota > Alphaproteobacteria > Hyphomicrobiales > Methylobacteriaceae > Enterovirga > Enterovirga sp. GCM10030262. Next base: position 1,450,578 of record NZ_JBHTDC010000001.1, on the reverse strand, counting down.
CATGCTGGTCACCATCCCCGCCGTCCTCGGCCCCGAGCAGTTGCGCCATGCCCGCGCCTTGCTCGCGGCCGCGGCGTGGGAGGATGGCCGCGCCACCGCTGGCGTGCAATCCGCGCTCGCCAAGCGCAACGAGCAACTCCCCCAGGACAGCGCCGCCGGCCGCGAGATCGGCGCCGCTATCACCGCCGGCCTAGGCCGCAACGCCCTGTTCCTGTCCGCCGCTCTGCCCAAAGCGATCTTCCCGCCCTTGTTCAACCGCTACCGCGCGGCCGGCGGCCACGGCTTCGGCAACCATGTCGACAACGCGATCCGCTATCTGCCCGACGGCTCGGGCCGGATCAGGACCGACCTGTCGGCGACGCTCTTCCTCTCCGCACCGGAGGAATATGAAGGCGGCGAGCTGACGGTGGAGGACAATTACGGAATCCACCAGGTCAAGCTCCCCGCCGGCGATTTGATCCTCTACCCCGCGACCAGCCTGCACCGCGTCGAGCCGGTGACCTCGGGCGAGCGACTCGCCTCATTCTTCTGGATCGAGTCGATGGTCCGCGACGACGCCCAGCGCACCTTGCTGCTCGACATGGACCTCGCCGTCCGCCGCCTCGCCGAAAGAGTCGGCGACGAGGATCCCGCCATCGTCTCCCTGACCGGCACCTATCACAACCTCCTGCGGCGGTGGGCGGACGCCTGAGACGTCACGCGGCGAACGTGTCGCACGCCGCCGGATCGCCGGTCCGGAGCCCGCGCTGGAGCCATTCCATCCTCTGCTCCGACGTGCCGTGGGTGAAGCTTTCCGGCACGACATAACCCTGCGTCGCCTTCTGCAGCGTATCGTCGCCGATGGCGGCGGCGGCGGTCAGGCCTTCCTCGATGTCGCCCGGCTCCAGCGCCGCCCGCTCGGTCGAAGCCCAGACGCCGGCATAGCAATCCGCCTGCAATTCCATCCGCACCTGCAGCGTGTTGCCTTCCGCCTCGCTCACCCGCGCCTGCGCGCTCCGCACCCGGTCGGCGGTGCCGTCCAGGGTCTGGACATGGTGGCCGACCTCGTGCGCGATCACATAGGCCTGGGCGAAGTCGCCCGGCGCGCCGAGCCGCTGCGACAATTCGTTGAAGAAGGCGGTGTCGATGTAGATTTCCTGGCCCGCCGGGCAGTAGAACGGCCCCATCGCCGCCTGCGCGATGCCGCAGCCCGACCGGTCGGTGCGGTCGTAGAGGACGAGCCTGGTCGGCTGGTAGGTTTGTCCCGCCTGCTGGAACAGGCGTCCCCACTGATCCTCGGTCGAGGCCAGCACCTGCGAGATGAAGCGGTCGGTCTCCGTGTCCAGCGCCGCCGCGCCCGTCGTGACGCCCTGCCTCCGCTCGTGCGGCGCGGTCGTTGGCGTGCCGTCGGTCGGGCCGAGAAGCTGCATCGGGTTGACGCCGAAGATGAGGGCGATGACGATGATGACGACCAGGCCGCCGCAGCCCATCTTGCCTCCGCCAAGCCTCAGCCCACCGCCGCCCATCGGAAAGCCGAAGCCTCCGCTCGCGCCCCGGCGATTCTCGACGTTGCTGCTCGTCCTGCGTCCGCCGAACCGCATCGGGCTTCTCCTTCCTGTTTCGCGAGGGCAACAATGCGCGGACGCGCGGCGGGTTGCAACGCGGCGTCGTCTGGTCGAAGAGCGGGCCGTCCATGGCCGACGCATCATCAACCCCGCGCCGCGGCGCCAGCCCGCTTCCACTGCCGGGACAGGTCGCGCTCGTGCTCCAGGGCGGCGGCGCGCTGGGCGCCTACCAGGCCGGCGTGTTCGAGGCGCTGGCCGAGACCGCGATCGAGATCGACTGGATCGCCGGCATCTCGATCGGCGCGGTCAACGCCGCGATCATCGCCGGCAACGCGCTCGAGGACCGCGCGGCGAAGCTCAGAAGCTTCTGGGAGACCGTCAGCGCCGCCCTGCCGAGCCTGCCGTTCGAAGGCGGCGACCAATGGCGCGAATGGATGCATATCCTGTCGGCCGGCTTCGTCGCGGGCACTGGCGTCCCCGGCTTCTTCCGCCCGCGCCTCCTGCCGCCGATGCTCGCGCAGCCCAGGACGGAGGGCGCGCTCAGCTTCTACGACAGCGCGCCGCTCGTGGCGACGCTCGACGCCCATGTCGACTGGGATCGCCTCAACAAGGGGCCGATGCGGCTCTCGGTCGGCGCGGTGAATGTCGAGACCGGCAATTTCCGTTACTTCGATACCCGGGACGAACGGCTCGACGCCCGCCACGTCATGGCGTCGGGCGCGCTGCCGCCCGGGCTTCCGCCGGTCGAGATAGACGGCTGCTGGTGGTGGGACGGCGGCATCGTCTCCAACACGCCCTTATCCTATGTGCTCGACCGGCAGAGCGAGGACATGCTCGTCTTCCAGGTCGACCTGTTTCCCGCCAAGGGCGACATGCCCCACACCATCATGGACGTCGCGTCGCGCGAAAAGGACATACGTTATTCGAGCCGCACCCGGCAGGTGACGGACCAGCTGATGCGCCTCCGCCAGGAGCGCGAGATCATCCGCAAGGTGCTGAAGAAGCTCCCGGACGAGATGAAGGATGACGCCGACGTCGCCCGCCTGCGCGCGCTCTCGGCCGAACGCGCCGTCAACGTCGTCCACCTCATCTATCGCGCCCATGGCTGGGAAGGCGGCGCCCGCGATTTCGAATTCTCCCGCGCCAGCATGGAACATCACTGGGCCGAGGGCCGCGCCGCCATCGCCGAGACGATGAAGAAGGATTCCCTCCTCGCCCGCAACATTATCGACGGCAGGACCGCCGCCTTCGATCTTGGCAAATGAGTGGGGAACCGCCCCGCAACCCACCCGTCATTCCCGCGAAAGCGGGAATCCATCCTTCGGCATAGCCACCGCACAGAAGGTGGATCCCCGCCTTCGCGGGGATGACGATTAGAGACGAAAGGAAAGCCATGTTCCTCAAAGGCAAGACCGCCCTCGTCACCGGTTCCACCTCCGGCATCGGGCAATGCGTGGCGACCGCGCTCGCCGCCGAGGGCGCGAACGTGATGCTGAACGGTTTCGGCGACGCGGCCGAGATCGAGAATGTCCGCCGGGGCATCGAGGACGCGCACAAGGTTCGTGTCGGCTATAATGGCGCCGACCTGACGAAGCCGGACCAGATCGAAGGCTTGATGCGGGGATGCGCCGAGGAGCTCGGCGGCGTCGACATTCTCGTCAACAATGCCGGCATGCAGCATGTCGCCCCGGTCGACGAATTCCCGGTCGCGAAATGGGACCTCATCATCGCCCTCAACCTCACCGCCGCCTTCCACACCACGCGCCTGGCGCTGCCGGGCATGAAGAAGAAGGGATGGGGCAGGATCGTCACCACCGCCTCGGCCCACAGCCTCGTCGCCAGCCCCAACAAATCCGCCTATGTCGCCGCCAAGCACGGCATTGCCGGCTTCACCAAGTCGGTCGCGCTCGAGACCGCGACCAGCGGTGTGACGGTGAACTGCATCAGCCCCGGCTATGTCTGGACGTCTTTGGTCGAGAATCAGATACCCGACACGATGAAGGCGCGCGGCCTCACCCGCGAGCAGGTGATGAACGACGTGCTCCTCGCCGCCCAGCCGACCAAGCAGTTCGTGACCGTCGAGCAGGTCGCCGCCTTGGCGCTGTTCCTGTGCAGGGACGAAGCCTCCGCCATCACCGGCGCCAACCTCACGATGGATGGCGGCTGGACGGCGCAATGAAGGCACGATCCGCTCCTCCTGTATCGCAGTGAGACGATCCGGAATCCCATATTGCGACAGACTGGATTCAAGATAAGGTAAAGAATCGGGGGGATATTGCTGGCTGCATAGGCTCCCGCGCACGAAAAAGAGCAGGGGAGAACAAGCATGCCATCCGTACAAGCACTCTCGAAAATGTCCGCGAAAGCACTGGCGAACCTGATCGAGCACGCCAACAGCATTCCGGTGAACGGGATCGGCTTCGTCGAAGCCGACGCGGCATTTGACTTCAAGTTCGAGCCGACCGCCGACCTCAGCGCGCTGGTGAGCGGCCTGATCGCCGAGCGCGGCGTGACGGGAGCGCTCGATGCGCTCGGCTCGGGTTCCGATGCGTTCAAGCTGGTCTGGGACGAGCTCGACGACAATTACACCTATTACAACACCAACGTGAACGACGCCTTCATCGATCTCGGCATCGCTTATGCCGATTATCTGGTGGCGGGCGGAGACCAGTTGTCGAGCGTCGTCAAATATGCGCCCGACAATGGAACCGACGCGGATTCGATTCCGGAGCGGCTCCAGACGCTGCACGACAATATCCTCGGCAATTTCGACGAGCTCAGCATCGTCGACAAGTTCGGCGCCGCGGCCGACGACATCTTCGAGCGCATCACCGATGCGGGTTACGGCGACATGCTGGGCGATCTGGGCAATTATGCGGACGGGCGCCCCATATATGGCGGCTACGACCATCAGGATCCGGCGGCCACTATCGCCTTCGACCAGGCCTTTTTCGGCTGATCGGACGCGGCGGAGCGGGCGCGCCCCGTCTCCGCCGCTTGCCCCGTTGCGGCGACCATTTCGCCCATCGACGGCATCGCGCCAACGCACTAAGCTCCGCCTCTGGTGGGGGGACCGCTGGTGGCGAGGTGGTGCATGAAGCTGGTTGTTCTTCCCCTTTGCGCGGCGCTCGCCGGCGCGCTTTCCGGGTGCGCGGCGGGGGATGACAGCCGAAGGACCGCGCGAGCCGCGCCGCCGCCTGACTGGCGGACGATCGCCACCGACAGCGACCGCCACCGCCTGCGCGAATGGCGGACCGCCTGGGTGAGGGGCCTGGACAAGGCCGAAGCGGCCGGCCATTCCGCCGCGCTCGCCCGGGAAGGCGCGTTGCTCCAGCCCGATGCCGCTTTGGCCTGGGAGGATCCACCTGCGGGCGACTATCGTTGCCGGACGCTCAAGATCGGTGCCAAATCGGCCGGCCTGCTCGATTATGTCGCCTACCCCGCGTTCGACTGCCGGATCCGGATCGAGAACGGGCTGATGAGCTTCGCCAAGCTTTCCGGCTCGCAGCGGCCGCTCGGCCTGCTCCTTCCCTATGTCGGCCAGCGCATGGTCTTCCTCGGCACGCTCCAGCTGGGCGACGAGAGCCGCGCCCTCCAATATGGCCGCGACAGGGAACGCGATATGGCCGGGGTCATCGAGCGGGTCGGCGAGGACAAATGGCGGCTGGTCTTCCCATATCCCCATTTCGAGTCCACTATCGACGTCCTGGAGCTGGTGCCCAAGCGCGCCGAAAGCTGAGATCGAAAAGGGGGACGAAGTGACCTTGAGAAGCCATTTGCTGGCCGGCGCGTTGCTGTGCTTGATGACCGCCACCCCCGCCTCCGCCGATCCGCTGGGCGACGCCGTCGCCGCCGACATGCCGTCGCTGCTGACGCTCTATCGCGATCTTCACGCCAATCCCGAGCTCAGCATGGAGGAATTCAAGACCTCGGCAAAGCTCGCCGCCGAGGCGAAGAAGCTGGGCTTCGACGTGACCACGGGCGTCGGCAAGACAGGCGTCGTGGCGGAGATGGAGAACGGACCGGGTCCTGTCGTCATGCTCCGCGCCGACATGGACGGTCTCCCCGTGGTCGAGCAGACCGGCCTCCCTTATGCGAGCAAGGTCAAGGGAACCAGCCGGGCCGGCGGCGAGACCGGCATCATGCACGCCTGCGGCCACGACACGCACATGACCGCCTGGGTCGGCGCCGCCCGCCGCCTCGCCGCGACCAGGGACCAATGGTCCGGAACGTTGGTGATGATCCTGCAGCCTGGCGAGGAGACGAGCGAGGGCGCTAAGGCGATGCTCGAGGACGGCCTTTACACACGCTTCCCCAAGCCCGCTTACGTGATCGCCTTCCACGATGCCGCCGCGCTTCCCGCCGGGGTCGTCGGCTATTCCAACGGCTATGCCCTGGCCAATGTCGACAGCGTCGACATCACGGTCAAGGGCGTCGGCGGCCACGGCGCCTATCCGCACACGACCCGGGATCCGATCGTGCTCGGCGCCCGCATCGTCGGCGCCCTGCAAACGCTGGTCAGCCGCGAGAACGATCCGCAGAGCCCAGCGGTCGTCACCGTTGGCAGCTTCCATTCGGGCGCAAAGCACAACATCATCTCCGACGAGGCGACGATGCTGCTCACCGTGCGCAGCTACAGCGACGAGACCCGCCGGCTGTTGCTCGACGGCATCGAGCGTATCGTTCGCGGAGAGGCGATCGCGGCGGGCATGCCGGAGGACCGGATGCCGGTGGTGACGATCCGCGAGGCGGAATATACGCCGGCGGTCTTCAATACCGACAAGCTCACCACCAGCACCGCCGCCCTCTTCACCGAACGGTTCGGCCCCGAGCGCGTGATCGCCACGCCGGCGGTGATGGGCGGCGAGGATTTCAGCCGCTACCATCTCGCCGACAAGTCGATCGAGAGCCTGATCTTCTGGGTGGGCGGCGTGCCGATGGACAAATGGCGGGCGGCCGGCGACGACGCCTCCAAACTGCCCTCGCTCCACAGTCCTTATTGGGCGCCGGATCCGGAACCGACCATCGCGACGGCGACCGAAGCGATGGTCACAGCCGCGATGGGGATTTTGGGCAAGTAGATTCTGTCAGGCCGGTTCGCCTTCGCGGCCTATCGCCCCAGCGCTTTCCGAATAGCTTCGGCCAGCTCGCCGACCCGATATGGCTTGGTCACCAGCGGCACGTTGTCATATTCCTCGCCGCGGCCGGCGACGCCGTAGCCGGTGGTGAAGACGAACGGACGGCCCCGCGTTCGCAGCGCCTCGGCCGCCGCCAGGCTGGTTTGGCCGTTGAGGTTGATGTCGAGCAGCGCGATGTCGAAATCGTCGCCCGCCGCCGCCGTGATCGCCTCGGCCTGCGACGAAGCCGTGGCGGCGACGACGCAGCCCAGATCCTCGAGCATGTCCTCGGCCGTCATCGCGATGATCGCTTCGTCCTCGACCAGCAGCACGCGCACGCCCGCCAGCGACCGCGCGGTCACGCCTCCGCCTCCGCCCGGTCCAGCGGCGCCTCGATCGCGCAGGTCAGTCCCGACGGCGCGAGATCGATGGCGACCTTGCCGCCCAGGTCGGCGGCGAGCGCGCGCTCGATCATGCGAAATCCGAATCCGCGCCGTCCCGTCGCCTCGACCTTCGGGCCGCCTTGCTCGCGCCATTGGAGCTTGAGCTGGTCGCCATCCTCCACGACCCATTCGACATCGACATGACCGCCCGGTACCGACAGCGCTCCATATTTGGCGGCGTTGGTGCACAATTCGTGCAGCGCCATCACCAGTGACACTGCCGCTCGCGCGTTGAGCTTGATGTCCGGCCCATCGGCCCTGATCCGCTCCTCGACCGCGTTCTGGTGCCCGGTCGCGCCTTCGACCAACTGGTCGAGCGTCACACCCTCCCAATTCTCGCGGGTGAGCAGATCGTGGGCGCGGGCGAGCGCCGCCAGCCGCTCCTGGAACGCCTCGCGCGCTTCGGCCATGTCGCGCCCGTCCTTGAAGCTTTGCAGCGCCAGCCCCTGGACGAGCGCGAGCGTGTTCTTCACCCGATGGTTCAGCTCGTTGACCAGCAGTCGCTGGCGCTCCTCGAAACGTTTCCGCTCGGTCACGTCCCGGGCGATGGCGTGGAGGCCGACGATCTCGTTCGCCGTGTCATAGGCAAGGCTCGAATTGATCTCCCAGTACATCCGCTTCCCGCCCGGCGCCCTCACCTCTATGTCGTGGCGAGTGGTGCCGCCATGCTCCAGCTTCTGCCTGAGCATCCGGTTCGTCTGCGCCCAGCCTTCCTCGGACACGAACTCGCGGATCGAGCGCCCGATCGCGGCCTCGGGCGCGAGCCCCATGGCGGCTGCGACGGCGGGGTTGCAGTCGGTCAGCTTCTGATCGAGATCGGCGGTGAAGATGAGATCGTTGGCGCCTTCGAAAATCTGGCGGTAGCGCCGCTCGCTGTGGCGGAGCGCAACCTCTGCTCGAACCCGGGTCGCCTCCTGCCAGATCCGGTCGGTGGCGGCGCGCAGCAGTGTCTCCTCGCCGTCGGTCCATCGTCTCGGCTGATGGTGCTGGGCGAACAAGGCCGCGCGATAACGGCTGTGGCTGAAGACCGGGACGACCAGCCCCGCGCGCAGCTGGATCGCCGCATAGCGCCGCAGCAGGCCTGGGTCGTCGCTCCCCGGATCGGCCTCGACGTCGTCGACCCTGACGGTAAGCCCCTTCTCAAGCGCTTCGTGCACGGCGTCGCCGAAGGCGCCGAGCGGATATGTGCCGCTGATGTCGGCCATGCTGCCGTCGGTCCAGCAGGCGAGGATGGAGACAGTGCCTTGCACTTCGTCGATCTCGGCATAGCCGACGCGTCCGACCTGCATTTCCTCGCCGACCAGCCCGACTGCCGCGTCCAGGATCGCGTCGATCGTATCGAGCGGCCGCAACGTCTCGGAGAGCTTCAGCAGCAGCGCGTCCTGACGACGCTGCCAGACCGAAGTCGTCCGGTCGCGGGCCTGATTGAGGATGCCGCCGATGCTGCCATCCTCACCCGCGATCGGCAGCAACGTATAGCTGAAATAGGTCTCTTCGGGTGGCCCGTAGCGCGCCATCGGCAGCATCGCATCGACCGCGTGGACGACCTCGCCTTTCTCCAGAACGTCGCGGAACTGTTCCTCGATCAAGCTCCAGATGTCGGACCAGATCGAGGCCGCCGGCCGGCCGAGCGCGCCCGGATGGCGCGGCCCCAGGATGGGCGCGAATTCGTCATTGTAGAGCAGCCGGAATTCTGGTCCCCAATAGATGGCGGTCGGCGAAGCCGAGCGGAGGCAGATGCTGAGCGCCGAACGTAGCGATTGCGGCCAGTCGCCGATCGGCCCCAGCGCGGTCGCTTCCCAATCATGTTCACGGATCAGCGCGCCCATGTCACCGCCGCCGGCGAGGAAGGCTTTCAGTTCAGGCATTCGGCCCGAGGCCCCTTTTATTTTATCTCGCAACAGCTTGGACGGCGGCGCGTCGCCTTGCAACCGAAATTGGCAAGGGCGGCGCGGCTCAGCCCGAGCGGGGCAGCGTGGCCGACTTCATGGCGGCGGCAAAGGCGCGGACGGCCGGGATCGGAGCAGCGTCGCGCGCGACGATCGCGACGATGGCGGAGCCCGAAATGACACCGGCCGCGCCCGCGTCGAGCGCCGCCCGCACATGGGCTGGAGTCGAAATGCCGAAGCCGAGGACAGGCGGCGGCGCCGCCGCGGCCGCCAGCCCGGCGAACAGCGCGCCATGGTCGAGCCGCAATTCCGTCCCGGCGCCCGTCACTCCGGCGCGCGCGACGCAATAAGTATAGCCCCGCCCGAGCGCCGCCACCCGCTTCAGCGTCGCCGGCGGCGTGTTGGGCGCGGCGACCAGCACCGGCGCCACCCCTTGCGCTTCCGCCGCGCGCGCGAACGGCGCCGACTCGAAGGCCGGCACGTCGGCGACCAGCACGCTGTCCACCCCGGCCTCCGCCGCCGCGCGGTAGAATGCGTCGCGGCCGCGGGCGAGGACCAGATTGGCATAGGTCAGCACGCCCACCGGCACATGCGGATGACGGGAACGGAATGCCGCGAGGAGACGGAAGCAGTCGGTTGGTGTAACGCCAAGGCGCAGCGCCCGCTCCGCCGCCGCCTGGATGGTCGGGCCGTCGGCGACGGGATCGGAGAAAGGTATGCCGACTTCCAGCATGTCGGCGCCGCCCTCGACCAGAGCGTCGAGGATGGCCCCGCACGTCTCCACGTCTGGGTCACCGAGCATCACGAACGCGCCGAACGTGCCTTCGCCGCGGGCGCGGAGCCGGGCGAACATCGCGCCGTAGCGGTCGTTCATGCCTCGAACCCCAGCAGCCGCTGCGCCTGCTCCATATCCTTGTCGCCGCGCCCCGAGAGGTTGACGACGAGCACCGTCTCGCCGGTCGCCGCCTCGGCCATCTTGAGCGCATGGGCCAGAGCGTGTGCCGACTCGAAGGCGCAGACGATCCCTTCCGAGCGCGCAAGCAGGGCGAACGCATCGAGCGCCTCGCGGTCGGTCGCGCCGACATATTCGGCCCGACCGCTCTCCTTCAGGAAGGCATGTTCCGGGCCGACGGCAGGATAATCGAGACCCGCCGAGACCGACCAACTGTCGCTGATCTGCCCGTCCGCATCCTGCAGCACATAGGTTTCCGCGCCATGCAGCACCCCCGGCCGGCCGCGCAACAGGGTCGCGCCATGCTCGCCTGTATCGAGCCCCTTGCCGGCGGCTTCGACGCCGATCAGCCTTACGCTTTCGTCCTGGACGAAATCGGCGAACATCCCCATCGCGTTGGAGCCGCCGCCGACGCAGGCGATCACCGCATCCGGCAGCCGCTCTTCCTCCTCCATTATTTGGGCGCGGGCTTCCTGGCCGATCACGCGCTGATATTCACGCACTATCAGCGGGAAGGGGTGCGGCCCCGCCACCGTGCCGAGCAGATAATGGGTGTCCGCGAAGCTCGCCGTCCAGTCGCGCAGCGCTTCGTTGACCGCGTCCTTCAGGCCCCGCCCGCCGCTCTCCACCGGCACGACCTCGGCCCCCATCAGCCGCATCCGGAAGACGTTGAGCTTCTGCCGCTCGGCGTCGTGCGCGCCCATATAGATGCGCGTCCTGAGCCCGAACAGCGCGCCGACAATGGCAGTGGCGACGCCGTGCTGGCCTGCCCCTGTCTCGGCGATGAGGCGCGTCTTGCCCATCCGTTTCGCGAGCAAGGCCTGTCCCAGCACCTGGTTGGTCTTGTGGGCGCCGCCGTGGAGCAAGTCCTCGCGCTTGAGATAGAGGCGGGCCTTGTCCGAGCCCAGGTTGCGGCAGCGGGTGAGGGGAGTCGGCCGCCCCGCATATTTGGCGAGCAACCCGGCAAGCTCCGCTTGGAAACCCGGATCCTCCTGCGCCGCCAGGAACGCCTCCTCCAGCGCCTCCAGCGCCGGCATCAAGATCTCCGGCACATAGGCGCCGCCATAATCGCCGAACCGGCCGCGCATCAGCATGGCGCCGTCTCTCCCCGCGCGGGCGCCCTAAGCGCCTCGAAGAAAGCGTGGAGCTTGCCCGCATCCTTGCGGCCCGGCGCCATCTCGACGCCGGAGCCGACATCGAGCGCGAACGCGCCGACCCGGCTCGCCGCGCGCGCATTGGCCGGCTTCAGGCCGCCGGCGAGGATCGCGCTTCCAAGGTCGCTCCTTCCCTTGAGCCGGGTCCAGTCGAATGTTCGTCCGGTGCCGCCCGAGCGGCCGCCGACAGCAGTGTCGAACAAGGTGCGGTCCGCGCCCGCGCGCGGCGGCGGCAGGTCCCGATCGACGGCGCCCGCCGCCCATATCTCGCATTCGTCCGGAAGCAGCCCGCGCAGCGCGTCGATATAGTCGCTCGTCTCGCGGCCGTGGAGCTGCACCGCCCGCAATCCGAGGCCGCGCGCACGATCGGCGACCCTCGTCACCTTCTCGTCGCGAAACACGCCGACGATCGGCATCCCCTCTTCGGCGGCGGCCCGCGCAAGCCGTTCGGCCGCTCCGTCCGCCACCGCGCGCGGCGTATGCGGCACCATGACGAGCCCCGCATAGGCCGCTCCCGCCTCCGCCGCGGTCTCGACATCATGCGCATCGGTCAGGCCGCAGACCTTGACCCGGCCGAAGGCGAGCGCGCGCGCCGCCCCGCGAGAATCGGCGGAGCGCATCAGCGACGACCCGACAAGGCAAGCGTCGGCATGCGGGCTCAGCCGCTCAACATCGGCGCGATCCGCAATCCCCGATTCGGCGACGACCAGCCGATCCGGCGGGATCAGGCCCGCCAGACGCTCCGTCACGCCCAGATCGACGGACAGGGTGCGAAGATCGCGGTTGTTGATGCCGACGATCGCCGCGCCGAGCCGCACCGCCCGCCGCGCCTCGGCCTCGTCATGGGCCTCGACCAGCACGTCCATGCCGAGCCGCAGCGCCTCGTCCATTACGTACGCCGCCTGGGCGTCAGACAGCACCGACAGCATCGCCAGCACCGCGTCGGCGCCCTGGATGCGCGCCTCCGGCACCTGCCGCGGATCGACGACGAAATCCTTGGCGAGGATCGGCCCGTCATAGGCTTCCCGCACCGCCCGCAGGTCGGCGAACGAACCGCCGAAATAAGGCGCGTCGGTCAGCACGCTGATCGCGTCCGCCGCGCCCCGGTAAGCCAGCGCCATCGCCTTCGGATCGACGCCGTCGCGAAGCCGTCCCTGCGACGGCGATCCCCGCTTCACCTCCATGACGAAGCGCGCGCCTGGACGCGAGAGCGCCGTCCGAAGGCTCCGCCGCGTCGGCCGCGCCCGGGCCCTCAAATCGTCAAGGCTCACCCCACGCAGCCGGTCGGCCACGTCGATCCGCTTGCGCGCCACGATTTCCCCGAGGACGCTCCGTTCAGCCATGGGTCGCGTCCACGAAGGCCTTCAGCCGCTTGTGCGGCTCGCCCGAAGCCAGCGCCTGCAAGGCGAGGTCGGTGCCCTCACGCAAATCTACGGCCAGCCCCGCGATCATCAGCAGCGCGCCGGCATTGAGCGCCACCACCTGGTTCTCGGCCGCCGGCGCGTTGCCGAGCAGCAGCATCCGCAGCCGCTCCGCATTCTCCTCCGGCCCACCGCCGGCGAGCGTCGCCAGCGGAGCGCGGGCCAGCCCCGCTTCCTCGGGCGCGATGATCATCGGCTCCAGCCGACCATCGGCGAGTCGCACCGCATGGGTCTCGCCATGGAGCGCCATCTCGTCGAGCCCGGCTCCGTGCACGACCAGCGCCCGCTCGACCCCCAGCGCCGCCAGCGTCTTCGCCACCGGTTCCAGCAGACGCGGATCGGCGACGCCAAGCAATTGGACGCCGGGCTCGGCCGGGTTCACGCAGGGGCCGAGTATGTTCATGATCGTCCTGACCTTGAGCGCCCGCCGCACCGGCCCCGCGTGGCGGAGCCCTGGATGATAACGCGGCGCGAAGAGGAAACAGACCCCCGTTTCGTCCAATGCCCGCCGCGAGACTTCGGGCGGTATGTCGAGCTTCGCGCCCAATCGTTCCAGCACATCGGCCGATCCGCAACGCGAGGTCACCGATCGGTTGCCGTGCTTGGCGACCGGCAGCCCGGCGGCCGCCGCGACGAAGGCGACGGCGGTCGACACGTTGATCGATCCCGATCCGTCGCCGCCGGTGCCGCAGGTGTCGGCGAACAGATAATCGGGCCGCTCGAAATCGGCATCGGCGACGCGGAGCGCGCGGGCCGCGCCGATCAACTCGTCGGCGGTCTCTCCCTTGAGCCTGAGCGCGACCAGCATGGCCGAGATGGCGGGATCGGAGAGCCGCCCTTCGACGAGGTCGGTGAAGAGAAGCTCGGCTTCGCTCCGGCTGAGCGACTCGCCGATGAGCAGGCGGCCGAGCGCGGTTTCAACCGCGTCCTGGGCGATGGCGGGGGCGAAGGTCTCGGCAAGGTTGGTGTTCATGTACATCGCGAAGAATCCTGGTGAGAAAGGCAATAAAAAAGCCCGCCGGGCGGCGGGCTGATCGGGTGAGATATCGGACCTAAAGAGTCGTCTTCACCATCGATGCAGGCATGCCGCCGCGAACGCGTCATCGCGCCACCAGGACCAGATTTGCGCGCACACGACCGCATCCGCCGGGGCGGCGGGCATCATGCCGGAATGGGAAGCGCGGTTGGTCATCCCCCCTAAACTCACGGAAGAGGCGTTCGGCGTCAACCGATTATTTCCTGCTTTCTCAAACAGTCGCCGGAACGAAGCCCGGGAGGGCCGGTTTGCCTTCGCGCGCGGCCGCGTTCGGCGCGAGCCAGCCGCGATAATGAACGACGAGCCCGACGAGCGGAAGGCTGATCGGCACGTCGAAATGGAAGCAGCCGTCCTCCTCCCATTCACGGGCGAGCGAACGGGGCGCCAGCGCGAGCGGCAGCGGCAGCGGGCCGAGCCACCAGCGCCGCAGCGCCATGGTCAGCCCGGATGCGCCGCCCGGCAGGTCGAAACCGAAGCGGAGCAAACCGAATCTCTCGACCAGCAGCGGCCCTTGCTTCGAAAGGCTGCTCGCGAAGCGGTGGCCGGAAAAGGACCGCGTCCAGCGCTCGACGCCGCCATGCTCCTCGAAATGCACGTGCAGCGCGTGCCCGCCCTCGGGCGGGAAGCCGATCGCGGCGGCAATGAGCCGCGCGGCGAGACTGCGCCCTCGGCGAACCTCCGCTCTGCCGCTCGCGCCGCCGTCGCGAAGCACGTCATGGATGGCGCGCACCGCCGGGGGCAGAGCGTCGAAACGCGTTCCCATCACTCGCGCGTAAAGCGGCGGCGGTGATTCAATCTCCACGATTTCGTGTCCGATCGAGAGCCGGGAGAAAGCCGGCTCGAACGCCGACAGGTCGAGCAGGTCGCCGGCGTCGCGAGCGCCTGCCTCAACCGCGGCGCGCCCGATGAGGTCGAGGATGATCGGCACGGCAAGGCCCGGAATCTCCGGCCCGTCGCCATTGTTCGCGATCAGCGTCCAGCGCCGTTCGACGCGCCGGCCCTCCGCGATTCCGAACAGGCGTACCGTCATCGCCGACCGGTCGCCGCCGGCGAAAGCGGTCAGCCGCTGGGCGCCGAGGATAAGGGGGGCGAGCGGCGCGAGGCTGCGCAGCCAGCGCCAGCGCACGGGCCAGCTCAGCAGCCACAATGCGAGATTGTGAGCGGCGAGCTCGGTCCCGGCGCGGAACGTGACCGCAGGCCGGCCCGGCAACCGATCGGGCAGTAGGTCGAGGTCCGGCACATCGGCGATGGCCGTCAGGCGCGGCCGGATCGGCGGCACGCCGGCGACCCGGAAGCCCTGGCGTCGCAATTCCTGCCAGCCATGGCCGCGCGCACAGCGCCCGCCGCGCCACAGCCGCACCGGCTTTCCAACATAAGAGAGTATCGCCCGCGCGACCGCCTCGCCCGCCGTGGCGCGGTTGGAAGCGCTGATCGCGATCTCGACCGCCCGGACATCCTCCATCCCCGCCGCCAGCGCCTGCGTCGCCGCCCCCGACAAGGCCGGGACGCTCGACGCGCCGGCGACGACGGCCACGCCGGCTTGCTTCGCGGCAGTGTCGAGAGCGCCGATGCCGGTCACGAAATCACGCGCGTCGGCGATGTCGACATAATGGCATCCGGCCGCGATCGCCGCCTCGGCGATCGCATGATCGGCGCCCTGAAACGGCCCCGCCGCATCGACGACCGCCCAAGGCCGCTCGTTCGCCAGCGCCTCGGCCAGGCCCGACCGCGAATCCAGCGCGAGCGGCCGCATGGAGGGGCGCTCCCGGCAGAAGGCTTCCGCCTTCGCGCCGCTTCGGCCCGCCACCAGGATTTCGTAGCCGGCCGCCGCCAGCCGGGCGGCGATCCGCGCGCCGAAGCCGCCATAGCCGCCGATCAGCAGGACCCTTTTCACAGGATGCGGTCGGCCATTTCGGGCGTCGGCGTCCAGCAAAGGTCGCGCCGGCCGAACAGCCGGAAGCGGTTGCGGGCGACGAGGCGGTAGAGCGGGTCGCGTACCCATCGCGGCACGATTGCCGCCGCCGCGGCCGCGCGCCATGGCCACCCCAGTCCGCGCCAGACGCCGATGACCGCATCGCTATCGGCGAACATGCGCCCGCCCTCGATCAGCAGCATCGTCTCATAATGGTCGGTGGGCAGGCGCAAATGCCGATACAATGCCTGGCCGAGCGGCCCCTGCGTCGTCGTCAGCCGGAAACGACGAGTCCGGTCGTGGGCGAGCACGAAGCGCGCATTGGCCGAGCACAGGACGCATTCGCCGTCGAAGACGATTAGCGGATGCTGGTCGGCGAAGGCGGGCACCGAAGGATCGTCCCGCCACGACCAATGTCCGCGCGTCATCACGTTCCTGGTTCGCATCCTGTTGTCTTAGGAGCGCGCGCCACGCCGGGCCAGTCTCGTCTTTCCGGTCAGCGCGGCATCCGGCTCGCGCGCAGCTTGGCGCGCGCCCAATCCTCGGCGCTCAGCCGCTCGTTCGGAAGCGAAGGGGGCGTATAGAGGCTGGCCGGCGCCGAGATTCTGGCTTCCGGAGCGCAGGCCGCGATGGCGAGAACCCGATCGTGGGCGATCGGATCGAGGAAGTGGAGCCCGCACTGGCTGCCGCGCACCCACACCACATCGGCGAGTTCGTCGATGCCGCCGCGCTTCAATGCGACCGTGCGTCCGGTCGCCGGCAGTGCCTCGCCCTCGACCATGGCGCCGGTGCAGGACAGGTTCCTGAGCGCGACCGGATAATCGCGAGTCGTCGCCGACAGGGTCGCGGCGAGCTGGACGCGGGCGCGCTGCGTCTCCCGCCGCCCGATCGTCACATTCGGCGCCGGGTCCGTCTCCGCGCCTCCCTGGCGCGATATTCCGTCAGTCTGTTCCATGGCCAGCTAGCTTAGCCGAAGACGGATAATGGCTGGTTAACCGCGTTCCCCACCGCTTTTGCTTCAATCGCGGAAGCGAAGGCCGATCCACAATGTGCGGGGGGTCGCCCGCTCGACCAGGCCGTCGCCCGATATGCCGGCGACGACGCGGGCGTCGGCGATATTCTCGGCCCGGGCCTCAATGGCGAGGCGGGAGCTCAGCGGGAACGTCGCGGCGGCATCGACGGTCAGCGCGTCGGGCAGGCTCTCGCCGTTGAGGTCGTCCTCGAACTGCGCGCCGACATAGCGGGCGGCGATGGAGGCGCGGGCGCCGCCGGCGTCGCGCCAGGCAAGCCGGGAGGCGAAGCTGTGACGCGGCGTCTGGGCCGGTCTCAGGCCGTCCAGGGGCAAAGCGGGACCGTCCGCGCGGATCTCGGCGTCGGTGAAGGCATAGCCCGCCGACAGCGAGAAGGCGCCGAGATCGAGGGCGGCGTCCAGCTCGATCCCCCGGGCGTCGATCGCGTCGAGATTGCGGCGCTGGCGATATTGGCCGCCGGCGCCGACGAAGCCGACGCCTGGAAACTGCCCCGGTCCTTCGCCCAGGGTGACGTTGGCGACGGCGCCCTCGAGGCGGTTGGCGAACAAAGTGAGCCCGATCCGCGCCGCCGGCAGCGGCCGCACCTCGATCCCCGCCTCGACGCCGCGCAGCCGCTCGGGCGCGAGATCGGCATTGGCGGCGGTCGCGTCCGAGCCGACCCGGAACGGGCGGTAAAGCTCGTTGAGGGTCGGCAGCCGCCAGCCAAGATAGGCGGCGCCGCGCAAGGTCACCGCCTCGCCGGCGCGCCAGGCCACGCCCGCCCGGCCCGTCGGCTCCCAGCCCGACCGGTCGGCGAAGGCGATGTCGTTCAGCACGCCGCCCGTTGCGAGCTCCCGTTCGGCGAGAAAGCCGTCGGAAATCCACCAGCGATCGATCCGCGCGCCGCCGGTGAGCGTCAGCGGCCCGCTCTCCCACGCCGCCTCGGCGAAGCCGCCGACGGTGCGCGTCCGTCCGCCGGCCGCCCTGCCGCGCGTGCCGACGCCTTCCTGGAAGAAGAAACGCTCCTGCGTCTTGCCGATCGTCTCGCGCCAGTCGCCGCCGATCCGCAGCTCGATCGCATCGCCGAGCGGAGGCCGATATTCGGCGCTTGCGCCAAGCCCGGTCGAAGGAACGCTATATTGTTCCGCCACCTGGTTCGCGCTTTCGCGTTCGTCGTCGACGCTGGCGAAGCTGTTATAATAATCGCGGGTCTGCACATAAGCGAGCGCCGACCAATCCCGCCCGACCAGCCGCGCCGACGCGTCGGCCCCGGTCGTGCTGTTGCCGGTGAACGGCACGCCGCGCTCGCGCTCGTCGCGGAAGACGAGTCCGCTCGCCTGCAATTCGACGTCGGAGCCGAGCGGCGCCACCGCCCGCAGCGACGCGCTCGCCTGCTCGTACGGGGACGCCCGGTCCACCGGGCCGCGCTGTTCCCGGATGATGGGGATAAAGCCGTCGCCCCGGCCGTAATTGCCCGACAGCGACAGGAATCCGCTCCCCAGCGCGGTGCCCAGACCGGCCGAGACATCGACGCTGTCGCGGCTGCCATAAGCGAGCGCCGCGCGCGCGCCGGCCAGATCTTCGGGATCGGCGCTGAACATCTCGATCGTGCCGGCGAGCGCGCCCGAGCCATGGACGCCGCTGCCGCCGCCGCGCACCACCCGCACCGCGTCGAGCCGCTCCGGATCGTAAGCGGGCCAGCTGATCCAGCCGCCGAAGGGATCGGTCTGCGGAACGCCGTCGAGGATCAGCAACGCCCGGCTCGAAGCGTTGCCGCCCAGCGCCCTTAGGGTTACGCCCTGGCTGGTCGGATTGGCGGAGCGCGCGTCGGAGCGCCGGAAGAGCTGCAGGCCCGGCACGTCCTTCAATATCTCGTCGAGCCGGCCGGAGGCGGAGCCCGTCAGCCGATCGCGGCCGATGACCACCGCACCATAGGCGTCCTCGCCGGCCGCCGCGTCGAGTCCGCGGCCGGTGACGACGATCTCGGCGGGCTGGGCGAGGGCGGATGTGCTCGCGAGCGCGAGCGCGACGGTTCCGAAACGCAACATGCCCCCGCCTTATTCAGACGAGGGCATGGTTGCCAGCACGAACCGTCGCGAGGGCGCCGTGACGGCGCCTTCGCGAGACGGCGGCCTTACCGCCCCGAGGCGCGGCGGCGCGAGCGGTTGGTCTTGGGCGCGCCGGCCGCGCCGAAATTCGGGCGCCGGCTCTTGGGGCGGCGGACCCGGTTGCGGTCCTCGCCGCCACGTTCCTGGCGATCGCCCGCTCCGCCCGGGACGGCGACACGACTCGCCTTGATCTTGTTGGCTTCGTTGACGAAATTCTCCGGCAGCGGCACCACCTCGATGCGCTGCTTGGTGAGCTTCTCGATGCCCTTGAGATAAGCGCGCTCATCCTCCGCGCAATAAGCGATGGCGATGCCCGCCGCCCCGGCCCGCGCCGTCCGCCCGATGCGGTGGACATATTGCTCGGAGACGTTGGGCAGCTCGAAATTGATGACATGGCTGACGCCCGAAACATCGATGCCGCGCGCGGCGATGTCGGTCGCGACCAGGATCTTGACCTTGCCCGACTTGAACTCGCCGAGCGCCCGCTCGCGCTGCGGCTGGCTCTTGTTGCCGTGGATGGCGTTGGACGCGATGCCGTTGCCGGTGAGCAGTTTCACCACCCGGTCAGCGCCGTGCTTGGTGCGGGTGAAGATGAGGACGCGGTCCATATTCCCCTTTTCGGAGAATCCGGCGCGCAGCATCATGGTGAGCAAAGCCTGCTTCTCGGTCTGCTGGACGAAGGTGACGAACTGGTCGATCCGCTCCACCGTCGTAGCGGCCGGAGTCACCGCGACCTGCACCGGATCGGTCAGGAACTTGTCGGCCAATTCCCTGATCGCCTTGGGCATGGTCGCCGAGAAGAAGAGCGACTGGCGTTTGGCCGGAAGCATCTTCACGATCGCCTTCAGCGCGTGGATGAAGCCCAGGTCGAGCATCTGGTCGGCCTCGTCGAGGACGAGGATCTCGACGGCGTTCAGCGACAGGATGCGCTGCTCGATCAGGTCCATCAGGCGGCCCGGCGTGGCGACGAGGATATCGACGCCGCGGCTCAGCTCCTGCCGGTTCTTGTTGATCGAAGTGCCGCCGAACACGGTGGCGATGTTCATATGGCTGAACCGCGCATAGCCGCGCGCGCTCTCCGCGATCTGGCTGGCTAGTTCGCGCGTCGGCGCCAGCACCAGCATCCGGCACGTGCGCGGCTGCGGACGCTTGTCGCTGGCGGTGAGGCGATCGATCGATGGCAGCATGAACGCGGCGGTCTTGCCGGTCCCGGTCTGCGCGATGCCGAGCAGGTCGCGGCCCTGCAGCAGCAGGGGAATCGCCTGCTCCTGGATCGGCGTCGACTTGGTATATTCCTTGAGCGCGAGCGCCTGGAGGACGGGCTGTGAAAGCCCGAGATTTTCGAACGACATGATTATTGTAACTCACTTGATAAGCGGCGCCCCCTGCGCCGCCCAAAAAAAGGGCGCGCGGAAACGCGGCGGGTTTTGCCGACCCGCGTGAAAAGGGGAAGCTTGAAAGAGTACGAAGCAGAGCCGGGGCGATGCCGCCCGTTCACGCTGCATGATGCTTCGCTGGGCGCGCATATGAATGTTGCACCGCAAAAAGTCAAGCGCGCGCCAGCGGCGCGGCAAAGCGGAGCCTGTTCCCGTTTCACCCAAAATTAGGCGCTCATCCGTTACTCCGGCGAAATGAGATGGATGACAGGCTCGCGGTCGAATCCGCTTCCCAGCCGATGGGCGGGCGAAGCCTTGCTCGACGCGCTGATCGGATCGGCGACACGGATTTCGCCGGCGCGCGCGTGGACGCTGACCGCGGCGGCGGTGCTGCTGGCCGCCGCGGTCAGCCGTGCGCTCGGCCCCGACGTCTGGTTCGGTCCGATCTATCTGCTTATCATATGCTTTCCGGCCTGGACGATCGGACTGCGGGCAGGCTTCGCGGTCGGCTTTTTCTGCGCGGGAATTTCGATCCTCACCCATGGCATCAACGCCTATCCGGTGGGCGAGGCGGCGATCGCCTGGAACCTTGCGATGCGGGTGCTCGCCGTCGCGATCATCGTTCTGCTCGTGGGCGGCTTCCGGCGATCCTACGACCGGGAATGGCAGCGGGCCCGCCGCGACGAGCTGACCGGCGCGCTCAGCAAGCAGGCCTTTCACGAGCAGGTAGCCGCCACCCGCCGCAGGGAATGGGCGATCCTCGCTTATGTCGATCTCGACGGTTTCAAGCTGGTCAACGACCGGCATGGCCACGCAGCCGGCGACGAGGCTCTGCGTGCGTTCGCATCAGGCGTGCGCGAGCATATCCGCGCGGCTGACGCGTTCGCCCGCATCGGCGGCGACGAATTCCTGCTCTTTCTCCCGGCCCGGGACGAGAGCGAGGGCCGCCATATGGCTGAGCGGCTGCACGACCGGATGAATGCCGTTCTCGCCCTCACGCCCTATCCGATTCGGTGCAGCACCGGCGTCCTGCTGCTGGAGCCGGGGGCCGGAGGAGCGACCGAGGCGGATATCGATCTGGCCGATCGCCTGATGTACCAGGCCAAGCTGGAAGGCCGCGCGGCATTGCGGATCGGCACCAGGGCCACCCTGCCGACGGACGGCCATCGTGAGCGGCCAGCGCTGACGGCGCAAGCCCAGCGCCGCGCTGCCTGACGGCGGTTCGCTCCCGCTCGACCTCGTCTTTCCCTTCACCGTCCCGCCGGTTGCTGCCGCCGCCATTGCGGAGCGCGCTCCGGCGTGGAAATAGGGCGTTCAACGGCGAAGCGGGAGAAAGCCCATGTTGAGAGTGGACCGTCGCGATTTTCTGGGGACGGCCGGCGCGTTCGCGGCGGCGCCCCTGCTCTCCGGCTGCGCGACCATGCTTCCCGCGGAGGCTTCCGGCGGCGACAGGGCGGTGCAGCGCCTGCTCGCCGGCATCGCCGAGGATCTGCTCTCGGAATATCCGGAGAATGCCTCGGCCCTCGGCCTCGACACCGGCGACCGCTATGCGCTCAAATCGCGCCTGACCGACCGTTCGCTCGCCGGCCGCCGAGCCCATGCCGCCGCCGCGGCGTCGCGCCTCACCCGGCTGGAGGCGATCGACGAGGCGGCTCTCGGCGCTCGCGCCCGCACCGATCTGGCGGTGGTCCGCACCGCCCACCAGCTCGCGGTCGACGGCTTCGCTTTCCCTTTCGGCGATGTGGTCTCCTTGAGCCAGCAATGGTCGTACCGCAACGCGCCTTATGTGGTCGCGCAGAATACCGGCGCGTTCGTCGAAATTCCCGATTTCCTCGACAGCAACCACAAGATCGAAAATGCCGCCGACGCCGAGGCCTATCTCGCCCGGCTCGAAACCTATGCGGAAGCTTTGGACGGCGAGACCGAGCGCCTCGCCCATGATGCGGGCATCGGCGTGGTCGCTCCGGCCTTCCTCCTCGACAAGACCTTGAAGCAGATGAAGGGGTCGCGGGCTGAGCCGATCGCCGGCTGGACGCTGGTCACGTCGCTTGCCGGGCGAACCGTATCCCTGCCCGGCGACCATGCGGGCCGAGCCGCGCGGCTCGCCGCCGACAAGGTCGCACCGGCGATGGACCGCCAGATCGCCGAGCTGGAGCGTCACCGCGCCCGCGCCACCCGGGATGCCGGTGTCTGGAAGCTGCCGGACGGCGAGGCTTATTATGGCTGGGCGCTGCGCGCGGCGACCACGTCCAACCTGGCGCCCGACGAAGTTCACCAGCTCGGCCTCGATCAATTGCGCGAGCTCTCCGCCCAGATGGACCCGCTGCTGCGCGCCCAGGGGCTGACCCAGGGCACGGTGGGTGAGCGCATGACGGCTCTCGGCAAGAAACCCGAGCATCTCTTCCCCAACACCGATGTCGGCCGCGCTCGGATACTCGACTATATCGACGGCCGTGTCGCCGATATCCGCACCCGCCTGCCCCGCGCCTTCGAGACGCTGGTGCCGGGCCGGCTGGTGGTGAAGCGGGTGCCGGAAGCGATCGAGGCGGGCGCGCCGGGCGGCTATGCCGCGGCCGGCACGATCGACGGATCGGTGCCGGGCCAATATTATATCAACCTGCGCGACACCGGCATGTGGCCGCGCTACGCTTTGCCGACGCTCACCTATCACGAGGGCATTCCCGGCCACATCTGGCAGGGCGAATATACGTACGACCTGCCGCTCGTCCGCTCCCTGCTTGCCTTCAACGCTTATTCGGAAGGCTGGGCGCTCTATGCCGAGCAGCTCGCCGACGAATTGGGCGCCTATGAGGGCGATCCGCACGGCCGCCTCGGCTATCTCCAGTCGATGATGTTCCGCGCCTGCCGCCTGGTGGTCGATACCGGCCTCCACGCCAAGCGCTGGACCCGCGACCACGCCATCCAGTGGTTCGCCACCACCAACGGCTCCACCGTCGAGGAAGTGCAGGGCGAGGTCGATCGCTATTGCGCCTGGCCCGGCCAGGCCTGCGGCTACAAGATGGGCCACAACGAGATAAACCGCCTCCGCGACAAGGCCGAGGCGGAGCTCGGCGGGCGCTATGACTATCGCGCCTTCAACGACGCCGTAGTGAAGACGGGCGGCGTGCCGATGACTGTGCTGGAGCAGGAGATCGACGCCCACATAGCCACGCGAATGGCCTAAGTCGCGTCGTGTAAGATGATACCGAGCGTGTGCCGCCGTCCTGAGCGCAGCGCGCTCACGCCGTGGCGCATGGTGACCCGATAGGGGCCGCGGCTACCCTGCACCGGGCGCTGGTTGACCGCGAAGATCACGGCGTCGCCCTGCCTTAGCGGCACGACCGATCCTCGCGATTGCATGCGCGGGCGCTGCTCGGTGAGCAGGAACTCGCCGCCGGTGAAATCCTCGCCCGGCCGGTCGAGCAGAATGGCGGCCTGGAGCGGAAAGACATGCTCGCCGTAGAGGTCCTGGTGCAGGCAATTATAGTCGCCCGGCCCGTATCGCAGGATGAGCGGCGTCGGCCGCGCCTGGCCGGCGGCATGGCAGCGGGCGAGGAAATCGGCATGGTTGTCCGGAAACGATGTATCGATTCCCATCGTCCGGTTCCAGCGGTTGGCGACGGGCGCGAGCCGCGCGTAGAGCTGGGTCCTGAGATCGGCGACGATGCCGGGCAGCGGATAAGCGAAGTAGCGATATTCGCCCTTGCCGAAGCCGTGCCGCGCCATCGTCACGGTGCCGCGGAAGCGGCCGTCCTCTTCGTAAAGCATGGAAAGCCCGGCGCATTCCTCGGCTCCGAGCAGCGCCTTCGCCACCGCCCAGCCCTGTGCGTTGAGATCGCCGCCGATCCGCGCCCAATCCATTTGATCTATCTGGTTCATGGGGCATCCCTAATGGCAGGACGCCGCGGCCGCATCCCGGTGCTTGCGCCCGAACTCGGTCGCCGCCCGCCGCATCCTTGTCGAAGCCGATGGCGGCTTGGTCGCATTTCCGTTTGCTCGTCGCCCCGGCGGGTACCGCCGTCGACAAGACCGCGCTGCCCATAAGCGAGAGGCCTAAGCCTCCATTCACCGGCTAGGGGCCGGAACCTGATGGGAGCAAGGCAATGACCGCGGAGCTGTTTCGCACCGTTTCCACCTGCATCGCGGCGTTGTTCGTGACGACGATGCTGGTCACGGCCGCGACGTCGATGACGATGGCGTTCTGAACCGCTGAGAATGGGGCAGACGTCGATTTTCGGTGAGCCGGGAGGAGCGGACCGCGCGGCGCAGCCGCCTTCGCCGACGCAAACGCGGCGGCCCAATCCTTCCCACGGCCTGTTCGGCGCCAAGTTGCTGCCCGAGGCCAGGCGCGCGGGCGGCAAATCCGACCGCCCCGAGGGCCGCGGCTGACCCGGTCAGTCTAGCTTGAGCGCTTCCTTCACCGCGCCGACATAGCTCGGCCCCACCTGCACGTTGGCGGCGTCCGCCAGCACCAGGGTCAGCGACCGGTTGGCGCGCTTCACTTCCACCACTTTGTCCGGGCGCACGAAGGCCGAGCGATGGACGCGAAGCAGCGCCGTCCCCTTCAATTTCTCCTCCAGCGCCGCCATGGTCGTGCGCAGCATGTAGCTGCGTATGTCGGTATGGAGCAGGACATAATCGCGCGCCGCTTCTATCCAGTCGATGCTGTCGATCGGCACGCGTCGCTGCCCGTGCCGCTCCGGCACCCAGAAACCGTTATCGTCGAGACCCGTCGAGCCGTTCGACCTCAAGGTCGCGACTTCCTCTTCCAGCGCGCCGGCGCGAGCCGCCTGATCGCGCATCGCCCGCCGGCGCCGCGCCCGATCGACCGCCTGGCGCAGCCGATCGAACCGAACCGGCTTCAGCAGATAATCGGCGGCGTCGACGTCGAAGGCGTCCGGCGCATAATGTTCGTGGGCGGTCACGAAGACGAGTTCGGGCCGCGGATCGATGTCGAGCTCGGCGGCGGCGCGCAGGCCGTTCTTGCCCGGCATCTGAACGTCCAGGATGACCAAATCGGGGGTAAGACGCGCGATCTCGGTCAGCGCCTCGTCGCCGTCCTGCGCCTGGCCGACGACTTCCACCCCCTCGATATTCTCGAAAAAGGTGCGCAGTCGATCCAGAGCGAGAGCTTCGTCGTCCACGAGCAGCACACGCATCCACACCACTCCCCAAGACCAGATCGGCCCGGACGCTTATTCCGGAGGTCGCCGGGCTTAGTCAATGCGTCCGCTGTATCTCCGGAATGCAAATCGTGGCGACATATCCGCTGTCATTCTTCTCGGTCGTGAGGCTGGCGGCCTTGCCGTAGACCGCTTCTAGGCGCCGTTCGACGTTGATCAGTCCGACGCCGCTGCGGCCGCTGGCTATCCCGCTACGCGCCGGCACCCGGTCGTTCGCGACCGTGATGCACAGGTCTCCTTCCTCGACGCTTGCCTTGACGGCGATGTTGACCGGATCGCGCGACGGCGCGACGCCGTGCTTGATCGCGTTTTCGACCAGCGGCTGGACGAGGAAACCGGGCACCAGCGCAGCGCACGCATCGGCCGCGCAATGGATATCCACATTGAGCCGTTCGCCGAATCGCACCGCCTCGATTTCGAGATATTCCTCGATGAGCGCCAACTCCTGTTCGAGCGGAACGAGCTGGGCGGGATCGCAGGCGAGCGAGATGCGCAGGAAGCTCGACAATTTGTCGGTCATTTCCTCGGCGTCGTCGTTGCGGCCCGTCACGATCAGCGCGGAGATCGAGTTCAGCGTGTTGAACAGGAAGTGGGGATTGAGCTGATAGCGCAGAGCGGCGAGCTGGGCCTGTTGCGCCGTGGAGCGCGCGTCGACCAACTGGCGTTCCTGCCGCCGCTCCTGGCGGCGCGCGAAGCTGAGCTGGAACAGCGCGACGTTGACGGAGAAGACCAGGATATATTTGAGCGCCACATCGTAGCCGCGTTCCATGTCGCGCGGCAGCGACGACCACGAGGCTTCGAGATTGTTCGCGACCCAGCCCGTATAAAGCAGGTCGAACACGGTGTTGGCGACGGCGGCGAAGATGACGCCGGAGATCAACAGCAGGGCTCGCGCGCCCTGCGGCCAGTTGACCGTGCGCTTGAACAGCAGGAACAGGGGCATGGCGAGCGGCATCGACACCACGATGATCGTGGAGACGTCGAGCATGAGGCTGGCCCAGTCGCCGGGAGCATGACGGGCGCTGATGATCGGCAGGAACATCAGCAGCACGAACAGCCACAGGGAGACGGTAAGCAGGATCGCTTCGGGCCAGCGGGCGTCTTTTCTCGCGGACGGCATGTACGTGATGGCACCTCGCCTGGACGAGAGTCTCGTCTGCCGCAAAGCCAGCGGCCTGTCACTCGCCATCAGCATTGGAGGGGGAATCGTCGCATCCGACCAGGATCGGCCAGGTTGGTGCCTTCGCCCATGGCGCCGGGACAAAAGTGCGCGATCCTGCGACAAAGCCGATCGGTCCGACGAAGGATCGGGTGGCCACCGGTTCGGACGATCGGAGAATCCGTTGGTCCGGAACACTCGCCATAGTCAGGGCGGCGATGTTTCGCGACGCGCGGGGGAAGCCGCGCAGTCGCGGAGAAGACATTCCGGCCCCCGCGCAAGACGATCGCGGTGCGGGCGGACGCTTGGATGAACGACTTACTCAGAAGGAGTTCAGCCGCAAGGGTCCATAGGAGGATCAGATGCGGCGAATCGTTCGAATCTCGGAGGAACACGCCGTACTCCCCAGCCGTTTTTGACGGCAACGAAGGAGAAGATTCATGCGTAAGCTTCTAATGTTCGCGAGCGTCGCCGCCATGGCGGTCTCGATGCCCGCCGTCACCCAGGCGCAGGATCGCGGCAAGGCGGCGCAAGGCCAGAACGACCGGGCCAAGGCCCGGGCGAACGTTCAGGCGAAAGCCAAGGCCAATGCGCGCGCCGATCGCAACCGCGCCCAGGCGCGCACCCAAGCCAATGCCCGCGTCAAGGCCCGCGCGACTCCTGAGCGTCAAGAGAATCGCGCCAGGGTCGCGGCCAATGCCCGTGCCGATGCCAATCGCGCCGAGCAGCGCCGGGAGGCGGCAGCCAGAGACCGTGCCCAGGACAGGAGGCAGGCGCAGGTGCGCGAGCGCGCCCAGGATCAGCGCCAGGCCGCCGCCCGCAACGAACGGGCTCAGGACCAGAGGCAGGCGCAGCAGCGCGAGCGCGCCCAAGAGCAGCGCCAGGCCAAGGCCCGCGACAATCGCGCCCAGGAGCAGAGGCAGGCGCAGGCCCGCAATCGCGCTCAGGAACAACGTCAGGCCGAAGCGGCCCGTGAACGGCTGCAGGACAGGCGCCAGCAACAGCAGCGCGTCGCCAATCGCGACCGGGCCGAGGATCGCCGGGAGCAGCAGCAGCGCCAGGCGCTGCGCGAGCGGCTCGAGAATCAGCGGCAGGAGCAGCAGCGCGTCGCCGCCCGCGAGCGGTTGGAAGACCGTCGCCAGCAGCAACGGCGCGAGGTCCGCCGCGAACGCATCCAGGACCAGCGCCAGCTCCAGCGGCAGCTCGCCGCCCGTGATCGCTGGCAGGACCGGCAGCGTTTCTACGCGCAGCAGGCTCAGCGCTACAGGCTCGCCAGCTATCGCCAGAATAATCGCGATTACCGCTACCTCTACCGGAACGTCTCGCCGAACTATTTCCGCGCGGCGAGCAACTTCTACCCGATCGGACGGTCGGCTCCGCCGGCATGGGCTCCGGCCTGGGGCCGTCGCGCCCAGCTGCCCTATCGCTACAGGGATATCTATTATGACACGCCGAACAATTATTACCGTTATGACGACGGCTACATCTATCGCGTGAACGCCAGCACCAACCTGGTCGCCGACGTGATCCCGCTGCTCGGCGGCGGCTTTGCGGTCGGCCAGCTGATGCCGGTCGGCTACGACGCCTATAACGTGCCCTACCAGTATCGGGATTATTATTACGACACGGACGATGCTTATTATCGCTACGGCGACGGCGGCATCTACCAGGTCGATCCCACGACGGGCATGATCCAGGCGGTGGTGGCTCTGCTCGCCGGCGATCTCAATGTTGGGCAGACGCTCCCGATCGGGTACAGCGCCTATAATCTGCCGTACCAGTATCGCAGCCAATATGTCGACAATGGCGATTATATGTACCGCTACAATGACGGCTACATCTATCGCGCCGATGCCGAGACGAGGCTGATCCAGAGCATCATTCCGGCGCTGGTGTAAGCCCGTATCCGGATTGATACCGACAGGGCCGTGCCGAAAGGCGCGGCCCTTTTTCGGAACGTCGTGACGCAACCGGTACGTTGCCTCGTGCGTAATGAAGCGGGGGCTGTGGAAGGAGTATTTCAAATGGTCATCCGAACGACCCGCAACGCTCTGCTGATCGCCGCGGCGGCGGCTTTGGCCTCCTGCGGCAGCGAGAATGAAGCCGACGCGCCGGCCGGAAACGGCGCCGCCGCCGTGGACGCCGGCGCTGAAGCCGGCAATCCCGCTCTCGTCCCGGCCTCCGCGGACAGCACGATAGCCGAGACGCTAGGCGGATCGGCGGACCATTCGTCGCTGCTCGCGGCGGTGCGCGCCGCCGGGCTGGAGGCTACGCTCGCCGGACCTGGCCCCTACACCGTCTTCGCGCCGGCCAACGGCGCTTTCCAGAAGCTCCCGGCCGGAACCGTCGACACGCTGATGAAGCCGGAGGAGAAGAGCCGGCTGACGACCATTCTGACCTATCACATCGTCCCTGGTGTGGTGACGGTTGCGGACCTGGCCAAGGCGGCCGAGGCGGCCGGCGGCACCGCGGAGCTGGCGACGCTCGGCGGCGGCAATTTGAAGGTCAGCCGCTCCGGCGACGTCCTCGTCGTCACCGACGCGGCCGGCGGCCAAGCGCGCGTGACCCAGCCCGACCTCGTCCAGTCGAACGGGATGGTCCATGTGGTCGACGCGGTGCTGATGCCGAGCTGAACCAGGCTCCGACGGTCGGCGCCCAGCTTACGCAGCGGTCACTGCTCGCTTTCGGGGACGCGCTTTGTCGTCGGACTCCCAAGGGAGAAAGATATCTATTCGAACTCCAGGATCACCGCGTCCACCGCCAGGCTTTCGCCGGGCTTCGCCTCCACCTTCGCGACCACGCCCGCTTTCTCGGCGCGGAGGATATTCTCCATCTTCATCGCCTCGACGACGGCGAGCGGTTGGCCGGCCTCGACCTTGTCGCCCGCGCCGACATGGAGCGCGGTGAGCAAGCCGGGCATCGGGCAGAGCAGATATCTGGAAAGGTCCGGCGGCACCTTCTCGATCATGTGAGCGGCGAGCGCGGCCGAGCGCGGCGTCAGCACGCGTACGTCGTGGCGTGCGCCGCGCGTCGTGAACAGCCAGGAGGAGCCTTTGCGCTCGACCTGCACGGTCAGCGGCTCGCCATCGATGATGGCCTCGACGAGGCGCTGGCCGGGCGTGTAGCCGAGATCGACCGTCAGCGGCTCCCCGGCCACGGTGATGCCCTCGCCATTGACGGAGACATCGAAATCCTCGCCGTCGATGCGGGCGACCCATTGGCTCGGCGCGGCCAGCGGTTCGCCGAGCTGGCCGTCTATGTGGCGGGCGCGGCTCGCCTCGGCCGTCGCGATCAAGGCCCCCAGCGCGGCGAGCTGGCGCCGGAGCGCGTCGCCGGCCGGTGCGCCCTGGAAACCTTCGGGATATTCCTCGGCGATGAAGCCGGTGGTGATCTCGCCGGCGCGAAAACGCGGATGCTGCATCAGCGCGGAGAGGAAATCGACATTGTGGCCGATGCCATTGACGACGAAGGCGTCGAGCGCCGTGATCTGGGCATCAATCGCCTCCTCTCGCGTATCGGCCCAGGTGATGAGCTTGGCGATCATCGGATCGTAGAACATCGAAACCTCGCCGCCCTCGACCACGCCGTCATCGACGCGGGTGATGGAGCGGGCGGTCCTTCGAGACGGGCCTTCGCCCGGGCTCAGTCCCTCCTCAGGATGAGCGGATTTGGCCCGTGATTGTCCGTGTACCCGCTCATCCTGAGGAGCCGCTGAGCCTGGCGAAGCGGCGTCTCGAAGGACTGCGCTCGGCGGACGATATCTGACCAGCCTCCCGGTGGAGGGCAGGAACCCGCGATACGGATCCTCGGCATAGACGCGGCTCTCGATCGCCCAGCCGGTGAGCTTCACGTCGTCCTGGCCGAAGCTCAGCTTTTCGCCGGCGGCGACGCGGATCATCTGCTCGACGAGGTCGAGGCCGGTCACCTCTTCCGTAACCGGATGCTCGACCTGGAGCCGGGTGTTCATTTCGAGAAAGTAGAAGCCCTTGCCGGTCGTGTCGGCGCCGGAGACGATGAGTTCGACCGTCCCCGCCGAATAATAGCCCACCGCCCGCGCCAGCGCGACGGCCTGCTCGCCCATCGCCTTGCGCATTTCGGGCGTGACGAAAGGCGAGGGCGCCTCCTCGACGACCTTCTGATGGCGGCGCTGGATCGAGCATTCGCGTTCGCCGAGGTAAATGATGTTGCCGTGCTGGTCGCCCAGCACCTGGATCTCGATATGGCGCGGGCTCTCGATGAACTTCTCGATGAAGACGCGGTCGTCGCCGAAGCTCGCCAGCCCCTCGCGCTTGGTCGCCTCGAAGCCCTCGCGCACGTCCTTCTCGGACCAGGCGAGCCGCATGCCCTTGCCGCCGCCGCCGGCCGAAGCCTTCATCATCACCGGATAGCCGATGTCGGAGGCGATTTTCACCGCGTCGTCCGTGTCCGCGATCTCGCCGAGATAGCCGGGAACGACGTTGACGCCCGCTTCCTTGGCGAGCTTCTTCGATTCGATCTTGTCGCCCATCGCCGCGATGGCGTTGGGCGGAGGCCCGATGAAGGCGATATCGTTATCCGCCAGCGCCCTGGCGAAACTCTCCCGCTCCGACAGGAAGCCATATCCCGGATGCACCGCCTCGGCCCCCGTCGCCTTGCAGGCGTCGATGATGAGCTCGGCGTTCAAATAGCTTTCCGCAGCCGGCGGCGGCCCCAGCCGCACCGCCTCGTCGGCCATCCGCACATGCGGCGCCCGCGCGTCGGCATCGGAATAAACGGCCACCGTCTTGATGCCCATCCTCCGCGCCGTGCGAATGACGCGGCAGGCAATCTCCCCGCGATTGGCGATCAGGATTTTGGAGAACATTGGACCTCGAAGCCGAATTCTGGGGGAGGCGCTTCCGCCGGCGGAAGTATGAATTGCAGCGCCTGCGGCGTAAGCTGCTGGTAAATCGTAGAATGCAAAAGGTCCGGTCGAGCCACAAGGCACAAGTTCCGCACATCGGGACGCAATATGCCGAGCAGGCGGTTCATCGCGGACGGTTCCTCCGCCTGCTCTTTCGCCATCGCCATGTAAAGCGGAGGCCATCGCCGCTGGTCGCCGGCCAAGGCGGCGGCATTCTTCGACAAGGCTTCATTGTCCCACCACAGGCTGGGGTCGATCGCCGCATAGGCATCGAAAAGCGCCGGCTCTTTCAGATAGGTTTCGACGATGAACAGGCCAGCAAGCGATTCTCCCAGAACCGCGTTTCGCCCGTTGGTCCGGTATGAGCGCTCGATCAGCGGGATGACTTCGTCACGAAGGAATGCGCGAAATTGCGCCGACGCACCCGCGGTCGGATAGCGCTTCAAAAGCTCCGGATCGCTGGTCGGGCCGACCAGTTCCTTGCGGCGGTCCTTCGTCTCGACGCCGACGACAATCGCCTCGGCCGAGCGGCCCCACAAGGCCCCAAGATGAGCAGCCCCCGAGACGTGCAGCAGATCCTGTTCGACGCCGCCGTCGATGAGATAGAGGACAGGATAATGTTTGGTGGGCTCTTGATCGTAGCGCGCCGGCAGCACGACATTGATCGCGCGGGTTTCCCCGAGCGGCTCCGAAGCGATGCCGTGGTTGACGCCAATCGTGATCGGGTGCGTCTCCGGTGGAGTTTGCGCAAATCCCGTCCCGCTCAGCATCAGCGCGGCGATCAAGAGGAGGATCCTCACGCGATTTCCCCGCAATTGGCGACCAGGATTCTAGAGAACATAATCCTCTCGGGAAAAAAGATCACTCCGCCGCCATCCTTGCCGGCTCTTCGCTCGTCATCGGCCGAAGCCCCAGCTTCTCGAACAAAGCCGCATCCGCGCTGGAGCCCGCATTGCCGGTGGTGAGGAGCTTGTCGCCGGTGAAGATGCTGTTGGCGCCGGCGAGGAAGCAGAGGGCTTGGGTCGCCTCTCCCATGCTCTCGCGGCCGGCGGAGAGGCGGACCATCGCGCCCGGCATCGTGATGCGGGCGACGGCGACGGTGCGGACGAACTCGATATCGTCGATCTTCGCCAGCGGCGTGCCGGCGAGCATGTCGCCGAGCACCGTGCCCTCGACCGGCACCAAAGCGTTGATCGGCACGCTTTCGGGATGGGCGGGGAGAGTCGCCAGCGCGTGGAGGAAGCCGACCCGGTCATCGCGGCTCTCGCCCATGCCGACGATGCCGCCGCAGCAGACCGACATGCCCGACGCGCGGAAGTGGTTCAGCGTCTCCAGCCGGTCCTCATAGGTGCGGGTCGTGATGACCGCGCTATAATATTCCGGCGAGGTATCGAGATTGTGGTTGTAATAATCGAGACCCGCTTCGTGGAGGCGGTCGGCTTGGTCGCGGTCCAGCATGCCCAGGGTCATGCAGGTCTCCAGTCCCATCGCCTTGACGCCCGAGACCATGGCGCAGAGCGCGTCCATGTCCCGATCCTTGGGATTGCGCCACGCCGCGCCCATGCAGAAGCGACCCGATCCCGCCGCCTTCGCCTCGGCCGCGGCGGTGAGCACCGCGTCCACGTCCATCAGTTTCTCGGCCTTCAGGCCCGATTGGGCGAAGGCCGACTGGCTGCAATAACCGCAATCCTCCGGGCAGCCGCCGGTCTTGATCGAGAGCAGGGTGGAGAGCTGGACTTCGTTGGCGACGTGCCAGGCGCGGTGGACCGGCTGGGCCTGGAACAGGAGGTCGAGGAAGGGGAGGTCGAACAGCGCCCGGATTTCCTCGCGGGACCAATCCGACCGCACGTGCCCCGGCGAAAGCCGGGGTCCAGTTTCAGCGCCCGACTGGGCCCCGGCTTTCGCCGGGGAACTCGCTGCAACAAAACTCATTCCGCCGCTTCCTCGATCGGCGGTAGATTGTGGCCGAGCAGCTTCAGCACTTCGCCGGCCGCATCGACAAGGTTGGTGCCGGGGCCAAAAATGGCCTGGACGCCCGCCTCGCGCAGCATGTCGTAATCCTGGGCGGGGATGACGCCGCCGACGACGACCTTGATGTCGGCGCGGCCCATGTCGCGGAGATGGCCGATCAGCTCCGGTACCAAAGTCTTGTGTCCGGCGGCGAGGCTGGAGGCGCCGACGACGTCGACGTCTTTTTCCACGGCCATCCGCGCGCTTTCCTCTGGCGTCTGAAAGAGCGGACCGGGAACGACCTCGAAGCCCAGATCGGCGAAGGCTGAGGCGACGAGGTTGGCGCCGCGGTCGTGGCCGTCCTGGCCCATCTTGGCGACGAGCAAGCGGGGCTTGCGGCCGAGACGGCGGCCGACCGCCTCGACGCCCTGTTCTGCCTGGCCCCAGCGCGGGTCGCCCGCATAGGCGCCGCCATAGATGCCGCTGACCGGCTCCGGCACCGTATCGTAGCGGCCGAACACATCCTCCATCGCGGCGGAGATTTCGCCCAAGGTGCAGCGCGCGCGGGCGGCTTCGATGGAGAGGGCCAAAAGATTGTTCCCCAAAACCCGTTCGGGCTGAGCTTGTCGAAGCTCCGCCCTTCCTTCCTCCACAGGGGCTGAAGAAAAGGACAGCCCTTCGACAGTCTCAGGGCGAGCGGAGCGGGGGTTGCGGGCGGCCTCGCGCAGGGCATCGAGCGCACCCGATGCCCTCTTCTCGTCCCGCTCCGCCCGGACCTTCTCGATGCGCGCGATCTGGCCGGCGCGGACCTTCGCGTTGTCCACCTCCAATATGTCGAGCGGAGCCTCGTCCTTCAGGCGGTAGCGGTTGACGCCGACGATCACGTCCTCGCCCCGGTCCACGCGGGCGGCGCGGGCGGCCGATGCTTCCTCGATGCGGCGCTTGGGCATGCCTGCGGCCACCGCGGCGGTCATGCCGCCCATCGCCTCCACTTCCTCGATCAAGGCCCAGGCCTTGTCGGCCAGCTCCTTGGTCAGCGCCTCGACATAATAGCTTCCGCCCAGCGGATCGGCGACGTTGGTGATGCCCGTCTCCTCGGCGATGACGAGCTGGGTGTTGCGGGCGATGCGGGCGCTGGTGTCGGTGGGGAGCGCGATCGCCTCGTCGAAGCTGTTGGTGTGGAGCGACTGGGTGCCGCCCAGCACCGCCGCCATCGCTTCGACGGTGGTGCGGATGACGTTGTTATAGGGATCCTGCTCGGTGAGGCTGACGCCCGATGTCTGGCAATGGGTGCGCAGCATCTTCGATTTTTCGTTGCTTGCCCCGAATCCGTCCATGATCCGGTGCCACAGCAGCCGTGCGGCGCGCAGCTTGGCGATCTCCATGAAGAAGTTCATGCCGATCGCGAAGAAGAAGCTGAGGCGCGGCGCGAAGGCGTCGACGGCGAGCCCGGTCGCCATCGCCGTCCGGACATATTCGGCGCCGTCGGCCAGCGTGAAGGCAAGCTCCTGCACCGCCGTCGCCCCGGCCTCTTGCATATGATAGCCGCTGATCGAGATCGAGTTGAAGCGCGGCATGTGGCGCGACGTGTAGCCGATAATGTCGGCGACGATCCGCATCGAGGGCTCGGGCGGATAGATATAGGTGTTGCGAACCGCGAACTCTTTCAAAATGTCGTTCTGGATCGTGCCCGAAAGCCGGTCCTGGCCGACGCCCTGCTCCTCCGCGGCGACGATGTAGAAAGCGAGCACCGGCAGCACCGCGCCGTTCATCGTCATGGAGACGGACATGTCACCCAGCGGAATGCCGTCGAACAGGATCTTCATGTCCTCGACAGAGTCGATCGCGACGCCCGCCTTGCCGACATCGCCGGTGACGCGTGGATGGTCGCTGTCATAGCCGCGATGGGTGGCGAGATCGAAGGCGACGCTGAGGCCCTTCTGCCCGGCGGCGAGATTGCGGCGGTAGAAGGCGTTCGATTCCTCGGCGGTCGAGAAGCCGGCATATTGGCGGATGGTCCAGGGCCGGCCGGTGTACATGGAGGCATAAGGCCCACGCGTGAACGGCGCGAAGCCGGGAAGGCCGGGGTCGATGTCGCGCGTATCCTCGGCCGTGTAGAGCGGCTTCACGGCGATGCCCTCGGGCGTCTGCCAGGTAACGTCGCGCCCTTTCACTTCCTTGGAAGCGAGGGCCTGCCAATCGGCGTGAGTGGGTTTCTTGTCAGTCATATCCAAAACCGTTGGGGCTGAGCCTGTCGAAGCCCGTTCCTTCTCTTCCACCCCAAACAGAAAGAAGGCCCTTCGACAAGCTCAGGACGAACGGTGCGGTTGAATACCTCAATGCGCCTCTTTCGGCGTCTCCATCAACTCCACCAGAACGCCGCCCATATCCTTGGGATGCACGAAGATCACCGGCGTGCCATGCGCGCCGATGCGGGGCTCGCCCAGCACCTTGGCGCCCTTTGCCTCCATTTCGGCCTTGGCGGCGTGGATATCGGGCACCTCGAAGCAGACATGATGCTGCCCGCCCGCCGGGTTTTTCGCGAGGAAGCCGTGCAGCGGCGAACTCTCGCCCAAGGGCTCGATCAGCTCGATCTGGCTGTTGGGCGTATCGACGAAGCACACCCGCACTCCCTGCGGCGGCAGGTCGAACGGCGCGTGGACCTTCGTCGCGCCGAGCATGTCGCGATAAAGCGCGATGCTCTTCTCGATCGACGGCGTGGCGACGCCGACATGATTGAGGCGGCCGAGTTTCATCACAATCCTCCCCTGAAAGGGGAGGGGGACCGCCGAAGGCGGTGGAGGGGTATCAGCGTCCGTGAAAGGGTGCTCAGCTCTCCTTCATACGCCGACACCCCTCCGTCTCGCTTCGCGAGCCACCTCCCTTCTAAGGGGAGGATTGATGAAGTGACGACCCGTACATGGTTCAAGCACCCTAACATTGCGGCATCCTCGTTTCTCCGCGGGGTTCGAACGTGTCGCCCCAGCGCACCCACGTCTCGGTGAAGGCGCGCGATCCTGAATAGGCCACGTCGAACGAAACGCCCTTCTGGATGTTGACGATCTCGCCGTCGATCTCGGTGCCGTTGTCCGCGCCGAAGCCGCTCTGGTTGGAATAGATCGTGCGGATGAGGGCGGACTGGACCGGCCGCTCGGGCTTCAGCTCGGTCAGGGTCACGCCGCCCGAGGTGCAGCCCTGCGCCGTATAGCCGCCTTCCTCGATCAGGACCGGATATTCGGCGAACCGGTCGGACAGGCTCCAGTCGGACGGCGGATCGCCATAGCCCGAACCCTGAACCAAAGCCGGCCAGCTTCCGGTGACGCGGAAGCCGTCGCCCGAGGGCTCCAGATAATGGATCGCCAGCGCCCCCGCGCAGGCGTGGCATTTGTCCAGATTCTTTCCGGGACTGAGCAGCACCGCGCGATCCCCGATCCAGACGAGCCGGCCCGGCGAATAGCGCAGCCGCTGGTCGTCGACCTCAACGACCGGGCTCCCCTCGCCGCTGAACGCCGCCTGAAAGGCGCGGGCGCGCTGCTCTCCCATCGGAAGAGAGCGCACGGCGTGTTGCGGGGGCGCATCGATTTCACCCGCAGGCTCAGAAGGCGCGACTTGGTTCGCCTGCTCATCAGACACCTGATCGCATCCCGATAACACGGCCACTACGACGCCGATGCCAACAAACCAGGCTAAACGACCGCGCAATTTCATACTATTATCAATCGCGAAGTCGCTATTCCGATTTGATTCAAGCGTACAGGCATCATCGTGCGCGATATTCCTGACTAGGATTACTACTGCAACTGCTAGGCGAGAGCAGGGCGGAAAGCACACCAAGCCCGACTGCTGCTAAGAATATCAGGCCGACCGTCTGCCCAGCAAATTCGCTTATTTTCTTTCCGGCCTCGTGACACGCGAGAAGGTAAAGGACCGCAGCGATCATGAGAGTGTAAGGCACGGCACGGATCGCGGCAACGATTGCAGTCCCAAGTACGCCTGGTTCGAGTTCAAAAGGGTTAGAAGGCTGAAGATCCAATGCGGCCTCTGGATAGATGTAGATAGTCGCGACCACTTGGGCTGCTCCCACTGCATACCAGAACCATTTCGGAAGTTTGCTCACTACAAAATCCTAAAGCGGAATGTTGTCGTGTTTTTTCCACGGATTCTCGAGCTGCTTGTCGCGCAATTTCCGTAACCCCAGCGCGATCCGCCGCCGCGTGGAGTGGGGCATGATCACCTCGTCGATGAAGCCCTTGCTCGCGGCGACGAAGGGGTTGGCGAATTGCGCTTCATATTCGGCGGTGCGGGCGGCGATCTTTTCGGGGTCGCCTATGTCCTTGCGGAAGATGATCTCGACCGCGCCCTTGGCGCCCATCACGGCGATTTCGGCCGAGGGCCAGGCGTAGTTCAAATCGCCGCGGAGGTGCTTGCTCGCCATGACGTCATAGGCGCCGCCATAGGCCTTGCGGGTGATGACGGTGATCTTGGGCACGGTCGCCTCGGCATAGGCGAAGAGCAGTTTGGCGCCGTTCTTGATGATGCCGTCATGCTCCTGGGCGACGCCGGGGAGGAAGCCGGGCACGTCGACGAAGGTGACGATCGGGATTTCGAACGCGTCGCAGAAGCGCACGAACCGCGCGGCCTTCTTCGACGATTTGATGTCGAGCACGCCGGCCAGCACCATCGGCTGGTTGGCTACGATGCCGACGGTACGGCCCTCGATCCGGCCGAAGCCGCAGATGATGTTGGCGGCATGCGCCGGCTGCACCTCGAAGAAATCGCCCTCGTCGAGCGTCTTCCGGATCAGTTCGTGCATGTCATAGGGTTTGTTGGCGCTGTCGGGGATCAGGGTGTCGAGGCTGTCCTCGTGCCGGTCCCAGGGGTCGGTGGTCGGCCGCGTCGGCAAATCGTGGCGGTTCGAGAGCGGCAGGAAGTCGAAGAAGTCGCGGGTCGCCAGCAAGGCCTCGATGTCGTTCTCGAAAGCGACGTCGGCGACGCCCGACTTGGTCGTGTGGGTGACGGCGCCGCCCAGTTCCTCCTGAGTCACCACTTCGTTGGTGACGGTCTTCACCACGTCCGGGCCGGTGACGAACATGTAGGACGAATCCTTCACCATGAAGATGAAGTCGGTCATCGCCGGCGAATAGACCGCGCCGCCCGCGCAGGGGCCCATGATGAGGCTGAGCTGGGGCACGACGCCGGAGGCGAGCACGTTCCTCTGGAACACCTCTGCATAGCCGCCGAGGCTCGCCACGCCCTCCTGGATGCGCGCCCCGCCGCTATCGTTCAAACCGATGACGGGCGCGCCGACCTTCATCGCCATGTCCATGATCTTGCAGATCTTCTGCGCGTGCCGCTCGGAGAGTGAACCGCCGAACACGGTGAAATCCTGCGCGAAGACATAGACGAGGCGGCCGTTGATCGTGCCGGAGCCGGTGACGACGCCATCGCCCGGGAACTTCTGCGTCTCCATGCCGAAGTCGGCGCAATTGTGCTCGACGAACATGTCATATTCTTCGAAGCTGCCTTCATCGAGCAGCACGTCGAGCCGTTCGCGCGCGGTCAGCCGCCCCTTGGCATGCTGCGCCGCGACGCGCTTTTCGCCGCCGCCCGCGCGGGCCTGCTCGCGCCGCGCCTCAAGCTCTTCGATCGTGGTCGCCAAACATCGTCCCCTGATGGGTGAGGAAATCGCACCGGCCATCGCGCCTTATCGCGCGGAGGTCAAATTCGTGGCTCCCGCCCCCAGCAGGCCGCTTCCTATTCCGGGATGGCTGCCGTCTCCGGCGCGTGCAGCCGCAGCCGGTTGACCCGGCGCGAATCGCTGTCGGTCACTTCGAGGCGCCAGCCGCTCGAATGCTCGACGATCTCGCCTTGCCGCGGCACATGGCCCGCCAGCACGAAGGCGAGCCCGCCCAGAGTGTCGACATCCTCCTCGACCATGGCCAGCCGCGCGTCGATCGTCTCGGCGACCTCCTCCAGCTCGGCGCGCCCGTCGGCATCCCAGATGCCGTCCTCGACCGGGATCAGCATGCCCGGCGCTTCCTCGTCATGTTCGTCCTCGATCTCGCCAACAATCTCCTCGACGACATCCTCGATCGTGACGAGACCCTCGGTGCCGCCAAACTCGTCGACGACGATGGCGAGATGGACGCGCTCCGCCCGCATCCGGGCGAGCAGATCGAGCACGCCCATCGATTCGGGCACGAACAGGGGCGCGCGGATCAACGTCCTCATGTCGTCGGGCGGGGCGGCGTCGGTGACCTGGAGCGCGAACACGTCCTTGATGTGGACCATGCCGATCACCCGGTCGAGGCTGTCCTCGTAGAGCGGAAGCCGGCTGTGGCCCGCATCCGTGAAGGCCGCCACCAGCCCGTCGAAGTCGATCGACGCGGGCACGGCGATGATGTCGCCGCGCGGCACCGCTATGTCCCCGGCCGTGCTCTCGCCGAAATCAAGGAGGTTCCGCAGCATCTGCCGCTCGACGGGCGTCAGGTCGCCCAATCGCGGCACCTCGCCTTCATGATTCTCGATCGCTTCCTCGATCTGGTCGCGGAGCGTGGCTTCGCTTTCGTCGCCGAACAGGAGCGCCCTCAGGCCGCTCCAGAAACTTCGCCCATTCTCCTGGGCGCCGCTACTGCTGTCGTCTGGCATATCAGTGGGTTTGAACCTCAGTCACTGCATAGGGGTCGGCGATTCCGATGGCGGACAGCGCCTCGCGCTCCACCTTCTCCATGGTCTCGGCGTCGTCGTCGCTGGTCTCGTGGTCATAGCCTAAAAGATGAAGCGTGCCATGGACGACGAGATGCGCGGCATGGGTTTCGACCGCTATGCCCTTGTCGGCCGCCTCGGCCGCGCAGACGCCATGGGCGAGCACCACGTCGCCGAGCAGGACCTCGCCGCCGTCGGCCGTGACGATCTGGTCGAGCAGTTCGGCCGCGAACATCGGGAAGGAGAGGACGTTGGTCGCGCTTCCCTTGTTGCGATAGGCGGCGTTCAGCGCCTTCAACTCCGCGTCGTCGGTGAACTTTACCGAGACCTCGACGGCGAGTTCGCTATTGTTGAGCGCGGCGTGGCTGCTGCTGGCGACGGCGGACAGCACCGCGCGCTCGGCAAGCTCCTCCCAGTCGGTGCGACTGTCCCATTCCTCGCCGGCGCCGGCCTCGACCAGGATCATGAGCGCCACCTTCCCCCTCCCCCTTGTGGGGAGGGCCAGGGGAGGGGGTGCGCAGCGAAGCTGCGCGCCGTCCTTCGGACGGCACCCCCCACCCTACCCTCCCCCACAAGGGGGGAGGAATTGATCTGGGGCGCGCTCATTCCGCCGGCCCTTCATAAGCATCGACGATCCTGCCGACCAGCGGATGGCGAACCACGTCGCCGGCGCCGAAACGGACGGTGGCGATCTTGGGAATGCCCTCGAGCTTGGCAACCGCGTCGGCGAGCCCGGACTTGCCGACGTCGGGCAGATCGACCTGCTTGGGATCGCCGCAGATGACCATGCGGCTCCTCATCCCGAAACGGGTGAGGAACATCTTCATCTGCATCGGCGTGGTGTTCTGCGCTTCGTCGAGGATCACGAACGCGTCGCTCAGGGTGCGGCCGCGCATGAAGGCGATCGGCGCGATCTCGATCTCTCCCGAGGCGATGCGCCGCTCGACCTGCTCGGTCGGCAGCATGTCGTAGAGCGCGTCGTACAGGGGGCGCAGATAGGGGTCGACCTTCTCCTTCATGTCGCCGGGCAGGAAGCCCAGACGCTCGCCCGCCTCGACCGCGGGGCGCGAGAGGATCAGGCGGTCGACCGAGCCGCCGATCAATTGCTGTACCGCCTGCGCGACGGCGAGATAGGTCTTGCCGGTGCCGGCGGGCCCCAATGCGAAGATCATGTCGTCGCGGGCCAAAGCTTCCATATAGACGGCCTGCGCCTTGGAGCGCGGGACGATCGTCTTCTTGCGGGTGCGGATCATCACCTTGGGCGGTTCGGCGACATCCTGGGCGATGATACCCTCCAAAGTAGGCTGTCCCGCCATCGCGATGACCGCGTCGACCGCCCCCGCGTCTATGTCCTGGCCCTGATCGAGCCGGTTGTAGAGCCCGGTGAGCACGTCGCGCGCGCGCGCGGCCGCCTCGGGCTCGCCCTCGATCTGGACGCGGTTGCCGCGCGCCGCGATATAGACGCCGAGCCGATCCTCGATCGCCACCAGATTACGGTCGAACTCGCCGAACAACGGTCCCAGCAGATGCGGCTGCTCGAACTCGATTTCCAGCCGCGCGCGGGGCGGCGGCGCTTCGCTGGCCTTCTTCTGCGGCATCAGGCGGCTACCATCGCTGGACCCCGGCTTTCGCCGGGGAGCTGAATGCCGCCAATGCTGTTCGGGCCTGCCGACACAATCTCCACATCCACCAGATCGCCAATCCCCGCCTGCGTTTCCAGATGCACCGATTGCAGCCAGGGCGATTTGCCGATGAGCTGCCCCGGTTTCTTGCCGCGGCGCTCGAGCAGCACCGACGTGCGCCGACCCACGCTGGCCCGGTTGAAGGCGAGCTGGTGCGCGTTGATCTCCGCCTGCAGCCTCTGCAGCCTCTCGTCCATCACCTCTGGCGGCACCTGTCCATCCATGTCGGCGGCGGGGGTTCCCGGCCGCGGCGAATATTTGAACGAGTAAGCCTGCGCGTAGTTCACCTCGCGCACGATTTTCAACGTGTCCTCGAACTCGGCGTCGGTCTCGCC
The DNA here is from genome assembly GCF_042666435.1 of Enterovirga sp. GCM10030262. Taxonomy (NCBI): domain Bacteria; kingdom Pseudomonadati; phylum Pseudomonadota; class Alphaproteobacteria; order Hyphomicrobiales; family Methylobacteriaceae; genus Enterovirga; species Enterovirga sp. GCM10030262. The sequence goes on along the minus strand of NZ_JBHTDC010000001.1, from coordinate 1,408,720 downwards.
GGGGAAGCCGACGATGAAATCGCCCGAAAGCGCGATATCGGGGCGCTCGGCCCGGACCCGTTCGATGACGGAAAGGTAGCTCGACGTCGTGTGGCTGCGGTTCATCGCCTTGAGCACCCGGTCGCTGCCCGACTGCACCGGCAAATGGAGGAAGGGCATCAGCTTGCCGACCTCGCCATGGGCGCGGATGAGGGCCTCGTTCATGTCGTTGGGGTGGCTGGTCGTGTAGCGGATCCGCTCCAGCCCCGGCAGCGCATCGAGCGCGCGGATCAGCCCGTCCAGGCCCTGGCAGCGCCCTGTCTCGTCCTCGCCTTCCCAGGCGTTTACGTTCTGGCCGAGCAGGGTGATCTCGCGCGCGCCGCGCTCGACCAGCGCCTTCGCCTCGTCGACCACCGCCCGCCAGCTTCGCGACACCTCGGCGCCGCGCGTATAAGGGACGACGCAATAGGTGCAGAATTTGTCGCAGCCTTCCTGCACGGTCAGGAACGCCGTCGGCCCCGGCCTGCGCCGCGCGGGCAAAGCGCCGAACTTGGATTCGATCGGCATGTCGGTGTCGAGCGCTCGCCCGCCACGCGCGGCCCGGGCGATCAGATCGGGCAGGCGATGATAGGCCTGCGGCCCGACCACGATATCGACGCTCGGCGCGCGGCGCGGGATTTCCGCGCCTTCGGCCTGCGCGACGCAGCCGGCCACCGCGATCATCGGCCGCGAGCCGTCCTTGCGGTTGAGGCGGCCGATGTCCGAATAGACCTTCTCGGCCGCGCGCTCGCGGATATGGCAGGTGTTGAGCACGACCAGATCGGCCTCGCCTCCCTCGGCCGCGACCAGGCCTCGCGATTCGAGCAGCTCCGTCATCCGGTCGCCGTCATAGACGTTCATCTGGCAGCCGAAGGATTTGACGTGAAAGGTCTTGGGATCGGGATGGTTCATCGCAGCGCCTATAGGGGATCGGGGCGGGCGGCGGAAGCGTCGAACCCGAGCGCGGCGACGATCCGCGCCCGCGCCGCTTCGGCCAGTGCCTTGCGGTCCGGCAGCGCGTGCGGGTCGATCGGATCGAGGAAGCGCAAAGTGACCATGGTCGCGCCCTTGCGGGCGAGGACACGCTTGGCATTATCCGCCGCCGGCTCGTCGCCGACCCAGGCGATTTGTGTCGCCGCCGCGCCGTAATCGATCGCCACCGGCTGGACCATGAGGCCCGGCAGCGGCGGCATCACCGAGGCGAGCAGGCTGGCGCGGAACGGCAGCACCTCTTCTCCGCCGGCGGTCGTGCCTTCCGGGAACAAGGCGACCGGCTGCCCGGTGGCCAGCGCCGCGCGCAGCGCGTCCGCCTGACCCTTGACCGCGCGCCGATCCGCCCGGGCGACGAAGATCGTGCCGTTCAGCCGCGCTAGCCATCCGAACACCGGCCAGCGCGCGACCTCTTCCTTGGACACGAAGGCCGCTCCGGTGGCGCCGGCGATCAGCATGATGTCGAGCCAGCTCAGATGGTTGGAGACGAACAAGACATGGCGGCGCCGGGGCGTGCCGACGATCCGGGCGCGCATTCCGGCCGCGCGCGCCACCCAGGCGAGGAATGCCCTCGGCCAGGGCGACGGCCGTCCGAAAAGCCGCCAAGCATAATGGAAAGGAAGGCAGAATAGCAGCCCCGCCACCATCGCGCCGACCCGCAGCGTCAGCCGCATCGCGCGGCCTTATTTGTCGCGGTCGAGGGAGACGCCGTAAAGCTCCATGCGGTGGTCGACGAGGCGGAAGCCCAGCTTCTCGGCGATGCGCCTTTGCAACGCTTCGAGCTCGTCGTCGACGAATTCGAGGACATTCCCGGTCTCGACGTCGATCAGATGGTCGTGGTGGGTCTCGGCCGCGGCTTCGTAGCGCGAGCGCCCGTCGCCGAAATCGTGCCGCTCCAGGATGCCGGCTTCCTCGAACAGGCGAACGGTGCGGTAGACGGTGGCGATCGAGATGCCGCTGTCGATCGCGGAGGCGCGCTCATGCAGCCTCTCGACGTCGGGATGGTCATCGGATTCCGAAAGCACGCGGGCGATCACCCGTCTCTGCTCGGTGATCCTGAGCCCCTTTTCGGCGCACAGCGCCTCGATGTCGATCCTGCGTGTCATGTCGTGGCTTTAGCCAATAAAGCGGGGAGGTCAAAGCGGCCGGGGCCCGCTCAGGAGCCCCGGCGCAATGGCTTACTTCCTCGCGGTCCGCCGGCGCTTGGTGCCGAGCCCGATCTTCTTGGCCAGCGCGCGGCGCTGCTCGGCATAGTTGGGCGCGACCATCGGATAGTCGGCGTTGAGGTTCCACTTCTGGCGGTATTCGTCCGGCGTCATCTGATAATGGGTCATCAGATGGCGCTTCAGCATCTTCAGTTTCTTGCCGTCCTCGAGGCAGACGATATAGTCCGGTTTCACCGAAGAGCGGATTGAAACCGCCGGTTCCTGCTTCACTTCCGGCACTTCCTCGCGCGCTCCAAGTCCGGAAAGGGCGCCGTGCACGTTCTGGATCAGCGTCGGAAGATCGTTCACCGCCACGCTGTTGTTGCTCACATGCGCGGACACGATGTCAGCGGTCAGCGTGACAAGAATTTCATTCATGTTGTCGCTATTTTCCATGGTCAGCCTGTCGAGCCTCCGAATAGATGTTGCTGGGGGAACTGGTCCTGCGGGCGCAAATCGTCCCTTCCGGCCCGTTTTACAAGCGAAATTCCGGAGGACGCGAGGGAGTCTGGATTATGGCGCCGCGGATCTGGCGAGCGTCAGGGCGTCGTAAACCTGTCCGTCGCGGCCGCTATAATAGCCGCCGCGCCGGCCGACTTCGATAAACCCCGCCCGGGAGTAAAGCTTAACTGCATGATTTCCTTCGCGGACCTCAAGGTGGAGCCGCTCGGCTCCGCGCGACGTGGCGATCGAGATGAACCGGTCGAGCAGCGACTGCCCGATGCCCCGTCCCTGCGCATCTCGCTTGATCGCCAGCAGCAGCAATTCGGCCTCGTTGACGACGAATCGGCCAAGCGCGAACCCGACGACTTCGTCGCCGGCGCGGGCAAGGCTCAGCCACACGCCCGGCATCGGCATCAGGCCGGCGCATTGGGGTGCCGTCCAGGCTTCGCCGAAAGCGGGGTCGAAACTATCGTCCATGACGCGCATCACCGAATCGAGATCGAGGATGCCGCCTTCCGCGATGCTGACCTCGGGGGGCGTCATGGCATCGGCTTGGCGTCGGGCGCGCGGCCGTAGATCGGCTTGGGGGGAAGGCTTCGCAGGGCCGCCGGAAGCCGGCGCGCATTGGCCGCGCGAAGCTCCGCGGCCTTCGCCTCCCCGAAGCCTCGCGCCTTCACCAGCGCCTCCGCGCCCGAGCCCAGGACGAGTCGCGCCGATATCGCCGCGGCCGCTTCCTGCGGCGGCAGCGAGCGAAGGGGGTCGCGGGACTGGAGCGGTTCACGGCCATAGCTTTGCACGAAAAGCTGCCCATGTCCGCCCTCCAGCGCAACCGCGAATTGATCGGCCGGTTCGCCGGTCGCGACCAGGGCCATGGCCGAATAACCGTAAAGGGGAATCCCCCAGCCGATCGCCAGGCCGTGCGCCGCGGCAAGGCCGACGCGGACGCCGGTGAAGCTGCCTGGCCCGCAATCGACGAGGATGCCGAGAGGGCGCCTCCCCGCGAGCATCTCGTCGATCATCGGCATCAGCCGCTCGGCATGGCCGCGGCCGACCAGTTCGTGCCGTTCGTCGATCAGGCGCTCGCCATCGACGAGCGCGGTCGAGCAGGCGGCGGTCGTGCTGTCGATCGCCAGCAGCATCGCCGCCTAGACCGCTTCGACGGCTTCAACCTCGGGCACATAATGTTTGAGCAGGCTTTCGATGCCCTGCTTCAACGTCATCGTCGACGACGGGCAGCCCGAGCAGGCGCCGTGCAGCGCCAGGAAGACGGTGCCGCCCTGGAAGCCGCGATAGACGATGTCGCCGCCGTCCTGGGCGACCGCCGGCCGGACTCGCGTTTCGACCAGCTCCTTGATCTGGGCGACGACCTCCGCATCCTCGGGATTGTCGTCCATCGCCAAAGCGGGCGCGACCGCGATGCCGCCTGCGCTGCCCGGCTTGAACAGGGGCGCGCCGCTCGAGAAATGATCGAGCAGAACGCTCAGTATCTGCAGTTTGAGATCCCGCCATTCGACGCTCGGCGCGGCGGTCACGGAAATGAAGTCGCGGCCGAAGAACACGCCGTCGACATCGCCGGTCGAAAAGATCGCCTCGGCGAGCGGTGAGGCTTCGGCTTCCTCCGGCGTCGCGAAATCGCGCGTCCCGCCGCTCATCACGGTCTCGCCAGGCAGGAATTTGAGGGTCGCCGGATTGGGCGTCGGTTCGGTCTGGATCAGCATGGGTTCCATGTGGTCCCCGACGCGGGCGCGATCAAGGCTCAATGGCGTTTCAACACTTCTCATACTTCCAGTTGCGCTTCTTGCCTTCGGCCATCCATTCCACCGCCTGGGCGATGCGCTTGTCGCGCGTCGCCGCCTGCTTCGCCTCGGTGATCCATTCGAGATAGTCGCGCCGCGCGCCTGGCGGAAAGGCGTCGAAGGTCGCCGACGCCTTGGACTCTGCGTCGAGCGCCGCGCGCAGGTCGTCGGGAACGGCGATCGGCGGCTTGGGATGCTTGGCGCGAGCGGGCTTCACGCCGGCATCGGTCAGCGCCATGGCCTTCCGGATCAGCGTGTGCAGCGTCTCGTCGTCGGGAAGGTCGGCGACAGAGGTCAGCCGGCCGAACTGACCCATCGCGCTCGTCTGCCGGTCATTCTCGCCGACGACCAGGCTGCCTTTCCAGAAGCCGAAGGTCGCGTGCGCCTTGAACGCGGCCATCATCGCCAGTTGCTCCTTGCCGTACATGAAGGTGGGCGCGCTCCATTTCAGCGTCTCCTCGCATGAGGGGCAGGCCGCGTGGACCGCCGCCCGCAGATGCTCGAGGATTGGCCGCGCGAAATTGGCCTGGCGGGCGATATAGGCATCGATGCGCTCGTCGCGGGACATAAGCGGCTTCCCTTCGCTGACGCGCGACCATCGGATTTCCCGGCCGATCGCGCAAGCCGCCTAGGCGAAACTTCCCTTGCTCCAATTTTCCGCGCTAAAGTGGCCGAAGGGAAAATATATCGGGGAAGCAACGAATTGCGCATTGCCGGGTTGCTTATGGCGGATGGGCTCGTTCGCATGGGGCGGGCGAACGCCTGTCCGGGGGATTCTGAATCCGATGCATTCGATTAAGGCCGCACAGATGCGCCGCGCGGCGGTGGCGTTTCTTCTGGCGGGGAGCGCCGCTTCGATCCCTTCTGCCGGCGCGGCGCAGAGCGTGGCCGAGCTCCGCGATTTGTCGATCGAGGAGCTGGCGCAGGTCCAGGTCACGTCGGTTTCGAAACGGCCGGAGCCGCTGAGCGAAGCGCCGGCCGCGATCTACGTCATCACCAACGAGGATATCCTGCGCTCGTCGGCGACATCGCTGCCGGAAGCGCTGCGACTGGCGCCCAATCTCCAGCTGCAGCAGATCGATTCGCGCCAATATGCGATCAGCGCGCGCGGCTTCAACGGCTATGAGACCGCCAACAAGATGCTCGCGCTGATCGACGGCCGCAGCATCTACACGCCGCTTTTCTCCGCGATCTTCTGGGAACTCCATTCCCCGGTGATGGAGGATATCGAACAGATCGAAGTGGTGAGCGGCCCCGGCGGGACGTTGTTTGGCCCCAATGCGGTGAATGGCGTCATCAACATCACGACCAAGAACGCCGTGGACACGCTGGGCGGCCTCGCGCGCGGGACGCTCGCCGCCAACGAGGGCACCGCCGCACTGCGCTACGGCTTCCCGGTCGGCGACGGCGCCATGCGGATCTACGGCAATTATTCCCGTCGCGGCGACCAGCCCGACGGCGCCGGGCCGGACATAGACGATGCCTCATCCGGCTTCCAGGCCGGCTTCCGCACGGATCTGGGCTCGGCGGACAACGCCTTCACCCTGCAAGGGGACATATTCGACACCCGCACCGACATCTTCCGCGGCGACGGCGAGAAGGGCCATAATTTGCTCGCCCGCTGGACGCGCCGGATCGACGACGATTCCTCGTTCCGGCTCCAAGCTTATTATGACAATTTCAACCGCCGCTTCGTGCTGGTGCGCGACGCCCTCCAGACCTTCGACGTCGAGGCCCAGTATAGCGGCTCCGCCGGGCGGCACGATTTCGTGCTCGGCGCCGGCGTGCGCACGACCCGCGACGCCTTCATCAACCGGCTCAACCCCTTCGTCCTCGATCCCGAACGCGAGCGGCTGTGGATCATCAACGCCTTCGCCCAGGACCAGGTCGCGCTCGGCGAACGGCTGACGCTGACGGCGGGGGTCAAGCTCGAACGGTCGTCGTCCGCCGGGGTGCAAGTGCTTCCGAACCTTCGGCTCGCCTGGCAGCCGAGCGAGGATGTGCTGCTCTGGTCGGCGGTGTCGCGGGCCGTCCGCACACCCTCGCGGATCGACCGCGACCTTCAGGCGCTGCCGATCCTGGCGCCCGCCACCAGCTTCCAGTCCGAAAAACTGACGGCCATCGAGGCCGGCTATCGCGGACAGCCGACCGACACCACCACCCTCTCCGTCTCGCTCTTCTACAATATCTACGACGATCTGCGCACAACCGAATTCGCGCCCGACGGCGGGCTTCCGATCATGCTCGGCAACAGCCTCAAGGGCCACAGCTACGGCATCGAAGCCTGGGCCACCCAACAGGTCGCCTCCTGGTGGCGGATGAAGTTAGGCCTCGCCACCCTCGGCAAGTCGTTCAAGGTAAAGGACGGCCATATCGACATCACCGGCGGAGAATCGGCCGGCAACGATCCCGATTTCAGGATCCTCGTTCGTTCCCAGATGGATGTCGCCGACAACGTCCAGCTCGACGTCGGCCTGCGCACCGTCGACGATCTGGAGCGTCCGCGCGTCGACAGCTACGTCGAGGCCGACGCCCGCCTGGGCTGGCGCGTTAGCGACAATCTTGAGCTCTATGTGGCGGGCCGCAACCTGCTCCACGCATCGCACGAGGAAAGCGGCGAGCCCGAGCGCTCGCAGCGTATCGAGCGCAGCCTCCACGCCGGGACGCGAATCCTGTTCTGATGGCGACGCGCTTCGCCTCTGTCCTCCGGGGAACGGCAACCCGGATGCTTCCGGGCCTGCTCCTGCTCGCTCTCGCGCAGCCGGTTTCGGCGCAGCCGCTCGAAACCTCCGTCAAGGCGGCCTTTCTTCCCAAGTTCGCCCGCTACGTCGAATGGCCACCCGGGGCGCGACCGGCGGCGGGCACGCCGATCCAATTGTGCATCATCGGCAGCGATCCCTTCGGCGAGGTGATTGACGATGCTGTGGCGGGGCAGCGCATCGGCGACAATCCGGTGGTCGTGCGCCGACTTGCCGGCGTCGACGGCGCCTCGAACTGCCATATCGCCTTCGTGCGCGGCCGGACGGGACGGTCCACCGCGCAGCTGCTGGCCGGCCTGCGCGACAAGCCGGTGCTGACCGTTACCGATGCCCGCGACGGTTCGGCGCGCGGCATGGTCCATTTCGCGATCGTCGACGGCCGCGTCGGATTCCATGTCGACGCCGTCTCGGCCGCGCGCAGCCATCTTTCGATCAGCTCACGGCTGCTCGGCATCGCGCTCAGCGTGAGGCAGAGTTCGTGAGGCCGTTCAACCGCCTCGCCCGGGGCTGGCGATCGGTCCCGGCCGCCGCCGGCCTGATGGCCGCCTTGCTGCTGCTGGCCGGGCTCGGCATCATCTTCCAGAGCGAGAGCGCCTATCGCGAGCAGAAGGTCAGGGAGGCGCGGGTCCAGGCCGAGATACTCGCCGCCAGCGTCACCGCCGCGCTCGATTTCGCCGATGCCGCGGCCGCCCAGGAATCGGTCAACGCATTGCGCGTGAACCCGCAAATCCGGTCCGCCGCCGTCTATGACGGGGAGGGCGTTTTGTTCGCCGGATTCCAGCGGTCGGGGACGACATTGCCTCCCACGCTCGCCGAAATCCTGCCGCCCGAGGGCAGCATCGCGATTGCCGCCGCGCCGGTCGCTCGGGACGGGACGAGAATCGGCACGGTCAGCCTGTCGGTCGTTCCCGAGCCGCTGTCGCGGAGGCTCACGCGCTATGCGCTGATCGCGCTGTTCGTCGTCATGACGGCCTTGGTGGTGGGCGTGCTCGGCATCGCCCATACCGCGCTTCGCCGGGTCAATCGCGAGCTGGCCGAGCGCGCGAGCGCGCTTGCCGAGGCGAATCGCGAGCTGGAGATCCAGATCGAGGAGCGCGCCAAGGCCGAGGAGCAGCTTCGCCAGGCGCAGAAGATGCAGGCGCTGGGCCAGCTCACCGGCGGCATCGCGCACGACTTCAACAATCTGCTAACCGTGATTCAGGGCTCGGCCGATATCCTCCAGCGCCCGAACCTGACGGAGGAAACGCGCATCCGCTTCGCCGGTGCGATCGCCCAAACGGCGGGCCGCGCCGCCGCGCTCACCAGCCAGCTCCTCGCCTTCGCCCGTCGCCAGCCGCTGCGGCCCGAGGTGCTCGACCTCAACGAGCAGATACTCGGCATGGCCGATCTGCTCGATCGCACGCTCGGCGAGCGAATCCAGATCAGTCTCGACCTGGCGTCCGATTTGTGTCCGGCGGAGGTCGATCCGACCCAGCTCGAATCGGCCGTCCTCAACATCGCCGTCAACGCCCGCGACGCCATGCCCGACGGCGGCACCCTCACCATTCGCACGACCGACGCGGAGGAAAATGCGGAACGGGGACGGGCGCTCCTGCTGGCGATCTCCGATACCGGCGAGGGCATAGACCCGGAGACGCAGGCGCGGGTGTTCGAACCCTTCTTCACCACCAAGGGCGTCGGCAAGGGCACAGGCCTCGGCCTCAGCCAGGTCTATGGATTCGCTACCCAGTCGGGAGGCGACGTGTTCATCGACAGCGTGGCGGGAGAAGGCAGCACGATCACCATCCTCCTTCCATGCAGCGAGCGCGAGGCGGCGACCGGCGAAGCGGCGCGCGAGCAGCAGGTGCGGACCTGCGCCGCTACCGGCTGCGTCCTCGTCGTCGACGACAATGAGGATGTCGGCGCCTTCGCCGAGACATTGCTTGGGGAGCTCGGCCACACCGTCATCCGCGCCCGATCGGGCGCGGAGGCGCTCCGCCTCGCCGCCGAGGCGCGGATCGACGCCGTCTTCACCGATGTCGTCATGCCGGAGATGAGCGGCCTCGAGCTTGCCGAGCGGCTCCACGAGCAGCGCCCGGAGCTTCCGGTCATCCTCACCACCGGCTTCAGCGACCGCATCGCCACTTCGGGCAGCGGCGGTCTGCCGGTCGTTTACAAACCCTACCGCCTCGAAACCATCGCCGCCGCCCTCGGCGAGGCGATGCGGCCGAAGGAGGATGGGTCATGACCGGGGCCGTGCTCGCGGCCGCATGGCTCGCCGTCTCGCCGGCCGTGGCCACGGTCGAGGGCATTTATCAGCTCGACATGCCGGAGACGGCCTCGACCTTGATCCTGGGGCCCGGCGACCGATTCCAGTGGGGCTTTTCGCAAGGCGCGCTCGATCTTGTCGGCGAGGGGCGCTGGACGCGGCACGGCGACCGGCTCGTCCTCACCAGCGACCCCCCGGTGGTGCCGCCCCGCTTCATCCAGACAGGAGCCGGCGACAGCGATATCCCCGGCCTTCGGATCGAAGTGACGAACGACCGCGGAAAACCCGCCGGCAATCTCGACGTGGCCGCGGAATATTCCGACGGCAGCCGGGAGTCGGGCTTCATCCAAGGCGGCGAATATCGTTTCGAGCCCGATCCGGCGCGCAGGATCGTGGCGATGTTCCTCGGCAGCGAGATTTACGGCTTCGTCTCCGAGCGCTTTCCCGTCGCCGAGGACGTCACCGCGCTTCGCTTCCGGTTCGAGGCCAACGATGTCGGCAAGGCCGACTTCCAGGCGGTGCCGGCCGCGATCACCGCGGAGGGCCTGGACGTGGACTGGAAGGGGACGACGCTCCGCTACGCGCGACAGGAGCCGCCCGGCCGATAGGGTTCAGATGATGCCGCCGCCGAGCATCAGGCGGAGGATCCCGATCACGATGACCAACAGGTTGAGATTGCGTCCGCTCTTCTGCTTCGAGATGACTCCGATCCCGGCGCCGACCAGCGCCAATGGGATGATCAGCCAGTTGGCCCAGCCGAGCAGGGGCACGAAGGCGATGATCGCGAGCAGCAGGGCGACCGCGCCGATGAAGATGGAGACGAGGTTCAGCATTCGCCCATCATGGAACGCTGCACGGCTCGACGCAAGCGGCGGCTTTGTCCGCCTGGGCGCGCCGGGTCCGCGCCGCCGCCCGGCCGGTGCGGAACCCCTCCCAGGCGAAGATAATCAGCGCCGCCCAGATCGCGCCGAAACAGGCGAGATGCGCGCTGGTCAGTTCCTCCCCGAACACCAGCACGGCGAGCAGGAACTGGATCGACGGCGCGACATATTGGAGGAAGCCCAGCGTCGAATAAGGCAGCCTTTTCGCCGCCGCGGTGAATAGCAGGAGCGGGATGGCGGTCGCGGCGCCGGCCAGCACCAGCAAGGTCGTCGTCATCGCATCGGCGCCGAGGCCGCCCTGTCCAGTCCCTTCCAGCCAGAGCACCCAGCCGAGCGCCACCGGCGCAAGCAAGGCGGTCTCGATCGAAAGCCCCTCCAGCGATTCGACCGGCGCCACCTTGCGCAGGAATCCGTAGGAGGCGAAGCTCGCCGCGAGCGCGAGGCTGATCCACAAGGCGTCGCCGGCGCCGAACGCGAGCACCGCGACGCCGGCCGCCGCCAGCCCCACCGCCGCCATCTGCGCCCGGGTCAATTTCTCCTTGAGCAGCACGACGCCGAGCAGCACGTTGACCAGGGGGTTGAGATAGTAACCGAGGCTGCCCTCCAGCACGTGTCCGTTGAGCACCGCCCAGACGTAGATGAGCCAGTTGGCCGCGATCAGGGTCGCGGTCAGCGCCAGGATCGCCATGAGGCGCGGCGAGCGGAGGCCGGCGCCGATGCCCGGCCAGCGCCGCCATAAAGTGGCGAGCACTGCCAGGAAGATCAGCGACCAGATGATCCGGTGGGCGACGATCTCGGTCGGCAGCAGGCTGGCGAGCGCCTTGAAATAGAGCGGAAGCACGCCCCACAGCAAATAGGCGCCGAGCCCCAGCAGGAGGCCGGCACGGGTGCGCGCATGATCGTCGGTCATGGCGCGCGCCTAGAGCAGCGGTGGCGCGACGACAAGCCGTCCGGGCCGCCGCGACGGCGCGCGAGGCCGTCCGGCCCACGGCAGGAACATTTCGTCCGCTTAACGACTTATTATTCTTGTGCAGCCGGCCGCCTTCATGGTCGGCTCAGCGCGTCTTTGTGGGGAAGAGCATGTCGAAGAACGCATTTGTCCTGCCGATGGCGGGCCTGATCCTGATGAGCGCCTGCGCGCGGATCGCGGAGCCGCCGGCGACCGTGTCGGTGGAGGCCGTGCCCGTCGACGAGAGCGGATGGCGGAGCGTCGCGAGCGCGGCCGACCAGGACCGGATCGCCCGGCTCGAATCGGCCTGGACCGCCGCGCTCGCCGAGGCGCGATCGCGCGGCTTCAAGGGTGCGATCACCGACGAGGGCGAATTGCTCGATCCGGACGCCGCTTTGCCGCGCGCCGCGCCGCCTCCCGGTTCCTATCATTGCCGGGTCATCAAGATCGGCACCCAAGGCTCCCGCGACCTCGCCTACATCGCCTACAAGCCCTTCTTCTGCTACGTCGAGGCCGAGGATGATGTCCTCATCATCGTCAAGCAGACGGGGTCCCAGCGACCGGCCGGACGCATCTATCCGGAGAGCGACGAGCGCCATATCTTCCTCGGAACCCTGGAGCTGGGCGACGAGGACGCGCCGCTTCCTTATGGGGAGGATCCCCAGCGCGACATGGCCGGCGTGGTCGAACGGGTCGCCCCTTTCCGCTACCGCCTCGTCATTCCCTGGCCGCGCCGCGAATCGACGCTCGACGTGTTCGAATTGGTTCCGGTCACGCCATGAGCTAAGCTCCGCCCGCAATCCGAAGGGAGGGAGAGAATCGTGAACAGGACCAGTTTCGTCGCCGCCTTGTGCGCCGCTTCGCTGCTCGCCGCCTGCGAGGCCAAGATCGGCAAGGAGGATGCCGCCGCGCCCACCGCCGACGCCGATGGCGCCCGGGAGGAAATCTCCGCCGAGGGCAAGGCCGAGGAAGGGCAATTCTCGATCAACGCGCCCGGCTTCGACCTCAAGTTCGACATTCCCGACGGCCTGGCCGAACGGGCCGAGGTGGAGAGCGACAGCGACATCCTCTATCCGGGGTCGAGCCTCAGCGGCCTGCATATCGAGGCCGGCGAGCGCAGCGACGGTCGCGACCGCGGCGCGGTCGAGCTCCGATTCGCCAGCGCCGACGCGCCGGACAAGATCGCCGCCTGGTATCGCGACCCCGCCCGCGCGGCAGTCCTGACCATCGCCTCCGCCGGCCGGGAAGGCGACGACACCGTCATCCGCGGGACTCAGAAGGAGGATGGCGACCCCTTCACCGTTCGCCTGTCGCCGGCGAGCGGCGGCGGCACCGACGGCCGGCTGGTCTTCAGCGACGCGGGCTGATGCTCGCCGAGCCGGAGGAAGTCCGCGCTTATCTCGTCGCCGCCGCGCGGGCCGGCACGGCGCTGACTTATTCCGAGCTTCTCGAACGGCTCGGCTATGCCTTTTCGCGCCCGAAGATGCGCCAGCTCTGCGTCATCCTGGGGAGGATCGACGACGAGGGCGCCATTCGCGGCGAGCCCGAGCTAGCGGTGCTGGTCGTCCGGCAGGCCGACGGTCTCCCCGGCCAGGGATGGTGGGTCGCGGGCGGCGGCCGGTCGCGCGGCTATAAGGGGCTTTGGGAAGGGCCGGAGGCGGCGTGCTTCATCGCCGCCGTGCAGGCGGAAACTTTCGCCTTCTGGCAGTCCGATAATGGCACAGGCGGTGCCGAAGCTGCGGATTAACCACGTCTCCTCACCCACCGCCTTCGATTTTGCGGCATGATGAGGGCCACTCGAGGAGCCGTTATGTACCACCGCATCGCCTTTCCCTTGCGTCCCGCCATCCTGATCGCGGTGATGATGCTCGCCGCCTGCGGGTCGGCCTCCGACGAGACGGAGCTCGCCAGTCTCGACAACCAGATCGTCGGAAACGACGCCGATCCGGCGCTCACCAGCGCGCTGGAGGATCAGATACTGGTCGATCCGACCCTGTCGCAGCAGTCCAACCGCAATTCCGTCCGTCCGCCGGAGAGTCCTGTCCAGGCGCCTTATCCGGCGCCGGCGGCCGCGTCGGCCGGAGCGGATTGGATGCCGGGGCCGAGCGCGGGCGCCTGCGCGGCGCCGTTCGATTACAATCCCGGCTGGGCGAAGCGGCTGCCCGCCGCTCTCCCCGTCTATCCCGGCGCCCGCCTCACGGAAGCCGCCGGCAACAAAGGCGGCGTGTGCCGCGTGGCGACCTTCGTCACGGAGGCCGCGCCGCGCAACGTGCTGGACTGGTATCAGGCGAGGGCGGTGGGCGCCGGCTATTCGTCCGAACGACAGGTCCGCGGCGGCGACCTCATCCTCGCCGGCGTCGACAAGAAAGGCGGTGACGCCTTCTACCTGATCGTTACGCCCAAGGGGGCGGGCTCGGACGTGGCCGTGATCGCCAGCAACGGCGGCTAGGCCCTCTCGGATCGGCCAAGGGGAACTCGCCCACTGGCGAACTCGCCACGCGGCCGCTACATCGCGGCCGATGCCCAATCTCTTCCTCGTCATGCTGGGCGGCGCGATCGGCGCCGGCTTCCGCTATCATCTGAGCCGCGTGGCGCTCGAGCAGATGGGCGCCGCCTTCCCCTGGGGGACCTGGATCGCCAACCTGCTCGGCGGCCTGTTGATGGGCCTGCTCGCGGGCATTGCGCTCCGTGACGGGCCGGTCGACGATCCCCTGCTCCTCTTTCTCGGCGTCGGGATGCTCGGCGGCTTCACCACCTTTTCCGCCTTCAGCCTCGAGGCCGCGCAGATGATCCAGCGCGGAGAATTGATCGTGGCGGCGGCTTATGCGGTCTCCTCCGTTGCGGGGTCGGTGATGCTGCTCTTCATCGGCTTCTGGCTGGCGAGGGCGACGGCATGAACGAGACCGCCGCCAGCGACCAGGTCCGCCAGTTCACCGTCTCGGTCGAGGATGACGGCATCCGACTCGACCGCTGGTTCAAGCGCCATTTGCCCGACGCCAGCTTCAACATCGTCTCGCGCTGGTCCCGCACCGGCCAGCTCCGCCTCGACGGCAAGCGCGCCGCGCCCGGCGACAGGATCGAGGCCGGCCAGGTCATCCGCGTCCCTCCCGCCGAAGCGCCGGCCGCGCCGAAGCCGCGCGTCGAACGGCCAAGGCTGAGCGAGGACGAGATCGCTTATGTGAACGAGATGGTGATTCACCGCGATCCGGCCGCGATCGTCGTCAACAAGCCGCCCGGCCTCGCCACGCAGGGCGGAACCAAGACGAGCACGCATCTGGACGGCCTGCTCGACGGCCTCGCCAATGAGCGCGGCGAGCGGCCCAAGCTCGTCCACCGGCTCGACAAGGATACGTCGGGCGTGCTGCTCCTCGCCCGCACCCCGCGCGCCGCCGCCTTCTTCTCCAAATCCTTCTCGGGCCGCACCGCCCGCAAGGTCTATTGGGCGCTGGTGGTCGGCGTGCCCGAAGTGAAGGACGGCTTCATCGACCTGCCGCTCGGCAAGCAGCCGGGCACGGGCGGCGAGAAGATGCATGTCGACGAAAGCGACGCGGGCCTGCCTTCGCGCACCCGTTACCGGGTCATCGAGCGCGCCGGCAACCGCGCCGCCTGGGTCGAGCTCCAGCCCCATACCGGCCGCACCCACCAGCTCCGCGTCCACATGGCGGCGGTCGGCCATCCGATCGTCGGCGACGGCAAATATGGCGGCCAGGATTCCTTCCTCACCGGCAGCATCAGCCGCAAGCTCCACCTCCATGCCCGGCGCCTGCGCATCGATCATCCCGATGGCGGCCGCGTCGACGTGACCGCCGAGCTTCCCGCCCATCTCGCCGAGAGCATGGCCTCGCTCGGCTTCGATCTGGAGCTCGGCGACCTGCCGCTCGATGACGTGAAATATTCCGAGACACCCGAAGGCAAGCGCAAGGCCGCCAGCGCCGTCGCCAAGGCGAAGCGCAAGGAGCGCAAGGGCGAGCGGCGCGGCAGGGGGCGGGGCTGATGCACCCGAACCGCGCCTTCGCCTGGAACGACCGGGACGAAATGCTCGCCTTCATCGCCGACACCGCTTTCTGCACCCTCTTCGTCGCTACGGGCCAGGGCGGCCATGTCCTCCATGTGCCCGTGGTCGTGGCGGCGCCGGACCGTCTTCTCTTCCACGTCGCGCGCGGCAACCGGGCTTCGCCGGTCCTCGACGGCGCCGTCGCCCTTCTCTCCTGCCTCGGTCCCGACGCCTATATTAGTCCGGACTGGTACGGGACGCCCGACCAGGTGCCGACCTGGAACTATGTCGCGGTCGAGGCCGAGGGGCGGCTGCGTCGCCTGAGCGGTGACGAGCTGGTCGCCCAGGCCGACGCCCTGAGCGAGGCTCATGAGGCGCGCCTGGCGCCCAAGCCTCCCTGGACTCGCGGCAAGATGTCTCCCGGCCGCTTCGAGGCGCTGGCGAAGGCGATCGTCGGCTACGAGCTTGCGATCGACGACCTGCGCGGCACCCGCAAGCTCGGTCAGAACAAGGAGCCGGCGGAGCTGGAGGGGGCAGTCGGTGGCCTGCGCGCGGCGGGGCGGGCGGAGATGGCGGACCTGATGGCGGGAGAGGCGGCGCGATGAACCGCCTCGCCATCTTCGACTGCGACGGCACGCTCGTCGACAGCCAGATCAATATCTGCCTGGCGATGGAGGATTGCTTCGCGCGGGCAGGATTGGCGGCGCCCTGCCGCGAGAGAGCGCGCCGCGTGGTCGGGCTCAGCCTGGTCGAGGCGATGCGGGCGATGCTGCCCGAGGCCGATCCCGAATTCCACGTCACCCTGGCCGAGGATTACAAGCTCGCCTTCCACCGGCTGCGCGGGCAGGGGCTCGTCGACGAGCCGCTTTACGAGGGTGTCGCCGATCTGATCGACGCGCTCGAAACCGATGGATGGCTGCTCGGCATCGCCACCGGCAAGTCCGACCGGGGGCTCGGCCTCTGCCTTGCCCATCACGGGCTCTCCCGCCGCTTCGTCACCCTCCAGACCGCCGACCGCCACCCCTCCAAGCCGCACCCGTCCATGGTCGAACAGGCCATGGCCGATGCGGGCGCCGATCGCGCGACCACGATCATGATCGGCGACACCAGCTACGACATGGCCATGGCCCGCGCCGCCGGAGTGACCGCGATTGGCGTCGCCTGGGGCTATCACGAAGCCGGTGAACTGCGCGACGCCGGCGCCCACCATGTGGCGGATCACCCGTCCGACATCCTCGAACTGATAAAGGCTCTCGCATGACACCCCACGAAGACAGGGCGATGTGGCGCAACCGCTTCATCCTGATGAACCTCGCGCGGATCGCCGGCACGGTAGTGGTCCTGGTCGGCCTGCTCGTCTGGCAGGGCGATCTGGCGCGGGAGGGCGGCTGGCCGCTGGTCGGCATACCCATGGTCGCGGTCGGCCTGGTAGCGAGCTTCGGCGCCCCCAGGGCGTTGGCCAGGAAGTGGCGGACGCCGCCCGTGGAATGACGCGCTTCTACAGTCACGCCACGCTCCGCGCCGCGCAAGGAGGTTTCGAGATCTTGCTCGACGAGCGGGCGGTGAAGACGCCGGCGCGCCGGCCGCTGCTGCTTCCCACGGAGCCGCTCGCCCGGGCGGTCGCCGAGGAATGGAATGCGCAGGGCGAGAAGGTCGATCCGCGCTCGATGCCGCTCACCGGCCTCGCCAATGCCGCGATCGACCGCGTCGCGCCCGACGCCGAAAGCTTTGCGCGCGGCCTCGCCGCTTATGGCGAGAACGACCTCCTCTGCTACCGCGCCGAAGGTCCTTCCAGCCTGGTCGCGCGCCAGGCCGAGTTATGGGATCCGCTCCTCGCCTGGGCGCGCCGCCGCTTCGACGTAGATTTCGAGATCGTGTGCGGCATCATGCACCGGCCCCAGTATGAAGCGACCTTGCGCCAGCTCGCCCACGCCGTTGCCGCCCGCGACCCGTTCGCGCTCGCCGGTTTGTCGCCCATCGTCACCATCGGCGGCTCGCTGATCGTCGCGCTGGCGCTCGCGGAGGAGGCGATCGACCTCGACAGGGCCTGGTCAGCGGCGACGCTCGACGAGGCGTGGCAGGCGGAGCAATGGGGCGAGGACGCGGAAGCCGCCGCCGCCCTGGAGGCGCGCCGCCACGATTTCGCCGCCGCCTATCGGTTCCTCACCTTGATCTAGACGTCGCTGGGCGGACGGTGGCCGGCGCGATCATAGACCGCGGCGGGCAGCAATTTGAGGATGATGACACCGGCGACGATCAGCGAGACGGTGTCGGCGACGAACAGGTAAATGGCGTTGCCCCAGTCGTGATGATACCAGATCGGCTCGCCCAATCGCATGAAGATGGTGGTGCCGAGGACGCCGAGGACGAGCAGCTTCGCCCGCTCCGCGAAGCTCGCGATGTGGCGCGAGACCAGATAGAGCCCCGCCGCCATCAGCAAAGTCACCACCAGCATGTGGACGAAGCCCGCGATCATCGTCGCGCCGTCGCCGATCGGATAGCCGGCGACATTGTAATGGATCGTCGCTATCGGCCCGCGGCCGTAGAGGATCGTCTGGGACGATGTCGTTCCCGACGGAACGGAATAGGTCGCGGTTTCCGGCAGGTTCTGGGCGAGCACGCCCTGGACGGAGGCCGCCTGCGCATCGGGCAGGTTCTTGAAGCCCAGATGGGAGATCGGCGTCGCGAAAAAGAGGAAGCCCAGGATGAACATCGCGACCGCCGCCGCGAATGCGCCGATAATTGCCCGTCCCATCATCGCTCTTCCCCTTATCCTGTGTCGCTCGAAGCTACTCCGAAACGCGAGGGGAAGCAAAAGGCCTCAGCCGATCAGGCCGCGCACGAAATCATGCAGGCCGATCCGCCGCGTCGCCTTCAGCCGCTCCGCCTCCAGGACGGCGTGGACCTTGCCGAGGCAGGCGTCCTTGTCCTCGTTGACGAGGACATAATCATATTCGGCCCAGTGGCTGATCTCGGCCGCGGCGCGCTCCATGCGGCTCGCGATCACCTCGTCGCTGTCGGTGCCGCGCGCGCGCAGCCGCCGCTCCAGCTCCGCCATGGACGGCGGCAGAATGAAGACGCGGACGATGTCGGGATCGACTTGCTTCAATTGCTGCGTCCCCTGCCAGTCGATGTCGAGCAGCACGTCGCAGCCCGCGTCGATTGACTTGCGCACCTCGTTTTCCAGCGTGCCGTAGCGCTGTCCGAACACATGGGCCCATTCCAGGAACTGGCCGCTCTCGACCATCCGGTCGAATTCGGCGTCGGTCACGAAATGATAATCGCGCCCGTCGACCTCGCCTTCGCGCATTGGCCGCGTCGTCGCGGAGACGGACAGCGAGATCCCGCTGTCCTGGTCGAGGAGCATCCGCGCGATCGTGGTCTTGCCGGCGCCGCTGGGGCTGGAGAGCACGAAAAGAAGGCCGCGCCGCTTGAGCTGATTGCTGGTCGCCATGGGCGCTACTGGCGTGGGCGGTGGCGATGCGTCAAGAGAGGATCGGACGAGGGGGAAACCGAAAATGCCGCTGATCGAACGCCGTTACTGGATGATCGCGCTGGGGCTGGCGCTGGCCACCGCCGTAGTCCTTCTTCTGATGGGCCGTCCGCTCATCTGCGCGTGCGGCGAGGTGAAATTGTGGACCGGCGCGGTGCAGAGCGCCGACAACAGCCAGCATATCGCCGACTGGTACACGCCCAGCCACATCATCCACGGCTTCCTCTTTTACGGGCTGGGCTGGCTGTTCCTCCGCCGCAACCCCTATGGCGACCGCCTCCTCGCCGCGGTCGCGATCGAAGCGGCGTGGGAGTTGCTCGAGAACAGCCAGTGGATCATCGACCGCTATCGCGAGGCGACCTTCGCCTTCGGCTATAATGGCGACAGCGTGCTGAACAGCATGGCGGACATAGGCTGGATGACCTTGGGATTCCTCGCCGCCCGCCGCCTGCCGGTCTGGGCGACGATGCTGATCGCGATCGGATTCGAATTGCTCACGCTCTGGACGATCCGCGACAATCTGACGCTCAACGTGCTGATGCTGATCGCGCCGGTGGACGCGGTGCGGGTGTGGCAGGGCGGCGGTTAAAGCGTGATGGGATAGTATTGAACCGTTCGCCCTGAGCTTGTCGAAGCCTGTCCTGAGCGACGCCGCAGGCGGCGTCGAAGGGGGCCGTCCTTCTCTTTCGGCTAGAAAGAGCAGGGCTTCGACAGGCTCAGCCCGAACGGGGATGGTTTGAGCTAATCTCATCCTCCTCTAGCGCTGACGTTGGCGTCGGCTCATCCCGGCAGGCGCGCCAGCGGCAGGGTCAGGCAGTGGATGCCGCCGCCGCAGCGGGTGAACTGGTCGATCTCGACCGCGATCACGCGGTAGCCGCGCCGCGCCAGTTCCGTATTGATGCGGCTGCTGTCGGCCGAGGAAAGGATGCGCTCGTCGCCCAGGCTGACCAGGTTGGCGCCCAGACCCTGCACTTCGCCGATCGTCACCGGCACGAAATCGAGGCCCAGCATCCACAGGCGTTCGACGAAATCGCCGTCGAGCGCTTCGAGGCAGGCGGCGGCGCTGCGCTGGCCGACCATGGTGAACAAGGTGTCGAGGTGGAGGAAATAGGGGTCGAAGCGGGTGATGACCGCCGTCCATCCGCGATCCTCGAAAATCCGCGCCAGCGCCTTCGCTCCAGCCTCGTCGGTGCGCTGGCCCGACCAGCCGACGACGACCACGCCCGGGCGCAGGATGCAGATGTCGCCGCCCTCGATCTTGCCCTCCTCGATGGCGCCCAGCATCGGCACGCCCCACTGCCGCGCCGCATCGCGGACATGCGCCGCCTCCGCCTCGCGATGGGGGGCGGAAGGATTGAGTTGGAGGAGCCCCCAGGGCGTCATCAACGCCGCGTCGCGGGTGAAGGAGAGGTCCGGCATATCCTCCGAGGGTGGGACGACATGGCAGCGCACGCCCTCCGCCTGGAGCGCCGTGACCAGCGCCCGATGCTGCCGCCCGGCCGTGTCGGAGCAGCAGCTCATGCCCCGATCCAGCGCGCCGATCGAGATGCTGTTGCAGGGAACGATTTCCAGATGCGGCGGCGGCGACACCATCACATCCAGCAACCGCCCATATTCCGAATCGACGCCCCACCGGGTCAGCGGGCGCTCAAGGATGAGGTCTTCGCCGACGGGGGCGTCGGCGACAGCGATATCGAACAGCATCTGACTCTCTGAAAAAAATGACTGGAAACGAGGATTCGCCTCGGCTGGAATGAACCAGCGAGCGGGCGCGATGTTCCAGCCGGGATCGCCCTGTCGAGCGGGCTAGCGTCCGGTCATGTCCTCCGGCCGCACCACCTGATCGAACCGCGCTTCGTCGATCAGCTTGAGCTCCAGCCCGGCTTCCTTGAGCGTCAGGCTGTGCTCGTGCGCATATTTGGCGATCTTGGCGGCATTGTCGTAGCCGATCTCGGGCGCCAGCGCCGTCACCAGCATCAGCGACCGGTTCAGCAGTTCCGAGATACGCCGCTCGTCCGGCTCGATCCCGTCGAGACAGCGTTCGGTAAAGCTCTCCATGGCGGTCGAGAGAAGGTCGATCGAGCGCAGCACGTTGGCACCAATCAGCGGCTTGAACACGTTGAGTTCAAGATGCCCCTGCAGGCCGCCGATTGTAACCGCGACATGGTTGCCCATCACCTGCGCGGCGACCATGGTCAGCATCTCGGCCTGGGTCGGGTTGACCTTGCCCGGCATGATCGAGCTGCCCGGCTCGTTCTCCGGCAGCCGAAGCTCGCCCAGCCCGCAGCGCGGGCCCGAGCCCAGCAGGCGGATGTCGTTGGCGATCTTGGTCAGCGCCACCGCCAGCGTGTTGAGCGCGCCCGACAAATGGACGAGCGCGTCGTTGGAGGCCAGCGCCTCGAACTTGTTGCCGGCCGGCTCAAAGTCCAGCCTGGTGAGGTTCGACAATTCCCGCGCCATGGCCAGATCGAAGCCGGCGGGCGCGTTCAGCCCCGTCCCGACCGCCGTTCCGCCCTGCGCCAGCTTGGCGACGCCGTGCGCGACGGCGCCGTCGATGCGGTTGCGGCAGGCGTAAAGTTGCGCCGCATAACCGGAAAATTCCTGGCCCAGGGTCAGCGGCGTCGCGTCCTGGAGGTGCGTCCGCCCGATCTTGACGATAGGCGCCCACGCTTCGGCCTTGGCGCCCAGCGCCTCGAACATGCGGGTGAGCGCCGGCATCAATCGCGCCGCCGCCGCCCGCGCCGCGGCGACGTGGAGCGCGGTCGGGAAACTGTCGTTCGACGACTGGCCCATATTGACGTGATCGTTGGGGTGGACCGGGCTCTTGCCGCCGCGCCGGCCGGTCAGGATCTCGTTGGCCCGCCCGGCGATCACCTCGTTGGCGTTCATGTTGGACTGGGTGCCCGATCCGGTCTGCCAGATGACCAGCGGGAATTGGTCGTCATGCGCGCCGGACGCCACCTCGCCCGCCGCCGCCTGGATCGCCTCGGCCAGTCGCGCGTCGAGGCCGCCGCCGCGCGCGTTCACCCGCGCCGCCGCCTGCTTGACGAAGCCCAAAGCGTGGACGATCTCGACCGGCATCGCCTCGCGCTGGCCGAACGGGAAATTGTCGATCGAGCGCTGCGTCTGGGCCCCCCAATAAGCGTCGGCGGGCACCTCGATCGGGCCGAAGCTGTCCGTCTCGGTGCGGGTGGTGGTGATCTCGCTCATGACACACTCCCAATCCGCTGATCGTCATTCCAGCGAAAGCTGGAGGACCAGAGGTCGCGGCCCTTCTCCACGAGACCCCAGCCTTCGCTGGGGTGACAGCCCGTTGGGGCCGTCACTTCTTCCGGCTGAAATCCACCGATACGACGTTCGATCCGTCCTCGACCGGCTCGGCGCCCGGATGATCGTTCTCGGCTTCCTCGTGCGCCTGCGGCCCGCTTTCGTCGGCCTGGGCCTGGAATTGCAGCGCGAAATTGACGGCCGGGTCGACGAAGCCGGTGATCGCCGCGAACGGGATGACCAGCCTGGCCGGCGCCTGGTTGAAGGAGAGGCCGACCTCGAACCCGTCCTCGCGCACCTTCAGGTCCCAGAAACGGTTCTGGATGACGATCGTCATCTCGTCGGGGAAGCGCTCGGTCAGGTGGCGGGGGATGTCGACCCCGGCGGCGGCGGTCTTGAAGGTGATGTAGAAATGATGCTCGCCGGGCAGAATCCCGGTCGACTCCACCTCCCCCAGCACCCGGCCGACCACGGCGCGCAGCGCCTCCTGGACGATCTCGTCATAGGGAATCAGGCTGTCGGGCGCGTCGTCGCTCATGGGGCGACTCGTAGCGCCGGGCGCGAACGGGTCAAGCGCGTTGCGCCGCCGCCCGCCCAGCGGTTAAGCCGACGTGACGGAGGACCTTATGCCAATCGACGCCACCCGCCCCTATGACGAAAGCAACATCTTCGCCCGGATATTGCGCGGGGAGATACCCTGCTCGAAAGTCTATGAGGACGAATACGTGCTCGCCTTCAACGACATCGCTCCGCAGGCGCCGATCCATATCCTGGTCATACCCAAGGGTGCCTATGTCTCATGGGACGATTTCTCCGCGCGCGCGTCTGCGGAAGAGATAGCCGGCTTCGTCCGCGCCGTCGGCCGGATCGCGCGGGAAGCGGGGCTGGTCGAGCCCGGCTATCGCCTGCTCGCCAATGTCGGCGCCAATGGCGGGCAGGAAGTGCCCCACCTCCACGTCCATATTTTCGGCGGGCATCCGCTCGGGCCTATGCTGGTGCGCTAGGAGCGGCCACGCGTCCCGCCCGGAGAGGGCTTTTTTCGGGGCCGCCGACGCCGGGATGAGCCTCCGCCGCCATTATCGCTATTGCGCGCCGATGATTAGCGAGTAGGTTCCGCGACAAACCATAGGGCCGCGGCCAAGCGGCTCAGGGACATTTCAAGGGGAAGACCATGATTTTCGGGCGCGTAAAGCCTCTCGACGCCATCCTTGCCACCGCCGAGAAGAAGTCGCTTCACCGCACGCTCGGCGCCTTGCAGCTCACCCTGTTCGGCATTGGCTGCGTCATCGGCACCGGCATCTTCGTGCTGACATCGGCCGGCGCGCAGAAGGCCGGACCGGGACTGATGCTGGCTTTCGCGATTGCGGGCGCGATCTGCATCGTCGCCGCGCTCTGCTATGCCGAGATCGCATCGATGATCCCGGTCGCGGGCTCGGCCTACACCTACACCTATTCGGTGATGGGCGAGTTGCTCGCCTGGTCAGTCGGATGGGCCCTCGTCCTCGAATATGCGGTCGCTGCGTCCGCGGTGTCGGTTGGATGGTCCGGCTATTTCACGGGCACGATACTCAACCAGTTCATGGGCTATGAGCTTCCGGCCGCGCTGAGCGCCGGACCGCTCGCGCTCGGCGGCGCGCCCGGCGGCTTCATCAATCTCCCGGCGGTCGTGATCGCCCTCCTCGTCACCTGGCTGCTGATGATCGGCACCAATGAAAGCGCGCGCGTCAACGCGGTGCTGGTGGCGATCAAGGTTTCCGCGCTCACCGCCTTCATCATCCTGACGCTGCCGCGATCCGAGCTCGACAATTTCAACCCGTTCCTGCCGGCCGGTGTGTTCGGCGGGTTCGGATCGGGTGTCGGCGCGGTCGGCGCCGCCGCGACGATGTTCTTCGCCTATGTCGGCTTCGACGCGGTCTCGACCGCGGCCGAGGAAACCAAAAACCCACAGCGCAACGTGCCGATCGGCCTGATCGGGTCGCTGCTGATCTGCACCGTCTTCTACGTCCTCGTCGCCGCCGGCGCGATCGGCTCGATCGGCGGACAGCCGATCATGGGCCCGGGCGGCATTCCATTTCCGGCCGGATCGGAAGAGCTTGCCCGCCAATGCGCCATGCCCGCTTATTCCGGCATGCTGGTTTGCTCGAACGAAGCGCTGGCGCATGTGCTGCGCGAGATCGGATTCAGCGGCGTCGGCAACCTGCTGGGTATCGCCGCCTTCGTCGCGCTGCCTTCGGTGATCCTGATCCTGCTGTTCGGCCAGACCCGCATCTTCTTCGTCATGTCGCGCGACGGGCTGCTGCCGGACGGCCTGTCCAAGATCCACCCGAAGTGGAAGACCCCCTATGTGGTGACGGCGATCACCGGCGCCGTGGTGGCCTTCGCCGCCGCCTTCCTGCCGGTCGGCCAGCTGGCCGATATCGCCAATGCGGGTACGCTCTACGCCTTCTTCATGGTGGCGATCGCGGTGATGATGCTGCGCAAGCGAGAGCCGAACCGGAAGCGGCCGTTCCGTACTCCGGCTTTGTGGCTGATCGGACCGCTCACCATCGCGGGCACTTTGTTCCTGTTCTTCAACCTGCCGTTCGAGGCGATGATCGTTCTGCCGGTCTGGGCGGTGATCGGGTTCGTGATCTATTATCTCTACGGATATCGCCACAGCCATCTCGGCAAAGGCATTGTCGAGGTGCCCGATCTCCACGAGATCGAGCCGCATGCCCCTCCTGGGACCGAAAACCAATAGGCTCCTACGGGAAGTGCCAAGCGTGAAAAGGAAAAGGGGAGGCTTCAGCCTCCCCTTTTTCATCCCAACGCCTCGGCGACGAGCGCCTTCAGGTCTGCCTCGGGCCGAGCGCCATAGTGCGAAATCACTTCGGCTGCGGCGATGGCGCCCATGCGGAGGCTCTGCTCCAGCGAGCGGCCTTGCGCCTGGCCGGCGAGGAAGCCGGCGGCGAAGAGATCGCCCGCGCCGGTCGTGTCGACGACCTGGGCCACGGGCTCGGCGGGCACCGACACCCGTTCCTTGCCACGCAGGGCGACGGCGCCCTTCTCGCTGCGGGTGACGACCAGGGTCTCCACCCGACGGCTGGTTGCGGCCATAGCGGCGCCGAAATCCTCCTCGCCCGCGAGCGCCTTCAGTTCCTCCTCGTTGGCGAAGAGGATGTCGATCTTGCCGCTGTCGATCAGCTGGTTGAAGCCGTCGCGGTGCCGCGCGATGCAGAAGCTGTCGGAGAGAGTGAAGGCGACCTTGCGGCCGGCATTGCGGGCGATGTCGATCGCCTTGATCATCGCCCAGCGCGGTTCTTCGGGATCCCACAGATAGCCTTCGAGGTAGAGGATTGCCGCGCTTTCTATCTGCTTTGCGTCGATGGCGGCGGCGGGCAAGTGCTGCGAAGCGCCGAGGAAGGTGTTCATCGTGCGCTGCGCGTCCGGCGTGACCAGGATCAGGCAGCGCGCCGTCGGGACCGCTCCGGCGCTTGCGGGCGTGGTGAACTCGACGCCGAGGCCGGTAATGTCGTGGCGGAAGATCTCGCCCAATTGGTCGCCCGCCACCTGTCCGATGAAGCCGGCACGCCCGCCGAGCGCGGCGATGCCCGCGACCGTGTTCGCCGCCGATCCGCCGCTCGTCTCGCGGCCCTGGCCCATGCGGCCGTAGAGCCGGGTCGCCTCATCCGCGTCGATCAGCCGCATCGACCCCCTGGCGAGGCCCTCGGCCTCCAGGAAGGCGTCGTCGGCGGCGGCGATCACATCGACGATGGCGTTGCCGATAGCGAGGACGTCGAGGCGTGTGTCTGTCACGTGGGGCTGCTTTCCGAGGGAGGGAGATGGGCCGCCCCTAAACGGCGGGCGGCGCGCGATCAACCTGCCCGGCGTTGACCGTCCGGCCCGCATCGGCGAAGCAGGAGCCATGTTCGCCGCGCTCCCGTTCGCTATTGCCCAACTCGGCGATCCCCGCATCCGGCGGTTGCTCGTCAAGTCGCTGCTGCTGACGTTGGCGATTTTCGCCCTCGCCGGCTTGCTGCTCGGCTGGCTGCTGACCGGGAGCAATCCCTGCGGCATCGGCCCGCTCGATTATAGCTGCGAGATCGGGACCGGCGCCGGCACCACGGCTGCCGTATTTCTGGGCCTTCTCGGCCTCTGGTTCCTCTTTCCCGCCATCGCCATCGGCGTGCTCGGCATCTTCTCCGACGAGGTCGTCGAGGCGGTCGAAGCGCGCCATTATCCCGCCGCCGCGGCGAGCGGGCGCAATCCTTCGTTCGCGCGGTCGCTCGCTTTGGGGCTGCGCTCGGCGGGACGGCTGATCCTCTGGAACCTGCTGGCGCTGCCTTTCTATCTGCTGCTGCTCG
Organism: Enterovirga sp. GCM10030262; assembly: GCF_042666435.1. NCBI lineage: Bacteria > Pseudomonadati > Pseudomonadota > Alphaproteobacteria > Hyphomicrobiales > Methylobacteriaceae > Enterovirga > Enterovirga sp. GCM10030262. Next base: position 1,382,333 of record NZ_JBHTDC010000001.1, on the reverse strand, counting down.
TGACCGCCATCGGCCCGCTCATCCTCTTCTTCGTCATCAACGCCATCGCGCTCGGCCGCGACCTCGGCGAAATGGTGGCGATCCGGCATCTGGACGGAGAGGCGCTGAAACGGTGGCTCGGCTCCAGCAAGATCAAGCGCCTCCTGCTCGGCCTCGGCGCGACTGCCCTCTTCACCATCCCGTTCGTCAACCTGCTGGCGCCGGTGCTCGGCGCGGCCGTCGCCACCCACTTATTCCATTCGGAGAAAGTATGAACTTTTCAGCGAGGCGCAGCAGCATGGCGATCGGCCTGGCGCTCGCCGCCGCCGGCTGCGCGCCGATCACGCCGTCGGGCCAGGTCGGCACGCCGGCGCCGCCGACGTTCAGCATCGTGGGGCTGGAAAATGTGATGGGCCGCACCGCCCGCGCGCTCGAATCCCAGTTCGGCGCCGCCGATCTCGACATCCGCGAAGGCACCGCCCGCAAGCTTCAATTCGCCAGCCAGGTCTGCGTCCTCGACGCCTATCTCTACCCGCCGGGGAGGGGCGACGAAGCGGTCGTCAGCTATATCGACGCCCGACTGCCCGACGGCCGTGACGTCGACCGCGCGAGCTGCGTCGCCGCGCTCAGCCGGCGGGAAGAGGCGCGGTAGGCACTGGCTAAGCGCTAGACTCGTTCGTCCCGAGCGAAGTCGAGGGGCGCTGGCACGGAGTCATCACATACGCCCCTCGACTACGCTCGGGAGGAACGAATTTCGGTGAGCTTCCCGATCGCCCATTGCGCCGCCTCGGCCACCGCCGGATCGGCGTCATCCACCAGTTTTCGCAACGGCTCCACCAGCGTCCCGCTGCCACTATTTCCCGCCGCGATCGCCGCGTTGCGCACCATGCGGTCGCGGCCGATCCGCTTGATCGGGGAGCCGGCAAAGACCTGGCGGAAGCCCGCATCGTCCAGCGCCAGCAAATCGGCCAAAGCGGGCGCGACCAGTTCGGCGCGGGGCACGAACGCCTGGTTCCTCCGCGCCGTATCGGCGAAGCGGTTCCACGGGCAGACAGCGAGGCAATCGTCGCAGCCATAGATGCGGTTGCCCATCGCCTCCCGGAACTCGTGCGGGATCGGGCCCTTATGCTCGATCGTCAGGTAGGAGATGCAGCGCCGCGCATCGAGCTGGAACGGCGCCGGAAAGGCCCCGGTCGGGCAAGCGTCGAGGCAGCGGCTGCAACTCCCGCAGCGCGCGCTATGCGGACTATCCGGCTCGAGCTCCAGGGTCGTATAGATGGCGCCGAGGAACAGCCAGCTTCCGTCGGCGCGGCTGACGAGGTTGGTATGCTTGCCCTGCCAGCCGAGGCCGGCCGCCTCGGCGAGCGGTTTCTCCATCACCGGCGCGGTGTCGACGAAAACCTTGAGCGCACAGGGGGATCCCGCCACCAGCCAGCGCGCGAGATGCTTCAGCGCCTTTTTGACAATATCGTGATAATCGCCGCCCTGGGCATAGACCGAGATGCGCCCGACCTCCTTCTCGTCCGTCAGCGCCAGCGGGTCGATGGTGGGGGCGTAGCTCATCCCCAGCGAGATGACCGACCGGACCTCCGGCCACAGGCCGGCAGGGGAGCCGCGCCGGTCGGCGGTGGTCTCCATCCAGATCATGTCGCCATGGGCGCCCGCATCGAGCCATGCCCGCAGCCGCTCTGCCGTCCTGGGCGCGGCATCGGCGCGGGCGACGCCGAAAGCGACAAAGCCGAGCGCCCTCGCCTCCGTCTCCAGCCGTTCACGAAAGGGGAGCTTGCCATCCATCGCGGCAACCCGCTACCACATTGAAAGCTAAGGGGGATGGCAAAAATGGCGGCTGGGTTCGCGATCGAGGCGAAGGGTCTCATCAAGGCCTTTGACGGAAAGAGCGCCGTCGCCGGCATCGACCTCGCCGTTCCCGCCGGCAGCATATACGGAATCCTCGGCCCCAATGGCGCCGGCAAGACCACCATATTGCGGATGCTGCTCGGCATCATCGATCCCGATGCCGGGCACCGCACCCTGCTCGGCCACGAGCGGCCGATGGAGGCGGCGCGCATCGTCGGCTATCTGCCGGAGGAGCGCGGCCTCTATCCGGCGATGACCGCCGGTGACGCCATCGCGTTCATGGGCGCGCTGCGCGGCCTCCCGCTCGATATCGGCAGGACGCGCGCCGAAGGCCTGCTCGCCGACAACGGCATGGGCGATTATATCGACAAGCCGATCCGGAGCCTGTCCAAGGGCATGGCGCAGACAGTCCAGCTGTTCGGCACTATCGTCCACCGCCCGCGCCTGATCGTCCTCGACGAGCCTTTTTCCGGCCTCGACGCGATCAACCAGGGACGGCTGGAACATCTGATTCGCGAGGAAGCGGCGGATGGCGCGACCATCATCTTTTCGACCCATGTCATCGCCCATGCCGAGCGGCTGTGCGAGCGCATCGCCATCATCGCCGCCGGCAGGCTGCGCTTCGAAGGGCTGGTTTCGGAGGCGCGCGAGCGGCTTCGGCCGCAGGTGCGGCTGCGCACCCGGGCCGCCGACGGCGTCTGGCGGGGGGCGCTCCCGCACGACGCCGAGATACGCGTTGGCGGAGTCTGGCAGTTCGAGCTTCCCGAAAGCGGCATCGAGCCGCTCCTGAAGGCATTGATCGACGGCGGCGCCGGCATCGAGGAATTGTCGATCGAACGGCCTGGCCTCCACGATGCCTTCGTCGCCATCGCCGGCGAAGCGGCGGCGCGGCAGATGGATACCGGGCCGGAAGAGGCAAGGGAGGCGGCGGAATGACCAGACTTCTCGAATCCGCCTTCGTGATTGGACGGCGGGATTTCACCGCCACGGTCTTTTCGAAGACGTTTCTGCTCTTCCTGGTCGGACCGCTGCTCATCATCGGCATCTCGATCCTATTCGGCAACCTCAGCGAACGGATGGCTCGGCAGGACATGCGCTCGACGGTCTCGGTAATCGCGAGCCAGGCGGAGTTCGGCGAAATGGAAGCCGCCCGCGCCCGGCTGGCGCCGGCCTTCGGCGCGGACGAATTGCCTGTGCTCGTCCGGGCGGAGCCCGATTATGTCCTCGAGGCGCAGATCGCGGACCTGCTCGGCTCCCGCGACAAGCGCATCTTGGCGGTCATGACCGGCGGCGTCGCCCGCCCCCGGCTCACCGGCGCGGTCAGCGAGACCGGCGCGATACGCGAGCAGATCACCCTGATCGTCGAGGAGGCGCGCCACCGCCGCGCGCTCGACCGCGCCGGAGCGGTGCCGCCGCCGCTGGAGATCGAGTTCGTCAAGGTGGAAGAATCGGCGGGCTCGCTCGCGGCTTCGCGCGCCGTCACCGCGCGGGGCGGACAGCTTTTGCTGTTCATGCTCACCGTATTCCTCGCCGGCATGCTCCTCTCCAATTTGATCGAGGAGAAATCGAACAAGGTGATCGAGGTGCTGGCGGCAGCGGTGCCCGTGGACGCCATCTTCCTGGGCAAGCTGGTAGCGATGCTGGCGGTGTCGCTGGTCGGCATCGCGGTATGGGCCTCGGCTGCGATCCTCGGGCTCACCTTGTGGCCGTCCGAGGCGTTCGCGCTCCCGCAACCGGCGGTGGGGTGGCCGCTCTTCGTCCTGCTCGTCCTCATCTATTACGCCGCCAATTATCTGCTGCTGGGCGCCTTGTTCCTCGGCATCGGATCGCAGGCCTCGTCGGTGCGCGAGGTGCAGACGCTGTCGATGCCGGTCACCGTCGCCCAGATCCTCATCTTCCTGCTTGCATCCTTCGCGGTGGGACCGTTCAACAGCCTCGTCGCCATCCTGGCGGCGGTCTTCCCGTTCAGCTCGCCGCTCGCCATGATCGCCCGCGCCGCGCAGACGCCGGAACTGTGGACTCATGCGCTCGCGATCGGCTGGCAGGCCTTGTGGGTGTGGCTGACGCTGAAGCTCGCCGCCGGCCTGTTCCGGCGCAACGTCATGAAATCGGGATCGGGGCCGACCGCCCTTGGTCCGCTCCGGTCGAGGGCCTGAAGGCTCAGGCGGCGGGTGCGGGTCCGATCTGCTGCCACAGCTCGATCTTGATGCCGTCGCAATCCATGATCCAGGCGAACTTGCCATATTCCTCGTACTGGGTGCCGAGGATGTCCACGCCTTTGGCCTTCAGGCCGACGAGGAAGGCGTCGAGGTCGTCGACGCGGAGATTGACCATGAACCCGGCGGCGCTCGGATCGAAATAATCGGTCGCGACCTTGAACGGCGAGAACAGGCTGTAGGCTTCGGCCTCGTCCGCCTGCCAGGGGAAGACCGCGCCCCACTCGCCGCCGATGCCGAGCGTCTCCTGATACCAGGCCCGCGTCGCTTCCGGATCCGCGACCTTGTAGAAGATGCCGCCGAGCCCCGTCACTTTGGCCATATCCCTCTCCCTGTCTGGTCAGGCCGGTTCATGCACCTGCCGCGCCGCTTGCGCCAGCGGCCGCGCACGATCCGAGATGGTTTTCGGTCCGCTCTTTCTGTCCATGGCGCCGACAACGGCCTCACGCTATAATCGCCGCCGCGATAAAAGGGGGTGGTGCCGATGGTGCGGGCCAGGAGAGGGGCCGGGGATCCCGTCAACCTGGCGGATGTGCCGCCCTTCCGCCTCGGCGACGTCGAGGTCCATCCGTCCACGCGCCAGCTGATCCGCGACGGCAGAAGCGAGACGCTCGAACCCCGGGTCATGCAGGTGCTGGTCGTGCTCGCCGAGGCCAAGGGTTCCGTCATCTCGCGCGACGAGTTGATCGACCGCTGCTGGGGCGGGCGCATCGTCGGCGAGAATGCGATCAACCGCGTCATCTCCATCATTCGACAGACGGCGACCGACCTCGGCATGGATTCGTTCCAGCTCGAGACGATCACCAAGGTCGGATACAGGATGGTCGTACCCGGCGGATCGACGGCCCCGGAGACATCGATTCCACCGTCACGGGAAAGCGGGCCGGCAGCGGACCCGTCGGCGCGCCCATCGCGCCGGCGGGTCATCGGCGCGAGTGTCGCCGCCGGCGTCGCCGTGGCGGCCGGCGGGCTGTTCATCTGGGACCGCAACCGGCGGCACCAGCCGCATCCCGAGGCGCTGGAACTCTACCGCCGCGGTCAGATCGCGCAGCGCCAGGGCGTGCCCGAGCAGGTCCGGCAGGCGGTCTCCTTCTTCACGCAGGCGACCGAGATCGACCCGCTTTATGCGGATGCCTGGGGAGGGCTCGCTTTGTCCTACCGGCATATCCTGGAAGGTTATGCGGAGGGCGAGATGGGCAGCCTCCCCGGCCTCATCGAATCGGCGTCGCGGCGGGCCCTGGCGCTCGATCCGGACAACGCCGACGCCCAGGTCGCGCTCGTCGTCATCAAGCCCTATTTCCGGAACTGGGACTGGATGGAGGCCGACCTGCGACGGCTCGGCGAGCGCTATCCCGACCATTGGTTCGTCCAGGCCCAGCTCGGCATCATCCGCTACGAGGTCGGGCGCTGGCGCGACGGCATCGCGCATACCGAGCGGCAGCTCGAGATCGAGCCCTTCATCCCGATCCCCCACATCACCCACGCGCGCGCGTTGTGGAGCTTGGGCCGGCTCCAGGAAGCGGAGACGGTGCTGGACGCGGCCGTCGAGCGGTGGCCCGCTCATTATCCCCTGTGGAACCTCAAGTTCCGCTTCCTCCTGTCCAACGGCCGCCCCGCTTCGGCGGCCGCGTTCGTCTTGGACCCGGAGACGCAGCCGGACAATCTCGGGCCGAAGGCGATCGAGACTCGGCTCACATTGGCCCGGGCGGTGGAGAAACGGGACGCGACGGATGTCGCGGCCAGCCTGGCCGAGTTTCGCGAGCAGACAGTACATGGCGTCGAGAGCATTTTGGGAACGGCGCCTGTGTTCGTGCTGCTCGGTCGCCCCGACCTCGCCCTCGACGGGCTCGAGCGTTATTATCTGGGCGCGAAGGAAGGATCGGGGCCGCCGGTGCCGCCGCCCGGCCCTTACGACAGACGGTACACCCAGCCCTTGTTCATGCCCGAGACGGCGCCGCTTCGAGACGAACCGCGCTTCGCTCGCCTGCTTCAGGCGACGGGTCTTGAAGATTATTGGCGCGCCACCAGGACCCTGCCGGATTACCGGCGCGGAGCGAATCCGGCCTAGCGGCGCGAATATCACCTTTCCATCACCGATTCATAACGTCGCCTGTGTTGCGGCGAGATCGTCGCGGCGCGCACCAGTAAGAGGTGCGGCGCCTTCCCGTTGGCGTCGGCGCGAACGGCACATTCTCGCGGGAAAAGGAGCGACGACATGGCAAACTATCCCATTCGCACCAAAGCTCGGAACGCGGCATCGCAAGCCGAGCCCGAGGCGAACGATCTGTTCAGGTTCAACATCCTGCACGACGGCCCGATCATCCAGAATCTCGGCGCCGGCAACGACCGGGTCGTCATCGGCTCCGGCCCTTCGGTGAGCCAGATCAGGCTTACCCTGACCCGCTTCGAGGTCGGCAACGGCAATACCAACGACAGCAACATGATGCCGAACCAGGATGGCGGTCTCGCCATCCGGCTTCAGGCCGAGAACGGCGCGGGCGCCTTGTTCGGCCCGGTCAGCCGTTTCGACGATGAGGGCATCACCTTCAGGACGGTGTCGGAAACGGTAAAGTTCGACATTCGCGACGTATCCGGCGCGGAGAGCGGAAACACGTTCGACGTGGTGACGCTCGGCACCAGCGGCGCCGATAGGTACGACTATAGCGGACAGAGCGAGTTCTTTTACATCAATGCCGGCCTCGGCGATGACCGGATCACCGGCGGGAGGGGCGACGATCATCCGGTCGGAGGCGCCGGCAACGACATCATCCGGGGAGGCGGCGGCGACGATCTTATCGTCGGCGCGCCCGGAAACGACCGCATATCGGGCGGCGGCGGCAATGACAGGGCGATCTACATTGCCGGGGCAGACGGCGCCGACTCGGTCAATCTCGGGGCCGGGAACGACACCGTGATTCTCCTCGGCGCGCCGGGGCAGGTCAGGCTCACCTTCACCAGCGCCGAGGTCGGCAACGGCCATGCGCGCGACGGCGGAAGCATGACGAACCAGGATGCGGGCCTCGCCGTCCGGCTCCAGGCGGAAAGCGCCGGCGCCCTTGCCGGGCCGGTCAGCCGCTACGACGACGAAGGCATTTCCTTCCTCGCCGCGCCCGGCATGACCTTCGACGTCCGCGATCTGGCGAGCGGCGCCGCACGCGGCAGCCGGTTCGAGGTCGTTCGACTTGGAACCAGCGGCGAAGACACGGTCGACGACAGCGCCAGCGCCAGACCCACCTACATCAACGCCGGCTTGGGCGACGACGAACTGATTGGCGGCGCCAAGGCCGACTTTCTCGTCGGCGGCGGCGGCGAGGACCGGCTGAGCGGAGGACGGGGCAGCGATTCGCTCCTCGGCGGCCTGGGCAGCGACACGTTCGCCTTCTCGGGCAATCCGGGCGCGGACAGAATCCTCGATTTCGCATCGGGTACCGACCGCATCGACCTCAGCGCCTATGGCATCGACATCGGCGACGTGGAGACCAGCGCCTCGGGCGCCAACACCTTGATCGATGTCGATAGCGACAGCGACGGCGCCTTCGACTTCCAGATCCTCCTGGTGAATGCTGCGGCGCCCGTTGCCGCCGACTTCATCTTCTGAAGCCTCGCCACCCGCCGGCTCCACGCCGGCGGGTGGACTGTCTCACGCGCGATGCATCAGGCGAGCGCCTTCGCCCGCTCGCCGATCCTGTGGAGGTCTTCGACGAAGCGGGCATATTCGGCCTCGCGGTCGTCGCGGACGCGGAGAAGGAAGCTTGGGTGGACGGTGACCCAGGTCTCGCCGCCACCCTCCAGCCTGTGCGCCTTGCCGCGCGTGGCGGAAATGGTGACCACCTTGCCGAAGAGCGAGCGGGCGGCGGTGGCGCCGAGCGCGACGGTGAGCGGCGGCCGGACCAGCGCCAGTTCCTGCTCCAGCCACCAGCGGCAGGCGGCGATTTCGGGGCCGTCGGGCTTGGAGTGGATGCGGCGCTTGCCGCGCCGCTCGAACTTGAAGTGCTTGACCGCATTGGTGACGTAGGTGGCGGCCCGGTCGATGCCGGCCTCGGCAAGCGCCTTGTCGAAAAGCTGGCCGGCGGGGCCGACGAAGGGGCGGCCGGCGATATCCTCCTGGTCACCCGGCTGCTCGCCGGCGAACAGGATGCGGGCATCGAGCGGCCCTTCTCCGAACACGGTCTGGGTGCCACATTCGTGTAGGTGGCAGCGGGTGCAGCCCTTGGCCTCAGCAAGAATCGCCTCCCAGGCGGCGAGCGCGTTGCCGCCGGGCTGGAGGCGCCGCTCGACCGCGTCGGCGGCGGCGAGGCCGGCTTGCTCCGGCCCGGTCAGCTTCGCTTTCGACTTCGCCACCATCTCCGACTCGCGCGCCTGCGCTCCCGCGATCAACTTTCCGACCAACGCCGTCTCGGGCATGTTTTTCCAATATTTCTTCGGCATCTCCTTCAGCATCGCGCCGACCTTCAGGCGCGCGGGATTGAAGGTCGAGGCGTAATAGGTCTGCCAGACCTCCTCGATCGGATCGTCCGCGGGAGCATCGTCGCGGGTAGCGCCGGGCCCCTCGGCCAAGGCTTCCAAGTCCCAGTGGATGGAAAGCTCGGGCGTCAGGATGGACCAGCGCATCGCGGCGAAGCGACGGACGAAGAAGCCCGCATTGGCGCGAACGATATGATGCTCGGGCTCGAACCAGGCAACGAAGCGCGGGCCGGCGTCGGTCTCGACTTCGCGGAAGCGGAGGAAGGCCCGCATCTTGTGCATGTCGCGCCGCACCGCCTTGGCCATGGCTTCAAGGCGCCGCAGTAGAGGATCGGCCGCATCCTCGAGCGTGCGAGGGTTGGCGTGCAGGCGCAGCAGCATCGCATATAGGAGGGAGAAGCGCTCCGGGTTCGAATGGCAGATGACCGAGCCGGCGAGCTCCACGAACGGGCGCGGTACGGAAAAGGTGGGTGAGTCGAATGCGTCCCGCACCGCCTCGTCGGCGAACAGGTCATGGGCGCCGGTGCCGACCTGCCAGGTCACGTCCGACGCTGGGACGCGGGCCAAAGCGAGGGAGCGCGCGGCATCGCGCCAGCCTTCGAAATCCTCCTCGTGGGAAAGGCAGACAGTCCGCATAGCCTCCTCAAGCGGCGAACAGCTCCAGCTGTTCCACCGGCGGGGCGAGGCGTTGGCGCAGGTCGGCTCTCTCGGTGAGGGCGGTGGGGCGCCAGTCTTCCGCGACGATGAACGGCCGCAGCTTCCGGACGGAGACGGTAAGCCGCGCGACATCGTCGAGGCGCAGGCGCCGCCAACGGCGCGACGCAAGGATATTGTCGACCGCTTTCACTCCGAGGCCGGGCACACGCAGCAGCATCTCCCGTGGCGCGCGGTTGATATCCACCGGGAATTGCTCGCGAAACCGGAGCGCCCAGGCGAGCTTGGGATCGATGTCGAGGGGGAGCATGCCCGCCGGGTCGGTCGCCTCCACCACCTCCGCCGGCTTGAAGCCATAAAAGCGCATCAGCCAGTCGGACTGGTAAAGCCGGTGCTCGCGCATCAGCGGCGGGCGCTTGAGGGGCAGCACGAGGCTAGCGTCTGGAATGGGCGAAAAAGCCGAATAATAAACGCGCCTCAGAGCGAAGCGGTCGTAAAGCCTGCTGGCGCGGCGGATGACGTCGCCGTCGCTCGCTTCGTCGGCGCCGACGATCATCTGCGTGGACTGACCGGCCGGCGCGAAGGCTGGAGCATTGCGAAAGCGACGCTGGGAATCGCTGGCTTCGGCGATCGAGGCCGTCATGCTCTTCATCGCCCCTTCGATCCGCCCGCCATCCTTTTCGGGTGCCAGGCGCTTCAGACCCGCTTCGGTCGGCAGCTCCACGTTGATCGACACGCGGTCGGCAAAAAGGCCCGCCTGACGGGCGAGTTCGGGGTCGGCGTCCGGAATGCTCTTCAGGTGAATGTAGCCGCGAAAATCGTGATCCTCGCGCAGCGACCGCGCCACCTCGACGATCTGCTCCATCGTATAGTTTGATGAGCGGATGATCCCCGAGGAGAGGAACAGGCCCTCGATATAGTTACGCTTGTAGAAAGCGAGTGTCAGCCGGACGACCTCCTCCGTTGTGAAGCGGGCGCGCCGGACGTTCGAACTCTTGCGGTTGATGCAATAATGGCAGTCGAAGATGCAGCTGTTCGTGAGCAGGATTTTCAGCAGCGAAATGCAGCGGCCGTCCGGCGCGTAAGCGTGGCAGATGCCCATTCCTTCGGTGGAGCCCAGCCCGGCTCCGCCGCGGCTGTCGCGGCGCTTCGTACCCGACGAGGAGCAGCTCGCGTCATACTTGGCGGCATCGGCCAGGATGGCGAGCTTTTCGCGCGTGTCGAGACGGGACATACGTTCTACTTATGTTCTGATCCTGCGTTTGTCCAGACGGCATTTATTCATTAAATCCAATCGCTTCCCATCCAACCTTGCTCAGGCCGGCAGCGGCGCCGGCTCTCCTGCCATCAGCTTTTTCGACAGGAACAATTTGAACAGCAGGAACGCCGCGCCTGCCACTGCGGCGAAGCCTGCGTGGAGCAGCCAGAAGCTGGTGGTAGGCATGGTCGCGTACCAGCCGCCGATCCAGCCCACCAGCGAGTTGGCGGCGAAGAAGGCGAGATAATAGAGGCCGATCACGGTGGCGTTGATCGCCTTGGGGGCGAGCTTGGCGAACAAAGCGAGGGTGACCGGCAGCATGTGGGCGAAGCCGATGCTGTTGAGCAGGTGGAACATCACCGGCCAGAACAGACCGATCTTCTCGCCTTCGCCCTGCGTCGCGGCGGCGGCGAACAGGCAGAGCATGCCGGCGATCGAAAAGGCCGAGCCGATGACGATCTTGCCGAGTTCGTCGGGCTCGTTCCAATGCTTTGCGTACCAGCGGTAGAAGAGCGCGACCCCGGCGAGGAAGCTGACGCTGACCACCGCGTCGAGGGTAATCAACCAGGTGGTTGGCAGCTTGGTGCCCATGAAGTCGAGGTCGAACTGCTGGTCGCCCCAGACCAGATAGGCGTTGAAGATCTGCTGATTGGGCAGGAAGCCGATCGCCATCACCGGGATGAGCAGGAGCAAGGCGGTGACGGCGAGCCACTCGTGCCGCCGCAGCCGCTCGCGCGGCGCCCGCTCGGCCTGCGGCGTGAAATGCTCCCGGGGCAGATATTTCTGCCCGGCGAGATAGATGACGAGGCCGATGAGCATGCCGATGCCGGCGGCGCCGAAGCCCCAATGCCAGCCGATCTTCTCGCCCAACGTGCCGACGATCAGGGGCGAGGCGATGACGCCCGCGTTGATCGCGAGGTAGAAAATCTGGAAGGCGTCGGCGCGGCGCAGATCCTCGGGCTTGTAGAGCGCGCCCACCTGGCTCGCGATATTGCCCTTGAAGCAGCCGTTGCCGAGGACGAGACAGAGCAAGGCGAAAAGAAAGCTCTGCTCGAACGCCATCAGGAAATGGCCGGCCGCCATGGTGACGGCGCCGATGACGACCGTGCGGCGCTTGCCGAGCCAGCGGTCGGCGATCAGGCCGCCGAAGATCGGCGTCAGATAGACCAAAGCGAAATAGGTGCCGAAGATGGCTGAGGCGAGCGGCTGGCCGGTCAGGCCGCCATAAAGGCTGCTGAACGCCTCGAAGCCGACGATATTCTCGACATGGCCGGGGAGAAGAAGCTCGTTGACCATATAGAGGACGAGCAGGGCCTGCATGCCGTAATAAGAGAAACGCTCCCACGCCTCGGCGAAGGCGAGGTAGCCCAGACCCTTGGGATGGCCGAGAAAGGAACGGTCGTCCTTGTCGATGACGGCGTCGAGCTCGGGCGTGGCTTCGGCTAATGTCACAGGCGGTCCCCCCATTCGGATGGGCGCAACCTATCGGCAAAATTCTAGGAAACCAGTGGTTTTTCGACGGCCGGCGCGGCCTAGTCGCGCAAGGTGAAGCCGATCCGCAGGGTCACCTGATAATGCGCGACCTTGCCTCCGGCGACATGGCCCCGTGTTTCGGTAACCTCGAACCAGCCTATATCCCGCACCGTTTTGGAGGCGCGCGCGATGGCGCCTTCGATGGCGTCCTCGATGCTGGTCGACGAGCTGCCGACGACTTCGACGATCTTGTAGATGTGGTCGCTCATGACGCTGGTCCTTCCCGCTATTGGCTTCCTGCCAACGGGCAGGGAGCGGAGATGTTTCCCGGCGGCCCTTGCGTCGGGGCAAGGGGTGGATATGAAGCCGTAACGAACGAATGGAGGGGCATCAATATGCGGGGGATCATCATTGCATTGCTGCTGGGCGCGAGCGCGCCGGCTCTGGCGGCGCCGGCGGACGACCTCAAGGCGGTGATCGACGATCACTGGGCCTGGTATCTGAGCGTGAACCCGATCCAGGCGACCAGCCTCGGCGTCCGCGATTATGACGACCGGATCGGTGACATCAGCCTCGCCGCGGCGAATCGTCAGGTGGAAGCGGAAAAGGCGCTACTCGCCCGGCTGAACGCCATCCCCGTGGCCGAACTCGGCGCCGCCGACCGCACCAACCACGCCATTCTCACGCGGATGCTGGAAGAGGATATCGAGGCCAACAGCTTCGGGCAGCGCATGATATTGTTCAGCAACCGGAGCGGCTGGCACCAGTTCGCCGCCGGCCTCTCCAATTTCGTGCCGCTCCGCACCAAAGCCGACCATGAAAGCTATCTCGCCCGCATCGCCCAATATCCCAAGCTCAACGACGAGGCGATCGCGATCACCCGCCGGGCGGTGCAGGAGGGGTATATGCTGCCCTGCGTCGCGATGGAGGGGTTCGAGGGCACGATATCCGGCGTGATCGCGGCAGACGCGGAGAAGTCGCGCTTCTACGCGCCCTTCACCCGGACCAGGCCGGTCGATGTCAGCGAGGCCGAATGGGCGGCGATGCAGGCGCGGGCGAAGGCGATCGTCACCAGCGCGATCAACCCCGCCTATAAGAAGCATCTCGATTTCTACACCGCCGAGGTCGGCCCCAAATGCGTCGAGGCGGTGGGCGTGTCGGCGCAGCCCAACGGCCGGGCTTATTACGATTTCCGCATCCGCGAGATGACGACGACCGACCTCGACGCCGATGAGATCCACGCCATCGGCCTCGGGGAGGTCGCGCGCATCCGGGGCGAGATGGAGAAAGTGGCGAAGGAAGCCGGCTTCCCCAGCCGCGAAGTCTATATCGAGGATCTGCGCACCAACCCGAAATATTATGCGAAGACTCCCGAAGAGCTGATGCAGGCGGTGGCGCGGGTGAACAAGGAAATCGACGGCAAGATGCCCGGCCTGTTCGGGCTGCTGCCGCGGCTCCCCTATGGCATCAGGGAAATACCCAGCGAGATCGCCGAAGGGACGACGACCGCTTATTATTACCCGGGCTCGCCCGAGAGCGGCATCGCCGGGACCTATTATGTCAACACCTCCAAGCTCGACCAGCGGCCGCTCTGGGAAGTGCCGGCGCTCAGCGTTCACGAGGCGGTGCCCGGGCATCATCACCAGATCGCGCTCCAGCAGGAACTCGACATGCCCGAATTCCGCAAACATGCCGCCTTCTTCACTGCCTTCATCGAGGGCTGGGGCCTCTATTCGGAGAGCCTTGGCGAGGAGATGGGTCTCTACGACACGCCCGCCAAGCAGATGGGCAAGCTCTCTTACCAGATGTGGCGCGCGACGCGGTTGGTGGTCGACACCGGCATGCACGCCAAGGGCTGGTCGAAGCAACAGGCGCTCGATTACATGAAGGACAATACGGCGCTTTCGGAGGCCAATATCGAGGCCGAGGTGAACCGTTATATCGCCAATCCGGGCCAGGCGCTGGCCTACAAGATCGGCGAGCTCAAGATAAAGGAGCTGAGGACCCGGGCCGAGCAGGAGCTGGGGCCGAAGTTCGACCTCCGATATTTCCACGACGCGGTCCTGGGCCAGGGCGCGGTGCCGCTCGACGTGCTCGAACGTCAGGTGATCGACTGGATCGCCGTGGAGAAGGCCAAGGCCTGAGCGGGTTTCCCGTCATTGCGAGCGACCTTGGCGATCCAGCCTGTGCGCTGGATCGCCACGTTGCTACACTCCTCGCGATGACGCGAAGCCGAGCGCGGAAATCTACGGCTGCGGCTGCCCTTCGGCCGCCTGCCGCCGCTCCTCGCGGGCCATGCGCATCATTTCGGCCCAGCAGCCCGAGACGCCGCCCGGGCCGACCGTCGAGCAGCTCTGGATCCCGGTCTCGCCCACATATTCGAGGCTTTGTGCCCGCGAGGCCCAGGCTTCGCTTGCCGGGTCCTCCTCGGTCGCCTCATCGCGCAGCTCCTCGGGAATGCGGTAGCGTTCCGTCTCCGGGCGGCGCGCGCAGACGATGATCTCATCCGACGTGCTCGGCGGGCAGGGCTCGGCGCCGTAGACGACGACGCGGCGAACCTGCTCGCGCGCGGGGGTGGCCGGATCCGTGGGCGACTGCGCCATCGCGGCGGCGCCGACGGCAAGGATCGCGGCGCAGGGGACGAAGCCTTTCATGGCGGCCTCCTTTCCTTCGCCCAATAGAAGGTCCGGCGCCGTCGCTTTGTTCCTTTAATCGACCGGGTTCAGCTCTTCCTCGATCGCCTCGGCTTCGGCGTCGATGCGGCCGAGCCGTTCCTGCCGCGCTTCCTCGATGAGGCGATTCCAGTTCACCGAATCGCGGCCGGCGCGTTCGGCGCGGGCGTTGCGGACCAATTCCTCATAGCAGCCGGTGGCGCCGCCGGGGCCGACCGGCGAGCAGCTGCCGATGCCGCTCTTGCCGACATATTGCAGCTCGGTGGCGCGCTCGGTCCAGGTGTCGTTGGCCGGGTCGTTGGGGTCATTGCGCAGATTTTCGGGGATGCGGTAGCGATCCTCCTCGGGCCGGCGCGCGCAGACCGTGATCTCCTCCGCGGTGCTCTCGGGGCAGGGATCGGCGCCGTAGACGATGAGCTGGCTGATCCGGGTGTCGTCGGCAACGGTCGCGGCCGCCTCCTGCGCCAAAACGGGAGCGGCGAGGAGGCCGGCGGCGCCGGCGGCGGCGATGAACAGGCACTTCATGATTTCAGATCCTCTTGGAGAGCGCGATGGCGGCGCGGCAGCCGGCCCGGATGAAAGCGGAAAGCACGGGGTAGCCGAGGGCATTTTCCGCGCCGGCGGCGATCGCGGTCTCGCGATGCTCGATCTCCTCGGCCCGGAATTCCGCGATGGTCGCCGCAAGGTCGGGATCGTCTTCGCCCAGCGCGCGCAGTTGCTCCGAATAATGTTCGTCGATCTCGGTCTCGACCGCCGCGGTGCAGGCCATGGCGGCATCGGGACCCATCAGGGCGGTCACCGCGCCGAGCGCGTGGCCGGCGACGTTCCAGACCGGCTGGAGCAGGGTCGGGCGAATTCCGCGCTCGGCCATCAGCCGGTCGAACGCGTCGAGGTGGCGGCGCTCCTGCGCGGCCATGCGGGCGATGGCGCGCGATGCGGGGTGGCGGTCGCCGAGCACCGCCAGCTGCCCTGCATAGATGCGGGTCGCGCCATATTCGCCGGCCTGGTCGACGCGGATCATCGACCCGGTGTCGGCGCGGGCGTCGCCGGGGCGCCAACCGGGGGCGCTCATGCCGGGGCGCGGGGTCGTCTGAGGCTCAGCCATGATATCACCGATGCGGACCCGATGGAGAGGATCGCGTTCCACCCGGCCATCGAGATACCGAGGAACGACCATTGTATTTGATCGCAACGAACGAGCGGCGTCGCCATAATATCCGCGAGAATGTCGGCGCTGGAGCCGCCGGAAAGAGCCGCGCTGCACGTCGTCAGCCCCTCGAAGATACCCGCCTCCACGCCGGCATGATAGACGCCGATCGCTCCGCTCGTGAAGATGGCGAGGGCGGCGAGCCAGACGAAGCTGCGGCCCCGGTCGGGCTGGCCCCGCATCGCGAAGGAAAGGAGCGCCAGCGTGAGCGCGGCATAATGGGGCCAGCGCTGCCAGTGGCACATCTCGCACGGATAGAGGCCGCCATAATATTGGGAGCCGAGCGCCCCCGCGAGCAAGGCGGCAGGCACCAGCAAGGCAAGCCATCGGGCCTTTTCGAGGCTCGTCACAGGTCTGGCGCTCCCGGCATTTCGTTCCCCCGCGGCGTGCGCGTTTCATCGGTCGCGGCCATCGCGACGGTCTCTTTTTCTAGCGCGTTCCCGTCTTCTTCGGCTCGCCCGCGGCCGCCGTCCGCGTCTTGTCGAGGCGGGCGATGGTCTGGAGGGCGTAGTGAAGCTGGAAGTCCTCGATGCCCTTCTTCTTCAGCTCCTCGGCGGTGGCGCTGAAGCGGGGGTCGGGCTTGCCGTCCTCTTGGATCACTTCCTCGTCGACCTTCAACTCGTTGATGAGGTGGCGGCGAAGGTCGGATTCGCGGAAGACCGGGCGGTCCTTGTAATCGGGGTCCGACAGCTGCGGCACCTCGATGTCCGGCTTGATGCCGCCTTCCTGCACCGACCGGCCTGACGGCGTATAGTAACGCGCGGTGGTGAGGCGGAGCGCCGTATCCTGGCCGAGCGGCAGCAGCGTCTGCACCGAGCCCTTGCCGAAGGTGCGCTCGCCCATGACGATCGCGCGGTGATGCTCCTGCAGCGCGCCGGCGACGATCTCGGCGGCCGAGGCGCTGCCGGCATCGACCAGGACGACGACCGGCAGGCCGCGGGCGGCGTCTCCGGGGCGCGCGTAGAAGCGCTCTATGTCGCCCTTGTCGCGGCCGCGCTGGGAGACGATCTCGCCGCGCTCGAGGAAGGCGTCGGAAAGGCCGATCGCCTGGTCGAGCAGCCCGCCCGGATTGGAGCGGAGGTCGAGGACATATCCCAGCGGCGGCCCGCCCAGCGACTTTTCGACCGCCGTCATGGCGGCGAGGGTCGCGTCGGTCGTCGTCTTGTTGAAGGTGTTGACGTTGATGATGCCGACCCGGTCCTTGATCTCCCACTTGACGGCGGGAAGCTCGATGATCGCGCGGGTCAGCTTGACGTCGAACGGCTTGTCGCGGCCGGGGCGGACGACGGTGACGGTGATGTTGGTGCCGGGAGCGCCGCGCATCTGCTCGACCGCCTCGTCGAGCGTGCCGCCATAGATGAGCTTGCCGTCGAGATGGGTGAGATAATCGCCGGCCTTGATGCCCGCGCGGTCGGCGGGGGTATCCTCGGTGGGCGCAATCACCTTCACCGCCCCATCCTCCTGCGTGACGGTGAGGCCGAGACCGCCATATTCGCCCTCGGTGGTGGTCATCAGGCTGCTGAAGCCCTTTTCGTCGAGATAGGAGGAATGGGGATCGAGGCTGGCGAGCATGCCGTCGATGGCGCCGCGCAGCAGAGTCTTGTCGTCGACCTGCTCGACATATTCGGATCGGACGCGCTCGAACACGCTCATGAACTGGTCGAGCTCGCGATAGGTGTCGACATCCACGGCGGCGAGCGCGGCGGTGGCGGCCGGGATCAGGGCGACGGCGCTGACGAGGCCGATGGAGCGGAAGAGGTTTTTGGCCATGGAGAATCCTGCTGACGCGTTCGAGACGGTTCTACAGCCTTTTTAGCACTTGGAAAAGCAACGCGGGGTGAACGGAACCGCCGTTCGTCCCGTGGATGGATCAGCGGCTCGCGATCAGCGGAGCGATGGGAAAGGGGCGACCGCGCCGGCGCAGCTCGACGGAGACGCGCGGATCGCTTGCGCCGGCGCGTCCCAGGAGCGCGCCTTTCTTCACATTGTCGCCAACCGCGACCGAGAGGGAGGCGAGATTGGTGACGAGGGTCGTCCAGCCGCTGCCATGGTCGAGGATGACGATCTCGCCATAGCCGCGAAAGGGGCCGGCGAAAGCGACCCGCGCATCGCGCGGCGCGACGATCCGGGCGCCGTCGGCGACATCGAAGGTGAGGCCCCGGGCATGGACCCCGGCATCCGATATCTCGCCCATGCCGCGCACCAGCCGGCCCTCGACGGGAAGGATATAGGGCGGCTCGGCGGCGGCGCGGACGGATCGGCGCGGCGGCTCGCCCTCCAGCGGCGGGCGAAGCATCGGCCCGGGAAGCGCGGAGAGGCTCTGGCGGACCTTCGCCTGATGCTCCCGGGTTCCCATCAAGGCGGCGATGTCGCGGGCCTCCTCCCCGAAGGCGAGAGCGCGATCGGATTCCAGCAAAGCCGATTCGGCGAGCGCCTGGGAACGGAGGCGACGATCCGCTTCGAAACGCGCGAGGGCGAGGCGCTGCGTCTTGAGCTCCTCCTGGCCGCGGACGAGGGCGGCGACCGCCACCTCGGCCTGGCGGCGAAGGGTCTCCCCGGCTTCGATCTCCTCGCGCAGGCCGCTGGTCCGCGCGCGGATCACCGGCAGGGTCGACGCGAGCAGCGAGCGGACGTGGACGAGATCGTCCAGCGAACCCGGTTGAACCAGAGCGAGGGCTGGCGGGCGGCGGGCCATGGTCTGGAGCGCGGCCGTCAGGTGGACGACCGGCCGCTGCCGCTCGGCGAGGCGGGCGCGCTGGCCGGCGCGGAGATCCTCGATGATGCGGATGCGCGCCTCGGCGGCGGTGATGTCGGCCTCGGCGGCCTCGATCCGGGCGGCGAGCGCGGCGGCGGCGGCGCGCGCCTTCTCGGCGGCATTGGTGGCCTCGGCCGCCCGCGCCTCCAATTGGCGCGAGCGCAGGGTCGCTCCGGCCGCCTGGCGCTTGGCCAAGGCGAGCGCACCCGCATCAGCCGGCGCGCTTTGGCCTTGGCCGGCGGCGAGCGCGGCGGCGAGGATGGCGGGCAAGAGGAAGCGTCGGTTCATCCTTTCATCCTTCCCTATGATAGGGGTGGTTCGCAAGGATGCTCGTCGCGCGGAACAATTGCTCGGCCAGCATGGCGCGGGCGAAGAGGTGCGGCCAGGTCGCCTTGCCGAAGGCAAGGAGGAGGTCGGCCCGGCCCCTTTCTTCGTCGCCGAAGCCGTCGGCGCCGCCGATCAGGAAACGCGCCTCGCGCCGGCCGCCGTCGCGCCAGGTCTCGAGCTTGCGGGCGAAAGCGAGGGAACCCAGTGGCTCTCCTTTTTCGTCGAGCAGGATGGTGACGCCGTTTTCCGTCGGCGCGGGTAGCCTGCCGCCGCTTTCGGGAAGCTCGGTGACGCGGGTCGGCCAGGCGATGCGCTTCAGGTAACGGTCGACCAGCTCGGCCTCCGGCCCGCGCCCGATCTTCCCCCGCGCGATGATGTGGAGCAGCAAGGATCAGCCGCCGGCGGGCGCGGCATTGCTCTCCTCGAACGCCCACATCCGCTCCAGATTGTAGAAGGTGCGGACCTCCGGGCGGAACAGATGGACGATGACGTCGTCGGCGTCGATCAGCACCCAGTCGGCGACGGGGAGCCCCTCGATGCGGACATTGCGGCCAAGCTCCTTCTTGATCCGCTCCGAAATCTTCTGCGCCATCGAGGCGACCTGGCGGGTCGAGCGGCCGCTGGCGATCACCATGTGATCGGCGATGCTGGATTTGCCGGCGAGGGGGATGGTGACGACCTCCTGGGCCTGATCGTCGTCGAGAGAGCGAAGCACGAGATCATGCAGGGCTTCGACCTGTTGGTCTCCACTCTTATGTGGAGCGGGTGCGGGTGCGGGCAAAAGGCCTCCTTGGGAACAATGGCCGCCGCGTTACGCCGTCGCGGAGCGCCATAAGGTTAAACTGTCGGGCGGGCGATTGGTGCCAATCGGGGTCGGCAGCGCGGATGCCGGTGGCGGACGTCGGATCGGGCGGCAGATTCAGCAGCACGAGTGCCGGCGTTCTCCACTTCGTCCATTGCCGGGCCTGGCTCGCGGGCCGGACGAAGCCACGCAGCCAACCCATTGCGGGTGCGCGATGGGCGGAGCCATCATATCCGGGTCGCGCCACCACCGCAATCGGAACCGTCGCCGCGATCCGTCGCCAGTCGCGCCAGCGGTGGAACTGGGCGAGATTGTCGGCGCCCATCAGCCAGACGAATCGGCGATCGGGAAAGCGCAGGGTCAGCGCGGCCAAGGTATCGACGGTATAAACCGTGCCGAGCTCCCGCTCGATCGCGGTGACGCGGATCGGGAGCCCTCGCGCCGCCTGCCGTGCCGAGCGGAAGCGGGCGGGGAGCGGCGCCATCCCGGCGGCCTCCTTCAGCGGATTGCCGGGCGATACCAGCCACCATATTTCGTCCAGCCCGAGCGCCTTCATGGCCCGCACGCTGATTTGCCGGTGACCCCGATGAGCCGGGTTGAAGGAGCCCCCGAGGAGACCGATTTTCCGCATGAGCCGCGCGATAGCACGGCCGGCGCCAAGCGCGAACGGCCTCGACGATGCGGCCTGACTGCGGCAAAGTGCCTTTTGAGGACGAGGGGGCCGTCGAGATGACCGAAGGACTTGAAGGCGTGGGCGAGGCGGTGACGGGCGGGATGATTGCGCGTGCCGTCGAACCCGGGACGGGGGAATCGCGAAGAGGGGACGGCGCCTGCCTCAATTGCGGAACCGTCCTGATCGGCGGCTATTGCCACAATTGCGGCCAGTCCGGCCATGTCCACCGGACATTGACCGCCTGGTGGCATGATCTGGTTCACGGGGTGCTCCATCTCGACGGCAAGATCTGGCGCACGCTTCCCTTGCTCGCATGGAAACCGGGCGAGCTGACCCGGCGCTATGTCGAGGGAGAACGGGCGAGGTTCGTGTCGCCCATCGCGATGTTCCTGTTCTCCGTTTTCCTGATGTTTGCCGTCTTCAGCATGGTTGGCGGGCCCTTCTCCGCCGAAGAGACGGCAACCGATCGCCCCGAAGCCGTCCAGGAACTGCGCAAGGAGCAGACCGATGCGCGCGAAAAGCTTGGCGCGCTCAGGGCTGAGCGGGAGCGCCTCGAGGCCGCGGGAGAGTCGACCACGACCATCGACCGCGACATCACGGAAGCCGAACGCGAGTTGAACGTGCGGGAGCAGGCCGGCAGGATATTTGTTCCGGGGTATGAGGAAGCGGCACCGGCCGTGCCCGACGCGGAGACTCGCGCCATCCAAAGCGATATGGAAACCGGCTGGAGCGCCTTCGATGCGGTGCTCGGCAAAGTCAGCAAGAATCCGTCGCTCATGGCGTATAAGATCCAGACCAACGCCTATAAATTCTCCTGGGCGCTGATACCGATTTCGGTGCCGTTCGTCTGGCTGCTCTTTTTCCACCGAAGAAGATACCGGGAGTATCGCGCCTACGACCACACGGTCTTCGTCACTTACTCCATCGCCTTCATGAGCCTCGGCCTTATCGCGCTGAGCCTGCTCAGAGTGCTGGGTTTCGGAGATAATGTCGTCAATCTCCTGATGGTGTTCATCCCGCCGATCCACATCTATCGCCAGCTCAAGGGTGCCTACCGGCTTTCCCGTCGGAGCGCGCTATGGCGGACCTTCGCGCTGATAATGTTCGCCTTCATCGCCGGCAGCTTGTTCTTGTCGCTACTGGTGACGGCGGGAGCGGTGGCGTGAATGCGGCGCGCAGCCGGATATTTGCCGCCGGCGCAGCGCTGGCCGCCCTGGGCGTGGCGCTCGGCGCGTTCGGAGCGCACGGCCTTCGCTCCAGGCTGGACGCGCAGGCGCTCGGATGGTGGGAGACCGCCGCCCAGTACCAGATGTGGCATGCGATCGGCCTGATCGCTCTTGGGGCCGCGCCTTTGCAGGGGCTTGGCCGGCCCGCCGCTTCATTGGTCGCTGGCACCCTGATCTTTTCGGGAAGTCTTTATCTGATGGCTCTCACCGGCCTGCGCTGGCTGGGGACGGTCACGCCGATCGGCGGGACGCTGATGATCGCCGGCTGGTTCTGGGTCGGCTGGCGTGTCTGGCGCAACCAAAAGGCCGGCCAGTCCGAAGACTGACCGACCTGTTCGGTATCGCGTTTGTCAGGCGCCCTGCGGTGCCGGTCCGCCGATGCCGCCCCGAGGCTTGCGGGTGCTCGGGATGGACGAGCCGGCGGCGGGCAGGATCGGCCGCTTGTTGTTGGGATCCTCGCGGCCGATATCCTCGCCCTTGATCGCCTTCTTGGCTTCCTCGCCGGAAAGCGATTCATATTCGAGCAGGGCGCCGGCGAGCTTGTGCAGCTCATCGAGATTCTCGGTCAGCACCGTGCGCGCCGTCGCTTCGGCCTCCTCGATCAGGCGGCGGACCTCCTGGTCGATCAGCATCGCGGTGTCGGCCGAGATCGACTGGGTCCGTGCCACCGAATGGCCGAGGAAGACCTCGTCCTGATTGTCGCGGTAGCGCAGCCAGCCGAGCTTCTCCGACATGCCATATTCCATCACCATCGCGCGGGCCATTTCGGTGGCCTGCTGGATGTCGTTGGAGGCGCCGGTGTTCAATTCATCCTGTCCGTAGATGATCTGCTCGGCGATGCGACCGCCGAAGCAGAGCGCCAGCCGCGCCTTCATCTGCTTCATCGACATCGAATAGCGGTCCCGCTCGGGGAGGTTCCAGGTCACGCCCAGCGCGCGGCCGCGCGGGATGATGGTGACCTTGTGCAAGGGGTCGCAGCCGGGGACGTGGAGCGAGACGAGGGCATGACCGGCCTCGTGATAAGCGGTCGACTTCTTCTCGTCCTCGGTCATCACCATCGAGCGTCGCTCGGCGCCCATCATCACCTTGTCCTTGGCGAGCTCGAACTCGGCCATCGCGACCAGGCGCTTTCCGATACGCGCGGCGAGCAGGGCCGCCTCGTTGACGAGGTTGGCGAGATCGGCGCCGGAGAAGCCCGGCGTGCCGCGGGCGATCGTGCGCGCGTCGACATCCGGCGCGAGCGGTATCTTCTTCATGTGGACGGCGAGGATCTTCTCGCGCCCCTCGATGTCCGGGCGCGGCACCACGACCTGGCGGTCGAAGCGGCCCGGGCGGAGCAAAGCCGGGTCCAGCACGTCGGGCCGGTTGGTGGCGGCGATTATGATGATGCCCTCGTTTGCCTCGAAGCCGTCCATTTCGACGAGCAGCTGGTTCAGGGTCTGCTCGCGTTCGTCATTGCCGTTGCCGAGGCCGGCGCCGCGATGGCGGCCGACCGCGTCAATCTCGTCGATGAAGACGATGCAGGGCGCGCTTTTCTTGGCCTGCTCGAACATGTCGCGGACGCGGCTCGCGCCGACGCCGACGAACATCTCGACGAAATCGGACCCGGAGATGGTGAAGAAGGGCACGTTCGCCTCGCCGGCGATGGCGCGGGCGAGC
This sequence comes from Enterovirga sp. GCM10030262, assembly GCF_042666435.1. Classification (NCBI taxonomy): domain Bacteria; kingdom Pseudomonadati; phylum Pseudomonadota; class Alphaproteobacteria; order Hyphomicrobiales; family Methylobacteriaceae; genus Enterovirga; species Enterovirga sp. GCM10030262. Next base: position 1,359,111 of record NZ_JBHTDC010000001.1, on the reverse strand, counting down.
AGGGTCTTGCCGGTGCCGGGCGAGCCGACCAGCAAGGCGCCCTTGGGAATCTTGCCGCCCAGCCGCGCGAACCGCGTCGGATCCTTCAGGAAATCGACGATCTCCTGCAGTTCCTCGCGCGCCTCGTCGATGCCGGCGACGTCGTCGAATGTGACGCGGCCATGCTTTTCGCTGAGCAATTTGGCCTTGGACTTGCCAAAGCCCATCGCGCCGGAACCCGCATTCTTCTGCATCTGGCGCATGACGAAAAAGGCGATGCCGAGGATCAGGAGGAACGGCAGCGACTGGTAGAGCAGGATCAGCCACACCGAGGTCTGCTGCTCGGGCTCGGCCGAGAAGGCGACGCCCTTTTCCTGCAGCCGATCGACCAATTGGGGATCGGACGGCGCATAGGTACGGAAGGCCTCGCCGTTAGTGAGCTGGCCCGAAATCACATCCTTCTGGATGACGACCTGCTTGACCGAGCCTTCATCCACTCGGTTCAGGAACTCGGAATAGCCCATGCCGTTATCGGCCGCGGACGATCCGCCGCCGTCGACGACCTGCACGAACAGGACGAGCGCGAGCAGGATGCCGGCCCAGATGAACAGGCTCTTCATCCAGGGATTGCCGCCGCCCTGGGGTTCCTGCTTGTTGTCGTCGCTCATATGGCTGTCAGTCCGTCTGTGGTTCCCGACCTAAATAGGCATTCCGAGGGACAAGACAATGTAGGCCTGAGGCTGAACGGGTGCTTACGCCATCAGGCGGCCATGCGCCTGCTCGCGCGCCTCGGCGCTGCCCCGCCAGCCCCGGTTCGTCCGGCCTGGCAGCGGAGTATCTTCGTCCAGTGCGCGTTCCACGGAGCGAAGCCCCATATGTCCGGATCTTCGCGCGACACGATCCGGTCGCCGTCAGGGCATCGCGCGATGTCGAGATCGTGGAGGGGGAGGCCCGCGCGCTTGTCCGCGCAATGAAAGATGCGGACGATCGGCCTGGTGAGATCGGCCTGATTCTGGTCGGCGACGACCGCCAGCCGATCGGAGGCGAGACGAACGAGCGTTCCGACCGGATAGATGCCGATGCCGCGAATGAAGGCGGCCAGAATATTCTCGTCGAAATGCCCCTTCCAGCCGAACATCGCCGACAGCGAATCGGACGCCCCCCAGGCGTCCTTGTAGGGGCGGTTGGAGGTGACCGCGTCATAGACGTCGCAGACCGCTCCCATCCGCGCGAGCAGGCTGATCTCCTCGCCCTTGAGACCCTTGGGATAGCCGCTTCCGTCGATCTTCTCGTGATGGTGCAGGCAAACGTCCAGCGCCGCATCGGGCATGCCGGCGCTCAGCGCGAGCGCCTCGTGGCCGCGCTCGGGATGGGTCCGCATGATTTCGAACTCCGGTTCGGTGAGCTTGCCGGGCTTGTTGAGGATATGGTCGGGCATCGCCGTCTTGCCGAGATCGTGGAGCAGCCCGGCGATTCCGGCGTCGCGCGTCGCGGCCTCGGCGAGGCCGAGCTGGCGGGCGAGGTTGATCATCAGCGCGCAGACCGCGACCGAATGCATATAGGTATATTCGTCCTTGGTCTTGAGGCGGGTGATGCTGATCAGGGTCGACGCGTTGCGCGCGACCGAGGCGGATATCTCGTCGACGACCGGCAGGACGGTGGCGACATCGACTGCTTTTCCAAGGCGCGCTTCTTCGAACAGGCGGGCGACCGCTTTCCTGGAACGGCCGACGATCCGGGCGGCGCGGTCGAGTTCTTCGGCGGCGGTGCAGGATGCGGGCGGCGGTCTGGCCGGCTTGCGTGGAGCCGCGGGCGGCGGCTGACCGGGCGGCACTTGCGGGGCGGCGACCGGCGCGTCGCCCAGGCCCAGGCCCTTGGCGTCGTCGATGGTCACGGCGGGTATGCTACTGCCCAGCAATGCCGCGAGGTCGGCCGGATCGGAGAGCAGGAAGCGGCTCCGCCAGAACGGATGGTCCAGCCACGGCCCTTCGATGGCCTGGATGTACATGCCCAGGCGAATCCGGTCCCTGGGAACGCGTCGCAGCATCGATCCCCCCTCTCTGCCGGGACAGGTCTAGCGACGGTTCCTTAGATAATGGTTACGCGCGGCGCGGGGGGGCGAGACGGAGGTGCCAGACGGCGCCGCCCCGGGCCATCACACCCGCCAGGGTGCCAGCGCCGCCCGCCTCGAGCGTCGCCAGCAGGCTTTCGACATCCTCGCCCACGGTTCGTGTCGAGGCGAGGCCGGCGGCGTCGCGAATCTCGGCGACGGCGCGGGCGAGCAGGCGGCGGCGGAGCTCGCGGGGAAGGCCGGCCGGATCGATCCGCCATTCGCCGCCGGCCGAGGTGAGGCGATCCGGGGCGAGCTGGTCCGCGGCCCAGGCCAATGCGTCGCCGGCTTCGCGCAAGGCGGCGGCGCTGCGGGCGAGGCGGGCCGGCTGGAATTGCGGATTGGCGGCGAGGAATCGGCGCATCGCGACGCGGTCGAAGCGGGGATCGCGGTTGGAAGGATCGTCGGCGGCGGCGATGCCGGCCGCGGCCACGATCCCGGCGAGCTCGGCGCGCGTCCAGCCGAGCATAGGGCGGACGAGGAGGAGCGAAGGGCCCTCCGGACGGATCGGGCGGATCGCCGACAGGCCGGCGAGACCGGAACCGCGCTGGAGGCGCATCAGCAAGGTCTCGGCCTGATCGTCCTGATGATGGGCGGTGGCGAGGAGAGGAAGACCCCGTCGCCCGGCCCAGGCGCGAAGCGCGGCGTAGCGGGCGCGGCGGGCCTCGCCCTGCAACCCGGCGCCGGCGGAGGCGACCTCCACCTTCAGCGTCTCGTGGGGGCAGCCGAGCCGGCCGCAGAGCGCCGCGACGAGCGCGGCTTCCTCGGCGCCTTCGGCGCGGAGGCCATGGTCCACGGTCGCGGCCTCGACTCGCCCGGGAAAGGCGGCGGCCGCGAGGAGCAGCAAAGCGAGGCTGTCCGGGCCGCCGGAGACGGCGGTGCCGATCCGCTCCGGTTCCCCGTCAAGCGCCTCGAGGTCATGGCGGAAGCGGGCGACGAGGTCAGGAGAGGGGCCCATGCGCCTTCATAGCGTCATTTTAGCGAAAGCCGGAAATCTGCCGTTCTTCCCGGATGACGCTTTGGCGACCCGCCCGAGAATGCTATACGTTCCCACGGGGGCATGATGGAGGTGGAAATGCAACCGCTTCTCGCGGCTCGGGCGGCAATCCTCGTGGCGGCATTGGTCGCCGCGCCGGCCTTGGCCGATGGACCGGGCCATGCGATCGTGACCCGCCCGGTCGCCCCCGGACCAGCCGTCGCCGGCTCCTCTCTCTCCGATATCGGACCGTCGCACGGCGATTTCCGAGGCCGAGGCCGGGGACGAGGAAGCTGGTTCGGTTTCGGGCTCGGTGATGGCGGCGCCTATGTTCCTGATCGCCGCAGCGGCTTCTTCGACGCCCGTTCGGGGCCGCGAACCTGGCCGGCGCGCGGCCGCGTCGCCTACGACTATGACCGCGGCTATCCTTACGACCATTATGACGGACAATATGCGGACGACGCCCTCGCCGCTCCGCCGCCGCGCTGCGAGACGCAAGTCGCCTGGGATGCGCGCGAACGGCGCGACGTGCCGGTCAGGATCTGCCGGAGATAGGCCCGCTCACGCGCGCGGTCATTCGCATTTGGCGGCGGCGCGCGCCTCGGGAAGGCGCTGACGAAGGAAATCGCGCAACGTCGTGCCGTAAACGTCCTGAAGCTCCGCATAGACCTTGCAGGCGTCGGCGGGCTTCTTCAGCGCCATCAGCGACTGGCCGAGGAAATAGAGGCTGTCGGCGGCGCGCTCGCCGCGTGGATCCTCCTGATAATTGGCGAGGAGCAGCTTGGCGGCGGTGGCAGGCTTGCCGGCGTCGAGCGCGGCGCGCCCGGCGAGGTTGCGGGCGAAGCTGGCGCGGCGATGATCGGGATATTTCTTCGCCGCCGCTTCGAGCGCCAGTTGGGCGTCCGCGAAACTGCCGCGCTCCCAGAGGCGGTAACCGGCCAGATAGGCGTCCTCGCCCGGATCGCCCGTCGCGGGCGCGCCGTCGGCCGGCGCGGGCGGGGCGTCGACGGGCGGGCTCTCGACCGGCTCGGGGCGGGGGGCGGGCGGGCGCTCGATCGCCGAGAAACGGGATTCGGCGTCGCTCTTGAAGCGGTTCAGCGAATCCTCGATCTGGCGGAGGCGAAAGGCATTCTCCTCGGTTTGGCCGGTGAGCCGGGCGAGTTGGGCCTCGAGCGCATCGACGCGGGCGGTGAGGTCCGACAAGGCGCTGCCGGCCGGAACGCCGCCTACACTGGTCGAAACCTCGGGGCGGATTTCAGGCTGGAAATATTCGGCGCCGCCGCCGGGGAAGACGCGGCGCTGGACCGCGTCCATCTCCTGCTCGAGCCGATCGAGGCGCCGTTCGACCCGCTCCTGGGCGGCGGCGGGCATGGCCGTGCCGGCGAGAAGGAGGGCGGCCAGTAGATGTAAACGCATTTTTTGTTCCCCGCGCGGTGTATCGATGCGGTTGGCTGTTAAGCCGATCCGCCTGTCGCCAGCATGAAGCTCACCCGGCCGGTGGCGGCGTCGGCGCGGGGGCGGCGGGCGCCGCGCCGCGCACCCGCGCGAGCAGATCGACGGGGGTGAGGCTGACGCCCGAAATCGTCTCCTCCGCGCCGCCGAGCGGCGGAATCTCCGCATTGCCGACGGTGACCCTCAGCGCGTTGGGACGGCCGGTGAGGATTTGCGGCCGCTCGGCGTTCGACGGAACGACGAAGCGCTGGCCCGCCTGGAGCGTGTTCTCGAACAGCCGCTCGCCGTCCGCCTCGTAGACGCGGAGCCAGACCGTGTCGGTGGCGGTGAGGATGACCGGTCCGGCCGCGTCGGCGGCGGTGGGGCCACCCAGCGGCTGCGCCGGCCCGGGCGGAGCCACGGCCGGCTCCGGCTCGGCGAGCGGCGTCTCGATTCCCGAGGCCGCATTTTCATCGAGCGCGGAATCGTCGACCGCGCCGCTCCGCCACACGACATAGCCGATGACGAGGAGCAGGGCGATGACGCCGGCGATGAGGGCGAGCGAGCGGGGCGGGACGCGGGCCGGGTCGGCCGGCTCGTAATAAGCGGCGGCGGCGGCGGGCGGACGGGTGTGCCCGAGCTGCTCGCGAAGCTCGACGCCGATCTCGCTGCCGTTCAGGCCGACGACGTTGGCGTAGGAGCGGGCGAAGCCGATCGAGTAGGTCGTGGCGGGAAGCGCATCCCATTCGCCCTTCTCGATATGCTGGAGATGGCGGATCGGGATTCGGGTCCGGTTGGCGATGTCCTCCAGCGTGAGGCCCTGATCTTCGCGGGCCTTGCGCAGCCTTTCGCCGATGGGATGGATGGTCATGCGCTCCGGATCCGCTTCGCTCATTCAAATACCCCGCCCGCCGGCGCTCCGCGCCCGCCGATTGTTCCGCATCATGACATAGCAGCAGGCCGCATATGTCAACCGAAGCCGTTCTTTGTCACACGGACCGGCGCGCGAGCGCGTCAGCCTATCGAAACCCCATTCTCTTCCGCCCAGGCGGACAAGGCGCCGCGCATGTCCGCGGGCGGCCGCTCCAGCAGCGCCGCCATCGCCGGCGCCAGCGCGGCGCGGTCGAGCGAGCGGATCATCGCCTTGACCGGCCCGACCGCGACCGGCGTGATCGAAAGCCGCCTGATGCCGAGGCCGATCAGCGCCATCGCTTCCAAAGTACGCCCGCCCATCTCGCCGCAGACGCCGACGGGGACGCCATGCGCGTCGGCTTCGCGGGCGACGCGGCGCAGGAAGCGCAGGATCGCGGGGCTGAGCCAGTCATAGCGCTCGGCGAGCCTGGGATGGGCGCGGTCGGCGGCGAACAGGAACTGGGTGAGGTCGTTGGTGCCGATCGACAGGAAATCGAGCCTCGGCAGCAGCAGGTCGAGCATCTCGGCGAGCGCCGGCACTTCCAGCATCGCGCCGTAGCGTATGTTCGACGGCAGCAGCTTCTTCTTGCCGGCGAGCCAGGCGCGCTGACCCTCGACCAGCGCCCGCGCCTCTTCATATTCCCAGGGCTCGGACACCATCGGGAACATGATGTTGAGCTCGCGGCCGGCGGCCGCTTCCAGCAAGGCGCGCGCTTGGGCCTTCATCAGCGCGCGGCGATCGAGGGCGAGGCGCAGCGCGCGCCAGCCCATCGCCGGATTTTCCTCTCCGCCATTGTCGACGCGGAGATAGGGCAGCGCCTTGTCGCCGCCGATGTCGATGGTGCGGAAGATAACCGGACGGTCGCCAGCGGCGTCGAGCACCGACCGGTAGAGACGCTGCTGGGCTTCGCGCCGCGGCAGCGTCGCCGAGACGAGGAACTGGAATTCGGTGCGGAACAGGCCGATCCCGTCCGCGCCGGTGACGTCGAGCGCGGAGACGTCGTCGCGCAGGCCCGCATTGACCATGACGGTGATGCGCTCGCCGTCGAGGGTGACGGGCGGGACGTCGCGGAGCGCGGCGAATTCGGCGCGCCTTTTCTGCGTCACCACCAATTTGGCCGCGAACGCCTCGTGGATCGTCGGGCCGGGCCGGACGAAGGCCGCCGATTCGCCGACGTCGAGCAAGATGTCGTCGCCTTCGCCGACGGCCTGGCGAACGTCGCGGACGCGGCCGAGCATCGGGATGCCCATCGCGCGGGCGACGATGGTGACGTGGGCGGTCAAGGAGCCTTCCTCGAGGATCACGCCCTTGAGGCGGCGCCGGTCATATTCGAGCAATTCGGCGGGGCCGAGATTGCGGGCGATCAGGATGGTGTCGCTCTGGAGGCCCATCTGGGCGGCGGTGCCGAGGCGGCCCGAGACGATGCGCAGCAGCCGGTTGGCGAGATCGTCGAGATCGTGCATCCGCTCGGCGAGCAGCGGATCGTCTATCTCGCGCATCCGCATCCGGGTGCGCTGCTGGACGCGCTCGATCGCGGCCTCGGCGGTGAGGCCGCTGTCGATCGCCTCGTTGATCCGCCGCGACCAGCCCTCGTCATAGGCGAACATCTTGTAGGTCTCGAGTATCTCCTGATGCTCGCCGGCGGTGCCGAATTCCGCCATGTTGGTCATCGTGTCGATCTGCTCGCGCATCTTGCGGAAGGCGGAATAGACGCGGTGGCGCTCGGCCTCGATATCCTCGGCGACGGTATGCTCGATGAGGATGCGCGGCTGGTGATAGACGGCGGCGCCCCGCCCCATGCCGGTGACGAGCCTGAGGCCCGCGAGGCGGAGCGAGCCGGCGTCGCGCGCCGCGCCGACGGCCTCGACCGCCTTGTCGACGAGGCCAGCGCCGGCGATCAGCTCGGACAGCACCATGGCGACGGTCTGCAGCGCCTCGATCTCGACATCGTCATAGGCCCGGCTCTCGGCATGCTGGACGGCGAGCACGCCGATCGCCCGCTCGCGCCGCACGATCGGGACGCCGGCGAAGCTGTGATACAATTCCTCGCCGGTCTCGGGCCGATAGGCGAATTCGGGATGACGGGTGGCTTCGTCGAGATTGAGCACCGCCGCCTGATCGGCGATGGTGCCGACCAGGCCCTCGCCCATCGCCAGCCGGGTGACGTGGACCGCGCTCTGGTTGAGGCCGACCGTGGCGAAAAGCTCCAGCACGCCGTCGCGCAGCAGGTAGATGGAACAGACCTCGCTCGACATCGCCTCGGCGATGATCCTGACGACGCGGTTCAATTTCGCCTGCGCGCCGGAGCGGGACGCCATCACGTCGTGAAGCCCGGTCAATATCTCGCGGGCGGAGGAGACGGAGGTTTCCGGCATGGCCCGGCGCTATCAGAAAGAGGCCGGGGTTCCAATGGCGGCGGTTCGTCGATGAAATCGTCGAGAATATCGCCGGTTGCGACCGCCCATCGCCGGCAGCCGCATCCCGGTCGCAAATGTCATCGCATATTCCGCGTCGACCCCCAGGAGGCCGCCGAAACGGCATAGGGAGCAAGCGCATGGCCATCATCGACGGAAACGACGACCCCGCTCTGGCGGAGACGATCGACGGCACCTATTTCGACGACCTCATCCGCGGTCTGTTCGGCGACGACACGATCCGGGGCGGCTACGGCAACGATACGCTTTGGGGGGATCGGGCCGACAATGTTTCCGGCGGCGGCGCCGACATCATCCGCGGCGGGCTCGGCGACGACCGGATCAATGGCGAGGCCGGGAACGACCGTTTGTTCGGCGACGCCGGCAACGACAGGATCACCGGCGGCGCCGGCCGGGATTCGCTGTGGGGCGGCGCGGGCTTCGACACCTTCTTTGTCGGCAACGTCGTCGAAATGGCCGGCGACCGGGTCGATGGCGGCTCCGGCACCGACTATCTGGTCGCCGATTTTTCGGGACGGACGACCCGCCTCGTTTTCCTCGCGCAGGATCCGCTGACCTCGTACCGGGTCTCCGGCGGCCTGACGATCGTCAACGTCGAACGTTATGAGATTGCCGGCACCGCGCTGGGCGACCGGCTCGGCGGCTGGAGGCACGACGATTACCTGCTCGGCGGCGGCGGCGACGACCTGGTCGAGGGCAATGAAGGCAATGATTCGCTTTTCGGCCAGGCTGGCAACGACCGGCTCTACGGAGGCGCCGGCGACGACCAGATATACGGGGACGATTTCAACCAGCCGTTCGGGGCCGACCGGATCTACGGTGGGGATGGAGACGATCGCCTGGCGGGCGCCGGCGGCGACGATCATATCGCGGGCGATGACGGCAGCGACCTCCTGCAGGGCGAAGACGGCGCCGACCGGCTCGGCGGGGGCCTCGGCGGCGATTATATCTATGGCGGCAATGGCGCGGATACGATCTTCGGCGGCGGCGGCGACGACATTATCGGATCGTTCCTTTCTTACTATGACGGCGCCGACGCAGGCGCGGAGCAGGACGTGATCGACGCCGGCGCCGGCAACGACCTGGTCGCCATCGGCGCGGGCGATACCGCGGCGGGCGGGACGGGCCAGGACACGATCCGGATGACGTTCGGCGCATCGTCGGTCGGAGTCGCCTACGCACTCACCGGCGCCGTCACCATCCTCGCCAACGGCGCGGTCGTGAGCGGATTCGAGAAGCTGAGTTTCGTCGGCGGCACGGGCGTCGACGACATCACCGGCGGCGGGCTGGAGGACATGCTCTTCGGCGGCGGCGGCGGTGACGTGCTGCGCGGCGACGGCGGCAACGACATCCTGCGCGGCGACGACGGCGACGATCGCCTGGAAGGCGGCGCCGGAAACGACATTCTCTACGACGACGGCACCGGCGCCGACCAGCTTTCCGGCGGCGACGGCGACGACATCCTCCATGGCAGGAGCGGCGGCGACAATCTGTCGGGCGACGGCGGCGACGATGTCTTCCGGATGTCTCTCGACGACGGCGCCGCGGACGCGATCGACGGCGGCGAGGGAAGGGACACGGTCAGCTTCGGCTTTGGCGCCGCCTCGGTCTATCTCGACCTCGCCCACCAGGCCAGGAACGACGGCGCCGCGGACAACGATTCCTATTCGTCCGTCGAGATTTTCGAGGGAAGCTTCTACAACGACATCATGTTCGGGAACGGCGCAGCCAATATCCTGCTCGGCGGCAATGCGGACGATGTCCTGAACGGCCGCGGCGGCAACGACATATTGGACGGCGGCGACGATGCCGACACGCTGACCGGCGGCGGCGGCGCGGATCGGTTCATTCTCGAGCCGGGCGCGAGCTACAATTCGGACTGGCCCGGCGACGTCATCACCGATTTCACGCGCGGTGAGGACAGGCTGGAGATTCCCGCCAGCTGGTTCCACGCGTCGATCTCATCGGAGTTTCCCGAATTTCGGGTCGAGCTCGGCACCGAACTGGTCTCGACGGGAAGCGGTCCGATGTTCCTGTTCGAAACCGACGCGTCGCGGCTCTGGTACGACGCCGACGGCGCGGGCGGCGAGGAAAGCCTGGTCCTGATCGCGACGCTGGAAGGCGTGACGACCCTGGCCGTCACGGACTTCATCTTCCCCGGCTGAGGGGAGCGTCAGTGGCTGCGCCGCTCCAGCGCGTGCGCGGCCTCGTCGATCAGGGTGCGGAGGATGTCGGCGACCGGCTCCTCCTTCTTGACCATGCCGACCGACTGGCCGGCCATGACCGAGCCGCTCTCGACGTCGCCGTCGATGACGGCGCGCTTCAGGGCGCCGGCCCAATAATGTTCGATCTGGAGCTGGGCCTCGGCCATCTCGACGGCGCCCTCGTCGAGTAGCTGCGCGACCTCGCGCTGCTTGGCGGAGAAATTCTCCATCTCGCGATTCTTGAGCGCGCGAACCGGGATGACGGGGAGGCGGGGGTCGATCTGGACGCTGGGGATGGCGTCGCGGGCGGAGGCGCGGATGAACGCCTTCTTGAAATTGGGGTGGGCGATGCATTCGTCGGCGCAGACGAAGCGGGTGCCGAGCTGAACGCCCGACGCGCCCATTTCGAGATAGCCGGCCATCAGCCCGCCCTTGCCGATGCCGCCGGCGACGAAGACGGGCACGTCCGCGCCGACCTCGGGCAGAATCTCCTGAGCGAGGACGGAGGTGGAGACAGGGCCGATATGGCCACCCGCCTCCATTCCCTCGATGACCAGCGCGTCGACGCCGGAGCGGATCAGCTTCTTCGCCAGGGCAAGCGCGGGAGCGAAACAGACGAGCTTCGCGCCGCCTTCCTTGACGCGCTCGATCGAACCGGTCGGGGGGAGGCCGCCGGCGAAGACGACGTGGCTGACCTCGTGGCGCTTGCAGGTCTCGATCAGCTCCGACAGCATCGGATGCATGGTGATGAGGTTGACCCCGAACGGGCGATCGGTTCGCTTTTTCGTCTCGGCGATCTCGGTGTCGAGCAGGTCGGGCGTCATCGCGCCGCAGGCGATGACGCCGAAGGCGCCGGCATTGGAGAGCGCCGAGACGAGGTTGCGCTCGGAAATCCAGCTCATCGCGCCGCCCATGATCGCGACCTCGCAGCCGAGGAAATCGGTGCCGCGCTTCATCAGGCGGGCGAGGCGGTCGTGGCCCAGTGAGATCTGTGCGTCGTTCATATTCACTCCGTCACCCCAGCGAAGGCTGGGGTCTCAGGCCGGATAGGGTGCCGGCGTCTTTCTGGTCCCGTGATGCCAGCCTCCGCTGGCATCACGGGGGCTGTTCACGCCTCGCTCTCCGCGTCGAGGCCGTAGGCGGTGTGGAGCACCCGCACGGCCAGCTCGGTATAATCTTCGGGGATCAGCACCGAGACCTTGATCTCGCTGGTGGTGATGGCGAGGAGGTTGATGCCGCGGTCGGCGAGCGTCCTGAACATCAAAGCGGCGACGCCGGGATTGCCGCGCATGCCGACGCCGACGATGCTGACCTTGGTGATGGCGGTGTCGGTGAGGATGTCGGCAAAGCCGATTTCGCTCCTGAGCCGTTCCAGCACGTCCACCGCCTGCGCCAGCGCGGTCGCGGGAACGGTGAAGGTGAGGTCGGTGCGCTCGCCCGCCCGGGGCACGCTCTGGACGATCATGTCCACATTGACGCCGGCCTCGGCGAGCGGGCCGAAGACCGAGGCCGCGGCGGCGGGGGTATCGGGCATCGCGGTGAGGGTCATCCTCGCCTCGTTCTTTTCATAGGCGATGCCGGTGATGACTTGGCGTTCCATATCTTCCTCGATTGCGTTTTCGGCGACGACCATCGTGCCGGGGCGGTCGTCGAAAGAGGACAGCACCTTGATCGGGATTTTCTCGCGCATGGCGAGGCCGACCGAGCGGGTCTGGAGCACCTTGGCGCCGACGCTGGCGAGCTCCAGCATCTCTTCATAGGTGATGACCGGGATCTTGCGCGCCCTCGGCACGATGCGGGGGTCGGTCGTGTAGACGCCGTCGACGTCGGTATAGATGTCGCAGCGGTCGGCCTTCATCGCTGCCGCGACCGCCACCGCCGAGGTGTCCGAGCCGCCCCGGCCCAGGGTCGCGAGGCTGCCGTCGGCGGCGAGGCCCTGGAATCCCGGTATGACGGCGATGCCGCTCTCGTCGAACACCCGCTCCAGCACGTCGGCGTCGACGCCGTCGATGAGGGCGGCGGCGTGGCCGGCCGAGGTCCGGATCGGAAGCTGCCAGCCCATATAGGAGCGCGCATTGAGGCCCATGCCGGTGAGCGTGATGGCGAGCAGGCCGCTGGTCACCTGCTCGCCCGATGCGACCACCACGTCATATTCGCGCGGGTCGTAGAGCGACGAGGCCTCGCGGCAGAAATGGATCAAGCGGTCGGTCTCTCCCGCCATGGCGGAGACGACGACGGCGACCTGGTGGCCCGCCTCGGCCTCGCGCTTCACCAGCCCCGCGACGTGGCGGATTCGCTCGATGCCGGCCATCGAGGTGCCGCCGAATTTCATGACGATGCGGGCCATGCGTCTCGCTTGGGAAAGCCTTGGGAAGGAAGCGCGGTCCTGATAAGGGGGCGCCATGGCACATGCAAGCGAGCCGCTCGGCACGATCGACCCGAAGGAGGCGGCGCATTTCGGCCGGATGGCCGCCGACTGGTGGAACCCGAAAGGCTCGTCGGCCCTGCTTCACAAGATGAACCCGGTTCGGCTCGGCTATGTCCGCGACCGGATCGACCATCACTGGCGGATCGACGAACATGAGCGTCGGCCCTTGGCGGGCAAGCGGGTGGCCGACGTCGGCTGCGGCGCCGGGCTGCTGGCGGAGCCGCTGGCGCGGCTGGGAGCGGAGGTCACCGCGATCGACGCCGCGTCGGAGACGATCGCGGTAGCGCGGCGCCATGCCGAGGGGCAGGGGCTGGCGATCGACTATCGCGTCGGCGGCATCGAGACGCTGGAAGGCACGTACGATCTCGTCACCTCGCTGGAGGTGGTCGAGCATGTGAGCGATCCCCGCGCCTTCGTCGCCGGGCTGGCGGGCGCGCTGGCGTCGGACGGGCTGCTGATCCTGTCGACGCCCAACAGGACGGCGCGCTCGCGGCTGATGATGATCGTGCTCGGCGAAGGCTCCGGCCGCATCCCGAAGGGTACCCACGACTGGGACAAGTTCCTGACGCCCGACGAGCTCGGCGCGCTGCTCGGGGATGCCGGGCTGGAGGTGGTGGACATGACCGGCCTGGCCTTCTCGCTCACCCGTGGCTTCAGCCTCTCTGACGACAAGTCGCTGGACTATTTCGTGACCGCGAAGCGGGCAGGCTGACCCGGGCGGCCTCGCCCTCGATCGTGCCGATGCCTTCGCGGGTCGCCTCGGCGTCCTTTTAGCCGAAGCGAGTGCCCGGCGTGCCGCTATCCTCCTCGTCCCATTCCGTCACGCCGGCTTCGGTGGTGACGATCATGCCGGCGACCGAAGCCGCGTCCTGCAGCGCCGAGCGGACGACCTTGGTCGGATCGACCACGCCGGCGGCGATGAGATTCTCGTAGACCTCGGTCTGGGCGTTGAAGCCCATCGTCTCGTCGCCGCCATCGAGCAGCCGGCCGGCGACGACCGCCCCGTCGATGCCGGCATTCTCGGCGATCTGTCGAAGCGGCGCCCGCAGCGCGCGGCGAATGATGTCGATGCCGCGCGCCTGGTCCTCGTTCGGCGGGTTGATGCCGTCGAGCGATCTGGCGGCGTAGAGCAGGGCCGTGCCGCCGCCGGGCACGATCCCTTCCTCGACCGCGGCGCGAGTGGCGTGGAGCGCGTCCTCGATCCGGTCCTTGCGTTCCTTGACCTCGGTCTCGCTGGCCCCGCCGACCTTGATGACGGCGACGCCGCCGGACAATTTGGCGAGCCGTTCCTGCAATTTCTCCATGTCATATTCGCTGTCGGACCGTTCGATCTGGCCGCGAATCTGCTCGGCGCGGGCCTGGATGTCCTCCTTCGAGCCGGCGCCGTCGATGATCGTGGTCTTGTCCTTGTCGATCGTCACGCGCTTGGCGGTGCCGAGCAGGTCGAGCGTGACGGTTTCCAGCTTGAGGCCGAGCTCCTCGGAGATCGCCTGCCCCTTGGTCAGCACGGCGAGATCCTCGAGCATCAGCCGGCGGCGGTCGCCGAAGCCGGGCGCCTTGACCGCCGCGACCTTGAGGCCGCCGCGCAATTTGTTGACGACGAGCGTAGCAAGGGCCTCGCCCTCGATGTCCTCGGCGATGATCAGCAAAGGCCGGCCGGATTGCGACACCGCCTCGAGCAGGGGGAGCAGATCCTGCAGCTTGCCGAGCTTGCGCTCGTGGAGGAGGATGTAGGGGTCGTTCATCTCGACGATCATCTTCTCGGCGTCGGTGATGAAGTAGGGCGAGAGGTAACCGCGGTCGAACTGCATGCCTTCGACCAGCTCGAGCTCCAGGGTCAGGCCGGTGGCTTCCTCGACGGTGATGACGCCTTCCTTGCCGACCTTGTCCATCGCCTCGGCGATCGAGCGGCCGACCTCCTCGTCGCCATTGGCGGAGATGATGCCGACCTGGGCGATCTCGTTTGTGCTCGACACCGGCCGCGAGCGCGCCTTCAGATCCTCGACCACCTTCGCGACGGCGAGGTCGATGCCGCGCTTCAGATCCATCGGGTTGGCGCCGGCGGAGACCGACTTCATGCCCTCATGGACGATCGCCTGGGCGAGCACGGTGGCGGTGGTGGTGCCGTCGCCGGCATGGTCGCTGGTCCGGGTCGCGACGACCCGCAGCAATTGCGCGCCCATGTTGGCGAACTTGTCGGAAAGCTCGATCTCCTTGGCGACCGTCACCCCGTCCTTGGTGATGCGCGGGGAGCCGTAGCCCTTGTCGAGGAGGACATTGCGGCCCTTGGGGCCGAGCGTCACCTTGACGGAATTGGCGAGGATATCGACTCCGCGCACGATGCCTTCGCGCGCGTCGCGGGCAAATCGGACGTCTTTGGCTGCCATGATCGTGAATCGCTTTCGGTAGAAGGAAGGAGGGGGACGCCGGCCCTCAGTGGAAGGTCGCGCCGGCTCCCGAGAGCGCCGCGTCGCGGGCGCGGCCGCGATAGACGCGCGCCATGTTCAGGTGGACGGCGCGCTCGGCCGGGTCCGACGCCTGCTCGGCCAGATATTCGGCCCCGGCCTGGAGCTCGGCATAATAGATCGCGTCGCCCGGCCTCATTTGAACAGGCCGGCCTTGGCCGCCTTGACCTTGGGCGGGGTGCGCGCCGCGATCCGCGCGGCGGCTTCGTCGACGTTGGCGATCAGACGCAGCCACACGCCGTGCGACCGACGAAAGCGGTCGCGGTCGCGCTCGTTGGTGGCGTTGTCCAGATCGACCAGAGCCTCGGCGGCGCGGGTCTTATATTCCTCGGTCTTGGTCATTGTCCGGTCTCCTCGTCGGATGGCTCGCCGCAGGCCATGGCGAGCAGGCTGTAGCGCCCGGCGAGCTCGAAATGGATGAGCCGCGCTTCGGATGAGGTCGCGCGCCTCGCCATCGCGCCGGCGGCGCGCTCGCGCCCGAGCCAGTAGGTCTGTTCCATCGGAGTCACCTCGATTGGCAAGCGAGAGCATCTCGTCTCTCTGTCACAGGATGCTTGCGTGATGTGCAGGTGATGGCGGCGGCCTAGCACGTCTTGTGCCAAGTAGCGAGGGAATAGGGAGGGTCCCCGCATCGCGGGCTTCCCCGTGCAAGTTCACGAACTTTTCGGAATGAGGCTGCTTTTCAATCCTATCCACGCGGGAGGGCGGTATGAAAACACGCCTGTAGGAAAATCGTTTCGGTCCTTATTGCATCATCTCGGCTTCGACCCGCTCCATCGCGCGGGGGAGCACCGCCATGCCGACCTTCATCCCGACAGACTCGCCGACGGATTTGAGTTGCGCTTCGAACACCGGCTCCAGGCCGACATATTTCGCGCCCACGCCCGACGAAAAGAAGCGGTTCAACTCTTCCAGCTCGGCCGTGGTCAGCCTCCCGCGATAGGCTTCGGCGAGCTCAGCCTTTATCTCGGGGAAGCCCTTGCGCATCTCCGCCAGGAATGTCTCGGCCAGGATTTGCTCGAGCCTTTCCCGGCCGCCTCTGCCTTTGGTCGTGATCTCCTGGATCGTCGCGCGCGTCGCCTCCTCGCGCTCCAGCTGGGCGACCACCTGCGCCCCGAATAACGGTCCCAGGTCCTTGAACACGGATTCGAGCGCGCGATCGGTCTGCATCGTCTCGACGAGCTGCGCGGCCGGGTCCGCGGCCGAAGCCGGGGCGGCCAGCCCGATCAGGATGGCAAAGACAATTGCGCGCATTCTTCTTCCCCCTCGATTGTCCGCGCTCTGGTGCCGTGGCTTGGAGCGCGTCGTCAAGATCGGAGCGGCTATCCCCGTATTGCGTGGAATTGGTGGACGGAATTTTTCTGGATGTCCGGAATTGCCGCGTCCCCGGAAATGCCAGATTGAACGATCTGAAAGCTGGGTGACGACTCACAAGGAATAGTTTTATTATCGCCTGATGTTTGAGCTTAAGATAGGCGAGACACATTACTACCCGCCTGTTGGGCGGTGTATATATTGCGGAACGGAGGAGTCTCCGCTCGGCAAGGAGCACGTCGTGCCTTAAGATCGTTCCGACTCTCAAGAACTGGCTCAAGAGCGAGCCGATAGTGGAGCCTCTCCCGGGGCTGAAGGTCGTCCCAAGGTAGGCCCTCATTGGCAATTCCGGCGCAATTCCGGGAACACGAGACTCAATTCCGCGCTGGCGGTTCTGTCGGCTGGGCCGCAGGGTTGCGTTAGAAAAAATCGACCTTGTCGTAATGGGCGGGCGGGGCGATGACTTCCATGCGTTCGGCGAGCAGGGGGCGGAAGGTGGGGCGGCTCTTCATCACCGCATACCAGTCGGTCGTCTGTTTGTGGCCGCGCCAGTCGATGCCGCCGAGATAGTCGGCGACCGAGAGGTGGGCGGCGGCGGTCAGATCGGCGAGGCTGAGGACGGGGCCGGCGAGCCAGCGGCGGTGATCGAGCAGATAGTCGATATAATCGAGATGGCTGTTGGCGATCTTCATCGCTTCGCGCAGCACCCTGGTGTCGGGCGGGTCGCGCTGGACGAGGCGCTTGCGCATCCTCTCCTCGAGCAAAGGGCCGACGACCTCGCCATGGAGGCGGCCGTCGAACCAGGCGACCAGCCGGCGCACCTCGGCGCGGTTGGCGGCGGTGCCCGGGATCATCGGCGCCTTGTCGATCGTCTCCTCGAAATATTCCGAGATCGCGCTCGAATCGATGAGGACGATGCCGCGGCTCTCCTCGACCAGCACCGGCGTCTGGCCGGCGGGGTTGAGGTCGATGAACTCGTCGCGCTTCAGCCAGGGCGATTCGCGGACCAGCTCATGCGCCACGCCCTTCTCGCCCAGCATCAGCCGGACCTTGCGCGAGAAGGGACAGAGCGGGAATTGATAGAGTTGCCACATGGAGCGCGACTCATAGCGCCGCCTTGCGCCGCGTCCACCGGTCGATCCCACTTTATTCGCCGGCGCCGGCGGGCTTTGACAACAAGGTGGCGACCCGCTTAGCTCCGCGCCTCCTCATCCTTGCGAGAACCCCATCCATGCGCCACGCCGCCCGTCTGCTCCTCCTCCCCCTCCTCACCCTTGCCGGAACCCAGGCCATCGCCATGCAAACCGACAGCGCCGCCCAAGTCGCGGCCGCTCCGCTCACCTATCCCCAGACTGCGCGCGGCGACGTGGTCGAGACGCAGTTCGGTGTCGCCGTCGCGGACCCCTATCGCTGGCTCGAGAATGACGTGCGCGAGGACCAGGCGGTCCGCGACTGGGTGACGGCGCAGAATGCGGTGACCGACGCCTATCTGGAGACGCTGCCGGGGCGCGACATCTTCGCCGCGCGGATGACGGAGCTTTACGATTACGAGCGGTTCGGCGTGCCCGAGAAGAAAGGCGGCCGCTATTTCTACACGCGCAACGACGGCCTCCAGAACCAGGCGGTCCTGTTCGTCCGCGACAGCGTCGATGGCGAGGGGCGGATGCTGATCGACCCCAACAGCTGGTCGAAGGACGGCGCGACCGCGCTCGCCGGCTGGGTGCCTTCGGAGGATGGCAGCCGAATCGTCTATGCCGTGCAGGACGGCGGCACCGACTGGCGGACGGTGAAGGTGCTCGACGTCGCCACCGGCCAGCCGCTCGCCGACACGGTGGAATGGGTCAAATTCTCCAACCTCGCCTGGGCGAAGGACGGCTCCGGCTTCTATTATTCGCGCTTTCCCGAGACGGCCGAGGGCGAGAAATTCCAGGCGCTGAACGAGAATCAGGCGGTCTATTTCCACAGGCTCGGCACGCCGCAATCCGCCGACGTCCAGATCTATGCGACGCCGGGCGAGCCCAAGCGCGGGCATAGCGCGGAAGTGTCGGACGACGGCAAGTGGCTGGTAATCACCACGTCGGAAGGGACGGACGACAAATATGCGGTGACCCTGATCGACCTCGAAGCGCCGGGCGCAGCGCCGCGCAGGCTCATCGAGCGGCTGGAGAATAATTGGTCCTATGTCGGCAATGAAGGGACGCGGTTCTTCTTCGCCACCAACAAGGACGCGCCACGGCTCAGGCTGGTGACGCTCGACATCGCCGAAGCCGATCCACAGCCGGTCGAGATCGTCGCCCAGGACGAGGCGACCCTCGATGGCGCCTCGATCGTCGGCGACACTTTGATCGCTTCCTATCTGGTCGACGCCAAGACCGAAGTCCGGCGCTTCGGGCTCGACGGGACGCCGAGGGGCACGATCGCGCTGCCCGGCATCGGCACCGCCACCGGCTTCGACGGCGATGCCGGCGATCCGGAGACGTTCTTCGCCTTCACCAGCTTCGCCACGCCGACCGCCATCTACCGCTACGACGCCGCGACCGGACAGGCGGCGCCCTGGGCGCAGCCGGAGCTGAAGTTCGACCCTGCCGCCTATGAGGTCGGCCAGCGTTTCTACACGTCGAAGGACGGGACGCGCGTACCGATGTTCGTGGTCCACAAGAAGGGGTTGACCGGGCCGGCGCCGACCTTGCTCTACGGCTATGGCGGCTTCAACGTCTCGCTGACGCCCGCTTATTCGGCGACGCGCATCGCCTGGATGGAGCAGGGCGGGGTGCTGGCCGTCGCCAACCTTCGCGGCGGCGGCGAATATGGCAAGGCGTGGCACGATGCCGGCCGCCTCGCCGACAAGCAGAATGTGTTCGACGATTTCATCGCCGCCGGGGAATATCTGATCGCGCAAGGGATCACGTCGAAGGACCAGCTCGCCATTCAGGGCGGCTCCAACGGCGGGCTCCTGGTCGGCGCGGTCGTCAACCAGCGGCCGGACCTGTTCGCCGCCGCGCTTCCGGCCGTCGGCGTGATGGACATGCTCCGCTTCGACCGCTTCACCGCCGGCCGCTACTGGGTCGATGATTACGGCTATCCGTCGAGGCAGGAGGATTTCGGGATCCTCCACGCTTATTCGCCCTACCACAATATCGCGCAGGCGGATTATCCGCCGGTGCTGGCGACGACCGCCGACACCGACGACCGCGTCGTGCCCGGCCACAGCTTCAAATATATCGCGGCGATGCAGCAGGCCGATCCCGACGGCGCGCCCCACCTCATCCGCATCGAGACCCGAGCCGGCCATGGGTCGGGCAAGCCGACCGACAAGATCATCGAGGAATATGCCGACATGTGGGCCTTCATCGCCCACCATACGGGCATGAAGGTGGGCGCCGGTGGATCGACGGCGCCCTGAGGGTCTGCTTCATCTCATCGGCGTCGGCGATCCGCGCAAGGATGAAGCCGCCTGAGCACGTCCGGCCGATGGGTTGCGGCTGACCAGGGACTTGTTCGCCGCCCGCGATTCGTCGTGTAACATTTCCAAGATACACGCTCGTAGCCAGACCCGAATTGGGGAGGCGCAAGTGACTGTTCATGCAAGAATTAAGGGCGCGGGGATCGCCGAGGCCGGAGCGTCGGAGCGGCTTCGCAAGTGCATCTCCAAGATAGACAAGAGCGTCGGGCCGTCCGGCAGCCCAAGGCGGCGCTACCGGACAATCTGGATTTCCGACGTGCACCTCGGCACGCGCGGATGCAACGACCGGCTGCTGATCGACTTCCTCGACCATGTCGACTCCGATACGCTTTATCTGGTCGGCGATATCATCGACGGCTGGCGGATGAAGAAACGCTATTACTGGCCGGAGCGCCACAACGCGATCGTCAGCCGGGTGATGAAGCGCGCCAAGCGCGGGACCGAGGTGATCTACATACCCGGCAATCATGACGAGATGTTCCGCCAATATGCGGGCATGAATTTCGGCGGCGTCCAGATCCGCGACAAAGCCATTCATCGCACCGCCGACGGCCGCCAGTTGCTCGTGCTCCATGGCGACGAGTTCGACGCGGTCGTGATGGGCCATCGTTGGCTCGCCTTCGCGGGCGACGCGGCTTACGAATTCCTGATGAAGCTGAACGTCGTCGTGAACGGCGTCCGCCGCCGCTTCGACCTGCCTTACTGGTCGCTCAGCAAGCACCCCAAGCGCAAGGTCAAGAACGCGGTAGAATTCATCTCCCGCTTCGAGCAGGCGGTCGCGCACGAGGCGCGAGCGCGCAAGGTCGACGGCGTCGTCTGCGGCCATGTCCACACCGCCGAGGAACGCGATTTCGACGGCATCACTTATTATAATGACGGCGACTGGGTGGAAGGATGCACCGCCTTGGTCGAGCATTATGATGGAAGGATGGAAATCCTCCACTGGGCGGACGAGATCGCCGCGAGGTGCGCGACGGCGTCGGTCAGGGCCGCCGCCTGATGCGGATTGCGATCGTCACCGACGCCTGGGAGCCGCAGGTGAACGGGGTCGTCCGCACCCTGCGGGCGGTGCTCGGCGAGTTGGAAAAGGCGGGACACGAGGTAAGCGTCATCGCCCCCGACCAGTTCGCGTCGCTGCCCTGCCCGACCTATCCCGAGATCAGGCTCGTTTTGGCCGGCCGGCGGCGGGTGGGGCAGGCCATCGACGCGATCGTGCCGGACGCGATCCATATCGCGACCGAGGGTCCGCTGGGGGTGGCGGCGCGCCGCTGGTGCCTCGATCACGAACTCGCCTTCACCACCGCTTATCATACCCAGTTTCCGGATTATCTCGCGGCGCGAACCGGCCTGCCGGCGGATTGGTTCTGGCGCTACATCAGCTGGTTTCACCGCCCGGCGCGGGCGGTGCTGGTATCGACACCGAGCGTCGCCCGGCAGCTCGCCGCGCATGGCATTCATCGGACTCTCCCGTGGGGCAGAGGGGTCGATCTGGATCGCTTTCGCCCCGACATAGCGCCACATCCGGCGCTGTCCGGCCTGAAGCGACCGGTTCAGCTCTACGTTGGACGGGTCGCGATCGAGAAGAATATCGAGGCGTTCCTCGCCACCCGCCATCCAGGCAGCAAAGTCGTGGTGGGCGACGGGCCAGCCCTGGGCGCGCTCAGGCGGCGCTACCCCGATGTGTCGTTCGCGGGGGCGCTGCACGGCTCCGCGCTCGCCTCCGCTTATGCAAGCGCGGACGTGTTCGTTTTTCCGAGCCGGACGGACACGTTCGGGCTGGTGATGATCGAAGCGCTCGCCTGCGGCACGCCGGTCGCCGCTTATCCGGTTTCCGGACCGCGCGACGTTCTGCGCGAGGGCGTCGGGGTCATGAACGAGGATCTGGACCAGGCTATTGCGGGGGCGCTGGCCTGCGACCGGGCCGCCTGCGCCGCATACGGACGCGGCTTCAGCTGGGAAGCGAGCGCCAGGCAGTTCGAAGCCGGGCTGGCGCGGATCGGCGGCCCCGAGCCCGCTCGTCAGGCGAGCGAGGCGGGGTCGCGCGAATCGGTCCCGGCCTGACGGCTGCGCGAGCCGATCCCGGTCTGCGCGACGAGCCCGAGACGGTCGGCGAGGAGGATACAAAGGCAGGCGGCCAGTTTCAGGAGAAGCAGGACGATATCCGCCAACCCTTTGACTATATCCGATACCCGCATCCTTGTTGCTCCTCCTGATCGTCGGCGGGACCCTTAGCAGCGCCATGTGTCGCTTTTGCTTCAAGGGCCTGGCGGGCGCATCCGGTCCCATCGCCGTCGAGCGTGGAGGGGATTGGAATGTCGGGCTTGAGGCCCGATAAGCGCGCATGGTTTCGGCATTCGAGGGGGAGGGAGCCCGGCCCGGTGGGCGGTCGGTCGTCGCGCTGGCGCCGGGCGTGGCGTTGTGCGCGGCGATCGGAGTCGCGGCGCTCGCGCTCGAACGGGTCGAGACGGGTCTGTTCGGGCGCGCCTGGATCGAGGCGCTGGTGATCGCCATCCTGATCGGGACGGCGGCCAGGGTCGTCTGGACGCCCGGCGAGCGCTGGCAGCCGGGAATCCGGTTCAGCGCCAAATTCCTGCTCGAACTCGCCGTCGTGCTGCTCGGGGCGACGCTCAGCGCCCAGGCCGTCGCCGCGGCCGGTCCGGCGTTGGTTGGCGGCATCGCCGGCGTCGTCGCAATCAGCCTGGCGGCGAGCTACGGCCTCGGCCGCCTGTTCGGCCTGCCGCGCCGCATGGCGGTGCTGATCGCCTGCGGAAACTCGATCTGCGGCAATTCGGCCATCGCCGCCGTCGCTCCGGTGATCGGGGCGCGGAGCCAGGACGTCGCCGCCTCGATCGCCTTCACCGCCGCGCTCGGCGTCTTGATGGTCCTCATCCTGCCGCTGATCGCCATCCTGCTCGGCATGACGCCTCATGCCTATGGCGTGCTGGCCGGGCTGACCGTCTATGCGGTGCCGCAGGTGCTGGCCGCGGCGGCGCCGATCAGCTCTCTGTCGGCCCAGGTCGGGACGGTGGTGAAGCTGATCCGGGTGCTGATGCTGGGGCCGGTCGTGCTCGCTTTGTCGCTGTTCGCGCATCGCCTCGCGCAGGAAAGCGGCGCGGCAACGCAGAGGCGGCGGCCGCCGCTTGGCCAGCTCGTGCCTTGGTTCATCCTCGGCTTCCTGGCGCTCGCCGCGGCGCGCTCGGCCGGATTCATTCCCGAGGCGGCGCTGGAGCCGGTCTCGACGCTCGCCACCGGCCTCACCATCCTGTCGATGGCGGCGCTGGGGCTGGGCGTGGATTTGCGCACCGTCGCCAGGACGGGCGCGCGCGTTACCGTCGTGGTGACGCTGTCGCTGCTCGTGCTCGGCCTGGTCGCCTTCCTGCTGATCCGCCTGCTGGCGATCGGCTGATCAGGCCGCCAGGCTGTCCGCCACGCCGCCCGGCGCGATCGCATGCTCGACGACGCAGGTGAGATTGAGCGAGTTGCGGCCGCCCCGGTCGTCGGCGTCGGCATAAGCGACGACGCGGTCGCTCTGCGACAAGGTGCCGCGCGGAGCGCGGTCCGGGGGCAGAGCATAATGTTTGTCGAACTCGCCCGGCGCGGTCGAGGCGACGATCCGGCCGCCATGCTCCATGATACGGATGGTGGCGCTGCGCAGCTCCTTGTCGGCGGCGGCGAGCTGGGTGGCGAGCTGCTCGGCGGCGTTGCGCTGCCAGTCATATTCCAGATAGAGGCAGCCGTCCGCCGGATTGCCGTCCCGGTCCAGCGAGCGGATTCCGCAGGCGAAGATCAGCACCTGGCGCCCCGCCGAATAGGGATTCTCCCAGACGGCGTCGGTGAACCAGTCGTCGACCGAGCGGCTCTCGATAACCCTGGCGAATTGCGGCTCGCCGCCGACATCGACGCCGAGCAGAGCGCTCCTCGGATCGGCCGATCCGATCACCCGGCCAGCGCGGGTGGCGAACAGGGCGTTGAGATAATGGGGCGAGAAACGCATGGCGGCGCGCAGCCGGTCCTCGGCCTTGGCGACCCTGACGCCGTCGTCGGGATCGCGAACCGCCGCGACGATATCCTCGTCGGTGGCGAGGATGCGGATGTCGGTGCTGCGTGAATAGACGGCGCGGGCGAAGGCCTGAACGGTGGCGAAGGCGAATTCGGCGAGACGGCTGCCCTCGATGTCGTCGACGAGGCTGTCGGCGATGTCGGATCCGGTCTTGAGCCGGTCGATGACGAGCGCGCGGAAATCGTTGGAGGCGGCCCGGGCCTGGCCGGCGAGCGCCTTCACCTCCTGCGCGACGACCGCGAATCCGCGACCGGCCTCACCCGATCGCGCCGCCTCGATGGTGGCGTTCAGCGCGAGGAAATTGGTCTGCTTGGCAATGCGTTCGTTGGTCGCGGCGAAGCGGCCGACCTCGCTCTCCAATTGATCCATCAGCGCCTTGATTCGTCTCGGCATGGTCCGCCCGTTCGTTGGTGTCGCTCCAGCTAGGGGGCAAGGGGCTAAAGCGGGGTTAACCAGCGCGCGGAACATGAAATTATCCGCCGCGCGACGGGTCGTTCGCCGGGTCCGCCGTTTCTTGTCAGGCCAGCAACGCCGGCAGGCCCTGCCAGAGCACCGCGACGAGCGAGAGGGCGGCAAGGAGGCCGGCGAACGAGGCCATCCAGCCCGCGACTTCGTCGGTCCGTCCGCCGCGGAGCAGGCGCGCGGCGCGTACCAGGAGAGCGCCGTCGGCGGCGAGGCAGGCGAGGGTGATGATGATGGTGAGCACCCGCGCGAGAAAAGTGTCGAGGAAGATGCTGGCGATTATGTAAAGCAAGAAGAAATGCGCCGTCCACACGATCATCCCGCCGAGCAGGAAGGCCCAGGCGCGCATCGCTACAGCGCCCCCGGGAACAAGCGGGCGAGCAGCGCCGAGATCGCGCCCTGTGCCGCCGTATAGGCGATGAAGAGGACGATGAGATCGTAGCTGTTGTTGCGCGGCCGGACGATCAGCCCGCGGCTGTTGCGAGCGGAAAGGAATGCCGCCATCAGCGCCGCGATGGCCGTGAGGAGGCCCTGCATCGACAGGAAGGCGTAGACGGTCGCGCCTTGCCCGCTCGCGTCGGGAGCCAGGCCCGTGACGCGCCAGCTGTAGAAATCGGCGCCGAACGCGAGGAGGAGCGCGCCGGCGGAGAGGACGATCAGCACGCCCGGGGTCCAGAGGGTGGTCTTCTCGCGGGCCAGCATCCATCGCCCGAACAAAGCGAGGCCGGCCGCGGCGCCATGGCCGAGAAGAATGGGACCGAGCCAGAGCGGATCGGGCGGCGAGCGCCAGAAGCCCGGATGGATGCCCCACAGATAGAGATAGCTGAACACCGCCATCAGGAAGATCATCCCGATGACGATGAGCAGGACGACCATCGCCCACCAGCCATGGGTGGAGGGGCCGGTGACGTAGGTCGGAACCTGGATGCCGGCGCCGATGTCCGCGCTCTCGGCCGCCACCGGACGGTCGGCCTCCCACAGCCAGCGCAGCACGCACAGGATCGCCAATATGCCGCTGAAAACCGCGATGCCGTAGCCCTGGATGGTGAGGATGATAAAGAAGCCGGCCGTGAAGATGGCCGCCAGCAGCGGCCAGACCGACGGCCCCGGCATGATCTGGAGATATTGCGGCTCGGCTCGAATGGGGCTGGTGACGAGCGTCTCGCGATGGCCGGTCGCCGAGCCGGGCAGGAAATAGCGGCCTTCCTCCGCGGCTTTGGCGAGACCGGGATCGTCCCACAGGGGCTCGCGACTTGTCACCAGCGGGATGCTGCGGGTCGAATAGAGGCCGGTCGGCAGCCATTCGAGCGTGCCGCCGCCATAGACGTTGCCGGCTTCGTCGCCGACCGTGAAGCGGAAGTTGCGGGCGAGGTCGATCACGAACAACAGCACCCCCGCCCCGATCATGAAGGCGCCGACGGTGGAGATGAAGTTGGTGATCTCCCAGTCGCGACCGGGAAGATAGGTGTAGACGCGCCGCGG
The DNA here is from genome assembly GCF_042666435.1 of Enterovirga sp. GCM10030262. Classification (NCBI taxonomy): domain Bacteria; kingdom Pseudomonadati; phylum Pseudomonadota; class Alphaproteobacteria; order Hyphomicrobiales; family Methylobacteriaceae; genus Enterovirga; species Enterovirga sp. GCM10030262. Next base: position 1,333,389 of record NZ_JBHTDC010000001.1, on the reverse strand, counting down.
CATGCCCATGAAGCCGGTCAGGTGCATCGGCAGGAACGTCACCTGCATGCCGGCGAACATCAGCCAGAAAATCCATTTGCCGAGGCGCTCCGACAAGGCGCGGCGGCTCATCATCGGCGTCCAGTAATAAAAAGCCGCGAACAGCGGGAAGACCATGCCGCCGATCAGCACATAATGGAGATGGGCGACGATGAAATGCGTGTCGTGCACCTGCCAGTCGAACGGCACCATCGCCACCATCACGCCGGTCAGGCCCCCGATCACAAAGGTGACGAGGCCGCCGACCAGGAACAGGGTCGGCGTGTTGAGGCGGGGCCTGCCGACCGCGAGGGTGGCGATCCAGGAAAAGACCTGCACCCCGGCCGGAACGCTCACCGCCATGCTGGCGGCGGCGAAGAAGCCGATCGTCAAGGTCGGCATGCCGGTCGTGAACATGTGGTGCGACCAGACGCCGAAGCTGATGAATCCGGTGGCGACAAGCGCGAGGACGACCAGCCGGTAGCCGACGAGGCGCGCGCGGGAGAGGGTGGCGACCATCATCGAGACGAGCCCGGCGGCGGGAAGGAAGATGATGTAGACTTCTGGGTGGCCGAAGAACCAGAACAGATGCTGCCACAGCACCGGATCGCCGCCGCGCGTGGGATCGAAGAAGGGCCAATTGAGCGCCCGCTCCAGCTCCAGCAGCAGGGTGCCGAGGATGATGGCGGGAAAGCCGATGATGATCATCACCGCGAACACCAGCATCGCCCAGGCGAAGATCGGCATCTTGTCGAGGCTCATGCCGGGCGCGCGGGTGAGCAGGACGCCGACGATGATCTCGATCGCGCCGGCGATGGCGGAGATCTCGATGAAGCCGATGCCGAGGAGCCAGAAATCGGCGTTGATGCCGGGCGAATAAGCGGTGCTGGTGAGCGGCGGGTACATGAACCAGCCGCCGTTGGGCGCCAGGCCGAAGAAGAGCGAGGCGAAGAAGCACAGGCCGCCTACGAAATAGGCCCAGAAGGCGTAGGCCGAGAGCCGGGGGAAGGGCAGGTCGCGCGCGGCCAGCATCTGGGGGAGGAGCAGCACGCCCAACGCCTCGACCGCCGGCACCGCGAACAGGAACATCATCAAGGTGCCGTGCATGGTGAAGAACTGGTTGTACGTCTCCTGCGGCAGCACGCCGCTCAGCGGCAGCGCGAGCTGGACCCGCATGACCAGAGCGAGGATTCCGGCGAGGATGAAGAACAAGAAGGCCGCGCCGACATAATAAGTGCCGATATAATTGTTGTTGACCACGGTGAGCCGCGCCCACCCCGTCGGCGCGCGCCAGACGCGCTCCAGCTCCTCAAGCTCGCCTTCCGGCCGCTCCTCCCGGGTCGGGAAGCGCTTGTAGAGCTCCGGGTCGAAGCCGGTCTCGGACCTCACCTTCGCGTCTCGAGATAGGCGGCGAGCGCCCGCAAATCCTCGGCCGGGAGAACCGTATAAGGAGGCATGCGGTTGCCGGGCTTGATCGCCTGGCTGTCGCCGATCCAGCCGATCATCGTGCCGCGATTGTTGGGCAGGATGCCGGCGCCGAGCGTCAGCCGGGAGCCGACATGGGTGAGGTCGGGTCCGGCCATGCCGTTGGCGGGCGTGCCGGCGATGCGGTGGCAGGCGGCGCAGCCGGCGGACATGAAAAGACCTTCGCCCCGCGCGGCCTCGGCGCTGGCCGGCCTTGGCGCGGGCGCGCGCCGCGCCGCCATGACGCGCGCGAAGTCCTCCGCCTCATGGGCGATGACGGCAAAGCCCATCAGCGCGTGTGGGCCGCCGCAATATTCGGCGCATTGGCCGCCATAGACGCCCGCCTCGTCGGCCTGGATGCGCATCACGTTGCGCCGGCCGGGGATCATGTCGAGCTTGCCCGACAGGCGCGGCACCCAGAAGCTGTGGATCACGTCGGCCGATTCGAGTTCCAGCACCACCGGGCGCCCGACGGGGATGTGCAATTCGTTGGCGTCGTGGACGAGCGCGCGGCCGTCGCCGTCCAGATAGACCACGCGCCACCACCACATCTCGCCCACGATCCTCACCCGCATCTCGTCGCCTGCGATCGGCGCGGTAAGGCTGCGGGTGAGGGTCAGGCCGTAGACGAGCAGGGCGGTGAGCACGACAATCGGGAAGGCGATGCCGGCGATCCAGATCAATCGGATGCCGCCGAGCCGGGCGCGCAGCCTGTCCTTGCCGAACAGGGCGATCCACAAGGCGGCGATGACGATGAGGAGCACGGCCGCGGCCATGGCGAGCAGCACCCAGGCGAGGAGGCTGATCGATCCGGCATAGGGTCCCGCCGGATCGAAGACCGGCGGCGGCCAGCCGTCGAGCAGCTCAGCGAAGTTCAAGCGTGTAGAGATACGCGGCGACATCGCGCGACTCCCCTTCCGACAGCGGCATGGCGGGCATCGCCGTTCCAGGGACCAAAGCCGGCGCGTCCCGGACGAAGGCGGCGAGCATGTCCGGCCGGTTGGGCAGACGCCCCGCGATCAGGCCCTGGCCGGCAAAGCCTTGCAGCGAGGGGCCGAGCCTGCCTTCGGGCCAGTCGAGGCCGGGGATAAGGTGGCAGGCGCCGCAGCCGGCGCGCTCGATGGCGTCCAGCCCGCGCGCCGCGCTCGCTTTCGGCATGTGGTGCCGTTCGTCGGGCGGCGGCTGGCATGATGCCAGCAGCAAAGCGAAGGGCATGAAAAGATACAGCGCCGACAAAAATCCCCCTTGTCGCAGGACCGCCGCGAGGCGTGGAGTTTCGTATCCGGAACCAACGCGCGGCGGCGACGGTTCCCGAGCCGTCATGAATCCGTTTTTCAATCGGTCCCGCCGCCGGCTCGCGGCGCTGGCGCTGGCCGCCGCGCTGGCGGGCTGCGGCGCGGCCGAGCGCACGTCCGCCGACCGGTTCACCGCCACGGGGCGGCTGATCGCGCTCAGCGGCGGCGACGCCGGCGCGGCCAACGCCTGCTTCACCTGCCACGGCCTCGACGGACGCGGCAACGGCGCCGGCGCGCCCCGCCTCGCCGGGCTGGGCCTCGGCTATCTCGACCGCCAGCTCGAAAGCTATGCGAACGGCACCCGCCGCCATCCCGAAATGGAGGCGATCGCCGGGCGGCTCGATCCGGTCCATCGCCAGACGGTCTCGGCGCATTATGCGGCGATGCCCTATGCGCCGGAGCCTTCGCGGGAGCCCCGCGTCGCGCCGACCCTCTACGTGGCGGGCGATCCCGATCGCGGGCTGCCGCCCTGCGCCGCCTGCCACGGCCTTGCCGGCGAGGGGTTCGGCGCCGCCAATCCGCCGCTCGGCGGCCAGCCCCCCGCCTACCTCGCCGCGCAGATGGAGAATTGGCGCCTTAGCAAGCGCCGCAACGATCCGGGCAATGTCATGCTTCGCATCAGCCAGCGCCTGACTCCCCGCGAGATCGCGTCCCTCTCGGCATACGCCGCCGCGTTGCCCGGAGATCTTCCTCGTCAGGTATCTCGGGGAGCATCCCCCGCAGCACGTCGTGACGATTCCAGAAATGGTGCTTCAACGCCGCCAGCACGTGGAGCGGCACCAGGATCATGAGCGCCCAGACAAGCACATGGTGCACGTCCTCGGCCACATCCATCACCGCCCAGCGGCTCGTCAGCGGCAGCTCCTGAAGCGGGAGCTGCGGCCAGGGGATGAAACCTGCCAGATAGAGCGGCCCCGGCGCGGCCACCGACGACCACATCGCCCAGCCGCTCAGCGGCAGGCCGAAGAAGCAGATGTAGAAGACATATTCGGTCGCATAGGCGATCTGGGTCTGCCATCCTTGCCGGTCGGCGTCGTTGACCGGGCCGGGAATGACGATCCGCCAGGCGAACCTCAAGATCGCGAGAATGAGGATCGGAAGGCCCGCCGCGCTGTGCACCTGATAGCCGATAAGCTTGTCGCCGCCGGCCGGAAGGAAGCTGGTGTACCAGCCCCAGCCGAGCTGGAAGAGCACCAGGATGGCCATGACCCAGTGGAAGGCGATTCCCACCGGCGAATAGCGGTCCTGCTCGGTATGGGTCCGGGCCCAGGCGCGAAGCCGCTCGATCATGGCGCCGCTGACGGCCGCGCCTCGCGCCCAAGCCAGCGTCCGAGCAGCAGCAAAGCGATGGCGAGATAGACGCCCGCGGCCGGCGCCCACATGATGAGGCCGGCAAGCTGCTGGTCCTCCAGCGGCGTATATCCCCAGGCGCTGGTGCTGAGGAAATGCGGGGCGTAGAGCGGCGCGGCGCTGAACGTGATCAGGGCGCCGAGCAGCCCCATCTGGACCATCGTCGCGAGCAGGGCGGCGACCGCTGTCGGCGCCGCGGCCCGGCGGAGCGCCACCCAGAAGCCGATCGCGCTGCCGATGAGGCTGAGCTGCATCAGCCAGTAAGCGGCGTCGCCGGCCAGCGCCCAGCCGTACAGCGCGGGCGAATGCCAGAGCCAGAAGATAACGGCCTGCGCCGCCGTCCAGCCCGCGAGCGAGCCACCAAAAGCGCGCGCGGAGGGCGGCAGCGAGGCGACCAGCAGCGGCGCCAGGATTGTCGCGATCAGGACGTGGTGCACGACGCGCGCCGAAAACAGCGCCGATCCCAACGCGCAGAATGGCGACACGAAAAGCAGGAGCAGCAGCAGGAGCGCGGCCCCGAAACAGGCGCGCCGACGCGGCTCGACGGCGGCGAAGCGAAGCATGTAGCCAAGGGCAAGAGCCCCGAGCACGATCAGCAGGACGGGATCCCAATTCCACCGCCCCAGCCATTCGGCCGGCGCGGGCGCCGCCCCGCAATAGGGCACCCAGATGGGCTGTAGGCTCATCGAACCCGGCGCGCTCCGCTCCTCGTCATCACTTCCGAACCGACGGGGGTCGGGACGGTTCCGAAATCAGCCGGCGGCGACGACCAGTTTCGGCGGCTCGGCGGCGGCGGCCGATTCGCGGCGGGCGAAGCGGCCGTCGATGCGGGCGCCGCTCTCGATGCTGAGCGTCTCGTAAGCGACGTCGCCGGTGACCCGCGCGGTCGGGCCGAGGATGAGGTTGCGCGCCGTCACCGTGCCGTCGACCAGGCCGGCGAGCCGCGCTTCCTCGGCGACGATATTGCCGGCGATGGTGCCGGCCTCGCCCTGGCTCAGGGTCGTGCAGCGCACGTCGCCCTCGATCCGGCCATCGACATGGAGCCGCGCCTCGGTGGCGATGTCGCCGCTTATGACCACTTCGGGGCCGATGAAGGACAAAGCGGAGTCGTTCGCCTTGTCGGTACGGCCCGGAGCCTTGCCCGCGCCCGGAGCGCGCGCCTTCTTTTCCTTGCTGAACATGATCGTGGCGCCTCCCCTCGCCGAAGATGGGCGCCATCTATCACCAAAAGCCTAACCGACATCAAGGGCTGGCCGCAGGTGGATCGCGCGCGCGAAGACGGAGGTCGGCGCGAACGGGCGCCCAAAAAACGTAATGGGGGCTGGTGTCGCCACCAACCCCCACTGTCCCAAGTCCAGGTCGCCGATGCCCGAGGGCAAAGGCTCGTTTCGCTCGGGCGGTTCGGGTCTGCGCGAGAAGTCGCCTTCGCGCGGTTTCCCTGTAGCAAAACCATTGTCGCGAGGACTACGGTTTCACCGGGAGGGTTTTTGAAAGCTTCCGTTCCGCTTCGGTCCGGGCTCGCGCCCTGGTCCTTCGCTTCGCGTCGGCTTCCGCCGCCGTCCCGCCTGTGCTTCGCCGCGCTTCACCCTTGCGGGATCCGTGCCGTTTCGCACTGGCTCATGGCTTGGGAGCTTTCGTCCGTCTCCGGTCGATCGTTCCGGCCACGAGCAAAGGCTCTCACCCTTTTCCGAGTCGCGCCAAGCGAAATCGACCTGTGGATAAATAGGATATCGGGGATAAAAAGACGGACCGCTCCCAAAGGAGAGCGATCCGCTTTTGCTTCCTTCGAACGAAGCGGTCCAGCGCTGTTATTGCTGCTGGCGGTCGCGGTCGCTGCCGCCGCCCTGCTGGCGGTTCCCACCGCCCTGCTGCTGTTGCTGCTGGGGCTGTTTGTCGCGATCGCCGCCTTGCTGGCGGTTGCTTCCGCCTTGCTGCTCCTGCTGCTGGCGCTGATTGTCGCGGTCGGTGCCTTGCTGGCGATTGCCGCCGCCCTGCTGCTCCTGCTGCTGGCGCTGATTGTCGCGGTCAGTGCCTTGCTGGCGCTGGCGGTCGTTGTTCTTGTCTTGGTTGGCCATCGAAAGCCTCCTTCATTGATGCTCCCCTGCGGTGGGAACGGTGAAGAAACGAAGGGCCGGCTATGCGGGTTCCGCCGCCCGCCGCGCCGAAACGGCGCTCCGCCGGAGCCGAAGGGGCTCCGGCAATTCGTGCGCGAGGCAGGGCGAGGGATTTGGAAGCGGCTCAGTCGGTCCCGGGCGCGGGGCGGCGCTTCGCCGCCTTGCCGTCGCCCAGCTCGTCGAGCAATGCTTGCCCGATGGCGCCGGCGGCGGCCTTGACCGCGTTCCTGGCGCGACCGGCTTTGCGGCCCGCTTCTTCCGCTTCTTCGCCGAGCCTGGCGGCGGCGGCCTGCATCTTCTTGTCGTCGGTCAGCGCGGCGGCGGCGGCAAGCAGGCCGGCGGCGACGATGTCGCTGATCACCGGATGGCGGGAAGCGAGCGTCACCGCCTTGCCGCCCGCCTTGCGCAATTCCTTGGGTATCTTCACGCCCGCGATCTTCTTCGGAAGCTTCTTCGTCTTCTTCGCCATGGTCCGCTCCCATCATTGGTCGGCGCGACGATAGCAGGCCTAGCGCGCGGCGACCAATATCTCGGTGCGCAGCGAATTGGCGATGAAGCATTTGTCGTGGGCGTCGTGATGAAGGCGGTCCAGCTCTCCGGCCGAAGGCGCGCGGCCGGCGAAGGTGATTTCCGGGTAGAGAATGATCTTCGTCACGGCGACCTTGCCGCGATCATCCTTGCCCATCCGGCCTTCCGCTTCGTCGCGATAGCTTTCCACGACGAAACCGGCGGCCTGGGCGAGGGAGAGGAACCACAGCATGTGGCAGGAGGAGACCGAGGCGATGAGCGCTTCCTCCGGATCGACGCCGGCGGGGTCGGAGAGCGGCGCCGGCACGACGTGGGGCGAGGAGGAGGCGGGGACGATGGCGCCACCGTCGAAGCGCCATTCATGGGCGCGGGCGTAGCGGTTGGCGGCGAAATCGCCCTTCGCCTTCCAGTCGACGATCGCCTTGTAGGTCGCCATGGATCAATCCTCCGACAGGCTCGCCAGCAGGCCGGCGGCGAATTCCGACAACGTATCATCGCGCGCGCCCATGACGATGATGCGATCACCGGGACGGGCGAGAGCGCGCAGCCGCTCGGCACAGGCGGCGCGATCCGGGATATGTTCGGCCGCGCGGCCGGTGGCGAGAATTCCGGCGACGATGTCCTCGCTGCCGACCTCGCGCTCGACGGTGCCGCCGAAATAAGCGGGATCGGGCATGATCAGGATGTCCTCGGCGGCGAGATGGCGCGCGAAGCCGTCGATCAGCTCGCGCCCCATCTTGGCGAGCGGACCGTAACCGTGCGGCTGAAACAGGACGAGCAGCCGGCCGGGGAAGGCGTGCAGGGTTTCGAGGGTGGCGGCGATCTTGTCCGGATTGTGCGCGAAATCGTCGATGACGCTGATGCCGTTCTCGGTGCCCACCACCTCGAAGCGGCGGCGGAGGCCCTGGAAACCGGCGAGCGCGCTGGCGGCCTGGGCGAGGTCGATGCCGAGGGCGCGGATGGCCGAGAGAGCGGCGAGCGCATTGGCCGCATTGTGGCGCCCGGGCACGGCGAGGCGGACTTGTATCCTCTCGCCGCTGGTCCGCACCGCCATGGCGAACGAGACGGCCAGCGGCTCCTCGCGGATGTCGCTTCCGAACAGGTCGGCGCCCTCGTCGGTGAAGCCGAAGGTGGCGATTCCGTCGGGCGGGAGGGTCGCGGCGAGGAGGCGGGTCTCGTCGTCGTCGAGGTTGAGCACGGCTGTGTCGGCCCCGACGACGAAATCGCGGAAAAGCGCGCGCAGCTCATCCAGGGATTTGTGGTCGAGGGTGATGTTGTTGAGCAGCGCGATGCGCGGCCGGTAGAGCGCGATCGAGCCATCGCTCTCGTCGACCTCGCTGACGAAGATATCGCCGTCGCCGACGAGGGCGCTGGCGAAGGGCGTGTCGGGCGTGACGAAATTCTTCATCACCGCGCCGTTCATCACGGTCGGCGCCTTGCCGAGCGCGTGGAGCATCCAGCCGATCATGCCGGTGACGGTGGATTTGCCGCTGGTGCCGGCGACGGCGATGCCGGTCGGCGCCGCGTTGAACAAGCGGGCGAGGAGCTGGGGCCGGGTGACCTGCCCGGCGCCGACCCGGCGGGCGGCCTGGACGTCGGGCACGGTTTCCTCGACCGCGGCTGAGGTGACGAGGAGCTGGTCGGCGCTCGTAACGCCGCTGCCGTCCTGCGGGAACAGGGTGATGCCGCGTTGTTCCAGGAAGGCGAACTTGGCGGCGACGCGGCCCTGATCGAGCGAGCGGTCGGAGCCCGCGACCTCGGCCCCGGAAGCGCGCACGATGCAGGCGAGCGGAAGCATGCCGCTGCCCCCGATTCCGCAAAAGAAATAGGATTTGGCCTGATTCATTGCCTCGCCCTATTGGGAAGCGGAGGCCATTTCAAACGAAGAGGAGCGGGGATGAGGATCGGAGTGGTGGCGCCGAGCACGCCGATCGACCGGGCCGTCGCGGAACGAGCGGCGGCGCTGGCCGGGGAGGCGGGCGCCGAGGTCCATTTCCACCCGCAATGCTTCGCCTCCTACCGTCATTTCGCGGGCGAGGACGCGGTCCGCGCCGACGCCTTCGTGGAGGTCGCCAACGATCCGGCGTTCGACGCCTTGTGGTTCGCCCGCGGCGGCTATGGGTCGTGCCGCATCGCCGAGGACGTGCTGGCGCGGCTCGGGCCGGCGGCGCGGGCGAAGGCCTATCTCGGCTATAGCGATGCCGGGTTCCTGCTAGCCGGCCTCTACAAAGCGGGCTTCGGCTCGGTCGCGCACGGGCCGATGCCGCAGGACATGATACGCGAAGGCGGCGACGCGGCGGTTCGGCGGGCCTTGTCCTGGCTGGTCGATCGCTCCCCGCAAGCGCTGGAGCCGCATGTCCGCGCGGACGCGCGCCACGCCGCCTTCAACATCACCGTCTTCAGCCAGTTGCTGGGAACGCCGCTCGAGCCCGACCTCGCCGGCCATGTGCTGATGCTGGAGGAGGTGTCGGAATATAGCTACCGTACCGACCGGGCGATGTTCCACATCACGAGCAACCCTTCCGTGCGCCGCGTCGCCGGCATCCGCCTCGGCCGGTGCAGCCTGGTGCCGGAGAACGATCCCGATTTCGGCGAGAGCGAGGAGCAGATCGTCCGGCACTGGTGCGAGCGCGCGGGGATAGCCTGGCTCGGCGCCGCCGATATCGGCCATGACTCGCGAAACCGGGTGGTTCCCTTCGGATAAGTGCATTCATCATGCGTCGAACCGCGTCGCGGGGCATTGCAATGCCCGTCGGTTTGCGCTCTATCGGAGGAAATTCATGAGGAGGGCGGAATGCTAGAACCAAAATCGGGTGCCAAGAAGTCGGGTGGGTCTGACGGGCTGCAGCGGCCGCTGAAGCCGTCGGCCGATCTCGCGGTGATCACCGGATCGGGCAACATCGCGCGCAGCGCGGTGGTCAGCAAGATGTGGGAATATATCAAGAAGAACAATCTTCAGAACCCGCAGAACAAGCGCGAGATCCTGGCCGACGACAAGCTCAAGAAGATTTTCGGCGGCAAGGACAAGGTGTCGATGTTCGAGATGAACAAGCATCTGTCCAACCATCTGAGCCAGCCCTGATCGCGGCTTGAGCGCCCGCGCGAGCGGGATGGATTCAAAGAGGCGAGTCGCTCCGGCGGCTCGCCTCTTTTGTGGCGTGAATCGGTGCGCGGAGGCCTAGCGGCAGGCCCGCCAGCCCATTTCGCCGCGATCCGCCTGGTCCAGATGGAGATGGTCGCGGTGGGCGGCGTTGTAATCGGGAGAGAGGACGGTGGCGAAGAGGTCGCAGGCGCCGTCCCGGACGTCGCGCAGGAAGGCCGATTCCGCGCCGTCGGCGTCCCAGTCGGCGAGGATGCCGATGCGGGTGCCGTCCTCCAGCCGGAAACCGGCGACGTCGACGGCGTTGGCGGAGGCATGTTCGCTCCAATCGCCCTCGGCGCGACCGTAGATACGGCGGCAATTGTAGCTGCCGAGATGGTCGATGGCCGCGACCTTCTGTCCGAAATGGTCGAGCGCCGCCGGCTGGACGACATGCCATTCCCACAACGCCAAAGCCGCGGCGACCGGGCAGCTGGTGCCGAGCCCGGCGGGGCGGTCGCCGAGATCGACCGCGCCGCCGGTCACGCGAACGGCGTCGTCATAGCCGCATTGCGTATCGGTCGAGCGCGCGGGCAGCGCGGTGAATTGGATGCCGGCGCGGTCCAGAAGCGCGCGGCAGGCCGGCGCGTCGTCACCGCCGAGCGCGACGAGCTTGCGGCCGGTAAAAGCGCCGACCGGCTCGGCGAGGTCGAGGTCCGTCCAGGGCAGGTCCTCGGGATGGTTGCGGGCATAGCCGTAGAGGAGCAAAGCCGCGAGGCCGGCCAGGCCGAGGAATAGGACGAGTTTCAGGACGCGAAGGAGTCGCATGAATGTGCGACGCTCGAGCGCCGCGAGAGTTGCGCTAGGTCCGGCGCGCCGTTTCGAGCCGTTCGGCGGTGACGGGATAGCCGGCATCTTCGGGGATGCAGAGCCATTGCTCGCCGCCGCGCTCCTCGATCCAGGGGACGATCTTGCGCACCCGGTGTCGCCGCGCGTCTTCCTGCGCCTCCTCGACGCCGCCCAGGCGAGCGAGCCTTTCGAGGTTCCGGCGGGTCGGGAAGATGATGCGGGCACGGCCTTCGTCGGCTTCGCCGAGGATATCGCCGGCGGTCGCCCACAGAGTCCGCACGGCCTCGGCCTTCGCGGCGGTGGCGGTGGCCCCTTCGGGCGCGTCGGCGACGAAGAACAAGGTGTCGAACCGCCGCGCTTCGCGGAAGGTCGGGCACCAGCGGGCGAACGGCGTGAGAGCGGACAGATCGAGGCTCAGGCCATGAGTCTCAAGCAGCGTCGAGAATGGCGCGCCCGCCTCCAGCGCTCGCCTCAGCTCCGTCACCAAAGCGGCGTCCGGCGCCGGATCGAGCGCCGGCGCGATTCCGGTCTCCTCGATCGTCTCGCGTATCGCCGCGATCCGCGCGGCCGCGTGATCGACTCCGGCGCCGATCTGTTCCGCGAGATCATGATCGTCGGGATCGATACGCCCGCCCGGAAAGACGAGGGCGCCGGCCGCGAAGGCCATCGCCGACGTCCGCTCCATCACCAGCAGCTCGGGAGCGCCAGAGGGGGCCGGTCGCATCAGGATCAGGGTGGCGGCGGGAATGGGATCGGGAAGGTCGTCCACGGTGGCTCGTTCAATTCCTGGATGAGGCACGCGCTCATCTGTTCGACGGCGGCGGTAATAGCAATAAGCGCTACCCCGATCGCGGGCCTGATCTCTCGACTTGGCGCCCGTGAATGGGCAAGAGGCGGACCATGGCCGACGATCCGCACAAGCTGTTCGACACCTGGTTCGCCGAGGCGGCCGCCGCGGAGCCGAACGACCATGACGCGATGGCGCTGGCCACCGCCGACCCGCTCGGCCGCCCGTCGGCGCGGATGGTGCTGCTCAAGGGTCACGATCCGCGCGGCTTCGTCTTCTACACCCACCGCGACAGCCGCAAGGGTGGCGAATTGGAGGCCAATCCGATCGCCGCCTTGCTGTTCCACTGGAAGTCGCTGCGCCGCCAGATCCGGATCGAAGGGTCCGTCGAGCCGGTGAGCGAAGCCGAGGCCGATTCCTATTTCGCCACCCGCTCGCGCGATTCGCGTCTCGGCGCCTGGGCGTCGGACCAGTCCCGCCCGCTCGCCAGCCGCGCTGCCTTCGAAGCTCGTTACGAGGAACTGCGCGTCCGCTTCGAGGGCGGCGACGTCCCGCGCCCGCCGCGCTGGTCCGGCTACCGCCTGCTCCCCGATCGGATCGAATTCTGGACCGACCGTCCCCACCGTCTGCACGAGCGCCGCTTGTTCGTCCGCGACGGCGAGCATTGGGACGAAGGATTGCTCTACCCGTGACGGCGCTGCGCGAAAATCACGGACGCCTCACCGCCACCGCCGCCATCGCCAGCGTCGCGGTCGCCGCGTTCCTGCTGCTGCTCAAGGCGTTCGCGGCCTGGCACACCGGATCGGTCGCCATGCTGGGCTCGCTCGCCGACACCGGTTTGGACCTGCTCGCCTCGCTGGTCACCCTCTACGGCGTCCGCATCGCCGCCACGCCGGCGGACCACGATCATCGCTTCGGGCACGGCAAGGCGGAGGCGCTCGCCGCCTTGTTCCAGGTCGCTTTGATCACCGCGTCGGCGGCGGCGATCGGCTGGCGCGCGGTGGTGCGGCTGGGCGCCGACCAGCCGACCGCCGACGCGGAACTGGGTATCGCCGTCTCATTGATCGCGGTCGTCACGACCTTCGCGCTGATCGCCTATCAGCGCCGCGTCGTCGCGCGCACCGGATCGGTCGCGATCCAGGCCGATTCCGTCCATTATCAGAGCGACCTGCTGCTCAACCTGTCGGTGATCGCCGCCCTGGTGCTCGACCAGTTTCTCGGACTGACCGGCGCCGATCCGGTGTTCGGCATCGCCATCGCGCTCTGGCTCGCTTGGGGCGCGTTCCGGGCGTCGAGCCATGCGATCGACCAGTTGATGGACAAGGAATGGCCGGAAGAGAAGCGCCAGCGTTTCCTGGCGCTCGCCGCCGCCCATTCCGAATTGAAGGGCATCCACGATTTCCGCACCCGGCGCAGCGGATCGCGCGACTTCGCCCAGTTCCACATGTATGTCGCGCCCGAGATGAGCGTGCGCGCCGCGCATGACGTGATGGACGAGGTGGAAGCGATGATCGCCGACGAATTTCCCGACGTTGAAGTCTTCATCCACCTCGACCCGGAGGGTCATATCGACCATCCCGGCAACAAGCTGGTCGAGACCGACGTCACCCCCGGCTGGTTTGGAAAGCGCCCGTGAACCTTCGCTTCGTCCAGGTCGACGCCTTCGCCGACCGCCCCTTCGCCGGCAACCCCGCCGCCGTGATCCTGCTCGACGCCTGGCTGCCCGACGCGACGATGCAGGCCATCGCGCTGGAGAACAACCTCAGCGAGACCGCCTTCACCGTGCCGACATCCGGCGATGCGGACTATGAATTGCGCTGGTTCACGCCGACGACCGAGGTCGCCTTGTGCGGCCACGCCACGCTCGCCAGCGGCCATGTGCTGATCGATGGGGAGGCGGTCCGCTTTCGGACCCGCGAGGCGGGGATCCTCATTGTCGGCCGGGAAGGCGACGCGCTGACGCTCGACCTCCCCGCGACCCGGGTGGAGCCCGGCGCGCATGAGAGCTTGCTGGACGTGCTCGGCGCGCCGGACGCGGAGCTGTTCCTCTCCTGTGAAGGCGCCGAGGCGACCGCGATCGTCCTCCTCCCCGACGCCGCCGCCGTCCGCGCCTTGGCGCCCGACATGCGGGCGCTCCGCGGCATCGACCTGATGGTCATCGTCACCGCCCCCGGCGAAGGCGATTTCGACGTGGTCAGCCGCGTCTTCGTTCCCGCCTGGGGGGTCGACGAGGATCCCGTCACCGGCTCCGCCCACGCCGCCCTCGCGCCCTTCTGGGCCGGGCGGCTCGGCCGCGACGCCTTCACCGCCTGGCAGGCAAGCCGGCGCGGCGGCCGCGTCGCCTGCCGCTTGAAGCCCGCCGCGGAGGGCGATCGCGTGATCCTCGGGGGCGGCTGCGTCACCGTGATCGAAGGCATTTTCCGGCTCTGACGACCGATTCGGTCACGTCACGTTCAGCGTGGCTCTGTTAGGCAGGCCGACGATCGGGCCTCGCCCTGAAAGGAAACCGTCATGCGCAAAGCCGCCTCCCTGTTCCTTGGAACCCTCATCCTGGCCGCCGCGCCCGCCATGGCCAGCCCCTCCGCCGACGGCGAGGCGAAGCTCGCCCAGGTGCTGGAAGGACGCGTCGCCGGCGCGCCGGTCGATTGCCTCACCCAGCGCGACATCCGCTCCACCCGGATCATCAACCGCACCGCCATCGTCTACGAGACGCGCGGCGGCACGCTCTACGTCAACCGTCCCGAGGCCGGCGCCCAATCCCTGAGCCATTGGGACGTGCTGGTCACCGACACGCGTTCGCCGCGCCTGTGCGATATCGACGTCGTCCATCTCTACGACAGCACCGCGCGCATGCGGAACGGTTTCGTCTCGCTCGGCGAGTTCATTCCCTACCGGAAGGCCGACTGACGCTCCGGCGGGCGTTCCGGCGGGGCTCCCCGTCGTTCCAATCGAGGCGCTTGATCCTTCGGGATGAGCGGAAATGATCCGGGACCGTGACAGAGGCCATGGGCTTCTGGCACATCGGGGCGATTCGGTTCGTCGGATCCGCCGCTCAAGGTTCATTCAAGGAACGACCGCCCCATGCGCCCTTTTTTTGTATCCGCTTTGGTCCTCGCCGTCGCCATGCCGGCCCTCGCCCACGACACGGTCAGCCCGGTCGACCGGCTCGCGCATGAGCAGATGCTGGTGCTCGATACCCATCTCGACACTCCCGCGCATTTCGAAAGGCCCGGTTGGGCGTTCGACGAATGGCACGAATATCATTGGGATCAGACCCAAACCGATATCCCGCGGATGGCGGCGGGCGGGCTCGATGGCGGCTTCTTCGTCATCTACACGCCGCAGGGACCGCTCACCCCGGAAGGCTTCGCCCAGGCGCGAGACGCGGCCCTGCTGCGCGCGACGGCGATCCAGCGCGTGGTGAACCGGAATCGCGACAAGCTGGAACTCGCCACCACCGCCGCCGACGCCGAGCGTATTCACAAGGCGGGAAAGCGCATCGTCTATCAGAGCATCGAGAACAGCTATCCGCTGGGCAACGACCTCTCTTTGCTGGAGACCTTCTACAAGCTCGGTGTGCGCATGGCGGGGCCGGTCCATTCCCGCAACAATCAGTTCGCCGACAGCACCACCGACACGCCGCGGTGGAACGGCCTCAGCCCGCTGGGCGAGCAATGGGTGAAGGAGATGAACCGGCTCGGCATGGTGATCGACGGAAGCCATTCGTCCGACGCCGCGTTCGACGATCTCCTGGCCCTGTCGAGAACGCCGATCATCCTGTCCCATTCCGGTCCCAAAGCGCTCTACGACCATCCCCGCAATATCGACGACGCGCGCCTGCGCAAGCTCGCCGCGGCGGGCGGGGTGATGCAGATCAACAGCCTGTTCCTGGCGGCGGGCGACAGCAGCGACGAACGCTCGGCGATCGAAAAGCGGCAAGCGAGGTGGCTCGACCTCTCGCCGGCCGAACGGCGTCAGCTTGTCGCCGACAAGGCCGCGCTCGACGCCCGCCAGCCCAATAACGAGGGCGATTTCGACCTGTTCATGAAGAGCATCCTCCACGCCATCGACGTGATGGGCGTCGACCATGTCGGCTTGGGCGCCGACTGGGACGGCGGCGGCGGGCTCGCCGGCATGGAGGATGTCGCCGCCTTGCCGAAGATCACCGCCCGCCTTCGGCAGGCCGGATATAGCGACGAGGATATCGAGAAAATCTGGAGCGGCAACGTGCTGCGCCTGCTCGAGGCGGCGGAAATGCACGCGCGAAAGGCGGGTTGAACGCGAGGGCTTCCGCAATCGGAACGTCGCCGCTACGATCCCTTCGGGGCGGCGGGCGACGATTGAGTGGAGCGTAGCGTCATGCCGCGTGCCGTATATGGCGACTTGCCCCGCAGCCCTTGGGCGTCCGACGCATGACGAAGCGCGTCGATTCCGATCGGGCGCTGCGCGAGAGCGAGGATCGTTTCCGTCTGATCGCCGACAGCGCGCCGGTGCCGATGTGGGTGACCAAGCTCGACCGCAAGCGCGGCTTCGTCAACCGCGCTTATGTCGACTTCCTCGGCGTCTCCTATGCGGATTGCGTCGATTTCGATTGGCGGACGATCCTCCACGAAGAAGACCATGACCGGATCGTCGCCCAATCCATTGCCGGCGAGGCGACGCTGAAACCGTTCGTGCTGGAGGCGCGCTACCGCCGCTGCGACGGCGAGTGGCGCTGGTTGCGCTCCACGTCGCAGCCCCGCTGGGGGCCGGACGGCGATCATGCCGGCTTCATCGGCGTGGCCCATGACATTACCGACGCCAAGCGCGCCGAAGCCGCCTTGCGCGAGCTCAACGACACGCTGGAGAAGAGGGTGGAGGAGCGCACCGCCGATCTCCGCTCCGCTTTGGACCGCCTGCAGGCCGAGGTCGGCGAGCGGCTTCGGGCCGAGGAGGCGCTGCGCCAGGCGCAGAAGATGGAGGCGGTCGGCCAGCTGACCGGAGGTATAGCCCATGATTTCAACAATCTGCTGACGCCGATCATCGGCGGGCTCGAATTCATCGCCATGCGGATCGAGGATGAGCGGCTGAAGCGGATGGCCGAGACAGGCCTCGAATCGGCACGGCGCGGCGCCAAGCTCGCCGGCCAGCTCCTCGCTTTCTCGCGCGTCCAGCGGATCAGCATGGCCGCGGTCGGCGTGAACGAGGTCATCGCCAACATGAAGGACCTGCTTCGCCACACGATCGGCCGCAAGATCGCGGTCGAGACGAACCTCGGCGCCGACGTGGGCCATGCCCGATGCGACGCCAACCAGCTCGAAAACGCTTTGCTCAATCTCGCCATCAACGCGCGCGACGCGATGCCGGAGGGCGGCACCCTCGCCATCGCCACCGAATTGGTCAGGCTGACGACCGCGCCGGACGCTGCCGAAGGCGACTATGTCCGCATATCGGTGAGCGACACCGGCCAGGGCATGACCGCCGACGTGCTCGCCCGCGCCACCGAGCCCTTCTACTCGACCAAGCCGCTCGGCAAGGGCACCGGGCTGGGGCTGTCGCAGGTCTATGGCGTTACCCACCAGTCCGGCGGCACCGTGCGCATCGAGAGCGAGGTCGGCGCCGGGACGGTCGTCCATATCCTGCTGCCTGTCGCCGAGGCGAATGCGGGCACCGTCACCGAGGGCGGGGAACCCGCGGCCGACGCGCCCGGCGGGCGCCGCGCTGCGACGATCCTTGTCATCGACGACGACAACGACGTCCGGGCCTTCCTTGCCGATTCGCTGAAGGAACTCGGCTATGCCGTCGTCGAGGCCGCCAGCGGCGAGGAAGGGATCGGCAAGGTCACCGCCGCCACGCCCGATCTGCTGCTGCTCGATTTCGCGATGCCCGGGATGCACGGCGCCGATGTCGCCCGCGCCCTCCGCAAGACGCACCCCGGTCTGCCGATCGTCTTCGTCACCGGCTATGCCGAGACAGACGAGATCGAACGGGCACTCGGCACCGACGGCCCTGTGCTGCGCAAGCCGTTCAGCATGGACCAGCTGGCGGCTGTGGTGGCGGGGCAATTGCCGGCCATCGCCTCTTTGTCGCTTCGCTCCGCTTAGGCTGGCCGCACGGCGACCTGTTGAAATTGCGGGATTGACCACGGCCGGGGTCGTTTCCAAATGCAGCTTCGTCGCCGGGTCCCGCACCTTCGTCTCGCGCCGCTCCCTCCGGATTCATCTCCGGTCTAGGTCGCGGGGAGCAGACGGCGACTCCCGGCGCGCGCCTCCCGCAAGGACGACCCACCGGTGATGTAGGCGTTTCCGAAAGGCAGTCTGCGGACTGAGAGCAAGATAATGAGCATCAAGCAGAAGCTGCAAAATCCGTTCGCCCTGGTCGCGCAGGGCTTCATCGCCGGCGCGATCCTGTTCTGGGCGACCGCGCCCGGCGACGTCGATCCCTCGCCGCGATCCGCGCCGACCGAGAGCGCCGCCACGGCGACGGATCTGACCGCATGACGCGAGGCGCTTGAACGCGGCACGGTCCGCTTTATAGCAAGCGCGATGGTTCGCTTTTCGTTCTCTGGACACGAATTGATGGCGCTGCCGCAGGGCGCTCTGTTCTGGCCGGCGCGCGGCGCGCTGCTGGTGGCCGACCTGCATCTGGAGAAAGCCAGCTGGTTCGCGCGGCTGGGCCAGATGCTGCCGCCCTACGATTCGATGGCGACCCTGTCCGATCTGGCGGCGCTGGCGGCGAGCACGGCGGCGCGGGAAATCTGGTGCCTGGGCGACAGCTTCCACGACCGTCACGGCTGCGATCGGCTGCCCGAACGGGCGCGTGAAATGCTGACCGGGCTCACCGCATCGACGCGATGGACCTGGATCATCGGCAACCACGATCCGGGGTTCGCGGACCATTGCGGCGGCCTGCTCGTCGAGGAGGCGGAGGTGGACGGGCTGATCCTGCGTCACCAGGCCGACCCCGCCGAGGCGCGGCCTGAGATTTCGGGGCATTTCCACCCCAAGCTGCGGATCACCCGGCGCGGCCGGCAGGTGTCGCGGCGCTGCTTCGTCGCCACCGGCACGAAGCTCATCCTGCCCGCATTTGGGGCGCTCACCGGCGGCCTCGATGCCGGCCATCCGGAAATCGCGCGGGCGGTGGGCGGCCGGGCCGAGGCGCTGGTGCCGGTGGCCGATCGGCTGCTGAGATTCCCGATCGCGGCCTGAGCCGGTTCGCCTCATCGTCATCCCGGCGAAAGCTGGGATCTCTTTTAATCCTTCCGAACAAGGGAGATTCCAGCTTTCGCTGGAATGACGAGGTGAGCCGGAAGGTCTATGGCTTCCACAGCGCCGGAAAGCGGCGCTTCAGCGCGACCAGCTTGGGCGCGTCGTGGGCGCGGATATAGGGATGGCGGGGATTCTTCTCCATGAAATCCTGGTGCTCCGTCTCGGCCGGGTAGAAGCTTCCGCTTTCCAGCGTCGTCACGATCGGCCGTCCGCCGGTCCTCGCCTCGTTCAGCGCCTCGATATAGGCCGAGGCGACGCGCCGCTGGCCCTCGTCGCGCGGAAAAATGGCGGAGCGATAGCTGGCGCCGACATCGGGCCCCTGCCGGTTGAGCTGGGTGGGATCGTGCGCCACCGTGAAATAGATGCGCAGCAACTGGCCGTAGCTGACCTGCGCGGAATCGTAGCGGATGCGCACCGCTTCGGCATGGCCGGTCCCGCCGCGACTGACCCTGGCGTAGCTGGCATCTCCCGCTTCGCCGCCGGCATAGCCCGAGACGACCTCGCGCACGCCGTTGACATGCTCGAACACGCCCTCGACGCCCCAGAAGCAGCCGCCGGCGAGGATGGCGGTCTCGGTTTCCGCCGCCATGGCGGGCGTCGCCAGCGCCGCCGCGATCAGGACCAGAAGGCGCTTCATGCCGGCCGGAACGTCATCGCGTCGCCGTTCATGCAGTAGCGCAGGCCGGTCGGCCTGGGTCCATCCTCGAAGACATGGCCGATATGGCCGCCGCAGCGCCGGCAATGGACCTCGGTGCGGGTGAAGAAGAGGCTGTTGTCGGGCCGCGTTCCGACGGCGTTGGGGAGCGGCTTCCAGAAGCTCGGCCAGCCGGTGCCGCTCTCGAACTTTGTGGCGGACGAATAAAGCGGCAGCCCGCAGCCGGCGCAGGCATAGATGCCCTTGCGCTTCTCCTTGTTGAGCGGGCTCGATCCGGCGCGCTCGGTACTCTCCCGGCGCAGCACGGCATATTGTTCGAGCGACAGCCGCTTCCGCCACTCAGCCTCGCTCAGCTGAATCTCGAAATTTCCCTCGCGGGCGTGGGAGCTGCCGCCGCGGCCGAGCAGCGCATAGCCGCCGAGCAAGGTCGCGCCGCCGGCTGCGATCATGGTGCGTCTGTTCATCGATAGCCTCCGTTCGGATCGATATTAGAACGTCGCGGCTGAACTCCTCCTGACGACGGCCGGGAGCAGCCCGCGAACCGCGTTGCCGATGAAGAATCCTCCCGCCAGGTCGACCGCGCGCACGTCGCCCTCCTCAGCCTCTCCGCTGGCGATCAGGCGCGAGCGGAGTATGCCGGGCAGCAGGCCGCGCGCCAAAGGCGGAGTCACCAGCCGCCCGTCGCGCTCGACGAAGAGGCTGGTGAAGCTGCCCTCGGTCAGGAATCCGTCCTCGTCCTCGAACACGATCTCGAACGTCCCCGCGGTGGCGCGCGCTTCATCGTGGAAGGCGCGGTCGCTGGTCTTGTGGGACAGCCGGAAATCGTCGCGCGGGACGGGTCGTGGCACGATCGCGACTCCGACCGGAGCCTCGGGATCGGGCGGCAGCCGGCGGCTCTCGATGGCGATGGCGCCGCTCTTCGACACAAGCAGGCGCAGCTTCCTGGGCTCGCGCAGCCGGAAGGTCGCCGCCTGCAATTCGTTACGCGCTTCGTGGCGGCTGAACGGGAAGCCCAGCGCCTCCGCGCTCGCCTTCATCCGGGCCATGTGGAGATCGAGCTCGGCGACGCCTTCGCGCGGATCGAAACGCATCGTCTCGATCAGGTCGAATCGTCGTGCCGGATCGTGCGCGAACGCCCCCTTCGCCAGGCATTCGCGCCACTCGTCGCCGGCGTGGCTGTCTGCCACGATAGCCGAACCCAATCCCATCACGCCGCGATCGTCTCCTTCCTTCAGGATTATCGTGCGAATGGCGACATTGAACGATGCTTCGCCGCCTGGCGCAACCCTCCCCATCGCGCCGGTATAGGCATGGCGCGGATGGCCTTCGATTTCGGAGATCAGCTCCATCGCCCTGATCTTGGGCGCGCCGGTGATCGAACCGCAGGGGAAGATCGCCTCGACGAGGCGGATCGGATCGACGCCTGATTCCAGCTCCGATGTGACGGTGGACGTCATCTGGTGGACGGTCGGATAGGTCTCGACGGCGAATAGCGAGGGCACCTTGACGCTGCCCGGCCGCGATACGCGCGACAAATCGTTGCGCAGGAGATCGACGATCATCAGATTTTCGGCGCGCTGCTTGGGATCTTCGCGCAGCGCGGCCGCCTCGGCCGCGTCGTCGGCGGCATCGGCATGGCGCGCCGCGGTCCCTTTCATCGGCCTCGTGGTGACGCGGCCGCGTTCCAGGGTGAAGAAAAGCTCGGGCGAGAAAGACAGCAGCCAGTGCGCGCCGGTGAAGACCAGGCCGCCATGGCCGGCGCGGGCGCGGGGGCGAAGCGCCGCATAGACGCCGAGCGGGCTGCCGGCGGTGCGGACCTCCGCCGGAAAGGTGAGGTTCGCCTGGTAGATGTCGCCGGCCAGGATATGCGCCTTCACCCGCGCGACCGCCTCGGCGTGATCCTCTTGGGCGATAAGCGGGCGAGGCGCCGCCGTCCAGGCGGACGCCGGGTCCGGCAGCAGACTCGGCACCTGCGCAGGCTCGATCTCGTCACAGCCTTCGAACAGGCCGAACCAGAGCAGGGGGGGAGCTTCGCGGGGAGGGCGGCGCCCAAGCGGCTCGAGCTTCGCCTCCAGCGAATATCCCGCCTCGTAGGACAGGAATCCCGCCGCATGAAGCCCTCGCTCCGCCGCCTCGCGAACCCTTCCAAGGCAGGCGCGCACCTCCGCCGGCTCCCGCGTCTCCACGATTTCGACCGCCCCCGTGAAGAGCCGTGACGAACCGATCGCGGCGTCGCCGGCATCGTCCAGCAGGACGAAGGGGAGGCTGGCATCGATCATGCGTCGGGCGCTTGCCATATTCGTGGACGCGGCGCATGTCCCGGCCCGGGCTGGCCCGCTTCTGGGCCGCCAAGGAGAATGCCTGTGGTCGCCAGTGTCTTCGATCTGTTCAAGATCGGGGTGGGTCCTTCCAGTTCGCACACGATGGGGCCGATGACGGCGGCATGCGACTTTGTCGAGATGCTGGTCGCCAGGAATCTGATCGAGGCGACCCTGCGCGTCGAGGTCGACCTGTACGGCTCGCTCGCCCTTACGGGCAAGGGCCACGCCACCGACCGCGCGATTCTGCTCGGCCTGTCGGGCGAGCGGCCGCACACGCTCGATCCCGATAGGGCCGACTCTATCGTCGCGCGGAATCGCGAGACGGCGCGGATCGACCTTGCCGGAGCCAGGAATGTCGAGTTCGTCGAGGCGCGCGACCTTCGTTTCCTCCAGCGCGAGCGGCTGCCGCATCATTCCAACGGCATGCGCTTCGCAGCGATCGACGAGGCCGGCGACACGCTCGTCAGCCAGGTCTATTATTCCATCGGCGGCGGCGCGATCGTCGATGAGGCGACCGTCGGCCGCAACGCCCCGCCCGAAGGCGGCTGGGACGTGCCCTTCAATTATCATTCCGCCGATGAATTGCTCGCCATCGCGGCGCGAGAAGGCCTGACCATAGCCGAAATCGCCCTCGCCAACGAACGCGCCGGCCTTGGCGACGAGGAGATAGACCGCGGCCTGGCCGCCATCGCCGACGCCATGTCCGCCTGCATCGACCGCGGCATGACGATCGACGGCATCCTTCCCGGCGGACTCAAGGTGAAGCGCCGCGCGCCCGCGCTCCACGCTTTGCTCCGCGAACGGGCCGAGCGCACCTTGTCCGATCCGCTGACCGTTCTCGACTGGGTCAATCTGTGGGCGCTGGCGGTCAACGAGGAGAATGCCGCCGGCAGCCGCGTCGTCACCGCTCCCACCAACGGCGCCGCCGGGATCGTGCCGGCGGTGCTGCGTTACTACCAGCGCTTCACCCCCCGCGCATCCGACGAAGGCGTCCGCATCTTCCTCCTCACCGCCGCGGCGATCGGTTCGTTGTTCAAGGAGAATGCCTCTATATCCGGCGCCGAGGTCGGCTGTCAGGGCGAGGTGGGGGTCGCCTGCTCGATGGCCGCCGCCGGGCTCACCGCCGCGATGGGCGGCTCTCCGAGCCAGGTCGAGAATGCCGCCGAGATCGGCATGGAGCATAATCTCGGCCTCACCTGCGATCCGGTCGGCGGGCTCGTCCAGGTGCCCTGCATCGAGCGCAACGCCGTCGGCGCGGTCAAGGCGCTGGAGGCCTCGCGCCTCGCTTTGGTCGGCGACGGCACCCACCGGGTGAGCCTCGACCAGGTGATCGAGACGATGCGCAAGACCGGCCTCGACATGAACGAGCGCTACAAGGAGACCTCGCTCGGCGGCCTCGCCGTCAATGTGGTCGAGTGCTGACGATGGAGCTGTCGGACCTTTTCACCCCCGCGCTCATCCTCGACCGCGGCAGGCTGGAGGCGAATTGCGAGGCGATGCGGGAGCGCTGCCGGCGCCTCGGCGTCGGTCTTCGGCCCCACATGAAGACGCTGAAATCGATCGACGCAGCGCGGATCGCGATCGACCCGGAACATGGCGGCATCGCCGTCTCGACCCTGAAGGAAGCGGAATATTTCGCCGGGCACGGCATCGAGGATATCCAGGTCGCCGTCTGCCTCACGCCCGACAAGCTGGAGCGAGCGGCGGGTGTAGCGCGCTCGATCCCACGCTTCAGCTTCTTCGTCGACAGCGCCGAAGCGGCTCGCGCCATCGCGGCGGCCGCAATGCCCTTTCGCGTCTGGATCGAGATCGACAGCGGCGAGCATCGCACCGGAGTCGCGGCCGATGGCGGCGCGCTGCTGGAGATCGCTAACGCCTTCAAAGGCTCGCGGGCATTTCTCGCCGGGGTCGCCACCCATGGCGGCCACAGCTACCGCGCGCGCTCGGCCGAAGCCATCACCGTGATCGCCGAGCAGGAGCGGGAAGCGGTGGTCCTGGCCGCCAGCCGGCTGCGCCAGGCCGGGTTCGACGTGCCCGGCGTCAGCGCCGGCTCGACTCCCACGGCCGTCCACGCGCGCTCGGGCGACGGCCTCACCGAGCTGCGCCCCGGCGTCTACATGGCGGGCGACCTGTTCCAGGCGGCGATCGGCTCGTTGGCGCGCGGCGACATCGCCGTGTCGGTGCTGGCCACCGTCATCAGCCACGACCGCGCTCGCGGCCATCTGATCGTCGATGCCGGCGGCCTCGCTTTGTCGAAGGACCGGTCGACCGCGGCGCTTGCCGGCGGCGACATGGGCTACGGACTCGTCGTCGATCTGGACGGCGAGCCGGCGTTCGGCGACCTCGTCGTCGGCGGCGTGCATCAGGAGCATGGTGAAGTGCCGGTCGCGCACTCCGCCTTGTTCGATCTATTGCCGGTCGGCGCCAGGATACGAATCCTGCCCAACCACGTCTGCATGACGACCGCCGCCTACGACCGCTACCGGGTCGTGGACGGCGGCCATCATATCATTGATGAGTGGGAGAAGACGGCCGGCTGGTAAGCCGTCCGCTTACATGTCGACCTTTTTCCATTCGGCGCGGGTCATGCACACTTTCTTGCCGCCCGTGCGCGATCCAGTGGTCTCGATGGTCTTGCACACCTTCTTCTCTTCCTTGGCGGCAGGCGCCTTGGGAGCTTCGGCTTCGGTCGCCGCCTCGTTGGCGTGGGCGTGCTCCCCCTTGTCGGCGAGTGCGGGCGTGGCGGCCAAAGCGGCGGCCCCGAAAATGGCAAGCAACGAAAGCGAAGAAGCAGAACGAATCATTGTCTATCCTTTGCGTAACGTCTTGGAAAATAGAGACGGATGATATTCGAGCGCAGGCGCCTAATGGAATTGCGGCCTGAAATCCATCGGGTTCGTGCGGATAAGTGAATTTCCGCGCCTCCGGCAAACCACGCACGGCCGTGAGCGGACGGCGGAGTGCTTGCATCCGGCGCCGCCGCGGACCATGTCGCGGCGCATGACCTCTCCCCTCAAGGCCGCGATCATCCCGGTCACCCCGCTCCAGCAGAATTGTACCTTGCTGTGGTGCACGCGGACGATGCGCGGCGCCTTCGTCGATCCCGGCGGCGATATCGACCGGCTCAAGGCGGCCGCCGCGCAACAGGGCGTGACGATCGAGAAGATCCTGCTCACCCACGGCCATATCGACCATTGCGGATCGGCCAAGCTGCTCGCGGACGAGCTCGGCGTGAAGATCGAAGGTCCGCACCTGGCCGACAAATTCTGGATCGACCGGCTGGCGGAGGACGGCGCCCGCTACGGCATCGAGGGCGTGCCGTTCGCGTCGGACCGCTGGCTCGACGAAGGCGACGCGGCCATTGTCGGCGAACTGAGCTTCAACGTATACCACTGCCCCGGCCACACGCCCGGCCACGTCGTTTTCCACCATCCCGAATCGAAGCTGGCCATTGTCGGCGACGTACTGTTCCAGGGCTCGATCGGGCGCACCGATTTCCCGATGGGCGACCATCAGGCCCTGCTCGACGCGATCGTCTCGAAATTGTGGCCTTTGGGCGACGACACTGCCTTCATTCCCGGCCACGGCCCGATGAGCAATTTCGGCCATGAGCGGCGCACCAACCCCTTCGTCGGCGACCAAGCGCTGGCGAGGAGGTGAGAGTCGCTACTGCGGTGGTGCGCGATCGTCGCCGATTCCGGCCCGCTCAGATCGGTTTCGGGGTTTCCGGAGAGCCTGTCGAGGCGGCGTAGGTAAGCGAAGGCGCCCGCGCCCGTTCCAGATAGGGGATCGCGATCGCATAGGCCGCAAGGCCGAGCAGGACAGCCCAGGTCACCGCCACGCCGACCGTCCGCATCCAGACGCGCTCCGGCCGGTCCATGCCGAACGGATGGAGGAGGCGCGCCAGGATGAACAGGATCGCCGCGCCCCACAGCCACAGCTCGGAACCGCGCGCCATCTCGACCAGGCCCAGCAGGATGAGGAAGAAGGGCGTATATTCGATGAAATTGGAATGCGAACGGCTGCGCGTCGCGAGCGCGCTCTTGCCGCCATGGCCGATCGAGACATTATATTGCCGCCGCAGCCGGCTGACCCTCAGGCCGAGCCAGACGTTGAGCAGGGCGGCGGCGCCCGCGATGGTCAAGGTGATCGGCAACATCATCGACTATTCTCCCTCTATCCTCGCTCCGCTCGCACGGGGAAGCGGCGCTTGCAACATCCGCGAAATCCGCTATAGGCGGCACCGCTCAAGAACGAGTATCCCGGCCGCCATGGCCAGCGGCCGATCCGGCCGTTGACCGATTGGCGCCGCTGCTCGTTGCATCATAGACTCGATCGATTGGAACAGGTGCCAGCATGGCCGTCCCTAAAAGAAAAACTTCGCCTTCCAAGCGCAACATGCGTCGCAGCCATCATGCGCTGAAGCCGGTCAATTATCAGGAATGCCCGAATTGCGGCGAACTTCGCCTGCCGCATAATCTGTGCGGCGGCTGCGGCCATTATAACGGCCGCGAAATCCGGCCGGTCGAGGCGTAACGGCTAACAAGCTTCTGGAGGCGACACCGGTGGGCAGCGCGCCACGGATCGCAATCGACGCGATGGGTGGCGATGTCGGCCCGGCGGTGATGCTGGCGGGCGCGGCGCGCGCCCACGACCGCCGCTCCGACCTGAGCTTCCTGATCTTCGGCGACGAAGCGGCGATCGCGTCGGAACTCGGCAGGCATTCCGGGCTCGCCGGCGTCGTCGAAATCGTCCATTGCGACGACGTCATCGCCGCCGAGGAGAAGCCGAGCCTGGCGCTGCGCCGCGCCAAGACCACCTCGATGGGGCGCGCCATTCAGGCGGTGAAGACGGGCGACGCCAATGCCGCCCTGTCCGCCGGCAATACCGGCGCGCTGATGGCGATGTCCAAGGTCGCGCTCCGCACCCTGAAGGGCATCGATCGGCCCGCGCTCGCCGCCTTGCTGCCAACCTTGGGCGACAACGACCTCGTCATGCTCGATCTTGGCGCCAATACCGAGTGCGATACCCAGAATCTCGTTCAGTTCGCCGTCATGGGTGCGGCTTATTCTCGCGTGGTGCTCGATATCGACAAACCCCGCGTCCGCCTCCTCAACATCGGCACCGAGGAGCTCAAGGGCACCGACCAGCTCAAGGACGCCGCGTCTATCCTGCGCGAGGCCGATTATCTTCGCATGCGCTTCGACGGATTCACCGAAGGCGATAAAATCTCGCGGGGCGATGTCGACGTGATCGTCACCGACGGCTTTTCGGGCAACATCGCGCTCAAGACCGCCGAGGGGACGGCCCGCTTCGTCACCGATCTGCTTCGGCGCGCCTTCACCAGCTCGGTGCGCTCCAAGGTCGGTTTCCTGATCTCGCGGCCGGCGACCGAATTGCTCAAGCACCATCTCGATCCCAACAACCACAATGGCGCCGTCTTCCTGGGCTTGAACGGGCTGGTCGTGAAGAGCCACGGCAACGCCAATGAAAAAGGCGTCGCCAACGCGATCCGGGTGGCGGCGCGCATGGTCCGCGAGGATCTCACCCGCAAGATCACCCAGGATCTCGCGGACATAGCCGCCCACCGCGCCGATCAGGCCGCCGCGCAATGACCCGCCGCGCTGTCGTCATCGGAACCGGCTCCGCGCTGCCGCCGCGGCGGGTGACAAATGCCGAGCTCGCCGAGCGGGTCGAGACCACCCATGAATGGATCGTCGAGCGCACCGGCATCGAGGCGCGCCACATTGCCGGAGACGGCGAGACGACGGCGACGCTCGCGACCGAGGCATCGCGCAAGGCGCTCGAAGCCGCTGGAGTGACCGCCGGGCAGATCGGCCTCATCGTGCTCGCCACGGCCACTCCCGACCAGACCTTCCCGGCGAGCGCGACCCGGGTGCAGACGGCGCTCGGCATCGACGACTGCATCGCCTTCGACGTGGCGGCGGTCTGCACCGGCTTCCTCTATGCCCTCTCCGTCGCCGACAATATGCTGAAGGGCGGCATGGCCGATTACGCCCTCGTCATCGGATCGGAGACGTTCAGCCGCATCCTCGACTGGGAGGACCGAACCACCTGTGTGCTGTTCGGCGACGGCGCCGGCGCGCTGGTGCTGAAGGCGGAGGAAACCGAGGATCAGGGCATCCTCGCCACCCGGCTCCACGCCGACGGCCGTCATAACGACCTCCTCTATGTCGACGGAGGCGTCTCCACCACCGGCACGGTCGGCAAGCTGCGCATGAAGGGCAAGGAAGTGTTTCGCCACGCGGTGGTGAACCTCGCCGCCGTTCTCAACGAAGTCCTCGCCGCCTCCGGCCATCAGGCCGAGGAGGTGGATTGGGTGGTGCCGCACCAGGCCAACAAGCGCATCCTCGACGCCACCGCCCGGAAGCTCGGCCTCCCGCCGGAGAAGGTCGTGGTCACCGTCGATCAGCATGCCAACACGTCCGCCGCATCCGTCCCCCTGGCGCTCGACGTCGCGGTCCGCGACGGCCGGATCCGGAAAGGCGACCTGATCGTGCTGGAAGCGATGGGCGGCGGCTTCACCTGGGGCGCTGCGGTTATCCGCTATTGACGGTCGATCGCGCAATGCCGATTGCACTTGAATCCAAGCTATATTAGACGTTTCCATTACTCGCGGGGAGGAAAGCCCATGGCCGATGCAGCGACGATCAGGAAACCGGCGGCCGGAACGCTGACGCGTGCCGATCTCGCCGATGTCGTGCATCGCGAGATCGGGCTGTCGCGCGCCGAATCGGCGAACATCGTCGAGCGCGTGCTCCATCACATGTGCCATGCCCTGGCCGAGGGGCAGAATGTGAAGATATCCGGTTTCGGAAGCTTCATCCTGCGCGACAAGGGCGAGCGGATCGGCCGCAATCCCAAGACCGGCGTCGAGGTGCCGATCGCGCCGCGCCGCGTGCTTACCTTCCGCGCCAGCCAGATCATGCGCGAGCGGATCGTAAGCGGCGGCTGAGGCCTTGCCGGAAGCCCGCGCCAAGAGCGAGAACGCATTCCGCACCATCGGCGAGCTTGCCGGAGACCTCGGCGTCCCGCAGCATATCCTGCGCTACTGGGAAACGCGCTTTCCCCAGCTCCGCCCGCTCCAGCGGGCCGGCAACCGCCGCTACTACCGCCCGGACGATGTCGCCCTCGCGCGGCGCATTCATCGCCTGCTGAACCAGGACGGCTACACCATTCGCGGTGTCCAGCAGCTCCTGACGAGCGGCGCGGACGACGGCGAGGAACGCGACGGAGCGCCGGACGCGGAGCCGGCGGAGCCGAATCCCGGCTTTCCGGCGGACGAGCTGCGGTCGCTGCGCGGGATGCTGGCGGACGCGCTCGACGGACGTTGAACCCGGCGTCCGACGCCTTTCAATGCGTATCTTCGTCCGGCCCCAGGCTGGGATCGAGGTCGCGCGGGCGGATGAAGCGGGCGAGGATGCCCATTCCCTCCCCCGCATCGCGCCAATGGTCGATCGGAAGGGCGATTTCGGCCACCGTCGCGGTCGGATATTTGACGGCGACTTCGCGGCGCAATCCTTCCCCGTCCGTCAGCAGCAAGGCGAGCTGCTCCAGCCCGGGATTATGGCCGACGAGGAGGAGCCTTTCGACGGGATCGGCCACCTCGTGGATGATGTCGAGCAGCAAGGCCGGCGAGGCGAGATAGAGGCGCGCGTCATATTCGGGATCGAACGACCGCCCATAACCGTCGGCAACCTCGTCGAGCGTCTCCCTCACCCGCATGGCGGGCGAAGCGAGCACGCGATCGAAACGCAGTCCCTGCGCGCGCATCTCGCGCCCCACCGTCTTCGCCGCCTTGCGGCCGCGCGTGTTGAGCGGACGATCGAAGTCGCGGGCGACCGGATCGTGCCAGGTCGACTTGGCGTGGCGCAGCAGCGTCAGAATCTTCATGATCTTCCCTCGACCGCCGTCTCTCCCACCGCCTGATGCCCCAAAGAGGAGGCGGTTGAAAGGCCGGAGCGGACGCGTTCGATGGCTTCGGCCAGCGCGACCCGCCGGATCGACACGCCCGGAGGGAAAGCGGTGAGCAAGCGCGATGGCGTCGCGGCGGAGAGCAGCACGAAAATGCCTCTGTCCTCGGCCCGCCGAATGAGGCGCCCGAACGCCTGGGCGAGCCGCGCCCGGACCACCCGGTCGTCATGGGCCGAACCGCCGCCCGCCGCCCGCCGCGCCGCATGCAGCACCGTCGGGCGCGGCCACGGCACGCCCTCCATCACCACCAGTCTGAGCGAGTGCCCGGGCACGTCGACCCCGTCGCGAAGCGCATCCGTGCCGAGCAGGGAGGCGCGGGGGTCGTCGCGGAAGATGTCGACCAGCGTGCCGGTGTCGATCGGATCGACATGCTGGGCGTAGAGCGGCAGCCCAATGCGGGCGAGCCGGTCGGCGATGCGGGCGTGGACCGCCTTCAGCCGCTGGATGGCGGTGAACAGCCCCAATGTGCCGCCCCCCGCCGCCTCGATCAGCCGCGCATAGGCGCCGGCGAGCTGGCCGATGTCGCCGCGCTTGACGTCGGTGACGATCAGCACCTCGCTATGCGCCGCATAATCGAACGGGCTGTCGGCGCTGAAATGGAGGGTTGGATGCGGCAGGTGGCAGGCGCCGGTGCGCGCCTCCGCGGCGTCCCATCCTTCCGCGTTGCGCAAGGTCGCCGAGGTGACCACCACGCCATGCGCCGGCTCCAGCACCGTCCTGGCGAGCGGCCGGGTGGGGTCGAGCCAGCGCCGGTGGACGCCGATATCAAATTCGCGGCCGTCGACCCGCTCGACCGCCAGCCAGTCGACGAAGTCCGGATCGGCCGGCCCGCCGATTCGCGCGGCGAGGGCGATCCAGGCGGAGAGCGACTGCACCCGCCAGGCGAGGCCGCCAATCGCCCCCTCTATCCGCGCCTTGGCCTGCGGATCGAGCCAGTCGGGCGCGTCCTCCAGCACCGCCTCCAGCCTCTTGCCGAGCGCGACCAGCGGCCGGAGCAGCAACTCCATCGCCTCGACGGCCGGCGCCGCGGCCGAGACGATGTCGCCATCGAGCTCGGCCAGCTCGGTCTCGATGCCGTAGCCCGCATCCTGCGCCGAAGCGCGCGCATAGACGGTGCCGCGCACCGCGGAGAGCAATTTCTCCAGCGGCCCGAACGGCATGCCTTCGGCGATACGCTGGAGCCAGCCGTCGCCGGTCAGCAGCCCCGCCGCCTGCACCGCCGCCTCGAGCGCCGCCGCGCCGGCTTCGTCATAGGAAGCGACATCCATCAGCCGCGCCGAAAGTCCGCGCCGCCGCCCGCGCGACTTGCCCTCCGGCCCGATCAGCCAGCGCCTGAGCTCGATCGTCTCCTGGCCGGTCAGCGCGGTCGCGAAGGTCGAATCGGCGGCATCGAACAGGTGATGACCCTCGTCGAACACCAGACGCGTGGCCGCTCCGCCCGTCTCGCGCCCTCGGGCGGCGTTGACCATGACGAGCGCGTGGTTGGCGATGACGATGTCGGCGTCCTGGCTGGCCCGGGCCGAGCGTTCGATGAAGCATTTGCGGTAATGCGGGCAGCCGGCATAGACGCACTCGCCGCGCCGGTCGGTCAGCGCCGTCGCCCCCGCCCGCCGGAACAAAGTCGGCAGCCAGCCCGGCATGTCGCCGCCGACCATGTCGCCGTCCTTGGTGTAAGCCGCCCAGCGCGCGACCAGTTGTGCGAGGATCGCGGCGCGGCCGGCGAACCCGCCCTGCAATGCGTCCTCGAGGTTGAGCAGGCAGAGATAATTCTCCCGCCCCTTGCGCACGACGACCTTGGCCTTGCGCTCCGCCGCATCGGGGAAGAGGCGGAGGCTCTCGCGGTCCAGCTGGCGCTGCAACGCCTTGGTGTAGGTCGACACCCAGACCGCGCCGTTCGCCTTCTCCGCCCACAAGGAGGCGGGCGCGAGATAGCCCAGAGTCTTGCCGATCCCGGTGCCGGCTTCGGCGAGCAGGATGTTGGGCTGGCCCTCCATTTTGCGCGGCGCGAAGGCGGCCGCGGCGGCCGCCGCATAGTCCTTCTGCCCCTCGCGCGCTTCGGCGCCGCGCCCGGTCAGGCTGGCGAGCCGCTCGACCGCCTCGTCGCCCGCGATCCGCGTCGGTCGCGGCTGCGGCCTCGGTGGCTTGTCCTCCCATTCGGGGAGCTTCGAGAAAAGCCAGCGCTCGTCCCGCTCCGGCCGCTTCAGCCGCTCCGTCACCGGCGCCGCCCAGGCCCAGCGCAGCCGATAGAGCGATTGCGCCGAAGCCCAGGCCCCTTCGCGCTCCGGCCAGTCCGCCGCCCCCATCCGCTCCAGCAAGGCCGCCGCCGCCCGCAGCAGGAACGGCGCCGCCTCCCCTTCATCCCTGGGCGGCGCGAGGCCCAGCGCATGGGCGATTCCTTTCGGCGTCGGCACCGCGAAGCGCGCGGGAAAGACGAAGGCGAACAGTTCGAGCAAATCGAGCCCGGACAGATCGGGATAGCCCAGCCGCTGCCCGACCAGAGGCGCATTGAGCATGATCATCGGCGTCTCGGCGGCGCGCCCGATCGCCTCGCCGCGGCCAAGCCCGCGCGTCTCCCCATCCGGCATCGCCAGCCAGATGCCGCCATGGGTCGCGTGGAGCGCGGGATAGGGGAGGGAAGGCATAAGCGCCTTGTCGGCGATGCGGAACAGATTGGCAACTGGGGGAGGGGGGTGGAAGGCTAGTTTTGCCGTTGGCGAATTGGCAGGTCGGATCGGTCCCTGCTCAAGCTGCCATAGCAAAGAACGTAGCGTGCTCAGGCGACACTCGCCTTGGGTGGCTGCTCCATCTCCTTGCGACGTTCGCCCGTCGCCTGTGCCTTCTTCTTATGCTTTGCAATGAAGCCTCTGAGCTCGAGTAGATCGGCATCCATCTGCTTCTTATCAGGTGCGTCTATCTGCTTCGCGGCCGCCTGATCGTGACCGGACCGCTCCGAGGCACGTTTCATCGCGAAAAAGATCGTCCGATAGTCGGCATCATCGATGTCGACCAACTTGAGACTTTGGGTCTTCACATCGGTGCCAAAGCGCTCAACTACGCCACCGAGCACCACTTCCTCAACGGCGCGTTCCCATGTTTCGCGCAGGTCGGTATAGAACTGCTTTGCGAGGACGCGCAGCTCCTCGCTGTCAGCGGCGAGTCCACCGGGGATGGCCTTGAGCTGTGCATCCAGGGCGCGCTCGCGCTCGCGCACTTTTTTGGCGATCCAAGGCTGGTCGTCGATCGAAACGAGACCGAAACCGTCCGTCGACTGCTGAATCAGGCAGGGAAGCGCCAGTATCTGCGGATCGCGATCCGCGCAGGCGCGGAGCACTTCTTGGTAGAAGAGCAGATTGTGGGTGAAGATGATGACTTGCCGCCCACGTCCAGCTTCGGCGACGAAGCGGTTCGCGACACGTCGGATTCGTTGATGGTCGAGGCTAGTGACGGGATCGTCGACGATGATCGCGCCTTTGCTCTCGCTTACATGCGCATCCGCAAGGAAGCACGCGAGCGCGAGCGCGCGCTGCTCGCCCTCGCTGAGGACCGTCGACTTTTTGGCGCGGCCGGCGCTGGCAAGTGCCATCTCGAAGAAGCTTTTGCCCGACGCGCTCTGCTCGGTGAAGCGCAGCGGCACATGCTCCAGCCCGAGCGAAGCGATTTCCCGCTCGATCCGGCGACGTAGCTCTGGCGTCACCAGTTCACCGCGCAAGGAGGAGGCGAGCAGGGAGATCGGGCGCGTGCCGAGCGCGGTCACGCAGGCGAGATAGCGTTGTCGATCGGCGAGGCCGTTGCGTCGTGCCACGATCATGTCAATGCACGCAGCAAGCGCCTCGCGGTCACGCAGCTCCTGTTCCAGCGCCATCGCCGCTGGATCGACACCGCCGCCCTGATCGAGGATCTCGGCGCGCGCAATGAGATTCTCGGCGGTTCGGGAGAGCGCGACGATTGGGGCAATGTCGGGCACACTCTCTACCGGAGGGCCACCTTGGAGATGAGCAACGAGACGCTGGCGATGTTCGAGCAAGGCGCGCAAGGCTTGCGCAACATCGTCGATGATCGCGCGGAGATTTTCGTCGCGCTCTCGGTGCTCTGAGAGAGCCTGGAGAACATGCTCTTCGGTCTCGATTTTCAGGCCGGCCAAGGCAGCGACTCGGGCATCGATCTTGCCCTTTGCCGCCTCTACCGCAGCGGCTGCTTCGCCGGCGATAAAGGCGTCGAATGCCCTCATTCGATCGCGGGCTTCTTCATCGAACGGACGCTGGCAGAGCATGCAGGGGTCGCCGATCTCAAAGGCGCCGTCGTCGGGCACGATGTCCGCTTCGGCCGCGAACTGACGCGCGAGGATAAACAATTGCCGCCACGTCTCGCTCCCGGTCGCGGCGATGGGGAAGCGGCCGACCTGTTCGGCCGCAAACGTCTCGGCGGCGGCGCGAGCCTGAGCTAAGGACCGCAACAGCCCCGCGTCCTGTTCGATTTGCGGTCTGCCGAGCGGCACGATCACGGCGACGGCGTTGTCGGCGATGAACTTCGCGGCCTCGCCAAGGCGGCGCAGCGTCCGCGCCTGGGCCGTCGGACCCTCCGCGAGCTGAAGGCGTACTTTTACAAGCTGAGCAGCGGCGGTCTCGTCCCACGCGGCAGCTGAGCGTAATTGCTCAACCGAGGGGAGCCGCGTGAGCGGCGTCGCCGTCGCCAGCAAGGCGACGAGGCTTCCGGCGACCGTGTTCGGACCGAACTGCACGCCGAGTGCGCCACCATGCGCTGCGGTCAACTGGTCAGCCGCCTTTTGACAGCGCTCGGCGGCGAGGACATATAGCTGGCCCAAGGTGGTGAGGCATCGGACCTCGGGCGGAAGGAACAGGATTTCGGCCTTATCCTCGACATAGGCGCGCGCATTAGCCGTATCGAGGAAGGTCATGTGCGCGCAGATGCCCGGTAAAGCCGAGCCTTCGACCCATTGATGCAGGACCGGCTCGGCCTCACCACTCTTAACGGTGAACGTAACCGTCGGCGCCGCTTCGTTCTGCGCGAAAACGTTGCCCTGAAGCGTAATCGGCACCCGCGACGTGCAGAGGCGACGCGCGGCGCGCGCGTAACCGCTCTTGCCCGAGCCATTCTCTCCAAAGATGATCGTCAGCCCGTCGAGAGCGAATTTGAGTTCCTGGCCCGGTGCGAGCCTGTCGACATGGTCCAGGGGGCCTATCGAGCAAAGCAAGGGAACCTCGGCGGCATCGATGGTCGCGGAAAGGAAGGCTTCATCAAAAGCGACGCATTCTAGGGGTTCGTGGGCGTTGAGACCTTGTGCAGCTTGGACGCGTAAGGCGATGGAATCAGCATCTTCGGCCGTTGCGACACCCGCCAGCGCCGCCCGGCGCAGCGCATCGCTTACCCAAGCATCCTGCCCCGCAATCCACTCCGCCAATTTTGCCACTTCTGTCCTCCCTGACGACAATATTGCGTTTCTTTCCGGTGCTTTCGCAACACTAATCTTTGAGTATTTGCCCCTAGCTTCGTTGATCAGGT
Source organism: Enterovirga sp. GCM10030262 (assembly GCF_042666435.1). Lineage (NCBI taxonomy): Bacteria > Pseudomonadati > Pseudomonadota > Alphaproteobacteria > Hyphomicrobiales > Methylobacteriaceae > Enterovirga > Enterovirga sp. GCM10030262. The sequence continues at coordinate 1,298,167 of NZ_JBHTDC010000001.1, read as the reverse complement.
TGTAACTCCGGCCTCTTTATTCCCCTGTGTTGCAGACCGTGTTGGAACAAGAACGAGGGGCGGCTTTCGAGGCCGTCAATCAAAAGCCGGCCGGCAACAAAGGGCGCGAAGCAGTCCTCGAAGAGACCTAAAGCCTCGCACCAAAAACACTGTCCTACAGCCCCCGCTTGCTGCCATCCTGCCGCATGCTTTGCGAATCGCTCCTCGGACCGCCTGCCCGCAGCCCCCGCGCTGGATGAAACATGTGTTTTAGCACGACCTTTGGGACCTTTCGCCGCGCCAGAAGGCGATTGCGCCCGGCGGTCCCAGGCGGCAGAGGCAAGGCATGACCACATCTCCGATCCCCGCCGACCTCCGCGCCGCCGCGCTCGTTTCCAAGGCCTGGCCTTATGAGGAGGCGCGCAAGCTTCTGAAGCGCTATCCGGACGGGCCGGGGGACAAGGCGATCCTGTTCGAGACCGGCTACGGACCGTCGGGCCTGCCGCATCTCGGCACCTTCCAGGAAGTGGCGCGGACGTTGATGGTGCGTCACGCGCTGACCGAGATGGTCGATTGGCCGACGCGGCTGATCGCTTTTTCGGACGACATGGACGGGATGCGCAAGGTGCCGCCGGGGGTGCCGCGCCAGGACATGATGCACGAGCATCTCGACCAGCCGCTGTCCAGGGTGCCGGACCCGTTCGGCTGCGGCCACGAAAGCTATGCCGACCACAATAACAATTTGCTGCGCCAGTTTCTCGACCGGTTCGGCTTCGACTATGAATTCATGGCCTCGTCCGATGGCTATCGCTCCGGGCGTTTTGACGAGAGCCTGAGGCAGGTGCTTCGCAAATATGACGACATCCAGGCCGTCATGCTCCCCACTTTGCGCGAGGAGCGGCGCAAGAGCTATTCGCCGGTGCTGCCGATCAGCCAGGTCGACGGCAAGGTGCTCCAGGTCGCGGTGGAGGTGGTGGACGCCGAGGCGGGACTCATCCGCTACACCGATCCGGCATCGGGCGAGAGCGTCGAGCAGTCGATCCTGGCGGGCGGCGCCAAGCTCCAGTGGAAGGTCGACTGGGCGATGCGCTGGGTCGCGCTCGGCGTCGATTATGAGATGTCGGGCAAGGACCTGATCGATTCGGTCACCCAAAGCTCGAAGATCGCCCGGGTGCTCGGCGCGCGTCCGCCGGAGGGCTTCAACTACGAACTCTTCCTTGACGAGAATGGCGAGAAGATCTCCAAGTCGAAGGGCAATGGCGTCACCATCGACGAGTGGCTGACCTATGCGCCCGAGGAGAGCCTCGCTTTCTACATCTACCGCGAGCCCAAGCGCGCCAAGCAATTGTCGTTCGGCATCATTCCCAAGGCGGTCGACGAATATCAGCAATTCCTCGCGGCCTATCCCGACCAGCCTTGGGACAAGAGGCTCGGCAACCCGGTCCACCATGTCCATGCCGGCGACGTGCCGCCGGCGCGGATGCCGCTCACCTTCGCGCTGCTGCTGAACCTGGTCGGAGTCGCGTTGACCGAGGACAAGGCCCTGCTTTGGGCGTTCGTCCGGCGCTACGCCCCCGATGCCTCGCCGGAGACCCATCCGGAGCTCGACGCGCTGATCGGCCATGCCGTCGCGTACTTCCGCGATTTCGTGAAGGATTCGCTGGAGCGCCGGGCTCCCGACGAAAAGGAGGCCGAGGCGCTGCGCGACCTTGATGGCCGGCTCGCCGCGCTCCCCCCCGAACCGACCGCCGAGGCACTCCAGGATATCGTCTTCGAAGTGGGCAAGGCATTCTTCGGAAAGGAGAATCTGCGCGACTGGTTCCGGACGCTCTACGAGACGTTGCTCGGCACCAGCCAGGGTCCGCGCATGGGCAGCTTCATCGCGCTTTATGGCGTCGACAACAGCCGCAGGCTCATCGCTGAGGCTTTGGAGCAACAGTAAGCGACAAGTTGTTTCGTCGCGGCAACCCTTTCCCACAAGGCGCGTTACGCATCGCGGTCCACCCCTTTCGGGACTGATGCCCTGTGCTCCGCGCATCGCATCGGCCGCGTCGCCGCCCCCCCGCGCGACGCGGCCAGGGACCTTCCGATCAGTCCGTGCGCCTGTCCGAAACGATGCGCCCGTCCTGCATCTCCAGGATGCGGTGGCAGCGGGCGGCGAGCGCCGGATCGTGGGTGATGACCAAAAGGGTCGCGCCGGTGTCGGTCTGCCGGGCGAACAGCAGATCGAGGATGGTGTGGCCGGTCCCGGCGTCGAGATTGCCGGTCGGCTCGTCGGCGAAGATCAGTTCGGGCTTGGGCGCGGTGGCGCGGGCGATGGCGACGCGCTGCTGCTCACCGCCCGAAAGCTGCGCCGGATAATGGGTCAGGCGGTGGCCGAGGCCGACCGCTTCCAGCTCGGCGGCGGCGATCGGGAACGCGTCGTCGACGCCGGCCAGCTCCAGCGGGACGGCGACATTCTCATGCGCGGTCATCGTCGGCAGCAGATGGAAGGCCTGGAGAACGATGCCGATCCGGCCGCGGCGGGCGCGGGCGAGGCCGTCCTCGTCGAGCGCGGTGAAGTCGGCGTCGGCGACGCGGATGATGCCGGAGGTCGCGCGCTCCAGTCCGGAGAGCACCGCCATCAGCGACGATTTGCCCGATCCGGACGGTCCCAGCAAAGCGACGCTTTCGCCTTTCGCGACCTGGAGGTCGATGCCGCGCAATATATCGACCCGGGCCGCGGAATGCCCAAGCGACAGAGTGACATTCGACGCGTCGATGACGTAGGGAATGGTCATGAAGGGAAAGGGAATCCGGATGTCGTTACGGGTGGCATATGGCGACTGGCGCCGCTTTGTCCATGCCATCATGCTGGCTTTCCTGGCCTGGGCGGCGCCGGCGGCGGCCGAGGACGTTCACATCTTGGCTTTCGGCGACAGCCTCACCGCCGGCTACGGGCTTCCCCAGGGCCAGGGTTTCGCGCCGCAGCTGGAGGATGCGCTGAGGCGTAACGGCATTCGCGCCTTCGTCACCGACGGCGGTGTTTCCGGCGATACCGCGTCCGCCGGCCGGGCGCGGCTGGCCTGGACCCTCGACGGCCTCGACGAGGAGCCCGATCTGGCCATCGTCGCTTTGGGCGGCAACGACATGCTGCGCGGGCTGCCGCCCCGCCAGACGCGCGCCGACATGGAGGCGATCGTCGCCGAGCTGCGGCGGCGTGGTATCAGGGTGCTCATCGCCGGGATGATCGCCGCGCCCAATCTCGGGCCGGAATATGGCGCCGCGTTCAACCGCATCTTTCCCGACCTTGCCGGCAAATATGGCGCCGATCTCTATCCCTTCTTCCTCGCCAATGTGGTCGGCGACCGCCGGCTGCTGCTGGGCGACGGCGTCCATCCCAATTTCCAGGGAATCAAGCGGATGGTGAGCGGGATCGTGCCGAGCGTACTGACGGCTTTGGGCCGGCGTTGAGGAACGGATTGGCGCCGGACGAGGCTTTGCGCCCCAGCGCCTGAAACATGACCAGCGGGTCGATCGGCTCGGCGAACTTGCCGCCCAGCCGGCCGTCGCGCACCCAGATGACGAGCGCGCTGGCGCGGCTTCCATCCGGCAAAGTCAGCCAGACGCGCGCGCCGACCGCCATCTCGGCGGCGGTTTCCGCCATGAAGCCGTGGCTCGATAGGTTGAGCAGGCGCGCCTCGACACCCGCGGCGCCGAACGCGCGCAGGGCGACTTCTGCCGATACGGCGAGCCGGGTTTCCCGGCGGCGGGGCTCGACATCCGCGCCGGCCGCGATCTTGGTCAGGAACATGAGGGAATCCGCCTAGCCGCCGAGGATGATCTCGTGCCCGAAATTGAGGCCGAGGCGGCCGTCGCGGATCCAGCGGACGAAGGCCTGCATCCGCGTGCAATGCTCGAACTGGATGCTGATCGATTCGCCGATGCGGGGCATGATCTCGCTCTCGACCATCGTCCCGCGCGACGAGATGTTGACCACCGGCACCAGATATTCCTGGCCGCGAAAGGTGATGACGGCGCGCTGGACGACATCGTCATGCCGGGGCTCGGAGCGCTGCTCGGCCAGCCGCGGCTGCGTTCGCGCGACCAGATCTCCGGCCAGCGCGAGATTCCTCCGATACATGCCCATAAGCGCCACCCCCCGATATCGGGCACCATGCACCAAAGGCCTTACCGAATTCCTAGCGCCGCCTTGCGGCTGCCGGCAGGCGTCCCCCCTCCCGGCCGGGAGGGGGGATCCGTGCCTCACTTCTCCCAATAATAAGGCTGGAGCGTCCGTGTGCCAGTAACTTCCTCGTCGAGCGTGGCGGCATCGTAGAGACGGCCGTTGAGCATCACCTTGGCGATGTCGTCGGTATTCTGGATGTCGGCCAGGGGATCGGAGTTGAGAATGACGAGGTCGGCGAGCTTGCCGGGCTCGATCGAGCCGATGCCGTTCAAACCCAGCGCCCTGGCCGGGGTGATGGTGGCGGCCTGCAACGCTTCCAGCGGGGTCATCCCGCCGCGGACGAACGACCACATGTCCCAATGGGCGGCGATGCCCTGTTGCTGGCCATGGCCGCCGATGCTGACCGGGACGCCGCGTTCGGACAGCATGTCCGCGGTGCGGGCGCTGACCTGGTCGACATAATCCTCTTCCGGCGCGGTGGTGACGCGGACCAGTTCGGGATTGAGGATGTGGGCGGGGACATGCTGGGTGAGGAGCGGGTGCTTCCACACCTGGCTTTCCTGGATCCAATAGGGCTCGCCGCCCATGCCGCCATAGGTGACGCCGAGCGTGGGCGTGTAGCCGACGTCGGTCTGGCCGAAGAAGCTCAGCACGTCCTCATAGAGCATCGCCTGCGGGATATTGTGCTCCAGCGTCGTGTTGCCGTCGGCGATGATCGTCATGTCCATGGCGAATTGCGACCCGCCTTCGGCGACGACCGCGATGCCTTCGGCCTTGCCCGCGGCGACGACCTGCTGGCGCTGGTCGCGGCGCGGCTGGTTGTAATTCTTGATCGAATGGGCGCCCTGCACCTTGAGCCGGTGCACATGCGCCAGCGCATCTTCATAATTGTCGATGACGGCGTAGCGGCCAGGCGACTTGGCGCCATAGACGATTTCGCCCGACGAGAAGATGCGGGGAGACAGGATCACGCCGGCCCGCTGCATCTCGCCCGCCGCGAAAATCTCGCTGGCGGTGTTGGACGGATCGTGGACGGTGGTGACGCCGAAGGCGAGATGGGCGAGCTGCTCCCAATTCTGCTGCGGGATGAGGTCGTCCTCGCCCTGGCTGCCATGGGCGTGGGCGTCGATGAAGCCCGGCACGATGGTCTTGCCGGCGAGATCGACCTCGCTCGTGCCGGCGGGGATGGTCACCGACCCGCGCGCGCCGACCGCCTTGATGCGGTTGTCCTCGATCAGCACGACGCCGTCCTCGATGACGCCGCCATTCTCGTCGCCCATCGTGATGATCCGGGCGCCGGTCAGCGCGACCAGGCCGTCGGGCTTGTCCGACGCCACCGGCATGGCGAGCGAGACGCCGGTCTTGGGCGCGGTGAACTTGGCGTCGTCGCCGGCGCGGATCACGGTCGCGGCGTCGGCCGAATAGAGGATTGGGCCGAGGCTCCAGGCGAGGGTGCGGCCGCCGGCGCCCCAGTGGAGATACTGGCCGCCGTCGCCGCTGACCCGGGTGACGGGAAGCTGGGTCGCCTTGGCGCCCACCTCGATCGTCTCGGCGCCCCCGAAGAAGGGCGTGACGAACGCGTTGTAATTTTCGCGGAAGGCGATGTAGTCGCCGGTCGGCGAGACTTCGTAGCCGACCGCCATATCTCCCTCGGCGTGGATGCGCTTGTCGTGGCCGTTCCAGTCGACGCTGGCGAGCTTCAGTTTCCGGTCCTCGCGCACTTCCATGAAGATGCGGTCCGACGCCGCGCCGAAATGCGGGTTGCCGCCTTCGGTCGTGAGACGCGTCGCTTCCCCACCGGCGGCGGGGACCCGGAACACGCCCTGATCGTCCGACCAGGCGTTGGAGGTCAGATAGCCGCCGCCGCCGCGCTCGAACACGATGGTGCGTCCGTCGGGCGAGAAGCGCGGACGGCGATAATGGCCCGGCACCGTCGTGACGGTCGCCATGCCGCTGCCGTCGGCGCCGACGGTGCGGATTTCACCCAGCCGCTGGTCGTTCCAGCTGACGAAGGCGATGCGCGAGCCGTCGCGCGACCAGCTGGGGTAAAGCTGGAAATCGCCGTCCTGAGCGGTCAGCGGCCGCGCCGCGCCGCCGCTCACGTCCTTGACGTAGAGCCGTCCGAGGCTGGCGAACACCACCTGACGGCCGTCCGGAGACAATGAGGCGAAGCGCGGCATCCGGGTCGTGAAGGTCTCGCTATAGACATCGACCTGCGGGCGCGGGGGATCGATCACGTCGCGGCTGTCGGAAACCTGGAACGGGATGTCCGCTACGCCGGAACCGTCGGCATCGATGCGCCGGATCTTGCCGCCGGCCCAGAAGACGATCGAGCGGCTGTCCGGCGTCCAGTCCATGTTGGGATAGAGGCCGGTGATCGCCCAGGTCTCCTGCATGTCCTGATCGAGATCGTCATATATCTTGCGCTCCACGCCGGACCGCAGATCCTTGATGTAGAGCTTCGACTTGGCGCGCTCGCGCTTGACGAAGGCGAGCCACTTGCCGTCCGGCGAGGGAGTCGGCCGGACGGCGCCGCCCGGGCCGGCGGCGACGGTCGTGCGCTCGCCCGTATCGATATCGTAGCGCTCGATGGCGAACACTTGGTCGTTGGAATTCTGCGCATATTCGAAAGTGCCGCCCGGGGTGGTGTCCAGCGTGAAATAGACGCCTTCGCCGTCCGGGGTGAACATCGGCTCGCCCAGTTCCTTCTGGTGCTGCGGATTGGGTCGCTCGACCAGCGACACGCCGCCGCCGCCGGCGACATGGTACAGCCAGACCTCGCCCGTGCCGGCCGAGCGCTGGGTGGTGAAATGCTTGCGCGCGGCGATATATTTCCCGTCCGGGCTCCAGGTCGGGTTGTTGAGGAGGGTGAAGCTCTCCTTGGTGAGCTGGCGCTTGTCCGACCCGTCGACGTCCATGATCCAGATATTGTCGCCTCCGCCACGATCCGAGGTGAAGGCGATCTTCGTGCCGTCGGGCGAGAAGCGGGGCTGCATTTCGAACGGGAGCCCGGCGGAAATGCGCGTGGCGCGGCCGCCGGCGATCGGGATCGTGTAGATGTCGCCCAGCAGGTCGAAGGCGATGGTGCGGCCGTCGGGGCTGACGTCAAGGTTCATCCAGGTGCCTTCGGACACGTTGATCGGCACCGACCGGCTCTTCATCGGCGGCGCGGCGACATCCCATTTCTTCGCGTCCTTGTCCTGCGCCAGCGCGGTCGTGGACAGCAGGAGGAGGGAAAGAGCGGCGATGCCTTTGATCATGAAAGTCTCCCGGCGCCAGGACGGCGCATGTGCAGGTGAGGTAGGACGGCAAGACGGTGCAACAACGCGGCGGGGCGCGCAAGCTGCGGATTCGCGCATTCGTCGTATGGGTGGGCCGTTTGTCGGCGATAGGCGGGCCTTGGCAGAAACCGGGCTCGACCCGGGCGCGCGGCCTGCCTTAGCCGGTGCCGGTTTTCGTCGATGAAGGTCCGCCGCCATGAATCCGTTTCTGCTCTCTTTGGGTGCCGCGCTCGCGCTCGCCGCCGCCCCCGTTCATGCCGAACGGCCTTCCCCCGAACCCGTGGTCGAGGCCGAGCGCGATTTTGCCGCCGCGGTTCGCGATACCGGCTTCAAGCGAGGCTTCCTCGCCTTCGCGGCGCCCGACGGGATGCTGTTCCAGCCGGGGCCGGTGGCGGCGCGGACCACGCTCGAGGCAGCCCCGGACGACGCGCCCGGAGATGATCCTCTGCACTGGTGGCCGCTCTGGGCCGGCATCGCGAGGTCCGGCGATCTCGGCTTCACCACCGGGGGCGTCAATCGGCCGGTGCGCTACTTCACCGTCTGGCGCAAGCAGCCCGACGGGCGCTGGAAATGGATCTACGACGGCGGGCCGGCTCTCAGGGAGAAGATAGTCGAGGGGCCGGAGACGCCGGTTCGCTATCTGGCGGGGTCGACAGCGGCGGCGGGTTCGGCCGAACGGGCGCTCGCGGAGATCGCGCCGCTGGAGACGGACCTCGCGGCGCGGGCGGCCACCGACATCGGGGCGGCGCATCTCGCATATCTCGCCGAGGACGGGCTTGCCGCGGGCTCGCCGGAAGGGAGCGAGGTCGGGCGTTCGCATCAGATCGCCGAGCTGGAGTGGCGGCCGGCGACGGCGACGTTGCGCGCGCTCGGCGGCGTCGCTTCCAGCGCGGGCGACATGGCCTTCACCTATGGCGAGGTTCGCTGGATGAGGGACGAGGCGCCGCGCTGGGGCCATTACGCGCGCATCTGGCAGAAAAGGGCGGAGGGCTGGCGGCTGGTCGCCGACCTGTGGATCGCCGCGCCCGGAGCGCCGCCGGCCGAAAATCCCGTTCCCGTCGCGTCTTAACCTGGTTCGGGAATGCGTCTCCTTTCGGAACGGCGGAAATTCGCCCGATGACACGCGCCCGGAATGAGCGGATTCTCGCGATCGTCGAATCGCCGATCCTGCTGTCCAGCGACGAAAGGGAAGACGACATGTTGAGAGCCATGATCGAGAAGAGGGGCGAGAGCTTCCCGCACAACCCCCTGGGACGGGGCTATCACGCCGTCTATCGCGAGAATGAGATCAACCATTGCCCGGGCTGCGGCCGGACCCATTGGTATGTGGGGCGCGTCTCGGCCGAATGCGGCTTTTGCGGCGCGGCGCTCCCGCTCGCGGAGGCGAGCGCGCGCGGCATCGGCGGCTTCAGCCGTGGCCACGCGTCGCTGACGATCGGAAAGGCGGCCTGAACCGCCGCGACGGCGGTTATTGCGCCGCGCCGTCCTTGGTCATGCGGTCGCCGATCGCCTGGAGCGCTTGCCCGCGTTCCTGCATGAGCGCGCCGCAGCGCTGGAGCGTCGGGCCAAGCTCCTCGGCTTTCATGGCCGCGGCGGCCCGCCGGAGAAGTCCCTCAAGGTCCGCGACCGCGCGTCCGTCGAGCCGCCCCAGATAATATTGGGCGCCCATCATCCCCGCCTGCCGCGCCGCTTCATCCTCGGCCGACCCAAGCTGGCCAAGCGCCAGCAGGCACTGCGCGTCCGCCATGGCGGGATCGTCCGGATTGGCGGCGGCGAGAAGGAGCGCCGCCAGCGGCAGGACAAGTATCAGCGGCCGCATGCCATTCTCCCGTACGGGGCGAACAACAGGCCGGCCCGCGCCGGGAGCGCGAACCGGCCTGTCCGTTAGCCGAAAACCTACTGGACCGGCGTCAGGTTTACCGCCGCCGTCTTGCCGCGGCGGTCGACTTCCAGCTCGAACTCGAGCCGGTCGCCCTCGTTGAGGCTCACCATGCCAGCACGCTCGACGGCCGAGATGTGGACGAAGGCGTCGGGCTGTCCATCATCGCGGCTGATGAAGCCGAAGCCCTTCATCGCGTTGAAGAACTTGACGGTGCCCGAGGCCTTCTCGCCGGTCAGCTGGCGCTGCGGTCCGCCCGCGCCGCTACCGCCGCCGAAGCCGCCCTCGCGCTCGCGCGGAGGGCCACGATCCTCGACCGGAAGCGGATCGCCCTCGATCTTGAGGTCGGTCGCCGAGACGCGGCCGCCCCGATCGACGAGGGTGAATTCGAGCGGCTGGCCTTCGGCGAGGCCGGTGAGGCCTGCTTGCTCGACCGCTGAGATGTGCACGAACACGTCCTCGCCGCCATCGTCGCGGACGACGAATCCGAAGCCCTTCTGGGCGTTGAAGAATTTGACGACGCCCTTGCCTTCGCCGACGACCTGCGGGGGCATGCCGCCGCCGCGGGGGCTGCCGAAGCCGCCGCCGCCACCACCGCCGCCACGGTAACCGCCGCCACCACCGCCACCGCCGAATCGGTCGCCGCCGCCGTAGCCGCCGCCGCCGCCGCCGCCGAAGCGGTCACCGCCACCGCCGAATCGGTCGCCGCCGCCGTAGCCGCCGCGATCGCCGCCGTAACTGCTGCTGCCGAAACTGTCGTCGCCGAAACCGTCGCGCTTATCTCTGCCGCGCCCGCCGCGATCGCCGCGGCGTCCTTTGTCGAAACTCATGCCGTCTATAACTTTCCCGCGCCCGAAACCCTGTTAGAACCACCGCGCTGGGCTTAAAGCGCAAACGGCCTCTGGCGCGAAAATCGGCGCACCAGCGACTCCTATAGCCTAAATTTCCGATGCTAGCGAGGGGCTTTCGACACCGGTCGTGCTCCCGTCAATGGCGGTGCGCCAGCTTGTGGTGGACGGCGACGATGGGGGCGCCGATCGCCAATCCGACGATGCCCGCTCCGGCCGCGCCGACAATCCATTCCACCGTGCCGCCGACCGCCGGCAGAGCGTGGCCCGCCCCGGCCGCCAGATCGTGGATGACATGCGCGACCGCGGTCATGCCGAATGTTTCCAGCCCGTGGACGATGATGCCGCCCCCGACCCAGATCATCGCCGCGATGCCGATCGTCGACAGCCCCGCCATCAGCTTCGGCATCGCGTGGACGAGGCCGCGGCCCAGCGCGCGCGCGGCGCCTTCGCGCCGCGCCGCCAGGCGGAGGCCGATATCGTCCATCTTCACGATCAGACCGACGGCGCCGTAGACGCCGATGGTGATGGCCACCGCCACCACCGCCAGGATCAGGGCGCGCGTCAGGAAAGGCTCGCTCGCGACCTCGGCGAGGGCGATGGCCATGATCTCGGCGGACAGGATGAAGTCGGTCCGGACCGCGCCCGACACCATCCTGCTCTCATGTTCGGGGCTGTTGAGCTCGGCCGCCTCCTCGGCGAGATCATGCTTCGCTCCCGACAGCGCCTCCCACACCTTCTCGGCCCCCTCGTAGCAGAGATAGGCGCCGCCCAGCATGAGCAGGGGCGTGATCGCCCAGGGCAAAAGGGCGCTCAGCGCCAGCGCCACCGGCAGGATGATGAGAAGCTTGTTGCGGATCGACCCCTTGGCGATTCTGGCGATGATCGGCAGTTCGCGGTCGGGGGTGAAGCCAGTGACGTAGCGGGGCGTGACCGCGGTATCGTCGACCACCACGCCCGCCGCCTTCATGCCGGCGCGTCCCGCCGCGGCGCCGACATCGTCGATCGAGGCCGCGGCGAGCTTGGCGATGGCCGCGACATCGTCGAGCAAGGCGGCAAGACCACTGGGCATGAATCCGTTCCCCTGTTTGGCGGTATCGCCCCTGTTACGGGCTCCGGCGCTCCGATCAAGCCCGCGCCGGCCGCGAAGGCGCAACCCCGGATTGAGCCGCCAGGGCCTTTCGCCTATGCGAAGCGAATGACCATCTATTTCCATGAAGAAGATCTGCCGGAGGGCGCGCTCGCCCCGGGACCCGTCGCCGTCGATACCGAGACGATGGGGCTTCAGCTGGGCCGCGACCGGCTCTGCCTCGTCCAGATCGCCGACGGCCGCGGCGACGAGCATCTCGTCCGCTTCGCGCCGCGCAGCGACTATGCGGCCCCCAACCTCAAGGCCGTGCTCGCCGATCCGGCGCGGCTCAAACTCTATCATTTCGCCCGCTTCGACCTCGCCTCGATCCGCGCCTATCTGGGCGTGATGGCGGAGCCCGTTTACTGCACCAAGACGGCGTCGCGGCTGATCCGCACCTATACCGACCGGCACGGCCTCAAGGAGCTGGTGCGCGAACTGCTCGGCCAGGAGATTTCCAAGCAGCAGCAGACCTCGGACTGGGGCGCGCCCGAGCTGAGCGACGCGCAGAAGGATTATGCCGCGTCCGACGTCCGTTATCTCCATGGCCTCAAGGAGAAGCTCGACGAGCGGCTGGAGCGCGAGGGGCGGATGCGACTGGCCCAGGCCTGCTTCGATTTCCTGCCCCATCGCGCGCTGCTCGATCTCGCCGGCTGGCCCGAGGTCGACATCTTCGCCCATGTCTGAGCTCGCCGAGCGCGAACGAGTCCGCAAGCAGGGCTGGGCCGCGCCCGGCGGCGCCCACGACCGGGTCGTGCGGCTGCTGAAGCTCGCCCTCCCGGTGCTGATCGGCGTGCTGATGGCCTATCTCGCCTTGGCGCCGCTCAGCAGCGGGCGCGAGATCAGCTTCATCCTCGACAAGAACAAGGTCGCCCTCGCCAAGGAGCGGATGCGTGTCCAGACGGCTCTCTATCGGGGCCAGGACGACCGGGGCCGGCCGTTCACGATCGAAGCCCGCTCGGCCGTGCAGGCGACCTCGCGCGACCCGATCGTCGACGTGCTCGGCATGAGCGCCCGGATCGGTCTCGAAAGCGGCCCGGCGACGATCAGTGCCGACAAGGGCCGCTACAATCTGGAGACCGAGACGGTAAACGTGATCGGCCCGATTCTGCTCACCGCCGCCGACGGGTACCGGCTCGAGACAAGCGACGTCGCGGTCGACCTCAACAGCCGGACGATCGTGAGCGACGATCGCGTCGAGGGCCGGATGCCGCTCGGCCGCTTTTCCGCGAACCGGCTCGTCGCCGACATCTCGGACAGGACGGTGACGCTGAGCGGCAACGCCCGCTTGCATATCGTGCAAGGCGGCATCAGATGAGCGCGATGAGGGATTTCGCGAAACTGGTCGGCGCGGGCGCGCTTGCCCTGGCGCTGGTGGGAAGCCAGCCGGCTTTGGGTCAGGACGCCACCTCGGCCCTGCGCGGGCACAATACCAACGCCCCCGTCGACGTCGCGGCCGACCGTATCGAAGTCCAGGACCGCGCCGACCGGGCGATCTTCTCGGGTAATGTTCAGGTCCGCCAGGGCGATCTCAACCTCGACGCGGCGCGGCTGACGGTGGCGTATGCGGATACGGGCGGCATCGAGATTCAGCGGATAGATGCGAGCGGCGGCGTCACCGTACGCAGCCCGTCGGAAACGGCGCGCGGCCAGTTCGCCATCTACGATCTCAACAATCGGGTCATCACCATGCTCGGCGGCGTCACGTTGACCCGCGGCGCCTCGCAGGTGCGCGGCGGCCGACTGGTGCTCGATCTCGACACCGGCCGCGCGGTGATGGACGGCAGCGCCGCCGGCGCCGCCCCCGGCACGACCAGCGGCGAGGACGGCCGCGTCACCGGCACCTTCACTGTTCCCCAGCGCAACGATTAAACCCTTGATCGGCGGACCTTTGTCGCCGCCGGCTGACTGTTGCAGCGGCGCCGCGCGCCCGCCTTTTTTAAGCCATGCATGAATCTTGCCAGTTGAGCCGGCGGTTCGGGTGCCTTAAGTTGGAGCCGTGGGAGGCGGAGCAGGCATGAACGATACGGCACTTCTCGACAGGCCGGAGGACGAGGCGGCGATCGCGCATGTCGATCGCGGCCTTTCGGTGATCTCGATCGCCAAATCCTACGACAAGAAGGTGGTGCTGTCGGACGTGTCGCTCCACGTCGAGCGCGGCGAGGTGGTCGGCCTGCTCGGCCCCAACGGCGCCGGCAAGACGACCTGCTTCTATTCGATCATGGGGCTGGTGAAGCCCGACAGCGGCCGCATCCTGCTCGATGGCGACGACATTACCGGCCTTCCCATGTACCGCCGGGCCATTCTTGGCCTCGGCTATCTGCCGCAGGAGACCTCGATCTTCCGCGGCCTCACCGTCAGCCAGAACATCATGGCGGTGCTCGAAGTGGCCGAGCCCGACCGCAAGGTGCGCGAGGCCCGGCTCGAGCAATTGCTCGGCGAGTTCCACATTGAGCGGCTGCGCGACGCCCCGGCGATGGCGCTGTCGGGCGGCGAGCGGCGGCGCTGCGAGATCGCCCGCGCGCTCGCGGCCGATCCGTCGATCATGCTGCTCGACGAGCCGTTCGCGGGCATCGACCCCATCTCGATCGCCGATATCCGCGACCTCGTCTTGGAGCTCAAGAAACGCGACATCGGCGTCCTCATCACCGACCACAATGTGCGCGAGACGCTCGACCTCGTCGATCGCGCGGCGATCATCTACGATGGCCAGGTCCTGTTCGCCGGCAACCCCGGAGCCCTGGTCGCGGACGAGAATGTCCGCCGCCTCTATCTCGGCGAGAGCTTCGCCTTGTAGCCATGGGTCTGGGTCCCCGCCTCGATCTGCGCCAGAGCCAGTCGCTGGTGATGACGCCGCAGCTCCAGCAGGCGATCAGGCTGCTGGCGCTGTCCAACCTGGAAATCGAGGGCTTCATCGCCGAGGAGCTGGAGAAGAACCCGCTGCTCGACAGCGGCGGCGGCGACGAGGCAGCCGATGGCGAGTCCACCGAGCTGGAGACCGTGTCGCAGGATGGCGAGCAGGCCGAGACCATCGACCTGCTCGTCCAGTCCGGCGACGCCGAGCGCGACGCGCCCCTCGACGTCAACTATGACAGCGAGGATTTTCATCAGGACAGCGCCGCCGACAGCATGCGCGGCCTCGACGGCGGCCTCGGCCTCGAAGGGTTGGGCGGGGGCGGATCGGCCTCCGGCGAGGCGCCCGATTATGACAGCTTCGCCAGCGAGGATATTTCGCTCCACGAGCATTTGCTCGCCCAGGCCGGCGCCTGCCTCGCCGGCACCGACCTGATCGTCGCGGGCCGGCTGATCGAGCAGATCGACGAAACCGGCTATTTTCTCGCCCCCGTGCTGGAACTGGCGCAGCGCCTCGGCGTGCCACTCGCGGATGTCGAGCGGGTGCTCGCCGTCATCCAGGGCTTCGACCCCGCCGGCGTCGGCGCCCGCTCGCTCGCCGAATGCCTCGCGCTCCAGGCGAAGGACGCCGACCGCTACGATCCGGCGATGGCGCGGCTGATCGACAATCTCGATTATCTCGCGACAGGCAATTTCGCCGCGTTGCGGCGGATCTGCGGCGTCGACGACGAGGATCTGGGCGACATGGTGCGCGAACTGCGCGCCTACGATCCCAAGCCCGGCTGCCGGTTCGGCCAAAGCGAGCGCGTCGATGCGATCGTGCCCGACGTGTTCGTCGCCCGCCGCGGCCATGGCTGGGCGATCGAGCTCAATGGCGCGACCCTGCCGCGCCTCCTCGTCAACCGCAGCTATTATACCGAGCTTTCGGGCGGCGCGCAGGACAAGCAATCGAAAGCGTGGCTGTCCGAATGCCTCGCCAGCGCCAACTGGCTGTTGAAGGCGCTGGACCAGCGGGCGCGGACCATCGTCAAGGTGTCGACGGAGATCGTGAAGCAGCAGGACGCTTTCTTCCGGCGCGGCGTCGCGCACCTCCGCCCGCTCACCCTGCGCACCGTCGCCGAGGCGATCGGCATGCACGAATCGACCGTCAGCCGGGTCACGTCGAACAAATATCTGTCCTGCGACCGCGGTCTCTACGAGCTCAAATATTTCTTCACCAGCGGCATCCAGAGCGCCGACGGCGGCGACGCCGTCTCGGCCGAGGCGGTGAAGAGCCACATCAAGACCCTGATCGCGGCGGAGGATGTCCGCGCCATCCTGTCCGACGACCAACTGGTCGACCTGCTCCGCGCCAGGGGGTTCGATATTGCGCGGCGCACCGTCGCCAAGTATCGCGAGGCGCTGGGGATCGGTTCGTCGGTCCAGCGCCGGCGCCACAAGGCGATCGGCAATCGCGCCGCCTAGGCGGTCGCGGAATGACCTGGGGCCTATGACCACCAAGATACTGGTTCTCGCCGGACGCCGTTCGGCCACGCTCGACCCGCTCGCCGAGGCCGCCGGCGTCACCCATAAATGTCTGGTCCCGGTGCGCGGAGAGGCGATGGTGGGGCGCGTCCTCAGGACCGCCGCCGAGGCCTGCCCGGAGGTCGATTTGTTCCTGTCGGTCGAGGATTTCGCGGCCGTGGCCGACGAGCCGACCGTTGCGCGCCTGCATGCCGCCGGCCGTCTGACTCCGGTCGAGGCGCGATACCAGATCGTCGACAGCATCGTCGCCGCGAGCCAGGTCTCCGGCTTCCCGCTCATCATCACCACCGCAGACAATGTGCTGATGACCGGCGACGTGCTTCACGACCTCATCGCCGAGGGCGCGAAGGGGGAGGCGGACGCGATCGTCGTGGTCGCCGAGAAAACAGACATCCTCGCCGCCCATCCCGACGGCCAGCGCCGCTTCTACGAAGTGCGCGGCGGCGGTTATTCCAACTGCAACCTGTTCTGGCTGGGGAGCGAACAGGCGCTGCGCGCGACCGAGAGCTTCCGCGAGGGCGGCCAGTTCGCCAAAAGGCCGGGACGGATCGTCAAGGCGTTCGGGGTGATGAACCTCATCCGTTTCCGCTTCGGGCTCGAGACGATCCACGGCATGTTCCGCCACATCTCCCGCCGCTTCCGCGTCCGCATCAAGCCGATGCTCGTCACCGACGGCCGCCTCGCCATCGACGTCGACAACGAACGCACGCACCGCGTCGCCGAGGAGATACTCGCGCGCGCCGATGGATGAGGAAGGCGGTGCCGTTGTCATGTCTTCGCGGCGCTGGCAGACGAAGGCGATGTCCTTCGCATTCCGCCTCTCCGCCCTGTCGGCGCTCGCCGTGACCGCCGCCTCCGCCGCCGCCGCCGCCGAACGCCCCCGGGCGCGCGAAGCCGGAATCAGGATCGGCATACTCGCCCCAGGGCCGCTCAACGCCATCACCGACGTCGCGGGCGTCGAGGTCGGCCATGTCACTTTGATCGAGGGAGCGGCGGTGCGCACGGGCGTGACGGCGGTGCTGCCGCACGGCGGCAATCTCTACCAGGACAAGGTCCCCGCCGGCTTCGCGGTCGCCAATGGCTATGGCAAGTTCATGGGCTCGACCCAGATCATGGAGCTCGGCGAGATCGAGACTCCGATCCTCCTCACCAATACGCTTTCGGTTCCCGAGGCGGCGGCCGGCGCGATCGAATGGACCCTTGCCCGGCCGGGCAACGAGGAGGCGCGCTCGGTCAATGCCGTTGTCGGCGAGACCAATGACGGCTGGCTCAACGACATCCGTGCCCGCCGCGTCACCAAGGCCGATGCCGTCGCCGCCATCGAGGCGGCGCGCGAAGGCCCGGTGGCTGAGGGCGCGGTCGGCGCCGGCACCGGCACCATCGCCTTCGGCTGGAAAGGCGGCATCGGAACCAGCTCGCGCCGACTGCCCGCGCATCGCGGCGGCTGGACGATAGGGGTGTTGGTGCAGAGCAATTATGGCGGCGCGCTCATCGTCGACGGCTCGCGCGTCGGCGAAGCGCTCGGGCGCTATTATCTGAAGGATGAGCTCTCGTCGGCGAGCGGCGACGGCTCGGTGATCGTCGTCGTCGCCACCGACGCCCCGCTCTCCGACCGCAACCTCGAACGCCTCGCCCGCCGCGCCTTCCTCGGCATCGCCCGCACCGGCTCCCCCATCACCAATGGCTCGGGCGATTATGCCGTCGCCTTCTCCACCCACCAAGGCGTGCGACGGACGCCCGAACGGCGTGGCGCGGTGAGCGCCTATCCGAAAGCCCCCAACGACATCGTCTCGCCGCTCTTCCAGGCGACGGTCGAGGCGACGGAGGAAGCGGTGCTCAATTCGCTGTTCCAGGCCGAGGCGATGGCGGGGCATCGGGGCCGGATCGAGGCGCTGCCGGTGGAGGAGGTCCTCAAGCTTATGCCGTCCCTCCAGACGCAATAAGCGCCGCCTTCAAACGTCCAGATTGGCGACGTTCAGCGCATTCTCCTGGATGAACTCGCGCCGCGGCTCGACCACGTCGCCCATCAGCCGGGTGAATATCTCGTCCGCGATGTCGGCCTGGGCGACTTCCACCTGCAGCAGGCTGCGATTCTCGGGGTCGAGGGTGGTTTCCCAGAGCTGCTCGGCGTTCATCTCGCCCAGCCCCTTGTAGCGCTGGATCGAGAGGCCCTTGCGCCCGGCGGCGAGGATCGCATCGAGAAGCTCCGAGGGGCGGCGGACGAGCACGCCCTTGGCGGGGGTCGCGGTTTCTTCCTCGGAGTCCGAATCCTCCGCCACTCCGGACTCCGTTGCCTCCGCCTTGGCGCCAGCCTTCAGCGTCACCAGGCGCGACTGGCTGGCGTAGGAATCGGCCTGCTCCATCGCCAGAGCGTGGAGTTTGCGGGCTTCGGCGCTGACCAGGAACTTGTGGTCCACGACATGGTGGTCGGTGACGCCCCGCCACAGGCGTTGCAGGACGTAATCGCCGCCCTCGTTCGCATGCGCCTCCCAGGTCGCCTCGGCGTCCCCGGCCTGAAGCCAGGCGGCCGCCCTCGCCACGGCCTCGCCGCGCTCGCCGGCGCGCAGGTCCGGATCGAGCGCGCCGGTCAGCGCCAGCGCCTCGATGATGGCGGGGTCGTAGCGTCGCGGAACGTAGCGCATCAGGGTGCGGAAGCGGCGGGCATGGTCGGCGAGGCTGCGCAGGTCGTCGCCGGAGCGCGGACCCTGGGCGCTTTCCAGCACCATCGCGCCGATGCCGGCATCGACCAGATAATCGTCGAGCCGCGCGTCGTCCTTCAGATAGACTTCGGAGCGGCCCTTGGCGACTTTGTAGAGCGGCGGCTGGGCGATGTAGAGGTGGCCGGCTTCGATGATCGGCCGCATGTGGCGATAGAAGAAGGTCAGCAGGAGCGTCCGGATGTGGGCGCCGTCGACGTCGGCGTCGGTCATGATGACGATCTTGTGATAGCGCAGTTTCTCGAGATTGAATTCGTCGAGAATGCCGGTGCCCATCGCCTGGATGAGGGTGCCGACCTCCTTGGAAGAGATCATCCGGTCGAAGCGAGCGCGCTCGACGTTGAGGATCTTGCCCTTCAGCGGGAGGATGGCCTGGACCTTGCGGTCGCGGCCCTGCTTGGCCGAGCCGCCGGCGCTGTCGCCCTCGACCAGGAATAATTCGCATTTGGCGGGGTCGCGCTCCTGGCAGTCGGCGAGCTTGCCGGGCAGCGAAGCGATATCCATCACGCCCTTGCGCCGGGTCAGCTCGCGCGCCTTCTTGGCGGCCTCGCGGGCGGCGGCGGCGTCGATGATCTTGCCGACGATGGCGCGGGCGTGGGCGGGATTCTCCTCCAGCCAGTCGGCCAATTTGTCGGCCATCAGGGCTTCCATCGGCTGGCGGACTTCGGACGAGACCAATTTGTCCTTGGTCTGCGAGCTGAATTTGGGATCGGGCAGCTTCACCGAGACGATCGCGGTCAGGCCCTCGCGCATGTCGTCGCCCGTGAGCGTGACCTTTTCCTTCTTCAACAGGCCGGACTTGTCGGCATAATTGTTGAGGGTGCGGGTCAGAGCGGCGCGGAACGCCGCCATGTGGGTGCCGCCGTCGCGCTGGGGGATGTTGTTGGTGAAGGCGAGGACGTTCTCGTAATAGGAATCGTTCCATTCGAGCGCGATGTCGATGCCGATATCGTCGCGCTGGCCGTGGATGGCGATCGGATCGGGGAAGAGCGGCGTCTTGGCGCGGTCGAGATAGCGGACGAAGGCGGCGATCCCGCCTTCGTAGAAAAGCTCGACCTCCTTGGGCTCTTCGTGGCGCGCATCGACCAGCAACAGGCGGACGCCCGAATTGAGGAAAGCGAGCTCGCGATAGCGGTGCTCCAGCTTCTCGAAATCGAAGTCGGTGATCTTGAACGTGCTGGGCGAGGGCAGGAAGGTGACGCGGGTGCCATTCTTGCCGTTGGACGGGCCGACGACCTTCAGCGGCGCCACGGCGTCGCCGAGGCGGAAGCGCATATAATGCTCCTCGCCGTCGCGCCAGATGTTGAGGTCCAGCCATTCCGAAAGGGCATTGACCACCGAGACGCCGACGCCGTGAAGGCCGCCGGAAACCTTGTAGGCATTGTCGTCGGACGTGTTCTCGAACTTACCGCCGGCATGGAGCTGGGTCATGATGACCTCGGCCGCCGAGACGCCTTCGCCGGCATGGATCCCGGTCGGGATGCCGCGGCCATTATCCTCGACCGAGACCGATCCGTCGGGATTGAGCGTGATCTGGATGAGGTCGCAATGCCCCGCCAAAGCCTCGTCGATCGCATTGTCGGACACCTCGAACACCATGTGGTGGAGGCCCGAGCCGTCGTCGGTGTCGCCGATATACATTCCCGGCCGTTTGCGGACCGCGTCGAGACCTTTCAGCACCTTGATGGACTCGGCGCCGTAAGCGTTTTTTTCAGGAGAAGTTGCCATGCCGATTATATAGCGAGGCATGCGCGAATTCCCAAGGAAATAAGCCCCTTTCCCCGCCGCTTCCGTGATTCGATCCCGCCTGCTTTCGTTTGGCCGTGCAGGAATGGAAAACCCGCCGCCGGCCTCCAGAAAAGCGCTGCCCGCGCCACGTAAGTGGGCCGCGCGGCGGCCACTTTTCCTGAACAGCCGGCGACGGGAGGTTCAGCCTCGGGTCAGAGCGGCCTTGGTAGAAAAGGGCCGGTATGGCCGTTGTGATGCGGTCAGGACGAAAAGGAGGTTGCCATGAAGAAGCTTTTCAAAGTCATGACCGGCGCCGCCGCGGTCGGCGTGGCCGCCCTCGCCGCCGCATCGCCGGCTCAGGCGCAATATTATGATCGCGGCTATTATGACCGCGACGACGACATCGATCTCGGCGACGTCGCCGCCGGCGTCGCGATCCTGGGCGGTGTGGCGCTCGCCATCGACGCGCTTGACGGCAACGATGGCTATTATAACCGCGGCTATTACGGACGCGGCTATAATCAGGGCTATCGCCGCGGCGGTGCCCGTGCCGCGGTCAATGCCTGCGGCCGCGAAGCGCGACGCTACGGCCATCGCGTGACCATCACCGACGTCGATCGCCGCGATTACGCCACCTTCCGGGTGCGTGGCCGGATCGACGTGCCGGACTATGATTATGGCCGCTGGGGCGGTCGCCGCTACGATATCGACCGCGAGGGCTTCACCTGCCACGCGCAGGGCGGCCGGATTGTCCAGTTCCGCGTCTGACAGGGTCGCGGCGGATTGCTGGACAGGGATGCGCGCGGGCCTTAGGGCTCGCGCGCATTCTTTTTGCCCGCGGAAGCTCCTTCATCCATGACCGTCCAGCCGACTGATTCCATCCTGATTGTCGATTTCGGCAGCCAGGTGACCCAGCTCATCGCCCGCCGCGTGCGCGAGGCGGGGGTCTATAGCGAAATCGCCCCCTTCAACGCCGCCGACGAGGCGTTCGCGCGATTGAAGCCCAAGGGCATCATCCTTTCGGGCGGCCCGTCCTCGGTGATGTGGGACGACAGCCCCCGCGCCCCGCAGCATCTGTTCGACGCCGGGCTGCCGATCCTCGCCATCTGCTACGGCCAGCAAACCATGGCGCACCAGTTGGGCGGCAGGGTCGCCCCTTCCGACAGCCGCGAATTCGGCCGGGCCTTCATTGAGATTTGCGGCGAATCGGCTCTGTTCGACGGGCTGTGGAAAGCGGGCGAACTCCACCAGGTGTGGATGAGCCATGGCGACCGGGTCGAAGCGCTGCCGGAAGGTTTCAGCGTCGTCGCCCGTTCCGAAGGCGCGCCTTATGCGGTGGCGACCGACGAGGCGCGGCGCTTCTACAGCCTGATGTTCCACCCCGAGGTGGTCCACACGCCCGACGGCGGCAAGTTGCTCGCCAATTTCGTCCGCCACGTCTGCGGCCTGCCGGGCGACTGGACGATGGCCGAATTCCGGGAAGCCAAGATCGCCGAGATCCGCGAACAGGTCGGCGACGGCAAGGTGATTTGCGGGCTTTCGGGCGGAGTCGACAGCGCGGTCGCCGCGGTGCTGATCCACGAGGCGATCGGCGACCAATTGACCTGCGTGTTCGTCGATCACGGGCTGATGCGGGCCAGCGAGGCCGAGCAGGTCGTGAGCCTCTTCCGGGGCGCCTACAATATTCCGCTGGTCCACGTCGACGCGGAGACCCTGTTCCTGAACGGTCTCGCCGGCGTCACCGATCCCGAAGCCAAGCGCAAGTTCATCGGCAAGACCTTTGTCGAGGTGTTCGAGGAGGAGGCGAAGAAGATCGGCGGCGCCGATTTTCTGGCCCAAGGCACGCTCTATCCCGACGTGATCGAGAGCGTCAGCTTCACCGGCGGTCCCTCGGTGACGATCAAGAGCCACCATAATGTCGGGGGCCTGCCCGAGCGCATGAACATGAAGCTGGTCGAGCCCTTGCGCGAATTGTTCAAGGACGAGGTGCGCGAGCTCGGCCGCGAGCTGGGGCTTCCCGACGCCTTCGTCGGCCGCCACCCGTTTCCGGGGCCCGGCCTCGCCATCCGCATCCCGGGCGAAGTCACCAAGGAACGCTGCGACATCCTGCGCAAGGCCGACGCCATCTATCTGGAGGAGATCCGCAACGCCGGCCTCTACGACGCGATCTGGCAGGCGTTCGCGGTGCTGCTGCCGGTCCGCACCGTCGGCGTGATGGGCGACCACCGCACCTACGAATATGTCTGCGCGCTGCGCGCCGTCACCTCGACCGATGGCATGACCGCCGACATCTACCCGTTCGACGCCGCCTTCCTTTCGCGCTGCGCGACGCGCATCATCAACGAGGTCAAGGGCATCAACCGGGTGGTGTATGATTATACGTCGAAACCGCCGGGCACGATCGAATGGGAGTAGGTCCGGTCCATACGACCGGATGAAGTAGCTGGGCGGCGCGGCTTCCCGCGATTCCGACGCTGGACGTGGCCGTCCATCGGGCCTTCGCCGCTGTCCTTTTGATAAGGGCTGGTTTTTTACGCTTCATCCCCTAATCTGAGGACGTCCGTTCGAGTTGGGGAGCTTTTGCGCGGGCGGCGGCGGGACCGGTCGATGTTGGTGGGATAACCGGGGGCGGGATGCGCGAAGCCGAGTTGCTTTCGATTGCGAACATGTTCGCCGAAGTCGTGTTCGACGAAAGTGGCTGGATACCGGCGCTCGCCCGGTTCGCCGACGTGACCGGCTCGGCGCGCGGGCAGATTATCGGCTTCGGCGGACCCGCCGCGATCCCGTTCAACCACATTACCGAGTTCACCGAGCGCGGACTGGAGGAGTTCTCCGCGATCGGTGGAGGCGATCCGGGAATCAACTGGCGAGTTGCCGCGGGCTTCGGCGGCGGGGTGCTGGAGGTGCTCTCGGAACGGGACTATCTGGCGGCGAAGCCTTTGCTCGCCGACGACGTGTACGAGGAATTCGTCCACCGGCACGATATCCCCTTCGGCTGCCAGACCAATCTATTCATGGAAGAGGACAGCCTCGTCGGACTGGCCATGCTGAGGAGCGCGCGGGACGGGCCGACGACCGCGCGGGACCGCGCTGTCTTCGCCCGCATTGCCCCAGACGTCCGCCGGGCGGTCAGACTCTCGCAGATGCTGGAACAGCAGGGCGCGCAGCTCGTAGCGGGTACGCTCGAGACGATGGCGCTGGCGGCGGTGGTCTGCGACGCCTTCGGATCGGTGCGCGCGATGACTCCCAGGGCGGAAACCTGCCTGGACGGCCGCCTTCCGGTGCGGCTGGGCGGCGGGCGCTTGCAGGGGCGCACGGCCGAGGACGCCGCCGCCATCGCTTCGGCGCTCGCCATGGCCACCGGCTCCGAGCCCGGCGCGGGCGTCTCTTCGACGATTCTGGTCGGCGCGGGGGATCGCGTGGTCGTGCTGAGCTTCCTCGCCTTGCCGAAGCGCGATTACAGTTTCGGCTTCGCGCCGCGCGCGGTGATGGTGGTCCGGCAGGGCGCGGGCGCCGCTGGCATCGCGCCGTCGCTGATGGGGAGCCTCTACGGACTGACGGCATCCGAGACCGATATCGTACGATCCTTCCTCGCCGGCCATTCGCGCGACCGGATCGCGGCCGAGCGGGGCGTGTCCTTGAGCACGGTCCAGTCGCAGCTCAAGATCGTCTTCCGCAAGGTCGGCGTCCGCCGCGAGGTGGAACTGGCGATCAAGCTCGCCGCGTTCGCCGCGGATGACGCGGCCTGATCGGCGGCATCCTGCATATTTCGATTATAGTAGAAAAGTCGTTGACAGGCGCCACGTAGCGACATAATTCGATAATCGTCGAAATATGGAGCGACAGGAACATGCCCGCTGAAAAAAGCATCGCCGCGCTCGAAGCGCCGACGGTCGTTGGCGCGCTTTCGGCGCTGGCGCAGGAGCATCGACTGGCTTTGTTCCGCCTGCTCGTCCAAGCCGGCCGGGACGGCATGCCCGCCGGCGCCATCGCGGACGCGCTGGGCGTGCCCAACAGCTCGCTATCCTTCCACCTCGCGCAGCTTACCCGCGCCGGCCTCATCCGTCAGGAACGGCGCGGCCGGTCGCTCATCTATACGGCGGACTATGCCGCGATGAACGCGCTCGTCGGCTATCTGATGGAAAATTGCTGCGGCGGCGCGGCTTGCCCGCCGCAGCCGTGCGGGACCGCGGTCTCTTCCTCCTCCCTGAAGCCTGAAAGGAAATCGGCATGAAGCGCCTTCACGTCCATGTCGGAGTTGCCGACCTCGACCGCTCGATCGGATTCTACTCCACATTGTTCGGCGCGGAGCCGGCGGTGGTGAAGCCGGATTATGCCAAATGGATGCTCGACGACCCGCGCGTTAATTTCGCCATTTCGAGCGGCGACCACGCCGCCAAAGGCATCGAGCATCTCGGCATCCAAGCCGGAGATGAGGAGGAACTCGCAGAGGTTTACGACCGTCTCAAGGCCGCCGACCGGCCGGTGCTGGCGGAAGGCGCCACCACCTGCTGCTACGCCCGGTCGGAAAAGAGCTGGATCGCCGATCCCGACGGAATCGTGTGGGAAGCGTTCCTCACGCGCGGCGAAGCCACCGTCTATGGCGACAGCCCCTCCTTCACTGCCTTGTCCGCCGGCGCCGCCGAAGCCGCCTGCTGCGCGCCCGCGATGCCGTCATGAGGCATCGCATCCTCAGCCTCTCGCTCCCGTCCACCGGCCGTTCGGCCGAAGCGAGGCGGGAGCGCGGCTGAGCCATGGCGACGGCAATCTCCGATCAACCGCCGGCTCGCCCGGCAATACCGGGCTTCGAGCGTTATCTCTCGCTCTGGGTCGCCCTGTGCATCGCCGTCGGAATCGCGCTTGGCGCGGCGCTGCCGCAAGCCTTCGCGGCGATAGCGGCGGCCGAGGTGGCGCGGGTCAATCTGCCGGTGGCGGCGCTCGTATGGCTGATGATCGTGCCGATGCTGCTCAGGATCGATTTCGCGGCGCTCGGACAGGTACGCCAGCACATGCGCGGTGTCGGCGTCACCCTGTTCATCAACTGGGCGGTGAAGCCCTTTTCCATGGCCTTGCTCGGCACCTTGTTCATCGGCTGGCTGTTCCGGCCGCTGCTCCCGCCGGACCAGATCGAGAGCTATATCGCCGGCCTCATCCTCCTCGCCGCCGCGCCCTGCACGGCGATGGTGTTCGTCTGGTCGAACCTATGCGAGGGCGAGCCGCATTACACCTTGAGCCAGGTGGCCCTGAACGACCTCATCATGGTCTTCGCCTTCGCGCCCCTGGTCGGCCTGCTGCTCGGGGTCGCCTCGATCGCGGTGCCGTGGGAAACGTTGTTGCTCTCGGTCCTGCTCTACATCGTCGTGCCGGTCGTCGTCGCGCAGCTCATCCGGCGGCACCGCCTCGCGAGCGGCGGCCAGCCGGCGCTGGATCGCCTGCTGAAACGGCTCGGCTCGGTTTCGCTCGTCGCGTTGCTGACAACGCTGGTCCTGCTGTTCGGCTTCCAGGGCGACGCCATCCTCGCCCAGCCCCTGGTCATCGCCCTGCTCGCGGTGCCAATCCTGATCCAGGTCTATTTCAACGCCGGCCTCGCTTACTGGCTCAGCCGCAGGTTCGGCGTCGCCTGGTGCGTCGCCGCTCCGGCCGCCCTGATCGGCGCCTCCAACTTCTTCGAGCTCGCCGTGGCGGCGGCGATCAGCCTGTTCGGGCTCCAGTCGGGCGCCGCCCTCGCGACCGTCGTCGGCGTCCTCGTCGAGGTGCCGGTGATGCTGTCCGTGGTGGCGATCGCGAAGCGGACGCGGCGTTGGTACGAGTGCTCCGACTGACCTCATCCGGACACGCGCGAGCGGCCGTGATGCGCCCTTCCACGCGCAGGTTCGCGGCTCGCGATGACCGATTGACTCGCGCGCGATTCAGGCGGATTCTTCTCGTCCCCCAGTAATGAGTCGCGTTTTTCCCCTCTTGCGGGAGTCGCGCCATGACGACCTTCAATTCGCTTCTGGTAGGCGGCGCCGACGGCTGGCATAACGGCGGCGAGGCCATCACCTATTCGTTCCTCGGAGCGACGATCCCCAGTTATTACGAGCGCGTCGATACCGACGGCGACACAGTGCCGGACAAGATCCGGATCAATCCGGGCGACCCTTCGGACGATCTGCCGCTCGACGCGAATGCTTCGATGACGGTCGGGGAACGGATATTGTCGGAGCTCGCGGTCGCCGCCTGGAATGAGGTCGCCAACATCAACCTCGTCCCGGGGAGCATCGACGACGGACCGGAGACGGGCGCGCCGGTCACCGGCGACGGCAATTTGATCGGGGGGCTCGGCGGCGCGTCGGGCTTCGGCGAGATCGAAGTTCCTCGCAACGACGACGGCTCGTCCTTCTACAATATCAGCTCGGTGTTCGCCGAAGGCCTCAACTTCTTCGGCAACACCTATACCGACATCTTCGTCAACACGAACGGCAACATCTCGTTCGGAAGCTCGATCGGTACCTTCACGCCGTTCCAGATCAGCGGCGGCTCGACGCCGATCATCGCCCCCTTCTGGGCCGACGTCGACACGCGGCAGGACGCGGACGATGCGTCGCCCGACAGCGCACCGATCTTCGTCGACATGGACGAGGCCAATGGAGTGCTGACCGTCACCTGGTCCGGCGTCGGCTATTATTTCCAGAATGCCGAAACCACCAACAGCTTCCAGCTCCAGATGTTCGACCGCGGCGGCGGCGATTTCGACATCGTGTTCCGCTATGCCGACCTCAACTGGACGACGGGCGATGCCAGCGGCGGTACGGGCGGCCTCGGCGGCACCGCCGCCCGGGCAGGCTATTCCGCCGGCAATGGCGGCGATTTCTTCGAGCTGAGCCAGTCCGGCGACGGGGGCGCGATGCTCGGCCTCGAAGGCACGGTCGGCAACACAGGCGAGCAGGGCCTCTACGTCTTCAAGGTGAGGAATGGCGGCACGGTCGGCGACATCACCTTCGGCTCGGCGGACTTCACGGGCGATCCGAACACGTTCGGGTTCGTGTCGGACTTCCCGGGCGAACTCGGCACGCGGTCGAGCCATGGCGATGTCTGGATCAACCGAGGCCTCGGCCTTCAGAATGCCGCGCAGTTCGGCAATACTGGCTGGCAGACCTATCTGCACGAGCTCGGCCACGCGCTCGGCCTGACCCATCCGGACCAGGATCCGAACAACACGGCCGGCGACCCCCGCAACAACAATCAATATACTGTGATGTCCTACGATGTGCATCCCGGCCAGGTCGGCGTGCCGGACGAAAGTTCGGCCTGGCCGATCACGCCGATGCTGTTCGACATTCAGGCGATGCAGGCGCTCTACGGGCCCAATCTTTCGACCCGCGCCGGCGACGATGTTTATTTTGGCACCGGCGCCACCGCGTTCGCGCTAGCCGATGGCGGCCTGCTCGCCAACGGAATGGGTGCGATCCTGTGCGCATGGGACGCGGGCGGGACGGACCTGTTCAGCGGCGCCAACCAGAGCGGTCCGGTGACGCTCAACCTCAACCCGGGCGCCTTCTCGACGATCGGCGCCATCCCCAACAATATCGGCCTCGCGGCGGCGGTTAGGGTCGGGGGCGTGATCGTCAACCTGATCGAGAACGCGCTGGGCAGCGTCGCCGACGACCGGCTGATCGGCAATGTCGGCGCGAACATCCTCGATGGCGGCGCGGGCGCGGACAGGATGCTGGGCGGCGACGGCAACGATACCTTCCTGGTCGACAGTTCCGACGATACGGCGCTGGAGGATCCGGACGAGGGCAACGACATCGTCATCAGCTCGGCGAACTTCGCGCTCTCCGACCATGTCGAGCGCCTCACTTTGACCGGCGCGGCGGTCAGCGGTGTCGGCAACGACATCGTCAACGTCATCGTCGGCAATGAACTGGCGAATATCCTGAACGGCCGCGGCGGCGTCGACACGATGCGCGGCGGGGATGGCGACGATATTTTCATGGCCGATAGCGGCGCCGACCGGGCGCTGGAGACGGCGACCGGCGGCGTCGACCTGGTGAAGAGCTCGGTCAATTATGTCCTCGGCATCAATGTCGAGAACCTTACCCTGATCGGGACCGCGGCGAGGGGAACCGGGAACGGCCTCGTCAACATCCTCATCGGCAATGCCCGGAACAACATGCTCGACGGCGCCGGCGGCGCCGATTCGATGCGCGGCGGCGGCGGCAACGACATTTACATGGTCAACGTCGGCGCCGACCAGGCGATCGAGGCGGCCGGGGCGGGCACAGATATCGTCAGGAGCACCATAAACTTCACGCTCGGCACCAATGTCGAGAACCTGACCCTGCTCGGAACCGCCGAAAAAGGCACCGGCAACAATCTCGCCAACACCCTTACCGGCAACGACCAGACGAACCTGCTCGATGGAGCCGGCGGCGCCGACACGATGCGCGGCGGCGATGGCGACGACACTTACCTTGCCGACGACAGCGGCGACGCCGCCATCGAGGCCGCGGCCATGGGAACGGACGTCGTCCGGAGCAGCGCGAGCTTCATCCTGGGCAACAATGTCGAGAACCTGATCCTCATCGGATCCGCCGCCCGCGGGACCGGCAACGGCCTCGCCAACGCCATCACTGGCAATGATGCGAACAACGTCCTCGACGGAGCTGGCGGCGCCGACACGATGCGCGGCAACGACGGCAACGATCTCTACATGGTCGACAATGGCGGCGACAAAGCTCTGGAAGCCGTGGGCGCCGGCATCGATACGGTGAGCAGCAGTCTCAACTTCACCCTCGGCAACAATCTCGAAAACCTCGTCCTGACCGGCACGGCCGCGCGCGGGACCGGCAACGCGCTCGCCAACGCCCTCACCGGCAATGCGGTGGCCAACCTCCTCGACGGGGCCGGCGGCGCGGACACGATGCGCGGCGGCGGTGGCAATGATTCCTACACGGTCAACGCCGTCGGCGACAAAGCGCTCGAAGCCGCGGGCGCCGGCAATGACATCGTCCGAAGCTCGGTCGATTTCACACTTGGCAACAATGTCGAGCGACTGACCCTCACCGGCGCCGCCGCCATCGACGGCATCGGCAACGGGCTGGCCAATATGATCGTCGGCAATAACGGGGCGAACCTGCTCAACGGCGCCGGCGGTGCGGATTCGCTGAGCGGCGGGCTCGGCAATGACCGGCTGTTCGGCGGCTCCGGCGACGATGATCTGAGGGGCGGCGGCGGCGCCGACCGCTTCTACTTCGACACCGCGCTCAACGAGAATAACAATGTCGACAGAATTCTCGATTTATCCGCCGCGGACGACACGATCATGCTCGACCGGACGATCTTCGACGGGATCGCGGCGAACGGGACGTTGAGCGTATCGGCGTTCCGAGCCGGGGCGGTGGCGATGGATGCCGACGACCGGATCCTCTACAACAGGCCGACTGGCGAAATCTTCTACGACGCCGACGGCAATGGCGACGGCGACGCGATATTGATCGCTTTGCTGGTCCCCGCCGTCCAGCTTACCAACGCCGATTTCGTCGCGGTGGGCTGAGCGCGGGCGTTATCGCGGCGGCGCGTCGTGGCGGGCGCCGTCGCGCAGGATCAGCTGGATCGGCCCGCGCGGCGTCGCCGGGAGAATCGGCATGATTCGGCCGAACAGCGCTTTCGCCGCCGCGTCGGACGTGGTCTCGACGCACAATGTATATTCGCCTTCCCGTCCCCAGCGATGGCGGGCGGCCGAGCGTGCGCCCGGATCGCCGGCGACCAGCGCCTCGACCTTTCGCGCCGCGACGCCGTCTATGCCCATCGCGTAGCTGCCAAAGCGGATCGCGAGGCCGCAATCGGTGGGCTCGCCTTGCGCATCATGGATCGTGATCGCCACCATATTCGCGCTCCCGGCCTGGCCATTGCCGGGGTCGGCGCAGCCCGCCAGCCCGATCAATAGGATGACAGACGCAATTCGCATCGCACCTCTCCGTTCGAGGGCCACTTATGCGCCGTCCGGGGCGTTCCGGGCAATCGAAAGTTCGGCCGGAACCTTATTCCGCCGCCGCCGGAGCCCGCCTCGCCCAGTCGCCGAGGGCGCGAAGAAGCCTTGGCATCGGGCCATGGCGCTCCATCCAGGCGGCATAGTCGCGATAGGCGGGATCGGCCATCAGATGCCTTTCCTCGGTGACGGCGCGCCAGTAATAGATTCCGCTCACGATGCCGAGGACCACGGTGTTGCGGATCATGTCGACCGGATTGCCCGTGGTCGCGAGGAAGGGGAGGGTCGCCAGCCACCAGAACAGGTTCTTCGACACATAGGCCGGATGCTTGGTCCAGGCATAGGGTCCATGGGTCAGGATGCCGCGATGGGTGAGGTTGGAGAAGCGCAGTCCGAACGCCACCGTCGCCCAGGCGTAGACGGCCGCCAGCGCGACGAGGATGAAGGCGACCAGCGTGAGCGCCAGCGGCGATCCGCTCAGCCAATGGACATAATCGCTGGTGCCCTGCTGATAATCGAGCGGCCCTCCTGCATTCATCAGGATGAAGGGGGGATAGCAGATCAAAGCCGCCGCCCAGCCGGACGCATAAGGATTGGCCGAGCGGATGTGCGCGTCCAGCGGCTTCATCGTCAGCGTGTATCCCACCGTGGCGAAGGTTACGTCGATCATGAACATGCCCGCGATCAGCCAGCGTGACAAAGCAAGCGGATCGGACGCGATCTCCCAGGCCGGGGCGCGGATGACGTCGGCCCAGTTGCCGGGCACGATCGAGATCATGAAGGCGAGGAAGAAGCCCTTCACCGCCCAGCTTCGCAGGAAATCGTGGAGCAATTCCCGGTCTATTCCGGCGCCGCGTCCGATCAGCAGCCGTCCGAAATGCCAGGCGCCGTCGCGCGGCTCCTTCAGCCGCCGGTCTAGCCAGAAGATATAAGGCACGGACAGCAGCAGCATCGGCACCGATCCCACCGCCAGCACCCGCATCGCGAACAGATAATTGCCGTCCCAATACCAGCGCGCGATGCAGTAAAGGCTCGCGATGAGGCCCCAGATGCCCCACAGACCGACCAGCTTGACGAGACTAGTGTCGGCGCTTTCCACGAGGGGGCGCGGCGCGGAATCCCAGTCGATGCCGGTGCTCGGATTGCGGTGAACCTTGTCGACCAACAGCGACCACAGGATCATCGGCACACCGCAGGCGACGACGCCGCACAGAGCGGCAAGCGGGCCTTCCATGCCCCAGGCGCGCCCGGCCGCCGTCCAGCAGGCCAGGCCCAGCAGCCCGGCGAGGCCCACCCCGGTGCTCACCGCCGACGCCGGCCGGGCGTCGCGGCGCGCATCGCTTTCGATCCTGCCCTGCGCGTTCATGGCGCCGCCATAGCCGCCATTGCGTAAGCATCCGGTGAAGAGAAACGCGACGGGCCGTGGCGACCCGATACCGGCGTAAGGCCTTCTTAAACTTATTGCGTCGTAGATTCGGACGAGGTTGCGGCGGCGAAGGGGGATCGTCGGCGCGGCGGGCGAGGGAGGATTCTGTGCTGATGAACACCGCCTTGGAGGAGACGATTTTCTCCTTTTCGCGCGAGGCGCCGCCGCCCCCGCGGGAGAGGCGCCGGCAGGCCCGTCATCTCACCATATTGAAGGTCGGCACCTTGATGGTCGACGGCGGCCGCGAGCTTTGCCTGATCCGCAACATTTCGGCGGGCGGGCTGATGGCGCATGTCTATTCCTCCCTGACGCCCGAAAAGGCGATTCACGTCGAGCTCAAGACCAACCAGGCCGTCGCCGGCCGGGTATCGTGGGTCGACGGGTCCAATATCGGCATCACCTTCGACGCGCCGATCGACGTCGAAGAGATGCTCGCCACCCAGTCGGTGCTCGAGAATGGCTGGCGGACGCGGCTGCCACGGGTCGAGGTCGACCGGCTGGCGACGTTGCGGGTCGGCGCGCGCACCCACTGGGTCGGCACGCGGGACATCTCGCAGGGCGGCATCAAGATCGAATCGGACCAGCCGCTCGAGGCCGGCGCGCACGTCGTCCTCTCGCTGGAGAAGTTCCGTCCGGTCCACGGCGTCGTCCGCTGGTGCCAGGACGGCCTCGCCGGCATCGCCTTCAACCAGGTCATTCCGTTCCACGAACTGATGGGATGGCTGCGCGACGACTGAGGGGAAGGGCCGCGTTGACAGCCGGCCCCCCTTTCGCCATTGAGCCGCCTTCCTATCTAGGGTCCAACGCCCTTGGGGACAGGTGGCCGAGTGGTTAAAGGCAGCAGACTGTAAATCTGCCCGGGTTTCCCGTACGCTGGTTCGAATCCAGCCCTGTCCACCAGCCTTCGCCAAAGGCTTCGGCTGGCAAGCCAGCGGTCCGCGATATGCATTATGTGGACATCTTGAGGAGCGAGGCTGATACCGGTATACCGGGCTAGCCGTGGATTTGCGGCTCCGCCTCGCCCAGCACAATGCGGGCAAATCGCCCCATACCTCAAAGCATCGTCCGTGGAACCTGGTCAGCTATTTCGCCTTCGTCGACGAGGCCAAGGCCGTGGCATTCGAGCAATATCTGAAATTCGGCTCCGGACGCGCTTTTGCCGCCAAACATTTCCGATAGCGCCGAAGGAAAGCGGGCTTGCCCGCTGAAGCTCCCTTCGCCATAGGCGAAGGGGCGAAAGCGGGTATAGCTCAATGGTAGAGCACTAGCCTTCCAAGCTTGTGACGCGGGTTCGATTCCCGCTACCCGCTCCAGCCTTATCCTAGACGAGCGACGCCGCCCAATGGGCGAAGGCCAGCCACGGCGTCGTGTCCATGATCGCTATTCTGAAAAGCTGGCTGGCAATCAAGGCACCGCCGCCCCAGATCCACACGGGATGGACGGCGCCTCGGCTGACGAGGTCGTAAGCCACGCCCGCGACGATGACGAGATCGCTGCCGACATAGAAGGACAAAGGCGCCGCCTCCGCCACTATGCCTACCGGCAGCCGGCCGACCGCCGCCTCCAATATCGCCGCGCTCGACAGCAGCATCAGCCTCTTGTGCGTCTCGGCATACTCCCGCCAAAGCACACCCAGCACGACGATGATACCGAACGCCTGGATCGAGAAGAAGGTGATGGCGTAGAAGGCGTAGGGGTCGCCGACGCCCGCGAAGCCGGCATGGATCGCCTTCACGGCGGCGAGGTTGCCGAGCGCCCAGACCAGGATAGCGAGCACCGCCCCGCCGATCCCAAGCCGGCGGTGGAGCGCCACGCGCCCGCCCGCGACCAGCGCGGGCTGGACGACCAGCAGGCAGACCCACAAGGTGAAGACCAGAGCGTGGGCGTGCAGCAGCGGGGTGATTTCCGGCGTCCGCGCCGGTGGCGTCATCCATTGCGACAGATAATAAGTGCGGGCGAAGCTGGCGAATATCGTGAGCGCCACGAAGACGCTCATTCCGATGAAGAACAGCCGGTCGCCGCGCCATTGGGGCAAAGAAGGCCGAGCGGTCGCCATCGCATCCTCCTTGGCCGTTCAACCGCGCACCGGGCGATTGGTTCAGCGGCGAGCGCTTGCCAGAAAGCCTCGCACTCGCCATGCAGCGCTCCATGCGCCGCAAAGCCCGCCAGGCCACCAAGGCCGAGAACCGCCCCCGCTTCTGGGGCCGCCACGCCGTCGCCGCCGCGCTCGCCAATCCCGAGCGTGTCGTCAAGCGCATCTGGGCGACCCGCGAGGCCGCCGAAGCCTTCGATCTCGACCCGTCT
The DNA here is from genome assembly GCF_042666435.1 of Enterovirga sp. GCM10030262. Classification (NCBI taxonomy): domain Bacteria; kingdom Pseudomonadati; phylum Pseudomonadota; class Alphaproteobacteria; order Hyphomicrobiales; family Methylobacteriaceae; genus Enterovirga; species Enterovirga sp. GCM10030262. Next base: position 1,264,358 of record NZ_JBHTDC010000001.1, on the reverse strand, counting down.
ATCCCGCTGACCTTCGCCGACGTCGCCGATCTCGGCCGGCTGGTCCCCGGCGACGCGCCGCACCAGGGCATCGTCATCGAGATCGAGAAACTGCCCGACATCTGGCTCGGCGACCTGCTCGACCGCGCCGAGGACGGCCGGCCGCTGCTGGTGCTCGACCAGGTCACCGATCCCCACAATGTCGGCGCGATCCTGCGCTCCGCCGCCGCGTTCGACGCCTTGGGCATCGTGACGCAAGACCGGCACGCGCCGCCCGAATCCGGCGCCCTCGCCAAGGCCGCCAGCGGCGCGCTGGAGTCGGTGCCCTGGGTCCGCGTCGTCAACCTCGCCCGCGCCCTCGACGAGATCGCCCAGGCCGGCTTCTGGCGGGTCGGCCTCACCGGCGAGGCGGAGATGACCTTGGCCGAAGCGATGGGCCCGCCCCGCATCGCCCTCGTGCTCGGCGCCGAGGGCGAAGGCATGCGCCACAACACCCAGGCCCATTGCGACGCCCTCGCCCGGCTGCCGATCAGCGACCGGATCGAGAGCCTCAACGTTTCCAACGCCGCCGCGATTGCGCTATACGCCGCCGTAACGACGGGAAGCTGATCGACCGGGGGAAGTGCGATGCGGATGGCGCGGCTTGTGACGATCCTGGCGGCGCCCCTGCTGCTCGTCTCCTGCCTGCTGACGCCGGGCAAGTTCGTCTCCACCCTCGACATCGGGAGCGACCGCAGCTTCACCTTCACTTATGCCGGCGAGGCGATCCTCATCGACCCCGAGCAGAATGTGAGCATTTCCTCCGATCCCGAGGCGGAAGGCGGCGACTATTCCGCGCCGGAGGAATCCGCGCCGCCCGCTCCGGCGGTCGAGACGGCGGAGCTCCGCGCCAAGCGCGAGGCCATCGCCGAGGCGCTCCGCAAGGAGCAGGGCTATCGCTCGGTCCAGTATCTGGGCGACGGCCTGTACCGGGTCAATTACGCGATCTCCGGGCGGCTCGACCGCGCCTTCGTCTATCCCTTCAACAGCGACGCCGCCGCGATCTTCCCCTGGATCGCGATCGAACTCCGCCAGGACGGCACCGCCCGCATCAAGGCCCCCGCCTTCGGCGAAGGCGAGACCGAGGGCGTCATCCCCACCCCCACCAGCCCGATGGACAAAGCCGTGGAGCGCCGCGAAGGCACCTTCACCCTCACCACCGACGCCGAACTGGTGATGCAGAATAACGAAGCGGGCGCGGAGCCCGGCCCCGGCACAAAGATCGTCTGGCGGGTGACTCCGGCGAGCCGGACGGTGCCGACGGCGGTGGTGCGGTTCGCGGGTTCGCGTGGGCAGAAGGATTAGCTCTCGTTATGCCTGCAGGCGCCTCTGGTGGAACGAACTCCGTGCTTGAAGTCGTGGCAGATGGGGCGGCAATTGCTACAGCAGTTGTCGCGTTGTTCGCCTATGGCAGATATCAAATATTATGGTGCATGAAAAAGAATAGACTAATAAACTACTTGAAACATGAGCGAATATCCAAGAAAGACGATGGACAGAGAAGTTTAGTTCATCTGATGGCAAAGTTACGGCTAACTGAATCGGAGATAATCCAGGCTAGCTTTTCAAGCACAAAGATTACATGCAGGGTTAAAGTTGACGAAGATTCCGGATTAGCAGCGCAGCTGCTTTTTCAATACAATGACAAGACACTTTAAGTTATTCGTGAATCTCTGATAATATCTCTAACTATATTTACGGGATTGTGAGATGCCGGGCTTATTTGAAGCTGGTTTTATCGTAGTGGCTGCTCTACAGATTGGATCGAGTAGTGATGTTAGCGCGAGCCAATCACACATAGAGCAAGCTATTAATCTTGCTGACACTGCGGACTTATCCCCCAGTTCTCATTATGAGCACCCAGTCGCTGGAGGTGTTTTCACTGTTAATCTCTGCCGTTTAGGCGAATTCGGAGTCTCGCCCCTGGCGCGTGACGCCTTCTATGGACGCGTGACGACTCGCTTCAACCTGACAGAGCAACAGCGAGTCCAGTTGGTAACGGAGTGCGCGATCTGGGCGGACGGCGTTCGGGAGCCACCTTCTGAGATGGAAATCGATGCCCTGACGGGACACCCACATGACTGGCTAAAAAATCCGCTGCCGTTGCGGCCGGGCTCGGAGGTGCGGTGAGAGGAACTACGGAAACAGTACCACTGCATTTAGGGACACCAATTCAGAGGACGCAAGACTTGATTGGCCCGGGCCTAGCCGCTCTTGGTTCGGACGCCCCTTCTCAATCCTCCGGTGCGATCGTGACCCGCATTCCGTCGAGCGCGGGCGCGAACAGCAATTGGCAGGAGAGGCGGCTGTTGGGCTGCTTGTGGTCCGAGCTGTCGAGCAGATCGTCCTCGTCCGCGCCCCGCGGCGGCAATCGCTCCAGCCACGCCTCGTCGACATGGACGTGGCAGGTGGCGCAGGAGCAGCAACCGCCGCACAGAGCGAGAAGCTCGTCGAAGCCGTTGTCGCGGATGACCTCCATCACGCTGTAGCCCGCGCGCGCCTCGACTGCGGTTTCGGTTCCGTCGCGGGTAACGAGGATGAGCTTGGGCATCGGGAATATTGTCCGTGATCGCTGAAAAGGGGAAGGCGTGTGCGCCGTCCTATGCTAGGCGCCCCCGGTCAAATCAAGCGGAGGGGCAGGAGTGGGCATCAAGGCCGGGGCGTTGCGGGCATCTTTGGACGAGCTGGCGCGGCGCGAGCCTTTGTTCGCGGCGGCGCTGGCGGACGCCGGCTATCCCGAGCCCCGGACCAGCGCGCCCGGCTACATCACCTTGCTGCGCACCATCGTCGGCCAGCAGGTCAGCATCAAGGCGGCGGCGTCGATGTGGGCCAAGCTCCAGTCGCTGGTCGGCGAAACGCCCGATCCGGCGTCGATTCTCGCGGCCAGCGATGAGACGCTGCGCGCGGCCGGCCTGTCGCGCCAGAAAGCGAGCTACGCGCGCAGCCTCGCCGAAGAGGTGGTTTCAGGCCGGCTCGACCTTCACAACCTAGCTGAATCCGACGAAGCGGCCATCGCCGAGCTCGTCCGGGTCAAGGGGATCGGACGCTGGTCGGCCGAGGTCTACCTGCTCTTTGCCGAGGGCCGAGAGGATGTTTGGCCGGCGGGCGACCTTGTCGTCCAGATCCAAGTGGGGCGTCTGCTGAACCTCCCCGAAAAACCCGGCGAGCGGCGGGTGAGGGAACTCGCCGAGGCGTGGCGCCCGCACCGTGGCGCGCTGGCGATCTTCACCTGGCATCACTACAAGACCTCCGTGATCTGAAGCGGGACCTCCGGGCCTCCCTCGTCGGCGATCCGCGACTCTTCAACTGCTTAGAGCCAACGCCATAGCAGATGCGGCCCGTCGTCACAAAGCCTCCGGCATCGGGGCTCGTGGCTCCGGCTTCCGACACGCCTCGAAAGTCGAGGGCAGAATCGTCTATCCCATCCACGTCTTCTTGGAAGATTCCAGTCGCCCGCGCCGCGCCCGCGAGGCGGATTGTGCAAAGATGGCGGGTTCACGGGTTTCGCGTTGCCGCCCATCCGCGAAGCTGCAATCCTCACGCCTCCATTCCAACGGGGAAACGCCACGATGAAACTATTTTCCAATGTCCTTCTCGGCGCGGGTATGCTGGTCCTGGCCGCCTGCGGTGGCGGCGAAGAGGCTGTGACCGACAATGTTGTCGACACCGTTGCCGTGCCGGAAGAGGATGTGCTCGCGCCGACCGATGGCACTCTTGCAGAGATCCCGGCCGATAGCCTGGGCAATGAAACCGACCTCAACACGGTCGATCCCGGCAACGTGGTCGACGCCAACGTCTCGGTCGACGCCAACGTCCAGGCGAACAGTCAGTAAGCTTCACGCCTCACGCACCGCGGAAACTCCCTGGGATCCACGAGCGGTGATACTAGCCCCGGCCCTCGCCGGCCGGGGCTATTTTTTCGCGCAGGTTGAGGCGAGCGCCCGTCACCGCGCGTCGACGAGCACGACCTCCGTATTGCCGATCGCGGTGATCGCGATCGTCTCCTCGCCGGTGATGGCGACGCCGTCGCGCGGCTCGGCCCGGACGCCGTTGACCTCGATCGGGGCATCGACCGGGACCAGATAGACGTGACGGGCCGGATCGAGGCCGAGCTCCGCCGTCTCCCCGGCCTTCAGGGTCGCGCCCATGATGCGGGCGGCGGCATTGATGCCGAGCGCGTCGCTATCCTCCGCGAAGCCGCTGGCGAGGGTGACGAAACTGCCCTCCCGGTCGTCCTTCGGAAATTGCCTCGCGCCCCAGCCCGGCTCCGCGCCGGGCTTGTCCGTTATCACCCAGATCTGGAACAGGGTCGTCGTCTCGTCCTCCAGGTTGAATTCCGAATGACGGACGCCGGTTCCGGCGCTCATCACCTGAACGTCGCCCGCCGCGGTGCGACCCTTGTTGCCCATCGAATCCTGATGGGTGATCGCGCCGGTCCGGACATAGGTGATGATCTCCATGTCCGCGTGCGGATGAGGCGGAAAGCCGGAGCGTGCGGCGATCTCGTCGTCGTTCCACACCCGGATCGCGCCCCAGCCCATGCGGGCGGGATCGTGATAATTGGCGAACGAAAAATGGTGACGCGCATTCAGCCAGCCATGGTCGGCATGGCCGAGCGTGTCGAAGGGTCGAATGTCGATCATCTTGCGGTCCTTAGGTTATCGTCATTCCCGCGAAAGCGGGAATCCCGCTTTTTCTTCCAACTCCTGTGGAGAAGCGGGATCCCCGCTTTCGCGGGGATGACGAGGGAAATTGACATGGGCGGACAGTGGTCAGGCGGCCAGGGCCAGTTCCCTCTCGGCGCATCCGTTGAGCTCGGCGATCGCGCCGTCGACGGCCGCCTGGACGGCTTCCGGACCGAAGCCCAGTTTCTCGGCGCGGACGAACACCACGTCGGTAACGCCCATGAAGCCGAGCAGGGTGCGAAGGTGCGGTTCCTGGCTGTCCATCGCCACCGCCGGGCCTTCGCTGTAGAGGCCGCCGCGCGTCTCGATCACCACCGCTTTCTTGACCGGCAACAGGCCCTCCGGCCCGTTCTCGGTATAGCGGAAGGTGACGCCGGCGCGCAGGATATAGTCGAACCACGCCTTCAGCGACGACGGCATGCCGAAATTGTACATCGGCGCGCCGATCACCAGCAGGTCGATGTCGCGCAGCTCGTCGACCAGCTCGTCGGACAGAGCGAGCGCGGCCTTTTCCGCGTCGGTCGCGGCGGTCGCGCGGATGCCAGCGACGGTCTCGGGGAGAAGGTGCGGCACCGGCCTGGCGCCGAGATCGCGGGTGACGATCCGCGCGGCGGGATCGCGCTCCCTGAGCCGGGCGGCGAATTCGCCGGTCAGCCGATTGGAGATCGACGCCTCGCCGGTGACGGCGCTGTTCAGGATAAGGGCCTTGGTCATGGTGAAATTCCTCCTTTGAACTTGCTGGAGGCTATCTAAGCGCGTAGCATCGTTGCGAGTAGCCGTCCGCTACGCATCATGGTGTTGCACTAAATGGAACGCTCTTCGGTCGACCTGCTGGACGTTCTCGCCTTCGTGCGGGTGGTGGAGACCGGCGCCTTCGCCCGCGCCGCCGAACGGATGGGGATTTCCAAGTCGATCCTCAGCCGCCGCGTCGCCCGGCTGGAGGAGCAGCTTGGCGCCCGGCTCCTGACCCGCACCGCGCAGGGCGCCCAGCCGACCGACATCGGCGAGGCTTATTATGCCCGCGCCTCCAACATCCTCGCCGATCTGGAAGCGGCGCGGGAGGTGGTCGCCGAGGCGGTGACCCAGATCGCCGGTCCGATCCGGATGAGCGCTCCCCTCTCCTTCGGCAGCCAGTATCTCGCGCCCGCGCTGGCCGATTTCGCGCGGCTGCATCCCAGGGTCGAGCTCGACGTGTCGCTCGACGATCGCACGGTCGATCTGGTCGGCGGCGGCTACGACCTCGCGGTGCGGATCGGCAAGCTGCCCGATTCCGCGCTGGTCGCGCGGCGGATCGCGCCGGTGCGAGCGGCGGTGCTGGCGAGCCCTTCCTATCTCGCCGGGCGGGGCAGGCCGGAGAGCCCGCGCGACCTCAACGATCACGATCTCCTGCTCTACGCCAATACAGGACGCGGCAACCAGTGGCGGTTCAGGGTCAACGGCCGCTGGGACTATGTCCACGGCCACGTCCGCTTCCGCGCCGACAATGGCGAATTGCTCCGCGAGGCCGCCTGCGCGGGCCTCGGTGTCGTCATCCTGCCCACCTTCATCGCCGCGCCGGCGATCGAGAGCGGCGCGCTGGAAGTGCTGCTCCGCGATTACCCGCTCGACGAGAACGGTCTCCACGTCGTCATGCCGCCCGGCCGCGCGACGACGGCACGGGTGCGCGCGCTGGTCGATTTCCTGGCCGCGCGTTTCGGGCCGGAGCCCGACTGGGATCCCTGCTGGATGGCGGATGCGGGTTCCGACAGCTAGACCGAGCGGCACGAGCCGTTACAAGACGGCGCAAATCATAAAAGGGGGATGCCGTTCCATGAAGATTCTGGCCCTGTTGCTCGCCGCCACCTCGCTCGCCGCGACCGCGACCGCGCAAACCGGATCTCCGGCGCCGGCCGCGACCGCGCCGGCTGCGGACCCCGCCGCCGAGGATGCGCGCCTGCTCGCCTTCCTCGATGCGGCCTTCGACGAGGCCATCGCCGACAGCCCCGAGACTTTGACGGCCCTCGGCATCAAGACCGATTACGACAAGCTCGACGATTATACCGATGCCCAGGACGTGGCCGACCAGGCGCTGGCGGAGAAGCAGCTCGCCGCGATGAAGGCCCAGTTCGACCCTGGCGCGCTGAGCCCGACAGGTCAGCTCAGCTATCGCCTGTTCGAGAATAATGTCGAGCGCGGGCGGCGGCAGTTCCAGTGGCGCTGGCACGATTTCCCGATCTCGACCAACGGCAGTCCTGCGGGCGACCTGCCCGTCTTCCTCATCAACCAGCACCGCGTGGATTCAGTCGCCGACGCCGAGGCCTATATCGCCCGCCTCCGGGAGGTCGAGCGGGTAATGAACGAAGTCGCCGCCAACATCCGCACCCAGACGGAGAAGGGCATTCTGCCGCCGAAGTTCAACTTCGAGCCGGTTCGCGCCGACGCTCGCAAGGTGCTGATCGGCGCCCCCTTCACCGACGGCGCCGACAGCAGCCTCTTCGCCGATTTCAAGGAGAAGGTCGACGCACTGGATGCGCCGGCCGACGTCAAGGCGCGGCTGATCGCCCAAGCGAGCGCGGCGCTGACCGGCCCCTTCAAACGCGGTTACGATGCCATGTTCACGGTGCTGGACGAGATCGAGCCGAAGGCGACCGACAATGACGGCGCCTGGAGCCTCCCCGATGGCGAGGCTTATTATGCCGACCAGCTCCGCCTCTTCACGACGACCGACATCAGCGCCGACCGCATCCACCAGGTGGGCCTCGCCGAGGTCGAGCGTATCCATGGCGAGATGGAGGCGATCAAGGAACGCGTCGGCTTCGAAGGTTCGCTCCAGGATTTCTTTGCCCACGTCTTGACCGGCGCCGAGTTCAAATATCTTAACACCGAGGCGGGCCGGCAGCAATATCTCAAGGACGCCACCGCCAAGATCGACCAAGTGATGGCGGCCGCGCCGCGCTATTTCAGCCGGCTTCCCAAGGCGCCGCTGGAGGTGAAGGCGGTCGAGGAATGGCGGCAGGACACCGCGCCCGTCGCCTTCTACAACCGCCCCGCGCCCGACGGCTCGCGTCCCGGCATCTATTACGTCAACCTCGCCGACATGACCCAGGTCTTGAAGCCCCAGGTCGAGACCATCGCCTATCATGAGGGCGCGCCCGGCCATCACTTCCAGATCGCGCTCGCCCAGGAGCTTCCGGGGCTGCCCAAGTTCCGCAAGTTCGGCGGCTACAGCGCCTATAGCGAGGGCTGGGGCCTCTATGCCGAGCGCTTCGGCAAGGAGATGGGCTTCTACCAGGATCCTTATCAGGAGTTCGGGATGCTTTCGTCCCAGCTCTGGCGGGCGGTGCGGCTGGTGGTCGATACCGGCCTCCACGCCAAGCGCTGGAGCCGCGAGCAGGCCATCCAGTATTTCAAGGACAATTCGCTGGTGAGCGAGCGCGACATCGTCAAGGAGGTCGAGCGCTACATCAACAATCCCGGCCAGGCGACGAGCTACATGATCGGCCAGATCCGCATCATGGAGCTGCGCGAGAAGGCGAAGGCGGCGCTCGGCGACAAGTTCGACATTCGCGAGTTCCACACCGTCATCCTCGGCAACGGCGCGCTGCCGCTCGACGTGCTGGAGGCGCAGGTCGACGCCTACATCGCCGCGAAAAGCGCTTGAGTCAGATGAAATCTCCGTTCGTGTCGAGCGAAGTCGAGACATCCTCCCGAGCGAAGCCGAGGGCGAAAGCATCTCGGCTTCGCTCGATTGGGCCCCTCGACTTCGCTCGGGGCGAACGGATTCAGTCTAGCCGAAAGGACATTCCAATGAAGCCGCATCTCCCGCTTACCGCCCTGCTCCTCGCCACCGCGGCCTGTGCAACACCCCAGGTTGAGACGAGCGCGCCTCCGGCTCCCGCCGCCGTCGCCCCGGCAGCGAACACCGAGGCCGAAGACGCCCGCCTGCTCGCCTTCCTCGACGCCGGGTTCGACGCGATCGTCGCAACCAGCCCGCAATTCATGACCGCGCTCGGCATCAAGACCGATTACGACAAGCTCAACGATTATACCGACGCCCACGATCAGCGCGTGCTCGCGATGGAAGAAGCCCAGCTCGCCGAGATGAAGGCCACGTTCGATTATGAAGCGCTGAGCCCCGCCGGGCAGCTCAGCTATCGACTGTTCGAGGAGCAGGTCGAGACCGATCGCGAACAGCATGAATGGCGCTGGCATCGCTTCCCCATCTCGACCAACGGCAGCCCCGCCGGGTCGATCCCGGTTTTCCTCATCAACCAGCACAAAGTGACGAGCGTCGCGGACGCCGAGGCCTATATCGCCCGCCTCGTCGATGCGGAACGGGTGATGAACGAGGTCTCGGCCAATGTCCGCCGGCAGGCGGGAATGGGCATCGTCCCGCCCAAGCTCGTCTTCGAGCCGGTCCGCGCGGATGCGAGGAAGGTCATCACCGGGGCGCCGTTCACCCAAGGCGCCGACAGCACGGTCCTGGCCGACTTCAGGAAGAAGGTGAGCGCGCTTACCGCGCCGCCCGAGGTCAAGGAGCGCCTGATCGCCGAGGCGAGCGCGGCGCTGACCGGCCCCTTCAAGCGCGGCTACGACACGCTGTTCGCAGCATTGGATGCCATCGAGCCGCAGGCGGTCGACAATAATGGTGCGTGGGACCTGCCCCGTGGCGCCGAATATTATGCCAGCCGCCTGCGCGATTCCACGACCACCGACCTTTCCGCAGACCAGATCCACCAGATCGGCCTCGACGAGGTGGAGCGCATCCATGGCGAGATGGAGGTCATCAAGCAGAAGGTCGGCTTTGAGGGAACGTTGCAGGAATTCTTCGCGCACCTGAAGACGGACGAGCAATTTCAGTACCCGAACACCGAAGCGGGCCGGGAGCAGTATCTGAAGGAGGCCAACGCCTTCATCGATCAGGTGATGGCGGTCGCGCCGCAATATTTCCGGCGCTTGCCGAAAGCTCCGCTGGAGGTCCGCGCGGTCGAAAAATGGCGTGAGGAGACGGCTTCCGTCGCTTTCTACAACAGCCCCGCTCCGGACGGCTCGCGCCCCGGCATCTACTACGTCAACCTCGCCGACATGACTCAGGTGCTGAAGCCCCAGATCGAGGCGATCAGCTATCATGAGGGCGCGCCCGGGCATCATTTCCAGATCGCGCTGGCGCAGGAGCTTCCCGGCATCCCCAAGTTCCGGCGCTTCGGCGGCTACGGCGCCTATACGGAGGGCTGGGGCCTCTATTCGGAGAAGCTCGGCAAGGAATTCGGCTTCTACCAGGATCCCTATTCGGACTTCGGCCGGCTCTCCCTCGAGCTGTGGCGCGCCGTCCGCCTCGTCACCGACACCGGCCTCCACCACAAGCGCTGGAGCCGCGAGGACGCGATCCGCTATTTCCAGGAGAATTCGCTGCTGTCGGAGCGCGACATCGTCAAGGAGGTCGAGCGCTACATCAACAATCCCGGCCAGGCGACGAGCTACAAGATCGGCCAATTGAAGATATTGGAGCTCCGCGCCAAGGCCGAGCAGGCGCTGGGCGACAGGTTCGACGTCCGCGACTTCCACGCCGCGGTGCTGGAGAACGGATCGCTTCCGCTTGACGTGCTCGAAGCGCAGGTCGATGCCTATATCGCGTCGAAGAGCTGACAGGAGAGCGAGATGGCCAAGGGTCAGAAGAAGAGCAACAAGGAAGCCCGAAAACCCAAGAAGGAGGTGAAGAAGACGATCGCCGCCAATCCTTCGACCAAGGGAACTCTGGTCAAGGAATGATGGGGATCAAGGACTGATGGCCGAAATCTTCACCAGGCACCGCCAGCCGTGGAAGAGCGAGGAAGTCGCCAAACTTCGCACGCTGGCGGGAAAGGGCATGGCCTTGAAAGCGATTGCCAAGGCGCTCACCCGCAGCGAGGAATCGGTCAAGGATCGCGCGAAGATCGACGGCCTGAAGATCAGCAAGCTGCGCTGAAGCCGATCATCCGCCGAAAGCGGGATGCCGTTTCTCTCCTAATGGGGGGCGGGATTCCCGCTTTCGCGGGAATGACGAGATGCTCTATGGGCGGGCGCAGCCGCCAATTGCATATCGAGAGCTTGAATGACCGCCACGCCCCCAGACCGCTTGTCCCTCAATCCACGAAGCCCCCATTTCGACGCCGATTTGCTTCGGCGCGGCGTCGGCATCCGCTTCAAGGGCGCGGAGAAGACCAACGTCGAGGAATATTGCGTTTCCGAAGGCTGGATCCGCGTCGCCGCCGGTCGCAGCCTCGATCGCCACGGCCAGCCGATGACGATCAAGCTTTCCGGGCCGGTCGAGCCTTATTTCCAGAATGAAGCGGATGCGGCCGAAGCCGGCGCCGATAGCGACGACACCCAGGGCTGAGCCCCAGGCTTCAATCCTCGATCGAGATGACGTGCTTGACCTCGTCCGTCTTGAAACCGATCGCGGAGGGGCGGCGGGCGCCTGGCAGCGCGGCCACGTCGTACAATTCGCGAACGACGCCTTCGATCCGGACCCAGCCGCTCATGTCGCCGCTTACGAGATCGACGACGGCGAGGCCGCAGCGCGGCTCGACGTCGCGCGCCGCCAGCGCCTCGTCGAGAGGCAGGCCGGAGAAGGTACGATTCTCGCGCGCCTGCGACAGGCCGATGACGGCCCGGCCGCCGGCGAAGGCGAGACCTCGGGCATAGCCGGGGCAGAAGGCGACCGGCTCGAACCGGCCCGTCGCCAGATCGACGAAGCCGAACTCGCCCGCTCCCGAATTGAGCACCCACAGCCGGCCGTCATGGAGCCGCGGCGAATGGGGCATGGATAGCCCCTCGCAGACTATTTCTCCGGTGTCGCAGTCGATGACGACTCCGCCGCTTGTCCTTTTGTCGCGCCAACCGTCGGCGACGTCCGAGCGCGAGACGGCGGTGGCGTAACGCGGGCGTCCCGCCTCCATGGCCATGCCGTTCAGGTGGCAGCGATCCTCGGCGGCGAGGCGGGAGATGAAATCGGGCTTCCACAGTGGACGAAAGCTGTGGCCGTCGCTCACCGCCGCGATGCAGCCGAACAGCGTGTTGACGAAGAGCGGCCTTCCATCGGCGTCGAAACCCACGTCATGGGCATCGACGTCGCCCGTGACCCAGGCGGCGTGCGGCGCGTAAACGGCGTCGAAGCCGCTCTTGTCGGCCTGTCCGGCAGGCAGCACGTTATCGAACCGCTGGATCTGATATTGGGTGGCGAGCGCGAGCGCGCGCCCGTCGTCGCTGACCGCGATGCCCATGCAGCGCGGAAAGGTTCGCTCGAACACCGACAATTTGCCGTCGGGCTTGACGCCGAGCAAGAACAGCTTGCCCGCCTGATAGGTTGTGAATGCGATCCCGCCGCCGGTCGAAGCCAGCCATTCCGGAAAATGGCGGGAGGTGCTGAGCGCGAATTTCTCTTCTCGACCTTCGCCCGCCGCGTCCGCCATCATCTTCTCCTCTTCGGATGGAAGCCCACCCTAGCTTCTCGCCCGCTTCAGTCCATCCCTCCCGTCGGGGGCGGGCTCGAGGTGCGGTTCGAAGCCTTGATCCTAATTCCTGGAGGGACTCCCGAGAGAACTGAAAATCGTTTATGCGTTGGACTCTGCGAGTGGGGGAGTGACGAATGTCCGCGTTTCCATCCGTGATCGATCTGGCCACCTTCGACCCCGAATATGGGTTCGTCATCAGCTTACCCGCCGCGGCCAGCATCTCGTCCCTTTCCGACGCGGGGGACCTGAACGGCGACGGCTTCGACGACATCATCATCGGCGACACGGGCGAGGACCGCGCCTATGTGATTTTCGGCAGGGCGGGCGGCTATCCCGCCCTCGATGCCGCCGCGATGGCCCCTGGCGAGGGGCTGGTGATCACCGACAATTCCACCGGCGACAATACCGGCCGGAGCGTTTCGTCGCTGGGCGACATAAACGGAGACGGCCTCGCCGACATCATCGTTGGCGCCCCCCAGGGAGACGATGGGGGAAATTCCGCGGGCGAGGCCTACGTGATATACGGAAGCTCCACGCTCCCGTCGGCGATCGACCTCACGGCGCTGACCCTCTCGCAGGGATTCGTCATCCGCGGCGATGCGGAGGGCGATAGTGCGGGAAGGTCGGTGTCGTCCGCCGGCGACGTCAACGGAGACGGTCTCGACGACATCCTGATCGGGGCGCCCTACGGCGACAATGGGGGCAATGGAGCGGGCGAGGCCTATCTGCTGTTCGGGCGGTCGACCGGCTTTGGAAACATCGATCTCACCTTCGCCTTCTTCACGACCGACAACGGGATCGTCATTCGGGGCGCCGAAAGTTTCGATCAGGCCGGCTCGCTCGTCTCCTCGGCCGGAGACGTCAATGGCGACGGTTTCGACGACATGCTCGTCACGGCCCCCTACAATAGCGACGCCGGCTATTATGCCGGCAGGATCTACGTGATTTTCGGCAAGGCCGACGGTTGGGCCCCGATCGACCTCGGCGCGCTAAGCGCCGGCGACGGGTTCGCGATCCACGGCGACGCCTATGACTATCTATCCCGGGCATCTGAGGCGGGCGACATCAACGGTGACGGCTTCGACGATCTGCTCGTCCCCGGCGGGTCTTTCAGCGATGAACTCTATGTCGTCTATGGCAAGGCGAGCGGGTTCGGAACGATCGATCTCACCGCCTTCTCCTCTTCGCAGGGATTCATAATCCGCGGCGGGGACGACTTTTCCACCGGGAGTGGCGTCTCGTCGGCGGGCGACGTGAACGGGGACGGGCATGATGATATCATCATCAACGCCTTCGGCGGCAATGGGAACGCCTTCGTCATATTCGGCAAGGATGGCGGATTCGGCACCATCGATCTCACCACCCTCGCGCCCGAAGCGGGATTCCGCATCGCGGCCACGCCTGATCGCCGGATTGGCAGCCTTTTGTCGGCTGCGGGCGACCTCAACGGCGACGGTTTCGACGATCTGATCGCCAGCGCGGGGAGCTACGCGGAGGCGGCCTATATCATCTACGGACGGGGCGGCGAAGCCGGCGACTTCCCGCTGATCTACGAGGTCTCGGCCATCTCGCCGGCTTTCGGCGGTGTTATCAAGGGCGACCTGGCGAGCGATTCCGCGGGCAATGGAATAGCCGCCGGCGACGTCAACGGCGACGGCTTCGACGATCTCATCATCGGCGCGCCCGGCGCCGATGCAAACGGCCAGGATTCCGGCTCGGCCTGGCTCGTTTTCGGCTCCGCGGCGGGTTTTGGCAATCTGGACCTGTCGCTGCTCGGCACCGATCTCGGAATCCGGATTGATGGCGCCGAAGGCGACAGGACGGGATTCGACGTCGCCACGGCCGATACGAACGGCGACGGGCTGGCCGACATCGTCATCGGTTCTCGTGACGCCGGTAGCTTCGAAGGGGCGGTGCACGTGGTGTTCGGCAAGGAAGCCGGCTGGGCGGACATGTCGCTGGCGACCCTCGCTCCGGCCGAAGGCTTCCGGATCGGCGGTGACGCGGCGGGCGACCAGTTCGGCACCGATGTCGCGAACGCGGGCGACGTCAACGGAGACGGCTATGACGACATTATCGTCGGCGCGCCTTTGGGCGAGGCCGGTGGCACCAACACGGGCGAAGCCTATGTGATATTCGGCAAGGCCGGTGGATTCGCGTCGATCGACGTGACTTCCTTGCCCGCCGCCGATGGATTCCGGATCCTGGGAGACGCGGACGGGGACGATGCGGGGCGCAGCGTCTCGTCCGCCGGGGATATCAACAATGACGGCTATGACGATCTGATCGTCGGAGCGGGCAATGGCGACAATGCCGCGACCAATGCGGGCGAGGCCTATGTGATCTTCGGCCATGCGGGCGCCTTCTCGAATATAGACCTGACGACCCTGACGCCTGCGGTCGGCTTCACCCTCCGCGGCGACGATGCCAACGACCAGGCGGGACGAAGCGTCTCCAGCGCGGGTGACGTGAATGGGGACGGCTTCGGCGATATAGTGATCGGCGCCCCTTATGGCGACAATGGCGGTAGCAATGCCGGCGAGACCTATGTCGTTTTCGGCAAGGGGGGCGGCTTCGCCAATGTCGATCTCGGCAACCTGACGCCCGCCGACGGCTTCGTCATCCAGGGGAGACCCGTGGATCAGTCCGGCTTCCCCGTGTCGAATGCGGGAGACGTCAATGGTGACGGCTTCGACGACCTGCTGATCGGAGCCAGATTCGGCGACACGGGCGGCCCGAACGACGGCGACGCCTTCGTGATCTTCGGCAAGGCTCCCGGCTTCGGCACGATCGACCTTGCCGCCCTGACTGTTGACCAGGGCTTCATCATCGCCAACGAGGGGGCGGGCGGCATCGGCGTCAGGGTCGCGGCCGGCGGCGATCTCAATGGCGACGGCCTGGACGACATCATCATGTCTCGCCCGACCGCCGGCGGCGACAGTTCCGGCCTGACTTTCGTCATCTACGGCCGCCTGCCCGGCAACGACGTCGTGCGCGCCGGATCGGCGATCGGCCAAACCATCAACGGCGGTCGCGGCGAGGATATGCTTTCCGGCCTTGGCGGCGCGGATCGGCTGATCGGCCATGGCGGCGCCGACGTGCTGGAAGGCGGCTCCGGCAACGACCGGCTGTTCGGCGGGGCCGGCCGCGACGCCGCCAGCTATGCCACGGCGGCTGCGGCGGTCACGGTGCGGCTGACCGCGACGGCCGGCCAAAATACGGGCGCCGCCGGCACCGACGTGCTGAACTCGATCGAGGATGTCATTGGTTCGGGCTTCGCGGACTCGCTCTATGGAACGGCGGGGATCAACCGCCTGGAGGGAGGCGCTGGCGACGACGTGCTTTCGGGCTATGCGGGGAAGGATGCGCTTCTCGGCGGCGCTGGCGATGACGTGCTGCGCGGCGGCGGCGGCGTGGACACGATGACGAGCGGGCTCGGTGACGACATAATCTATGTCCAGCAGGCGGGCGATGCCGCGATCGAGCTCGCGGACCAGGGCTATGACCAGGTCAAGGCGTTCGTCCACCACGTGATGGCCGATAATGTCGAGGAAATGCGTATGCTGGGCGGCGCCAGGGGCGGCACCGGGAACAGCCTGGACAATGCGATCTTCGGATCGGCGGGGGATGATACGATCCTCGGCCTTGACGGGAATGACATCCTGCGCGGCGGCGGCGGCGAAGACGCGCTGGACGGAGGCGGAGGCGCCGACCGGCTGTTCGGGTCGGTCGCCATCGATGGCCTGCTCGGCGGCGACGGGGACGACGAACTGCGCGGTGAGGGCAGCTCGGACTTTTTGAACGGCGGCCTTGGCAATGATGATCTAAGGGGTGGCGAAGGCGGTGACACCATGCAGGGCGGCGACGGCGACGACCATTTGATTGGCGGGCTTCAGAAAGACACGCTGAGGGGCGGCGCGGGGGCAGATACCTTCCTGTTCGATGACGGCGATACAGGAGCGACGCGCTTCGCGGCCGACATCGTCGCGGACTTCCGCCAGTCCGAACGCGACAGGATCCATCTTCGCCAGATCGACGCCGATGCCGCCGCCGACGGCGACCAGAATTTCACGTTCATCGGGACGAACGCCTTCACCGGCTCGGCCGGTCAGCTGCGCTACTCGGTTGTCGCCGGCCACGCCTTCGTCGAGGGCGACACGAATGGCGACGGCGGCGCCGATTTCCTCATCCGCATCGAAAATGTGACGAGCCTGCAAGCGGGCGACTTCATGCTTTGAGGCGCTCCCCTTCCGCTTCGGGAGAGGCCGTCGGCTTGAGTGACGGTTCGTTCCTCCGGTTCCGATACGGTCAGCTGCGCGCTGTGATCGGCCATGTCCTTGATCCGCCTTTCCACCTCCGCTCGCCACAGGCACGGATAAGGAGTAGCCTGTTCGACGGTTGACGACGGGGAGACGAGTCGTGGCTGACATCATCGATCTATCGACGCTCGGTTCGGCGGGCTTCATCATCCAGGGCGATGCCGCCAACGATCTGGCGGGCTTCAGCGTCTCCGGCGCGGGCGACGTCAATGGCGACGGCTTCGGCGACGTGATCGTCGGCGCGCGCGCCGGGGACGACGGCGGCAACGGGGCCGGCGAAGCCTATGTCATCTTCGGCAAGGCAAACGGGTTCGGGACGATCGACCTCACCGGTCTCGCCGCCCCCGATGGTTTCATCATCCAGGGGGATATCAACTACGACCAGGCCGGCCGGAGCGTCTCGGGGGCGGGCGACGTAAACGGCGACGGTTTCGACGATGTGATTATCGGCGCGCCTGAAGGCGACGATGGCGGCTTCCCCCGCGCCGGCGAGGCCTATGTCATCTTCGGCAAGGCAGGGGGGTTCACGACGATCGACCTTACCAGCTTCAACCCCGACAATCCGGGTTACGACCCCACCGACGGGTTCACCATCCAGGGCGGCGATTCCTACGACCAGGCCGGCTGGAGCGTGTCGTCGGCGGGCGACGTCAATGGCGACGGCGTGGACGACATCATCGTCGGCGCGAACGAGGATGAAGTGGGCGGCAATGCGGCGGGTGCGGCCTATGTGATTTTCGGCAACGCTGCCGGGTTCGGAACGGTCGACCTGACCTTCCTCGCCGCGAATGACGGCGTCGGCTTCACGATCCTCGGCGGCGATCCTTCCGACCGGGCGGGCTGGAGCGTGTCGTCGGCCAGGGATCTCAATGGCGACGGCTTCGACGACGTCATCGTCGGCGTGCCCGGCAACGAGGATGGCGGCGCGCCCGGCGCCGGCGCGGCTTTTGTCGTGTTCGGCAAGGCGAACGGCTTCGCCGATATCGACCTGTCGAGCCTCGATCTGGCCGACGGTTTCGCCATCTTGGGCGCGACAGGCTTCGACAATGCCGGGCTCAGCGTCTCCTCGGCAGGCGATATCAACGGCGATGGCTATGACGACGTCATTGTCGCCTCTCCGGAAACCACCAACAACGCCAATGACGGCCGCACCGCCTTCGTGCTGTTCGGCAAGGCCGGCGGCTTCGCGGACATCGATCTCGAATCGCTCGCCCCCGCCGACGGCTTCAGCATCAGCGTCCGCGCCGGCACTACGGGCGACGTCATCAGCAACGTCTCCTCGGCGGGCGATGTCAACGGCGACGGCTTCGACGACATCATCGTCGGCGAGCCTTACGGCGGCGAGGAGGGCAAGGCCTATGTGATCTTCGGCAACGCGGTGCTGGGCGATGTCGACCTCGCCAATCTCGCTCAAGGCGACGGCCTGGTCATCCAGGGCGACACCTTCGGAGACCGGGCCGGCTTCAGCGTCTCGGCGGCGGGCGATGTCAATGACGACGGTTTCGCCGATGTGATCGTCGGCGCTCACAATGGCGATGATGGCGGTGCCCAGGCAGGCGAGGCTTATGTCGTTTTCGGTCGCGCGCCCACGAGCGGCGTCACGCGGACCGGCTCCGCGATCGACCAGACGATCAGTGGCGGCGACTTCAACGACATTCTGAGTGGCCTTGGAGGCGCCGACACGCTGCGCGGCTTCGGGGGCGATGACGTGCTCGACGGTGGCGACGGCGACGACAGCCTCGACGGCGGGTCGGGCACCGACACGGCGCGTTACGCCAATGCCGGGGCGGGCGTGACTCTGCGTCTCGTTCTCACCACGGCGCAGGATACAGGCGGCGCGGGCGTCGATACGTTATCCAGCATCGAGAATGCCATCGGCTCGGGCTTTGCCGACACGTTGAGCGGCACCATCGGCGTCAACCGGCTGGAAGGCGGCGGCGGCCATGACAGCCTGTCGGGCCA
This sequence comes from Enterovirga sp. GCM10030262, assembly GCF_042666435.1. Classification (NCBI taxonomy): domain Bacteria; kingdom Pseudomonadati; phylum Pseudomonadota; class Alphaproteobacteria; order Hyphomicrobiales; family Methylobacteriaceae; genus Enterovirga; species Enterovirga sp. GCM10030262. Next base: position 1,245,902 of record NZ_JBHTDC010000001.1, on the reverse strand, counting down.
GGGTGGTGAGGATCTGCTCATCGGAGGATCGGGCAATGACGTGCTGAACGGCGGCGGCGGCGACGATCAGATGCGCGGCAATCTTGGCGACGACATCTTCTTCGTCCGCGAAGCGGGCGATCAGGCGATCGAAGGGCTGAACCAGGGCCACGACCAGGTCAAAGCGTTCAACGACCACACGATGGCCGCCAATATCGAAGATATGCGGCTGCTCGGCACCGCGCATGTGGGAACCGGCAACGGGCTCGATAACATGATCTTCGGATCGAGCATCGCCAACATCTTGTCGGGCTTGGGCGGCGACGACACGCTTCGCGGCCAGAGCGGGGTCGACGAGCTTCGTGGCGGCGACGATGCCGACATCCTCTATGGCGATCTCGGCAATGACAGCCTGTTCGGCGACGCCGGCGAGGACCGGCTGAATGGCGACGACGGGGTCGATACGCTCGATGGCGGCGTGGGCGACGACCGGCTGTTCGGCAAGGCGGGCGCCGACATCCTCGACGGCGGATCCGGCGACGACGCGCTCAACGGTGGCATTCAGCGCGACACGATGACGGGAGGCGCCGACGCCGACCAGTTCGTGTTCGCCGACGGCGACACCGCCGCCACCCGCAACGGCGCCGACATCGTCACCGACTTCAACAGCGCCGAGGGAGACCGCATCAACCTCAGGCAAACGGACGCCGACACCGGCACCGGCGGAGACCAGAATTTCACCTTCGTCGGCGACGCGGCCTTCTCCGGCGCGGCCGGCGAGCTGCGTTACGGCCACGCCCAGGGCGACACCTTCATCGAAGGTGACACCAATGGCGACGGCACCGCCGACTTCATGATCCGCCTCGACGGCCTCGTCGCGCCGGTGGTGGGGGACTTCGTGCTGTAGGCCGCGCTACCCGAAGACGCTGAAGTCGGCATTGGTGAGCGCGGTTCCCGCCGTCACCGTCGCGAACAGGGTCGCGTCCGCTCCGGCCCCGTTGCCGTCGGCGTCGTAGAATATCCGGCCGGTGGCGCCGTCGTACAGGATGCGGTCGCTGCTGTCGGCGGCGACGTTGCCGTTGCGAAAGGCTGAAGCCCTCAGGGTCCCGTTGAGGGCAATATCGTCGAAAATCGCGCGGTCGAGCATGATCGTGTCGGGGGCGGTCGAGAAATCGAGAATCCGGTCGACATTGGTCGAGGCATTGAGGGCGGTGTCGAAATAGAAGCGGTCCGCGCCGGAGCCTCCGCTCAACCGGTCGTCGCCCTCGCCTCCGTAAAGGCGGTCGTTGCCGTTGCCGCCCCGGACCATGTCCTCGCCGGCGCCTCCCAGCAGACGGTTGGCGGCACCGTTTCCGGTCAGCCAATTGTCGAGGCCGTTGCCATTGCCGTTGATGGTTCCGCCCCCGGTCAGCGTCAGATTATCCAGGTTGGCGCGCAAGGTGAAGGACACCGAGCTGCGGACGCTGTCGGTGCCGCCGGCGGCGCTGCTTTCGATGGCGCGGTCGCGGGCATTGTCGACCATATAGGTGTCGTTGCCGATTCCGCCATTCATCGCATCTGCCCCGCCGCGGCCGTCGAGCCGGTCGTTGCCGCGCCCCCCGCTTAGGCGGTTGACCGCATTGTTGCCGATAATGATGTCGTTGCCGTCGCCCCCGACCGCATTCTCGATCAGCGAGCGCGCGTCGCCTTCAAACTGGAGCGCGTTGGCGATGTTGCCGCGCGCGAAATTGCCGTCGCCGAGATTGGCGATCTGCACGTCCGACAGGGTCGTCCACTGGCCGGGGCGCAGGTCGATCCGAACGCCGTCGTCATAAGCCGAAAGATTGTAGGTGTCGCTGCCGCCGCCGTCCCAGACGGTGAGGAAGACGCGGTTGCCGCCGGGCGCGCCCTGCCCGACGCCGTTGATCGCCATCTCGCCACTATTGGGGTTCCAAGTGTAGACGCTATTGCCGCCATTATGGCTGAAATTGGCGCCATACATATATTGGAGCGCCGCGATGTCGTACATCATCAGGCTCTGGGCGTAGCCGAACGTCTCGTTGGTGTAGCCGCTCAGATCCGCGCCGACATAGGAGCGGTAGGTCATCACCGAAAATTCCATCGAATCATGCGCGGCCGTCATCGCCGGCCGGGCCGGGAAGAATGGCGGATCGGCTTCGTAGACTTCGTGGCCGTGCTTGAGGCCGAGCGCATGGCCGACTTCGTGCAGCAGGGTGCTGTAGTCGTAATCCCCGACTTGGGGATTGGCGACGAGCGCGAAGTCGCCGGTATTGGCATACCAGGAATCGCCGCCCACCGGGTGGGAGGTGGGCGTGTAGGCATGGGCGACCTCGGTGGCGCCGGTGCGGCCGAAGCGGAGATCGGCGTTGGCCGCGGCGCCGCCCGTCGATTCGGTGAAGGTCAGGTTGGCGACCGAGGCGAACTGGGCGAGCACGTCGCGCGCCGCGATCCTCTGGCCGACGGTGAAGGCGGAGAAATTGGTGGTCGGCTCGTCGAGGCCTTCGGCCGGATCGTAATCGGCGGCGTAAGCGGCCGCGGTCGTCGGGAAGCTGAAGCTGAGGGTGGCGACGGCCCATCGGTCCGATTCAAGGAGCCCGTCAATGTCCTGATTACCCGTCAGCGTGACTGGAAGCGTTGCCGGCATGGCCAAAATCCTCTCGATGACACCGCGACACTGCCCCGGCGGGCAGACGCGCAAATTGCCACAGATTGCGCGCGGGCGCTATTCAGATTGCGTCCGCCGCCGCCGCCCCTCGCATCATGGACGGCTTGAGATGAGCCGCTCCCGCTCGGCTCGCGCGGTCTCGACCAAAGGATGACCGCGATGGCGGGCGATGAACAGGTCGTAGGCCGCGATGGTGCCCGCCTTGCGCGCGGCGCACAGCTCTTCCTGGATCGCGATGTCGCCGTCGCGGGCGCGATTGGCGTTGCTTTCAGGCACCGGCGCGCGTCCCTGCGCCGGCGCCGCCAGCGCAATGGCGCAAGCTGCAACAAGCGCGACTCGGAGCCCGATGGTCATGCCGGAAGCCTAGCATGGCGCGTTTGCCCGCCCATGAACGAAAGAAGGGCGGCGCCAACGCTTACGGAAGCTCCCGAGCGGCGGCGAGCACTTCCTCGGCATGGCCCGGCACCTTGACCTTGCGCCAGATGCGCTTGATGACGCCGTCGCGGTCGACCAGGAAAGTGGCGCGGTCGATGCCCATATATTTGCGGCCGTACATCGATTTTTCCACCCAGGTGCCGAACGTCTCGCAGACCGAGCCGTCGGGGTCGGTGGCGAGCGGCACCTTGAGGTCGTATTTCGCGATGAATTTGGCGTGCTTCTTCGCATCGTCCTTCGAGACGCCGAGGATCCAGGTGCCCGCGCTCTCGAATTCCTCCGCCAGAGCCGTGAAATCCTGCGCTTCGCGCGTGCAGCCAGACGTGTCGTCCTTGGGATAGAAATAGAGGACCAGCTTCTGCCCCTTGAAGTCGGCGGGGCGCACAGGTTGCCCCTCCAGCCCTTCCAGGGTCACGTCGGGTACGGGGTCGCCTTCGGCCAGCATCGTCATTCTCCCTTGTCGGCGGCGACGTCGCGCCACAGCTTGAAAATCCTGTGCCGGGCTTCGTCATGCGCCGCAAGCAGGCTTTCCCAGTCGGCCATGCCGCAGGCTTGCGCGACCAGCGGCCGGGTGGCTTCCGGCGGCGCGTCCGATGAGGGAGAAACCAGGCGGAACATCACCAGCATCCGGGTGAGCAGGTTATGGGCCGACACGATTTCGCACGGGATCAGGCCTGCCTCGGCCAAGGCCCTCACCGCGCGTTCGAGCTGGGGATGGAGGGCGGCTCCGTGGCGGAGCTGGAGCGTCTGGACGGCGAATTCCAGGTCGACCAGCCCGCCGTCCCCCAATTTGATGTCATAGGGCCCTTTAGCCGGCTTGTGGGCGGCGATCTCCGCCCGCATCTTCGCGGTGTCGGCGACCAGGCCGGCGACGTCGCGCGGCTGCAGGAGGATGCTCTCGACGATATTGCCCAGCGCGCCACGCGCCTCGTCCGATCCATAGACCGGCCGGGCGCGGGTGAGCGCCATATGCTCCCAGGTCCAGGCGCGGGTCGTCTGATAATCGGCGAAGCTCGGCAGCGAGACGGCGATCAGACCATCCGCTCCCGACGGACGCAGGCGCGTGTCGACATCGTAGAGCGGCCCCGCCGCCGTCGGAACCGACAGAGCGGCGGTGATCCTCGGCGCGAGGCGGTTGAAATAATCGGTGGCCCGCAGCGGCCTCGCGCCGTCCGACTGGGCCTCGTGCGTCCCCGAAAAAAGGTAGATGAGATCGAGATCGGAGGCGTGGGTCAGCGCCTCGCCGCCGAGCCTGCCGAGACCGAGGATGACCAGCTCGGATCCGGGGACGCGGCCGTGCACCGCCTCGAACTCCGCGATGGTGGCGTCGGCGAGCACCCGGATGGCGGCTTCGGCGACGCGGGCATAGCCGCCGGCGACCTCCAGCGGGTCGCTATGCGCCGCCACCAGCTGGACTCCCAGCGCGAACCGCGCGCCGTTGACGCGGCGACGGACCCGGTCGAGCAATATCTGATAATCCTCGCCTTCGCGCTCGGGCCGGGCGAAGTCGCGCGCCAGCGCATCCACCGCGCGCGTCGGCTCGAAGGCGCTGGCATCGATCAGGCCGTCGAGCAGCTCCGGGCGACGGCCGAGCTGCTCGGCCAGCGCCGGCGCGTGGGCCAGGATCGTCGCCAGGGTCCGGATCAGGCCGGGCCGCGCCTGGAGAAGCCGATAGAAATTGACCCCGCTCGGCAGCTTGGTCACGACGTCGTCGAAGCGGTTCATCGCGCGCATTCCGTCCGGCGAGTCGCCGAAAGCCTCGATCAGCGCCGGCAGCATCGCCTCGAACGCGACGCGCGACGCCGCGCCGCGAAGCGAGCGCGCCCGGCCCGACCGCCAGCCCTCGATGCGAAGCCGCCCCGCGGCCGCATCTTCGAAACCGACGGCGGACAGCCGCGCCTCCAGCGCCTGGGGGTCGCGGGGCAGCTCGGAGCCGTCCGCCTCGCCCAACCCGCCGTAGATCGCCGCCACTCTTTCGACATGCGGCTCCAGCAGGTCGAGCAATACCCGGCCATCGGCGAGGCCGTGGAGACGCGCGACATTGTCCAGCGCGCCGGCATCCTCCGGAAGATTGTGGGTCTGGCGGTCGTCGACCATCTGGAGGCGGTGCTCGATGGTGCGGAACAGCCGGTACGCGGCGGCGAGGTCCGACGCCTCGTCGGCCGGGATGCGGCCTGCCTTCGCTAGCGCCGCCAGCGCATCGAGGGTGGCCGGCGCGCGCAGCGACGGCTCGCGGCCGCCATGGATCAACTGGTGGATCTGGGCGAAGAACTCGATCTCGCGGATGCCGCCCCGACCGCGCTTCAGATCGTAGCCCGGGCCGAAACGCTGGCCCTGCGCATAATGGTCGCGGATGCGGCGCGTGATCGCGCGCAGCTCCTCGATCGCCCCGAAATCGAGCGAGCGGCGCCATACGAACGGGTGGATCGCGTCGAGAAAATAAGCGCCGAGCCTGGCGTCGCCGCCGACAATGCGGGCGCGGACGAAGGCGGCGCGCTCCCACGGCAATGCGCTCGATTCGTAATAGGATATGGCCGCGCCCGCCGGCAAGGCGATCGGCGTCACCTCGGGCGAGGGCCTGAGCCGCAGGTCGACGCGGAAGACATAGCCCTCTCCGTCGCGCTTCTGGATGAGCTCGATCAGACTTTGCCCAATCCGCACCGCCGCGCGCGCGGGCTCCTCGCCGGGCTTCACCGGCAAGGTTTCGGGATCGAACAGGAACAGCAAATCGACGTCCGACGAATAATTGAGTTCGCGGCTGCCGAGCTTGCCGAGCGCGACGATTGCGAATCCGCGCGGCTCGGCATCGGGAGTGCGCGCGGCGATGGCGCTCCGCAGCGCCTCGCCCAGCGCGCGGTCGGCGAGGTCGGAAAGCGCCCCCACCACCCGCTCCAGCGGCAAGGCCCCGGCGAGGTCGCCGACGCCCACCGCCAGCGCTGTGGCGCTCCGCTCCCGGCGAAGCGACGCCCCTATGTCGGGCGCGTCGTCGCCGCTCAGCCGCGCCTTCTCCAAGGCTCCCTCGATCGACCCGGCGCGCAGCAGCTCGGTCACGTCCGGCCGTGCTTCGAGCTGGAGCTTCAGGAAGGGGGAACAGGCCGAGGCACGCGCCAGAGCGTCTTCAAAATCGGGATCCATGGGTGTCGCCGTCATGCCACAAACCAGACCAGTTTCGTTGGCGGAGCGCAACTTTTGCAACCGGATAGAACAAAGGACGTTTTAACCCAGGTGAATGTGATGAATCCGAGAAAAGAAGCCATGACTCATGCTTCCTCAAGGCGCTTCGTGAAGGTGGCGCCGCCCACCGTTCATGCCGGCGTGGGCAATGCCTTGCGCGAAGCCTTCGCCATGGACGGCGAAATGCGTTCGCTATGCATGTTCGAGGAGCTTCTTGCCAAGCTCGACTGAGAGCGGCCCGCCCGCGCCAATGGCGATCGGGAAACGTGCGACCCCGGATTTCGTTAAGATTCAAAACACCAAAGCAAGGAAGATCGCGAAAGTCGAGGCCAATCCCGGCTTCCTATGGATGTCGGAAAGTGGCGCTGGGCGGCAGCTTTAGGCGTTCACGCGCCCGCCGCTTTGCGCTATGCAGCGATGGCGACGGGCGCGAGCCGGGAGGCGATATGCTGTTGGTTTGGATCGGGGCGCTTCTCATCGTCATCGGCGTCTTGCTGTCGGCGACGACGACGATCCGGCGGGGACGGCTGAGCGATGCCGAGCCGCCGCCGGCCGAGGACGCGCCCGATACGCTGGAGCCCAAGGGGCGCGGCCGGCGTTTGAGCCTGAAGGCGGACGTTCCCGGCATCGCCCTGTTCGTGATCGGCGCCGCCTTCCTGCTGGCGGCGGCGTTGACCGCCGGGCCGCGCTGAGCGCGACGCTTCATCCTCTCCCTTTGCCATGATGGCGACGAACCTTTAGGCAGACATCATGTCCACCTACACGCTCGACACCTCGACCAGCCGCGCCAATCCCACGCCCGCGCCGATGCGGCGGCTCACCGTGCCGAAGATTCGGGAGAGGAAGAGCGCCGACGGCAAGGTCGACCGGCCGATCGTCATGCTCACCGCTTATACCGCGCGGATGGCGCAGTTGCTCGATCCGCATTGCGACCTGCTGCTGGTCGGGGACAGCCTCGGCCAGGTGATTTACGGCCTGCCCACGACGGTGCCGGTCACGCTCGAGATGATGTGCGCTCATGGCGCGGCGGTGGTGCGGGGGTCGTATCACAGCGTGGTCGCCGTCGACATGCCGTTCGGCTCCTATGAAAGAAGTCCGGCCCAGGCGTTCGACAATGCCGCGCGCATCCTCAAGGAAACCGGCGCGGCGGCGGTGAAGCTCGAAGGCGGCGAGGCGATGGCCGAGACGGTCGCTTTCCTCGTCGCGCGCGGCATTCCGGTGATCGGCCATGTCGGGCTGACCCCGCAGGCGGTGAACGTGCTGGGCGGCTATCGCGCCCGCGGCCGCGACGATGCCGAGGCGGACAAGATCCTCGCCGACGCCAAAGCGGTCGCCGAGGCGGGCTGCTTCGCGCTCGTGCTCGAAGGGGTGATGGAGGAGATCGCCATCGAAGCGACCAAAATGGTCGCCTGCCCGACCATCGGTATCGGCGCGTCGGCCCAATGCGACGGCCAGGTGCTGGTCACGGAGGATATGCTCGGCATGTTCGAGCGCACGCCGCGCTTCGTGAAGCGCTATGACGATCTCGCCGCCCGCGTTGGCGAGGCGGCGGCGGCCTATGCGGCCGAAGTGCGCGCCCGCGATTTCCCGACCGCGGACCAGACCTATCACCCGGCCACGTGAAGCCTTCCGTTCGGCCGTTTGTCTGGATAGAGGGGGCGAAGGGCATTCCGCCGCGCCAATCCTCCGTTCATCCTCGCTATTGTTGAAGGCGGGAATGAGGGAGCCGGCGCCGGCGCGGCTGCCGCATCGATTTTTGGAGACCGTCCTTGGCGATCAAGCCCGCAGACAATGAAAGCTTCTACCGCGAGGTCGACGAGGAGCTTCGCCGCGAGCAACTGAGCGGATTCTGGAAGCGCTACGGTATCGCCGTCGCCGCCGGGCTCGTGCTGCTGATCGCCGTTATCGGAGGCGTGATCTATTGGCAGCACCGCCAGGAGGTGCAAGCGGGCGAGAAAGGCGAGGCGCTCACCGCCGTGTTCGCCGACATCCAGGCCGGCCGAACCGAAGGCGCAAGCGCCAAGCTCGACGCGATCGCCGCCGACGCCGGCCCCGGCTATCGCGCCGCCGCCATGCTGACCAAGGCCGACCTCGCGGTCCAGGCGGGCGACGACGCGGCGGCGGCCGCCGCTTTCAAGGCGGTGGCGGCGGACGGTGAGCTTCCCCAGCCCTATCGCGACCTCGCCCTCATCCGTCAGACGGCGGTCGAGTTCGACACTTTGGCTCCCGCCGCGATCGTCGAGCGGCTGAAGCCGCTGGCGGTTCCCGGAAGTCCCTGGTTCGGCAGTGCCGGCGAGATGACCGCGCTCGCCCATTTGAAGCAGAACAAGCCGGCGCTCGCCGCCCCCATTTTCGCCGCAATGGCCAAGGATGAAGCGCTTCCGCCGAGCATGCGCTCGCGGGCCATGCAGATGGCGGGCGCGCTGGGGGTCGACGCGGTCCAGGCGGAAGATACGGGCGAAGGCCCCGCCACAACGAAGGAAGATGCCGAATGAAGCGACTGATCCTCGCCGCCGCCATGGCCGGCCTGCTGGGCGGATGCGGAATCCTCGAAGGCGACGGCAAGCCCAAGACTCCGACCATCGGCAAGCGCATTCCCGTCCTCTCGGCCGAAACGAGCATCGAGACCGACCCGGCGCTGGCCGACGTGGCGGTGACGCTTCCGCCGGCGGTCGCCAACGCCGATTGGGCCCAGCCCGGCGGCAATGCCGCCAAGACGATGAGCCATGTCGCGCTCGGCACGTCGCTCTCTCGCGCCTTCGCGGTCAGCATCGGCGAAGGCAGCGGCAACAAGGCCCGGCTCGGCGCGGCGCCGGTCGTCGCCGACGGCAAGATATTCACCGTCGATTCCGGGGCGACGGTCAGCGCCTTCGACGCCGGCACCGGCGCGACCTTGTGGCGCACCCGCATCACCGGCGACGGTGGCAACGAGAATGCGCTGTTCGGCGGCGGCGTCAGCTTCGACAATGGCCGGGTCTATGCGACCAACGGCTTGGGATACGCCGCCGCGCTCGACGCCGGCACCGGCGCGGAAATCTGGAAGGTGCGCCCGGGCGGCCCGCTGCGCGGTGCCCCGACCATCGCCAACGACAATGTCTATGTGGTGAGCCAGGACAACCAGCTCTTCGCGCTCAACCCGGCGGACGGCGCGACGCGCTGGAACGAGGCGGGCACGGTCGAACTCGCCGGCGTATTCGGCAACGCCACCCCCGCCGCCGCGCAAGGGACGGTCGTCGCCGGCTATTCCTCGGGCGAGCTCACCGCTTATCGCTACGAGAATGGCCGCACCGTCTGGCAGGACGCGCTCGCCCGCACCAGCATCTCGACGACGGTCGCGGCTTTGTCCGACATCGACGCCGATCCGGTGATCGCCGACGGCCGCGTCTATGCCGTCGGGCAGGGCGGGCGCATGGTGGCGCTGGAGCTCAATACCGGCCAGCGCATCTGGGAGATCAACATCGCCGGCATCTCCACCCCCTGGGTGGCGGGCGAATGGGTCTTCGTCGTCACCGACCAGGGGCAGCTTCTGGCCCTCGCGCGGTCGAGCGGCCGGATCAAGTGGATGACCCAGCTCCCGCGCTGGCGCGACGAGGAAGACAAGAAAGGCCGGATCGGCTGGACCGGCCCGGTCCTCGCCGGCGACCGGCTGATCCTGGTCAACTCGCTGGGGCAGATCGTCAACGTGTCGCCTTATGACGGAAGCATTCAGTCGACGGTCGAAACCGGAATGCCGGCGACGCTGCCGCCGGTCGTGGCCGGCAACACGCTCTACATCCTGCACGACAGCGGCCAGTTGACCGCCTGGAGATAAGGGGGCAGGGCCGCCTCACCATGGCCAAGCCCCCCACCATCGCGATTGTCGGACGCCCCAATGTCGGCAAGTCGACTCTGTTCAACCGGCTGGTGGGCAAGAAGCTGGCGCTGGTCGACGACCGGCCGGGCGTGACTCGCGACCGGCGCGAGGGTGACGCCACCTTGCTCGGGCTCGAATTCCGGGTGATCGACACCGCCGGCTACGAGGATGAGGATCCCGAGACGCTGCCCGGGCGGATGCGGGCGCAGACCATCGCCGCTGTGCGCGAGGCCGATGCCGCCTTATTCCTGATCGACGCGCGCGCGGGCCTCACCCCGCTCGACGAGGAGATCGGCCGCTGGCTGCGGAGCGAGACGACGCCGGTCGTGCTCGCCGCCAACAAGGCGGAAGGGAAAGCCGGCGAGAGCGGCATCCTCGAAGCCTATGCACTCGGCCTCGGCGAGCCGATCGCGATGAGCGCCGAGCATGGCGAGGGCGTCGTCGACCTGTTCGAGCATATCCGCCCGTTCGTCGAGCGCGAGGACGACGAGAAGGATGTCGAGGAAGGAGAGGGGCCGCTCAAGCTCGCCATCGTCGGCCGGCCCAATGCGGGCAAGTCGACGCTCATCAACCGAATCCTCGAGCAGGAGCGGCTCATCACCGGGCCGGAGGCGGGGATCACCCGCGATTCGATCGCGGTCGACTGGGAATGGACGGCACCGGACGGCGAGGCGCGGCCGGTGCGATTGATCGACACGGCGGGGATGCGCAAGAAGGCCAAGGTCGATGACAAGCTCGAGAAACTGTCGGTCGCCGACGCCCGGCGCTCGGTCGATTTCGCCGAGGTCGTCGTGCTTTTGCTCGACGCGACCCGCGGCCTCGAGGTCCAGGATCTCAAGATCGCCAGCCACGTGCTGGAGGAGGGAAGGGCGCTGCTCATCGCGATCAACAAATGGGACATCGCGGAAAATCAGAGCTCCCTGTTCAACGGCATCAAGGGCGCGCTGGAGGAAGGGCTCAGCCAGGCGCGCGGCGTCGGCCTGCTCGCGGTCTCGGCCAAGACCGGCAAGGGGATCGACCAATTGCTCGCGGCCGCCTTCGAGGTCCGCGAAATCTGGTCCAAGCGGGTCTCCACCGGCCAGCTCAACCGCTGGTTCGAACAGGCGATCGAGAACAATCCGCCGCCCGCGCCCGGCGGCAAGAGGATCAAGCTGCGCTACATCACCCAGGTGAACAGCCGGCCGCCGAGCTTCGTCCTGTTCGGGACGCGCGTCGACCAGCTCCCGGACAGCTATCTGCGCTATCTCGTCAACGGGATCCGAAAGGAGCTGGGGTTCGGCGCGGTGCCGGTGCGCCTCGCCGCGCGCCCGTCGCGCAATCCGTTCGACACCAAGAAATGAGCGACGCGACACCGGCGATCACGTCAACCGCCTGTTTACTCCGCGCGGCCTAATATCGCCCCCGGACAAGGTGGACGTAAGACCGGAAGGAACGCGGATTTGCCCGACGAATCCAACGCAATCGTGGACTGGACCGTTTTTTCGCGCACGCGGGCCGAGCTGGGGCCGGGTTTCGTGCGCATCCTCGGCTATTTCCGCGAGGATGGCGAGAAATCGGTCGCTAGGATCGAGGAGGCGATGCAGCGCCGCGACGCGACCGGTCTGGTGATACCGGCCCATACGCTCAAATCGGAGGCGCGCCAGTTCGGCGCCGAGCCGCTGGGCGAGCTGGCCGAGGAGATCGAGTTCGCGGGGCGCCGGGCGATCGAGATGCGCGCCTTTCCCGACGACCTGATTCCCGCCGCCGCGCGGCTGCGGCCGCTTTACGAGCAGACGATGGAGCTGTTCGAAAAGGAAACCAATCCTCTCGTTGAGCGCCGCCCCGTCGTCGGCCGCTCGGGGGCGCACAACCAGGATTTCGGACGCATCTGACCCACGAAGGCTTGGGTCACGTGGCCGTCAATCTCCGCATCGGCTGGCGCTCGCCGCGCGCCAGCGTGCGCCACAGCCATTCGAACGGCCCGTAGCGGTAGCGGTCGAGCCAAGGCTTCGACCAGATCAGCATGACGCCCCACATCGCCACCACGACCAGCCACAACTCGGCCCGGCCCATCGTGCCGTAGAGCCCCAGGCCGAAGCCATAATAAAGCGTGGTCATCAGAAGGCTGGTGCCGAGATAGTTGGTGAAGGCGGCGCGGCCGGCGGCGGCGATGCGCTCGACCAGGGCTCCCCCGCTGCAGGTGGCGAGGATGATGAGCGCGGCGGTCGCGAAGATCATGGCTGGGCGAAAGACCACGGTGGCCGCGAACGTCACCGCGACGATCATCGGCACGCTGTAATCACCCGATACGACCAGCCAGGCCATGACAGCATAAGCGGGAATGCCGATCGCGAAGCCGATGATGAGCGTCCGGGCATAAGCGGCGCGGCTCCATTCGCCCTTGAAGAAGCCGCTCTCCAGCGCCGCCATGCCGAGCAGCATATAGCCCAATGTCTCGCTGCCGAACAGGAACAGGCCGAAGAAGGGGAAAATGACGCCGTCGGTCAGCCGGTCTCCGACAATGCCGGCATAATCGCCGCGATAGAGGGCCAGATCCTCGGCGAGCCGTTGGGCGCCGGGCACGGCGAATTCGGCTTTCATCGCCGTCCATTGGCCGATGACCTCGGCGGTCGCGCCCGGGGCGGCCGCGGCGGCGCTCATCTCGAAGAAGGAGAGCGCCATCAAACCCCCCATGATGAGCTGGGCGACGAGCAGCCAGAAGGCCCAGTGAAGGAGCTTCGGCATCTCACTGGCGCGGAACAGCCAGGCGATCATGCCGATCACGGCGTAGCTGAAGAGGATGTCGCCGTACCAGATGAAGTAATAATGGATGAGGCCGAAGACGGCGAGCCAGAGCATCCGCCGGAAATGGACCGACCACGCGGAACGCCCGCTGGCCTCCGCGCGCTGGATGACGAGCAACATGCTGGCGCCGAACAGGAAGGAGAAGAGCCCGCGCATCTTCCCGTCGATGAAGATGAAGCCGCCGAGCCAGGCGATGAAGTCGCCCGTCGTCTCCATGCCGTAGGCAACAGGGTTCATATAGGCTTCGATCGGCATCGAGAAGGCGACGACGTTCATCGCCAATATGCCCATCACGGCGACGCCGCGGACGATGTCGAGCGTGGCGATCCGCGGCTGCGGTTCCGTGATGGTGGTCATTCCCCCGATTTCTCTGTCAGGCAGTATCGGGGGCGAAACTACAGCAATCAACGCCGCGCACAATCGCGGCGCGCGATCATCCCTCCGATGGCTTCGACTGGAGCTGGATGTAGTTCTGCAGGCCCATCCGCTCGATCATCTCGAACTGGGTTTCGAGCGTGTCGACATGACTTTCCTCGCTCTCGAGGATATCGGTGAAGAGGTCGCGGCTGACATAGTCGCGCTTGGTCTCGCAATATTCGATCGCGCCGCGAAGCTGGACCAGCGCCTCGCGCTCCAGCTCGAGATCGGCTTTCAGCACCTCCTCGACGCTCTCGCCGATGCGCAGACGGCCGAGCATCTGGAAATTGGGCAGGCCGTCAAGGAAGAGGATGCGTTCGGCCAGCCGGTCGGCATGCTTCATCTCGTCGATCGATTCGTGCCGCTCGAATTCGGCGAGCCGCTTCACGCCCCAATTATCGAGCATCCTGTAATGCAGCCAATATTGGTTGACCGCCGTCAGTTCGTTCCTGAGCGCTTCATTGAGCAGCTCGATAACCTTTTCGTCACCCTTCATCGCGGTCTCCTATGTTGCCGCGACCATAGCCTATCGAAGATGCAATTTGAACGAAAAAGCGGCGGAAAACTGCGAAAAATCGGGTGCTTATGCTAGGCAGTCGCACGTTCCGCGGCGATGATCTCACGCGCGAATGAGAAGCATTGGCCGCAGCGCGGCTTGCGGCCGAAAGCCCGGTAGGCGCTGGTCGGGCAGGAGGCGCCGTCGCGCGCGGCCCGGCGCACCTCGGTTTCCTTCAACGCATTGCAGACGCACACGATCATTCGGCTACTCCCTGAGAAGCCGCATATATCTAATGCGAATGTGTCGCAATATCCTTTCACGCAGGATGCGGCGAATGGTTCGCTTTCGCACTCAAGCGAAGGCGGCGTCGGCTCCCATCAGCGCCGGAAAGAAGCCTTCATGGGCGCGGCGGAGTTCATCGAGCGGCACCTCGCGGCCGGCGCCGCGAATCGAATCGCCGCCGGTGGTGCCGATGCGCGTCATCGGGAAGCCCGCTGCCTGGATCGTCTCCGGGTTGCGGCTGGTGACGACGTAGCGGCCCTGATCCTCGCCGAAGGCGGTGGCGTGGTCACCAATCTGCTCCAGCGCGGCGCCGATATTGCCGGCGAGCGCCATCTCGGCGACCGCGACGAGCAGGCCGCCATCGGAGACGTCGTGGACGGCGCTGACCTTGTTCTCGGCGATCAGGCGGCGCACGAACTCGGCGGCGCTGCGCTCCTTGTCGAGGTCGACCGGCGGCGGTGCCCCTTCCTCGCGGCCGGCAATCTCGCGCAGCCACAGCGACTGGCCGAGATGGCCTTTTGTGTCGCCGATGACGAAGATCGCCTCGCCCTCGGCCTTGATGGCGACCGTGGCGGAGGCGCTCCAGTCGGCGAGGAGGCCGATGCCGCCGATCGCCGGAGTCGGAAGGATGGCGCTGCCGCCGCCGGTCGCCTTGCTCTCATTATAGAGGCTGACGTTGCCGGAGACGATCGGGAAGTCGAGCGCCCGGCAGGCCTCGCTCATGCCGTCGAGGCAGCCTTTGATCTGGCCCATGATCTCGGGGCGCTGCGGATTGGCGAAATTGAGGCAGTTGGTGATCGCCAGCGGCGTCGCGCCGACCGCGCTCAAATTGCGGTAGCATTCGGCGACGACCTGCTTGCCGCCCTCGACAGGGTCGGCGAAGCAATAGCGCGGCGTGCAGTCGGTGGAGATGGCGAGGCCCTTGTCGGTGCCGTGGACGCGCACCACGGCGGCGTCTCCGCCCGGGCGCTGGACCGTGTCGGCGCCGACCATGTGGTCATATTGCTCCCAGATCCAGCGGCGGCTGGCGAGGTCGGGCGAAGCCATCAGCTGGATGAGATTGTCGCCTATGTCCCCGTGCGGCGGCACCGGGCCAAGCGGGGCGGGCTTCGGCGTCGGGACCGAAGGGCGGTCGTAGAGCGGCGCTTCGTCGGCGAGGGGGGCGAGGGGGATGTCGGCGACCACATCGCCATTCCACTTGAGCACCATATGGCCCCCATCGGTGACGCGGCCGATGACGGCGAAATCGAGCTCCCATTTGCGGAAGATGCTTTCCGCGAAATCCTCGCGGCCGGGCTTCAGCACCATCAGCATCCGCTCCTGCGATTCCGACAGCATCATCTCATAGGGCGTCATGCCCTCCTCGCGGCAGGGAACGGCGTTCATGTCGAGCTCAATGCCGACGCCGCCCTTGGAAGCCATTTCCACGGATGACGAGGTGAGGCCGGCGGCGCCCATGTCCTGGATGGCGACGATCGCGTCCGACGCCATCAACTCCAGGCAGGCTTCGATCAGCAATTTCTCGGTGAACGGATCGCCGACCTGGACCGTGGGGCGCTTTTCCTCCGAATCCTCGGAAAAATCGGCCGAAGCCATGGTCGCGCCGTGAATGCCGTCGCGTCCGGTCTTGGAACCGACATAGACGATCGGATTGCCGACGCCCGAGGCCGCGGAATAGAAGATCTTGTCGGTGGCGGCGATGCCCACGGTCATCGCGTTGACCAGGATGTTGCCGTCATAAGCGCGGTGGAAATTGACCTCGCCGCCCACGGTCGGGACGCCGACGCAATTGCCGTAGCCGCCGATGCCGGAGACGACGCCGGCGATCAGATGGCGCATCTTCGGATGGTCCGGCCGGCCGAAGCGGAGCGCGTTCAGGTTGGCGATCGGCCGCGCGCCCATGGTGAAGACATCGCGCAGGATGCCGCCGACACCCGTCGCGGCGCCCTGATAGGGCTCGATATAGGACGGATGGTTGTGGCTCTCCATCTTGAAGATGGCGGCCAGCCCGTCGCCGATATCGACCACGCCGGCATTCTCGCCGGGGCCGCAGATCACCTGCGGGCCGGTGGTGGGCAGCTTCTTCAAGTGAATGCGGGACGACTTGTACGAGCAATGCTCCGACCACATCACCGAGAATATGCCGAGCTCGGTGAGGTTCGGCTCGCGCCCCATGGCGTGGAGGACGCGCTCATATTCTTCCGGGGAGAGGCCGTGCTCGGCGATGATCTGCGGAGTGATGCTGTTCGACATGGCCGCCCTGTAAGTCATCGAATGTCGTTTGTCGAAGGGGTGGTTTGAGAGTAGATATGGTCATGGTTTGTTCTATCTGAAAGGAGCCGAACCATGGCCGTCAATCCGATACCGCAGGGCTATCATAGCGTTACGCCTTATCTGATCATCGATGGAGCCGCCGAGGCGATTCGCTTTTATTCCGAGGCGTTCGGCGCGGTCGAAATGCTGCGCATGCCGATGCCTGTTGAGAGCGACGCCGCCGGAGGCGTCGGAGGGGGCGGCAGAATCGCCCATGCCGAGATCAAGATCGGCGATTCCCATGTGATGCTGTCCGACGAGTGGCCGGACATGGATCTGCTCGGCCCGGCCAGGCGCGGCGGGGCGACGGCCAGCCTGATGATCTATCTCGCCGATGTCGACCTGGCTTTCCAGCGCGCGCTCGACGCCGGGGCGATTGAGGAGCGGCCCGTCGCGGACCAGTTCTGGGGCGACCGGATGGGAACCGTCGTCGATCCGTTCGGACATCGCTGGACCCTCTCGACCCATGTCGAGGACGTGCCGGAGGAGGAGATGCATCGCCGGATGCAGGCGATGGCGAGCGAGATGGCCTGAGCGGCGCCGCGGCGGGAGGATGACATGGCGGAAATCAACTGGATCGCGGCGGTGGCCGCCGGCGTTCTCGGCTTCTTCGTCGGAGGCCTGTGGTATTCGAAGCTGATGTTCCTCAAGCCTTGGCAGGCGGACACCGGCATCGCCGACGGGCATAAGGGCAATATCTCGGAAGCGACCCGTTTCGCGGTCGGGATCACCTTGTCGGTCGTCGCCGCGATCGTCTTCGCGGCGTTCCTGGGGCCCGAGCCTCCGCTCGGCGGGGCGGTGCTGTGGGGCCTGGCGGTCGGCCTCGCCTTCATCACCACATCGTTCGGCATCCAGCATCTGTTCGAAGGACGGACGGCGCGGGTGGCGCTGATCAACTGCGGCTATCACACCGCCCAGTTCGCGCTCTTCGGCCTCATCCTGGGCCTTTGGCACTGACATGAAAAAGGCCGGCCGGAGCATCCTCCGGCCGGCCTGATTTGGCTTGGCTGGCAATCAGATCAGGCGTTGCAGCTCTGCGTGCCCTTGCCCGGAGCGGTGTACGACACGCTGTCCGCATTGGCGCTCAGCGAATAGCCTTCCGCGACGAAGGGCGGCTGTCCGCCGGCGGCGGTGAGTAGGGTGCCGGCCGCGCCCTGCTCGTCGGCGACCTTCACAGTATTGTTGGTGTAGAAGGTCGCATAGACGAGGCTGTTGTCCTTGCAGCGATAGGTGCGGCTCGCCTGGATGGACGGCGGCAGTTCGACCGGCGCCGCCTTGGCGAGCGCCGCGGCCTGCGGATCGGCGCCGTTGGTGCTGACTGTCTCCGGCTGCTGGTTGCAGGCCGCGAGGGCGAGGAGCGCCGCGACCGGCGCGGCAGCGAAGGATATGGTGCGTTGCATGTCGGCCCCTTCGCGATTGCAGCGAGAATCGTCAAGGGGATAGTTAAGGATTGCGGTCACCCGCAGGGCCTCAGCCTTTTGACGAACCGGCCCCGGGGTTCGACAAGGGTGACGGCTTGGGCTATTCCGAGCCCGCGCGGGGGACGGGAGAGTTCGCAAGCAATGCAGCGTGTTCGCATCGGCCTGACCGGACTGGCGTTCGTTTTCATGCTCGTCCTGTTGGCCGCCATCTTCAGCAGCCCCAGTGACGAAGCCCCGATCACCGCCAATACGATCGAACAGGGCCTTGTCCCCGGCGGCCAGGCCAATCTCGCCGAAACGGCGGAGCCCAAGGAGCCGCTGGCCGAACTCGGCGTCGCGCCCGGCAACGTCGATTCGAACAATGTGGCGAGCGAATCGCAGCCGCCCCTCGCGGCCGAGCCCCAGAGCTGAGACTCGGCGCCCGCCGCTCGGGCGTCGCCCCCGCTTCTCTTCCCCAAGGTTATCCACAGGCCTGTTTCTCGCGAACAGGCCAAGAACTGGCGCATGAACAAACCAAGAATACATAGCCATCAACCACGTTTGGGCATGAAATCCCCACGTGTGGCATGAAAACCCCTTCCATCCCTGTGCCCATACTGTTATCCACTGAGCCTCAAAGTTTCGGGGCATTTCCTGGCTGACCAGCGAGTCACGCGAGGGCGCGGATGCGCACCTTCGCGAACAGGGAAGATCCGTGTGCGTTTCAAGGGGCGGATCAACAGGTGGAATTGGAGCACCTCTTCAACGGAAGCGCGCTGAACGCGGTGGACGCCAAGGGGCGTCTGTCGGTTCCGGCGTTCATCCGCGGGGTGATCGAGCGCCGCACCGACGCCAAGGCGGTGGTGCTCGGCGCCCACGAATGCGATCCCTGCCTCACCGCCTACGACCGCGGTTACGGCCGCATCCTCCATGCCGAGAATGAGCGCCGCCGCCTGCTCGAGGAAGGGCAGGGCGATCCCGCCCAGCATTTCGCGCGGGCGCGCCGCACCTTCGGCATCACCGAGGATGTCCCCTACGACACGAGCGGCCGCATCATCCTGCCCCCGATGATGCGCCGCAAGGGCCGGATCGAGGAGCTCGCCTTGTTCGTCGGCGTCGGCGGCACGTTCGAGATATGGAACCCCCATCTGGCGCTCGAGAGCGGCGATGATGACCTGCGCGATCTCGCCGCCTATCGCCTCGAGGAAAAGGGCATCGCCCCATGAGCCCGGAACTGGTCGCCCCGCATGTTCCGGTGCTCCTCGACGAGGTCATCGCGGGTCTCTGCCCGCGCGAAGGCGAAATCCATGTCGACGGCACCTTCGGGGCCGGCGGCTATACCAAGGCCATCCTGAATTCCGGTGCGCGTGTGTTTGCGTTCGATCGCGACCCGGATGCTATCCGCGAGGGACGTATCCTCGCGGACGAGAGCGGGGCGCGCCTGACGCTTGTACCGGAGCGTTTTTCCCGGATGCGTCAGGCGCTTTCCGATCGCGGCGTGGATTCCGTCGACGGGGTCGCGCTCGACATCGGCGTCTCCTCGATGCAGCTCGACCGGCCCGAGCGCGGCTTCTCCTTCCAGTCCGACGGGCCACTCGACATGCGGATGAGCCGCGAGGGGGCCAGCGCCGCCGATTTCGTCAACGAGGCCGACGAGGCCGAGATCGCCGATGTGCTCTACCATTATGGCGACGAGCCCAGGTCGCGCCGCGTCGCCCGCGCGATCGTCGCCGCGCGTCCGATCGAGCGAACCGGCCAGCTCGCCGAAATCGTCCGCAAGGCGCTCGGCCACCATGCCGGCATGAAGAAGGATCCCGCGACCCGGACCTTCCAGGCGATCCGCATCCACCTCAACGAGGAATTGCAGGAGCTCGAAGGCGGGCTGGCCGCCGCCGAGGAAGTGCTGAAGCCCGGCGGCCGCCTCGCCGTCGTCACCTTCCACAGCCTCGAGGACCGGGTCGTGAAGCGCTTCCTCAAGGAGCGCAGCGGATCGGTGCCCTCCGGCTCGCGCCACCTCCCGGCGCCGACCGTGGCGGGCCCGACGCCAAGCTTCGACGCCGTCGCCAGGCCGACTCGCGCCGGCGAGCGCGAGATCAAGTCCAACCCGCGTGCGCGCTCGGCCACCCTGCGCGTCGCGCGCCGTACGAACGCCGCACCATGGTCCCAGACGCAGAAAGGAAATTCCCGATGATCGCGAGGGGTTTCAAGCCCGTGGGCTGGGTCGCCGCCGTCGCCGGAGCGGCGCTCGGCTGCTACATGCTGTCGCTGAACGTCGCCGCCGAACGGGCCGAGCTGGCCGACATCGAGCGCCAGATCATCGCCGCCAAGCAGGACATACGCTCGCTTCAGACCGAGCTCGGCACACGCGGCCGCATGGCCCAGCTCGACCAGTGGAATGCGGAGATACTCGCGCTCTCGGCGCCGACTTCGGCCCAGTTCATCGACAGCGCCTTCGTGCTGGCGCGCTTCGACCAGCGCGAAAAGACCATCGAGGATCGCGCCAGGGTCCAGCTCGCGTCGCTTGAGACGAGGGAGGCCGCGCCCAGGCCGGCGATCGCCGTCGCCGATTATGCCTCCGCGGCCGACGCGGCGGAAAAGGAGCCGCGGCCGCTGGTCCGCCGCGCCAGCCTCGTCGTCACGGAGGATGCGCCGCTCCCCACCTTCAAGCGCGCCGGCCTGCTGGATCAGAAGGTGCTGAGCGAGATCGGCGACGCCGCCAAGGCCGAGAAGCAGCCCGAGCGAGGTGCCGGCGGACAATGACCGCGCTCGCCGCCCATCCGAGACAGGCAAGGCCCGGAAGCGAGCGGCAGGACGGCCTGGCGCTGACCTATCACCGGCTGATGCTGGTGATGCTGGTCTTCGCCGGGATCACCGTGCTGATCGTCGGCCGGCTGGCTTATCTCCAGATATCCACCGACCGGTCGGACGGGCAGTCGACGGCCAATCCGCTGTTGCCGCCGCGCGCCGACATCGTCGACCGCAACGGCGTCCCCCTGGCGCGCACCATCGAGGCCTGGTCGATCGCGGTCCATCCCCGCAAGGTGATCGGCGATCCCGCCGCTCTGGCGACCAAGCTCGCCGAGTTGATGCCCGAGCGGAGCGTCGCCGAATATCGGCGCTTGCTGACGGCCGACAAGAATTTCGCCTATCTGAACCGTCGCGCCGTTCCCGAGCTGGTCGCCGCCGTCAACGCGCTCGGCGAGCCGGCGATCGTGTTCGACCGGGAGCCGGAGCGGCTCTACCCGCAGACCGGGCTCGCCGCTCATGTCCTGGGCTGGACCGATTTCGACGGCAACGGCGTCTCCGGCATGGAGCGGATCCTCAACGACCGGCTGACCGACCCGGAGCTGCGCGGCTCGCCGGTGGCGCTGTCGATAGACAGCCGTGTTCAGGCGGCGATGGAGAGCGCGCTCGGCGCGGCGGTGGCCAAGCATAGCGCGGTCGGCGCCGCCGGCATCGTCATGGATGCCAGGACAGGGGAAGTGCTGGCGATGGCGTCCTTCCCGACCTTCAACCCCAATGCCGCCGGCCAGTCGCCGCCCAACGCGCAATATAATCGCGCGACCATGGGCGTTTATGAGCTGGGATCGGTGTTCAAGCCGATCACCGTGGCTTCGGCGATCGAGGCGGGAGTGATCACTTCGCTGGCCAAGCGCTACGACGCCAGCTCGCCAATTGCGATCGGCCGTTTCCGGATCACCGACTATAAGGGCCAGAACCGCCCGCTGACGGTGCCGGAAATCCTGGTCCATTCGTCGAACATCGGCACCGCGCGGATCGCCGACGAGATGGGCGTGGAGAGGATGATCGCGGCCTTCCGCAAGCTCGGCTTCGACCAGAAGGCTCATATCGAACTCGCGGAGAAGAGCGAGCCGCTGTTCCGGAGCGACTGGTCGCGGGCGACGGTGCTGACGAGCGGCTTCGGGCACGGCATCGCGATCACGCCGCTGCATCTCGCCAGCGCTTATTCCGCATTGGTCAATGGCGGCGTGTGGCGGCCGGCCACGATGATGAAGATCGCGCCGGGCAAGGCGCCGCAGGGCCGTCGCGTATTCTCGGAGGAGACCAGCTACAAGATCCGCCAGATGATGCGGCTGGTCGTGCTCCATGGCAGCGGCAAGAACGGCGAAGCGATCGGCTACCGCGTCGGCGGGAAAACCGGCACCGCCGAGAAGACCTCCGCTGGCGGCTATTCGGGAAAGGTGAACGTGTCGACCTTCGCCTCGGCCTTCCCGATGGACGATCCCCGCTATGTGGTGATCGCCACGCTGGATGCCCCGAAGGCCACCGCCGACACGTTCGGCTACACCACGGCCGGGTGGACCGCCGCACCCGTGGTTTCCAAGGTGATCGGCCGCACCGGCGTGCTGCTGGGGGTGATCCCGGACGAGCGCAAGGATATCAACGTCGACAATCTGTTGCCGCTGATCGGCAATCCGAAGCGCTGATGCGGCTCGATGCGCTGATCGGCGGCAACGACGAATCGGCCGTCACCGGCTTCGCCATCGACCATCGCAAGGTCGCCCCCGGCACCGTCTTCGGGGCCTTCCGGGGGACGCGCTTCAACGGCGAGGACTTCATCCCCCAGGCGGTCTCGGCGGGCGCCGTGGCCGTCGTTGCGCGGCCCGAGGCCCGGGTGGAGGGCGCGGCCCATGTGGCGGCCGAAGAGCCCCGCCGCGCCTTCGCCGAGCTCGCCGCGCGCTTCTTCAGGCCTTTCCCCGATACGGTCGCCGCCGTTACCGGCACCAACGGCAAGACCTCGACCGTCGAGCTGACTCGCCAGCTCTGGCGGATGACGGGCCATCATGCCGCTTCGATCGGGACGCTGGGCGTCACCACCGCCGGCGAGCAGGTGACGACCGGCCTCACCACGCCCGACATCGTCACCTTCCTGTCCAACATGGCGGGCCTCGCGCGCGAGGGCGTGACCCATGCGGCGTTCGAGGCGTCCAGCCACGGGCTTTCGCAATATCGCACCGAGGGGCTGTCGGTGCGGGCGGCCGCCTTCACCAATTTCAGCCGCGACCATCTCGATTATCACGAGACGATGGAGGCTTATTTCGAGGCCAAGATGCGGCTCTTTTCGGAGGTGGTCGAGCCGGACGGAACGGCGGTCCTGTGGATGGACGATCCCAAATCCGGCGAGGTGCTGAGGCGTTGCGAGGCGCGGGGCCTTCGTCTCCTCACGGTCGGGCGCGGGGGCAAGACCCTCAAGCTCGTCGATCGCCAGCCAAGCCAGCTCGGCCAGAAGCTGACCATCGACGCCGAGGGCGGCACGCACAACGTCACCATTCCGATGATCGGCGCCTATCAGGCCGCCAACGTGTTGACGGCGGCCGGGCTCGTCATCGCGACCGGCGGGGACCTTCGCCGGACCCTGGCCAATTTGTCGCGGGTGCAGCCGGTGCGCGGGCGTCTGGAGCGGGCGGTGATCACCCGCGCCGGGGCGCCGGTCTATGTCGATTATGCCCATACGGCCGATGCGCTCGAATCGGCGATCGAGGCGCTGCGGCCGCACACCAAGGGACGGCTCATCACCGTCTTCGGCGCCGGCGGCGACCGCGATATCGGCAAGAGGCCGGAAATGGGCGCCTCGGCCGCGCGCCTGTCCGATCTCGTCATCGTCACCGACGACAATCCCAGGAGCGAGGATCCCGCCGCCATCCGCCGCGCCATATTGGCTGGGGCCCCCGAGGCGACCGAGGTCGCGGGCCGCCGCGACGCCATCGCCGCCGCGATCGCCGAAGCGGGGCCGGACGATATCGTCCTGCTCGCCGGCAAAGGCCATGAGCAGGGGCAGATCGTCGGCGATCGTGTCCTGCCGTTCGATGATGTCACCGTGGCGAGGGAGTGCGCGGCATGAGGCTGGCGCCCAGCACGAGGGGATTGTTGGCATGACAGACCTCTGGACGGCCGAGGAGATCGCCGCCGCGACCGGGGGCGCCGTGCATGGCGGCTTCTCGGTAACGGGCGTCGCCTTCGACTCTCGCGAAATTGGGCAGGACGACCTCTTCATCGCGATGAAAGGCGAGGCGACCGACGGTCACCTTTTTCTCAACAAGGCGTTCGCGGCGGGCGCGGCCGGGGCGTTGGTCAGCGCGGAGATCGAGCGGCCCCATGTCCTCGTCCCGGATACCACGCGCGCGCTGAACGACCTCGGCCGCGCCTCCCGCGCCCGCACCGAGGCCCGCATTTGTGGAGTCACCGGTTCCGTCGGCAAGACGGGCACCAAGGAAGCCCTGTTCGCCGCGCTCGACCGCGCCGCGCCGGGCCGCGCGCACCGGTCCGTCAAGAGCTACAACAACCATACCGGTGTCCCGCTGTCGCTGGCCCGGATGCCGCGCGAGGCCCGCTTCGGTGTGTTCGAAATGGGAATGAGCGCGGCGGGCGAACTGGCGGCGCTGACCCGGCTGGTGCGGCCGCATGTGGCGATCGTCACCGCCATCGCCCCCGCCCACCGCGCCTTCTTCGCCAGCGACGAGGCGATCGCCGACGCGAAAAGCGAGATTTTCGAGGGCCTGGAGGGGGGCGGCACCGCGCTCGTGCCTTTCGACAGTCCGCATCGCGACCGGCTCGCCGCCGCCGCCCGCCGCCACGGCGGGACGGTCTGGACCTTCGGGGTGGGCGAAGGCGCCGACATCCGCGCGCGCGAAGTGGTGCCGGTGCAGGGAGGGACTCTGATCACCGCCACGCTGCCCGACGCGGAGCTGACCTACACGCTTTCCCAGCCGGGCGAGCATTGGGTCTCCAATTCGCTGGCCGTGATCGGCGCCGTCGACGCGCTGGGCGGCGATCTCGCCGCGGCCGGGCTCGCGCTGGCCGACATGGCGGGCCTTAAGGGCCGGGGCGAGCGCCACCGCATCGCCGTGCCGGGCGGCGAGGCTTTGCTCATCGACGAGAGCTACAACGCCAACCCCGCGTCGATGCGCGCCACCTTGAAGAGCCTCGGCGCGGAGAATATCCGGGGCCGCCGCGTCGCGGTGCTCGGCGCGATGAAGGAGCTGGGCGAGACGTCGGACGCCTTCCACGCCGGCCTCGCCGACCCGATCGAGGCCGCCTGTGTCGAACTTGCCATCCTCGTCGGCGAAGAGATGGCTCCGCTCGCGAAAGTCCTTGGCGCAAAGGTTAAAATGACGCATGTGCCCGACGCATCGTCGGCCTTGGCACCGCTCGAAGAAGCGATCGGGCCGGGCGATGCGATACTCGTCAAGGGATCGAACTCCATGGGACTTGCCGCCCTCGTCGAGGCGCTGGCGGGCGGCCCCTCGATGTCCCGCGGGACAGGGAATAGCTGATGTTTCTACTGATTGCCGAACAGCTGGATTTCGCGGGTCTCCTGAACCTCTTCCGCTACATCACCTTCCGCGCCGGCGCCGCCACCGCCACCGCGCTCGTCATCGGCCTCCTGATCGGTCCCAAATTCATCGGCTGGCTCAGAATCCGCCAGGGCAAGGGCCAGCCGATCCGCGACGACGGGCCGATCTCCCACCTCGCCAAGCGCGGCACGCCGACCATGGGCGGGCTGATGATCCTCACGTCCGTGTCGGTCGCGATGATCCTGTGGATGGATTTCTCCAATCCCTATCTGTGGGCGTGCCTGTTCATCACCGTCGGCTTCGGGCTGATCGGCTTCCTCGACGATTACGACAAGGTCACCAAGAAGAGCCACAAGGGCGTATCGGGCAAGGTGCGCCTGCTCGCGGAATTCATCGTCGCCGGCATCGGCTGCTGGATTATCCTGCGCGGCACCGGGACCGAACTCTACATTCCCTTCGTCCAGGGGCCGGTAGTCGATCTCGGGCCCTTCTACATCCTGTTCGCGGCGACGGTGGTGGTAGGCGCGGGCAACGCCGTCAACCTGACCGACGGGCTCGACGGCCTCGCCACCATGCCGGTCATCATCGCCAGCCTGGCCTTCCTGGTCATCACCTATCTGGTCGGCAACGCCGTCTTCGCCGAATATCTCGGCGTTCCGCACGTGCTGGGCGCGGGCGACCTCACCGTCCTCTGCTCGGCGATCGTCGGGGCGGGGCTCGCCTTCCTGTGGTTCAACGCCCCGCCGGCCGCCGTCTTCATGGGCGATACGGGCAGCCTCGCGCTGGGTGGGGCGTTGGGCGCCATCGCGGTCGCGACCCAACATGAGATCGTGCTCGCGATCGTCGGCGGCCTGTTCGTGCTGGAAGCCGCCTCGGTCATCATCCAGGTGTTCTTCTACAAGCGCACCGGCAAGCGGGTGTTCAAGATGGCCCCGATCCACCATCATTTCGAGCAGATGGGCTGGTCCGAGCCGACCGTCGTCATCCGCTTCTGGATCATCAGCTTCGTGCTCGCGCTGGCGGGCCTTTCCACGCTGAAGCTCAGATGATCGCGAGCGACGCCTTCCGCGGCCGAAACTACGCCGTCCTCGGCCTTGCCCGGTCGGGCCTCGCGACGGTGGAGGCGCTTGCCGCCAGCGGGGCGCGGATCATGGCGTGGGACAGCCGGGAGGAGGCGCGGACGACGGTCGCCGCGATGTTCTCCGGCGAAGGCGGGGGAGCAGTGAAGCTGGCGGACCCGATGACGACCGCCCTCTACGGCATGCACGGCGTCGTCGTGTCGCCGGGCGTGCCGCTCAACCGCCATCCCATCGCCGAGCGGGCGCGGGAGGCCAAGGTGCCGCTGATCGGCGACATCGAATTGTTCGCCCAGGCGCGGCCGAGCCTGCCGCCGCACAAGGTGGTCGGCATCACCGGCACCAACGGCAAGTCGACCGTGACCGCTTTGGTCCATCATATCCTCCGGATCGCCGGCGTGCCGACGACCATGGCCGGCAATATCGGGCTCCCCATCCTGGGCCAGGAGCCGCTGCCGGAAGGCGGCGTCTATGTGCTCGAGCTTTCCTCCTACCAGATCGATCTGACGCAGAGCCTCGATTGCGACGTGTCGGTGCTGCTCAACATCACCCCCGACCATCTCGACCGCTATGACGATGTCGACGATTATGCCGCCTCCAAGGCGCGCCTGTTCGCCATGCAGTCGCCGGAAAATGTCGCGGTCATCGCCGCCGAAGACGATTATACGCGCGCCATTGCCGGGCAATTGGGCGGAAAGCGTGTCCTCGTTGCCTCCACCGACGTCAGGGACCAGTCGTGCTGGCCTTCGCTCCAGGGGCCGCACAATGCCCAGAACGCCGCCGCCGCGGTCGCCGTGGCGCGCGTGCTGGGCATCGACGATACGGTGATCGCCCGCGCGCTCGCCAGCTTTGCGGGTCTTCCGCACCGGATGGAGCGGGTCGCCGAAAAAGACGGCGTCCTGTTCGTCAACGATTCCAAGGCGACCAACCCGACCTCGACGGCGCCGGCGCTCGCCGCTTATCCGCCCGACCCCGAACAGAGGATCCACTGGATATTGGGCGGGCTCCCCAAATCGGACGACCTCGACGCCTGCGAGCCTTATTACGACCATGTGAAAGGCGCCTATACGATCGGCGAGGCGGGGCCGATGTTCGCCCGGCTCCTCGCCGGCAGGCTGCCCGTCATCGAATGTGAGATGCTGATCGAGGCGGTCGCGACCGCGGCCGGCGCCGCGCGGCCCGGGGAGGTGGTATTGCTCTCGCCCGCCTGCGCCTCGTTCGACCAGTTCCGGGACTATGAGGCGCGCGGCGACGCTTTCCGCGCCGCGGTGGAGGCCCTGGCATGAGGATGACGCGATGAGCGTGATGCAGGACGGATTGGGCGGGATCATCGGTCCGGCGCGGCTCGGCCGGTCGGACAGGAGCGCGCTCGGCCGCTGGTTCTGGGAGATCGACCGGGTGCTGCTGCTCCTCGTCGCCGTTTTGATCTCGATCGGCCTCGTCGCGGTGGCGGCGGCCTCGCCGGCGGCGGGCGCCCGCTATTCGGGCGGCGACGTCAGCTTCGCGCCACTTTATTATTTCTACCGCCAGATGATGTGGATCGTCGTCTCCATTCCCGTGATGATCGCCGTGTCGATGCTGCCCAAGGCGAAGGCGCGGCGGCTGTGCATCGGCGGGGCGGTGGTCTTCACCATATTGTTGTTCCTGACGCCGCTCGTCGGCCAGGAGGTGAACGGCGCGCGGCGCTGGATCGGCTACGGTTTCGCCCAGTTCCAGCCGTCCGAATTCCTGAAGCCGATGTTCATCGTCAGCCTCGCCTGGCTGCTGTCGCTGCGCGACAAGGACCAGGGTCTGCCGGTCGTGCCGCTGACCGGCCTGCTCACCGGCATCGTCGCCCTGCTGCTGATGCAGCAGCCCAATTTCGGCGAGACGATCATTTTCGGCGCCGCCTGGGTGCTGCTGCTGACGCTTGCCGGCGTCCCAATGCGCTTCCTGGTCGTCCTCGGCGTCGCCGCGGTCGCCGGCATAGTCGCCGCCTATTTCTTCTACGATGTCGCCACCATGCGGATCGACGCCTTCCTGTTCGGAGGCGTCGGCGACGTCGATACCTATCAGACCGACAGCGCGCTGAGGACGTTGACCGCCGGCGGCCTGTTCGGGGTTGGGCCCGGCGCCGGCAACCGCAAATTCCACCTGCCCGAACCGCACACCGACTATATCTTCTCGGTGATCGGCGAGGAGTTCGGCCTGATCGCCTGCCTCGCCATCGCCATCCTCTATTTCGGCATCGTCGCGCGGGTGATGGTCAGGCTTTTGCACGAGGAGGACCGTTTCCTCGTCCTCGCCACCGCCGGGCTGGTTTGCCAGTTCGGCTTGCAGGCGCTCATCAACATGGCCGTCAACGTCCAGATCGCTCCGTCCAAGGGCATGACCCTGCCGTTCATCTCCTATGGCGGCTCGTCGATGATCGCGCTGGCGCTCGGCATGGGATTGCTGCTCGCCTTCACGCGCCGCAATCCCTATCTCCACCGCTCCCCTTATGTGGTGAAATGGAGCGGGCGCTGATGGCCTTTGGGATCTCGCGGCACTATGTCCTCGCGGCCGGCGGCACCGGCGGACATATGGTTCCGGCCCATGCGCTGGCCGAGGAACTGATCGCGCGCGGCCACCGCGCCGCCCTCGTCACCGACGATCGCGGCGCCCGCATCCCCGGCCTGTTCGACGGCGTGCAGGTCCATATCCTTCCGGCCGGACGCCTGGGCGGAGGCCCGATCGGCTGGTTCAGGGCAGGGCGCAACATCCTCGCCGGCCGCGCCATGGCCTCGCGCCTCTACGAAACGTTCCGCCCCTCCGCCGTGATCGGCTTCGGCGGCTATCCGGCGCTGCCGGCTTTGCTGGCGGCGCGCAAGGACGGCATTGCGACGCTGGTTCACGAGCAGAATGCCGTTCTCGGCCGGGTCAACCGCCTGCTTGCCAGCCGGGTCGACGCCATCGCCACTTCCTATCCGGAGGTGCACCGGCTGTCGGATTCCCATGCCGACAAGGTCCATCTCGTCGGCAACCCCGTCCGCGACGAAGTGCTGGCCCTTCGCGACCAGCCTTTCCCGGCGCTGGACGAAAACGGCATCTTCCGCATCCTGGTCACCGGCGGCAGCCAGGGCGCGACGATCCTGTCGAGCGTCGTGCCGGACGGCCTCGCCTTGCTGCCCGAGCATTTCCGCCGCCGCCTCCAGGTGACGCAGCAATGCCGCGCCGAGGATATAGAGGAGGTGCGCGCGCGCTATGCCAGCCTCGGCATTCCCGCCGATCTCGCCACCTACATGCCCGATCTGCCGGAGAGGCTCGCCTGGTCGCATCTCGTCATCGCGCGGGCCGGCGCCTCGACCATCGCCGAGTTGACGGCGGCGGGGCGCCCGGCGATCCTGATCCCGCTGCCGAGCGCCACCGACGACCACCAGACCTATAATGCCCGCGAGATGGCGCGCAACGGCGGCGCCCGGATGATCGCTCAAACCGACTTCACGCCGGTCGAGCTCGCCAAGCAGATGCAGAAGCTCGGGCTCGAGCCGAAGGCGCTCGCCAACGCTGCCGAGCGCGCCAAATCATGCGGCCGCCCCGACGCGGCCCGGGAGCTCGCCGATCTGGTCGAACGCAGCGGCCGCGACCCCGCCTTCGTCGGCGCCGAGGGCGTCGCCTTTCGCCCGGTCCCGGCCGGCGGAGCTTATGCATGAAAGGCGTGGGGACCGACATCGGCACCATCCACTTCGTCGGCATCGGCGGCATCGGCATGTCCGGGATCGCCGAAGTGATGCATATCCTCGGCTACAAGGTGCAGGGTTCGGACGTGTCGGAAGGCTATGTCGTCGAGGGGCTGCGCAAGCAGGGCATCCCCGTCGCCATCGGCCACCATCCCGACCATCTCGGCGAGGCCGCCGTGGTCGTCACCTCGACCGCCATCAAGCGCGGCAATCCCGAGGTCGAATGCGCCTATGAACGCCGCATCCCCGTCGTCCGCCGCGCCGAGATGCTGGCCGAGCTGATGCGCCTCAAGGCCACCGTCGCCGTCGCGGGGACGCACGGCAAGACGACCACTACCTCGATGATAGCGGCCTTGCTGGACGCCGGAGGCATCGACCCGACCGTCATCAACGGCGGCATCATCAACGCCTACGGTTCCAACGCGAGATTGGGCAAATCGGACTGGATGGTGGTCGAGGCCGACGAGAGCGACGGTAGCTTCCTGAGGCTCGACGGCACCATCGCCGTGGTGACCAACATCGATCCCGAGCATCTCGATCATTATGGCAGCTTCGACAAGGCCAAGGACGCCTATGTCGAATTCGTGGAGAACGTGCCCTTTTACGGTGCGGCCCTGCTGTGCGTCGATCATCCCGAAGTCCAGACGATCATCCCGCGCCTTCGCGACCGGCGCGTCGTCACCTACGGCTTCGCCGCCCAGGCCGACGTGCGCGGCGACAATGTCGAGCCCTTTCCCGGCGGCAATCGCTTCGACGTGAGCGTGCGCGACCGGGCCGGCGAGGTGCGGGTGATCGAGGGCATCGAGCTGCCGATGCCGGGCCGCCACAACGTCCAGAATGCGCTCGCCGCGATCGGGGTGGCGCTGGAGATGGGCATAGCCGACGCGATCGTCGCGCGCGGCTTCGAGAAATTCGACGGCGTCAAAAGGCGCTTCACCAAGGTGGGCGAGGTCGAGGGCGTCGCCATCATCGACGATTACGGCCATCATCCGGTCGAGATAAAGGCGGTGCTCGCCGCCGCGCGCGAGGGCGCCGAAGGGCGGGTCATCGCCGTCGTCCAGCCGCACCGCTATACGCGCCTCCGCGACCTGATGGACGAGTTCCAGGGGGCGTTCAACGACGCCGACATCGTCTATGTGGCGCCCGTCTATCCGGCCGGCGAGGAGCCGATCGAAGGCGCCGATTCCGAGGCTCTGGTCGAGGGGCTGAAGGAGCGCGGCCACCGCATGGTGGCGAGCGTCGCCGACCAGCAGGACCTCGCCCGCCAGCTCCGCGATGTCGCCGCAAGGGGCGACATGGTGATCTGCCTCGGCGCCGGCGACATCACGAAATGGGCCGCCGGGCTGGCGGATTGCATTCGGGACGAAAGGCTATGCCGATGATGGGCGGACCCGAAAGAGACCCGTTCGTGTCGAGCGCAGTCGAGACACCCTCCCGAGCGAAGCCGAGGGACGATGCATGGAGGCAGGAGGTCTCGGCTTCGCTCGACGGGGCCCCTCGACTTCGCTCGGGGCGAACGGAAATCCCCGACCTGACAGGTAAGGTCGAAGCGGACGGCTCGCTGGCCGACTTCATCTGGTTCCGCACCGGTGGCCCGGCAGAGTGGCTTGTCCGGCCGGCCGATGTCGAAGACCTGTCGCAGTTCCTTCGCCATCTCGATCCGGCGACACCCGTCCTGCCCGTCGGAGTAGGCTCAAACCTTATCGTCCGCGACGGCGGCGTTTCGGGCGTGGTAGTGCGTCTTCCCAAGAGCCTTGCCGCGGTCTCGATTGAGCCCGGCAACCGCGTCCGCACCGGCGCGGGCGCGATGGGCATCACCGTCGCTAGCAAGGCGCGCGACGCCGGCATCGCGGGCCTCGAATTCCTGCGTGGCATTCCGGGCACGGCGGGCGGCGCGGTGCGGATGAACGCCGGCGCCTATGGCCGCGAGGTCGCCGACATTCTCATCGAGGCGACCCTGGTCCTGCGCGATGGCACCGTCGAGGTCTGGCCGGCGGACCGGTTCGGTTACACCTACCGGCACAGCGAGACTCCCGAAGGCGCGGTCGTCGTCGAGGCGCTGTTCGAAGGCGCGCCCGGCGATCCCGCCGTGATCGGCGCCGAGATGGACCGCATCGCCGCCGAACGCGAGGCGAGCCAGCCCTTGCGCAGCCGCACCGGCGGCTCGACGTTCAAGAATCCGCCCGGAACCAAGGCCTGGAAGGAGATCGATGCGGCGGGTTGCCGCGGTCTCACGATGGGCGACGCGCAGGTGTCGGAGAAGCACTGCAATTTCCTGTTGAACCTTGGCAAGGCGACATCGGCGGATATCGAGGCGTTGGGCGAGGAAGTGCGCCGGCGGGTTCGCGCGCATAGCGGCGTCGAGCTCGAATGGGAGATACAGCGGGTGGGGAGGAAAGGATGAACCGGGAGAGTTTCCACTCCCCGTTCGCCCTGAGCCTGTCGAAGGGCTGTCCTTCTGCTCGTACGGGTTTGGAGAAAGGGCAGGGCATCGACAAGCTCAGCCCGAACGGAGTTTACATTGCCTAAATCTCTTCACGTCGCCGTGCTGATGGGCGGGTGGTCGGCCGAACGGGAGGTCTCGCTGTCGAGCGGCAAGGGGATTGCCGAAGCGTTGGAGAGCCTCGGCCATCAGGTCACCCGCGTCGATATGGACCGGAACGTCGCGCAGGTTCTGACCGCCGTTCGCCCCGACGTCGTCTTCAACGCGCTCCACGGTACGCCCGGCGAGGACGGCACGGTGCAGGGCATGCTCGATCTGATGCAGATCCCTTACACCCATAGCGGTGTCGAAACGTCGGTGATCGCGATCGACAAGGAACTCACCAAGATGGTGCTCGTCCCCCACGGCATCCGCATGCCCGAGGGACGGATCGTGCGCAGCGAAAGCCTCCACGCCGAGGACCCGATGGCGCGGCCTTATGTGCTGAAGCCGGTCAACGAGGGCTCCTCGGTCGGCGTCGCCATCGTCACCGACGAAAGCAATTACGGCAACCCCATCGGCCGCGATGTGGCGGGGCCGTGGCGGGAGTTCGACCGGCTTCTGGCCGAGCCCTTCGTCCGGGGGCATGAGCTCACCGTCGCCGTGCTCGGCGACGAGGCGCTGGCCGTCACCGAGCTGAAGCCGACCCACGGTTTCTACGATTACGATTCCAAATATACGGACGGCCTCACGCAGCATGTCTGCCCGGCCGAGATTCCGGACGCGATCCGCGACGCCGCCATGGCGATGGCGCTGAAGGCACACCGGCTGCTCGGCTGCAAGGGCACGTCGCGCTCCGATTTCCGCTGGGACGACGAGCAAGGCGAGGAGGGGCTGTACCTCCTCGAAGTGAACACCCAGCCCGGCATGACGCCGCTCAGCCTGGTGCCGGAGCAGGCCAGATATCGCGGCATGAGCTATGCCGAGCTCGTCCAGCGGATCGTCGAGGACGCTCTCCCCAAGGGAGGGCTTGGATGAGCGCACGCATCGCCCGCGGCTCGGCCGCGGCGAAATCTAGACCCCGCAAATCGCAGCCGCGCGGCAAGCAGGGCCGCAAGAAGCAGGCCGGGATGCTCGACGCGCTGCCCATGGCCGAAGAGACGATCCGCCGCGTCGGGCTCTGGATATTGCTGGGCATGGCGATCGCGCTCGGTCTCGCCGTGGCGGCGGCGATGGGCGTTCCGCGGATGATCGGCACCTCGATCGGCGAGGCGGTCGGCGAAGCCGGATTCGCGGTGAAAAGGGTCGAGATCAAGGGTCTCGACCGGATGGAGCGGCTCCCCGTTTATGCGGTCGCGCTCGATCAGAATTCGATGGCGATGCCTTTGGTCGACCTCGACGGCACGCGCGAGCGGCTGCTCCGCTTCGGCTGGGTCGAGGAAGCCCGCGTCTCTCGCCGCCTGCCGGACACTTTGGTGGTCGACATCGTCGAGCGCGTTCCCGCCGCCATCTGGCAGCACAATCAGCAGCTCTCGCTGATCGACCGCGAAGGGGTGGTATTGGAAGCGGTAAAGCTCGATGCGATGCCGGACCTGCCCCTGGTCATTGGCCCCGCCGCCAACCATCATGCCCAACAGCTTACCGCGTTGTTCGACGCGGCGCCGCAGCTCAGGCCGATGCTGGCCGGCGCGAGCTGGATCGGCGGGCGTCGCTGGGACATAAGGTTCCAGTCGGGCGAAGTACTCGCTTTGCCCGAAGGCGAGGAAGCGGCTTCGAAGGCGCTCGTCCATTTCGGCCGCATGGACAAGGCGGCGCAGCTGCTGGGCCGGGGCCTCGCCCGCTTCGACATGCGCATCCCGGGCAAGTTCATCGTCCGCCTCTCCCGCGTGCCGGGGACGACCGTGCCGACGCTCGCTCCGACGATCGCAGACGGCGCACCGATCGATCCGGCGACGACGATATGAGGGCGAGGATGTGAGCAGGCGGCTCCCCCCACCGCCGGGCAGAAAGCTCGTCACCGCGCTGGACATCGGCTCGTCCAAAATCTCCGCCTTGATCGCCGATCCCGGCGAGGAGGGCGCGCTCAGGATATTAGGCACCGGCCAGCGCGAGAGCCGGGGCGTCAAACGCGGCTTCATCGCCGACATGGAGCAGGCCGAAGCCGCGATCCGCGAGGCGGTGGAACAGGCCGAGCGCATCGCCGGCACCAATATCGACGATGTCTTCGTAGGCTTCGCGGCGGGGGGCCTCGCCAGCACCGTCGCCAGCGTCGAGGTCGGCATTGGCGGCCGCCGCATCGAAAGGCAGGACATAGACGAACTGCTCCGCGCCGGCCGGGATTCGATCAACCCGGAAGGGCGGATGCTCCTTCATGCCCTTCCCGCCCTCTATACTCTGGACGGCGTGCAGGGCGTCAGGAAGCCGCTCGGCCTCCACGCCGACAAGCTCGCGGTAGACATCCACGTCATCGCCGCCGAGCCGTCGCCGGTGCGCAATCTCGATGTGTGCGTCCGTTCGGCGCATCTCGGCGTCTCCGCGATCGTCGCCTCGCCGGTCGCGGCGGGCCGGGCATGCCTCAGCGAGGAAGAGCGCGAGCGGGGCGTCGCGCTGGTCGAGATGGGCGCCGGCGTCACCAACGTCTCGGTTTTCGCGGGCGGTATGCTGGTCGGCCTGAAATCGCTGCCGATCGGCGGCATCGACATCACCGACGACATCGCTTCCGCCTTCGGCACCCGGCGGGTCGAGGCCGAGCGGATGAAATGCTTCTTCGGATCGGCCGCCACCAGCCCGCGCGACAATCACGACATGATCGATCTGTCGCCGATCGCCGGCGTAGAGGAGGGCACGGAGTCCGCGCGGATCACCCGCGCGCAGCTCATCGCCGTCATCCGCCAGCGGCTCGACCAGCTGATGGGCGAGATCGCCTGCGCCTTGAAGGAGCTCGGTTTCGCCGGTCCCTTCGGCGGCCAGATCGTGCTCACCGGCGGCGCCTCGGAGCTGAAGGGCATGGCCGATTACGCCCAGGGGGTGCTCGGCCGCGCCGTGCGGGTCGGCCGGCCGCGGCTGCTCGGCCTGCCCGAGGCGCATGGCGGCCCGGCCTTCACGACGCTCGCCGGCCTCGCC
The DNA here is from genome assembly GCF_042666435.1 of Enterovirga sp. GCM10030262. Taxonomy (NCBI): domain Bacteria; kingdom Pseudomonadati; phylum Pseudomonadota; class Alphaproteobacteria; order Hyphomicrobiales; family Methylobacteriaceae; genus Enterovirga; species Enterovirga sp. GCM10030262. Next base: position 1,210,466 of record NZ_JBHTDC010000001.1, on the reverse strand, counting down.
CTTTTCGCGGCCTCCGACGAGCTCGATCTCAGGCGTTTCGGCGATGGCGAAAAGACGGTCCAGAAAGGCGATGAGGGAAATATGGTCCAACGCCTGATCTCATTGTTTAGAAGCAACTATTAGGAAAAATGTCAGTGACGTTAACTTTTTGCTTCCGCGCGCGAATCGCATCGTGCAAAAGAGTCATGGAGGTGCTTCGCGCGGGCGCCTCGAGCACAGGGGAGACAGCCAGATGAGCATCGATTTCATTCGTCCGGAGGTTGACGAGCTTCGTCCCCGGATCAGCGTCATCGGCGTCGGCGGCGCGGGCGGCAACGCCATCGCGAACATGATCAACAGCGACGTTCAGGGGGTCGACTTCATCGTCGCCAACACCGACGCGCAGGCCTTGAACGCCTCCTCGGCCGATCAGCGCATCCAGCTCGGCCTCAAGATCACGCAGGGTCTCGGCGCCGGCTCGCGCCCCGAAATCGGCAAGGCGGCGGCCGAAGAGACGATCGCCGAGATCGAGAAGGCGCTCGACGGCGCCCATATGTGCTTCATCGCCGCCGGCATGGGCGGCGGCACCGGCACCGGCGCCGCCCCGGTCATCGCCAAGGCGGCGCGCGACAAGGGCATCCTCACCGTCGGCGTCGTCACAAAGCCGTTCAGCTTCGAGGGCAACCGCCGCGGCCGGTCCGCCGATGCGGGCATCGAGGAGCTGCAGCAGCATGTCGACACCCTGATCGTCATCCCGAACCAGAATCTCTTTCGCATCGCCAACCCGAACACGACCTTCAAGGAAGCGTTCCAGATGGCCGATGAGGTGCTTCAGCAGGGCGTGCGCGGCATCACCGACCTGATGGTCATGCCCGGCCTCATCAACCTCGATTTCGCCGACGTCCGCTCGGTCATGGGCGAGATGGGCAAGGCGATGATGGGCACCGGCGAGGCCGCCGGCGACAATCGGGCCATCGACGCGGCCGAGCAGGCGATCGCCAATCCGCTCCTGGATGGCGTCTCGATGAAGGGCGCCAAGGGCGTCATCATCTCAATCACCGGCGGCGAGGACATGCGCCTGATGGAGGTCGACGAGGCCGCCAATCACATCAAGGACCTGGTCGATCCGGACGCCAACATCATCTGGGGCTCGGCCTTCAACAACGACCTCGAAGGCAAGATCCGCGTCTCGGTGGTAGCGACCGGGATCGACGCCGAGGCGCAGGCGGTCCAGCCGGCCCCGGCCAAGGTCTTCGCCTTCCCCGGCGCGAGCCGCGCCGCCGAGGCGCCGAAGCCGATGATCGTCCCCGAACCAATGATGGAGCCGGAAGCCGCCGCCGAAGAGCGCGCCCCGGCGGTCGAGCTCACCCTCGAGGAAGAGGCGCCCGCCGACGAGCTGAGCCTCGACCAGACGGCCGATGAAGGCGAGGAGCTCCTGCTCGGCAGCGGCGACATGCTGGCGGACGAAGAGAATGTGGAGACGGTCGAGATCGGCGAAGAGGCGCCGACTCCGGGCACCCGCAGCTGGCTCGCCGAGCAGGAAAGCGCTCCGGCGGCGCCCCGCGCGGGGGGAACCTTGTTCGAGCGCATGTCGAACATCGCCCGCGGCGCCGCCAAGGCCCAGGTCGAGGAAGAGGAAGCGCCCGCGCGCTCCGGCCGCGATCCGCTCGACATTCCGCGCTTCCTCAATCGCCAGAACAACCAATAAGGGCGCTCCGGTCGGTGCCGGCGGTTCGTCGCCGCTCGGCACCGGCTTGGCGCGGATTTGGCGGCCGAGACATTGCCGGTACAGCTTCGGCGAGGCTTATCGCCGGCATGACTTCCATGAATGTGAAATCGCTCCGGCTCGGCGCGGCCCTGCTGGCGATGGGGCTCGCGGGTGCGTCGCCGGCCGTCGCGGCCCAGCAGATCCGCACCGTCTACAGCCCCAGCCAGTTGCGTGAGGATCCCAGCGCCGCTTTGACGCGGCACCTGCGCAGCCTCGCGGATTCCCCGCGCAGCCCGAGCGCGCTCATCGGCGCGGGCGAGGCTTCGCTCGCGCTCGGCGACCCGCAGACCGCGCTGACCTTCTTCGCCCGCGCCGAGGAGGTCGCTCCCCGCGACGGCCGGGTGAAGGCCGGCATGGGCTCGGCCTTCGTGCTGCTGGAGCAGCCCGCCGCGGCGCTGCGATTCTTCGGCGAGGCGGCGAGCCTCGGCATCCCCGTCGCCCGTTTCGCCGGCGATCGCGGGCTCGCCTACGACCTGACCGGCGATCCCCAGCGCGCCCAGGCGGATTATGCGCTGGCGCTGCGGGGCGAGGAGAATGCGGAAGTGCGGCAGCGTCTCGCTCTCTCGCTCGCCATCAGCGGCCACCGCGAGGCGGCGCTGTCGACAATCGAGGCGCTGGTGCGGAAGCAGGACCGGTCGGCCTGGCGGACCCGCGCCTTCATCCTCGCCCTCACCGGCGACGAGGCCGGCGCGACGGCGGCCACCGAGGCGGTGATGCCTGGCCAGGCGGTGGCGATGCGGCCTTTTTATGCCGGGCTGCCCGGACTCACTCCGGCGCAGCGCGCGATGGCCGTGCATTTCGGTCACTTCCCGACCGGGACACAGCCTCTCCAGACGGCGCAGGCTGCCCCGGGGCCGGTCTATTCCGGCGCCGTGCCCGCCGCGACCCAGACCGGGAGGCCGGACGCCCGGCAGCCCGCGCTCGGCCGCCGCGCGCCGACGCCGCCCGCGTCGACCGCGCCGCGGCGGAGGCCCGGCGCCGACGAAACGATTGTCGAGAAAGTGGGGCCGGGCTCGCGCGCTTATGCCCCCCGCAACCGATCCGCCCGCGCCGCGCAAGCGACGCCACCGCCGCCGCCGCGGAAGCCGGGGGCGCTCGCCCGGAACAGCGCGCGGGCGCCCGCGCCAACCGCGCCGAACCCCGCGCCGGCCGACGAAGCGCCCGAACCCCGACCGGCCTTTTCGACGGTCGTGACGAACAAGCCCGACCCGGCGCCGCCTTCGCGTGCGGCGGTCGCCCCGTCGCCGGACAGGCGTGAACCCGCTGCCCCCGTGGCGACGATCACCGCGAGCCCATCCTCCGCGACCCCCGCGCAAAGCGTTGCCAGGCGCGCGCCGGTGCCTTTCGGTCCGCCCACTTCGGGCACGCCGCCCCGGGTCGCCGACATCAGCGAGACCGTCCAAGCCCTCCAGGCGCCGGCCAAAGCGCCCAGCGCCGAAGAGGAGAAGCCGGCTCCGAAGCCTGAAAAGAAAGCGGCCCCCGCCAAGCCGAAGGCGCCGAGCCGTCACTGGGTCCAGATCGCTGGCGGAGCCAACAAGGCTTCCCTGCCGCGCGAATTCGACCGGCTGAAGACCAGGGCGCCCAAGCTGCTGTCGGGCAAGACCGCCTGGACGGCGCCCTTGCGCTTCACCAATCGCCTGCTGGTCGGCCCGTTCGACAGCGAAAGCGAGGCGCAGAGCTTCGTCAACGAGCTCGCCAAGGTGGAACTCGCGGCGTTCAGCTGGACCAGCCCGGCAGGGCAGGAGATCGAGAAGCTTTTCGCCCAGTGAGGCCGCTGTCGCCCCTCGCCGCCGACCCCGCTCGCTCGCGCGGCCGGCTGCACGGCGAGGAATCGGAGGGAACGCGCGGCCCGCGCGACGCCTTCCAGCGCGACCGCGACCGCATCATCCATTCGGTGCCGTTCCGGCGCCTCCGCCACAAGACCCAGGTCTTCGTCGCCCCCGACGGCGACCATTTCCGCGTGCGTCTCACCCACAGCCTCGAGGTCGCGCAGATCGGCCGAACCATCGCCCGCGACCTCGGGCTCAACGAGGATCTCACCGAGGCGCTCTGCCTCGCCCACGACATCGGCCACCCGCCCTTCGGCCATGCCGGCGAGGATGTGCTGCAGGAGGCGATGGCCGAGGCGGGCGGGTTCGACCACAATGCCCACACATTGCGCCTGCTGACCCGGCTGGAGACGCCCTATCCGCGCTTCGCCGGACTCAACCTCAGTTGGGAGACGCTGGAAGGACTCGCCAAGCATAACGGCCCGGTCGAGAACCCTGGTTGGGCGCTTGCCGAAGCGAATGGCGAATTCCCGCTCGATCTCGCCACCTGGCCCGGCCTCGAAGCGCAGGTTGCCGCCATCGCCGACGACATCGCCTACGACAATCACGATATCGACGACGGATTGCGGGCGGGGCTGTTCACCCTGGAGGAATTGCTGACCGTGCCGCTGGCGGCGCGGAGCTGGGAGGATGTCCGCGCGCGCTATCCCGACGTGGACGAAGCGCGGCTTGTGCCCGAACTGGTCCGCGACCAGATCGGCCGCATGGTCAACGACGTGCTGGAAGAAACGCGCCGGCGCATCGCGGCGTCCGGCGTGGGGAGCGCCGACGAAGTCCGCGCCGCCGGCGGCAGGCTCGCCGCTTTCTCCGCTGCGATGGCGGCCGAGGAAGGGCGGCTCAAGGCCTTCCTCACCGAACGCATGTACAGCGCCGCGCCGGTCAAGGCGGTATCGGACGACGCCCGCGCGCTGCTCGCCGGCCTGTTCGCCGCCTATCGCGACGATCCGGCCCTGCTTCCGCCCGAATGGCGCGCCGGCATCGCCGACCGGGCCGCGCTGCTGCGACGGATCGGCGACTTCATCGCCGGCATGACCGATCGCTACGCCGTCACCCGCTATCGGGAGCTGGTAGGGCCGATCGAGCTCCCCGAAGGCTTTTAGCAACACTCAGATGATGACGAAGTCCGTATTCGTTAGCGCGAGACCGGGCGACAGCGTCGCGAAGCGGATGGCGGCCGTCGGGCCGGTGCCGTCGGCGTCGTAGAGCAGAATTCCGGTGGCGCTGTCGTAGATGATGCGATCGCCGGCGTCGGACGCGCCCGCGCCGATCCGGAAGGCCCCGGGGGTGAGCGCGCCGACGGGCAGCGCGTCGAAAATGGCGTTGTCGAGGCGGATGGTGTCCTGGGGCGCGCTAAAGTCGAGTATTCGGTCGCCATTGCCGGACAAGAGCGTGGTGAACAGGAAGCTGTCTGCCCCGGCGCCGCCCATCAGCCGGTCGTTTCCCAGGCCGCCGTTCAGCCTGTCATTGCCTTCGCCTCCGATCAGCAGGTCGCCGCCCGCGCCGCCGTCCAGGTTGTCCGCTCCCTCCCGGCCGTCGAGCCGGTTGGCGCGGCCGCTCCCGGTGAGCCTGTCGCCGAACAGGGAGCCGATCACATTCTCCACGGTGGTGATGAGGTCGTTGCCCCCGCCGCCGCTGGCCTTGCCGGTGGCGAGATTCACGGTCACGCCGGAGCCTACGAAGCCATATTCTACGGTATCGACACCGCGACCGCCGTCGATCGCGTCGTCGCCGAACCCACCGAGGAAGAACTCGTTCGCATCGGATCCGGTCAGCGTATCGGCGAAACGCGAGCCCAGCACGCGTTCGATCGACGACAAAATGTCGTTGCCGCTGCCGCCAGTTGCGGCGCGGGTAGCCAGATTGACCGAGACGGGGGCCGCGGCGTCGAAATAGACCACGGTGTCGATTCCCGCGCCGCCATTGATGGCGTCGTTGCCGGCAAATCCCTGGAGCTGATTGTTCCCGCCATTGCCGATGAGGGTGTCGCCGAAATCGGAGCCTTCGACATCCTCCACGCCGGTGACTATGCTGGTTCCGTCGGACGTACGGTATCGGCCGGTCGCAAGGTTGACCGTCACCCCTTCATCGAAGCCGTCGAAAGTCAGGACGTCGCTGCCGCCGCGGCCGTCGATCCGGTCTCGGCCATGCGAACCGACAAGGCGATCATCCTCTTCCGAGCCGCGGATCGTGTCGTTTCCCCTCAATTCGTACTGGCCATATTCGTAACCCGACGTGCCGATGGAAAGCAGGCTGTTGCGGGTAGCGACATCGACGTTGAGACCCGTCGCCTGGCTGGCGAGCCGCCCATCGGAGGTGAACCCATAGGCCTCGGTCACCGTGCCCCTGTTGAAAAAGCCGTTGCTCGCATAGGTGAAATTTCGGCCATGATAGGCGGTGCGCAGGACGCCATTCTCGCCGATTACCTCGAACAAGGTGGCGCTTTGGGAGCCGTAGAACTGGGCGAGATAGGTCGTATCGAACGTATATCGAAAGCCGATGAAGAGGGTGTAGGTCGCCATGCGCGTGATCCTTCTTCGGAAGAAAGAACCGACAATCTGCTACTCGGGACGCTGCCGCATCATCCGGCATTCGCGGCGGCTTGGCAATCGGAACAGTCGCGTGGATTGGCGGTCGCCAGTTTGAGCGCTCTCAGTCACCGCCGCCGGCGACCGGGCGATATCTGAAGGCGGCGCGGATAATGCCGTGGTCGTTGGTTCCCGACAGCTCGTGATCATCGTAATTGAGGTGGTCGTTATTCACCTCCATTCCGTCGAACGCCCAGATGCGCTTGCGGCTATTGTCGTAAAATTCCTGGCTCAGCATGATCTGGTCGAGCGACTCGCGCTCATTCTGAAAGATATGGGTGTAATAGACGTCGCGGGTGCTGCGATATTGCTGCAGGGTCTGGGCGGTGTAGAGATCGTTGTCCCCGCCGCCCTTGGACAGGCCGATCAGGTAATTGGGCTGACTGCTGAGGATGGCGACAGTGTTGCTGCACTGGCCGTCATTGACGTCGCCGAGCAGGATGACCGGCGTGTCGGTGCCCTTCATGCGTTCGGTCAGGATAAAACGGAGCGCGGCCGCCTCGGCGGTGCGGCGGATGGTCGAGATCGCGCCGCCGATCGCGTCGCGGTGCTTACCGAAAATGTCCGGCGCCGCTTCGAACCAGGGCTCGTCGTCGATGCGGGTCGGCAGTTTGGATTTGAGGTGGCAGACATAGACATGGATGTCCGGCGTATCGTCGCGGGGACGGATGACGAAATGGAGGACCGGCCGCGAGAAGCTGTCGATATTGACGGCGATCTCCGAAGTCTGGGGATCGTCGCCCTGGCTTTGCAGGCGGAATTGGTCGGGAAAGCTCGTGATCCACTCCGGGTCGCCCGCCAGGATATCGGCGCGCACCGCGGCGGCGCAGACGATCCGGCCGCCGGCATGTCCGTCGGGCACGAGCATCGCATAGTCGGTCGCGAGCCCCGCCTGCTGGAACGCGTTGGCGAGGGATTGCCCATGCCAGAGTTCCTGGAACCCGTAGACGTCCGATCCCATGATATTCAGCATGCGCCCCGTCCATTCGATCTTCTTCGTATATTGCGCGGCGGTCCAGCCGGTCCCGTCGCGGTACATCGGCGCGCCGGGCTCGTTAAGATTGTACAGGTTGAAGGTCGTGAAGCTGATCCTGTCGAGGTTCATCGATCGTCCTCCCCCGTTGCGGCGCGCGCGGCCTCCCTTATCCCGCAGGGCAGTCACATTCCGGAGCGGAGACTAAGCCGATATGGAGCGATCCCGATGGCGGCGGCATTCGCGCGTGGCCGCTTCATATTCCACGTTCGATGGGCTAGGTGCGCGCTTCATCCCAAACGACCGGGCAAAATGTGACCACCCTCTATCACCGCTTCGCGCACCATCTCGATACATTGCTCGACGCCCTCGTCGCATCGGGCGACCTTCCGGCCGGCCTCGACCGGAGCGCCGTCGCGGTCGAGCCGCCGCGCGATCCCGCGCATGGCGACCTCGCGACCAACGCGGCGATGGTGCTGGCCAAGAGGGCGGCAACCAGCCCTCGCGCGCTGGCCGAATTGATCGCGCCGGCACTGGAGAGGCTGGACGAGGTCGAGAGCGCCGCGATCGCCGGTCCCGGCTTCATCAACATCCGTCTCGATCCCGCCATCTGGCGCGACGAGCTCCGCGCCATAATCGAGGGCGGCGCCGATTACGGCCGCTCGGCGATCGGCGGGAACGAGCGGATCAACGTCGAATATGTCTCGGCCAATCCGACCGGCCCGATGCATGTCGGCCATTGCCGGGGCGCCGTGGTCGGCGACGCGCTCGCGTCCCTGCTCGAATATGCCGGCTATGCCGTCACCCGCGAATATTATGTCAACGACGCCGGCGCGCAGGTCGACACGCTCGCCCGCTCGGCGCACCTTCGCTATCGCGAGGCGCTGGGGGCCGACATTGGCGAGATACCCGAGGGCCTCTATCCCGGCGACTATCTGAAGCCCGTCGGCGAGGCGCTCGCGGCCCAATATGGCGACCTCTACGCCGCCGCGCCCGAGGCCGAATGGCTCCAGCTCTTCAGGGGCAAGTCGGTCGCGGCGATGCTCGATCTTATCCGCTCCGACCTGGCCCTGCTCGGCATCCATCACGACGTCTTCGCTTCCGAGGCCGAGGTGCAGGGCAGCGGCGCCGCCGACCGGGTGATGGCGACCCTGCGCGACAAGGGGCTGGTCTACGAAGGCCAGCTGGAGGCGCCCAAGGGCGAGACGCCCGACGATTGGGAGCCGGTCGAGCTCACCTTGTTCCGTTCGACGAAATATGGCGACGACCAGGACCGGCCGATGAAGAAGTCGGACGGGAGCTGGACCTATTTCGGCGCCGACGCGGCCTATCACCTCCAGAAAGCGGAAAAGGCCGACGCGCTCGTCAACATCTGGGGCGCCGATCATGCCGGGACGGTGAAGCGGATCCAAGCGGCGGTGACGGCGCTCACCGACGGCAAGGTCGATCTGGACGTCAAGCTGGTCAACATGGTCCGTCTGTTCCGCGCCGGCGAGCCGATCAAGATGTCCAAGCGCTCGGGCAATTTCGTGACCTTGGCGGATGTGGTGCGCGAGGTCGGCAAGGATGTGGTGCGCTTCATCATGCTCACCCGCCGCGCCGACGCCCCGCTCGATTTTGATTTCGCCAAGGCGGTCGAAGCGTCGAAGGACAATCCGGTCTTCTACGTCCAATATGCCCATGCCCGCATCCGTTCGCTCCACCGCCGGACGGAGGAGGCCGGCATCGATCTTTCGCCCGCCGCCGACCTGTCGCTGCTCGACGACGAGGAACTCGCGCTGGTGAAACTGGGCGCGCAATTCCCGCGGATCGTCGAGGCGGCGGCGCTCGCGCATGAGCCTCACCGCGTCGCTTTCTATCTTGGCGATCTCGCCGCCGCCCTCCACGCCCAGTGGAACAAGGGCAATGACGATCCCTCCCGCCGCTTCTTATTGGCACACAATCCCGATTTGACACGCGCGCGGCTGGAACTCGCTTCCGCAATCGGGCAAATACTGCGCAACGGCCTCGCCATCATGGGAGTGGCGGCCGCCGAGGAGATGCAGTGATGACCGATACCCGCGCCGACGACCCGACGCCGCTCGACGACGAGGACCGCCTGCCCTGGCTCGAGGCGGTCGAGGAGGAAGAAGGCAATGAGGGTCCGACCGCGGCCAAGCTGATCGCGTTCGTGGTGATCGGGCTCGCCGCCATCGGCCTCATCGTCGGCGGCCTGTTCTGGATGGGCAATCGCGACGGCGCCGCGGGCGATGGCGAGCCGGAGCTGATCGCCGCGCAGGAAGGCGATTACAAGGTCAAGCCCGAGGAGGCCGGCGGCATGGAAGTGGAAGGCACCGGCGACACCGCCTTCGCCGCGAGCGAGGGCGCCACGCCCAAGTCCGCGATCGACACCAATGCGCTCCCCGAGGCGCCGGTGACCCGGGCGCTGCCGCCCGCCGCCGCGCCGCCCGCCGCCGCTCCGGCTCCCACGGCGCCGGCTCCCACGCCCGCTCCTCCGGCCGCGATGCGCCCCTCGGCGGTCGCCGCCCCGGGCGATGGCACCATTCAGCTCGGCGCCTTCTCCAGTCAGGCGAGCGCCAATTCGGCGTGGAAGGCGCTGGCGGGCCGCTTCTCCTACCTCGCCCCGCTCTCCCACAGCGTCACTCCGACGACCACCGGCGGCCGGACGCTCTATCGCCTGCGCGCCACCGGCCCCGGCGCGCGCGACATTTGCGGCCGTCTCCAGGTGGCGGGCGAATCCTGTGTGCGTATCGAATAAGGAATGACATGCAGCCGGCGATCTACGGCCTTTCGGGCGCGAGCCTCAGCGCGGACGAGCGCGCCTTCTTCCACGATGCCGATCCCGCCGGCTACATCCTCTTCCGGCGCAATTGCATCGACCCGGAGCAGCTCCGCGCGCTGACCGACGCGCTGCGCGCCCTTCACCGCCGCGACGACCTCCCCATCCTCATCGACCAGGAAGGCGGCCGCGTCTCGCGGATGCAGCCGCCGGTCTGGCCGGAATTCCCCGCCGCCGAGGCGTTCGCGGACCTCTACCAGGTCGCGCCGATCAGCGCGATCGAGGCGGCGCGGGTCAACGCCCAGGCGATCGGCTCGGTGCTGCGCGAGGCCGGGATCAATGTCGATTGCCTGCCCTTGCTCGATGTCCGGCAGGCGGGCGCGCACGACATTATCGGTGATCGCGCCTTGGGCTTCGAGCCGATGCAGGTCGCGGCCCTCGGGCGCGCGGTGATCGAAGGGCTGCGCGCGGCGGGCGTGGTCGGCGTGGTCAAGCATATGCCCGGCCATGGCCGTTCGACGAGCGACAGCCATCAGGAGCTCCCGGTCGTCACCGCTTCCTCAGGTGAGCTGGAAACCGACATCGAGCCCTTCCGCACGCTGGCCGGCGCGCCGATGGGGATGACCGCCCACGTCGTCTATACCGCCTGGGACGCGGATCGTTGCGCCAGCCTGTCCCCGATTGTGATCGGCGAGATCATCCGCGGACGGATCGGCTTTGGCGGCCTGCTCATGTCCGACGATCTCGGCATGCACGCGCTGTCGGGCGGCTTCGACGAACGCGCGGCGGGCGTGATCGCGGCAGGCTGCGATGTGGCCCTGCACTGCTCGGGCGACATGGCCGAGATGGTCGCGGTGGCGTCGGGCCTCGGCGAAATGACGGACGCGGCGCGCGAACGCCTGGGCCGGGCGATGGCGAGCGTGGTGGATGCGGGCGAGGGCGCTCCTTATGCGGAGCTGGCAGCCAAGCGGGACGCGCTCCTCGGTTACGCTTAAAGAGAATCGCGCCGGCGCTGCGCCATTCCGGCGCCGGAGAAGCCATTTTTCCGCTTCGCATCGTCACCCCCGCCGCTTAGTCTCGCGCTGGTGGATTGGGACGATTCCTTCGAAGAGCAGCCGGCGGTCGCCGAGACCGAGAGGCTGACGCTCGACATAGACGGCTGGGAAGGGCCGCTCGACCTGCTGCTCACTTTGGCGCGGACGCAGAAGGTGGATTTGCGCGAGATTTCGATACTCGCGCTCACCGAGCAATATCTCGCCTTCATCGCCGACGCGCGCAAGTTGCGGCTCGAGATCGCGGCCGATTATCTGGTGATGGCGGCCTGGCTTGCTTACCTCAAATCGTGCCTGCTGCTGCCCCGCGACGAGCAGGCCGATCCCAGTCCCGAGGAACTGGCGTTGCGGCTCCAGCTCCGCCTCCAGCGGCTGAACGCGATGCGCGACGCGGGAGCGCGGCTGCTGGCGCGCGACCGGCTCGGGCGCGACGTGTTTGCGAGGGGGCGCCCGGAGGGGCTGCGGATGATCCGCAAGGCGGCGTGGCAGGCGGACCTTTACGACCTCATCGCCGCCTACGGCAATGTCCGCGCACGGACCGAGCCGGCTTACCACGTCGTCAGCCGCCGCCCGGTCATGACCCTGGAGGAGGCGCTGCTGCGGGTCGAGCGGCTGCTTAGCGCCGGCGTCGAATGGGCGAGGATCGAAAGCTTCCTGCCCGAGACGCAGGATGGGGAGTTCCGCAAGTCGGCGCTCGCTTCCAGCTTCGTCGCCACCCTCGAGCTCGCGCGGCGGGGCAAGGTGGAGATGGAGCAGTCGTCCGCTTTCGCGCCGCTGTACATTCGCGCCGCATGAGCAGGCCGTCCGACGATATCCGCGCGGTCGAGGCGACCCTGTTCGCCGCCGAGGAGCCGATGAGCGCGCGGGAAATAGCCGATTATGTCGGGCCGCATGTCGATGTCGGCGAGACGCTGCGCGCATTGGCCGGCCATTATGTGGGGCGGGGGATCGAGCTGGTCGAACGCGGCGGGCGCTGGCATTTCCAGACCGCGCCCGATCTCGCCCACATCCTGCGGCGTGAACGCGACGAGGTGCGCAAGCTCAGCCGGGCCGCGGTCGAGACGCTGGCGATCATCGCTTATCACGAGCCGGTCAGCCGCGCCGACATCGAGGCGATAAGGGGCGTCCAGATATCCAAGGGCACGCTCGACGTGCTGATGGAGGCGGGCTGGGTGCGGCCGGCGGGGCGGCGGGAGGTGCCGGGGCGGCCGCTCACTTATGCGACCACCGCCGGCTTCCTCGCCCATTTCGGCCTGGCGAGCCGGCGCGACCTGCCCGGCATCGACGATCTGAAGGCGGCCGGGCTGCTCGATCCGGTCGACGCGGCCCTGGAGCAGCTGGGTGAACAGCTAGAACTGGAAACGGAGCGCGAGGACGACTAGGGGTCTTCCAAGCGTCTGTGGAGAATGAAGATGGGTGGTTTGAGCCTTTGGCATTGGTTGGTCGTCGGCGTCATCATATTGCTGTTGTTCGGCAAGGGCCGCTTCTCCGAGATGATGGGTGATGTCGCCAAGGGCCTGAAGAGCTTCAAGAAGGGCATGACCGACGACGATGAGAAGCCGGCGCCGCCGCCGCAGATCGAAGGCGACCGTCCGATCGATCTCAAGCCCGACGCGACGCCGGAGCGCGGCCGCGCCGCCGATCCGGAAGACCGGCGCGAGCCCTGACCGGCTCGCCTGAGGGGCTGGGCGCATGTTCGATATCGCACCCACCGAGCTGCTGATCGTGGCTTTGGTCGCCCTGGTGGTGATCGGCCCGAAGGATCTGCCGCGCGTGATGCGCACCGTCGGCAATTGGGTCGGCAAGGCGAAGGGCATGGCGCGTCACTTCCGTTCGGGCCTCGACACGATGATGCGCGAGGCCGAGCTGGAGGAGATGGAGAAGAAATGGAAAGAGGAGAATGCCCGCATCATGCGCGAATTCCCCTCGGTCGAAGTCCCGAAGAGTGACGGCGCGCCTCCCGTCGGAGAATCGCCGCCACCGGCCGGAGAAACGCCGCCTGTGGAAGGCGACATGCCGCCGCCGCGCGCCGGCGACGACGACCGCAAGCTGCCATGAGCGAGGTCGACCAGAGTCGCGCCCCGCTGATGGACCATCTCGTCGAGCTGAGGCGGCGCCTGATCTGGTCGGCCGTGGCGCTGCTGCTCTGCTTCGGCGGCTGCTTCTATTTCGCCGACAGGATTTTCGCGTTCCTCGCCCAGCCGCTCGTTGAAGCGTTCGGGCCGGGGCAGGGCAAGCTCGTCTACACCAAGCTCTACGAAGCCTTTTTCGTCGAGGTGCGGGTGGCTTTCTTCGCCGCCTTCTTCCTCGCCTTTCCGATCATCGCCAACCAGATATGGGCGTTCGTCGCGCCGGGCCTTTATTCGAAGGAGAAGCGCGCCTTCCTTCCCTTCCTGATCGCCACGCCCGTCCTGTTCCTGACCGGCGGGGCGCTGGCTTATTATGTCGTGATGCCGACCGCCTTCACCTTCTTCCTGGGCTATCAGGGCGACATTGGCGGCATCGAGCAGCAGGCACTGCCGTCGATCGGCGAATATCTGAGCCTGGTGATGCACTTCATCCTCGCCTTCGGCATCGCCTTCCTCCTGCCCGTCCTGCTGATGCTGCTGGAACGGGCGGGGATCGTCACGCGCGAGCAGCTGGTCCGCGGGCGGCGCTACGCCATTCTCGTCGCCTTCATCATCGCCGCGGTGGCGACGCCGCCCGACATCCTCTCCCAGTTCATGCTCGCCGTGCCGCTGATCCTGCTTTACGAATTGTCGCTGATCGCGATCTGGTTCACCGAGCGGCGGAGGGCGCGGGACGCCGGGAAAGACCTGGTTTGACGGCCGCGCCGCCGCCGCCCTTCCTGAGCGATCGCAATGCGATGCTCGCGGTGAAGGATGCTCCGGACTGGATGAAGCCCGCGCCGCCCCGTGACGGCTGCCGCGTCACGCCGCTCATCGAGGCGGCGGACATGTATCCCGCGCTGGAAGACCTCTTGCTCGATGCGAAGCAGGCGGTCTGGCTCTCCTTCCGCGTTTTCGATCCCGACACGAAAACGCGTTCGGACCGGGCGAAGGCGCTCGGGCTCGGCGACTGGTCGGCGTTGATCGCCCATATCGTCGAACGCGGCGTCGAAGTGCGGATCCTCCTTGCCGATTTCGAACCGGTGCTGGCCGATTTTCTCCACGCGGGGTCGTGGTGCACCTATCGGACGCTGCGCGCCGTCATCGAGGGACTGGACGAGGACATACGCCCTCGCCTCCAGCTCATCGTCGTCCAGCATGAAGGGGAGATGGGCTGGGGCTGGCGGCAATTGCTGCGGCTGCTGCTGCGCCGCCGCATCCGCAAGGTGGTCGGGAAGCTCCTGAAGCGCGAGAAGCACAAGGATGGCGGCTTCGAGACCCGGCCCGGCCTGTGGCGTCATGTCCGGTGGGAGGAAAAGCAGGCGAAAGCCTGGAAAGCCGCCCCGCCGCCCCGATTGTGGCCCGCCACCTACCACCAGAAATTCGTCGTCGTCGACGGCGACAAGGCGGTCATTGGCGGGCTCGATCTCGACGAGCGTCGCTGGGACGACCGCCGGCACGACCAGCGCGCCGACCGCACCTGGCACGACATGTCGGCGCTGGTCGAGGGGCCCGTGGTCGCCGACGCCGCGCGCCATTTCGCGCGGCTGTGGAACCGGGAACTGCCGCGCTACCGCTCGACCGTCGCGGAATGGACCGACGGCTGCGGCCGCGAGCTGATGCTCGACCCGCTGACCGAGATCAAAGCCGAGCCGACGACGCAGGAGAGCGAAGGCCAGGCCCGGGTCCAGCTCGCCCGGACGATGTCGCTGAAATCCGGCGGGACGTTCGCAATCGGCCCGGCGCGCGGCATTCGGGAGCTGAAGGCGGCGCACCGGGAACTGATCCTCTCAGCCAGGCGCCAGCTCTATATCGAGGCGCAATTCTTTCGCTCCAACGACGCGGCGGATTGGATCGAGGCGGCGCTGCGCGCCAGCTCCGACCTTGAAGTCATCATCCTCGTCGCCAACGCGCCGGAGGAAATCGCCTTTCAGGGCCAGAGCGACAACCTCGCCCACCGGCATGGCGAGCACCTCCAGGCCCGCGCGCTCGGAAGGCTGCTGCGCAAGGCGGGCCCCCATCGCGTCGGCCTGTTCACCCTGGCCAAGGACGAGCCCGTCGAATCCGGCGAGGAAAAGTTTAAGGAGACGCGGGGCACCGCTTACGGCTCCGGGCTCATCCATATCCATTCCAAGCTGCTGATCGCGGACGACAAGGCCTGCCTCATGTCCTCGGCCAACGTGAACGGGCGCAGCTTCGAGTGGGACACGGAGCTGGGCTTCATCTGGACCGAAGCGGGGGACCGGATCGCCGACTTCAAGCGCGACCTCTGGAAACAGCTCCTCGAAGGCGCGCTGCCGGAGGGCATGGACCTGGAGGGCTGGCGCGCCGTCGCCCGCGCCAATGCCGCCGCGGCGCCCGAGGCGCGAAAGGGGTTCGTCGTTCCCTATCAACTCGGCCGGGCGCGGCGGTTCGCGCGGCCTTACTGGTTCATACCGGACGATCTGGTGTGAACATGAAAAAGGCGCCGCCTCGGCGACGCCTTTCCATGGATGTAGGGGAACCGCCTCAATCGGCGGCGTCGGACACGGTTTCGCCGACCGACTCGACATCCTCGCCGGCGCCTTCGATGGTGTTGCAGGCGGCAAGGGCAAGGCTGCCCGTTATGGCGAATAGTGCAAACAGCTTACGGACCATGATCTTTCTCCTGGCTAAACGCGCGCGACGATCGAGTGGCCGGCGTGCGTGCGAGGGCTTAATGCGCGCCGGCGCGCCTTGGTTCCACCGGCGTCACGACGCCGACATCGCAATCGGCGCGCCTATTTCCTTGGATGGGAGCCCGCCTCAAAAATGTTGAGCCCGGAAGCGCCACCGGGGGGGGGAGGTTGGCGCGTCCGGGCTCATATTATGGATAGCGAGAGCGGGGGGGCAAAAGGTCACTATCCGAAGTGCTGAACGAGGGAGGGGCACTCGGGTTCCCGCCGGGTTCGAAAAAAATCGCGGCGGGCACAAAAACTTTCCGCAGCCGGCCGGGGCGAACGCAACCGGATTGCCGCGCGGCCGGTTAGGGATGGAAAAGCCAAGGAGCAACGGATGAGCAAACCACCCAAAGCGACGCCCCATTCCGATCTCGACGGAGTCCGCGAGGATGAGCGCCGCAATATCGACAGCGCGGCCGAGGCGGGCCAGGATTCAGCCGATCTCGCCGAAGCGAAGAAGAAGTCGATCGGCCGCCCGCCTTATTCGGACGAAGCGAAAGGGCGCGACGACCGCAGCCGGTGACCCCGCGGCCCGAACCTAGCCGTCGCCCTTGTCGATGACCGCGATTTCCAGTGCGTAGCGGCCCCGTTCGTTGTCGCGGTCGAGCGCGGAGCGGAGCTGGCGCGCCAGGCCCGTGATGATCCGTTCGAACCGGTCGACGAGATCGGGATCGCAGGACGCCTCGCCACGCAGGCTTTCGGATTCGACCGCCAGCAGGGCGCTCCCGCTCGCGCCGGCGCGCAATGAAATCGACACCGGGTGCGCGCCGCAAAACATCGCGAACTCCACGATCTCGGTGACGAGGAAGGCGACGGAAACGGCCACGTCCTGGGTGGTGTAGAAGGGCTCGATATCGATCCGGATCGTCATGTTTCCGGCGGAAGCCGGAGCGGTGGCGCGCAGATTGGCGCCGAGTTCGGAGATAAGCGACCGCAAGGCGACGCCGCGATTATCCTCCAGCTCCGCGAAATGGTTGCGATGCACGACCGCGAGCGCGTCGACCCGGCGCTGGATCGAGGCGTAGGCGGCGGCCACGTCCTCGTTCGCGACGCCGCGGGCATGGAGATTGAGGAGCGAGGCGACCACCTGGAGATTGTTCTTCACACGGTGATGGACTTCGCGGACGAGCCGGCTCTGGCGCTCGATCGCGGCCTCGAGGTCCGCCTCGTGCCGGGCGATGGTCCGCGTCACCTGATCGAAGGCGCGGCCAAGGTCCCCGATCTCGCGCGCCGGAGTCTTCAAGGTGGGCAGATCGAGGCTCGTGTCGCCCGGGCGATAGGCCAGGACCGCCCGCTGCATCCGCACCAGCGGCCTCAGCAGCAGCCGGTCGAGAATGATCCAGCCGATGATCGCGGCAAAAATCCACATCATCACCGGGAGCAGGATCATCAGCACCTCGACCGCGCTGATCGGAACCGCGCCGAGCGTGATCCGCATCATCAGGCGCTCGCCGGCGATGGAGGCGAGGCCCGTCACCGACTGGACGAGCGGGCCGGGCTGATAATCGCTCCGCAGCATCATCGACCTGTCGCCTTGCAGCAGCTCCAGATCGAAATTGCCGCTCGTGCCGGGAATATAGGTGAGTTCCGACAGCTCCTCGCGGGTGAATTCGCCGGCGCCTTCTATGGCGCCTCTGTCGTCCCACAGGACGAAGCGCAGCACTTCGCCTTCCTCGCCGATCTCAATGAGCGAGCGGCGGCCGGCCGCCGCCGGGACGGCGGCCGGAGAATATTCCGGCGTCGCGCACCTCGGAACATTGTCATTGCCGTAGAGCGCGAAGCGGCCGATCGAGGATTGGGCACGCTCCAGCCTCAGCAGGGTGGTCTCGCAGATGGAGGATCCCGGCGGCGTCAGCGCGATCGCCGTGCTGGCCGCGCGGATAGTGCCGGAACTGCGCGACAGCAGACCGTTGACCCGCTGCGCTTTCAAATCGAGCTTGGCGAGCGTCTGCTCGGCCCGCTTGGCGCCGGTGTCGCGCGCGCTTTCGACCGAGGCCAGGATGGCGATGAGCCCCAGCGGGAGCAATCCCAGGCTGAGGATCAACAGCATCTTCAGTCCGGTGGAAAGCCGCGCGAACCGGGATGCAAATCTGCCTTTGTCGTCTCGCTCCACTCTGTTCAGACCGTTTCGCGCGGGGGGCGTTACCCCAGCTTCCCGAGCAGATCGAGCATTTCGGGCGGAATGTCTTCCTCGACCGTGCGCTGGTAAACGGTCTTGAGCGCCAGCCCCAGTTCGGGTCGGTCCGCCTGCTGCTTCTTCTTCAGGTCGGCCCGACTGGAACCGCCTGACCCAGCGGGGGTTCCGCTGTTGCCGGGATAAGTGGATTTCCGCCGGCGGTCGGCATCCTTTTCAAGCTCGAAAGTCAAATCTGAATACCCCTCGCGGCCCACGCCGCGCCCGCTTCATTGAAAAAAGGCCCGCCGCCAATACCGCGTGTCGCCACCGATTCGGATACGAACAGAGCCCACCGACCGGGACGTTGTAACGGCCGACGTGGCCATGGAAACAAAAAAGTCGCTTATTGGTTCCACCCTTTCGAGAGGGAGCGGGCCGGGCCGTTCTCTTTCCCGCGTTCATGCTGTTTCGATGCCGCGCGAGGCGGGGTTGCAAAGCACGGGCAAGCCAACCACAACACCGGCCAATTCATGCAGGAGTCGTAACCAAAATGTCGCTCGGCCAGGAACTCGCGCCTCACCTTCCCTTCCTCAGGCGCTATGCCCGCGCTCTCACCGGCACCCAGGGCCATGGCGACGCCTTCGTCCGCGCCACGCTCGAAGCGATCGTCGCCGCTCCAGGTGATTTCCCGCGCGATGTCGATCCCCGGCTGGGCCTCTACCGCACCTTCCACGCCATCTGGTCCTCGGCCAATATCGAAGACGATTCAGGCGGCGGCGACGCGCACGATCCCGAAGGCATCGCCCAAGCCCGGCTGGCGCGGATCACGCCGCTGTCGCGCCAGGCGCTTCTGCTCACGGCGATGGAAGGGTTCACCCCGGAGGATGCCGGCTATCTGATCGGCGCGTCCGCCTCCGAAGTGGAGAATCTCGTCGCCGAAGCGCTGGCCGAGATCGAGCGCCAGACCCGGGCCGAAGTGCTGATCATCGAGGACGAGCCGATCATCGCGATGGACATCGAGACGATCGTCCGCGATCTCGGCCATGGCGTCACCGGCGTCGCCGTGACCCGCGACGAAGCGGTCGCCCAGGCGATGGCGAAGCGGCCGGGCCTGGTGCTCGCCGATATCCAGCTCGCCGACGACAGCTCCGGCATCGACGCGGTCAAGGATATCCTCGCCGAATTCCAGGTGCCGGTCATCTTCATCACCGCTTTCCCCGAGCGGCTGCTGACCGGTGAGCGGCCGGAGCCGACCTTCCTCATCACCAAGCCGTTCCAGCGCTCGACGGTGAAGGCGGCGATCGCCCAGGCACTGTTCTTCGACAGCGCGACCGTTCCGGCGGCGTGACGGCGGCGTTTTCGGGCCGAAGGGAACCGCCCCGCCCCGGCGGACGTTGGCCCGGTAAGTTCAGGTAGATCGAGGAAGCGCCCAGCTTATGGACGAACGCGAACAGCATATCGGCAAGACCGAGGCCCGTGCCGGCACGACGCCTCACATGACGCGCTACATACTCAGCATCTCGGTCGTTCTAGTCGTCATCCTCTTCGCCCTGATCTTGTTTGTCTGGCGCTAGCGCATACATCCAATACCAGATGGTAGCGGCCCCAAACGGGCCGTCATGCGCGCAAGCGACAATCCATTTCAGCATACGGGGGCAGCCTGATGGCCGGCCATAAGCCAGCAGTGATCGACGAAGAGGAGCGCCGGGAAGAGCCGGTGCCGCTGCCCGACGACGAATTCAAGGAACAGCTTGGCCAGGTAATCCCGCACCTGCGCGCCTTCGGGCGGTCGCTCTCGGGCAGCCGCGACCTCGCCGACGATCTCGTCCAGGAGACATTGCTCAAGGCCTGGGCGGCGCGGAAGCGCTTCCAGGCCGGCACCAACATGCGCGCTTGGACCTTCATCATCCTGCGCAACCTCTTCCTCAGCCAGATGCGACGCGCCCGGTTCAAGGGCGAATGGGACGAACTGACCGCGTCCAAATTGCTGGCCGCGCCGGCGAGCCAGGACCGGCACGTCGAATTGGGCGACATGCAGCGGGCGTTGATGCATTTGCCGCAGCCGCAGCGCGAGGCTCTGATCCTGGTCGGCGCGGGCGGCTTCGCTTACGAGGAGGCGGCCGAGATTTGCGGCTGCGCGGTCGGCACGATCAAGAGCCGGGTCGCCCGCGGCCGGGTCGCGCTGGAGGCTTTGCTGACCGACGGCAACCTCCCCTCGCGGCGAGACCACGAAACCGATTCGAGCAAGACGGCGCTTCAATCGATCATGAGCGAAGTGGACGATCTCAGCCGCGACCGCGATCCCGGCGCGCGCGGCGGTTAGGACGGCGTTTCGCCGCCGCCCGCGGCTCAGTGCGCCTCGTCGCCCCGCGCCTCGGCCATCTCCACTTCCTGCCACAGGACATCGAGCAGGCCGGTCAGTTCGGCGATGTGCGGAACATCGTGGCGGCGGACGCAGCGATATTTCTTCGTCAGCAAGGCGACCTCGGCGAGGATCAGGCGGGTGAGTTCGCCATGCGCGTCGAGCGAGGGGATCGTCTCATAGGCTTCCAGCGCCCGGGCGCGGAGCAGGCCTTCGCACTCGCTCATCGCCAAGCCTCCACGATCTTGGTCACGCCGTCGATGCCGAGCGCATAATAAGCGCCCACCGCGCCGAGCGCGAGCAGGAGGATGATTGTCGCGGCGAAGGCGATCCAGGGTGTGCCGCGCGCGGGCTCCTCGTCTTCCCCGGCGAAGAATTCGGCCTCCTCGGGCGCCGGAGGGGATGGGATTTCTGTGTAAGCGGGAGCGGAAGAGGCGCGGGCCAGAGCGGGCCCGGCACGGCCGGCGGCGAAGACCAGCTTTTCGGAGGCGAGCGCGATTTTCTGGTCGTCCAGACGACGGGCCAGCGCGCTATATTCGGCGCCGGGCGGCGGCATGTCCCCGATTAGGCCGCTCAATTCCCCATCGAGTGCGACGAGGCCGTCGAGCGCCTCCATGGCCAAACGGCGGTCGCGCCGCTCCATCGCCAGCTGGAGCCGGACGACATTCATGTTGCTGGCGCGCAACAGCAACATGCCTCGGGCGAGGTCGGCTTCGGAAACGGGACTTGGCGGCCAATCCTTTTCGCCCAGCCCAGGGTTGCTTGCCATCTGTCCGGTGGTCGCCAACTTACTGCCTCCCCGAACGGCTCCCCCTACCGATTCGCTGCTGTGAGAGGTGAAGCTAGCGGGAAGTTGAGCCGCTGGAATCCCCCCGGGGGCGCGAACCGGACTAAGCGTTGCGGATGCGAGACGAGCGCGAGGTTCGGAGGCGAAGTCGTGGTCGCGTCCGTTGAAGCCCCATCAGAAACTCAGTTCCTCATAGATGTGGGAAACGTCGCCATTCCAGTCCCCGTGATAACGCTCGAGCAGCGACGCGGCGGGGGATTGGCCTCGGGCGAGGATTTCGCGAAGCGGATCGAGGAAGCCCGATTCGCTGTCGCCGGCGGCATTGAGGCGCGCGCGCCCCTGGAGGCCGGATTCGGCGATGGCGAGGATGCGGGCGCCGAGCTCCCGCAGGGTTCCGCCGTTCGGAGTCGCCGCCTGGAGGCCGAGCCGCGGCACCGCGTCGCGCAGGGTCTGGCGCTCCTCCAGCGTCCAGTGCCTGACCTCGTCCCAGGCGGCGTCCAGCGCATTGCCGTCGTAGAGCAGGCCGACCCACAAAGCGGGGAGGGCGCAGATCTTGCTCCAGCGGCCGCCGTCGGCGCCGCGCATTTCGAGGAAGCTCTTGAGGCGCACTTCGGGGAAGGCGGTGGAAAGGTGGTCGGTCCAGTCCGAGAGGCGCGGTTTCTCGCTGGGGAGGGCCGGGAGCTTCCCGGCAAGGAAGTCGCGGAAGGACTGGCCGGCGGCATCTATGTAGCGGCCGTCCCGGTAGACGAAGTACATCGGCACATCGAGCGCGTAATCGAGATAGCGATCATAGCCGAAGCCGTCCTCGAACACGAAGGGCAGCATCCCGGTGCGGTGCGGATCGGTGTCCGACCAGATGTGGCTGCGATAGGAGAGGTAGCCGTTGGGCTTGCCTTCGGTGAAGGGCGAGTTGGCGAAGAGCGCGGTGGCGAGCGGCTGGAGGGCGAGGCCGACGCGGAACTTCGCGGCCATGTCGGCTTCGGACGCATAATCGAGATTGACCTGGATGGTGCAGGTTCTCAGCATCATGTCGAGGCCGAGATTGCCGACGCGCGGCATGTGGCGGAGCATGATGGCGTAGCGGCCCTTGGGCATGACCGGCAGATCGGCGCGCGCCTTGTCGGGCCACATGCCGAGTCCGAGGAAGCCGAGGCCGAGCTTGTCGCCGACGGCCTTCACCTGATTCAAATGGCGGCCGGCCTCGGCGCAGGTCAGATGGAGGTTCTCGAGCGGCGCGCCGGACAGTTCGAGCTGGCCGGCAGGCTCGAGGCTGACATTGCCGTCGGGGCCGGAGAGGGCGATGACGTTGCCATTCTCGACGACGGGCTCCCAGCCGAAGTGGGTGAGCTCCATGAGAAGGTCGCGGATGCCGCCGGGCTCATCATAGCTCGGCGCGCGGTGATCCTCGCGGCGATAGACGAACTTCTCATGCTCGGTGCCGATCCGCCAGGCATGCTTCGGCTTCTCGCCCTTGATGAAGGGGGCGAGCAGGTCGTCGCGGCTCTCGATCAGGGGATCGGCGGCGTCGGAAGCGGTGCGCGTCGTCATCGCGCGCCCATAGCCGGGGCCGGGGAAGGCCGCCAGCCTGCATCGTCATCCCGGCCTTCGCCGGGATGACGGGTCTAGATCCCAGTCGCCGGCGCTCGCCATCCACAAAGCAATGGCGGCGAGAGCGGCCGTGTCGGCGCGCAGGATGCGGGGGCCGAGCGAGACGGCTTGGGCCTGCGGAATGGCGCGAATGACGGCGCGCTCCTCGTCGGTGAAGCCGCCTTCCGGGCCGATCAGGATCGCGGCCGGGCCGGGCGCGGCGGCCTCGGCCAGCGGAACGCCGCCCTGCTCGTCGGCGAACAGGAGGGCGCGGTCGGCGGGCCAGTCGGCGAGGAGCGAAGCGAGCTTCACCGGCTCGGCCAGTTCGGGAAGGGCGGTGCGGTCGCATTGCTCGGCGGCTTCGATGGCGTGGGCGCGCAGGCGATCGCTGTTGACGCGGTCGACGATGGTGCGCCGGGTGAGGACGGGGACGATCCGCGCGACCCCCAATTCGGTCGCCTTCTCGGCAATCCAGTCGATCCGCCCGCGCTTGATCGGCGCGAACAGCAGCCACAAATCAGGCACTGCCTCGCGCTCGCGGAGGTGCGTGGCGAGGCGCAGAGTGACGCGCTTCCTCCCCGCCTCGACGATCTCAGCGAGCCATTCGCCGCTGCGGTCGTCGAACAGCTTGACCTGGTCGCCGGGCTGGAGGCGGAGGACGGTGGCGAGATAATTTGCCGGGGGACCTTCGAGGGTAAGGAGGGCATCCTGCGCCAAGGGCTGATCGACGAACAGCCGAGGAAGGCTGGAGGGCGGCCAGGCGGGGGTGGCGGGCATGCGCCCTCCTAATCGTTCGCCCCGAGCGAAGTCGAGGGCGCCCGTGATGACTCCCTGCCAGCGCCCCTCGACTTCGCTCGGGACGAACGGCATCTGTCGGTTATGACGACCAATGTTGACCAAGATACGGACATAGTCCCCGACTCGGAGCGCCGGGGCCTGATCGGCGCCTTGCCGCGCGCCGTTCGGCCTTATGCCTCCCTCATGCGGCTCGATCGGCCGATCGGGGTTTGGCTGCTGTTCTGGCCGTGCGCGTGGAGCGTGGCGCTGGCGGGGGTGGGGCGCGGGGGATGGGCGCTGATCGGTTGGCTGGC
Source organism: Enterovirga sp. GCM10030262 (assembly GCF_042666435.1). Classification (NCBI taxonomy): domain Bacteria; kingdom Pseudomonadati; phylum Pseudomonadota; class Alphaproteobacteria; order Hyphomicrobiales; family Methylobacteriaceae; genus Enterovirga; species Enterovirga sp. GCM10030262. The sequence continues at coordinate 1,186,751 of NZ_JBHTDC010000001.1, read as the reverse complement.
GCTCGGCGCGTTCGCGATGCGGAGCGCGGGGTGCGTCTATAACGATATCGTCGACCGCGACCTCGACGCTCGGGTGGAGCGGACTAAGCTTCGGCCGCTGGCGAGCAAAAGGGTGTCGGTGAGAGGCGCCTGGGCCTTGCTCGTCGGGCTGAGCCTGGTCGGGCTCGTGGTGTTGCTCCAGTTCAAGTTCACCGCCGCCATCGTGGCGCTGGGCAGCCTCGCTTTGGTCGCGGCCTATCCGTTCATGAAGCGGATCACCTGGTGGCCGCAGGCGTGGCTGGGGCTGGTCTTCTCCTGGGGGGCTTTGGTCGGCTGGCCGGCGGTGACCGGGAAGATGGACGCGGCGGCCTTGTTGCTGTGGGCCGGTGCGGTGTTCTGGGTGGTCGGCTACGACACGATCTACGCCATCCAGGACAAGGAGGACGACGCGCTGGTGGGCGTCAAGTCGTCCGCCCTCGCGCTGGGGCGGCACGCGCGCGGCGGCGTCCTCGTTTGCTATCTGGCCGCCTTGCTTCTGTGGGGCGCGGCTATCTGGCGCTTGCGGCCGGACATGATCGCGCTGGCGGCGTTGCTGCCGATGGCGCTGCACCTCCTGTGGCAGGTGGCGACTTTGCGACTCGACGACGGCGCCGACGCGCTCGCCAAGTTCAGGTCGAACCGCTTCGCCGGGCTGCTGATGTTCCTCGCCTGCCTGGTGGTCGGAACCACCTGACTTTGCTTTTGGCGCCGCGCCGCCTTAAGCGCTCGCCATGCTCAGCATCGAACAAGCCGAGGCGCGCGCCGCCGCCCTGATCGAGGCCGCCCGCAAGGCCGGCGCCGACGCCGCCGACGTGCTCTATGCCGGCGAAGCCTCCACCGGCATCCAGGTCCGGCTCGGCGAGCTGGAGGACGTGGAGCGATCCGAGGGCGAGGAGATCGGGCTGCGCTTCTTCCTGGGGCGCCGGTCGGCGAGCGTCTCTTCGTCGGACCTGTCGATGGAGGCGCTGGCGGCTTTGGTCGAGCGCGCGGCGGCGATGGCGCGCGAGGCGCCGGAGGACGCATTTGCCGGCCTCGCGCCGGAGGACAGGTTGCTGCGGCACGGAGGAGTCGATGTCGAGGGTGACGACGGCCGCGACCCTTCGCCGGCCGACCTGAAGGCCCGCGCGCTGGCGACCGAGGATGCGGCGCGAAGCGTCGCAGGCGTCACCAACAGCGAGGGCGCCGGAGTCAGCGCCGGTCGCTCGGTGGTCGCGCTCGCCACCAGTCACGGTTTCTGCCGCGGCTACACGACCAGCGGCTATGGAGGCTCCGCCAGCGTCATCGCCGGCAGCGGCGGCTCGATGCAGCGCGACCATGCCAGCCACAGCGCGCGCTGGCTCGAGGATCTCGACGATGCGGAGGAGATCGGGCGCGAGGCGGGCGAGCGCGCGGTGGCGCGGCTCAATCCGGCGCGACTGCCAAGCGGGCCGATGCCGGTCGTGTTCGATCGGCGCGTCGGCGCGAGCCTGGTCGGCCATCTGCTGAGTGCGATCACCGGCTCCGCCATCACCCGCAAGACGAGCTTCCTGCTCGACCGAGAGGGCGAAAAGATATTCGCCGATGGCGTCACCATCATCGACGATCCCCACAAGAGGCGCGGGCTTCGCTCCAAACCCTTCGACGGCGAAGGGATGGCGACCGCGCCGAGCAAGCTCATCGACGGCGGGCGGCTCACCGGCTGGCTGCTCGACAGCGCCTCGGCGCGGCAATTGGGTCGGGCGCCGACCGGCCATTCGACGCGCGGCATCGGCGGCTCTCCGGGCGCGAGCGCGACCAATGTCGACATGGCGCCGGGACGGGTGAGCAAGGCGGCGCTGATCGGCGACATCAAGCGGGGCGTCTATGTGACCGAACTGATCGGCCAGGGCGTCAACCCGGTGACCGGCGATTATAGCCGGGGTGCTTCCGGCTTCATCATCGAGGATGGCGAGATCGGCGCGCCGGTGGCCGAGATCACCATCGCCGGCAATCTGATCGCCATGTTCGCGAGTCTCACCCCGGCGGACGATCTGGAACATCGCCGCGCGGTCAATGTTCCGACCTTGCGCATGGAAGGAATGACGATCGCCGGTGCTTGAGGAGGTTTCCAGGATCGCCGCAGAGGCCGGGCGCATCGCTTTGGGACGGTGCGGCGACGCCTTCGAACGGTGGGAGAAGGTGCCGGGCCATCCGGTCTGCGACATCGACCTCGAAGTGGATGCCTTCCTCCGCGAGCATCTGACCGCGCTCGACCCGGATGCGGGCTGGCTGTCGGAAGAGACGCTCGACGCCTCGGACCGCTACGAGAAACGCCGCGCCTGGATCGTGGATCCGATCGACGGGACGCGCGATTACCTCCGCCAGCGGCCGGGTTGGTGCGTGTCGGTGGCGCTGGTCGAGGACCGGGTGCCGATCATCGGCGTGCTCGATGCGCCTGCGCGGGGCGAGCATTGGAAGGCCGAGGCCGGCAAGGGCGCGTGGCTTGGCGACAAGCGGCTGCGGGTGAGCGGGCGCACGGATTTCGCCGGCGCGCGAGTTCCGGCCGACCAGCTCCCTCAAGTGGACGGGGACCTCGTTGCCGTCGCCAAGCCCAATTCCATCGCCCTGCGCATCGCCATGGTCGCGGCCGGCGAGGCCGATCTGGTGGCGACCCTGCGCTGGGGCTTCGAATGGGATATCGCCGCCGCCGCCCTGATCGCCGCCGAAGCCGGCGCCACGGTGACCGGCGTGCTCGGCCAGCCCTTCGCCTTCAACACCCATTCGGGCGAAGCGTTCGGCGTGCTGGTCGCAACCCCGGGCATCCACGCGGCGGCGGTGGAGCGGCTGCGGGAACGGGCGGAAGCCGCCGTCTGATTCTCGCGGCGCGGGACGCCGTTTCCAGAAGCAGGGCGATATGGTATGCGAGGCGGTCGTGTTGCGTTCCCTCCCCAGCGCCGGAGATGCACATGGAATCCGAGAGCAAGGTCGTCCACGTCGCCAAGGACGGCCAGCCGGCCCTCGCCGCGCCGAATTTCGTGATCGAGGACGGCGAGCGCCTCTATGTGGCGATCGCGGTCCTGGAATATGATCCGGGGGCGCAGGATCTCACCGACGAGCAGAAGCGCGGCATCGAGGAGATGCGGCAGATGTTCGTGAAGTCGCAGGATGGCGGATCGCTGCGCGCGGGCCGTATTGACTATCAATGGGCCGCTTTGGGGCCGATGCATACCGGCCCGAAGCCCGCAATCTGACAAGGACGCCGCCATAACAGCGGCGGCCTGATCGCATGGCGGCCCTCGGCCCTTCCGATCCGCTGCGATCGGCCGCCGCCGGGGCGCTGTTACCCGCCGCTCGCGCCGCCGCCGCGCGGGCCGGCGTGACCAGGCTCGCCGATATCACCCGGCTCGACTGCCTCGGCCTGCCCGTCTGGCAGGCTGTGCGGCCGATGAGCCGGGCGCTCAGCGTCCATCAGGGCAAGGGCGCGACCGACGCGGACGCCCAGCTAGGCGCGTTGCTCGAGGCGGTCGAGAGCGACAGCGCCGAGACGTTCGGCGCCGAAGGGCCGAACTGTCGGTTCGACGCCCTGCCGGGGGCGAGCCGCGGAGAAAGCCTGGCGGACTTCGCCTTGGATCGGGAGCGACCGCCGGCGGCCGACGCCTCCTATCGCTGGGCCATCGCGCACGATCCGATCTCGGGCGGCCCTATCCACCTGCCGTTCGAGATCGTCTCGCTCGACCTGACGGTGGACGTGCCGAGCGCGTTCGACCGGGGCAGCAACGGCCTCGCCGCCGGCGCGTCGCGGGCGGAAGCGATCACAGTGGCGCTCATGGAGGTGATCGAGCGGGACGCGGTGACCGAGTGGCAGACGCGGGGCCTGCTCGCCTGCATGGCCGACGCGATCCGTCTCGATACGGTGCCGTTCGACTGGCTCGGCGAGTGGCGCGAGCGGCTGCACCGTGCCGGGGTGTCGGTGAGAATCTATTTTGTTCCCTCGGTCGTCGATCTGCCGGTCTTCGCCTGCGAGCTGAACGATATGGGCAAGACCGGGGCGCCCTATCGCGCGATCCAGGGCAGGGGATGCCATCCGGTCCCGGAGGTCGCTTTGTTCAAGGCGCTCGCCGAGGCGATCCAGGCGCGGGCGACGTTCATCGCGGGCGCGCGCGAGGATCTGCCGCCGGCGACCTATGCGCGACGGGCGCGGGGAGGGATGGACATCATGTTCGGCGTTCCGCCGGCCCCCGGCATGAACGGCGTCGATTTCGGCGCCGTCGCACCCGGGCCCGAAGGCGCCGACGCGATCACAGATGCATTGGCGCGCGCGGGGTACCCGCGGATTGCGATCGTGCCGCTATTGGATGGCGGGGGCATCGCCGTGGTCAAGGCGTTCGTTTGCGGGCTTGGCTCGGTCCACCGCCGGCGGCGAGCGCCGGTCGCATGAATGCGCAGCCCATCCCCGTCTTCGTGGGACCCTCGCTGCCGCCCGCCTTCCGGCCGGAGGATTCGGCCTTCTCCTGGCGCCCGCCGGCGTCGGCCGGCGACCTCCTGGCATGGCTCGACCGGCCGCCGCCGATGCTCTGCCTGATCGACGGTTTCTTCGATTCCCGTCCCGCGCCCTGGCACAAGGAGCTGCTGATGCTGATGGCGCGGGGAACGCGCGTTCTCGGCGCGGCGAGCATGGGGGCGCTGAGGGCGGCCGAGCTGGACGGGCTGGGCATGATCGGGGTCGGCGCCATCTATCGCGCCTACCGGGATGGGCGCCTGACCGGTGATGACGAGGTTGCCCTGATCCACGCGACCGAGCGGCTCGGCTGGGCTCCGCTGACCGTGCCGATGGTCGAGGTTCGCGCGACTTTGGTCGCCGCGTGCCGGGCCGGGCTGTTAGGCGTGGATGTCGCCCGGCGTATCCGCGCGCGTGTCCACGACATTCATTTCGACAGCCGGGACTGGCCGCTGATGGAGGCGCGCTGCCTCGGCGAGGGGCTGGTCGATGCGGCCACGTTCCGGCGGCTGCGGGAACTTCATGTCCCGTTGAAGCGGATCGACGCGCTCGCCTGCCTGGCGGTGGCGCGGCGAAGCCACGCTCCCCATCGCGCGGTTCCCCCTCCTTATACCTGCTTCATCCAGGAACTCGCAGAGCTGGTCGGGCAGGAACGGGACGCCCAAGCGCCTCTTCGACGTCCGCGAAAAACCGCTCGCCCGCCGCGCCGGGCAGCGGATGATGGCGGGCGATCCAGCTCTTGATGTCGTCCGGCGACGGGCGGGCCGCACCATGCCAGCCGGCCCCGGCCCGTGCCCGCCACGCCGCGATCCGGGATGGGCCTTGCTCCGAGCCGAGCCGGATCTCGCAGATCGCCCGGTAGAATTCCGCCCAGATCGTCCCGCTCATGATAGATTCGAGCATCGCGAGCGCGCCCTCATAATCGCCGTCGAACAGGCGCAACCGGCCCGAATCCTCGAAGAAGTTATCGTCGGGAATGGGGTTGAGCTCACTCGCGCGCTCCATCAGCGCCCGCGCCGTCGCGGCGTCGCCGGTATAGACCAGGCCTGCCGCGACTTCCTGCAGGCGGACATGATTATAGGGGTTGAGCGCCAGCGCCCATTCGAAACTCTTGCGGGCGAGGTCGCGCTCCTTCTGCCAGACGTAGCAGAATCCGAGCACCGTATAAGCATGGACGTTGGCCCGATCGGCGGCGAGCCCGGCTTTCGCGAGGGCAAGCGCTCGGGCGCGCTCGGCCGGCCCGGTCGCGCCGAATGCGGTATAGCCGAAGTCGATATTGTAGAGCCGCACCAGCGGCGGATAAGCGAGCGCGAAGGCTGGGCGTTCGGTGATGATCGCCTCCAGCGCCTCGGCGACCGCCTTCGCTTCGGCAAAGGTCGCCGCCGTGAACGAGCGATGCTTGGCGAGGAGATAGCGGTCGTAAAGATCGCCGGTCCCGGCGGGCAGGCCGAGCAGGAGGTCGCCGTCGAGCGCGGGCAGCGCCGCGGCGACGATGCGCCGCACGATCTTCTCGACGCCGCCGGCCGTGCCGGTATCGGCGAGCGACATGGTTTCGGCCCAGACGACGCGCCCGTCGGCCAGGCGCTTGGCGCGGGCGGCGACCTTCACGCCCTCGCCGTCGGGCAGCAAGGTGGCGGTCAGCTGATAGTCCCGATCCGAAGGGTCCGGGCGGCCCGTTCCCGCTTCCTGCTCGGGGCGGTTGTCGGAGACCAACTGGATCTCGCGGAGGCGCGCCAGCGCCGACACCACTTCCTCGCGCAGCCAAGCGGCGGAGTGCGGATGGCGCGCCTGAACCGCATCGTCGCGAAACGCCGAAACCAGCACCAGCGGCGGCTGGCCCTCGGCCGACGCCGGCGCACAGGACGCGGAAGCGAACGGGCCGTGATCCCCCGATTCGACCGGGGCGATGAAGCGATAACCCCGGCCATAGGCGCTTTCGATGTAGCGCGGGGTGCGGGATTCGTCGCCCAGCGCGCGCCGCAATTCCTTGATGACCGAGGTCAGCGCCGATTCGGTCACGATCGTCCCGTCCCAGACCGACGAGAACAAGGCATCCTTGGTCACCAGCCGTCCGCTCTGGCCGGCGAGCAGCATCAGCACCTGGAAGGCCTTGTTGCCGAGCTTCACCGGTCCCTGGGGTCCGACCAGCCGCTCGTCCGCTCGATCGATCCGGAAGTCACCGAAGATCAGGTCGCCTGTCGGATCGATCGACACTCCACGTCTCCCGGCCAACCGCCGAAAGCGGACAAGCCACGGACTTGCCTAGCATAAACCGGCCGCCGATTCGATGCCGGACGAGCGCCGGTCTGGCCGAACGCGGCGCGGGATCGTGGAAAGATTCTGACACAGGATGTTTCCACCCCCCTCGCAGGATGTCCGCCGCCGGCCGGGCTAGATCGAATCCTGCCCCCGGCAATGAAGCCGGGTCGCTTCGGGAGACACGAAATGATCCGCAAGAGCCTCTTCATCCTCGCCGCCTCGTTCATGACTCTGAGCGCCTTCAGCGGCACCCTGGCGATCATGAGCATCGACACCGGCGCCCAGGTCCAGGTCGCATGAGCCGCGCGCGGCCCCACGACACGAACCTCGATTGCCTCCAATCGATCGTTGACGGGCGATCCGGGCTCCGGCCCGGGTCGCCCTCGACCCTGGATGAGCCGCGCCGAGCGGTGCCCTGCGCCGGTCTCTTCGGGATAAAGCAGACCGAGACAACGAACTTCGAAGGGAATTGGGTCCGTTCCTGCCGTCGCCTCGTGGAGCGCTGCGACCGAGACTTTATGAGCCGACGGGCGCCACGTTGAGCCTCGGGATCTCTATCTTCGGACATTTGTCCATCACGACCTTGAGTCCGGCCGCTTCCGCGCGGGCCGCCGCTTCCTCGTTGATGACGCCGATCTGGAGCCAGACCGATTTGGCTCCGGCGGCGATGGCTTCGTCGACTGCCTCGCCGGCGGCCTGGGGTCGACGGAAGATATCGACCATGTCGATCGGCTCGCCGATCTGCGACAATTCCCGCCAGACATATTCGCCATGGACATGCTCGCCGGTGATCTGCGGGTTGACCGGGAAGACGCGGTAGCCGTGCGACTGAAGGAAGCGCATCACGCCGTAGCTGGGCCGGTCCGGCCGGTCGGACGCGCCGACCAGGGCGATGGTGCGGGTATTGGCCAGTAATTCGGCGATGTCCTGGTCGCTGGTCAGGGGCATGTTCGTTCCTCCTCGTGACGAAAATGCGTCACATCCGCTTTCGGTTCACTTCATCCATCAGCCGGGCCGCGATTCCGGCGAATATCTCAGCCTCCTCGTCATCTCCCGCGGCCGGCGGCGTCCCCGCGTCCGACGCGCGCCGGATCGAGAGGGTGAGCGGAACGCGGCCGAGGAAGGGTATCTCCATCACCCGCGCCGCGGCCTCCGCGCCGCCGGTGCCGAACGGGTCGGAAATCTCGCCGCAATGAGGGCAGGCATAGCCGGCCATATTCTCGACGAGGCCGAGCACGGGCACGTGCATCTTGCGGAACAGGTCGATTGCGCGGGTGGCGTCGATGAGGGCGAGGTCCTGCGGAGTCGAGACGATCAGCGCGCCGGCGGGCTTCCATTTCTGGATGAGCGACATTTGGATGTCTCCCGTGCCGGGCGGAAGATCGACGATCATCGTGTCGCAATCGCCCCAATCGCCGTCCATCAGCTGGCCGAGCGCGCTCGCCACCATCGGTCCGCGCCAAGCCAGAGCGGTGCCGGCATCGACCAGCTGGCCGATCGACAGCATCTTCACGCCCCAGGCATCGACCGGCACGATCTGCTTGTCGGCGAGCTCCGGACGATCGTGATTGCCCATGATGCGGGGCTGCGAGGGACCATAAATGTCGGCGTCGACCAATCCGACCTTTTTTCCGAAACGGGCAAGGGCGATGGCGAGGTTCGCCGAAAGGGTGGACTTGCCGACCCCGCCCTTGCCGCTGCCGATGGCGATGATCGTCCGCGCCACCTTGTCGGCGGTCATCGCGATGCGGATGTCGGAGATGCCGGGAACGCCCACCATCTCGGCGCGGATCCGGCGTTCGAGCGTGGCGCGGGCGTCGGCGGCGAGGCCGGTGACGTCGAGGACGATAGAGGCGACGCCGTCCTTGACCCTCGGCGCCGAGACGCGGCCGCCGCTCGCCAGGTTGCCGCCCGCAGGATCGGACACGCGCGCCAGCGCGGCCAGCAGGCTGTCGGTGCTTTCACTCATGAACGGAGCCGATAGGCATATCATCGGCCGATGGCACTGTTTTTCCGCCGAAGCGCTTCCTATAAAGGTTCCATGAGCAGATTTTTCGGGTGGGGCGCGCGTTTAAGCGCCGTTTTCAATGAAAATAAGAGCCCCTGGGGCAGCAGCGGCGGGAGCGGCGGCTCCGGCGGCGGCGGCGATGGCCCGCGCAATCCCTGGGGCCAGCCCCCCCGCAAGCGTCGTCCCGCCGGCACGACGGGCAACGTCACCTCGCTTGACGATTTCATCAAGAAGAGCCGCGAGCGGTTCGGCGGCGGTCGCTTCCCGACCGGCGACGGCAAGCCTTACTGGCTTTACGGGCTCGGCATTTTCCTCATCCTGTGGCTGCTTTTCACCAGCATCCACCGCATCGGGCCGCAGGAGCGCGGCGTCGTCACTCGTTTCGGCAATTACACCGCGACGATGGGGCCGGGCATCGGCCTGACCCTGCCGGCGCCGATCGACAGCGTCCAGAAGGTCGATGTCGAGGAAATCCGCACCATCGACATCGGATCGACCGATGCGAGCAGCGAGAATCTGATCCTCACCGGCGACCAGAACATCATCGATCTCGCTTATTCGGTGCGCTGGAACATCAAGGAGCCGCAGCTCTACCTGTTCCAGATCGCCAACCCCGAGGAGACGATTCGCGAAGTCGCGGAAAGCGCGATGCGCGCGGTCGTTGCCGGCGTGTCGCTCGACGACGCGATCGGATCGGGCCGGAGCGAGATCGAGCAGCGCGTCGCGCAGGTGATGCAGCAATTGCTCGACGATTATGGCGCCGGCGTCGATGTCCAGGGCGTCGCCATCAAGCAGTCCGACCCGCCGGCGGCCGTCAACGATGCTTTCAAGGAAGTGTCGGCGGCGCAGCAGCAGGCGCAGACCTATATGAACGATGCGCGCGCCTATGCGCTCCAGCTCACCGCCAAGGCGCAGGGCGAGGCCGCGGCCTTCGACAAGGTCTATGAGGAATATCGCCTCGCGCCCGAAGTGACGCGGCGGCGCATGTATTACGAGACGATGGAGAAGGTGCTCTCGCGCGTGGACAAGACGATCATCGAGGCGCCCGGCGTCACCCCCTATCTGCCCTTGCCGGAAATTCAGAAGCGCGCCCAGGAAGGAGCGGCCCGATGATCCAGCGTCTCGGCCGCAACCCCATCGCGCTCGCCTTCATCGCGATCGTCCTGCTCGTCCTGCTGGGATCGACCCTGTCGATCGTGCCGGAGACCAAGCAGGCGGTGATCGTCCGCTTCGGCGAGCCCCAGCGCATCGTCAATCGCTTCAAGCCGGAGGAGAGTTTCGGCAAGACCGGCGCCGGCCTCACCGCCCGCATCCCGTTCATGGAGCAGATCGTCTGGATCGATAAGCGCATCCTCTCGGTCGATATGGACCGCCAGCAGGTTCTGTCGACCGATCAGCTCCGGCTTCAGGTGGATGCTTTCGCCCGCTACAGGATCGTCGATCCGCTGCGCATGTACATCGCCGCCGGCACCGAGCAGAGGGTCAGCGACGAGCTCCGACCGATCCTCGGCTCGGCGCTCCGGAACGAGCTCGGCAAGCGGCCCTTCGCCGCTTTGCTGAGCCCGGAGCGCGGCCAGATGATGGACAATATCCAGAAGGCCCTGAACCGGGTCGCCCGCCAATATGGCGCCGAGATCGTCGATGTCCGAATCAAGCGCGCCGACCTGCCGAGCGGAACGCCGCTCGAATCCGCTTACCAGCGAATGCAGACGGCCCGGCAGCAAGAAGCGCGCTCGATCCGGGCGCAGGGATTGAAGCAGGCGCAGATCATTCGCGCCGAAGCCGATGCCGAGGCGGCGTCCACTTATGCGGGCGCATTCGGCAAGGATCCGGACTTCTACGATTTCTATCGCGCCATGCAGTCCTACGAGACGACGTTCGTCGACAATGGATCGGGTCAGCCCATGGGTCGTTCCTCCATCATCCTCTCCCCCAGCAACGAATATCTGGAGGAGTTTACGGGGGGCGAGTGAGTGCCGCGCGGCAGTGATGGCATATTCAATTCCCGTTCAGCCGTGCCCCCATAGCTGAAGGCCGACTGAACGACCCGTCCGGGTCCGCCCGGCCGGGCCAGAGAGTGTAAGGAGACCGACAACGTGCGTTACGTCTATGGCATCACCACCGCGCTTCTTCTCGGTGGAACCGTCGCAACGCTGACCGTGGGCCCCGTGGGCGCGCAGACCGCGCAGAACGAACCGGGCGCGATCGCCGCCACGACGCCGCGCCCCGGCGCGCCGATGAGCTTCGCCGATCTCGCCGCCCGGCTCCAGCCGGCCGTGGTCAACATCTCGACCAAGCAGTCGATCGAAGTCAGCCGCAACCCGGGCCTCCCGCCGGGCTTCGAGGAATTCTTCCGGCGCTTCGGCGGCCGCGCTCCCCAGACGGAGGGTGGCGACAACACGATTACCCAGCGCGGCGGATCGCTGGGTTCCGGCTTCATCATCTCGCCCGACGGCTATATCGTCACCAACAACCATGTGATCTCGCCGGCCCGCGACGGCGCCACCGTGGATTCCATCACCGTCACCTTGACCGACCGGAAGGAATATGAGGCCGAACTGGTCGGACGCGACGTCGCCTCCGATCTCGCGGTGCTCAAGATCAAGGCCACCAACCTGCCGTTCGTCCGTTTCGGGGATTCGACCCGGACCAGGGTTGGCGACTGGGTGGTCGCGATCGGCAACCCGTTCGGCTTGGGCGGAACCGTCACCGCGGGCATCGTCTCGGCGCTGCATCGCGGCATTACCGGCGGCGGCGCCTATGACCGCTACATCCAGACCGACGCGTCGATCAACCAGGGTAATTCGGGCGGGCCGATGTTCGACGTCAATGGCAACGTCATCGGCATCAACACCGCCTTGATATCGCCGACCGGCGGCAATGTCGGCATCGGCTTCGCCATACCCGCCGAACAGGCGCTGCCGGTGGTGGAGGCGTTGAGGCGCGGCGAGCGGCCGGAGCGCGGCTATATCGGCGTCAGCCTGCAGCCGCTCGACGAAGGCATCGCCGATTCTCTCGGCCTCCCGCGCAACCGCGGCGAGCTGATCCGCGGCGTCCAGCCCGGCAGCCCGGCCGCGCGCGCCGGCATCGAGCAGGGCGACGTGGTGATCACCGTCAACGGCCGCCCGGTCACCCCTGACGAGACCCTGTCCTACCTCGTCTCCTCGCAGCCGGTCGGCTCCCGCGTGCCCGTGGAACTGATCCGCGACGGCCAGCGCCGGACCGTGACCCTGATGGTCGCCGAACGGCCGACCGAGGAAGAACTGGCCCGACTCGGCGGCGGCGGCGAGGCGGAGATAGAAGAGCAGCCCGAGGAGCAGCAGACCACCAGCCAGCGCTCCGCCCGCGAGAGTCTCGGCGTCACCGTCCAGACGTTGACGCCCGAAGTCGCCCGAACCCTGCGTCTCAGCGACACCAATTTGCGCGGCGTCGTCATCGCTTCGATCGATCCGTCGAGCGACGCGGCCGCCGAAGGATTGCGGACCGGCGACATCATCCTGTCGATCAACCAGCGCGCGACGCCGACGCCCGAAGCGGCGGCGGCGGCCGTCGAAGCGGCGCGCAGCGGCGGCCGGAATTCGGTGCTGCTGCTCATCCGCCGCGGCAACGCCCCGCCGCTCTATGTCGGCGTCGATCTCGTGAGCACCTGACCAACCGGCTTGCCGCGCCTCTCCGATTGGAGGAAGAAGCGCGGTGTGCCGGCATGACGGGGAGCGAGACATGGACGACGCGAGCGGCATCTTCATCGGCCTTGGGGGCGGCCAGCCGCAGCGGCTTATCCTCTCCCGCGCCAACCGCCACGGGCTGATCGCCGGAGCGACGGGCACCGGCAAAACCGTGACCTTGCAGGGACTGGCCGAAAGCTTCTCGGCCGCGGGCGTGCCGGTGCTCGTCGCCGACGTGAAAGGCGACCTTGCCGGCATAGCCATGGCGGGATCGCCGACCCACAAGGCGCATGGGGCGCTGACCGCACGCGCCGCCGAAATCGGCATGACCGATTACGCTTATTCGGACAATCCGGCCGTTTTCTGGGACCTCTATGGCGAGCAGGGCCATCCGGTCCGTACCACCATCTCGGAAATGGGGCCGCTGCTGCTGGCGCGGCTGATGAACCTCAACGAGACCCAGGAAGGGGTGCTCAGCATCGCCTTCCGGGTGGCGGACGAACAGGGTCTATTGCTGCTCAACCTCGAGGATCTCCAGGAACTGCTTGCCCATTGCGCCCGGAATGCGGGGGAGCTGTCGGCGGAATATGGCAACGTCACCAAGGCCAGCGTCGGCGCGATACAGCGCCAGTTGCTTCAGCTCGAAAGCCAGGGCGGCGACCGCTTCTTCGGCGAGCCCGCGCTCGACATCGCCGACCTTCTGAAGATCGACGAGCAGGGCAGGGGCTATATCAACATCCTCGCCGCCGACCGGCTGATGACCAGCCCGAAGCTCTACGCGACCTTCCTGTTGTGGCTGCTGTCGGAGCTGTTCGAGGAGCTGCCCGAGGTAGGCGATCTCGACAAGCCGAAGCTCGTCTTCTTCTTCGACGAGGCGCACCTCCTGTTCGAAGATGCGCCCCCGGCGCTTCAGGACAAGATCGAGCAGGTCGTCCGCCTGATCCGTTCCAAGGGCGTCGGCGTCTATTTCGTCACCCAGAACCCTATCGACATTCCCGAGGAGGTCGCCGGCCAGCTCGGCAACCGTGTTCAGCATGCGCTCCGCGCCTACACGCCGCGCGACCAGCGCGCGATCAAGGCCGCGGCGGAGACGTTCCGGATCAATCCGAAACTCGATGTGGAGACGGCGATCACCGAGCTCAAGGTCGGTGAAGCGCTGGTGTCGGTGCTGCTTGAGGACGGGGCGCCGTCGCCGGTCGAACGGACCCTGGTCAAACCGCCGCGCTCGCGGCTCGGGCCGCTCAGCCCCAAGGAACGGGCGATCATTCAGTCGATTTCGCCGGTCGAGGGCAAGTATGACATAGTCGTCGATCGCGAGAGCGCAGAGGAGATATTGAAGGCGCGGGGCGAGGAGGCCGCGGCCGCGGCGGCGGCCGTCCAGGCGGAGGCGGAAGAAGAGAAAGCGGCGGCCGAGCGGGCCAAGGTCGAAGCCCGTGCACACGCGGCCGAAGTCAAAGAGCGCGCGAGGCTGGAACGCGAACGCCGCGCCAATCCGTCGCTCGCCGAGCAGATGACCCGCCAGGTTGGCAAGACCCTCCAACGACAGGTCGCCAACAAGGTCGCGGGATCGATCCTGCGCGGCCTGCTGGGCGGCCTGTTCAAGGGGCGCTGAGCTTATTCCCCGGGAAAGAAGCGCGCCGTGATCTCCTGGGCGATGCGCGACGGCCGCTGCGTCCGGGAATCTAGGCAGCACCAGCTCGATTTCACTTCCGCCAGCACGTCCTCGCCGCGCTTGATCAGCGTCCGGTAGAAGGCGCGAGCCCCATGGACCTTTTCGAGAACCACCGAAGCGAACAGCTCGTCGTCGCGAAAGGCGGGCTTGCGATAGGTGATCTCATGGCGAAGGGCGACCCAGAGATGCCTGGCGACGGCCTGGGGCGGCGCCAGCTTCTCCCAATGGCTCACCACCGCCGCCTGCACCCATTTCAGGTAGATGGCGTTGTTGACGTGACCCATGAAGTCGATGTCGGTAGGCTCGATGCCGATCGGATAGCTGTGCGCGGATGAGGTCATGCTCTACTGAACATAATGTCAGTAGCCGAAGATTTCGACCCCCCTATGACCTTCGAGCACATGGGCTCGCAGCTCCGCGGCGTTCCATGTCCGCGCGATGCCCATTTCGGCTTGCCTGACGAGATCGACGATCGCACCGTTGACCGGCGCCTCCCGCCCCAGCGAGGATGCGAGCTTCACCACTTCCCCGTTCAGATAGTCGATCTCCGTCGCTCGGTTGGCGGCGAAATCGTCGGCCATGGAAGACCGCGCCTTGGGATCGATCTTCTGGACGCGGAGCATCAGGTTGCGGAAGACGAAGTCGGGCGCGCCGATGGCGTGGGGCATGAGCTTGGGCGGGATGGGTCCGGTCGCAACCGGCGCGATGCCCGCCGCATCGAGCAGCTCCAGCGTCTCCACCATCGCCGCGGCGAGCACCCGGCGGTAATCGCGCTGGCCCAGTTCTTCGAGGATGGTCTGGCCGGACAAGGCGTTGATCGCATTGTTGAGGTTGAGCAGCAATTTGCCCCAGGAAACGGCGACCATGTCCCTGGCCAGCACCAGCCTGCCCGGACGGTTGCCGATGCGGGCGGCGAGGGCGCGGGTCGCCTCGGTATCGGCGGCGGTGAGGTCGCCCCAGCTCGCGCGGTGCCAGCGGCCGGGGCCGAGCCGGACCACATTGTACGGGACCATGGCCTGGACAATCTCGAATTTCGGCAGCAGCCGCTTCAGCAGGTCGGCATTGCCGATGCCGTTCTGGAAGCTGATCACGGTCGCCCCCGGCTTCGCGTGGCGCGCAATCTCCTTCGCCGCCGCCGCCGTGCCGGGGCTCTTCACCGTCAGCGCGACGATATCGGCCTTCCGGAGCGCCGCCGGCTTCGTCGCGAAATCAATGAGGTCCGGCGCCAGATGGATGCGCCAGCCGTCCTGGTCGCTAAGACCGATGCCGTGATCCGCGATCTCCCGGCGAACGCTATCGCGGCCCACGAAGCCGACCTCGCACCCGGCCGCCAGCCACGCCCCGCCGATGAAGCAGCCGACAGAGCCGGCGCCGAGCACCACGATGCGCGGTTCGTTCTTCAACGTCATCCGCGACCGCGGTAGCCTGATACGTCCTGGGCCGGCAGCCACAGGCCGCCGGGAGGCTCTCCGGATTGCCAGAAGACGTCGATCGGGATGCCGCCGCGCGGATACCAATAGCCGCCGATGCGCAGCCAGAGCGGCTTCATCTCCGCGACCAGGCGCTCGGCGATGCCCACGGTGCAATCCTCGTGAAAGGCGGCGTGGTTGCGAAAGGCGCTGAGGAACAGCTTCAGCGACTTGGATTCGACGATCGTCTCCCTGGGCGCATAATCGATGACGAGATGCGCGAAATCGGGCTGTCCGGTCACCGGACAGAGCGAGGTGAATTCGGGCGCGGTGAAGCGGACGAGGTAGGGCTGTCCGGGCCGCGGATTGGGCACGTAATCGAGCACGGCGTCTTCCGGAGAAGCAGGAAGGGTGCTGGACTGGCCGAGATGGGTGAGCGTCATGCGGCCTATCTAGGAGCTGCCGGGCCTGGTGTCATGCCCGTCGGCGATTGTCGCCGTCAGAGCGCCTGGCGCTTCAGCCGTGCCTTCAGTTCGTGCATGCCGATATTGTCGATGGCCGCCGCCTTGTCGTTGGCCAAGACCACCTTCGAAATGTGCCCCAGAATCTGGCCCATCAGATCGAAGCCTTGCATGGTGCGGGCGTGGCGCTGGAGGATGGCCGGATCGTTCGACAATTGGTCGCCCATCATCTCGAGCAACCGCTGCACATATTCGAGCTCTTCGGAAAGCCGCCTTTCGATCAGTTTCGGGCAGGGCGGCGGAGAGTCGGCCGGAGCGGCAGGCTGGAATTGCGGGCGCCAGATGCCGCGCTTGGCCTCCGCGACGATCGCGTCGACCCGCTTCTGCTCGTCCGATCCGACATCGGGCGCGACCGGAACCTGCCCCGCCTCAGCATGACTTGCCATCGACCCGAACGTCCTTCCCCCAAAGGCATGAGCAGTTCTTCTGCTTCCCACTAAGCATCACTGGCCCGGCTTTAGTAAGGATGAGGTTAACCGTGATCGAAAAAGGCGTCCGCCTCGCGGAAACTACGGTATTCCGCGGTCTTCCGCTGCCGTCGGACGCGTGCAATAGCTTGCGCGCCCAACAAGGAGACTGGACCGCCGATGCGTCAGATGAACCGCCCCGTATCGATTGCCCTCGCCATGGCGCTCGCCGCGCTCGCCGCGCCTGCCGCGGCGCAGGATTCGGGCGACAAGGCCGCCGCCACCGAGAAGGACGCCGGCGCGATTCCGCCGCCGAGCGTCTCCGTGACCCGCCACAAGGGAAATTTCGGCGGCCAGGCCATTTCCTACACCGCGACCACGGGCGAGACCTATCTTAAGGCCGAGGACGGGACGCCCAGGGCGAGCATCTTCTCCGTTTCGTACGTGAAGGAACCGCGCGACCCCAACCGTCCGATTACCTTCCTGTTCAACGGCGGCCCCGGCTCCGGCTCGGTCTGGCTGCACATGGGCGCGTTCGGGCCCAAGCGCGTCGCAATCCCTTCGGACGGCACCGACGACGGCGCGCCGCCTTATCCGATCCTCGACAATCCCGACAGCCTGCTCGACGTCACCGACATCGTGTTCATCGATCCGGTCGGCACCGGCTTCAGCCACGCGCTCGGCAAGACCGACCCCAAGGAATTCTGGGGCGTCACCAAGGACGCGGAATCGGTCGCCCAGTTCATCCGCCTGTGGCTCAACGACAATGGCCGCTGGAACTCGCCCAAATATCTCGGCGGCGAGAGCTACGGCACGACCCGCTCGGCCGCGGTCGTCAACCAGCTGACCGGCGCCTATAACGACGTCGCGCTGAACGGCATCATCCTCATCTCGACGGTGCTCGATTTCGGCGCCGGCGCCGACACGCCGGGCAACGAGATGACGCACGTGCTCAACGTCCCCTCGATGGCAGCGACCGCGCTCTACCACGGAAAAGCGCAGGCGCCCTCGGTCGAACAGTTCGTCGAGGAAGCGCGGCAATGGGCGATCGGTCCCTATGCGGCGGCGTTGCTCAAGGGCAATGCGCTGGGCGCCTATGAGCGGGCCGAGGTCCGGCGCGAACTGGCGCGGTTTACCGGCCTGTCCGAGGCCTATCTGGAGCAAGCGGACCTCCGGGTCGAGCCGTCGCGCTTCTACAAGGAGCTGCTGCGGGACCGCGGCCTCACCGTCGGCCGGCTGGACAGCCGCTATACCGGCCGGGACTATGACAATGCCGGCGAGCGGCCCGACAACGATCCCAGCTTCTACGGGATCGACGCGGGATATACCGCTGCGATCAACGCCCATGTGCGCGGCAATCTCGATTACCATACGGACCGCTCCTACGTGACGATCGGCCGGGTCGGCCCCTGGGACTGGCGGCTTGGCGACGGGCGCGACAGCGACGCCTATCTCAACGTCGCCCCCTATATCGGCAAGGCGCTGCGCGAGAATAACGCGCTGCGCGTCTTCGTCGGCCAGGGCTATTACGATTTCGCCACGCCCTTCTTCGCCGCCGAATATTCGCTCAGCCGGACCGGGATGCCGTCCGAACGGATCCACTATGAATATTATGATTCCGGCCACATGATGTACGTGCGCGACGAGGACCGGGCGAAGCTCAGCAGCGACATCAGGGACTTCATCCGGAGTCGTTGAGAGCCCGTCATTTCAGCGAAAGCTGGAATCTCCTGCCTTCCAGGGCCGGCGCTCGAAGAAAAGGGAGATTCCAGCTTTCGCTGGAATGACGATATGGGCTAGCCCTTCGCGCATTGTGTCGGCGGCGGAGGAAAGCATGAACTCGCTTGTGTCCACCGAATGGCTCGCGGGGGAGCTTGGCGCCCCCGACCTAAAGGTCATCGACGCGACTATCTTCCTGTCCGGCGCCGGCCGAGACGCGCGGGCGGAATATGAGGCGGAGCATATACCGGGCGCGGTGTTCATGGACCTCGATGAGCTCGTCGATACGGCCAATCCGGCGCCCCACATGCTGCCGCCCGAGCACAAATTCGCCAGCCGCATGCAGTCGCTGGGCCTGGGCGACGGCAACCGCTTCGTCGTCTACGACAATTCGCCGCTGCACAGCTCGGCCCGCGCCTGGTGGATGCTGCGCGCGTTCGGCGCCCATTATGTCGCGATCCTCGACGGGGGCCTGCAAAAATGGAAAGCGGAAGGGCGGCCGGTGGAGAGCGGCAAAGTCCATGTCCGCCACGCCCATTTCACCGCCTTTCTCGACCGCGAGGCGGTCGCCGGCAAGGAATATGTGAGCGGCATCGTCCATTCGGCCGAGCATGAGCTGGTCGATGCACGGCCGGCGTCGCGTTTCGCCGGCGAGGACAAGGAGCCTCGGCCGGGCGTGGAGCCGGGCCATATCCCCGGTTCCAGAAGCCTGCCCCAGACCGACCTGTTCAACGCCGACAATAGCTGGAAGCGCGGCGATGACCTGCGCGCCGCTTTCTTTGCGGCGGGCGTCGATCTC
This sequence comes from Enterovirga sp. GCM10030262, assembly GCF_042666435.1. Classification (NCBI taxonomy): domain Bacteria; kingdom Pseudomonadati; phylum Pseudomonadota; class Alphaproteobacteria; order Hyphomicrobiales; family Methylobacteriaceae; genus Enterovirga; species Enterovirga sp. GCM10030262. The sequence goes on along the minus strand of NZ_JBHTDC010000001.1, from coordinate 1,167,818 downwards.
AATAAGCCGATGGTCACCACCTGCGGCTCCGGCGTCACGGCGGCGGTGCCCTTGTTCGGCGCGCATCTGCTCGGCAAGGAGGACGTGAAGCTCTACGACGGCAGCTGGTCAGAATGGGGCGCCGATCCCGCCACGCCCAAGGCGACGGGCCCGGCATGAGCGACGGGGGCGTGAAGCCGGACACAAGGATCGTCCAGGGCGGCCGCCGCAAGGATTGGACGACGGGCATCGTCAATCCACCGGTCTGGCGCGCCTCGACCATCCTGTTCGACGACGTCGAGGCGCTGCACGCGGCGGGCACCGGCCCGGTCGGCACCCTCCATTACGGCCGTAGCGGAACGCCCACCCAATGGTCGCTGGCGGAAGCGCTGACCGAACTGGAGCCCGGCGCCGCGGGGACGCGGCTCTATTCGTCCGGCGTCGCGGCGGTCACGATGGCGCTGATGGCGGTGCTGCGGCCGGGCGACGAATTGCTGATGGTGGACAGCGCCTATGGCCCCACCCGCTTGTTCTGCGACGGCGTGCTGGCGCGGCAGGGGATCGCGACCCGCTATTACGACCCGCTGGTCGGCGCCGACATTGCGGGCCTGATCGGCGACAAGACGCGCGCCATCTTCCTCGAAAGCCCCGGTTCGCTCAGCTTCGAGGTGCAGGACGTTCCGGGCATCTGCGCGGTGGCGCGGGAGCGTGGGATCGTCACCCTGCTCGACAATACCTGGGCGACGCCGCTCCTCTTTCCGGCCATGGCGGCGGGGGTCGATCTCTCGATCCTCGCCTGCACCAAATATGTGGTCGGCCATTCCGACGTGATGCTTGGCTCGGTCACCGCCAACGAGGCGCATTGGAAGGCGCTGGACCAGACCAGCCGCGCCTTCGGCCAGCATGCCAGCCCGGACGACGCCTGGCTCGCCGCACGGGGGCTGCGCACGATGGGCGTCAGGCTGCGCCAGCATCAGGAGAACGCTTTCACGGTCGCGCGCTGGCTGGCCGGGCAGCCACAGGTCGCGCGGGTTCTTCATCCTGCCTTTCCCGATTGTCCCGGCCACGAATTATGGGCGCGTGATTTCAAGGGCTCGTCCGGCCTCTTCTCCTTCACCCTCAAGGGTGGCGACGATGCCGCCCGCTCGCGCCTGATCGACGGCCTCGACCATTTCGGCATCGGCTATAGCTGGGGCGGGTTCGAGAGCTTGGCCCTGCCGGTCGATCCGGAGCGGCTGCGCACCGCCACGCATCGCGAGCAGGAAGGGCCGATGGTACGGCTCCATATCGGGCTGGAGGATGCCGACGACCTGATCGCCGACCTCGCGCGCGGGCTGGCCCTTTACGGAACGGCGGCATGAATATCGTTCGCCGGATCGCCGCTGATCTCGGACTGACGCTTCCGTCCGATCCTCAATTCCTGGTGTCGGGAGTGGCCGTCGGACTGGCCTTCGCCGCCTGGCTGCTGGCCTGGATCGCCGGGCGCAGCCTTGGGCCGCGCCTCGCAGCCTTGTGGGAGCGCCACGTCGGAAACCGCAATGAAGGCATGGCGGCGCGGATGTGCAGCCTGGTGCGCGATTTCACGGCCGCCCTGATCCTCGCGGTCGCGCTCCAGGCTTACCACTGGCCGGTCATCGCCTCGTTCGTCATCGGACTGGCGCTCGCCTTCGCGGCGGCGATGCTCTTCGCCGAGGTCGCCCGCGGGGTCGGCGTGGCGCGCTGGATCGCGGGATCGCTGGCGCTGATCGTCTTCCTCATCGTGCTCACGGAAGCCGCGGGCGGCCTGACGCCGATCACCGATATCCTCGATCGCGTCGGCTTCTCGGTCGGGAGACGGCGCTTCTCCCTGCTGACCTTGCTGCAGATCGCCACCACCCTCCTCGCTCTGTTCGCCACGGTAAAGCTCGTCAACCGGATCGTCGGCCATTCGGTGAAGCGCGCCTCCGGGCTCGATTCGACGCAGCAATTGCTGGTCCAGAAGCTGGTCGCGATCGCGCTTCTCGTCGCCGCCTTCTTCGTCGGCATCGATTTGGTCGGCATCGATCTCACCGCGTTGGCCGTCTTTTCCGGCGCGTTCGGCCTCGCCATCGGCTTCGGATTGCAAAAGACGTTCGGCAATCTCATCGCAGGCATCATCCTGTTGATGGACCGCTCGATCAAGCCGGGCGACGTGATCGCGGTTGGCGAGAGCTTCGGCTCGGTCAACAAGATCGGCGTCCGCGCCGTCTCGATCGTCACCCGCGAGGGCAAGGAGCATCTGATCCCCAACGAGATTCTGATGACCGAAGAGGTCGTCAACTGGTCCTATTCGACGCGCGACGTCCGGGTCAGCATTCCCGTGGGGGTCGGCTATGATTGCGACGTGGCGCTGGCCCAGCGGCTGATGGCGGAGGCGGCCGCGTCGTCGGCGCGGGTGCTCGCCACGCCCAAGCCCAGCGTCTGGATGCGTGGCTTCGGCGACAATGCGGTCGAGCACGAGATCCGTGTCTGGATCAGCGATCCCGAGGCGGGCGTGGCGAGCGTGCGATCCGACATCCTCAACCGGCTATGGACTTTGTTCAAGGAGCATGAGGTCAGCCTCCCCTTCCCGCAGCGCGACATCAGGGTGAAGGAATGGCCGGCCGATGCGATGCGCTTTGCCAAAGCCTCTGCGGAAGACACGTCGGACGACTGACGTTCGCCGGCCCATGCCGGGCGTTGGCTCAGGCGCGCAACAGGCCGCGCAGGCGCGCCAGCGCCACGTCCAGCTCGTCGGCGAGGCGGGCGGCGGCGGCGCGGGGCTGAATGCGGTCGCCGCCGGCGGCCAGCAAGGCGGCGACTCCGGCGGCCGCCCAGGCAGCGGTCTCGGCGGCCAGTGCATCGAATTGACGCTGGACGATGGGCATAGCGGTATCATAGGCGCCGGTGACTCGGGCGCATTCGTCCAAGGCGGCGTCGCCGGCTTCGGCGTCGGGGCGTCCGGCGATCTTTCCGACCAGACCCAGGACATGGCGCAGCTGCGCGACCTGGCGGCCGGCATCGTTCGTCGCAGGCGCGGTCAGGGGTTCGGATTGATGCGTCATGGCGCGCCTTTCTACCGCACGGGCGCTAAGGAAGGGCTAATGCGTGGCGGCGAGGAGGAGAGGGCGGTAGGTGTCATCCTGAGCCGTCATTCCAGCGAAAGCTGGAATCTCCCTGTTTTGTAGAACAAAGGGATTCCAGCTTCCGCTGGAATGACGGGATTACGAGTGCGTATCGAGGTGTCGACATGAAGGCCGTTTCCATTCTCCCCGTTCTCGCTTTGCTCGCAGCGGCGCCCGCTGTGGCGCAGATTCCCGATGGCGGCATCACCTTCTTTGGCGAGGCGACCCTGCTGTCGGATTATCGCTTCCGTGGCCTCTCGCGCTCGGAGGGCGATCCGGCGCTCCAGGGCGCGCTGACCGTCCAGACCGACAGCGGCTTCTATGTCGGCGGGCGCGGCACGACCTTGAAGGGGATCGGCGACGTCATGGTCGGCGATTTCGGCGACGCCGAACTCGATCTCTACGCCGGCTATGGCTTCAATCTCGGCCTCGGCACGTCCGTGGATGCGGGCCTGCTTTATTATTATTTCCCCGACGGCGAGGGGAAGACCGACTATTTCGAGCCCTACGCGTCGATCTCGCACCAACTGGGCCCGGTGCAGGCGACGGCGGGCGCCAAATATGCGCCCGAACAGGCCGCGCTCGGCGATCAGGACATGCTCTACACGTTCGGCGAGATCGAGGCCGGGATTCCGACGACGCCGCTCACCCTGACCGCCGGCGCGGGGCATCAGGATGCGGGCGCGTTCGGCGATTACTGGAACTGGTCGCTGGGCGCCCGCGCGGCCCTGGGGCCGCTCCAGGCCGGCATACGCTATGTCGACACCGACGTGCCGGAGGAAGTCCCGCACGCGGACGCGGGCGTGGTGCTGTCCTTGGGGGTGCGTTTCTGAAATTTCACGTCATGCCGGCGGAGGCCGGCATCCCGGGATGAAAGGTCACGGACCTGCTCGCCGGGATCCCGGCCTTCGCCGGGATGACGCTAACGTCCTTTATTGCGGCGTCGTGACGCTGGCTTCCTGGCCGTCGCCTTCGGGGACCGCCAGGATGGTCTGGGTAGTGCTGCCCTTGTCGACCACCAACGTATCGGGCGAGCCGACGACGGAGCGGGCGCCGGGGGCGGCGCGGTCGGCTTCGGCTTCGTTCAGCATAAGCCGCTCGGCGTCGCTGCGCGCGGCGGGTCCGCCGAACAGGGCCTCGATCGCCTGGGTGCGGCTGTCGGCGACGGCCGGGCTCGGCGTGCCGGGCGCGGGCGGGGTGAGCGCGAAATCGGGCGGCACGACCAGGGGCTGGGCGCGGCTGACGGCGAACTCGTCGGGCCGCTGCCGGTCGGTGATGCCGCAGGCGGTCAGCAGCAAGGCGGCGGCGGGGACGGCCAGGATGAGCGTACGCATGGTCAAACTTCCTTGTGTGGGGCCTTGCGCTCGCGCGTGAGCAGCGCCCGGAACAGCAATAGCAGAACGCCGATGGTAATGGCAGCGTCGGCGACATTGAAGATCAAAAAAGGCCGCCAGTCGCCGAAATGCAGGTCGGCGAAATCGACGACATAGCCGTAGCGCACCCGATCGACGATGTTGCCGAGCGCGCCGCCGAGCACGAAAGCGAGCGCGACCGTGTCGTCGCGGCGCTTCTCGCGCCACAGCCAAAAGACGACGCCGACCGAGATGGCGGCGGTGAGCGCGACCAGCAGCCAGCGCGTCAGATCGCTGGTGGCGGTGAGGAAGCCCATCGAGACGCCTCTATTCTCGACCCAGCGCAGGTCGAAGAAATCGAGCAAAGGCAGGATGCGCCGCTGCTGGAGCTGGAGCGGATAGGTGACGATATATTTGGTGATCTGGTCGGCGAGGAAGATGAGCCCGGCGACAGTGAAGCCGAGCGCACGATGATTTTGTCCAGGTGTTTCGGTGGCTTCAGCCATTCACGACTTCCTCGCAGCGGGCGCAAAGCGCGCCGTCTTCCTCGACCTCGGGCAGATGGCGCCAGCAGCGGCCGCATTTCTCGAAGTCGGTGCGGGTCACCGTGATTTCGTTCGATCCCGGCTCCATCACCACTTCGGAGACGATGAATAGTTCCGCCAGCTCATCCTGCCTGATCCCGGACTGAATGTCGGGAAACCGAACCTTCGCCTCGTTGCTTGACCTAATGATCTTCTCGCGGCGCAACGGCTCGATCGCTTCCGTCACTCGCTCCCGGGAAGCGTGGATGGTTTCCCATGCCGCCGCCAGCGCGTCATCGCGCCAGCCGGCATCGATCTCCGGCCACGTCCGCAGATGCACCGATCCGCCCTCCGGATAGCGGCTCCCCCACACCTCCTCGGCGGTGAAGCAGAGTACCGGCGCGATCCAGCGGACCAGAGCCTCGAACACATGGTCCAGCACCGTCCGGTAGGCGCGGCGCTTGGGCGACGTCGGCGCGTCGCAATAGAGGCTGTCCTTGCGGATATCGAAGAAGAAGGCCGACAGATCGTCATTGGCGAAGGTGGTGATCGCCCGCGTGTAGCGGTTGAACTCGAAGCCGTCCGCCGCCTCGCGCAATTCGGCGTCGAGCGTCGCCAGCCGGTGCAGCACCCAGCGTTCCAGCTCGGGCATGTCGGCGGGTGGAACCCTTTCCTCTTCCGAGAAGTCGCTCAAAGCGCCGAGCAGATAGCGGAAGGTGTTCCTGAGTTTGCGATAGGCGTCGGACGCGCCGGCGAGCACTTCCTTGCCGATGCGGACATCCTCGAAATAATCGGTCGAGGCGACCCACATGCGCAATATGTCGGCGCCGTTGTCGCGGATGATGGCGAGGGGGTCGACGACATTGCCGACGCTCTTCGACATCTTGCGCCCGGTCTGGTCGAGCGCGAAGCCGTGGGTCAACACCCCCTCGAACGGCGCGCGGCCGCGAGTGCCACAGCTTTCGAGCAGCGACGACTGGAACCAGCCGCGATGCTGGTCGGAGCCCTCGACATAGAGGTCGGCGCGGACGCCCTCGCCGTATCGCGCCTCGATCACATAAGCGTGGGTGGAGCCGCTATCGAACCAGACGTCGAGAATGTCGGACTGCGGATCGTAATCGGCGAGGCTGTATTCGTTGCCGAGCAGAGCCTGATGGTCGGCCGTGAACCAGGCGTCGGCGCCGCCCTGGCGGAAGGCCTCGACGATGCGCGCGTTCACCGCCTCGTCGCGGAGGTAATCGCCGGTCTTGCGGTCCACATAGAGCGCGATCGGCACGCCCCAGGCGCGCTGGCGGCTGATCACCCAGTCCGGCCGGCCCTCGACCATAGAGCGGATGCGGTTCTTGGAGCGGGCGGGGACCCAGCGCGTCTCCTCGATCGCGGCGAGGGCGGTTTGGCGCAAGGAAGAGCCCTCGGCTTCGCTCGGGAGGACCCCTCGACTTCGCTCGGGGCGAACGGATTCCCCCGTTCCACTCTCAACCCCGTTCGTGTCGAGCGAAGTCGAGACATCCCCTTCGAGCGAAGCCGAGAATTTCGGCTTCTGGTCCATCGGAATGAACCATTGCGGCGTCGCCCGGAAGATCACCTTGGCCTTGGACCGCCAGCTATGCGGGTAGCTGTGCTGGAAATCATCGCTCGCCGACAGCAAAGCCCCCGCCTCGCGCAAATCCGAGCAGATCGGGCCGTCGGGCGCGTTGAACTTCTTGTTGATGACGCTGCCCTGGCCGCCGAGCCAGAGCCAGTCCTCGCGATAGCGCCCGTCCCCCTCGACCGCGAAGACGGTGTCGATGCCGTTCGCCTTGCAGAGCAGGAAATCGTCCTCGCCATGGTCCGGCGCCATGTGGACGAGACCGGTCCCGGCATCGGTGGTGACGAAATCGCCGGGGAGGAACGGGCGGGGCTTGGCGAAGAAACCGCCGAGATGGTGCATCGGGTGGCGGGCGACGGTGCCGGCGAGGTCGGTGCCTTTAACAACCACCTCGCGAAGCATCGGATCATCACCAAACTGGAACGCGTCTTCGTACTGAACTGTGCCAATCGGTAGCCCGAGCGCTTGGTGGTCCAGCCCCTGGTACCATCGCGAGACTCGGCCAACGAAGCTTTCCACCAAGTCCGAGGCAATGAGAACGCGCTTGCCGAGCCACTTCAATTCGCTTCGCAGGCGCAGTTGTTCCTCTTCACGATCGAATCGAGAGTCTTCGTCAAGTTTGGCGCTAGCTCCCCACTCGTCGGAAAGTGCCAACTCCAGCTCGATTAGGCGGTAGTTGACTTCCTCCCCGTACGCCACAGCCTGGTTGACCGGGATCGTCCAAGGCGTGGTCGTCCAGATCACCGCATGGGCGCCGACCAGCTCCGGGATCGGGCTTTCGACGATCTCGAACGCCACGTCGATCTGGGTCGAGACGATGTCCTCATATTCGACCTCGGCCTCGGCCAGCGCGGTCTTCTCGACCGGGGACCACATGACCGGCTTGGCGCCGCGGTAGAGCTGGCCGCTCATCGCGAACTTCATCAGCTCGGCGACGATCGCCGCCTCGCTCTCATATTTCATCGTCAGGTATGGGTCGTCCCACTCGCCCATCACGCCGAGGCGCTGAAACTGCTCCCTCTGCACGGCGACCCATTTCTCGGCATAGGCCCGGCATTCGGCGCGGAACTGGGCCTTGGGAACCTCGTCCTTGTCGAGCTTCTTCTTCCTGTACTGCTCCTCGACCTTCCATTCGATCGGCAAACCGTGGCAGTCCCAGCCGGGGATGTAGGGCGCATCGAAGCCCATCAGCGAGCGCGAGCGGATGACGATATCCTTGAGGATCTTGTTCATCGCATGGCCCATGTGCAGGTCGCCATTGGCATAAGGCGGGCCGTCGTGGAGGGTGAAACGCTTGCGTCCGGCGCGGGCCTGGCGAAGCTGCTCGTAGAGCTTCTCCTCCGCCCAGCGCGCGAGAATGGCCGGCTCCTTCGCTGCAAGGCCGGCTTTCATCGGGAAATCGGTCTTCGGCAGGAAGACCGTGTCTTTGTAATCGGGTTTTTCGGACATTTCCGCGCCGCTTAGCGGGGGCGGGGCCTGACTGTCCACTAATTCAGCGCCGGGCCGATCGTGTAGATGTCCTCAACCCACAGATAGCCGCGATAGCCGCGCGGCACCTTACCGAGCTGCTCGGGCCGCTCGATGCCCTCGGGAACGCCGTCCTTGTAATCACCCATCAGGATCACGCGCGTATTCGCCCTCTCCATCCGGTCGAGGAAGCGGTTGGGCCAGCCCCACATCGCCCATTGATAGTTGAGCGGCACCACGACCGTCGCGTTCCGGCACTCGTGGGGCACGATCCCGGTCCAGCCGACCCTCAGATAGTCGAGCAGACAGCGCCGCGCCGCCTGTTTGGAGAAGGTCCAGGCATCCTGGGTCTTTTCCTCGATCCGGCGGACCATGGCGGGGTTGCCGTAGAAGGCATAATGCCCGCCGAACGGGATTCCGGCGCGGGCGAAGGCGGCGAGGAGGAGGTCGGCATCGCCTTCCTCGCGGGTCTTGAGGTGGAAGATGAACGGCACGCGCGGCAGCCGCTCCAGCACCTCCTCGACCGTCGGCATGGCGCCGACGCCGCGCCCGCGCAACGGGAAGGTTTCGCCGCCGTCGGCGGTATAACCATGGCCGATGTCGAGCGCCTTCAGCTCGGCGAGGGTGCGGTCGCGGACGGGGCCGGTCCCGTTTGTGCGGCATTCGAGCGTGGGATCGTGGAATACGACCATGCGGCCGTCCTCCGTCGGCTGGACGTCGAGCTCGATCGCATCGGCGCCGAGCCGCACGGCATGCTCGATCGAACGGATGCTGTTCTCGATATAATTATGTCCGGAGGGCAGGCTCCGCGCGGCGGTGCAGGCCTCTATGCCGATGCCCTCGCGCGAGAATTGCTGGGCGACGCCGCGATGCGCGACCAGCATCAGCTTGCCCCGCGGCTTCGGCGCGAGCCAGGAGGCGTTGAGCAAGGATACGGCCACCGCGAACAGGGCGACCGCGATGCCGAGCATCTTCCATTTGCTCAAGCGGCGAGCCTCTTGCGCGCCTCGGTGCAATCGGCCTCCATCTGCGCGGCGAGCGCGTCCATGCGGTCGAACTTTCGTTCGGGCCGGAGGAAGGAAATGAGCTCGACCTCGATCCTCTGGCCGTAGAGATCGCCGTCGAAATCGAAGAAATGCGGCTCGAGCAGTTCCAGCGGCGGATCGAAGCTCGGCCGGATGCCGAGATTGGCGGCGCCGTCGAGCACGCGCCCGTCGGAGAGGCGGCCGCGCACGGCGTAGATGCCGAATCTCGGCCGGAGATAGGGGCCGAGCGCGATATTGGCGGTCGGGTAGCCAAGCTCGCGCCCGCGGTTGTCGCCATGCTCGACGACGCCTTCGATCGCGAACGGGCGGGTGAGGAGGCGGGCGGCGGACTCGGGGTCGCCTGCTTCCAGCGCCTCGCGGATGCGGCTGGAGGAGACGGGCTCGCCGTCCGCCATCACCGGCGCGACCGCATCGACGGAGAGGCCGTGCTCGCCGCCGAGGCGCTTCAGGACGGCCATGTTGCCGCCGCGCTTGTGGCCGAAGGTGAAATCCTCGCCGGTCGCGACGCCCGCCGCGCCGATCAGGCCGATCAGCCGCTCGGTGACGAAATCCTCCGCCGTGACGGAGGCGAGGGCGGCGTCGAAATGGAAGACCAGCATCGCGTCCGCGCCGGCCGCGCCGAACAGGCGCTGACGCTGGTCGAGGCTGGTCAGGCGGAAGGGCGGCAGCTCCGGCTTGAAGAAGCGCACCGGATGCGGATCGAAGGTAGCGACCAGAGCGGGGCGGCCCGCGGCGCGGGCGCGTTCGACCGCGCGGCCGACCACCGCCTGGTGGCCCTCGTGAAATCCATCGAAATTGCCAAGCGCGACGATGCCGCCGCGCAAACGCTCCGGAACCGCCGAGCCGCCGTCCAGCCGCTCCATGGGTGGGCTATAGGAAAGGCGGAGCGGCGGGACAATCACCGTCATGCCAGCGCAGGCTGGCCTCCCAGGACGAGAAGGCGCCTTGAACTCCTTGAGACCCCAGCCTTCGCTGGGGTGACGTGGCTACCGACGCTCCAACCTGACGAAACTGAAAGCGGGGCGGCCGCCTTCCGCCGGATGATCCTCACGCGACACTTCGCGCCAGTCCGCCGCGACGGGCGCGGGCATCCTGGTATCGCCCTTCGCATCGAGATGGACCTCGGTCAGCTCGAAAGCGGTCGCCCGGGAAAGGAACAGCGCCACGATCTCGGCGCCGCCGATGACCGAGACGGGGTCGGCGCCGGCGATCGTGATCGCCTCGTCGACCGAATGCGCCACCTCCGCGCTCGCGGCCGTCCAGTTCGGGTCGCGGGTGAGCACGATGTGGCGGCGGCCGGGAAGCAGGCCGGGCAGACTGTCGAACGTCCTGCGGCCCATGACCATCGCCGTACCGCCGGTCACGGCCTTGAAATGCCTGAGGTCGGCGGGGAGGCGCCATGGCAGCCCGCCGTCCCTGCCGATCACGCCATTGTCGGCGCGGGCGACGACCAGGGTGATCTCCGGTTTTCGCATTCTGGTCTTGTCCCGTCATTCCAGCGGAAGCTGGAATCTCTCTTCGCTATGGAGCTTCTGAAAAGGCAATGAGATTCCAGCGTCCGCTGGAATGACGAGCATGCTCAAACCGCCACCTCGGCCTTGATGTGCGGATGGGGATCGTAGTCGGAAATCTCGAAATCCTCATATTCATATTGGTCGATCGCGTCCGGCCGGCGCTTGATGGTCAGCCGGGGCAGCGGGCGCGGGTCGCGGCTCAGCTGGAGCCGCGCCTGATCGAGATGGTTGGAATAAAGGTGGCAGTCGCCGCCGGTCCACACGAACGTGCCGGCCTCGAGCCCGCATTGCTGAGCGAGCATGTGGGTCAGCAATGCGTAGCTGGCGATGTTGAAGGGCACGCCGAGAAACACGTCGGCGCTCCTTTGGTAGAGCTGGAGGTTCAATTTGCCCGCCGCGACCTGGGTCTGGAACAGGCAGTGGCACGGCGCCAGCGCCATCTTGCCGATCTCGGCCGGGTTCCAGGCGGAGACGATCTGGCGGCGCGAGGCGGGATCGCGGTTGATGAGGGCGATGAGCTCGGCGATCTGGTCGATATGGACGCCGTCCGGCCCCTCCCAGTCACGCCATTGCTTGCCGTAGACCGGGCCGAGATCGCCCTTCTCGTCTGCCCATTCGTCCCAGATGCCGACCTTGTTGTCCTTTAGATAGCCGATATTAGTGTCGCCCTTCAGGAACCAGAGCAGTTCGACGATGATCGAGCGCAAATGCAGCTTCTTGGTCGTGACAAGAGGGAACCCCTCCGAAAGGTCGAAGCGCATCTGATGGCCGAAGACGGAGAGCGTGCCGACGCCGGTGCGGTCCGCCTGGGGAACGCCTTCGGAGAGAATCCGCGCGAGGAGGTCGTGATAGGGCTGCATGACTTGCTTATGGCGGGTGCGGGACAGGTTTCCAAGGCTCCGGAATGCGTCCGAAACGGATGAATCAGCGAGCCGCCCGCCATCCGCGCGTGGCACAATCGCCGGGATGGAAACCGCCGAAGCGCAACCGCCGACCCTCCGAACCGCGGCCGACGCGGCCCGCTTCTTCGAGGCGCGCCTCGCTGACAGCCCGCGCGAGTCGCTGCTCGTCGCCCATCTCGACGCGGGTCGGCGGCTGATCCATCTCGCGCGGGAAATGGGGAGCGCCGATCATGTCGCGCTTCCCGTCCGCCCGATCATCGCCGATGCGATCCGGTTCGAATCGGCGGGGCTGATCCTCGCGCATTTTCATCCGAGCGGCGATGCCGAGCCGAGCGACGCCGACATCGCCGCGACCCGCAAGCTCCAGGAGATGGGCGCCGGCCTCGCCTTCCGCCTCCACGACCATTTGATCTTCGCCGGCGGGCAATGCCGGAGCCTGCGCGCGATGGGCCTGCTTTAGCGGTCGTGGAGCCGACCGGCTAAGCCGGGCAGATGGGGATCTGCTCGGGCTCGGGCCGCGGCCCCAGCGCCTTGAACTGGGCGAAATAGGTCCCGGAATCAGCGAGCCGCTCGAAGCGGACGAGCTCGTAGCCGACGGCGACGAACTCGCAGAGCAGCATCTTGGGGGGCGTGCCGTGGCGGTCGGTCGGCCGGTCGGCATCGACGACGACGACGCTGCCGTCGCGCTTGAGCGCGCCGCGCACGTGCCAGAGGAACTCGGCCGGCCGCTGCACTTCGTGATACATGTGGATGAGGAGGATGCGGTCGAACGATGTCTCGGGCAGCATCGGATTGTTGGGGAGACCGAGCTTGACCGCGACATTGTCGAGCCGCTCGCGGGTGACGCGCTGGGCCAGCGCGTCACGGGTCTCGGGAACGATGTCCTGCGCCAGCACGCGGCCCTCGTCGCCGACCAGCGGCGCGAGGCGAACCGTATAATAGCCCTCGCCGGCGCCGATGTCGGCGACCGACATGCCCGGCGCGATGCCGGCCAGCTCGACGACCGATTCGAACTCGCCGATGCTGTCGCGGGCGTCCTCATTGGAATAACGGGGCGACACGATTGGCGCGACCGGCCGTTCGGGATCGGGGAAGGGCGAACGCTCCGGCTCGGCGCGGCATCCGCCCAGCGCGAAGGCGGCCGAAAGCAGGCAGAGCGGGAGGAAATCGGCGCCTTTCACTTCTCGCTCTCTAGCGCGACCCTGCGATTGCGCAAATCGTCTCATCGATCTCGCGCATGTTGCGGGCAATCTCCCAAAGCCCGAACACCAGAGCCACGCTATCCAGCTCGCCGTCCCGGCGCGGATCGACTTCGCTGGCTTCCCAGATTTCGCGGCAGGCCGTCTGCAGCGCTTCGAGATCCTCCTCGGGCATCCGCTCGAACCGTTCGAAGCAGGCCAGCGCGTCGCAGGTCGCGGAGCGGATTTGGTCCACCTTCCGGGCTGTGTCCGGTTCGATCGGGAGACGGTCGCCGCGCCGCGTCTCGCCGACGCGGTCGATTATTATCAGTGCGTGCCACAGCCGCTCGATCCGGTGCACCGCCTCGCGATAAAGATGAGCGCGGCCGGAGCCGCCGAGCTTGATCGACGCGGCGGTGTCCCTCGTCGCGGAAAGCGCGCGCGCGAAACGCGAGTGAAGTTCGCCGACATCCTCATCGTTGCGCTCGAGGGCCGACGACAGGGTGCGGATGAGCAGCTCGCGGCAGATCGCCAGGGCTTGCGCCATCTGGCGGCGGGCGCGGGCGGGCGCGCTCTCCGGCCAGACGACGAGCCCCGCCACGATTCCCGCCGCCGCTCCCACGAAGATGGCGATGCCGCGATCCCGCGCCGTCTCGACGAAAGTCGCTTCAGAACCGACCGCGAGCGCCGCGGCGGCTACAAGGCCATAGCGCCAGCCGGGCTTCCAGGCGGCGAGCCCGCCCATCACCAGCATGGTCGCGGCGAGCGACAGCGGCACCGTTCCTTCGGCCGTCAGCGCGAGAGCCGCCATGCCCACCCCGGTTCCCACCAAGGCCCCGACGATCCGGATCCAGGCGCTGGCGATCGTCTGGTCGCGATTGGCCTGCAGAACGAGGACGGCGGAAATGACGGCGAGAAAGGCTTCGCCCGTGCCGGCCCAGGCGATCGCCAGATAGGCCGCCGTCGACGCCGCGGCCGACTGCAGCGCGAGCCGCGAAATGTCCCGCCGCAAGCCGTCGTGCCGGATCACTCGACGTCTTCGACCTCGACCTTTTCCCCGGTCACCTTCTGCGACAAGGCCGCGGCCATGAAGCGGTCGAGGTCGCCGTCGAGCACGTCCGACGGCGCGGTGGAGGTTATGCCGGTGCGCAGGTCCTTGACCAATTGATAGGGCTGCAGGACGTAGGACCGGATCTGGTGGCCCCAGCCGATGTCGGTCTTGCCGGCCGCGGTCGCATTGGCCTCGGCCTCGCGCTTCTGTAGCTCGGCCTCGTAGAGGCGGGCGCGCAGTTGATTGTAGGCCTCCGCCTTGTTCTTGTGCTGCGAACGCTGGTTCTGGCACTGGACGACGATGCCGGTCGGAAGGTGGGTGATGCGCACCGCCGAATCGGTGGTGTTGATATGCTGCCCGCCCGCGCCCGACGCGCGATAGGTGTCGATCCGAAGCTCGCTCTCGTTCACCTCGATGTCGATATTGTCGTCGACCACCGGATAGACCCAGACCGAGGCGAAGCTGGTGTGGCGGCGGGCCGAGCTGTCATAGGGGCTGATGCGGACGAGGCGGTGGACGCCGCTCTCGGTCTTGGCATAGCCATAAGCGTTCTCGCCCTTCAGGAGGAGGGTCGCGGACTTGATCCCCGCCTGCTCGCCGGCGTGGAAGTCGACGAGCTCGACCTTCATCCCGTGCCGCTCGGCCCAGCGCTGGTACATGCGCTGGAGCATGCCCGCCCAGTCGTTGCTCTCGGTGCCGCCGGCGCCCGAATTGATCTCGACATAGGTGTCGTTGGCGTCGGCCTCGCCGGCGAGGAGCGCCGTCACCTTGTCGCGCTCGGCCCGGTCGGCGAGCGCGGCCAGCGAGGCGACGGCGTCATCGACCATCGCTTCGTCGCCCTCGGCTTCGGCCAGCTCGATGAGCTCGATCGTGTCGTCCATCTCGGCGCCGATTGCCTTGGCGGCGCCGATCGCCTCGTCGAGGCGGCGACGCTCGCGCATCACCTCCTGGGCGGCCTTGGCGTCGTTCCATAGCGCTGGGTCCTCGACGCGCGCGTTGAGTTCGTCAAGCCGCCTCAGCGCGCGGTCCCAATCGAGGAAGCGGCGCAGGAGATCGAGCGCGGACCTTATCTGGTCGACATAAGCTTGCGCTTCGGCGCGCATCGGAACTCTCCAGCAGAAATCGTCATTCCCGCGAAAGCGGGAATCCCGCCTCTTCCTGCTCTAGAAAGCTAAACGGGATTCCCGCTTTCGCGGGAATGACGGGGTTGGCGGGGCCTAATAGATGCCGCCCTCTCTTTGCAAGAAATCGCTGTCGGCGCCGTCGTTAGCGGCGGCCGCGCGGCGGCGGGTCGGGGCCGCGGCGGCTTCGCGCGCGGCGATCTGGTCGCGGCGGATCGAGCGGCGCGGCTCGGTCTCGGGCTTGAACGCTTCCCAGATAACCGCCGCCTTGGGCTCGTTGGAAGGCCAGGTGCCGAACACCTTGCGCCCCGAGCGGCGGTCGATGCGGACCATGCGGATGCCGGCGGGCGCGCGGAACTCGACGACCGGCATGTCCTTGATCGCCGCGCGGGCGAACTGCTCGAAGATCGGCGCGGCGATCCGCCCGCCCTGCGCGTAGCCGCCGAGGCTGCGCGGCTGGTCGTAGCCGACATAGACGCCGGCGACGATGTCGGCGGTGCCGCCGATGAACCAGACGTCGTTCGGCCCGGTGGTCGTGCCGGTCTTGCCGAACAGCGGCCGGCCGAGGTCGCGCAGCCGCTGGGCAGTGCCGCGGGTGACGACGCCTTCCAGCATATGCACCATCTGATAGGCGGTCATCGCGTCCATCAACTGCTTGGTGCGCAAGGGCGGGCGCGGCATCGGCTTGCCGTTCCAGTCGGGCGCGTCGCAGCCCTCGCAAGGCCGTGTGTCGGTGCGGTAGATGACCTTGCCGTGGCGGTCCTGGATATAGTCGATCATCGTCGGCTTCACTTCCTTGCCGTTATTGGCGAGGATCGCGAATGCGTTGGTCATCTGGAGGACGGTGGTGTCGCCGGCGCCCAGCGAGATGGCGAGATAATTGGGATAATCGCCGACGCCCAGCGTCCTGGCGAGCCTGGTCACCTTGTCCATGCCGGTCATGTTGGCGGCGCGCACCGTCATCAGGTTGCGCGACTGTTCGAGGCCCCAGCGCATCGTCTGCGGCCCGGCATTGCTTCCGGAGAAGTTGCGGAAGCAATGCTGGCCGAGGCCCGCTCCCTGGGACACGCAGAAGGACCCGTCGACGATGATCGAGGCCGGGGTCATGCCATTGTCGAGCGCGGCCGAATAGACGATCGGCTTGAAGGTCGATCCCGGTTGGCGCTTGGCCTGGGTGGCGCGGTTGAACGACGATCCGCGCACGTCCCAACCGCCCTGCATGGCGAGGATGCGGCCGGTCGCCACTTCTTCGACGACCATTCCGCCCGAAACTTCGGGAACGGAGCGCAGCGCATAGCTCCCGCCCTCCGGCTTTACCGCCACGATCATGCCCGGCTGGAGAAAGGAGAAAGCGGTTCCGCCGACGCCGCGCTTCGGCATCGAGGCGGCGGAGGCGGGGAGGGTCCCGGTCGATCCGTCGGTGAAACCGATCGTCGCGGCGCCGCCTTCTTTGGAGAGGATGACCGCCGAGCGCCAGTCGTCATAGCCCACGCCGTAGCGGGCGGCGGCGAGCTGGCTCCGCCAATCCTGCGTCATGTCGACGCTGAGCTCCGGGTCGCGCCAGCCGCGGCCGCTGGCATAGCGCATCAAGCCGTCGCGCAGCGCATTCTCGGCCGCTTTCTGCTTGACCGGATCGTAGGAGGTGCGGACCCACAGGCCGCCCGAATAGACGCCGTGCGGGCCGTCATCGGCTTCCTCGCCGAACTTGCCCACCAACAGGCGGCGTACTTCCTCCATGAAATAGCCGCCGACATTGGCGATGCTGTCGCCCGAGCCGCGCACCGTGCCGAGCGGCTCGGCCTGGGCGGCGGCGCGCTGCGACGCATCGATGAAGCCGTTTCGCTCCATCTCGGCGAGCACGAAGTTGCGCCGGGCGAGCGCGGCCTCGGTGTCGTCCTCGGGGTCGTAATTGTTGGGCGCCTTGGGAAGGATGGCGAGATAGGCCATTTCGTGAAGCGCGAGGTCGCCGACATCCTTGTCGAAATAAGCGCGCGCCGCGGACTGCACCCCATAAGCATTGCGGCCGAGGAATATCTGGTTGAGGTAGAGCTCGAGTATCTGCTCCTTGGTCAGCACGTCCTCGATGCGCCGCGCGAGGAAAGCCTCGCGGATCTTGCGGGTATAGCTCAATTCGTTGGTGAGCAGCAGGTTCTTGGCGACCTGCTGGGTGATGGTCGAGGCGCCGACCGGCCGGCCCGAGCTGGTGAGGTTGGTGAAGATGGCGCGGGCGATGCCCGGATAGTCGATGCCGCCATGCTGGAAGAAGGTCTTGTCCTCGGCGGCGAGGAAGGCCTGGACGAGCTGGCGCGGATATTCGGCATATTCGAGCTCGACCCGGCGCTCGCGGGCGAAGGTCTGCACCGTGGCGCCGTTGATGTCGCGGACGTGGGTGGGGAGCGCCGGCTCGTAGGTGAGCAGGGATTCGGCCGAGGGCAGCCCCTGCGCGAAGATCAGCCAGACGAGGAAGATGCCGACGATCGGCAGGCCGATCAGGACGGCCAAGACCTTGGCCCAGCGGTTCGACCAGACGCGCTTCACCGCCGGCCAGACGGCGCCCGCGTCGCGGCGGAGGGTGAAACGGGTGGCGGCTTGGGTGTCGGTACTCATCGCCGACGGTCTCTAAAGCATGATGCGGACGGGGTGAAGCCGGTTGCGCCGGACCTCGCGCGGGATGCAGCGGGGCCAGCCCTCCCGCCCCCATCGCATCCCTCGACTTTTGCGCTAAGTTGCTCGGGTAGAGAGTTGGCAGGCCCGGAGATGGAATTGAGTACTGCGTCCCAGGATTACTTAATTTCCCAGGATTCGTAACTCCCGAACTATTGGAACTACCGTGGGAGCGCTCAGTAACGCTGCAAGCGCAAGCGATCCGATTCCACCGCCACGATTACTTGCTCTGCATCGAAGAATGAAACTGCGGTGTTGCCGCGCGGCTTAACCATCTCGTCAGGTTCATCAGCTCGGAGCAATTGTGCTTCCGCCTTGCACTGATGATTGAGTTCGACGCCGGACATCATGAGAGTTCCACACCATTGCTTGACTACCCCAAATCGCACGAAACCTGCCTCTCGTGCGAGCAAAGCAATCTTGTAAATCGCGAGCTTGGACGCAACGTCTGGCCGAGCGTTGCGGACACCGGTACTGCTGACCTTGGCAACGTTTCCTTTTTTTATTGAACCCCTCACATATCCGCCGTTGATGCTCTCAAGAATGCCCTTGTCCCAAAAGGCCTGAGAAGCCGAAGGAAATGACAAGGCCACAACCGCGAACAGAAAAACGAATCGCATAAATTCCCCCGGTTTTCCGATGGATATCGGCTACTGGTGGAGTTAGGGGCGGTCAATGGAACTTTTCCGGATGCCGCGCGCCGAACGCCGAGCACTCGGGCACACCACACCGACTCCGGGGATCCCACCGACCTCGGGGGGCACCACTAACATGAACCGTCACCGCCGCGAACAAATTGGCCTCAAATTCCGGGGACACTATTCAATTGGCGGCGCCCGCGCCTCGCCGTCAGCGCGCCGCCAGCCTCTCCCCGACGATCCGCCGCGCGAAATGGGCTTCGATGGCGCGGCGCATGCCGGTGGCGATCTGCTGCTGGCCTTCCTGGGAATGGATGTAGGCCGAATCCCGCGCGTTGGTGAGATAGCCGCTCTCGAACAGGATCGAGGGGATGTCGGGCGCCTTGAGCACGATCAGCGAGGCGAAGCGGTGATAATCGGGGCGGAAGGGGAAGAATTCCGCCGCCTCGCGGCGCAGGAGGCGGGCGAAGTCCGCCGACATGTTCATGCTCTCGCGCTGGGCGAGGTCGATGAGGATGCGGTTGACGCCGGCATCGGCGCCAAGCTCGGCGCCGCCGATCCCGCCGGGTTCGTTCTCGCGCGCGGCGAGCAAAGCGGCCTCGCGGTCGGAGGCGACTTCGGACAAGGTGTAGATGGTCGCGCCATGGGCGTCGTCATTGTTGGGCGCGGCGTCGGCATGGACCGAGATGAACAGGTCGGCGCCCATGCGCCGGGCGATGCCGTAGCGGTCGACGAGCTCGATATAGCGGTCGTCGTCGCGGGTGAGGGCGACGCGGACCCGGCCGGAAGCGGCGAGCGCGTCGCGGATCGCGCGGGCGATGGCGAGCGTCACCGCCTCCTCGCGGCGGCCGTCATGGACCGCGCCGGGATCGCGCCCGCCATGGCCGGGGTCGATCACGACCAGCGGACGGTTCGGATCGGACGAGCCGGCTATGGCGGGGAGGTCTTCGTCGCGGTCGCTCGCGGGCTCGGCCAAAGCGACGGTGACGCCGCCGGTTTCGAGCCGCGCGCCGCCCGCCGCCGGGCCTGGAGCGAGGCCGGGCGCCAGGCTCAGCAGTGCGGAGAGGATGATGGCGAAAAGCCCCATGGCCGTTTCTTGCCGCTTCCGCCGCCCGTTGGTCCAGCAAAAAGCAAAGGCGCGGAGCCGGGACCGGCCCCGGCGCATGTTGATTCCGCCGCCTTAACGGTTGCCGGTTTCGCCGCCGGGTGCTAGCAGGCGGCATCGGTTCGAGAGAAAACGGAAAAATCCCCGTCAGCATGTCGAGCCGAGCGAGTTACGCCGGCCATTGGCGCCCGGCCACCTAGGTTGACGCTGCATGAGGCATTTATCCCCGCGAACGATACGCCCCCGATCGGGTATTGGCGTGATGGGGACAGCGCGGCCGGCATCGATGACCGGACGGCCTGACGCGGCAGAGGCACTTTTCTGTTTAACCCGGACAATCGAGGCGCGCGCCGCACCGGCCGCGCCTTCGTCCTTTTTCGAACGCGCGCACCACCTCGCCCGGCGGGGAATTTCGTCGAGCCGCAGGTTCGGCGACGGCCCCCCGGCGGCGGCGCGCGCGTGGAGTGAAATGAATGACAATGCGCATGTTGATAGACGCGCGCCACCAGGAAGAAACCCGGGTGGCCGTGGTCAAGGGAAGCCGGATCGAGGAGTTTGATTTCGAATCCGCCGAGCACAAGCAGCTCAAGGGAAATATCTATCTAGCCAAGGTCACGCGGGTCGAGCCGTCGCTGCAGGCGGCGTTCATCGATTATGGCGGCAATCGCCATGGCTTCCTGGCGTTCAGCGAAATCCATCCCGATTATTACCAGATCCCGAAGGAGGATCGCGAGGCGCTGCTTCGCGAGGAGGCCGAGCACGCCGCCGAGGAAGAGCGCCTGCGCGCCGCCGAGGACCGCCGCTACGAGGATGGAGGCGACGAGGATGACCGTGACGACGCCGAGTCCGCCGAAGGCGAAGGCGAGGAAGGCGAAGCGTCCGACGACGATGCGCCGGCCCAGCCCGAAGCGGCCGAGAGCGCGCCCGAGGAAAATGCCGCGGACGAGCTGCGCCGCAAGCGCCAGAATCTCAGGCGCCGCTACAAGATCCAGGACGTCATCCGCCGCCGGCAGGTGCTGCTCGTCCAGGTCGTCAAGGAAGAGCGCGGCAACAAGGGCGCGGCGCTCACCACCTATCTGAGCCTCGCCGGCCGCTATTGCGTGCTGATGCCCAACACGTCGCACGGCGGCGGCATCAGCCGGAAGATCTCCAACGGCGCCGACCGGAAGCGCCTCAAGGCGATCATGGCCGACCTCAATCTGCCGCGCACGATGGGCTGCATCGTCCGCACCGCCGGCCTTTCCCGCACCAAGACCGAGATCAAGCGCGATTTCGACTATCTCGCGCGCCTGTGGGACGAAATACGCGACAAGACGCTGCACTCGTCGGCGCCGGCTCTGGTCTATGGCGACAGCGACCTCATCAAGCGCGCCATCCGCGACATCTACAATCGCGACATCGATGAAGTGACGGTGGAGGGCGACGAGGGCTACAAGGCCGCGCGCTCGTTCATGAAATTGCTGATGCCGAGCCACGTCCGGCGGGTGAAGCCCTATGCGGATTCGGTGCCCCTGTTCCAGCGCCACGGCGTCGAGGATCAATTGTCGGGCATGTACCAGCCGCTCGTCCAGCTGAAGTCCGGCGGCTATCTGGTCATCAACCCGACCGAGGCGCTCGTCTCCATCGACATCAACTCGGGCCGCTCGACCCGCGAGCATAATATCGAGCAGACCGCTTACGCCACCAACATCGAGGCGGCGCACGAAATCGCGCGGCAGCTCAGGCTGCGCGACATGGCCGGCCTCGTCGTCATCGACTTCATCGACATGGAATCGAACGGCCATATCCGCAAGGTCGAGAAGGCAATGAAGGAGGCGCTGAAGAACGACCGCGCCCGCATCCAGGTCGGCCGCATCTCGTCCTTCGGCCTGATGGAGATGAGCCGCCAGCGGCTGCGCACCGGCGTTCTCGAAGCCTCGACCAAGCCGTGCCCGCATTGCGAGGGCTCCGGTCTGATGCGGACGGCGTCCTCGGCCGGCCTGTCGGCGCTCAGGATGCTGGAGGACGAGGCCGCGCGCGGCCGCGGCAGCCGCATCGTGCTGCGCGCCGGCCGCGAGGCCGCCGTCTACGTGCTCAACCGCAAGCGGCACGAGATTGGCGAGATCGAGGCGCGTTACGGCGTGATCGTCGAGGTGCTGATCGACGAGAGTTTCGAGGGGGCCAAGATGAGCGTCGAATCGGTCGGCCCGCCGCCGGCCGAGCGTCCGCGCGTCCAGGCTCCCGCCACCCCCTCCGTCGATGAGGAGGATGTCCTCGATGAAATCGAGGAGGAGGAAGACGAGATCGAAGAGGAAGAAGAGGAAGAACGCGAGAAGAAAAAGGAGCCGCGCGGCGAGCGCCGCCCGTCCCGCGAGCGTTCCGACGACGGCGAAGGCGACAAGGGCCGCAAGCGGCGGCGTCGCCGCGGACGCCGCGGCGGCCGCCGTCGCGGCGGCGAGGAAGGCGAGCAGCCGCAGCAGGATGGCGAAGCGCACGAAGCGACCTTCGCCGAAGAAACCGGCGTGCCGGCGGAGCAGGCCGACGCTCCCGAGATCGCGGAGCAAAGCGAGGAGCCGCCGAGGAAGGCGCGCCGCCGTCCCCGCGCGCGCAAGCCTTCCGAGGGCGAAGCGGTAGCCGTTGCGGCGAGCGAGCCTGAAGCCGCGATCGAGCCGGTCCCCGAAATGGCCGAGGAGCCCGCTCCCACTCCCAGACGCGGCCGCCGGAAGAAGGCCGAGCCGCAGGCGGCTCCGGAAGCCACGGAAACGCCCGAACCCGTCGCAGCGGAAGTGGAGCCCGACGCGCCGTCGGCCGCCAATGACCGCGAAGAGACGGCCGACAAGCCGGCGCCGAAGCGGCGCAGCCGGGCCAAGAAGCCTCCCGAGGCGTCCGCGGCGCCCGAGGCTCCGGTGCTCGAACGGCAGTCCGCCGACACAATGCCGGGCGCCGAGGACGAAGGCATGAACGAGGATGGCTCGCCGCGCCGCGGCTGGTGGCAGCGCACGTTCGGCGGCTGAGCGCCTATTCCTGTACCCGGGTCGGGGCCTCTGATAGGCTGGCCCTCGACCCGGGTTTAATCCGGCGTTCAGGCGGGTACGAGGATAGCGCGAACCATGGCTGAAGCTTCACAGGCGCTGTGCGGGCGCGGAAATTTCCTTGCCCGCTGGCTCATGCTGCTGACGCTGAGCTTCGCCGTCGCTGTTCAGCCGGCGATGGCCCAGTCGGTGCTCCGCGACGCCGAGACCGAGGCCTTCTTCGAGGATATGGCGCGGCCGCTGGTCGAAGCCTCGGGGCTGCGCCCGGAGAATGTCGAGATCGTCCTGTTGAACAGCAACGAGATCAACGCCTTCGTCGCCGGGGGACAGATCGTCTATATCTATTCGGGCACGATCACCGCGGCCGAGAGCGCCAACGAAGTGCAGGGCGTGGTCGCGCACGAGATCGGCCACATCACCGGCGGCCATATCATGCGTTTCGGCGAGAGCGTGAAGGTCGCGACCGGGATCACCATCCTGTCCTTGCTGCTCGGCGCCGCGGCGATGGCGGCGGGAGCGGGCGAAGCCGGCATGGGCGTCATGGCGGCGGGCCAGCAGGCGGCGATCGGCAAGTTCCTCGCCTACAGCCGCACCCAGGAATCGTCGACCGACCAGGCCGGCGCGAGTTTCCTCAGCAAGGCGGGCATCAGCGGCAAGGGCTCGCTCGCCTTCTTCCGGAGACTCCAGAACCAGGAATTCCGCCTCGCTATCCCGCAGGAGGACGCCTACGCCCGCACCCATCCGCTGACCGGCGAGCGCATGTCGATGCTGGAGAATATCTACAAGGCGGACCCGGCCTGGGACAAACCGAGCGATCCCGAACTGGAGGCGCGGTTCCAGCGGATCAAGGCGAAGCTCGCCGGCTATGTCCTCGATCCCCGGCAGACTTTGATCAAATATCCCGAGACCGACAAGAGCATTCCCGGCCGCTACGCCCGCGCTTATGCCTGGCACAAGAGCGCCTATCCGGAGAAGGCCAATGCCGAGATAGACAGCCTGTTGCGCGACCAGCCGAACGATCCTTATTTCCTGGAGCTCAAGGGCCAGATTCTGCTCGAATCGGGCAAGCCCGATGAAGCGCTGATATCGTTGCGCAGGGCGGTCACCCTGGCGCCGGACCAGCCGCTCATCGCTGCCGTCTTCGGCCACGCCCTCATCGCGACGGAGGATGAGAGCAATTTTGAGGAAGCCAAGAAGGTGCTGCGCGCCGCGGTGGTGCGCGACAACAGCAACCCCTTCGCCTGGTACCAGCTCGGCATCGTCTACGACCGCGAGGGCGATCTTGCCCGGGCCTCGCTCGCCACAGCCGAACGCTATAATCTCGAAGGCCGGTCCAAGCTGGCGCTGGCCAGCGCCGAGCAAGCGATGAAGGGCATCCCGACCGGCACGCCCGACTGGATCCGCGCGCAGGACATCGCGATGGTCGCCCGCGCCGCGGTGGAGAAGGAAAAGAACGACTAGTGGCAGGCTCGGGCGGGGCCTTCCGCGGCGCGATTGAGCGCATTTCAGGCGATCGGAGAAAGACCTTGGGGGCAGGCCTTGTCGGCGTGTTGATCGGCGGCGTCGCGGTGGCGCTGGCGAGCCAGAGCGGCGTCGGCGCGGCCGATCCCGATCGCGCGCGCATCGAAGGGATCGTCCGCGACTATATCCTCGCCCATCCCGAGATCATCCCGGAAGCCGTCCAGCTCCTCCAGGATCGGCAGCTCGCCCAGGCGATCGACGGCAACCGCGCCGCTTACGAGACCCCCTTCGCCGGCGCCTGGGCGGGAGCGGAGGACGGTGACGTCGTGCTCGTCGAATTCTTCGATTATGCCTGCGGCTTCTGCCGCCAGAGCAACCCCGACATCGATCGGCTGCTCGCCGAGGACGACAAGCTCAAGGTGGTCTGGCGCGAGCTTCCGGTGCTCGGACCCGACAGCCAGGTCGCCGCCGAAGCGAGTCTCGCCGCCGCCAGGGAAGGCGATTTCCGCGAGTTCCACGAAACGCTCTTCTCGCTCGGCCGTCCCACCGCCGCCAACATCGCCGAGGCGAAGGCGGCCGTCGGCGTCACCACCATTGTCCCCGCCGCCGAAGCCCGCGCCGAGATCGACAAGAATTACGAGCTCGCCCGCGCCGTCAACGCCACCGGCACGCCGACCTTCGTCGTCGGCGACCAGGTTCTTCAGGGCGCCGTCGGCTACGACGCTCTGAAGCAAGCGATCGCCGAGGCGCGGGCGGCGGAATAAACGACGTCGGCGGGGCGAAAACGAACGTCATCCCAGCGAAAGCTGGGATCTCACTTCCGTCCTCGAGAAAGAAAGATTCCAGCTTTCGCTGGAATGACGGGAAGGTCAGCCTTCCGTCCCGCCCTTGAAACCCTGCGCCACCACATACCATTCCGAGGAGCCCTTGCGGCTCGCCGGCGGCTTGGCGTGCTTCACCGACATGAAGTTGCGCTTGAGCTCGGCCACCAAAGCCGAATCGGCGCCGCCCGCCAGAACCTTGGCGACGAAGGCGCCGCCGGGGCGCAGTATCTCGGTGGCGAAGAGCAAGCCCGCCTCGACCAGCGCCATCGTGCGCAGATGGTCGGTCTGCGGGTGGCCGACCGTGTTCGCCGCCATGTCGGACAGGACAAGATCGGCGGGGCCGCCGAGCGCCTCCTTCAGGAGGTCCGGCGCCTTCTCGTCCATGAAGTCCATCTGGAGGATCGTCACTCCGTCGAGCGGGTCGGTGGGGAGGAGGTCGATGCCGACCACCGCGGATTGCGGCAGCCGCTGCCGCGCCACCTGGCTCCACCCGCCCGGGGCGATGCCAAGGTCGACGATCCTTTTCGCTCCTTTCAGAAATCCGAACCGTTCATCCAGCTCGATCAATTTATACGCGGCGCGCGAGCGGTAGCCTTCCGCCCTAGCGCGCTTCACATAGGGGTCGTTCAGCTGCCGTTCGAGCCAGCGCGTCGAGCCGATCTTGCGCCCCTTGGCGGTCTTGACCCGCGTTCGCAGGCCGCCGTTTTTGCCCGAGGCGGTCATATCGCGTGGCCGTCGCGCGCCATCAGCGAGCGCAATATGCCTTCGCGGATGCCGCGGTCCGCTACGCCGAGCGTCGTCGCGGGCCAGATGTCCATGATCGCCTCCAGGATCGCGCAGCCGGCCACCACCAGGTCGGCGCGCTCATGGCCTATGCAGGGCAGTTCGGCGCGCTCGGCAAGCGACATGCGCGACATCATCCAGCTGATCTCGCGCATCGAATCGGCGGGGACCATGAGGCCGTCTATGGCGCGGCGGTCGTAGCTCGGCAGCGCGAGATGGACGCTGGCCAGGGTGGTGACGGTGCCGCTGGTGCCGAGCAGGCGGATATTCTCCTTACGGGCCGGCAGCAATTCGGCGAAGCGGCTGAAGGCGTGGCGGACGCGTTCGCGCATTCTCCCATAAGCGGCGAGGCGCTCCTCGGCATCGTCGAAGTCGCGGCCCTCGCTCTCGGTCAGGGAAACGACTCCCCAGGGCGCGCTCCACCAGCTGACGATGCGCGGCGCTTCATCGACCGTATCGATCAGGATGAGCTCGGTGGAGCCGCCGCCTATGTCGAAGATGAGGGCAGGGCCTTCGCCGGGCTCGAGCAGGCGGTGGCAGCCGAGCATCGCCAGCCGCGCTTCCTCCTCGGGGGCGATGATATCGAGCGCGATGCCGGTCTCGCGATGGACGCGCTCGACGAAATGGCGGCCGTTGACGGCGCGGCGGCACGCCTCGGTCGCGACCGAGCGGGCCAGCGAGACGCGCCGGCGGCGCAATTTGTCGGCGCAGACGGACAGAGCGGAGAGCGCCCGGTCCATCGCCGCGTCGCTGATCCGGCCGCTCGCCGCCAGCCCCTCGCCCAGCCGAACGACTCTGGAAAAGGCGTCGATGACGGTGAACCCATTGTCGATCGGCCGCGCGACCAGCAATCGGCAATTGTTGGTGCCGAGATCGAGCGCGCCATAGGTGTGACGCGGCGGATACCGCCTCTGGGGAGGGCGGAGCGGGGCCGCATGAGCCGGCGCGGGTTCCGGCGCTCGCGGAGCCGTGGCGGCAGTTGGCGCCATGCTCATAACTCTTATGTTTTCGTTCAGGCGACGGATCGCCGCCTTTGACTTGCCGCCAGACTATAGGGAAAGCCGCATCCGGGCAAGCGCAAGGCGGGGAGGAGCGTTGACAGCCTCCGCCCCGCCGCCTATTTCGCGCCCCTCGCTGCCCGATCGTCTAATGGTAAGACTACGGACTCTGACTCCGTCAATCGAGGTTCGAATCCTCGTCGGGCATCCAGCCTCCTCATCGACCGCGAGCCGTCGCTCTGAACGCCCGCCGGATACGGCGGAGAGATCGACGCGTTGTCGTCGCGAAAGCCGTGCCGCCGCCGTTTCAATCGGCGGAACTTGAGGCTAGGACGGCGCCCATAGGCGTTTCGAGGAGAGAATGATGCGCATTGCGATCTTGGCCGCGCTGCTGGCGACGACGGCCTGTACCACCCCCGTGGCCGTCGCGCCCCCGCCGTCCGCCGCCTCCGAAGCCCCCGCCCCCGCCCCCGCCGAGGCCGGATATGACCTTGCCGCGCAGCGCGCCAAGATCGCCCGCATCGAGATGAACCCGGACACCAGCTTCCTCAATGAAGAGGAGCGGCGGGTGGTGAATTTGCTCATCCAGGCCGCCGGGCTGATGGACGAAATCTACCTTCGCCAGCGCTTCGTCGAAAATCCGCAGATCCGCTCGGCCATCGAAGGAACGCGCCGCGCCGATCAGGCGCTTCTGCTCGACATGTACGACCTCCATTACGGGCCGTGGGACACGCTCGCTGAAAACCATCCTTTCTGGGGCGACCAGGCATGGCCGGAAGGCGCCGGCTTCTATCCGACCGACCTCACCAAGGCGGAGTTCGATGCCTATCTCGCCGCCCATCCCGACCAGCGCGAGGCGCTGACCAGCGGCCATGATGTGGTGCGCCGCCAAGGCGACGGCCTCGTCGCAGTGCCTTACAGCGAGGAATATCGCGAGTGGCTGGAGCCCGCCGCCAAGTTGCTGGAGCAGGCCGCCGCCATCACCATCAATGCCAGCCTGAAACGCTTCCTCACCCTTCGCGCCGAGGCCTTCCGGACCAACGAATATTATGAGTCGGAGCTCGCCTGGATGGACCTTGAGGGCACGCCCATCGAGATCGTCATCGGCCCCTACGAGGTCTATACCGACCGGCTCTACGGCACCAAGACCGCCTTCGAAGCTTTCGTCACGGTCAAGGACCCCGAGGCGAGCGGCGCCCTCGACAAATATAAGGCGATGCTCCGCGACATGGAGGCCAATCTCCCGGTCGAGGACCGCTACAAGAATTTCCAGCGCGGCTTCGAATCGCCGATCCTGGTCGCCGACCAGGTCCATGGCGGCGGCGACAACGTGCCGGGCGTCCAGACCATCGCCTTCAACCTGCCCAACGACGAACGCGTGCGGGAGGCGAAGGGCGCCAAGAAGGTGATCCTGGCGAACGTGCTCGGCGCCAAATATGACCGCATCCTCGCGCCGATGGCGCCGTTCATCCTGGTGCCGGAGCAAGCGGCGCTGGTCAGCAAGAAATATATGACCAACGAGACCCTGTTCCACGAGCTGTCGCACAGCCTCGGGCCGGGGACGATCAATGTCGACGGGCGGGAGACGACGGTCAACGCCGAGCTGAAGGAAGTCTATTCCGCAAGCGAGGAGGCCAAGGCGGACGTGATGGGCGTCTACAATATCGTCTACATGATGGAACGCGGCGAGCTTCCCGCCGCCGAGCGCGAGCAGGCGCTGGCGACCTATTTCGCCGGCATCTTCCGCGCCGTCCGCTTCGGCATCGAGGAAGCGCACGGAAGGGGCGCCGCCGTCCAGTACAGCTATCTGAAGGAGAAGGGCGCCTTCGAATGGGACGCGGCCCGGCAGCGCTACCGCATCGACTATGACAAGCTGGAAGCCGGCATAGGCGCCCTCGTCGCCGATCTCGTCCGGCTGCAGGGCAATGGCGATTATGAAGGCACCAAGGCCTTCTTCGAACGCTACGCCCGACTCGACGAGAATGCCCGGACGGTGCTGGAGAATACGTCGGACATCCCGGTCGACATCCAGCCCATATACCCGGAGTCGGTGTAAGGCGGCACTGATCGGGCCTCATGTTCCCCGGCGAAAGCCGGGGTCCAGTTCGGCGGCCCCGCTGGACCCCGGCTTTCGCCGGGGAACGGCCTGCGTCGGCCATCTCCGGCGAGGCGCCGCCATTCGACAATTATGAGCCGCGTCATTCCGGCGGCGCCGGCACGTCCTCATGGCGGGGCGCCGGCTCCCGCGGCTGGTCGGTGAAGCCTTCGATATCGCCCAGTTCCTCGACGTCACGACTGATCTCCACCTCGCTCGCGGCGTAGAGCACCGTCAGTTCGGCGATCGACTTCAGGGCATGCATATGGATGCGCTCATAGCCGTGGCTGGCGTCGATGCCGAAGGTGATGAGCGCGGTGCGCACATCCGCGCCGCCTTCGAGCGCCGAGGCGCTGTCGGAACGGTAATAGCGGAAGACGTCGCGCTGGTGGCGGATGTCATTCTCCTGGCACAGGCGGATGAGCTTGCGCGTCAGGTGATAGTCGAACGGCCCGACCTGGTCGGCCATGGCGATGGTGGCGCCGAATTCGGAGCTGTTCTGCCCCGGCGCGGTGGTCCCGTTGTCGATCGACACCATCGAGACGACATGGTCGAGCAGCACCGATGAGGCGCCCGATCCCACCTCCTCGGTGATGGTGAAGATGAAATGGACGTCGACCGGGGTCTCGATCTTGCTGTCGACCATCGCCTTCAGCGCCGCGAGCGAGACCGCGCAACCCGCTTTGTCGTCGAGGTGGCGCGAGACGATGTAACCGTTGTCGAGGAATTCCGGCTGCGGGTCGATGGCGACGAAATCGCCGACATGGACGCCCAGCGCCTCGCTGCTCTTGCGGTCGTAGCTGTCGGCGTCGATGCGAACCTCGATTTGGGTCCAGGCGACCGGCTGCGTATCCACCTCCTCGTTGAAGGTATGGCCGGAGGCTTTCAGCGGCAGGATCGAGCCGCGGAAGCTGCCCTCGTCGGTGAACAGCGTCACCCGCGCCCCTTCGGCGAAGCGCGACGACCAATGGCCGATCGGCACCAGCTCCAGCCGCCCGTTATCCTTGATCCGCTTCACCGTCGCCCCGAGCGTGTCGAGATGGGCGACCACCGCGCGCGCGCCCTCGACCTGCTTGCCGCGATAGCAAGCGAGGATGGCGCCCCGCCGCGTGACATTGTGGTCGATGCCGAGCCGCCCGAGCTCCTCGCTCACATAATGAACGATCGTGTCCGTGTAGCCGGTCGGACTGGGGATACAGAGGAGGGCCTTGAGCTGCTCCTTCAGATAGTCGGTATCAATGGCCCGGAGAGACATCGTTCCTCCTTGGATGGCTGAAGCTGTCGCGGGCGGCTGCCGGCATGCTCATCGGGAACAGGAGGTCGATGAACCGCTCCGCGGTCGGCTGCGGCTCGTGATTGGCGAGGCCAGGCCGTTCATTGGCTTCGATGAAGACATAGTCCGGCTCGGTCGGGCTGCCGACGATGAAGTCGACCCCAACCACGGGAATGTCCACCGCGCGCGCCACCGTGATGGCCGCCTCGACCAGGCGCGGATGCACGATCGCGGTGACGTCGTGGATGGTCCCGCCGGTATGGAGATTGGCCGCCTTTCGCACCGAAAAGGCCGCGCCC
Organism: Enterovirga sp. GCM10030262; assembly: GCF_042666435.1. Lineage (NCBI taxonomy): Bacteria > Pseudomonadati > Pseudomonadota > Alphaproteobacteria > Hyphomicrobiales > Methylobacteriaceae > Enterovirga > Enterovirga sp. GCM10030262. The sequence continues at coordinate 1,137,823 of NZ_JBHTDC010000001.1, read as the reverse complement.
TCTTCCGGCACGTCGGTTAGCTTATAGCCTGCCCTGGCGACGCAGCGCTTCGTCTCGGCGTCGAGCGGAATCGTGGATTCGCCGCCCGTCGCCGCCGACCGCCTGCGGCTTTGCCTTTCGATCAGCGTCTGGACGCTGTCCCGGCCGTTGCCGACGATCTCGGCCGGCCGGCGGATCGCGGCGGCGACGAGCTTGTAGCCGATGACGATCAGCCGGAGGTCGTCGCCCTTGTGATAGCTCTCGACCAGAACACGGCCCGAATGCGCCGACGCGATCTCAATGGCGCTTGCGATGCTCTCCATCGTGTCCAGATCCACCGCTACGCCTCGGCCCTGCTCCCCGCGCGCGGGCTTCACGACCAGCGATCCGTGGCGATCGAGCAGCGCCTTCACCGCGTCCGCGTCGTCCGCCTCGACCTGTTCGGGAACGCTCACGCCCGCGGACTCGACGATGCGCCGGGTCAGCGCCTTGTCGTCGCAGATGGAGAGGGCGACGGCGCTGGTCAGCTCGCTCAAGCTCTCGCGGCACTTGATGACGCGGCCGCCGGAAGAGAGCTGGAACAACCCGCCCGCCGCGTCGAGCACGTCGACGCCGATGCCCCGGCGCCGCGCCTCGTTGATGATGATGCGGGCGTAAGGGTTCATGTCCTTGGCCGGGTCGTGGCCGACGAACAGCCGTTCGTTGATGACGTTGCGGCGTTTCACCGAGAAGAGCGGAAGGCGGGCGAAGCCGAGCTTCTCGTACAGCGCGATCGCGCCTTCATTGTCGTGCAGCACCGACAGGTCCATGCACGAAGCCCCCCGGGCGATGAAATGCTCGGCGAGCCAGCGCACCAGCGCCTCGCCGACCGCGGCATGGCCGACCTGCGGGTCGACCGCCAGACACCAGAGCGAGGAGCCCTTCTGCGGATCGTCGAACGCGCGGACATGATCGACGCCCGTGACGGTGCCGATCACCGCCCCGGTCTCCTCGTCCTCGGCGACGAAATAGACGAGCTCGCGCCGCTCGCCGCGTGTCTCGAAGAAGTCGGGACGGACCTGGACCATGTTGCTCAGCGCATAGAGGCGGTTGACCGCCTCCGCGTCATTCTCCGGGATCATGCGCCGTACGAAAAAGCCCGACGGCTTGCGGTCCCATCCGCGCCAGGTGGTGAGGTTGAGCCGATAGGTGTGGGACGGGTCGAGGAATAGCTCCGCCGGGGCGGTGCCGATGAGGACATGCGGGTCGCTCACATAGATGGCGATGTCGCGCTGCTCCGGCCCCTCGGCGTGGATTTCGGAGACGAGCGTTTCGACGTCGTCGAACGTGTTGGCGAAAAGCAGACGGCCCCAGCCGCAATCGACGATCGCATTCGGCTCGGGCCGCTCGCCCTCGACATAATGATGCTGGCGATGGGCACGTTCGAGCCGTGCCTGGCTGCGTCCGTGGCGGGGGCGGCGCATCAGCCCACGCCCTGCTGCTGGAGCCAGAGTTCGAGCAGCCCCACCTGCCACAGCTCCGAGCCCCTGAGCGGAGTGATGTGCCCCGTGGGATCGTCGAACAAGGTGTCGAGATAGCCCCGGTCGAACAGGCCGCGCTCTTTCGCCGCCTGACTGGTCAGCGCGTCTCGCACGAGGTCGAGATACGGCCCCTGGATATATTTGAGCGCCGGCACGGGGAAATAGCCCTTGGGCCGGTCGATCACCTCGGACGGGATCACCTTGCGGGCGACGTCCTTCAATATGCCCTTGCCCCCACCGGCGAGCTTCATCTCCGAGGGGATGCGCGCGGCGAGCTCGGCCAGCTCATGGTCGAGGAAGGGGACGCGCGCCTCCAGCCCCCAGGCCATGGTCATGTTGTCGACGCGCTTCACCGGGTCGTCGACCAGCATGACATTGCTGTCGATTCGCAGCGCCTTGGCGACCGAGTCGCCGGCGCCGGCCCGGGCGAAATGGGTGCGTACATATTCAAGCGGCAGGCTGCCGTTCCGCCAGTCCGGCCCCAGTTGCCGGTTCAGCGTCTCCGCATCCCGGTCGAAAAAGGCCTTGGCGTAAGTCGCCACCGGATCACTGGCGCCGGCCATCGGCGGATACCAGTGATAGCCGCCGAATATCTCGTCCGCGCCCTGGCCGGACTGCACCACCTTGATGTGCTTCGCCACCTCGCGGGAGAGGAGGTAGAAGCCGACATTGTCGTAGCTTACCATCGGCTCGGCCATCGCTGCGATCGCGCCGGGCAGCTCCTTCAACAGGTCCGATGAGGGGATGAAGAGCTGGTGGTGATCGGTGCCATAATGGTTGGCGATGAGGTCGGAATATCGGAACTCGTCGCCCTTCTCGCCATGCGCTTCCTCGAAGCCGATCGAGAAGGTGGAGAGGCCATGCTGGCCCATGTCGGAGAGCAGCCCGACGATTAGGCTGGAATCGACGCCGCCGGAGAGCAGCACCCCCACCGGGACGTCCGCGACCATCCGCCGCTCGACGGCGGTGCGGAGAGCGGAGAGGAGCAGATTCTCCCAATCATCCTTGCTTCGATCGGCGTCGTTGGCACCGAGGCCGAAGGGCGGGTCCCAATAGACATGCTCCTGGCTCGTCCCGTCCGCCTCGATGACGCGCACGGTGGCGGGCGCCATCTTCCGGACGCCCTTCAGGATGGTCCAGGGCGGCGGCACCACGGCGTGCCAGTTCATGTAGAATTGCAGCGCCTCCGGATCGATCGACGTATCCACGTCGCCCGCCGCGACGATGCCGGGCAAGGTCGAGGCGAAGCGCAGCCGTTCGGGCGCCTCCGCATAATAAAGCGGCTTGATCCCGAACCGGTCGCGCGCCAGCACCACGCGCCCGCTCTCGCGCTCATGGATGGCGAAGGCGAACATGCCGTGGAAGCGTTTGACGCAGTCCGTGCCCCAGGCGTGATAGGCCCTGAGGATGACCTCCGTGTCGCCGCCCGAGAAGAAGCGGTAGCCCTTCGTCTCCAGCTCCCCGCGCAGCGCCTGGTAATTGTAGATGCAGCCATTGAAGACGATGTCGAGCAGCAGCTCGGGATCGCTGAGCGGCTGGGCGGAGCGGTCCGACAGATCGATGATCTTGAGCCGCTGGTGGCCGAGCCCCACGCGCCCGCGCATCAGCTGGCCGCAGGCATCCGGCCCGCGCCGCTCCTGGCTCGCCATCATCCTGGCGACCGCGCCGGCATCGGCAATGCCGCCCCGGAAATGAATTTCGCCCGCTATGCCGCACATGGGCAGCGGGCCTCGTTGAAAATGTTCGGCATGGCTCCAAGGGTAAGGATGTGGACGGTCATTACAACCGCACGGGGCCGAAATGGCTCCCGCTTTGCAAAAACGGCCTGGCTCTGGGAGAAGGGCGTCGGTTGAAAGGGAGGCCGCCGGTGGACCTGCAAGCGATCGTCGACGAGGCGCTAGACTATGCCGACCATTATCGCGGCCATGGCGCGCTGGCGTCCTACATTCCGGCGCTGGCGAAGGTCGATCCGAACAAGCTCGCCATCGCATTGGTCACCGGCGATGGCGAGAGCTACGCGGCGGGCGATGCCGACGAACTCTTTTCGGTCCAGAGCATTTCCAAGGTGTTCACCCTCTCGCTCGCGCTCAACCAGGTCAGCGCGGGCTTGTGGAACCATGTCGGGCGCGAGCCGTCGGGCTCGCCGTTCAACTCGATCGTCCAGCTCGAGGCGGAAAAGGGCAAGCCGCGCAATCCTCTGATCAACGCCGGCGCGATCGTCGTCTGCGACCAGCTCATCGGCAGCCGCGACGCCGACGCCGCGCTCGACGAGATTCTCGCCTTCCTGCGGCAGCGTTGCGGCGATCGGGATATCGGCATCGACATGGACGTCGCTTTGTCGGAATCGCGGGCCGGCAATCTGAACCGCAGCCTCGCATATTTCGTCAACGCGTTCGGCAACCTTTCGAATCCGGTCGAAGAGGTGCTCTCGGTCTATTTCCGTCAATGCGCGGTCGCGATGAGCTGTCGCCAGCTCGCCCGCGCCGCGCTCTATCTGGCCTATGACGGCGTCGACCCGCTGACCGGGGAGGCCGTGGTCACGCCATCCCGCGCCCGCCGCATCAACGCGCTGATGCTGACCTGCGGCCATTACGACAATAGCGGCGATTTCGCCTTTCGCATCGGCCTTCCCGGCAAGAGCGGCGTCGGCGGCGGGGTGCTGGCCATCGTTCCCGGCACCGGGGTCATGGTGGTCTGGTCCCCGGGCCTCAACGCGGCCGGCACATCGCTCGCTGGGGCGGTCGCGCTCGAAAGACTGGTCGAGCTGACCGGCTGGTCGATCTTCGTCTGAGACCGCCTTACAGGATGATCGCGCCGGCGAGGAAGGCGACGCCCGCGATGATCCAGTCCTTCGTCTCCATGCTTCTGATGAAATCCATGACTCTACTCCTTTTGAAGGCGAAACGAGCGAAGCCGCGTCATGGTTGCGGCCCCTGCATCCGCTTCGCCCGGAAAGGCAGCCGGGGCGGGGTGGCTATCGCCGCCCGATAGGCTAGAGGGGAGCCGCGCCCAACCTCGGGAGGCGACGAAGACGTGACGGACGCTGAAACGGCCCTGCTGCTGGCGCGGATCCAGTTCGCGTTCACGATCAGCTTCCATTTCATTTTCCCCGCTTTTTCGATCGGCCTCGCTTCCTATCTCGCCGTGCTCGAAGGATTGTGGCTGAGGACGGGCAAGGCCGTCTATCTCGCGCTCTTCCGTTACTGGCTGAAGATTTTCGCCATGGCGTTCGCGATGGGTGTCGTTTCGGGCATCGTCATGTCCTACCAGTTCGGCACCAACTGGTCGGTCTTCTCGGACAAGGCCGGGCCGATCATCGGCCCGCTCATGGCCTATGAGGTGCTGACCGCCTTCTTCCTCGAAGCCGGGTTCCTCGGCGTCATGCTGTTCGGCATGAACCGGGTCGGGAAGGGGCTCCACTTCGCCGCCACCCTGATGGTCGCCATCGGCACCTGCATCTCCGCTTTCTGGATATTGTCGGTGAACAGCTGGATGCACACGCCGACCGGCTGGGCGATGAACGCGGTAGGCCAGTTCGTGCCGGCGGGAAGCTGGACCGACATCGTCTTCAATCCCAGCTTCCCCTACCGCCTCGTCCACACCGTGATCGCCGCCTACCTCACCACGGCTTTGGTCGTCGGCGGGGTAGGGGCGTGGCACCTGCTGAAGGGCCGCGACCTGCCCGGCGTCCGCACGATGTTCTCGATGGCGATGTGGATGGCGGCTTTGGTCGCGCCCCTTCAGATCTTCGTTGGCGACCTTCACGGCCTCAACACGCTGGAGCATCAGCCGGCCAAGGTGATGGCGATGGAGGGCCATTTCGAAAGCTATCCGGATGGCGCGCCGCTCATCCTCTTCGGCATTCCGGATTCCGAGGGAGAGACTGTCCACGCCGCCGTCCAGATCCCCTATCTGTCGTCGCTGATCCTCCACCACGGGCTGCACGAGCCCGTCGAGGGCCTGAAGACCATTCCGCGCGACGAGCGGCCGCCGGTCGAGATCGTCTTCTGGTCCTTCCGCATCATGGTCGGGCTCGGTTTCCTGATGCTGGGGCTGGGCCTCTGGAGCCTTGTCGCCCGCGCCCGCCGCCGCCTCTTCGACTGGCCCCTGCTCCATCGCTTCGCGCTGCTCATGGGGCCGGCCGGCTTCGTCGCCGTCATCGCCGGATGGATCACGACCGAGGTCGGCCGCCAGCCCTGGGTGATCTACAATCTCCTGCGCACCGAGGACGCGGTCGCGCCGATCGGAGCGCCGGCCGTAGCGACGTCGCTCATCGCGTTCGTGCTCGTCTACTTCATCGTGTTCGGGATCGGCACCTGGTACATATTCAAGCTCATGTCGCGGCCGCCGCACCCCGCCGAGCCCGAGCCGGCGGAGGCGCCGATCCGGACGGCCGGGATCACGCCGGCGGCTTCGGTCGACCATGGCGGGGCCGATCCGAGGCCGGACCGGAGCGAGGGAGCCGAGGGATGAGCAACATTCGTCGTTCCAGCGAAAGCTGGAATCCCACTTCTTCACTTACCTCTGTCGCGCCGCAAGAAAGGGAGATCCCAGCTTCCGCTGCGATGACGCGGGTGGTTTCATGAACCCCGACCTCACCATCATCTGGGCGTTCCTCATCGCCTTCGCCGTCGCGATGTATGTCGTCATGGACGGGTTCGATCTCGGCATCGGCATCCTCTTCCCGGGTTTCACCGTCGGCAAGGAGCGCGACCAGGCGATGAACGCCATCGCGCCCGTCTGGGACGGCAACGAGACCTGGCTGGTGCTGGGTGGCGGCGGGCTGATGGCGGCCTTTCCGCTCGCCTATGCGATCATTCTTCCCGCCCTCTACGCGCCGCTGATGGCCATGCTGCTGGGACTCGTTTTCCGCGGCGTCGCCTTCGAGTTCCGCTGGCGCGACCCCGGCCATCGCAAATGGTGGGATGCAGGCTTCTGCCTCGGGTCCGTGATCGCCACCTTCGCCCAGGGTATTACGCTTGGCGCCTTGCTCCAGGGCATCACGGTCGAAGGCCGTGCTTATGACGGGGGCTGGTGGGAATGGCTGAGCCCGTTCAGTCTGCTCACCGGTGCCAGCCTCGTCGTCGGCTATGCGCTGCTCGGCTCCGCCTGGCTGATCTGGAAGACGGAGGGCCTGATCCAGGCCGACGCCCGCCGGTTCGCGCGCCTCCTGACACCGGCCCTGCTCGTGGCGATCGGCGCGGTCAGCCTCTATACGCCGTTCGTCGAGCCGCAATATTTTCAGCGCTGGTTTGAATTTCCAGGCCTGCTCGTCACCGTGCCGATGCCGCTGCTCATCGGCCTGGTTGCATTCGCGCTCTGGAGGAGCCTTGGCTGGCGCAGGGACTGGCTGCCTTTCCTGCTCACCCTGATGCTCTTCCTCCTGTCGATGGCCGGGCTCGCCATCTCGATCTGGCCCGACATCATTCCGGGCCGGGTCTCGATCTGGCAGGCCGCCGCGCCGGAAAGCAGCCAGATCTTCATGCTCGTCGGCGCGGCCGTGCTGATCCCGCTGATCCTCGCTTACACCGCCTGGTCCTATTGGGTGTTCCGCGGCAAGGTCGGCGAGGACGGCTATCATTGAGCGCCGCGCGTTGAACGGGGACGGACCCGGCTTGTGGTGGAAGCGCATCGCCTGGTTCGTCGGCCTGTGGGCGGCGAGCGTCGCGGTCATCGGCGCGGTCGCTTACGTCCTGAGGCTGTGGATCGTCTGAGCCCCGGCGATCACCGGCTGGCGAGCCGCTCCAGCTGGCCGTCGTCGCGGCCATAGGCATCCTCGCGAAAGGCGATGCCCGTCTCCGTCGGCGCGGCGGTGAGGTAGGTGATATAGACCGGCACCGGCCGGTCCAGATGGACCTGCTGCTCGGGCTCGTCGGACGACGCCCTGACCGGCTCGCCGAACAGCCATTTTGCCAGCCGCGGCGCATCCTCGACCCGGACGCAGCCCGAGCTGAACCGCCGTTCCTCCTCGTCGAACAGGGCCTTGTCGGGCGTGTCGTGCAGGTAGATGCCGAGATCGTTGGGGAACATGAACTTCATCTTCCCCATCGCATTGCCCTTGCCGGGAAGCTGGCGGACGCGCAGCTCCTGGCGCCCGGAAGCGACCGCGTCCCAGTCGATCTCGTCGGGCTCAAGCACGCGGGCGTCGTGGGTCCAGTCCGACAACGCTTCGTAGCCCATCGCCCGGAGCGTGGTCCCCCGGTCCACCAACTTGGGCAGGATGCTCTTACGGACCAGGTCCGGGGGCACGTTCCAATAAGGATTGACGACGGCATAGCGCATCACGCCGGCGAGCATCGGCGTCGGCTCCGATGGCTTGCCGACGATGACCTTCATCGTGTCCACCGCCTCGCCATTCTCGTAGAGCCAGAGCCTCTGGGCGGCGGCGTCGACGACGATGTGGCGGTCGTTCGAGAGCGCCGGCAAGGCGCGGGCGCGCTCCAGATTGAGCTGGATCATCCGCGCATGATGCGCGGATCCCCGGTTCAGGGTCGCGATCGTGGTCGCGCCCACTATCCCGTCGACGGGGAGGCCATGCGCCGCCTGGAAATCCTCGACGGTCGCGGCGAGCGCCTTGTCGAACGCCGCCCCGTCGGGATGCCCCAGGCGCAGGCGGAGCATCCGCACCCGCTCGCCTTTTGAGCCGGGCCGCAGCGCGGGGCCGCCGGGGATCGTGAATTCGGGAAGACCGGCCCAGCGCGAACGATGTTCGGCCAGGCCTTCGCGCAAGCGGGCGTAGAACGGGCTCGTCCAGCCATTCCGATCCATATAATCAGCCAGCGACGGCGCCACGGCGGCCGCCCGCAGCACGGCGGCGGCGGTCGGGCGCTCCGGCTCCAGCTCCTTGTCGAGATAGACCATCTTCACCGATGGCGGGCGGCGGACGTCGCGGACATAATCGGCGAAGGTCCGGGACAGCTTGAGCTCCGCCTTGGCCAGCGCCTCGGGGGATCCGTCGCGCGCTCTTTCGACCGCGCGGCGCAGATCGCCAGGATCGTAATCGGAAGGGTCGAGACCGTCGAGATCGGCGCTCGCCACCAGCTCGACCAGCCGGTCGGCTTCGGGGCCGGATTCGCCATTCCTGATCCACAGCGGCCGGTAGCCCCTGTTCCTGTAGAAGGTTCGGAGCTCGCGGTTGACGGAGGATCGGATCTCCGCCGCGACTTCGTAAGAGGTCACGGGTTGTGCAAGCGCGGGCGCGGGGAAGGCCCCCGCGATCATCGCCGCGGCGACGCAGACCAGCAGGCGGTTCCGGAGCGGTGATAGGGGCGCCGGCGGAGTGGGTCCGCCGGCGCTATACTGAATCGTCGAGCTCATTTCGGGGCGTTCAGCCTCGCTCGCCGGACGTGCTGGGCGGCGGCATCGTCGGGCACGGCGGCGGCGGCGGGATCACGAACGCGCGATAGACGCCGTCCGCGCCATAATAGCCGTCGACCACGCCGTCGCCATCGCGATCGGCCGCGACGGTGCCGGCGATCGCGCCGACGCCGACGGGCGGGGGCGGCATCATCGGTTCGTCGTCATAGGTCTCGCACGCGCCCAGAACGAAGGTGCCGGCCATCGCGACCGCCAGATATTTCCTGTTCATGTCAGTCTCCCTGAAATTTGGTGGCGGAGCTGCTCGGCAGCCAAACGCCACGCAACCCGCCAACGAGAGTCCGGTGAAATCGTTCCTCCGGGGAAACGGCATGCACCCGATCTGTGGATTTCGACCGCGCTGGCGGGCATAGGTGGCGCATGCCCGTGCCGCCGCCATCGTCCGTCTCTCGCGCCGAGAGACTCGCGGCGGAGGGCCGCCATTCCGAGGCGGTCTCCCTCCTCGACCGGATGGTCGATCGCGGCGATCCGCATGCGCTGTTCACGCTGGCGATGTGGCGGCTGGGTGGCCGCTATTTGCCTTTCGATCTCGGGCAGGCGCGCGACCTGTTCCGGCGCTCGGGCGAGGCGGGGCGCAGGGACGCCGCCCAGATCCACGTCAATCTCCTCGCCAGCGGAACCGGCGGCCCTTCCGACTGGCCGGAGGCGATGGCGCGGCTGGGCCGGCTTGCCGCGACCGAGCCCCGCTGCCGCGCGCAATGCCGCCTGATCGCCGATATGGCGCTGACTCCGGACGGTGCTCCTTCAACGGTCGCTGACGGAGAGGAACTGAGCATCTCGCCGCACGTAACATTGTTCCGCGCGCTCTTCACGGCCGCCGAATGCGATTATCTGGCGCGCGCGGCCGAGCCGATGCTCAAGCCGTCGGTAGTCGTCGACGAGCGGGACGGCCGCCAGCGGCCGCACCCGATCCGGACCTCGGACGGCGCGACCTTCGCCTGGCTGATCGCCGATCCCGCCATCCATGCGCTCAACCGGCGCATCGCCGCGGCGAGCGGCACCCGGGTGGAGCAGGGCGAGCCGCTCCAGGTGCTGCGCTACCGGCCCGGCCAGCAATATCGGAACCATTATGACGCCATCGCCGGAATGGATAACCAGCGGGCGCTGACGATGCTGGTCTATCTGAACGACGCCTATCAAGGAGGCGAGACGCGGTTCGTCAGGACCGGCCTCGCGGTCCGCGGCCGCAAGGGCGACGCGCTCCTGTTTCGCAACATCCTGCCGGACGGCCGCCCCGATCCGATGTCGGAACATGCCGGCCTTCCGGTCGTCTCCGGCACCAAGCTCATCGCCAGCTGCTGGATTCGCGAACGACCCTTCGCGCCGCCCCCGCCTGCTCGCGCCGCTCCCGGCTGAAGCACCGGGAATCCCCGCGGCGTGACTATTCGGCGGTGGTCGGGTCGATCGTGGCTCTTACTTCGGCGATGCTGTTGGCCGGGAAGCCCGCGCTTTCCGCGTGGCGCCGGATCAGCTCCTCGCTCGGCGCGCGGTAGATACAGTAGATTTTGTCGTCGGTCACATAGCTGTGCACCCACTGAATTTCGGGGCCGAGCTCGCGGAGCACGCTGCACGATCCCCGGGATGCGCCCTTGAGATCGTCGGGACCGAGCTGTCCCACTCCCGGCATGTCCCGTTCGATCACGAATTGCGGCATCGTCATCGCTCCTGTTGACGGGGGCAAACCTGCGCCACTTCCCCGCGGGAGTCCAGCCGGCGCCGCAGCGTGCGCCCACGGCCCTTGTTGCGCCGCAATAACATGCGTATAGGCGCGCCCCACACTTTCTCCATCGGGATTCTACTCAAATGAGCCAGCGCAACGTGGCCATCATCGCGCACGTCGATCACGGCAAGACGACGCTTGTCGACCAGCTGTTCCGCCAGTCCGGCACCTTCCGCGACAACCAGCGCGTGGAAGAAAGAGCTATGGACTCCAATGACTTGGAGAAAGAACGCGGAATCACCATCCTGGCCAAGTGCACGTCGGTCGAATGGGAGCATGACGGCACGACCACCCACATCAACATCGTCGACACGCCCGGCCACGCCGATTTCGGCGCCGAGGTGGAGCGCATCCTGTCGATGGTCGATGGCGTCATCCTGCTGGTCGACGCCGCCGAGGGGCCGATGCCGCAGACCAAGTTCGTCACCGGCAAGGCGCTCGCGCTGGGCCTCAAGCCGATCGTCGTCGTCAACAAGATCGACCGCCCCGACGGCCGCCCCGCGGAAGTCCTCGACGAAGTGTTCGAACTGTTCCTCGGCCTCGACGCCAATGACGAGCAGCTCGATTTCCCGGTCCTCTACGCCAGCGGCCGCGCCGGCTATGCGGGGCGGACCGACGACGTGCGCTCGGGCGATCTCTCGCCTTTGTTCGAGACCATCGTCGACCACGTCCCCGCGCCGAACGCCGATCCGGACGGCCCGTTCAAGATGCTGGCGACCCTGCTCGACCGCGACAATTTCGTCGGCCGCGTGCTGACCGGCCGCATCGCCAGCGGCAAGCTCAAGCTCAACATGCCGATCAAGGCGATCGACGCCGACGGCAAATTGGTCGAGGAAGGCCGGGCGACCAAGATCATGGCGTTCCGGGGCCTCGAGCGCGTGCCGGTCGAGGAAGCGGTGGCGGGCGACATCGTCGCCATTGCAGGCCTCACCAAGGCGACCGTCTCCAACTCGATCGTCGAGCCGGCCGTCGCCGAGCCGCTTCCCGCCCAGAAGATCGACCCGCCGACGCTGGCGATGACCTTCACCGTCAACGATTCGCCGATGGCCGGCCGCGAGGGCAGCAAGGTCACCAGCCGCATGATCCGCGACCGGCTCGACCGCGAGGCCGAGGGCAATGTCTCGTTCAAGATCACCGAGAGCGCCGACAAGGACGCGTTCGAGGTCGCCGGGCGCGGCGAATTGCAATTGGGCGTGCTCATCGAGACGATGCGCCGCGAAGGCTTCGAGCTCACCATCAGCCGACCGCGCGTGCTGCTGCGCGAAGGCGAGGGCGGTCGCGAGGAGCCCTATGAGCAGGTCGTCATCGACGTCGACGACGAGCATAGCGGGACGGTCGTCGAGAAGATGGCCGGCCGCAAGGCGGAGCTCACCGACATGCGCCCGTCGGGCGGCGGCAAGACCCGCATCACCTTCTCCGGCCCGTCGCGCGGCCTGATCGGCTATCATGGCGAATTCCTCAGCGACACGCGCGGCACCGGCATCATGAACCGGCTGTTCGAGAAATACGGCCCCTATAAGGGCCGGATCGAGGGGCGGCAGAACGGCGTCCTCATCTCCAACGGATCGGGCGAGACGGTGACCTATGCGCTGGGGCCGCTGGAGCAGCGCGGCATCCTGATGGTCGGCCCGCAGGAGCCGGTCTATGAAGGCATGATCATCGGCGAGAATGCGAAGCCCGAGGATCTGGAAGTCAACCCGATGAAGTCCAAGCAGCTCACCAACTTCCGGGCATCGGGCGGCAAGGACGACGCGATCCGTCTGACCCCGCCCAAGCGGCTGACCCTGGAACAGGCGATCGCCTATATCCAGGACGACGAACTGGTCGAAGTGACGCCCAAGTCGATCCGCCTGAGGAAACGCCACCTCGACCCGCACGAGCGGAAGAAAGCAAGCCGCCAGAAAGAAATGGCGTAAGCCGAAGCCGCCGGAGCAGCGCGTAGAGACGGCGGAGGCCTGTCCTGAGCCTGTCGAAGGGCCGGCCAGCGGGTCGCGCCAGCGAACCCGTCTGACGTCACGGGGTGGCAGGGTACGGAATGCCCCGTATCCCGTCGTTCGCGCCGGTGGCGCGAACGACCCTGCCACACTCCCGTGACGGCTCTTGCAGCGCGCGGCTCGCCCCCCTTTCCCCGTGACATGCCCCTCACCGCGCCGTAACCAGGCGGAATGAACCGCAAACGGTGGATGCTTGGGGCCGTTGCCCTCGCGGTCGTCGCGGCCGTGGCGCTCGCGCCGAACTTCCTCCCCTTCCGCGACCCCGGCCTCCCCGCCGGCCAGGCCGACGGCGCCTACGTCAACTATTGCTGCGGCACGATCGAACTTCGCGACGGCGAAATGGTGCTGGGCGGCGGACAGACGGTCGGTTTCGAATTGAGGGTCGACGAGGCTGGTCCCTATCTGCTTCCCGACGCCTATGTGGGCACGTGGGAGGACAGGGGTTTCGAGGTCGACGGCACGAGGACCTCCGTGAAATTGCGGCTCGACAGGATTCCGGAACCAAACCGGATCGACCTCCCCGCCGCGAGAGGATGGTACCGTTTCGAGCGGAAGGTTCCGGTGAAGCTTCCCGAGCCGCGCTGAGCGACGGCGCCGCGACGCATGTCCCGAGCTTCGAAGAGCGAGCGCGATCGACGGGTTCACTTCCGTGACGGTCCTTGCGCAAGCGGAAGAGGGGCAGGCGACACGACCCGCTATCTTCATTGTGAGCGAAGCGAAGCACCACATGCGCGGCAGAGCTGGATTGCGTCATCGCTCCGTTGTTTGACCGGGAATGGTGCGCGACGCACTCGTGAGCGCACCGGTCTCGGCCCGCCATATTCCCATTTCGTGGGAAAGTAGTGGGAAAATCGCTCGATTTTACCGGCAATCGGCCGAGTACGGCCGAGCGGGCAGACGCATTTCAGGCTTTCCGCGGACCTTTTCCCATGTCTGACATTCGTGAGAACAAAGAATCGTAGCAGATGGTCGGGCTCATCGCGCTACCCTTTATCTTCGGCTGGTTCCTACTCCGACTTGGTTACTCGCGGAGCTTATGCCGAGCAGTCTTAGCCTACGCTCTCGCATTCCCCCTCCTCGGGATTGTGATCGAGGTGGCTGTAGCGTTGGGTTTGTAAGCTACATAATCGCCACTCGTCTCCCACTACAGCAAGCGGCACCTGTGGCAGCTGTTGCGCATCAGCTGGCTGGCGCCGGACATCATCGCGGCGATCGTTGGCGGCACGCAGCCGGCTACTTTAACCGGCCGTCGCCTGCTTCGCGCCACGGACATCCCGCTCGCTTGGAAAGCACAGCGCGCTTATTTCCAGTTCAACTAGAGCAAACGTGCAACCAGCAACTGCATCTGGTGCCAGCGAATCCGGGGGTCAGAGAAAATCGTGTAAACTTGGCACTCTCGGGCGTGCCAATCTGCTCTCTGGGGCTCAAGCCAGCTCGACTGCCCCAAGCCAAACGCCCGTGATTGCGGCACAAAAGGCGAGAGGCGCGGTCGGATCACTTTCCGACGGCGCGAGAGAATTATGGGTGGTGCCGCTTAGGTGACTCGAACACCTGACCCCATCATTACGAATGATGTGCTCTACCAGCTGAGCTAAAGCGGCTTATCCGGAGCGGCGCGCTCTATCAGCGGGCCTTGGCGATGACAAGCGGCTCGCGCGCCTCGCATCATTCTTAACGCTTTCGCAACCATGGCGGGTGCATCGTCCGGGCTCCTTGGAAGGGCAAGCTGCGGGGACGGCGCGAATGGATAATTTTCGGGCGTTCGACGAGGGTGCCGACGCCGACTTCGCCGGCGAGGAGGAACCGACGATGGAGGCGCCGCCCGAGATCGGGGTCGACGAGCGCCGGATGCATGTCCGCGCCTACAATTATTGGGTGTCGCTGCTCGACGGCCGCGCCTATCCCTCGATCCGCGACCTCGAACCCCAGAATATCGACGATTTCGGGCCGCATTCGGTGCTGCTCGATTTCACCGGCGGCAGCGACAATCCGGGAATCTCCTTCATCGGCCGGGCGCTGCGCGAGGAATGCGAGCTGACCGGCGACATCCGTACCATCGAGGATGTGCCGAGCCGGTCGCTTCTGTCCCGGCTGACCGACCATTATCTTCAGATCATCGCCAATTGCGCGCCGATCGGATTCGAGGCGGAATTCGTCGGCCGGGGCGGCGCGGCCACCATGTATCGCGGCATCCTGATGCCGCTGTCGTCCGACGGCGACACGATCGATTTCATCTACGGCGTCATCAACTGGAAAGAAGTGGCGGACCACGACACCGCCGCCGGGATCGCGCGCGAAGCCCATCGCGCCGCCGCATCGTCGCTCGCGGCAGAGGCGAGCCCGGTCTGGGCGGACGGACCCAATGCCGAGCCGCTGGTCGGTTTCGCCGACGTCGCGGATCAGGCCGGTTTCGACGACGACCAGCATGCCTTCGAGCTTCCCGTCGACCCCGAGGCCGGCCTCGCCGACCGCCTGTGCGTCGCTCGCGAGACCGCCGAGGCGGTCCGGAACGCCGACGTGCGCAGCCGCGCCGCGCTCTACCGCGCGCTCGGCCAGGCCTATGATTTCGCGCTGGCGGCCGAAGCGGCGCCGGACGATTATGCCGAGATTCTCGACCATGCCGGGGTCAAGGCGCAGGCCCGCGCGCCGATGACTCCGATCGTCAAGCTGGTCTTCGGCGCGGGCCACGACAAGACCCGCCTCACCGAATATGCGGCCGCGCTGGCTTATGCCCGCCGCGAGGCGGTGGAGCCGGGGGCGTTCGCATCCTGTCTCGAACGCTTCGCCGGCGGCCTCAAGGGCATCGTCCAGGCCGAGCGCAAGGCGCGGCGGCCGGAGCCCCGGCCCGACACGACCGAGACCGCGCGGGTCGCGCTTCGCCGGGCCGAGCCGCTGGCCTATCTTTCTGCGGCGGGGGGGGGCGACGAATTCGTCCTGCTCGTCGCCCGGCGCGAGGCCGACGGGCGGCTTGCCGTGGTGGCGCCGGTCGAAGCCGACCAGGGCCTGCTCGACCGCGCGATTCGCAAGAGCGCGCCCTGACCGGACGAATTGTCGGCGAGGCGCATTACGCGGCCTTGCCCCCCCTATCTTCCCGGCGCATATAGCCCCGCGACTAAGCCGACGGCGCTGTCCTGCCGTCCGCGTGGGAGCCGACAATTATGACTGCCGACAGCATGGTAGCGGGCAAGGCCGCTGACCTGCCTTATCTCGATGCCCTCGCCCGCGCGCTGGTGGACGGCGCGCTCCCCGACGAGACTGGCGGCTTCGGCGACGACGACCGGCGCGAGGCGGCCGAGTTCGTCGCCGCCTGCGCCCAGCGCCGCCCGCCGGGCATCGCACTGGTCCGGCTGGAATCGGTCGGCGGCCAGGTCGGCCAGCGGCGGATGCGGATCTGCATCGTCAACGACGACATGCCCTTCCTGGTCGATTCGGTGGCGGCGGCGATCGCCGCCAAGGGCCTCATCGTCCATCGTCTCCTCCACCCGGTGGTCTGCGTCGAGCGCGACGAGCGTGGCTGCCTGCTCACCGTCCAGCCGCTGTGCGACGAGACCGAGAAGCGCGAATCGATCATGTATCTGGAGGTCGACCGCACCGACGCGCGCGGCCGCCAGGAGCTGGTCGCCGAACTGCACCGGATCCTCGCCGACGTCCGCGCCTCGGTCAGCGACTGGCAGGCGCTCCAGGACAGGATGCACGCCGACGCCGACCGGCTCGACGACGAGGAGGGGGCGGCTTTGCTCCACTGGTTCGCCGACGGGGCGATGACTTTGCTCGGCTATCATGTCGAGCGCCCGAACGCCGAGCCCGAGCAGGCGCTGGGCGTGCTGAAGCTTCCGGGCGAGCCGGTCTGGGACGAGGGCAGCTGCGCCGATGCGATCGCCTATTTCGAGCAAGGCGGCGCCGCGCCGCTGGTGGCGAAGGCCGACCTGAGCTCGACCGTCCACCGCCGCGTCCCCTTCGACCTGGTCGTGCTGCCGGTGTGCGAGGGCGGCAAGGTGACCGGCCTTTCGGTCCATGCCGGCCTGTGGACGAGCCAGGCGATGAAGGCGCCGTCGGACGACGTGCCAGTGCTGCGCCGCCGCCTGGCCGCGCTGGAGGAGGATTTCGGATTCGACCCGAGGGGCCATGCCGGCAAGGCGCTGCGCCACGCGGTCGCCTCGCTGCCGCGGGACCTGCTGGTCAGCCTCGCCGAGGATTCGGTCAAGGAGCTGGCCGCCATCGCCATGTCGCTCGCCGACCGCCCCCGGCCGACCCTGCTCCTGCTGCGCAGCATCCTCAAGGGCCATCTGTTCGCCTTCGTCTGGCTGCCCCGCGACGAGCTTTCGACGCGCCGCCGCATCGCCATCGGCGAGATGATCGAGGCCGCGGCGACGGGCGGCATCACCACCTGGTCGATCGAGCTGGGCGATGGCGAGCTCGCCCTCGTCCGCTACACGCTCGAAGTCGATCCGGAGATGACCATCCCCGAGGTCGCCGCGCTCGACGACCGGCTCAATGCGATGGTGCGCGGTTGGGAGCCGAGCGTGGAGGAAGCGCTCGGCGCGCTTGTCGGCCGCGCCCGCGCGACCCGCCTCGCGCTCGGCTTCGTCGACGATTTCCCCGAGGCCTATCGCACCCGCACCTCTCCGCAGGAAGCGGCGATGGACGTGCTGCGCATCTGCGAGCTGGAGGGCGCGAACGCGCGCGACGCCCGCCTCTACCGCAAGGACGAGGACGGGCCGAGCCGGCTGCGCCTCAAGACCTATCGCCTGGCGGGCGTGATCCCGCTGTCCGAGGCGGTGCCGGTGTTCGAGAATTTCGGTTTCCGCGTGCTCGAGGAGCAGCCGACCCCGCTCGACGGCGGCCAGCTCGGCTACATCCACGATTTCCTCCTCGAAATGCCCGCCGAGGGCGATGCGCAGGAAGTGCTCAAGCGGGCCAGGCTGGTCGAGCGCGCCATCGCGGCGGTGCTGGAGAACAAGGCCGAGAACGACGCCTTCAACCAGTTGCTGGTCGGCGCTGGGCTCAAGCCGCGCGATGTCGTCCTGTTCCGCGCCTGGTTCCGTTACCTGCGCCAGACCGGCCTATCCTACAGCATGGTGACGGTGGTCGAGGCGCTGCGGCGCGCGCCGGCCGTGGCCCGCGGCCTCCTTGCCCTGTTCGACGCGCGGCACGACCCGGCCCATGAAGGCGGCCGCGACGAGGCGGCCCAGCTGGCCCAGGAAGCGGTCACCAGGGGCCTGGCCCAGGTCGCGGCGATCGACGAGGACCGCATCCTGCGCCTGATCCGGGGCGTGGTGGAAGCGACCTTGCGCACCAACGCTTATGCCGAATCGGGCCGCGAAGCGCTCGCCTTCAAGCTCGACAGCAGCCAGGTTCCCGGCCTTCCCGCGCCGGTGCCGTGGCGCGAGATCTGGGTCTACAGCCCCCGTATCGAGGGCATCCATTTGCGGGGCGGCCCGGTCGCCCGCGGCGGCCTTCGCTGGTCCGACCGGCGCGACGATTTCCGCACCGAGATTCTGGGCCTCCTGAAGGCGCAGGTGGTGAAGAACGCGGTCATCGTGCCGACCGGTGCCAAGGGCGGCTTCTACGCCAAGCAATTGCCGAGCCCCGGCGAACGCGAGGCATGGCTGGCCGAAGGCACCGAGAGCTACCGCATCTTCATCCGGGCTCTGCTGTCGATCACCGACAATCTGGTCGAGGGCGAGATCGTCCATCCGGACGAGGTCACGATCCGCGACGGGGACGATCCCTATTTCGTGGTCGCGGCGGACAAGGGAACGGCGAGCTTCTCGGACGTCGCCAACGAGATCGCCTTGTCGCGCGGCTTCTGGCTGGGCGACGCCTTCGCCAGCGGCGGCAGCCAGGGCTACGACCACAAGGAAATGGGCATCACCGCCCGGGGCGGCTGGGTCTCGGTCCAGCGCCATTTCCTTGAAATGGGGATCGACGTGCAGACGCAGCCGATCGAGGTGGTCGGCTGCGGCGACATGTCGGGCGACGTGTTCGGCAACGGCATGCTGCTCAGCAAGGCGCTGAAGTTGGTCGCCGCCTTCGATCACCGCCATATCTTCATCGATCCGACGCCCGATCCGGCGAAGAGCTGGGAGGAGCGCAACCGGCTGTTCCACCTGCCCCGTTCCAGCTGGGACGATTACGACAAGGCGCTCATCTCGTCGGGCGGCGGCGTCTTCCCGCGCACCCAGAAGTCCATCCCGCTGACGCCCGAGATCCGCGCCGCGCTCGGCCTCGACGTCGAGACGATCGACCCGGCGGGCCTCATCAGCGCGATCCTGAAGGCGCCGGTGGACCTGATCTGGTTCGGTGGCATCGGCACCTACATCAAGGCACGGAGCGAGAATAACGCCGAGGTCGGCGATCCCGGCAACGACGCGCTGCGGGTCAACGGCGCCGACATCCGCGCCCGGGCGATCGGCGAGGGCGCGAACCTCGGCGTGACCCAGGCCGGACGCATCGAATTCGCGCTGAAGGGCGGCCGGATCAACGCCGACTTCATCGACAATTCGGCCGGCGTCGACTCCTCCGACAAGGAGGTCAACATCAAGATCCCGCTCAACCGGGAGATGCAGGAAGGGCGGCTGACCTTCGAGGCGCGCAACGCTTTGCTCGCCGAGATGGAGGAGGATGTCGTCGCGATCGTGCTGGAGGACAACCGCCTCCAGACCCTGGCCATTTCCATCGCCGAGCGCGGCGGCGCCGCCGCGATCCCGCCGCTCGTCCGGGCGATCGAGATATTGGAAGAGAGCGGGTGCCTGAACCGCGCCGTCGAGGGCCTCGCGAGCAACGAGGATCTGCTGCGGCGCGCGCAGGAGCAGCGCGGCCTCACCCGGCCGGAGCTGGCGGTCCTGCTGTCGACCTCGAAGATGGCGCTGCAATCGGCGATCGAAGGCGGCAAGCTCACCGAGGATGCGACGCTGACGCACGAATTGTGCGAGGCCTTCCCCCGCCGGATGCAGGAGCTGCACGGCGACGCCATCGTCCAGCATCGCCTGCGCAAGGACATCATCGCCACCAAGATCGCCAATCGCTTCGTCAACCGGCTGGGCATCACCGCGCCCTTCTCGTTGACCGAAGAGGAAGGCGCATCGCTGGGCCAGGCTGCGGCCGGCTTCGTCGCCACCGAGCGGCTGTTCGGGATGGACGATCTGTGGCGGGAACTGGACACCGCGGACATGCCCGAGCATGTCCGGCTCGAATTGTTCGACCAGGCTTCGAAGGCTCTCCAGCTCCACATCGCCGATCTGCTGCGCGTCACGCCGCCGACGATGATGCTCGCGGAGATGGTGGAATCGCTCGCGCCGGGGCTCGCCAAGCTCAGCGTCAATGTCGGCGACCTGCTGCGCAGCGAGGCGCGCAAGCAGTCCACGGCTCAGCGCGAACGGCTGATCGATCTCGGGGCGCCCGAGGCGATCACCCAGCGCATCGTCCGGCTGTTCGAGCTGAACGGCGGCATCGGCATCTCCGCTTTGGCCCGCCGGCTGGGCATAGACGAGATCGCGCTCACCAACGCTTATACCAAGCTCGGCGAGGCGCTGGGGCTCGACTGGGCGCAGAGCGCCGCCAACCGCTTCGAGGCGCATGACCAGTGGGAGCGGCTCCTCACCGCGGGCCTGGCGCGCGACTTCGAGCAATTGCGGCTGGAATTCCTCGAACGGCGCCGGAACGGCGACCCGAGGGAGGCGGTTGACAAATGGGTCGATGCTCAGGGCGCGCGGATCGCCCAGTTCCGGCGGGTCGTCGACCGGGCGCGGGCGGCGCCGGTCACCACCGCCGCGATGCTCGCCCAGATCGCCACCCAGGCGAGAGTGCTGCTCGGGCGCTAGGCCGCCGGGAGAGGAGGCTCAGCCCCTCTCCCGGACGAACAGCCACACCCGGATCGCGCTCGCCAAGTTCGGCGGGTCCGCCGCCTCGATGCGGGCGGCGTCGATGCGGGCGACCAATGCGTTGAGCGGCAGCTCCTCCGCCTCGGCGGCATCGCGCAGCGCCTGCCAGAAAATCGGCTCCAGGCTGATCGAGGTCGCGTGGCCGGCGATCATCATCGAGCGTTTGACCGGGCCGGCGAAAGCGTCCTCGGCCATCAATACATGTGCTGGCCGCCGTTGATCGACAGGGTCGATCCGGTGATGAAGCCGGCATCCTCGGCGCAGAGGAACGTGACGCCGCGGGCGATCTCCTCGGCCTTGCCGAGCCGGTTGACCGGAATCCGCGCGACGATCTTCTCGAGCACTTCGGGGGGCACGGCGGCGACCATCTCGGTGTCGATGTAGCCGGGGGCGATGGCGTTGACGGTAATGCCGGCGCGCGCGCCCTCCTGGGACAGCGCCTTGGTGAAACCGTGAATGCCGGATTTGGCGGCGGCGTAATTGACCTGGCCATATTGCCCGGCCTGGCCGTTAATCGAGCCGATATTGACGATCCGGCCGAACTTGCGCTCGCTCATGCCGACGAACACCGCCTTGGCCATGTTGAAGCAGCCGCCGAGATTGACGTCGATCACTTCGTCCCACATCGACCGCGACATGCGCTTCATCGTGCCGTCGCGGGTGATGCCGGCATTGTTAACCAGCACGTCCACCGGCCCGAGCTCCGCCTCGACCTGCTGGACGCCTGCCATGCAGGCGTCGAAATCCGACACGTCCCATTTGTAGGACTGGATGCCGGTGCGCTCGGTGAAGGCGCGGGCTTTCTCTTCGTTGCCCGCGTAATTGGCGGCGACGGTCAATCCCGCCTCGTGCAGCGCGAGGCTGATCGCCTCGCCGATTCCGCGCGTTCCCCCGGTGACGATAGCGACTCGTGCCATAAATCCTCTCCTGCTTCTTTTCTTGTTCGTCGGGCTTATGAAGCCTTCAGCCAACCCGCAAGTTCCCGCGCGATCAGGGCGCGCAGCATCGCCATCCCGGGCGGGTCGTCATTGAGGCAAGGCAGCGACGCGAAATGGGTACCGCCCGCCGCGATGAAGGTCTCGCGGCCGCGGATGGCGAGCTCCTCCAGCGTCTCCAGGCAGTCGGCGGAAAAGCCGGGCGCGACGATGGCGACGCGGGTGACGCCGCTCCCGGGCAGCTCCGCCAATGTCGCGTCGGTGGCGGGGCCGAGCCATTTCGCACGGCCGAAACGCGACTGGAAGGCGACGACCAGCTCGCGGCCGAGCGCGTCGCCAAGGAGCCGCGCCGTCTTCTGGCAGTGGCAGTGATAGGGGTCGCCGAGCTGGAGCGTCCGCTCCGGCATTCCGTGGAAGCTGGCGACGATCGCCTGCGGCTCGAAATCGAGCGCGGCGAGGCTCGCCTCGACGCTTTCCTTCAGCGCGCCGATATACAAGGGATCGTCATGATAAGGGGGCAGCGTCCGCACCGCCGGTTGCCAGCGCAGCCGCGCGAGATGGGCGAAGGCCGCGTCGTTGGCGGTCGCCGTCGTCGCCGCGCAATATTGGGGGTAGAGCGGCGCCAGCAGGATGCGTTCGCAGCCTTGCGCCTTCAGCGCGTCGATCCTCTCGGCGATGGCGGGGCGGCCGTAGCGCATGGCGTGGTCGACCACCACCGTGTCGCCGAACGCGCCCTGAAGCGCCTTCGCCTGCCGGGCGGTGATGGCGGCGAGCGGCGATCCTTCCTCGCTCCAGACCTGCCTGTAGGCATGGGCCGATTTCTTCGGGCGGGTCCGCAGGATGATTCCGCGCAGGATCGGCTGCCAGACGAAGCGCGGTATCTCGATGACGCGGGGGTCGGAGAGGAATTGCTTCAAATAGGTTCTGACGGCTCCCGGCTCGGGCGCGTCGGGCGTTCCCAGGTTTACCAGCAGCACGCCGATCCGGGGCGCGGGGACGTTCGGGTGGTCGCGGGGCGGATTCACTGGCCGCTCCCCGGCACCAGCGGCAGCGAACGCAGGCGCTGCCCGGTGGCGGCGAACAAGGCGTTGGCGATGGCGGGGGCGATGGTCGGCACGCCAAGCTCGGTGACCCCTCCCGGTGGTTCCTGGCTGGCGATGATCTCCACCGTCACTTCGGGCGCGTAAGCGAGCGTCGGCAGGCCGAGGTCGCCGAAGCCGCGCGCGTCGACGAGGCCGCCTTCGATGCCGATCGGCCGCCCGGTGGCGGCGGCGATGCCATGACAGATTCCGCCCTCGATCAGCTGGCGGACGATGTCCGGGTTGATCGCCCGGCCGCAATCGACCGCCGAGACAGCGCGGGTCACCCGGATCCTCTGGTCCTTGTCCACCTCGACCTCGACCAGGGTCGCGACATGCGATCCAAACGCGCTGTGCGCCGCGATGCCCATATTGCTCCCCGCTCCGCCGCCGTCCCAGCCGCCGAGCGCCGCCGCCGTCGAGAGGCAGCGGGCCAGACGGGGGTTGGAGCCGAGCATCTGCATCCGGAACGACAAGGGCTCCACCCTGGCCTGGCGGGCCAGCTCGTCGACGAAGCTCTCGGTGAAGAAGGCGGTATAGCCATGGGCGCCCGACCGCGACAGGCCGGTGCGAAGCCCGGTATCGGCCGGCAGATGGTCGATGGCGACCGACGGTATGTCGTAAGGCGGGACGGCCCCGTCGACCATCGCCGGGTCGGCGCCGTCGCCCGAAGCCTCGGCGCCGTCCAGCCGTCCGATCACCTGGTCGGTGGTCGCCGGCGCGGCGATCCGCGCCTGCCAGCCGGTAAGGCGGCCGCCTTCCATCATGCTCGCGCTCATCACCGCGGCGGCGGGCGGGCGGAAGCTGTCCTGCATCGTCTCCTCGATGCGCGACCAGACGAGCTGCACCGGGCGCTTGACCTGGGCGGTCATCGTCACCGCCTGCTCGATGGCGATCGTCTCGATCTTGCGGCCGTAGCCGCCGCCGACCAGCATCGGATAGACGGTCACCCGCGCCTCGGGAAAGCCGGCGGCCCGCGCCGCCGCCGCGCGGGCGAGCGAAGGCGCCTGGGTCGGCGCCCACACTTCCAGCCGGTCTCCGGTGATGCGGGCGGTGGCGGTCAGCGTCTCCAGCGGGGCGTTGGGCGCGACGCCGGCCGAGTAACGCGCGCGGAAGATCGGTGCTCCGGCATAAGCCGCGGCGACATCGCCCCTCTCGAAGGCGCGTTCGCCTTCATCCGCCTCCAGCGCCTGGGCCAGCGCGGCCTCGATCCCGGCGCTGCTCGCCGCTTTGGGCGGATTAATGAAGGCGGGCTTCATCGCCTCGACGGCGCGGTTGGCGGCCCACCAATTGCTCGCCGCCGCGCCCACCCAGCGCGGCGTCTCGAACAAGGCGACGACACCAGGGACCGCTTCGGCGGCGTCGCGATCGATGCTCGCCAGCGGGCCGCCGCCGATTGGGCCTTGCCGCACCGACGCATAGACCATGTCGGGGAGCCGCACGTCGCCGGCGAAGCGCGCGGAGCCGTCGACCTTGGACGGCAGGTCGATGCGCGGCAGCGACTGGCCGGTCAGGCGATTCTCCAGGCCGCCGCGAACCGGCAGATGCTCGGGCAGCTCCTGCGCCGCCGCCGCCTCGGCCAGCTCGGCGAAGCTCAGCCGCTCGCCGCCATTGACGACGAAGCCGGCCCTGGTGTCGAGCAGCTCCCACTCGACATCCCATCTTTCGGCGGCCGCCTTGCTGAGCAAGGCGCGGGCGGCGGCGCCGGCTTCGCGCAGCCGCGGCTCAAACGCGCGGATCGAGGTCGAGCCGCCGGTGATCATCAGCGCCGCGCGCGTCGCCTGCTCCCGCGCCGCCCAGCGCACGACTCCGCGCAGAGCCGAAGGAACGCCGTCCCCGGCCGCCTCCTCGGCAAGGAAGCTGTTGGCGTAGAGCGGGCTGATCGGCGCCGGTTCGACCGCGACCGTCCGCCAGTCGGCGCCCAGTTCGTCCGCCACTATCTGGGGGAGGCTGGTATAGACGCCCTGGCCCATTTCCGCCTGCGGCACGGCGACGATCACCCGGCCGTCGCCACCGATCTTGAGGAAGGCGTTGAACAAAGTCTCGCCGTCGGCCGCGCGGAGGTTCGGCTCGTAGCGGCGCGGCCACAGCCTCCAGGCGACGACCAGCCCGATCCCCGCGCCGCCGCCGATCAGCAGATTGCGCCGGCTGACGCCCGTTCCTGTCCCGCTCAAAGCCATCGGAGGTCTGATAATGGCGTCCCGCCGAAGCGGCTAGTGCCGATGCGACGCCGAAGCGCTACGCCTCCGCCTCCGCGCGGTAACGTTCGCGCAGGGTGACCTTGTCGATCTTGCCGGTGCCGAGCTTGGGCAGGGGCTCGTCGTGGATCCAGATATAAGCGGGGAGCTTGAACCGGGCGAGGCGGCTTTCGAGGAAGGCGAGCAGGGTCTCCCTGTCGAGGCCTCTGTCGCTCTCACTATAGACCACCGCCGCCGGCACCTCGCCCAGCCGGTCGCAGGGCAGGCCGAACACGCAGGCCTCGGAAATGGCGGGGTGGCCGTAAAGCGCCGCTTCCACCTCCTGGCAGCTGATATTCTCGCCGCCGCGGATGATGATGTCCTTCTTCCTGTCGACGATGAACAGATAATCGTCCTCGTCGAGATAGCCGATGTCGCCGGTGCGGAAATAGCCGTCGGCGGTGAACGCCGCCCGGGTCGCCGCCGGGTCGCCCCAATAGGTGCGGATGTTCGCCGCCGAGCGGATGGCGATCTCGCCCGGTTCGCCCGGCGGCAGGTGGCGGTCGCCTTCGCCGAGGATCGCCAGCTCGACGATCGGCTGTTGCGGGCGGCCGGTGGAGTCGGGCTTGTCGGCGTAATTGGACCAGAAATTGCCGCAGCCCACCGCGTTCGTCTCGGTCAGGCCATAGCCGAGCGCGGGCTGGGCGCCGCGGAAGCTCTCCTGGAGTCGCTTCACATGGGACACCGGCCGCGCCGCGCCGCCGGCGGCGATGTCGGTCAGCGAGGAGAGGTCGTATCTGTCCCGATCCGGATGCTGCATCAGCTCCAGGCTCATCGTCGGCACGCCGACGAAATAAGTGACCGTTTCCTGCTCGATCAGCCTGAGCGCCTCGCCCGCGTCCCATTTCGCCATCAGCACCATGCCCCGGCCGATGACGAAGCTGTTGAGCAGCACCGGCACTTCGCCGGTCACGTGGAAAAGCGGAACGATGACGAGGGTGCGCGGCGGATTGGCGGGAGGCCTGCCTTCGCTTTGGAGGATGCCGAGCAAGGTGACGAGGCCGATCGAATAGGCATAAGTGGCGGTGGTCACCGCCCGGTGCGTCGAGACCGCGCCCTTGGCCGCGCCGGTCGAGCCGGAGGTGAAGAGGATGGTGGCGTCGTCCTCGGGCTTCACCTCGGGGAGCGCGCCATCGCCATTGCCCTGAGCGAGGATCGGGAGGAGGGCCTCGCTCAGGCGCTCCCCGACCGGCAGGACGATGGTCTGGAGATCGAGGCCGGTCGCCGCGATCCGCTCCGCGCGCGGGGCGTCGGCGATGACCAGCTTCGGCTCGGTCAGCTCCAGCCCGTGCTTCAGCTCGTCGGGCTGCCACCAGCCGTTGACCAGGACCGCGACCCCGCCCGCCTTCAGCACGGCCATATAGGCGGCGATCCAGCTCGGCGCGTTGCGCATGGCGATCGCGACCCGGTCGCCCTTGCCGATGCCGAAGCCGCTCGCCAGCGCATAAGCGAGGCGGGTCGCCTCCGCGTTCAACTGGGCGAAGGTCAGCCGCTCGCCGTCCGCGACCAGTGCGACCGTGTCGGCATGGAGCGCGCAGAAGGCGTCGAACAGCCCCGGCAAGGTCGGCGGCAGATTGGTGACGATGGCGCGGCCTTGATCGTCCTCGCCGACGCGGATCCGGCCTTCGGGGCCGGTGACGACCTGCAATACGGCGTCGAACTTTCGGTCGAGGTCGCTCGGCACAGACGGTCTCTCCTGCTCTTTCGGTTTCCTGTCGCGGCCACTATGAGGGCGGAAATCCAAAGGGGAAAGCCTTGATCCTTCCACAAATCGCGGCCGTCGCCGCGGACGCTACGGCCGCCTTGCGCTGGGACAGCCTGGGTCTCGATCCGATCGCGCTCGACCTCGGTTTCTTCCAGCTGCGCTGGTATTCGCTCGCCTATCTCGCCGGCATCGCCTTGGGCTGGTGGTATCTTCTGAAGCTGATCGAGCGGCCCGGCGCGCCGATGGCCCGCCGCCACGCCGACGACATGGTCTTCTACGCGACCCTCGGCATCCTGCTCGGCGGCCGCCTCGGCTATGTCCTCTTCTACCGGCCTGAATATTATCTCCAGAATCCGGCCGAGATATTGCAGCTGTGGGACGGCGGCATGTCGTTCCACGGCGGCGTCATCGGGGTCAGCCTCGGCATCCTCTACATGGCGCGCAAGCACGGCCTGCAATGGCTGCGCATCCACGATTATGTCGCCTGCTGCGTCCCCTTCGGCCTGTTCTTCGGCCGCCTCGCCAATTTCGTGAACGGGGAATTGTGGGGCCGCGCGACCGACGTTCCCTGGGCGATGGTCTTTCCGACCGGCGGCGAGGTGGCGCGGCACCCGAGCCAGCTCTACGAGGCCGGGCTTGAAGGGCTCCTGCTCGGCCTCGTCCTCTGGTTCCTCTTCTGGAAGACGCAGGCCCGCTACGAGCCGGGCAAGCTCGTCGGCACCTTCATCCTCGGCTACGGCATCAGCCGCTTTCTCGTCGAATTGGTCCGCCAGCCCGATGCCGGCCTGGAGAATCTTCCCTGGGGCCTCACCATGGGCCAGACCCTGACCGTCCCGATGATCGTCGGCGGAATCTACCTCATCGCCACCGCCAGGGCGCGGCGGCAGCGCGTGGAATCGATCGCGGGAAGCGAAAGTGTCGCATGAGATCAAGAGTCCGCTCATCCTGAGCCTGTCGAGGACTGTCCTTCGTGAGGCGGCAAGAGCAGGGCTTCGACAAGCTCAGCCTGAACGGCTGAGGGAAAATGGAAGGCCGTGAGCGACCCCGATCTGTCTAACCGCCTCGCGCGCCTCATCGCCGCCACCGGCCCGATCCCGGTCGCTCAATATATGGCCGAGGCGAACGCGCATTATTACGCCACGCGCGACCCGCTCGGCGCGGCCGGCGATTTCACCACCGCGCCGGAGATCAGCCAGATGTTCGGCGAGCTGGTCGGCCTCTGGCTCGCGGACGTATGGATGCGCGCCGGACGGCCGGCGACGGCGCATTATGTCGAGCTCGGGCCGGGCCGGGGCACGCTCGCCGCCGATGCGCTGCGGGCGATGCGCGCGGCCGGGCTGGAGCCGCCCGCCGACCTGGTCGAGACCAGCCCCGTGCTCAAGGCCGCCCAGGCGGACCGCGTTCCCGCCTGCCGGTGGCACGACGATCTGGAAACCCTGCCGGACGATGTCCCTCTGCTCGTCGTCGCCAACGAATTTCTCGACTCGCTCCCCGTCCGCCAGTTGCTGGCGACGGACCAGGGCTGGTGCGAACGGATGGTGGTGAACCGGGACGATGGCGGGTTTCTGCCCGCGGCGGTCCGCGCGATTCCGGGCGAGAGCGTTCCCGGGCGTCTTCGCGATGCTCCCGACGGCAGCATCCTCGAAACCTCGCCCGCCTCGGTCGCGATCGTGCGGGATCTCGCGCGCCGCATCGCCGCGCAAGGCGGGGCCGCCCTGATCGTCGATTACGGCCACGAACGCACGGCCCTCGGCGACACGCTCCAGGCGGTGAAGAGACACGGCTTCGCCGATCCGTGGGCCGATCCGGGCGAGCGCGACCTCACCGCCCATGTCGATTTCGAGCCGTTGGTCGAGGCGGCCAGAGCCGAGGGCGTTCGCGTCTGCGGCCCGCGCGCGCAGGGCGAATGGCTGAAGACGATGGGCATCGACCTGCGCGCCGCGTCCCTCGCCAAGGCCGCGCCGGAGCGGGGCGACGAGATCGCCGCCGCCCGCCACCGGCTGACCGCGCCCGCCGAAATGGGCGCCTTGTTCAAAATGATGGCCCTGGTGTCGCGCGACTGGCCGGAACCGGAGGGATTTTGATGACCGACATCGACTATCGCGACGCCAAGCCGGCGGACGCCGCGCGGCTGGCGGAACTCGCGCGGCGGAGCTTCACCGAGACGTTCGGCCATCTCTATCGCCCCGAAGACCTCGCCGCCTTCCTCGCCGGCCATAATCCGGAGCAATGGCGGGAGGAGCTTGCCGATCCCGCTTTTGCGGTCCGGATCGCGCAGGCGTCCGGCGAGGCGGTCGGCTATGCGAAACTGGGCCCGCCCTCGCTTCCCTTCGAGCCGCGCGGCCCCTCGATCGAGCTCAGGCAATTCTACGTGCTGGCGCCGTGGCAGGGCGCCGGTCTCGCCCGCGAACTGATGGCCTGGGTGATCCTGGAGGCAAGGGCGCGGGGTGCGGAGGATCTCTATCTCTCGGTCTTCGTCGACAACCACCGCGCCCGCCGCTTCTACGCCCGCTACGGCTTCGAATATGTCGGCGACTATGATTTCATGGTTGGAAACCACGCCGATGTGGACCATGTGATGCGCCTGTTTTTGAGGGACGCCCATGTCGGTTGAGGTGATCCGCTCGCAGCTGCTGAGCGGCGTGGCCCACGGCTTCCTCGGACGGCGCGGCGGGGTCTCGACGGGAATATGCGCTGGCCTCAATGTCGGCCTCGGCTCGGGCGACGACCGGCAGGCGATCCACGCCAACCGCCGCCTCGCCGTCGAGGCGGTCGCGCCCGGCGCGAAGCTGGTGACCGTGCATCAGGTCCATTCCGCGACCGCGATCACCGTGACGGAGCCCTTTCCCGATGATGCCCGCCCCCACGCCGACGCGATGGTGACCGACCGCCCCGGCCTCGCCCTCGGCATCCTCACCGCAGACTGCACCCCCGTCCTTTTCGCCGACGTGGAAGCAGGCGTGATCGGCGCCGCCCATTCCGGCTGGAAAGGCGCCATCGGCGGCGTCGCCGAGGCCACGGTCGCGGCGATGGAGAAGCTCGGCGCCGACCGCGCCCGCATCGCCGCCGCAATCGGCCCGACCATCGCCCGCAAATCCTATGAGGTGGACGAGGGCTTCTTGCGCCGCTTCGTCGAGGCCGAGCCGGCAAATGAGCGTTTCTTCGCCGGTGGCCGCGCCGGCCACCACCAGTTCGACCTCGAAGCCTATGTCGTCTCGCGCCTCGCCATGGCCGGCCTGGCCCGGATCGAAGCCCTCGGCCTCGACACCTATTCCGCCCCCGACCGTTTCTACAGCTACCGCCGCGCCACCCACAGGAGCGAGCCCGATTACGGCCGTCAAATCTCGCTGATCGCGCTGCCGGCCTAACGTCACCCCGGCGAAGGCCGGGGTCCCAGCGAGCAAAGAGATCGGCGCCTTTCACCCCATGGAATCCCGGCCTTCGCCGGGATGACGTGGCTGGCACACAGGCATGTGTTCTGGCACACCCGTCGAAAAATGGGGGGATGGATGGCCGCGCGTTGGGGTTTGTGGGGCGGGCTCGTCCTGTTCGCGATCATGCTGCTGATGCCGGCGCCGGAAGGGATGCCGGTATCCGCCTGGCATGCGTCCGCGCTGGTGCTGCTGATGGGAACGTGGTGGATGACCCAGGCGCTGCCGCTCACTGCAACGGCCCTCCTTCCTTTCCTCGCTTTCCCGATGTTCGGGATCATGAGCGCCAACGAGGCGGCGGCGGCTTATTATTCGCCGATCCTGTTCCTGGTCCTTGGCGGCGCCATCATCGCGCTGGCGATCGAGCGGACCGGCCTCCACCGCCGCCTCGCTTTGGCCATCGTCTCGCGCGGCGGGACCACGCCGGCGGCGATGCTGCTCGCCTTCATGACCGCGACGGCGATCTTGAGCTTCATCGTCTCCAACACCGCGACCACCCTCATCATGATCCCGATCGCGGTCGCCGTCCTCCATGCGGCCAGAATCGAGACCGGCGAGACGGAAGGCTTTCCCGGCGCGCTGGTCATGGGCATCGCCTTCGCCGCCTCGATCGGCGGACTCGGCACTCTGGTGGGCTCCCCCACCAACGCCATCGCCGCCGGCATCATCGAGCGCTCGACCGGCCTCCGCATCGATTTCCTGACTTGGGCGATGTACGGCCTGCCCCTCGTCCTGGTGTCGATCCCGCTTTGCTGGCTGATCCTGCTCAAGGTCCAGCACGTCCGCCCTGACGATTTCGACGCCGAGGCGGCCCGCGCCGGCATCGGCGAGGCGCGCCCCTGGAGCCTCGCCGAAAAGCGCCTCGTCCCACTGGTGCTCGCGGTGGTGGTCGCCTGGGTGCTGGTGCCGCTCATCTCGCCGCTGCTGCCCGACGACGCCCTCACCGACGGAACCGTCGCGATATTCGGCGCCCTCCTCCTCTTCGTCATTCCGGACGGCACGGGCCGCGCCATCCTCAACTGGGACGAGGCTAATCGCGCGCCATGGGGCGTGATCCTGCTGTTCGGCGGCGGCCTCGCGCTGGCGGCGGGGATTACCGAATCGGGCCTGGCGACATGGCTCGGCACGGCGCTCCAGCCGCTCGCCACCGTCCCGCCGATCGTCGTCGCTTTGGTGCTGGTCGCGCTCGTCATCCTGGTCACCGAATTCGCGACCAACGTCGCCGTCGCCAGCGGCATCATCCCGGTCGTCGGCAGCCTCGTCCTCGCCACCGGAGTTGATCCGATCCTGCTCGCTCTGCCGGCGGCGATGGCGGCCAGCTGGGGCTTCATGCTCCCCTCCGGCACCGGCCCCAACGCCATCGCCTGGGCGACTGGCCACATCGCGCTGCCGCGGATGCTGAAGGCGGGGCTGCTGCTTGATATAGCGGGAGTGGGGCTAATGGTGGGAACGGTCTGGATGATTGCATCGATATTGGGCTAGGGACCGGCCATATGCCAACACCGCTCATCCTGAGGAGCCGGTGAGCCTGCCGAACCGGCGTCTCGAAGGACGGTCCTTCGAGACGGGCCTTCGCCAGGCTCAGTCCCTCCTCAGGATGAGCGGGTAAGAGAAGGCCCGCATGATGAAAGACGAATCCGACCTCACCGGGACCACCCCGCGCCGCCGCCCCAAGCCGGACGTGCTCGAGATAGGCGGGCGCAGGCTCAAGCCCTCCACCTTGATGATGGGCCACGGCTTCGACCCGGCTTTGTCGGAGGGCTCGTTGAAGCCACCCATCTTCCTCACCTCCACCTTCGTCTTCGAGAATGCCGCGGCTGGCAAGCGCCATTTCGAGGGCGTCACCGGCAAGCGTCCCGGCGGCGCCGAGGGGCTCGTCTACTCCCGCTTCAACGGCCCCAACCAGGAGATCGCCGAGGACCGCCTCAGCCTGTGGGAGGATGCCGAGGAAGCGCTCACTTTCTCCAGCGGCATGTCCGCCATCGCCACCTTGCTGCTGACCTTCGTCCAGCCCGGCGACGTTATCGTCCATTCCGGCCCGCTCTACGCCGCGACCGAGACCCTGATCGGCCGCATCCTCGGCCGCTTCGGCATTCAGTGGCTCGATTTCCCCGCCGGCGCGACGCGCGAGGAGATCGAGGCGGTGATCGAGCGCGCCAAGGCCCTCGGCCGCGTCTCGCTCATCTACCTTGAAAGCCCGGCCAACCCGACCAACCAATTGGTCGACGTCCAGGCCGTCGCGGCGGCGCGCGAAGCCCTGTTCACCGGCGACGACCATCGTCCGCCGATCGCCATCGACAACACCTTCCTTGGGCCGCTCTGGTCCAAGCCGATCGAGCATGGCGCCGATCTTTCCGTCTATTCGCTGACCAAATATGCCGGCGGGCACAGCGATCTGGTGGCGGGCGGCATCGTCGGCGCCAAGGCCTTGCTCGATCCCATTCGGGCGATGCGCAACACGATCGGCACGATCACCGATCCCAACACCGCCTGGATGCTGCTGCGGAGCCTGGAGACGCTCGAACTGCGCATGACCCGCGCCGGCGAGAATGCGGCCAAGGTCTGCGCGTTCCTCCGCGACCATGCCAAGGTCGAGAGCGTCGGCTATCTGGGCTTCTTGAAGGATGACCGCCAGGCGGACATCTACCAACGCCATTGCACCGGCGCCGGCTCGACCTTCTCGCTATACCTGAAGGGCGGCGAGCGCGAGGCTTTCGCTTTCCTCGACGCACTGAAGATCGCCAAGCTCGCCGTGTCGCTGGGCGGCACCGAGACCTTGGCCAGCGCGCCGGCGGCGATGACCCACCTCTCGGTCCCCGACGAGCGCAAGCAGGCGCTCGGCATCACCGACAATCTCGTCCGCATCTCGATCGGCGTCGAGGATGCCGAAGATCTTGTCGCCGATTTCGACCAGGCCCTGGCGGCGATTTAGGGCGGGACGCGGTTGGATTGAATCGTCACCCTGAACTCGTTTCAGGGTCCACCTACCCGCCCGTCGCGCGGCTCGGATATGGATGCTGAAACAAGTTCAGCATGACGAGAGGTGCATCCAAACTCATCATGCCCCAGGCCCCGGTCCGCGCGTTTCGGCGGATCGGGCTCCCCTCTGTCAGAGCGCGATCGCGACCGTCTTCAATTCGGTATAGGCCTCGATGCCGTAGCGTCCCGATTCGCGGCCGAAGCCCGATTGCTTGAAGCCGCCGAACGGCAGCGACGTGTCCGCCGCCGAATTGATATTGCCCCAGACCATGCCGGCGCGCAGCTTCGCCGCCATGCGGTGCATCGCCGAGACGTCGCGCGTCCAGACGGTGGCGGCGAGGCCGTAGGGCGTGTCGTTGGCGGCCTTGGCCACTTCGTCGAGGTCGTCGTAGCGCTGGGCGGCGAGCACCGGCCCGAAAATTTCCTCGCGCACCACGCTCATCTCGGGCTTCACGTCGACGAGGATGGTCGGGTTGACGAAATAGCCGTCTCCGCCCGGCGCGTCGCCGCCGCGCAGCACCGACGCGCCCGCCTTCCGCCCCTGGTCGATATAGTTCATCACCCGCTCGCGCTGCTCGGTCGAGACGAGCGGCCCCATCGAGGTCGCGGGATCGAGGCTCGGCCCGACCCGCAGCTTGCCGGCATTGTCGGACACCGCCTCGAGCAATTTGTCGAAAATGTCGCGATGGGCGTAGAGCCGCGAGCCGGCGATGCAGACCTGCCCGGCATTGGCGAAGATCGAGCGCGCCGCGCCCGCGCCGGCCTTGCCGATATCGACGTCGGGGAGCACGATGACCGGCGATTTGCCGCCCAGCTCCAGGGTCACGCGCTTCAGCGTGTCGGTGGCGGCGCGGTTGATGATCTTGCCGACCTCGGTCGATCCGGTGAAGGCGACCTTGTCGACCAGCGGGCTCCTGACCATCCGGTCGCCGCAGGTCTCGCCCAAACCGGTGACGAGGTTGAACACGCCCGCCGGAAAGCCCGCCTCCGCGACCAGGTCGGCGAGGCGGAGCGCGGTCAGGCTGGTCTGCTCTGCCGGCTTAAGAATCACCGTACACCCCGCCGCCAGCGCCGGCGCGATCTTCTGCACCGCCATCATCAGCGGGAAGTTCCACGGCACGATCTGCACCGCTACGCCGACCGGCTCGCGCCGCACATAAGCGTGGAAGGTGCCGGCCGGGGCGCCCGACGGCTCGATATGCTCGCCCGAAATCTTGGTCGCCCAGCCCGCCATGTAGCGCAAAGTCTGGACGCATTTGGGGAGGTCGTAGCCCGCCGAGGCCGCCCGCGGCTTGCCGTTGTCGATCGACTCGAGCTCGGCCAGTTCGTCGATATTCGCTTCGATCAGGTCGGCGAGGCGGGCGATGACCCGCTCGCGGGCATAGGAAGCGAGGCCCGACCAGCGGCCGTCGTCGAACGCGGCCCGCGCCGCCGCGACCGCCCGGTCGGCGTCGGCGTCCGACGCATCGACGATCGCCGCGATCTCGCGCCCGGTCGACGGGTCGTGGACGGCCAAAGTCTTGCCGTGGCTCGATGCGACCCATTCGCCGTCGATGAACAGAGCCGGCGCGCGCTTCAGCAGCGCCTGGACGCGCTCGGAATAAGCGGGCTGGGCGGAAATGGGGGTCATGTCGTTCATCGCGAGTCCTTTCGTTGTGCGCGCCCTGTAGCGCCTCGCGCCGCCGGCTTGAACCCCGGCCGCGCCGCCGCGCCCGCGCCCGGCGATTTTGCGCTTTCCTACAGGCAAACCTCTGTGGTTCAATATGCGAATCATGGAGAACCCAATTCCCGTCATTTGCGATCGCTGCCGCGCCGAGGGCGTGGCCGGCGAGGATCCCTTTTCCGGCATCGCCGACATTTTGGGCTTCGAGCCGGTCCCGCGACGGCCGCATGCCGACGGCTGGACGCCCGAATATCAGCGCGCCTTCATCGCGGCGCTGGCGGTCACCGGCTCGGCCCGTCGTGCCGGGCGCGCGATCGGCAAGCATGCGTTCGGCGCGGAGCAATTGCGCACCGCCCGCGGCGGCCGCAGCTTCGCCGCCGCCTGGGACGCCGCGTTGGAAATCCATCGCGACCGCGAAATGGCGCGCCTTCGGGACAATCTCGCCGGCCTCGCCAGCGATCAGGAGCTGCGCGAATTGCCCCACCCTTCGGGCCGCGCCGGCGGCGACGGGGAGGAGGAGGATGCCGAATATCTGGAATGGATCGAATGCCAGGGGCGCATCCGGGATCGTCTGCTGCGCGCCCGCCGCCTGTTCCTCGCCGCCATCTGCGAGGATTTGGAACGGCGCGCCGCCTGGGAAATCCTGGTCGGCCCGGTCGACTGGGAAAAGGCGAGGCGGACGGAGCCGCAGGACGACGAGCCTTTCGGCCTGCCCAGCGCGCGCGCGCCCGACATGCTGCTGACCGCCGAGGCGGGGCTGCTCCCGGAGGCGACCGGCGGTCCCAGCCTCGTCCAGCAACTGCTGGACGCGCTGGAGGAAATGCGCGGCACCGCGAGCAAGGCGGACGACGCATAGCGACCCACCGGCCAGCCTGCGCGAGCTACCCGAGCGACAGGCCTGCCGCCTGAAGTCCTTTCCTCCCGAGCGAAGTCGAGGGGCGTTGCCCGGCCAGCTCGCCCGAATCACCCTGTCGACGCAACACGCCCCCTCAGGCGAACAGCCACCTTTCCGCGCTCGCCACGTCCTCGAAACATTGCGCGTCCCGGCCCGACAGCGCGCGCATCAGCTGGCTTTTGGCCAGCGTCGGCCCGGCGACGAAGGCGAGCCGCCGCGATCGATATTCCGGCGCCGCCAGCATCTCGCGAAACGCGGTGACCACCTCCTGATGCTGAATCTTCATGCCGCGAAGGTCGTTCAGGGTCAGGTGCCGGTTGGGCGCGCACCCCAGCGCCGCATGCGCCTCCCGTCGGTCGCGGAGAAAGCCGTCGATGTCGGCCAGCGTGAACAGCCCGCTCATGGTGATGCGAACCAGCGCGCGAGAGCGGTCGATCTCAAATGTGTAGTGAGCGTCCATGGCATGAGCCTAAAGCCGAAGCGCCTACCGATTTCCTAACTTCTCCCCTCCCGCTAGCGGGAGGGGCCGGGGGAGGGCATGTTCCCCCTCACACCCCCTCCTCCATATCGACCTTCTCATGGTCGCCAAGGTCGGGCTTGCTGTCGGTGGCGATGGCGGCGGCCATCTTGATATAGGAGCGCACCGTGCCCCCGCTGTCCCAATATTGCGCGTCATGGGGCGTGACCTTCAGCACGCGGATCGAGGGATCGTCGGCATCGTCCCACCAGGCCTTGGCCGGGGTCGAGAAAAGCTCGCTTATCTTCTCCCGATCGTTCGACACCGCCGCCCGTCCGGTCAGCGAGACGTAGGTCTGCCCCTTGGTATCGGCGAAGGCGAGATTGACCTGAGGCCGCGCCTCGATGTCCTCATCCTTGGCGCTGTCGGCGTCGGTCAGGAAGTAGATCGCGTTCTCGTCGCGACACACATGCGCCGCCATCGGCCGCGAGCGTATCAGCAGGTCGTTCGTCCCGATGGACGTCGAGGGGCGTCCCTCGGACACATCGAGGCTGGAGAGCATGCAAAAGCCGATCTCCTCCATCAACTCCCAAACCCGCGTTTCGCCTTGGCTGTCGGTCATCGGTCCTGCTCCTTTGTGCTGAGTTCAAAGGAGAAAGCGCGTGGCCGATCTCTCAGTTCCGGGCCCGGCCCGCCTTCGAGGCCGCCCCGACGATTGACGCCAGCGTGCCGGCGCAGCGGTCTAGAGATCAATTGAGTATTGTGTCCCCGGAGTTGCCCCGCCGCGAAGAAAGCCGTGGTCGCCCTAGTCGAGCGCGAAGGTCACGTTCGCAGCTTCCATGTCGCCAACGTCAACGCGAAAACCCTTCGCCCGCTCATCGTTACCAACGTCGATCGCGCTTCGCACCTTATGACCGACGAAAGCATGGTCTATACCCGCGTCGGTCGCGAGTTCGCCGGTCATACCAGCGTCATTCACAGCCAGAGCGAATATGTCCGCATGGGCGGCTTCGCCCATAGCAACACCGCCGAAAACTTCTTCTCCATCTTCAAGCGCGGCGTCATCGGCACCTATCACCATATGAGCGAAGCGCACCTTGGCCGCTACGCCGCCGAGTTTGATTTCCGCTACCACACCCGTAGCGATACCGACGCCGAGCGCGCCGACCAGTCCCTTCGCGGCATCTATGGTAAGCGCCTTACCTATCGGCGGACTGACAAACTCGCCGCCTGATTATTACGAGCCGCCAGAGCCTATCGGCGAGCGCCGCAAGTGCTGGACTCGATAAGAGTCCAGTTGCGCCCCCAATCGTTTGACCCCCATAACTGCCCATCACCAAAAGGCTTGGGGGACATTGATACGATGGCAAACGAAGGCCCTTTGATCATCGGGGATTTTTCGATCCCCGACGTTTTCGCAGATGATGCCATAACATTTGACCTCGTAAATCAGACAATCCGGATCACCTTCGCCACAGTGCGCCCGGAAAGTCCGGTGGTGGGAATGAAAGAGGCCCTAGTGGCGACGGGAAGGCTGATAATGCCAATAGCTGGGGCGCAACGCCTCAGCCTCGTCCTTCACGACTATCTGATGAAGCGCGGCCTCGACCCGTCGGCTTCGATCCGCGACGGGGAGACCCCCCAATAGGCTTGTGCGGCGTCGGCGGCGTGTTCAGCATACGCCGAAGCACGTCATCCTCGTTGATATGATCGGTGTCTGACATGACTGACCTTTCAAACGCATTCGCCGCGCCGTTCTTAAAGCTTGAGAGGGCCAAACACCACCTCGCCGAACTGGAGGCCTCCCTTGTGGAGTTCTTTGCAACACCCGTTCCAATTTCGCGCTTTGAGCCTTGGCAGAACGCCGATGGAACATGGGGCATGGAAATTGCCTCAGAACCCCACGACCCGCCGCCCATGACAGCGACTATCCTAGGGGACATCATCCACAACCTGCGTTCTTCACTTGACCTCATGGCATGCGCCCTGGCTTTGCAACGCGGCGAATCCCCCGATGGCGTTCACTTCCCATTCGCAGGGGAGGAGGACGACTTGGACCTCATGATCCGTAAAAGACGCTTCAACCTCTGCGGAGAGGACGCCGTTAGGCTGCTAAAAACGCTGCGCCCCTACAAAGGCGGGAATCTCGAACTGCGCGCAATCCACGATCTGGACATCATCGACAAGCATCGCAGCCTAGTGCCCAAGCCAGACGCTATGTTCCACGTCGAATTTCCTCAACTAGGGGAGCAACCGGACGGGCGGCTCATTCTTGGTAAGCCGTACATCGCAAATCGCGGGACCCCCTCCCTAACAGCGCCCGACGATTGGGGCGTCGGCTCGCGCCCTGTTGTCGAGACGCTGAAAGATTTGGTGGAGCTTTGCGAAAGCATCCTGAAAGCCTTCGTCGCGCTGAAGGCGAGCCCTGAGTAGGGGTGTGATAGTAGAACAAACCTCTGGGGAGAGGGATTGCTCTAATCGAGAAAGAGCGCTGGCCTGTCCTCGATCTTGTGCCATGGAGTCGCTGCTTTCTCAAGTATATAATTGCCAAAGCGATGGCGAAAATCGAGAGCGTCGCGATTGATAATTTCTACTCCTCGCCCATCCTGAGCGCCGCAATAAACGCCTTCCTCCTTCGCTGAAGCTTCGGCGGGCGGGCCTGCGTCACTCCTCGCCCATTCTAAGCGCGGCGATGAAAGCTTCTTGAGGAATAGAGACCGAGCCATATTCGCGCATGCGTTTTTTGCCCTCTTTCTGTTTGTCGAGGAGCTTCTTCTTGCGGCTGATATCGCCACCATAGCATTTGGCGGTGACGTCCTTGCGCAGCGCCGCGATCGTCTCGCGGGCGATGACCTTGCCGCCGATCGCGGCCTGGATGGGGATTTTGAAGAGGTGGCGGGGGATGAGGTCCTTCAATCGCTCGCACATGCCGCGGCCGCGGGCTTCGGCGGTGCCGCGGTGGACGATCATCGACAAAGCGTCGACCGGCTCGGCGTTGACCAGGATGCTCATCTTGACGAGGTCGCCCTCGCGGTGGCCGATCTGATGATAGTCGAAGCTCGCATAGCCGCGCGAAATGCTCTTCAGGCGGTCGTAGAAATCGAACACCACTTCGTTCAAGGGCAGCTCGTAGGTGAGCTGGGCGCGGCCGGCGACGTAGGTCAGATTCTTCTGGATGCCGCGGCGATCCTGGCAGAGCTTGAGGATCGGCCCCAGATATTCGTCGGGGACGTAGATGGTCGCCTCGATCCACGGCTCCTCGATGCTGTCGATGCGGTTGGGGTCGGGCATGTCGGCCGGGTTGTGGAGCGCGATGGTGCGCTCGCCGGTGCCGTCCTTGGCGCGGCCCAAATGGATGTTGTAGACGACGCTCGGCGCGGTGGTGATGAGGTCGAGATCGTATTCGCGGGTCAGGCGCTCCTGGATGATCTCGAGGTGGAGGAGGCCGAGGAAGCCGCAGCGGAAGCCGAAGCCCAAGGCGGCGCTGGTCTCCATCTCGAAGCTGAAGCTGGCGTCGTTGAGGCGCAGCTTGGAGATCGATTCGCGGAGCTTCTCGAAATCGTTGGCGTCGACCGGGAACAGGCCGCAGAAGACAACCGGCTGGACTTCCTTGAAGCCGGGCAGGGGGTGCGCGGTGGGGCGTTTCGCATCGGTGATGGTGTCGCCGACGCGCGTTTCGGAAATGTCCTTGATCTGGGCGGTGATGAAGCCGATCTCGCCGGGGCCGAGTTCGGGCAATTGCTCGATCTTGGGGCGCATGCAGCCGACGCGGTCGACCAGATGGGTGGTGCCGCCGGCCATGAACTTGATCGTCTGGCCCTTGCGGATGTGGCCGTCGATGACGCGGATCAGGATGACGACGCCGAGATAGGGGTCGTACCATGAATCGACCAGCATCGCCTTTAGCGGCGCGTCGCGCTCGCCCTTGGGCGCGGGGATGCGGGCGACGATCGCTTCCAGTATCTCGTCGATGCCGATGCCGGTCTTGGCGCTGGCCAGCACGGCGTCATCCGCGGGAAGGCCGATTATGTCCTCGATCTCCTTCCTGACCTGCTCGGGCTCGGCGGCGGGGAGGTCGATCTTGTTGATGACGGGGACGATCTCATGGTCGTGCTCGATCGACTGGTAGACGTTTGCGAGCGTCTGCGCCTCGACCCCCTGGGCCGCGTCCACCACCAGCAACGCGCCCTCGCACGCGGCGAGGCTGCGGCTGACTTCATAGGCGAAGTCGACATGGCCGGGCGTGTCCATCAGGTTGAGCACATAGGCCTCGCCGTCGCGGGCGGTGTAATCGAGCCGCACCGTCTGGGCCTTGATCGTGATCCCGCGCTCTTTCTCGATCTCCATATTGTCGAGCACCTGGCTCGACATTTCGCGGTCGGTTAGCCCTCCGGTGCGCTGGATCAGCCGGTCGGCGAGCGTCGACTTCCCATGGTCGATATGGGCGATGATGCTGAAATTGCGTATCTTCTTAAGATCGGTCATTTTATGCTTTTCGACGGAGTTGCGCGCGCCCTAGCACCGGCGGCGGGGGAGGCCAATTGGTAGTTGGCCGCGCCGGCGGCGGGCGGGGCCGATCCGCCCTTTCCGGCCACGCGGCCTTCCGCCCGGCCGCGCGAGGTGCTACAGCGTCGGCGCGGGTTCGGTATCCGGCCTTCGCCTCGTCCGCCCGCCGGTTGCGTCACACACCAGGTTTCGGGGGAGACTGACGTTGCGCACATCCATCTTGATCGCCGCTCTGGCCACCGCCGCTTTGGCCGCGACTCCCGCGCTCGCCCAAGGCAAGTCCTCGGGCCGCAAGTCGCAGGAACGGGGGCAGGCCCAGATTCCGATCTGCACCCAGAAGCTGGGCACCATCGCCATCGTCGAGCCGGACGATAATTGGTGGCGCGAGCTGGGGCTCGGCAGCCCCGAGGCGATCATCAAATTGTTCGTGATGAAATCGGGCTGCTTCGGCTTGGTCGATCGCGGCAGGGGCCTCCAGAACCGGAACCTGGAACGCGCGCTGGCCGATTCGGGCGAGCTGCAGGAGGGGTCGAATATCGGCCGGGCGCAGGTCAAGGCGGCCGATTATTTCATCGTGCCGGACATCGTCTCGAAGAATTCCAACAGCGGCGGCGGAGGCGTCGGCGCGGCGCTGGGCGGATTGCTCGGCGGCGGCCTGTTCGGCGGCATCGTCGGTGGCATCAGCATCAAGAAGAAGGAGGCCAACGTCATCCTCACTTTGGTCAACAGCCGCACCACCGAGCAGGAGCGAATGACCGAAGGCTATGCCCGCAAGACCGACATCGGTTTCGGCGGCGGCGGCGGCGGATTCTGGGGCGGCTTCGCCGGGATCGGCGGGGGCGGCTATCAGAATACCGAGATCGGCCAAGTGATCGTGCTCGCCTATCTCGACGCCTATACCGATCTCGTCACCCAATTGGGCGGGTTGCCGCTCGACCCGAGCGCGGCGGCCCCGGTCGCGCGTTGATCCGATCCGCTCGTGCCGCCTTGATATCAGGCGATCTGGTTGCAGGGCGAGGTGGCGCCGCGGCCGTCGCTTCCCCAGCGGCGAAAGCCCTTGGAATCGACGTGGAAGCGCAGGCCCGAATAGAAACCCAGGCCGACGCCATGTTCCTGGCCGCGAACATCGTGGATTTGGCACAGGCTGCGGATCATGCCGTCGCGGGTGGCGTCGGCGGAGGCGGGGATCAGGTCGAGCGCGAAGAAATGGCGGTGGGCGCTGGCCTTCGCCCCGCCCGAACATTGGTTCAGCCCTTCGTTGCGATAGCCCGAGACCGCCTCGACCGCGCCGATCGCCGGCGTCACATGCGCCTTCACGAAGCCGAGGGTGGCGGCAATGTGCTGCCATTCCGCGATCGGCGCGACCTCGAAGCGGGGGCCGTCGCAGGTCCGCCACATGCTGGCGGTGCGGACCAGCTGCCAGGTCGGCACGACCGCGCCGACATTCTCCATGTCGAGATATTGCCTGAACGCGAGCACCTGCGCGCGGGCGGCCGGCTCGCGGGCGAGCCAGGCAAGATAATCGGCGCGCGCCTGGCCGTCGGCGGGCCCGGCGGCGAGGGAGGGCGAGGCGAAGAGAGCCGTCAGCGCAAGCGCTGCGATCCGAAATAGTTTAGGCATAACAGGTATATAGCACAAATATGTGCGCTTTTTCAACCCTCCTTGCGCCCCGCTCGTCACAGGGTTGCGCGTAGCGCGATGCGCGTTAGCATCGGCAGGCGGGCAGAGGAGCGGGTACATGGGCATGCTTAAGCGGGCGATCGGAATGGCGATGGCGATGCTGGCGGCGTGCGCGCCGGCCCAGACGCCCGAGACAGCGGCGGCGAGCGCGACCGGCACCCTGATCGTCGGCAACAAGGGCGAGGACACGCTGAGCTTCATCGACCTGGCAAGCGGCGCCGAGTTGGGGCGCGCGGCGACCGGGCACATGCCGCACGAGATCGCAATCTCTCCCGATGGCCGGCGCGCGGCGGTGGTCGCTTATGGCGGCAGCACGATCGACATTTTCGATGTCGCCGCGCGGGAGAAGCTGCGGACGATCGACCTGTCGCCCAATGAAGGGCCGCACGGGCTTGTCTGGCTCGACGACGGCCGGCTGGTGGCGACGACGGAGCGGAGCCGATCGCTGACAATCGTCGATACCGCCAATGAAGACGCGGTCACCGCCATCCCCACCGGCCAGGAGGGGACACACATGGTCGCGGTCTCGCCCGACGGGAGCCGCGCCTACACCGCCAACATCCCGGCCGGCACGGTGACGGTGATCGACCTCGTGGCGGGCAGCAAGCTCCGCGACTTGGAGGTGGGCGGAAGGCCGGAGGGCATCGCGCTGGCGGTCGGCGGGCGCGAGCTCTGGGTCGGCGACCTCGAAGGCGCCCGGGTGCAGGCGTTCGACACGCAAAGCTTCGAGCGGCTGGCCGAGGTGACGACCGGCCGGGTGCCGATCCGGGTCGCCGCCAGCCCGGACGGGCGCTGGATCGTCACCTCGAACCTCGGCTCGGGCAGCCTCACCGTCATCGACGCTTCGACGCGCGAGAAGGTGCGCGACATCGTGCTGAGCGGCGCCGAGGAAGCGGGGCAGGTGACCATCCTCTTCTCTGCCGACGGCCGCCGCCTCTATGCCGCCGAAACGGGGCGCGACCAGGTGGCGGAAGTGGATTTCGCCAGCGGCGAGGTGCTGCGCCGGTTCGCGGTCGGCCGGAACGGCGACGGGCTCGCCATCGCGCCCTGAAACCGGAGCCGCGCGGGAGCCGCGCCGGGCTGTCCGTTTCATGAACGCGAAGTAGTGCTGGGTTCACGCAACCCCGGCTAGGATCGGTTCGTTGTTGAGGCAGCGGCTCCGTTAAGGGGCATGTTAGGAGTAAGAGAGATGAAAATGATGATCTTGGCCGCCACGATGGCGGCAGTGGCCCTTCCCGCCGCGCCCGCTTTGGCCGATCCGCCCCGCAAGGAGAATCGGGAATATCGGAAGGACGTCCGCAAGGCGCAGAGGGATTATCGCAAGGATCTGCGCCGGGCCGATGATCGCCGCGACGTTCGCGAAGCGCGCCGCGATTATCGCGAGGACGTCCGCGACGCCCGCCGGGATCGCCGCGAGGACATCCGCGACTGGAGGCGCTACCGCAATTACGACTATAATCGCTTCGAGCGCGGCCAGAGCCGTTATTATGCCGACCGCTATTATCGCAGCGGCAGCTATTATCAGCCGCGTCGGCTGGGCTATGGCGAGCGCATCTATCGTGGTTCGAACGGCCAATATTATTGCCGTCGTTCGGACGGGACGACGGGCCTGATCGTCGGCGGCATCGCCGGCGGCGTACTCGGCAACATCATCGCGCCGGGTGACAGCAGCACGATCGGCACGATCCTGGGCGGCGCCGCCGGCGCCCTCCTCGGCCGCTCGATCGACCGCGACAACATCACCTGCCGCTGATTTCAGCGGAAGGCACGAAAGAGAGGCCCGGCGGCATTGCCCGCCGGGCCTTTTCTTTGCGTTCAGCCGTAGACGAAGAAGTCGGCGGCGGTGAGCTCGGTTCCCGGCGTCACTTGCGCGAAGAGGACGGCGGCGGCGCCCCCGTCGCCGTCGGCATCGTAGAAGATGTCGCCCGTTGCCTCGTCGTAGAGGATGCGGTCGCTCGCATCCTCGGCCGTAGTTCCGGCGCGAAAGGCGTGGTTGGGGAGCCTGCCGTCGGCCTCGACGCCTTGGAAAATCGCACGATCGAGGCGGATGCTGTCGTCGGCGGCGGAGAAATCCAGGATCGTGTCGGCCTCGTTGGCGCGGAGCAGCGTATCGAAGAAGAAGCTGTCCGAACCGGTGCC
The DNA here is from genome assembly GCF_042666435.1 of Enterovirga sp. GCM10030262. Classification (NCBI taxonomy): domain Bacteria; kingdom Pseudomonadati; phylum Pseudomonadota; class Alphaproteobacteria; order Hyphomicrobiales; family Methylobacteriaceae; genus Enterovirga; species Enterovirga sp. GCM10030262. Next base: position 1,093,644 of record NZ_JBHTDC010000001.1, on the reverse strand, counting down.
GCCGTCCAGCCTGTCGCGGCCGCGTCCGCCATGGAGGCCGTCGTCGCCCGCCCCTCCATCGAGCAGGTCGTTGCCGGAGTGGCCGTCGAGGATGTTCCCCCCGTCATTGCCCCGGATGATATTGGCAAGGCCGTTGCCGGTGCCGTCAATGTATTGCGCGCCGGTAAGGGCCAGGTTCTCGACATTGCCCTTCAGCGCGAAATCGACCGAGCTTCGCACGCGATCAGCGCCCGCGTCACGGGCTTCGACGACGCGATCAGCGAGATGATCGACGGTATAGAGGTCGTTCCCCTCGCCCCCGGCCATATGATCGGCGCCCTCTCGGCCGTCGAGCCGGTTTTGGCGGGCATTGCCGGCGAGCCGGTCTTCAAACCCGGAGCCGATTGCGTTCTCAATCGAGAATAGCCGGTCGGGGTCCGGTGAACCGGCAACCGATGCGGCGCCGGCCGCGAGATCGAGGGTCACGACACCGCCGGCCCCGGAATAATCGACCGTGTCGTACCCCGCGCCGCCGACGAAGGTATCGCCGCCACCGCTGTATGCGATCACGTCGTTGCCGCGCCCGCCGGCGAGCCGGTTGGCAGCGCCGTCGCCGGTGATGCGATCGTCATGGCCCGAGCCGACGACATTTTCGATGTTGTAGAGACGGTCGCGCGTCCGCTCGGCATCGTCGGCCTCGACCACAGGCCCGTTCCAGCCGCCGCCCCAATAGACCGGTCCAGCTCCCGTTCCCGCCTGGATGGCCAGGTTGGCGGAGAGGTCGACCGTCAAAGCCGAACGCACGTCGGAATAATCGACCGTGTCGACGCCTCCACGCCCATTCCCAATGTCGTTTCCGGCGTCCGGTGAGATGACGTTGGCGTTGTCATCGCCCAGCAATCGGTCCCCTCTGCCAGTGCCGATGACATTTTCGATCCCGAGAACGGTATCGCGACCGTAGCGAGGGCCGGCGGGTTCTCCGGGGATGTCGTATAGCTGCACATCTTCGGAATAGCCGGCGGCGAGGTCGACTATGACGGCATGGAGGCCGTAATTTCCTAGCTCCGAATAATCGACTGTGTCCCGACCCCCGCGACCGTCGATATGATCTCCCCCGCCTAAACCTCTGATGATGTTGTCGTTGTCGTCGCCGATGAGACGGTCGTCGTAATAGTTCAACGAGCCGGCAAAGTTTTCGACGCCTCTTATGGCACCTGTGTCTCCGAAGGCATCGATCACCAAGTTGCGGGCGAGGTCGACTGTAACCCCTTGATACGCCTCGACGAGATCGGCCCAGCCATCGCCGTCGTTGTCTGGAACATATTTCTGGGTGCCGAAAGCGCCGAGCGTGTCGATCCCCGCTCCGCCGTCCAGCAATGCGGCAGCGGCGTCGAGGCTGAAGTAATCGTTTCCGCCAAATCCCATCAACGTATCGCCGGCGCCGCCGCCAAGATAGTTGGAGACGCCGCTGCCGCGCATCTCGTCCGCGAAGGCCGATCCTCCCGACAGAGATTCGATTCCGGTCATCGTCTCGCGATTGCCATGCCCGTCGATGGCGACCCCCGTGCGAAGGTCGGCGAAAACGCCCTGGACCGCATCCACCATGAAGAAGACGGCACGATCGCCGGTCGTGCCATAAATCTGGTCACGCCCGTCATCGTCGCCGCCATGGTAATGATCGACGCCGCCCCGGCCGCGCAGCACATCGTTGCCGCTGCCTCCTACCAACAGGTCGTCGCCGAGGCCGCCGTCGAGATGATCGATGTTGGCGCCGCCAAACAACTGGTCGTCGCCCTCATCGCCCCACAGCATGTCGTGACCTCCGAGGCCATGGAGTTCGTCGTTGCCGTCTTTTCCTTCGAGCCATTCCCCGTCCGCCGTGCCGCGATGAACGTCGTTTCCGGCTGTTCCTTCGTAATTCGCCACAAGATATCCCCCGATTTGCGGCCGACATAAGCCGCTGCTCCCAAACAGCCGGCGCCGTTTGGCGCTCCCACCTCGGTCAAGTCTGTTTTCCGTGATTTGGCAAGGTGCTTAGCGGAATGGAACCGGCCTTCCCTTGAAGGTCAGCGATTAAGCTCGCAGCGACCTTCCTCATTCCACGTCATTCTTCCTCGAACCGGCACGCCGGGAGCCCGAGCGTTGCCGCCTCGGTGCAGTCGCGGACCTGGACGTCGCCGTTGGGGGCGATGAATATCGCCCAGTCGTTGCCGTCCGAGCAGCGGGCCGTCCACATCGAGAGGTTCTCGTAATCCTCCTGATAGCCTGAAGCGTCCACGCTCTTGCAGGTGCCGCCGCTATCCTGGACCGCCCGCCGCAGCGCGAGGCCGCGGTTCATCTCGCTCAGCGACCTGAGGCGGTCGACATACTCCGTGCTGGCCGTGATCCGCGTCGTCGGCGTTCCGCCCGCGTCGCCGCCGCCGCCGTCGCAACCGCCGAGCGCTACGAAGATCAGGGCTCCGGTTATTGTCGTCATTCGCCGCATTATCGTCTCCCGTTGGCGCGAGGGGTGTCGGCGATCCCCGAGGCGGACGCAAGTCAGGCGGTCGGCCGCGTCGCGCAATCGGGGAGCCCCGCCCGCCGGGCAGCCTCGCACAGCATGACCTGAGTCGTCCCGTCGGGGCCGAGCAGCAGCGCCCAGTCGGTGCCGTCGGCGCAGCGCGCGGTCCACATCGGCAGGCCCTCATGCTCGCCGACATAGGCCGAGCTTTCGACGCCCTGGCAGGTGAGGTCGGCGTCGGCGTCGCGGATCGCGCGAATGAAGGTCGCGTTGCGCTGTCCCTCGTCCAGCGCCAGCAGGGCCTCCTGAGAGGCGTCCGCGCCGGCGACGTCGATCGGTGTGTCGTCCGCTTCCGGAGCGCCGCGCTCGCATCCGGGCAGAGCCAGCATCAGCGCAAGTCCCGCGCCGGCGATCACAATCCGCACTTCAATTCCCCTTTCATGGATGCCCGGACAACAAACATGCCGCCGCCCGGTTTCATGAATCGCGCGCTGACCGCCTTATCGGGTGTGGATTCTCCAGCGCCGCTGCTCCGCGGTCGCGCCCGGAACGTCGTTGGAGCGTCGCATCGTGACCGTGCCGGCGCTGCTGAACGGTGTCCCGTCCTGGAGCTTGCCATAGGTCTGCACCGGCACTTCGACATAGAGCGAGCCGGCGGCGCCGGATATGTCCGACGGCGCGCCGATGAGGGCGTGATGCTCCGCATATTTGTCGAAGCCGGCGGCGAATTCGGCGAAATTCTTGCCGTTTCCGCCCGGCGCGCGGAGGCGCCAGGCGCTCTCATAATCGCCCTCTTCGATCAGCGCATAATAAGTCTGGAGCACATCCGCCGCGCCCTGGGCGCTTTCGGGCGTGAACGGCGCTTCCGAGATCGGCCCGCGATCGTCGGGGAGCGCGCCGGCCTGGCCGGGCGAAGGCGGGTCGAGGGCTTTGGCCGGCGCCGCGACCTCCGCCGGAGCCTCGACGCTCTCGGCCTCCCCGGCCATGTTTTCCTCGCCCGAACAGGCGGCGGTCAGGACGAGCAACAGGAGAATGGGTTTCATGATGGTTCCCTGAAGGCGCGATCCAGGGCGGTCAACGCCAATGGGCGGGAGGTGGGTTGGTGGCCGGATGCAAAAAAGGCCGCGCCCGATCCATCGAACGCGGCCCTCCTTTTTGAGCCGGGCTCGCTCAGGTCGGATCGGCGGCGGCCTTGGCCGCGGCGTCGAGCTCTGTTTTGGTCATGGCGATCACCAGGCCGCGATCGTTCTTCGCGAACGAAGTGGCGGGGATCACGACGCGGCTCTCGCCGGTGGCGACGACGGCGCCCTCGGCGCTGACCGATTCGACGGTTCCGACCAGGTCGCCTTGCGGGTCGCGCACCTCGGCGCCGGCCTTGAGCTCGGCGCTGACCGTGGCGTCCGCATTAGCGTCGGGCGCGGCGTCGGCGGCCTGATCGGCGGCGTCGGCGGCGGTGTCCGTCGCGGTATCGACCGCGTCCTCGGCGGTATCGCGAGTGCTGTCGACAGTGTCCTGCACCGCGTCGAGATTGCCCGAGGCCGGCGGCGTCTGGACCGTCGCGCCGACATCGGTGGTCGATCCGACATCGACGCCGACCTGCGCCATTGCCGGCGCGGCGAGGATCGCGGCAGCGGCCGCGGCGGTCAGCAGGGTGGTTCGATTATGCATTCATTATCTCCATTGCGTCGGGCGGTGTGCCTCCCGAGCTTTGGAAATTAACCATCCGCGCGCGCGAAAGGGCGCATTCCGGGCGGCCAACCGTGTCCATTCCCCGATGAGAGGGCGGCCGCCTCAGAGCACGTATTTGCTGAGATCGGTGTCGCGCGCCACTTCGGCGAGCTGCCTTTCGACATAGTCCGCATCGACCGTCACACGCTCGCCATGCCGTTCCTCGGCCTCGAAGCTGACATCCTCGAGCAGTTTCTCCATCACCGTCTGGAGGCGGCGGGCGCCGATATTCTCGATCTGGCCGTTCACCTCCGCCGCGATGCGGGCGATGGCGCTTATGCCGTCCTCGGTAAAGACGACCTCGACGCCCTCCGTGCCGAGAAGGGCGCTATATTGCTCGGTCAGGCTGGCGTCGGTCTCGGCCAGGATGCGGACGAAATCCGCCTCGGTCAGCGCCTTCAATTCGACCCGGATGGGGAGGCGGCCCTGGAGCTCGGGGAGGAGGTCGCTGGGCTTGGCGACGTGGAAGGCGCCGGACGCGATGAAGAGGATATGGTCGGTCTTCATCGGGCCGTATTTGGTGGCGACCGTCGTGCCCTCGATCAGCGGCAGCAGGTCGCGCTGGACGCCCTCGCGGCTGACCGATCCGCCGCGCACGTCGGAGACCGCGATCTTGTCGATCTCGTCCAAAAAGACGATGCCGTTCGCCTCCGCGTCCTTCAGCGCCGTGCGGTTGACGTCGTCGGTGTCGAGGCGCTTGTCGGATTCCTCCTCGACCAGCTTGTCCCAGGCTTCGGCGACGCGCATTTTGCGCTTCTTGCGCGGCTGCTGGCCGAACGCCTTGCCCATCATGTCGCTCAAATTGATCATGCCGACCTGGCCGCCCATGCCGGGAATCTCGAACGGCGTGTTGGGCGCCTCGACCACCTCGATCTCGACTTCCTTGTCATTGAGATGATTGTCGTGGAGCCGCTGGCGGAAGGCCTCGCGGGTCGCCTGGCTGGAATCCTTGCCGGTCAAGGCATCGAGCATCCGTTCCATCGCCGCCTCGGACGCGGCCTCGCGCACCGCCTCGCGGCGGCGCTCCTTTTCCAGCCGCACCGCTTCCTCGACGAGGTCGCGAGCGATCTGCTCGACGTCGCGGCCGACATAGCCGACCTCGGTGAACTTGGTCGCTTCGACCTTCACGAACGGCGCGTCGGCGAGCTTGGCGAGACGGCGCGAAATCTCCGTCTTGCCGCAGCCGGTGGGGCCGATCATTAGGATGTTCTTCGGCGTCACTTCCTCGCGCAGTTCGTCGGAGAGACGCTGGCGGCGCCATCGGTTGCGCAGAGCCACCGCGACCGCGCGCTTGGCCTCGGTCTGGCCGACGATATGGGCGTCGAGGGCGGCGACCACCGCCTTGGGAGTGAGAGCATCGTTCATTCACATTCCTGAATGTTGCGCGTCATTCCAGCGAAAGCTGGAATCTCCCTCCCTCTGCGGAACGAAAGGAAGGAGATTCCAGCTTTCGCTGGAATGACGAAGGAGTCCCCGTCTAGATGGCCGCCGCAGCTTCGGAATCAAGCGGTGCAGCGGAAACCCTCGAACAGGCGGCGGTGCGAGGCGATTATGCGGGCGATGTCCTCCGCCCGCGGCTCGGCCCGCCATTCGTCGCGCTCGAACGTGCCGCCGAGGATGATGCCGTCGGGGCGGGGAAACATGTAGCCGGCGTCGCCGGTGAAGGCGTAGCGAACCTCCGGCTGGGGCAGCAGGATGGCGAGCTGGCCGCGCACTGGATGCAGTTCGGTATCGCCGAACAGCTCGCGGGCGCCGAGGCCGGTGCAGTTGAACACGAGCCGTTCGGGCAAGGCGGAAATCTCGGCGGGCGAGGCGAAGCGGCGGATGGCGAAACGGCCACCGGCGACGTGGATGTCGCGCATCATCTGGCGGAGGAAGCGGCCGGTCTCGACATACATCGTGTCGAAGCGGACGACGTTGTCGACCGGGAAGGGGTGATCCTGGGATGACAGCCGCGCGGCGGCCGGGTGATAGGTGTCCGCCGGGCCCGCATCGCCGCCGGATTCGGCATAGGTGGTGAGCCAGCGTATTCCGTAATCGTCGCCGATCATGATCTGGAAGCGGCGCCAGCTATAATCGAGCGCGCGGGCGAACTGGGCGCGCCATTCGGGCGTCACCGCGTCGTCGCGATAATGGCCGAACGGGCTCCACTGGCCGCCGGCGATGTTGGAGGTCGTGTCGGGCGGCAAAGCGGCCGTGTAGAGCGTCACCGGGAACCCGGCCTCCTGGACGAGGCGCGCGGTAGTGAGGCCCATGATGCCGGCGCCGATCACCGCGGCCGGTCCCTGGTGGCCGGGCAGGCCAAGCTCGGTCGCGAGCTTCGACGTGCCCCAACTCAAGGTGATGCCGGCGCCGCCATGGCCGTAATTGTGGACGAGCCGCTTGTCGCCCAGCGCCTCGGCCCGGACGACGAAGCCAGGCGCGCGATAGGGGCGGAGGCCGGCGACGGTGCGGATGACGCGGTCGGCCGAGACGTCGACCGGCGGCAGGCAGCCGGTGGGCGCCGCCGACGCCGATGGCCGCGCAATGGTGGTGGCGCAGCCGGGAAGGGCGAGGCCGCCCAAAGCGAGCGCGGAGGAGCTGACGAAGCGGCGGCGGTCCAACATCGAAAGGAGCCTAGCCTCATTCGTCATTCCCGCGAAAGCGGGAATGAGGTTCTCAGGCGGATGCAGCGCCTTCGATCGTCTCCACGGTCAGATTGTCGTTGGTGTAGACGCAGACCTCGGCGGCGATCTTCATCGCCTTGCGGGCAACGGTCTCGGCATCCTCTTCATAGTCGAAGAGGGCGGTGGCGGCGGAAAGGGCGAAATTGCCCCCGGAGCCGATGGCGGCGATTCCGGCGGCCGGCTCCAGCACGTCGCCGTTGCCGGTGAGGATGAGGGTCACGTCCTTGTCGGCGACGATCATCATCGCTTCGAGGTTGCGCAGATATTTGTCCGTCCGCCAGTCCTTGGCGAGTTCCACGGCAGCGCGCATCAATTGGCCGTGATGCTGCTCCAATTTGCGTTCCAGCCGCTCGAACAAGGTGAAGGCGTCGGCGGTGGCGCCGGCGAAGCCGCCGATCACCGAGCCGTCATGCAGCCGCCGGACCTTGCGCGCATTGGGCTTGATCACGGTCTGGCCGAGCGACACCTGGCCGTCGCCCGCCACCACCACATTGCCGTTCTTGCGCACGCCCAGGATCGTCGTGCCGTGCCAGCTTTCCATGTCCGCTCCCGCTTGTGTCGGGGCTATGTGGGAAAGCCGGCGCGGGGGCGCAATCCCGGGGGCGTCGCCAGACCGGCTATTGCATGCCGATGACGGGCGGCGTCGGCGCCTCGTTGCCGGCATTGCCACGGATCGCGTTGTTTCCGTAGGAAAGGACGCTGCCGCCATTGATCCTGAGCGCCTCGATGGTGCTGCCGGTGATGACGGTCCCGTACAGCCGGGTCGTGGGCGTGCCGCCGCCCAGCCCGTTGTTGATCCCGAACCGGTTGTTGGAAAGCACGCTGTTGCTGATATGAGCCGACGCATCCGACAGGCTCACCTCCACGGCCGCGCCGTTGGGATGCCCGGCGATCGCGGAATCGGACAATGTCAGCTTGGTGAGGGTTCTGGCCTGGATCCCTGCGTCGGCGCCCCTGAATATGTTCACGCCATGGACATCGAGCAGCACGTTGCCCGCGGTTGGCACCGAGGCGACGCTGGCGTTGCCCATATTGTAGAATTGGGAGTCGGCGATCGACACGCGGACATTGGCGCCGGTCGTCTCGATCGAGACGCCGCGGCCGGCGGTGCCGGTGCCGGTGAAGTTGGCGATCCTGACATTGTCGATGTTGACCGAATCCGCGTTGAGGATGCGGACGCCGCTGCCGGCGGTCGTCGCGGCGCCGTTGATCGACAGGTTGCGGAGCGTGACGACGATGCCGGCGCCGTTGATGATGACTCCGCTCGTGCCGGCGGCAAGGATCGACGATTCCGGTCCGTAGCCGTCGATGGTGATCGACTTGGTGATGGTGATGGCGCCGAACCCGCCGGGATCGATGACGTTGATCTCGCCATTGGTGGCGGTCTTCGAGATCGCGCCGGCAAAGGTCTTGCACGGCGCGGTGCGGCTGCAGGGATTGACGTCGTCGCCGACGCCCGAGACCCAGGTGCGCGTGGCCTGGCCGAAGGCCGGCGCCGCGATGGCGACCGACGCCATCAACATAAGAGATGTCACCGACTTGTGCATTTGAAGCCCTCCCTGCTTTCGATTGCCCTCGGCGATTGCATGCCTCGAACTCGGAATGTAATCGCAAGCATCCCTCATTGCTTCATGGCAATGATGGGAAACTCTCCTACAATATAATCCAAGACCGTTACAGAAAGAATCGCCGAATTGGACAGGTTTCTCTATAACCGTTGGTTAAACGGTCTTTATTCATTTACTAAGAAACTGGATCGACTATCTTATTTATCCGATCCCTTCGCCTTGCCCCAGGCGCGGGCGGCGGTGTAGCCTAGATAGCCGGTGCCGAAGAGGGCGTAGAGTTCTTCGGGAATGCCGGAGAGATAAACGGTCATGCCCTGCCCGATCCCATGGGCCATGCCGGGATTGACGGCGGCGATCAGGCCCATCGGAACCGACCAGAGCAAGAGCGCGTACATCACGTAGAGGAAGCTCGGCCGGGCGCGGCTGGTCCAGGGATCGGCGCTGCGCGCTTCGGCGATGATCGCGCTCATCCGCGCCTCCACCGCCCGCATTTCCTGGCTGCCTTCGGCCTTCAGCAGTTCCAGCTTGGCGCGGTCGCGCGCCTCGGGATCGGGAATGATCTTGTCGATGAGCGCGGCCACGGGGCCGATAATGCCTGCGATGAGTGACATGATTTTCTCCAAAGTTGATGAAGTTGATGGATGCCATGCGATTCAGCCCAAACGGTTGGCGAGCCAGCCGTAGAGGAAGGCCTCGTTGGCCGGGCGCTGCTCGGCGAGGCGGAGATAGCGTTCGCCCTGGAGCGCCTCGATCGCCTTCAGCAGTACAACTTCCCCGCTTTCTCCGCGGCGGTCGACGAAGCCGGCGAGGGCGGCGAGGGTGCGCGGCCCGATGCGGCGGTCGACGGCGATGTCGGCATAGTCGCTGGCGCCGCGATTGAGCGCGTTCAGCGCCCGCTGGAGGAAGCCGGCCGCCACTTCCGGCCCCATGTTGACACCGGTGTCGAACAATTCTTCCGCCACGCGCGGCGCGTGCCGGGCGACGGCGTCGAGCCCGGGACGGAGCCAGTAGATCCGGCGATAGATCGCGACCGCCTCGGCGCGCGGAAAGGCGCGCATGTCGCCACGGAAACCGTGCGCCCGCGCCACCGCCTCGGTCACGCCCCAGCGGGTGGCGCCGCCCTTGTCCGCCGGATGGTTCGAATAACCGCCTTCGCGGCCGATCACCTCTTCGATCAGATTGTCGATGTCCATGCGCTTGCTCCCTGGCTCGAGTCGCGCCACTAATAACCAGAAGGGATATCTGTAGGAAAACGGATTATCCTCGTGGGTGTTGCGTTGGCGGGCGGGTACGAGGCCGGCCTTCATCGGAGGGCCATGCGCGGTTTCGCCGCTTGACGGCCCGCATCGTTGCTGCGAAAGGGCGCGCGGGCGGGCCGCGAGACTTTAGACGTCTTTGCGTGGGGATGAGCAGTGCCCGAATATCCAGTCATGACGGGGCGAAGGCCCTTCCAGCCGGCGCGGCGATTTCGTCCGCGACGCCTCGCGGCCGCCGTTCCGGCCGGCTGACAGCGGCGATCCAAGCAAGATGGGGGGCACCCATCCGGCGCTGGTTACCTTCATGATCGACATGGACCTCAATCTCCTCAACAGCCTCGCCGCGCTGATCGAGACTCGCAGCGTCTCGCAGGCGGCCCGGCGACAGCGGATGAGCCAGCCGGCGATGAGCCGCGCGCTGGCGGAATTGCGGCGGCTGTTCGACGATCCCTTGCTGGTGCGCACGCGGGGCGGAATGCTGCCGACGCGGCGGGCCGAGGAATTGGCGGAGCCGCTGCGCGCCTGGCTGGACGGGGTGTCGCGGCTGGTAGCGCGCCCCGGAGTGGAGCCGGCGACGCTGACGCGGCGCTTCCGCGTCGCCGCGTCCGATCACGGCGCCCGATCGGTGCTGATGCCGTCGCTCGCGGCGATCATGGCGGCGGCGCCGGGGGTGGCGATCGACGTCAAGCCGGTCCCGGCCGATGCGGTCGCCCGGCTGGCCGGCGGCGAGATCGACCTCTTGATCGGAAGCGCCGAGCCCGACCGCAGCCTGGTCCATGAGCGGCACCTGTTCAGCGAGACGATGCTGTGCGTCGTCCGGGCCGGCCACCCGCTGGCGGCCATGGCGGACGGGGCGCCCGCACTGGAGGACATACTCGCCTGGCCCCTGGTCGGCGTGGCCCTCTCGGACGACGAGCCCGATCCGTTGATCCGTGTCCTGCGCGCGCGCGGGCTCGAAGGCCGGCTGATCGCCACCATTCCCTATTTCGTGGCCGCGCTGGAGATTGTCGCGCGGAGCGACGCGGCGATGCTGCTCCCGGCTTCGGCGGCGCACGAGCATGGCCGGGACGGGCGGCTTTGCCTGCTGCCGGCGCCGCCCGAGCTCGGCGCCGTGGACCATTGGCTGATGTGGCATACGCGCGGCCACCGCGATCCGGCGCTGCAATGGCTGATCGCGCTCATCGCCGACCGCTGCCGCGCCGACGCACGGACGGACTGTCCCGCCGAGGGCCTTCTCCAGGCGGCTGAATAACCGATATCCGCAAGCGCCGCATTTCCGTCAGACCCGACTTCTGACAATGGCGCCCCGGGGGCACAGGACCGAAGAGGGTCGTCGCGACGATCCGGGCTTTTTTTTTAAAGACCGGCGCCGCGCGACTTTTCCAGGATAGACAGAAATCCGCGTCGTCCCGCCCAGCCTTGTGGGTTGCGGGCATCGCCTATCAGCCCCCCAAACTCTTTTGAACAAAGGTAATGGATCGATGCGTCGCCTGCTTGCCGCCACCTGCCTCACGCCCGTCGCCCTTGCTGCCGCCGTCGCGCCGCTGCGGGCGGAAACCGTCATCAACTCGGCGCAGACGGCGCCGGTCCGCACCTCCACGATCGCCAGCGGCCAGCCGGACGACATCCGCATCGTCGCGTCGGGCTCGGTGAAACCCAATGGCGGCGCGGCCGTCACCCTCGACAGCGACAACGATGCCAGGAACGAAGGCACGGTCCAGATCAGCGGCGCCAGCGGCGCCACGGGCGTATTGGCCGAGGCGGGAGTCGACGGGTCGATCGTCAATACCGGCACCATCATTCTCGACGAGAATTACACCGCCACCGATGCCGACAAGGACGGCGATCTCGACGGTCCCTTCGCGCAAGGATCGGGGCGCTTCGGCATCCGGACCGGCGCGCTCGCCGGCAATGTCATCAATAACGGCACCATCACGGTCGAGGGCAACCAGTCCGCCGGCATCGCGATCGATGGGCCGCTGGGCGGGGCGCTGGCCAGCAGCGTCAAGGTCAGCGTGACCGGCGACAACAGCGTCGGCATCCGCGCCGGCGATGTCGCGGGCAATGTCCGCGTGACCGGCCTCGTCGAGGTCAAGGGCGCGAATTCCGTCGGCGTCGCCCTCGACGGCGATATCGGCGGCTCGCTGGTCGTGCAGGGCGGGATCACGTCGACCGGCTACCGCTCGATCACGGCGCCGGCCGACCCCAAGAAGCTCGACGCGGACGACCTGCTCCAGGGCGGCTCCGCGCTGACCGTCGCCGGCAACGTGGCGGGCGGCATCCTCTTCGATGCGCCGCCCCCCGATCGCGACGAGGACGAGGATGACGAGGATGATGACGGTGTCGAGGACGCCAAGGAGTCGCGCGCGGTCATCATGACCTATGGCGCGGCGCCGGCTGTCCGGATCGGCGCGGCGGAGGATATCGCGATCGGAGCCGTCGCCGGCGAGGCCGCGGGCGGCCATGGCATCGTCATCAACGGCGATGTCCGCGCCTTCGGCGTCTATCAGGGCGTCTCCGCCACCGCTCTGTCCATCGGCGGGCTGGGCGGCAGAGTCACGGTGGCCGGCGGCCTCGCCGTCAACGGCAGTGTCACCGCCGATTCGAGGGGCGGCGACGCGACCGCGATCCGCCTCGGCGACGGCGCCGACGTCGAGACCGTCAGGATCGCCGGCAAGGTCACCGCCGTCGGCGGCAAGGCGGGCACGTCGCGGGTCGAGGCTATCGCCATCGACGAAGGCGCCGATGTCGGCACGATCCGCAACAGCGGCCAGATCGCGGCCACCCTCACCGGCGCCGGCGGCAAGGCGACCGCCATCGTCGACCGGTCGGGCACCGTCTCTTTGGTCGAGAACAAGGGCGGCATCAGCGCCGGAGGCGGCAAGGACGCCGATCGCGCGATCGCCCTCGATCTGCGCGCCAACCGGGACGGCGTGACGGTCCGGCAGACGGCCGTCGCGGAAGGCGCCGCCGCGCCCTCCATCACCGGCGCGATCCTGTTCGGATCGGGCGACGACCTGCTCGACATCGCCGACGGCAAGGTGGTCGGCAATATCCGCTTCGGCGGCGGCTCCAATCGTCTCGCGCTGAGCGGAGACGCCCTCCATGCCGGCAACGTCGCTTTCGGCGCCGGCGCCGACAGCCTCGCGCTTGGCGGAAGCTCCAGGCTGACCGGCAATGTCGATTTCGGCGGCGGCGCGGACAGCCTGACGCTGGGCGGCACGTCGATCTTCTCCGGCACTCTGGCCGGCAGCGGCGGCCTCGCCGTCACCCTCGCCGGCGGGTCGCTCGACGTCGCCAACAAGGGGGCGGTGAGCCTGGGCTCGCTCGACGTCAGCGGCGGCGGTTCGCTGACCGTCAGCATCGACACCGGCGCCGGCACCAACACGCTCTACGATGTCGCGGGCGACGCGAGTTTCGGCACCGGCTCCAAGGTCAACGTCAAGCTGGACAGCATCTCGGACGGCGAGGGAAGCTACGTCATCGTCCGGGCCGGCAGCCTGGAGGGCGGATCCAACCTCACCACCGCCGGCGCGGTCCTCCCCTTCCTCTACGCGAGCAGCATCGCCGCCGACGACGCGGCCGGCGAGGTCGCGCTGAACATCCGCCGCAAGAGCGCGGCCGAGCTCGGCCTCAACCGCTCGCAGGGCGGCGCCTATGACGCGATCGTCGCCAACCTCGACAGCGATGCGCTTATGGCCGACGTGTTCCTCGCCATACAGGACGGCGACACGTTCCGCTCATCGCTCCGCCAGCTTCTCCCCGAACATGCCGGCGGCACTTTCGAGACCGTGACGCAGGCGTCGCGCGCCACGGCCCGTTTCCTCGCCGATCCGCGCTCGCCGATGGTTGACATGGGCGGCTGGGGCTTCTTCCTCCAGCAGGTCGCTTGGGGATCGAGCAAGGGGCTCGGCGACACCTCCTCCTACGACATCAACGGCTGGGGCGCTTCGGGCGGCGCCGAGCTCCAGGCGGGCGGCGTCGGCAATTTCGGCGTCTCGCTCGCTTATCTGCTCGGCAAGGATGCCGACGGCGGCACCGACAACGAGGTGAACACGCGCCAGGCGGAAATCGCGGCTTACTGGCGCAACAATTGGGACGCGCTCCAGGCTTTCGCCCGGGTCTCGGCGGCCCATGTGGATTTCGAGGGGCTGCGCCGCTTCACCGGCTCGACGGGGACCGAGACGGTGACCCGGGAATCGCGCGGCGACTGGAGCGGCACCTTGGTCTCGGCTGCCGCCGGCCTCTCCTACGAATTGCGCTTCGGCCGGCTTGCCGTCCGCCCGGCGGCGTCGATCGACTATTACCGGCTGAAGGAGGATGGCTATACCGAGAGCGGCGGCGGCACGGCGATGGACCTGGTCGTCGATTCCCGCTCCGGCGACGAGACCGCCGCCAACGCCACGGTCGCCATCGGCTACGACATCATGGGCGGAGCCGAAGTGGGCGAAGGCTTCTTCCGGGCCGAGATCGAGGGCGGCCGCCGCCAGCTGATCGGCGGCTCGCTCGGCGCCACCACCGCCCGCTTCGAGGGCGGCGAGGATTTCACCCTGCTCGGCACCGAGCGGGAGAGCGGCTGGGTCGGCAAGTTCCGCTTGCTCGGCGGCAACGATTCCTTCCTGATCGGCGGCGAGGTAAATGCCGAGGAGCAGCAAGGCCGCGCGGCGGTCGCCTTCCGCGCCTCGCTCCAGCTCGGCTTCTAGCCATCGTCTTCCCGCTGGACCCGCGTCGATCCGGCCTTAGGATGGGCTGGACCGACGTGGGGAGGGAATGAGGAACATGGCCGCCGCCGCCGAGGAACGATCCGGTACCGTGGCGCAGGCGCTGGTCCATGGCGGGCGGCTGCTGCGGCACGATCCGGGATCGGCCGCGATGCAGGCCCGCGAGATATTGCGCATCGCGCCGGCCAATGCCGATGCGCTGAGGCTGCTGGCGGCGGCGCTCCGGCGGACCGGCGACGGCGAGGGCGCGGAGCAGGCGGAGCTGGAAGCGATCTCCGCCTCCGTCCGCGAACCGGTGCTGATCGAAGCCGCCGAGGCCTTGCTCGACAACGAGCTGGCGACCGCCGAGCATATCCTGCGGCCGCGGCTCAAGGCGAAGCCGACCGACGTGGCGGCGATCCGCATGATGGCGGAGCTGGCGGCGCGGCTGGGGCGCTATGGCGATGCCGAGAATCTGCTCCGCCGCGCGCTGGAGCTGGCGCCGGGCTTTGCCGCCGCGCGCGCCAATCTCGCCACAATCCTCTATCGCCAGAACCGGCCGGCCGACGCCGTGATGGTGCTCGACGCTTTGCTGGTCGGCGACCCGGCCAATCCGGCGGCCCAGAATCTGAAGGCCGCCGCGCTCGGCCGCCTCGGCAGCTACGAGGAGGCGATCGGTCTCTACGAGCAGGTGCTGGCCCGCTTCCCGGACCAGCCCAAGGTGTGGATGAGCTTCGGCCATATGCTGAAGACCGTCGGACGGCAGCAGGAGGGCATCGCCGCCTATCGCCGCGCGCTGGCGATCGAGCCCGGCCTCGGCGAGGTCTGGTGGAGCCTCGCCAATTTGAAGACGGTGACGTTCGACGGTGGCGATATCGCGGCCATGATGGAGGCGCTGGAACGCGGCGACGTGATCGATGAGGATCGCTACCACCTCCATTTCGCGCTGGGCAAGGCCGACGAAGATGCCGGGCGGGCGGCGGAATCCTTCGGCCATTATGCCGAGGGCAACCGGCTGCGCCGCCGCGCGGTGGATTACGACCCGGCGGACACGAGCGAGCATGTCGGCCGCTGCGAAGCGCTCTTCACGCCGGCCTTCTTCGAGTCCCGCCGGGATCATGGCTGCCCGGCTTCCGATCCGATCTTCATCATCGGCATGCCGCGCGCCGGATCGACCCTGATCGAGCAGATCCTCGCCAGCCATCGGCTGATCGAAGGGACGATGGAGCTGCCCGACATGCCGGCGCTGGCGAGACGGCTCGGTGGCCGCAAGTCGAGGGGCGACCCGGGAGCCTATCCCGACTGTCTCGCCGGGCTGAGCGCCGCCGAATGCGCCGCTTTGGGCGAGGAATATCTCGACCGCACCCGCGTGCAGCGAAAGACGGACCGGCCCCATTTCATCGACAAGCTGCCCAACAACTGGATGCATGTAGGGCTCATCAAGCTGATCCTGCCCAACGCGAAGATCATCGACGCGCGCCGGCATCCGCTCGCCTGCTGCTTCTCCAACTTCAAGCAGCACTTCGCCCGGGGGCAGGGCTTCACCTACGATCTCGCCGAGCTCGGCCTCTATTATGCCGATTATGTCCGGTCGATGCGCCACATCGACGCCGTCCTGCCCGGCGGCGTACATCGCATCCTTCACGAGCATATGGTCGCCGATCCCGAGGCGCAGGTTCGCCGACTGCTCGACCATTTGGGGCTGGAATTCGATCCGGCCTGCCTCCGCTTCCACGAAAACGAGCGCGCCGTCCGCACCGCGAGCTCGGAGCAGGTGCGCCGGCCCATCAACCGGGAAGGGCTCGACCAGTGGCGGGCCTATGAGCCGTGGCTGGGTCCGTTGAAGGCCGCGCTCGGCCCGGTGCTCGATTGCTATCCGGACGCGCCCGCCGCCTGAGCAGGAGTGGCAATTTCACCACAGATTACCGGCAATCGTTACGCCCGCGTCACGCCCGCTTCATTGCGATTGACGGCCCCCGAAAAGCGGCACAGCTTCCGGTGAAATCGACCATCTCTTGGGGGAGGTAATATGCGGTCATCGAAATTGTCCCGGACCAGGCTGGGCGTCGCCACCATGGCGCTGTTCGCATCGACCATGTTGTGCACGGCGGGCGCCGCGGTGGCGCAGGATGTCGCCACCGGCGAGGCCAGCGGCGCCGACGACCAGGCGGACACCGGCCGCGGCCAGTCCGACGACGCCGACATCATCGTCACCGCCCAGAAGCGCGAGGAGAATCTCCAGGACGTTCCCATCGCCATCACCGCGATCGGAACCGAGAAGCTCGACCAGCTCCAGGTCACCGATTTCGACGATTATGCGCGCTACGTGCCGAGCCTCTCCTATCAGAGCGCCGGGCCGGGCTTCGCCAACGTCTATTTCCGCGGCGTCGCTTCGGGTGAGAACGCCAACCATTCGACCTCGCTGCCGAGCGTCGGCACCTATCTCGACGAGCAGCCGATCACGACCATCACCGGCGCCCTCGACATCCACGTCTTCGACATCGCCCGGGTCGAGGCGCTGGCCGGGCCGCAGGGCACGCTCTACGGCGCGTCGAGCCAGGCGGGCACCATCCGCATCATCACCAACAAGCCCGATACGTCCGGCTTCTATGGCGAGGGCAATGTCGAGGTGAACAACGTCGCCCATGGCGGCTTCGGCTATATCGGCGAAGCGTTCGTCAATGCGCCGATCTCCGAGAATATGGCGCTGCGCGTGGTCGGCTGGTACAAGAAGGATGCCGGCTATATCGACAACGTGCCGGGCACGCTCAACTTCCCCTCCTCCGGCATCGCGTTCAGCAACGCTCCTTTGGTCGAGGAGGATTATAACGATGTCGAGACCTATGGCGGCCGCGCCGCGTTGAAGATCGACCTCGACGACAATTGGACCGTCACCCCCCAGATCATGGGGCAGAAGCAGGTGGCGCACGGCTCGTTCGCCCAGGAATCGGGCCTTGGCGAGCTTCAGACGATGCAGTTCAACCCGGAGCGCTCGAACGACCGCTGGATCCAGGCGGCGCTGACCGTCGAGGGCAAGATCGGCAATTTCGACATGACCTATGCCGGTTCCTATCTGACCCGCAAGGTCGATGGCGAGGTCGACTATGTCGACTATGCCTATTTCTACGACGCGCTCGCCGGATATGGCGAATATTTCTACGACAATGACGACAATCTGGTGAACCCGAACCAGTATATCGTCTTCACCGACCGCTACACCAAGCAAAGCCACGAGCTTCGGTTCGCTTCTCCTTCCGAGGAACGCGTCCGCTTCATCGGCGGTCTTTTCTATCAGCGGCAGACCCATAATATCGAGCAGAATTACATCATCGACGACATCGCCGATTCTATCACGGTGCCGGGGACGGAGAGCAATATCTGGCTCACCAAGCAATTCCGGGTCGACCGCGACTATGCGCTTTTCGGCGAGCTGACGGCGGATGTGACCGACAGGCTCAGCGTCACCCTGGGCGGGCGCATCTATCGCTACGACAATTCGCTGGAGGGCTTCTTCGGCTACAGCGCCGGCTATAGCAGCCGCACCGGCGTCGCCGCCTGTTTCGGCCCGCCGGTCGTCAACGGGTCGCCCTGCACCAATCTCGACAAGAGCACGGCCGACACCGACTTCATCCACCGCATCAACGCGACCTACAAGTTCAGCGACGACGCGCTCGTCTATGTTACCGCCTCACGCGGCTTCCGGCCGGGCGGCATCAACCGGCGCGGGACCCTGCCGCCCTACGAGGCCGATTTCATCGACAATTACGAATTGGGCTTCAAGACGAGCTGGCTCGACAACCGGCTGCGCTTCAACGCCGCCTTGTACCAGCTCGACTGGACCGACATCCAATTGTCCTTCCTGGGCGCCAACGGTCTTTCCGAAGTGCGCAACGCCGGCAATGCCCGCATCCGTGGCGCCGAGGTCGATCTGTTCGCGCGGCTCGCGCCGGGCTTGAGCCTCAGCGCCGGAGCGGCCTATAACGACGCCGAGATCACCGAGGATTTCTGCCTGATCGCCAACAAGCAGTTCGACTGCACGCTACCGGGAGTCGATGGCGAAGCCAATGACCTGCTGGCGCCCGCCGGCACGCGCCTGCCGGTCACGTCGAGGTTCAAGGGCAATATCCTGGCGCGCTACGAATTCCCGGTCGGCCCATCCTATGAAGGACATTTCCAGGCCGGCCTCGTCCATGAAGGGCGCAGGACGAGCGACCTGCGCCTGGTGGAGCGCGAGATCGTCGGCGATCTGCCGTCCTACAATACGGTCGATATCAGCGCCGGCGTGAAGAGCGGCACCTGGTCGGCGGAAGTGTTCGTCCGCAACCTGTTCGACGAGGTCGGCGCCACCGCCAAGGGCATACAATGCCTCGAATCGGTCTGCGGCGATCCCGGTGGCGACACGGCCATCGGACCCAAAATCTATACCTACGTGACCCAGCCCCGGACCATCGGGCTGAAGGTCGGGACGAAATTCTGACGGGCTGACGCGCCCGGAACCGATCGGCGGCGGCCTCGACACTCGCGGGTCGGGCCGTTACCGATCGGCTCATGTCGCTGTTGCTTTCCGTTCTGGCGATGGCTTCCGCCGTCGCGCCCACCGCCCAAGCACTCGAGGAAAATCCCGCGAAGGTCGGCGAGGCCTCCCCTTCTTCGCTGCCGGCGCCCGTCCGCGCCATGATCGAGACGGCGATCGCCGGCGGCGACGCCAAAGCCGTGGCGACCGTCATGGCCGTCGCGCGGCAGGCCAATCCCGCCGCCGCCGCCGAAATCGACGCGATCGAGGCGGCCTGGAAGGTGCGTCTCGCGGAGGCGGCGGCGCGCGCCGCGCGCGAGACGGAACACCGGCTCGCCAGCGCGTCGCCGTTCGACAATTGGAAGGGCCAGGTCGAACTCGGCGCCTCCCGTGCGACCGGCAATACCAGCAATCTCGGCGTCTATGGTGCGCTGAGCGCGGAGCGGGCGGGCCTCAAATGGCGGCACAAGCTCGCCGCCCGCGCCGATTTCCAGCGAACGGGCGGCACCACGACGACCCAGCGGCTGCTCGCTTCGTGGCAGCCCAATTACAAGGTCGACGACAGGCTCTATGTCTTTGGACTCGCTCAATATGAGCATGACCGCTTCGTCGGCTACCAGAACCGTTACACGCTGGGCGGTGGCCTCGGCTACGGCGTGATCGCCTCCAACGCCGTGACGCTCGATCTGGAGGGTGGACCGGCCTTCCGCCTGACCGACCTCACCGATGGCGCGACCAGCTCCACATTTGCCGGGCGCGCCTCGCTCGATTTCGCGTGGAAGGTCACGCCGACGCTCCAGTTCAGCCAGACCGGTTCCTTCTATCTCGAATCGAACGACGGCAGCGCCACTGCCCTTACCGCGCTCGACACGCAGCTGCTCGGGGCGCTCAAGGCGCGATTCTCCTACAATATCCAATATGAGCGCGGCACGCCGCCCGGCGTCGATCCCGTAGACACGCTGAGCCGCGCGACCCTGATCTACAGCTTCTAGGCGAAGCCTGCCGCGTCACCGTAAACTCTAAATCGTCATTCCAGCGAAAGCTGGAATCTCCTTTTCTGAAAGGCAGAGAGATTCCAGCTTTCGCTGGAATGACGGGAATGGTTCAGTGGGGATGAAAATTCTCCTAGACGGGGAAACAGCCGCGGAGACTTAGATGCAGCCATCAATGCCTGACGACAGCTCGCCGCAGCCGGCCACGGCCCAGCGGCGCGTGCTCGGTTTCTGGATGTGCCTGGCGCTGTGCGTCGGCAACATGATCGGCTCGGGCGTGTTCCTGTTGCCGGCGAGCCTGGCGCCTTTGGGCTGGAATGGCGTGTTCGGCTGGTTCGTGACCATCGCCGGGGCGATGTGCCTCGCTTATATCTTCGCGACGCTCGCTCGGTCGCTCCCCCGCGCGGGCGGGCCTTATGCCTATACGCGCGAGGCGTTCGGGCCGATGACCGGCTTCCTGGTGGCGTGGAGCTACTGGATATCCCTGTGGGTCGGCAATGTCGCGATCGCCACGGGCGTCGTGGCGCCGCTCAGCACGTTGATACCGGGCATAGCCGAGCATTCGGTGCTGATCACCTGCGCGATGGTCTGGGCGCTGATCGGCATCAATTGCTATGGCGCCGCGACCGCCGGCCGGGTTCAGGTCGTGACCACCTTGCTCAAATTCCTCCCTTTGGCCGCCGTCATCGTGCTGGCGGCGATCGTTATCTCGGGCGACGGCGGCGCCTCGCTGCCGCCGCTTCGCGCCGAGGATATCCAGCTGACCGGCCCAGCCGGCATCTCGGCGGCGGCGGCGCTCACCTTGTGGGCGTTTCTCGGCCTTGAATCGGCGACCGTGCCGGCCGAGAAGGTGGAAGACCCGGCCCGGACCATCGGCCGCGCGACCCTGATCGGGACGGCGCTGACCGGTCTCATCTACATCTTCGCCTGCTCGTCCGTGGCGCTGCTGCTGCCGCCCGAGGAGGCCGCGCAATCGGGCGCGCCGCTCGCCGATTTCGTCGAGCTCCACTGGGGCGAGGGGGCGGGCGTCGCCATTGCCTTGTTCGCGGCGATCAGCGCGTTCGGCGCGCTCAACGGATGGATATTGCTGCAGGGCGAGATGCCTTGGGCGATGGCCAAGGGCGGCGTCTTCCCGGCCTGGCTGGCGAGGAACAGCGCGCGCGGAACGCCGGTTCGGGCGCACCTGGTTTCGGGCGCTTTGCTGACGATCGTCCTGCTGATGAACTATTCGCGCTCGATGGCGGACCTCTTCAAGTTCATCATCCTCCTAGCGACGACGGCTTCGCTCGTCCCCTATTTCTTCGTCTCGCTCGCCGCGCTGCGGCTGCGCGCGCGGGGAGGCGTGACGGCGACCGCGCTCCTGCCGCCGATCGCGATACTGGGCGCGGTCTATTCGCTCTGGGCGATCTGGGGGGCGGGGGTCGAGGCGGTCGGCTGGTGGTTCGTGCTGCTCGCGCTCGGGGTGCCGATCTACTTCGCGACCCGCCGCTCAGCCCCGGCGGACGAGGCGGCCGAGGAAGCTCCGGTCGGCTAGGATCTCGCGCGCGGCGTTGTGGCCGGGGGCGCCGGTGACGCCGCCGCCGGGGTGGGTGCCGGCGCCGCACATATAGAGGCCCTTCACCGGCCCGCGATAGGCGCCGCTGCCAAGCACCGGCCGCGCCGACCAGAGCTGATCGAGGGTCATGTTGCCGTGCATGATGTCGCCGCCGGCGAGGCCGAGCTTGCGCTCCAGATCCCAGGGCGACAGGATCATGCGGCCGAGCACCGAGGCCCTGAAGCCGGGCGCATAATCCTCGACCGTATCGATGATGAGGTCCGCCGCCGCCTCGCCATGCGTGTCCCAGTCATGGTCCGGATCGAACTGCTGGCAGAACAGGCTGGCGACATGGTTCCCGGGAGGGGCGAGGCTGTCGTCGACGATCGAGGGGATCAGCATCTCGACGATCGGCTTTTTCGACATGCCGAACTGCTTCGCGTCGAGGAAGGCGCGGTCCATATAATCGAGGGTCGGCGCGATGATGATGCCGGACTGGAGATGCTCGCCGGGCTCGGGCAGCGCGGTGAAGCGGGGCAGCTCGGACAGGGCCACGTTCATCCGGAAGGTGCCCGAACCCGCCTTGAACGCCTTGATGCGGCGGACATATTCGGGGCCGAGATCGGCCGGGTCCATCATCCGCTCGTAGAGAATTTTCGGGCCGACATTGGCGATGACTGTCGGGCAGGCGATCTCCTCGCCGCTCTCCAGCCGGACGCCCGCCACCTTGTTTCCATCGACCAGGACCTTGGCGACCGGTGCTTCGAGACTGATCTCGACCCCCGCCGCACGGCAGACCTTCGCCATCGCCTGCGTGATCGCGCCCATGCCGCCGACGCTATGCCCCCAGGCGCCACGCTTGCCGTTCACCTCGCCGAAGACGTGGTGGAGGAGGACGTAGGCGGAGCCGGGCGTGTCCGGGCTGGCATAATTGCCGACCACGGCGTCGAAGCCGAACGCGGCCTTGACCGCCTCGCTCTCGAACCACGAGTCGAGGAATGTTCGCGCGCTCTTCACGAACAGGTCGAGCACGTCGCGCTGCTGGTGGAGCGGCATCTTCGCCAGCCGCCGCCCTTGGCGGGCGCCATCAATCAGGGTCTTGAGGCCTTCGCCGATATTGGGCGGGGTCTTGAGGGCGAGGTCGCGCAGCACGTCGGCGACATTCTCCAGCGATTCGTAATAAGCGGGGAGGGTCGCGGCGTCCTTGTCAGAGAATTTGCGGAATTCGGCCTGGGTCTTCTCGAGCCCGCCGCCGAGCTTCAGGTAGCGGCCATCCTCCTGCGGCAGGAAGTTGGAGATCGGGCGTTCGATCACCTTGTAGCCGTGCTCGACCAGCCGCATGTCGCGTATCACCTTGGGCTGGAGCAGGCTGACTGTGTAGCTGGCCACGCTGTTGCGGAAGCCGGGATGGAATTCCTCGGTCACCGCCGCCCCGCCAACGATATCGCGCCGCTCGACGATGCGGACCCTGAGGCCGGCGCGGGCGAGGTAGAAAGCGCAGACGAGGCCGTTATGGCCCGCGCCGATGATCAGTGCGTCGTATTTGCTGGTCATTCCGGTTCCTCGTTCGTCATCCCGGCAAAGGCCGGGATCTCAGGACAAGAGGTCACGGACCTGCCCCCTGAGACCCCAGCCTTCGCTGGGGTGACGGATTAATTCATGTCGATCGCCGCCCGTTGGCTCCATCCCGCCGCCGGCGGCTCGTGCAGCCGCGCCTCCGGGATCAGCGCCCGCAGCTTGCGGCAGAAGCTTTTGAGGCAGACCTCCTCGTCGCTCAATGGCCCGACGGTGAAGCTGCGCGACTGCATCCCCGCCTGCACCCGCGCGATGAGGATCGTGTCCTCGGCATTGACCTGGCGGTTGATGCGCCAGTTCAAATAGCGCGCCGCCTTCATCTCGCGCCGTTCATCGGGCAGCGCGTAGCTGATCTCGCGGATCAGGGTCTCGGTCGGCGAGACCGGCAGGAACTGCATGAAATCGACCTGGTCGGGATAGATGTCGAAGGCGACGTTGGGCCACAGCTTGAAATAGAGCCACAGCCGCTGTGCCTCATCGGGAAGATGGTCCACCGGCGGCAATATATTCTGGTACAGGCGCTCCGACAGGTTGGGCGACGGCCGGTCGATCATCGCGCCCCACATGCGGTCCACGTGGCTCTCGGCCTCGATGCCATAGCCCCGTCCGAACAGGCGCGTGAGGCCGGGATGGGCGATCGGGATGTGAAGCCCGTCCGAATAATTGTCGGCGACGTTCTTCCAGTTCACCGGGCGAGGCCGCAACGTCACCCGCCCGATCGCTTCCAATTGCTCGAAGCGGTAGGGCGCGACGCGGCTTTCATAGGGGGCCATCATCTCCCAGACCGCCGGCCCGCCGCCCTCCAGCCGGACGAACACGAAGCCCCGCCACACCTCCAGTTCGACCGGGGCGAGACCGTGGTCGGCGGTGTCGAAGGCGGGGTAGCCGTCCTTCCCCGGCACACCGGCGAGCGTGCCGTCGAGATTATAGGTCCAGGCGTGATAGGGGCAGACCAGTTTCTTCGCGCAACCCGAGCTTCCATCGACGAGGCGGGAGCCGCGATGGCGGCAGACGTTGGTGAAGGCGCGCACCGTCCCGTCCTTGCCGCGCACGACGATGATGCTCTCGCCGAGAAATTCGAGCGTGTGCCAGTCGCCTGTGCCGGGAATGTCGCTCAGATGGCAGACGATCTGCCAGCTCGGCCGCATCACCCGTTCCATCTCGACGCGGTGGAATTCGGGATCGTCGTAAATCCAGGCAGGCAGGCTCCAGCCCTCGTCCGGATCGACGTTCGACAGCGCCTCCACAGGCCGCATTTGATTCATCACCGACTCCAGCTTTTGTACGATCGTATAATAACTGCTAGGATCGCGCAATGAGGACGACGACACGCGAAAGCGCGGACTTCCGGCGGCAGTCGCTGATCGACGCGACGGCGGCCTCGCTCGCCGAGCTTGGGGTCGCCGGCACCTCGGTCCGCTCGATCTGCGCGCGCGCCGGAGTCTCGCCGGGCCTGCTGACCCATTATTTCGACGGCATCGACGATCTCGTCGCCGCCACCTATCGCGACGTCACCGACCGTGTCTCGGCGACGTTGAGGGCGGCGGAGGAGGCGGCCGGCGCCGAGCCGCGCGCCCGGCTCATCGCCTTCATCACCGCCAGCTTCCGCCCGCCGATCGCCGATCCGGCCTTGCTCGCCACCTGGCTGGCTTTCTGGAGCCTCGTGAAGACCGCCCCCGCCATCGCCTCCATCCACGGCGAGACCTATCGCGGCTATCGCGAGGAACTGGAGCTGCTGCTCGGCGGCTGCGGCCTGACGCCGGCCGAGGCCGGTCCGGTGGCGATCGCCTTGTCGGCGCTGGTCGACGGCCTGTGGCTGGAGCTGTCGCTCGACCCGTCGACCTTCACGCCCGCGCAGGCCAGCGCCATGGCGGTGCGCTGGGTGGACAGCCTGTTGGAGCGGCCGGGGTTCGATTGAGCCGGCGGGGGCCGTGGTTACCGGGCCAGATCCCCCAGGATCGACCGCCAATGCGCCAGCGACGCGCCGATTCCCTCCACCGGCACCCGCTCATTGAGGCCATGGGCGAAGCCGTCCTCGGCGCGAATGAAAAGGCTGGAGACGCCGTAGCTGGGGACGCCGGCGGCGCGGAAATGGAGGCTGTCGGTCGCGCCGGCGGACATGCTCGGCGTCACCGGAAGGCCCGGATAGCGCGCCGCCACCGCTTTTTCCACGGCCTCCATCACGTCAGCGCGGAGCGGCGAGGCGTCGCTGGCGGTCGGATCGTCGATGGTGACGATCTCGGCCCGATCGTCGCCGACCAGTTCGGTCAGCTTCGCCTTTACCGATTCGACCGGGACGCCCGGGAAGATGCGGCAATTGACGTTGGCGGTCGCCCGCTGCGGCAGCGCGTTTCGGGCGTGGCCGGCATCGACCATCGTCGCCACGCAGGTGGTGCGGACCTGGCCGATATATTCCGGCCTCGTCGAGATCAGGGCGGCGGCCTCCAGGTCGGTCGGATCGCGGGAGAAGGCGGCCATGGCCGAACCCAGGTCGCCGCCCAGCTGCCGGCTCGCCGCCGCCAGCGAGGCGCGGGTCAGCTCGTTCGCCTGGGGCGGGAATTCATAGGCGCCGATCCGCTGGAGAGAAGCGGCGAGGTGCTGAATGGCGTTGTCGCCGGTGGGGGTGCTGGAATGGCCCCCTTCATTGGTGAAAATGATCTCGAAATCGGCATAGGTCTTCTCGCCGCCCTGGAGGCCGTAGAAGATCGGCTTGCCGTCCGGCCCGAGGATGCCGCCGCCGCCATCGCCGTTCAGCACCATCTCGGCATCCTTGAACCGGCGGGCGAGGGCGCGGGTGGTGACCATCCGCGTCTCTTCGTCGCCGGTAAGCGCCAGGACGAGCTCCCGCTCCGGCTTGAAGCCCGCGCGGCGGAGCTGGGCGAGCGTCGCCACCATCAGGCTCACGTCATATTTGTTGTCCTCAGCGCCGCGCCCGAAAATATAGCCGCCTTCCTCGACGGCGGTGAAGGGGTCGCGCTCCCAATCCTCGGCCTTGGCCTCGACCACGTCCATATGGCCGAGGAGGACGATCGGCCGGGCGTCGCTCGTGCCGGGCCAGCGGGCGACGAGCGTCGCGGTCTCGCCCATTGGCGTGATCTCGATGTCGCTGTCGGCAAAGCCCGCCCCTTTAAGCACCGACGCCAGATAAGCGGCGTAAGCGGGCACCTGGCCCTGGCCCTCGACGGTGCGAAAGGCGATCGAGCGCTTCAATATGTCCTTGGCCTCGGCCACGTCGGCGGGCGTCACTTGCTGCGCGGTGGCGGGGACGGTCCAGGCGGCTGCCGCCAGGGCGATGGCGGCGATAGCGGAACGAAGCTTCATAAACCCTCCCAACCGAACAAGCGCCATGTCTGCCCGCCTCCGCGGCGGGAGGCAACCAGCTGCGGCGCGGCATCACAAAAGAATAATCTTGCATACTAATGCATAAATATACATATGCGCCCCGATGACACAAATAGCCATCTTCGGAGCGTCCGGATTCGTTGGCGGGGAATTGCTGCGGCTCTGCGCCGCGCATCCCGCGCTGCGACCGACGCGACTGTTCGGCGACAGCCAGGCCGGGCAGGCGCTGGGCGAGGTGCACCCGCATCTCGCGCTGGCTTATCCGGGCGCGATTATCGAGCGTTACGAAGGCGAGGCGGCGCTGGAGGGCATCGACCTCGTCTTCGCGGCGCTGCCGCACGGCCAGTCGCAGGCGCTCGCCCCCGCGATTCTGGACCGCTCCATTCCGTTCGTCGATCTCGGCGCCGATTTCCGGCTCAAGGATGCGGGCGCTTATCAACATTGGTATGGCGAACCGCACCGGGCGCCGGAGCTGCTCGATAGGTTCGTCTACGGCATACCCGAGCTCAACCGCGAAGCGATCCGGTCGGCGCGCGCGGTCGCCGCCGCCGGCTGCTATCCGACCGCCACCATCATCGCGCTGAAGCCGTTGGTGGACGCCGGCCTGATCGATCCGGAGAGCATCGTGGTCGACGCCGCTTCCGGCGTCAGCGGCGCGGGCAAGGGTCTCAAAGACTCGACCCATTTCAACAATGTTTCGGAATCGCTCTCCGCTTACGGACTCGTGTCCCACCGCCACACCGCCGAGATGGAAGCGAGCCTCGGCGCGAATATCCTGTTCACGCCGCATCTCGCGCCGATGAACCGGGGTATTCTCGCCACCTGCTACGCCGTTGCGAACGGTCCCTGCGACCCGCTCGACACGCTCCGCGCCGCTTATAAAGACGAGCCGTTCGTCCATGTTTCGGAACGGGCGCCGGCGACCAAATGGACGCTGGGCTCCAACGCCGTCCACCTCACCGCCCGCTACGATGCGCGCACCGGCCGGGTGCTCGTTATTTCCGCGCTCGATAATCTGGTGAAGGGAGCCGCCGGACAGATGATCCAGTGCGCCAATCTCATGCTCGGCTTCGACGAAAGCCAGGGTCTCTCTGTATGCGGAGTCTATCCATGAGCGTCACCGCCGCTTTGGGGTTCGTCGCGTCCGGTTGCCATGCCGGGGTCAAGAGGCGCCGCCATGACATGGCGATGATCGCGACCGACGACGGCAAGCCGGTGACCGCGGTCGCCGTCTTCACCCGGAACAAGTTCTTCGCGCCGCCGGTCGGCGTGTCGCGCAAGCGGCTGGCCGACAATGGCGGCCGCGCGGCGGCGATCGTCGTCAATTCGGGCAACGCCAATGCCGGGACCGGGGCGCAAGGCTATGCCGATGCCGAGGCGATGTGCGCGGCCACGGCCGAAGCGGTCGGCTGCGCGCGCGACGACGTGCTGGTCTGCTCGACGGGCATTATCGGCACGCCTCTGCCGATGGACAGGATCCTGGCCGCGACGCCGAAATTGGCGAAGAAGCTGTCCATTCATGGTTCGGAGGAGGCGGCGAAAGGCATCCTCACCACCGATCACGTCCCCAAGGAAGCGGTGGTGAAGGGTTCGACCTTCACCGTCGGCGGCATCGCCAAGGGCTGCGGCATGATCGCGCCCAACATGGCGACCATGCTGGCCTTCCTCACCACCGACGCCGACGTGTCGCGCGACGAGCTTCAGGCGATCCTTCGCGACGCCGCGAACCGCACCTTCAACACGCTCAACGTCGATGGCGCGACCTCGACCAACGACACGATGATCCTGCTCGCCAGCGGGCGGACAGGGAAGCCGGACCTCGCCGAATTCGCCGACGCCGTGCACAAGGTCTGCGAGGATCTGACCTGGCAGATGGCGCGCGACGCGGAAGGGATGACCAAGATGGTGACCTTGCGCGTCACCGGCGCGGCCAGCGATGAAGAGGCGCGGATCGCGGCCAAGGCGATCGCCGAGAACAATCTCGTCAAATGCTCCTGGTACGGCTCGGACCCTTATTGGGGCCGCCTGCTCGGCGCGGCGGGATCGGCGGGGATCGATTTCGATCCGGACAAAGCGGTCGTCGCTTATGGCGGGATCGTCGTCTCGAAGGCCGGGACATCCGCCCCCCATGACGAGGCCGCCGTCGCCGATCACATGAAGAACCAGCGGATCAACATCGAAGTCGCGCTCGGCCTCGGCACCGGCGCCGCGCAGGTGATCGGGATCGATCTCGGCCCCGGCTACATCAAGGAAAATTCGGTGACTTCATGATGAGCGGTACAAGCCATTCCGTCACCCCGGCGAAGGCCGGGGTCTCAGGACCAGAAATCTCTGCGGGCCTCCGCGAGACCCCGGCCTTCGCCGGGGTGACGGAGAAGTGATGACCCCCTCCCAGACCGCTCGCATCCTCGTCGAGGCTTTGCCCTATATCCGCCGCTTCGCCGGCAAGGCGGTCGTGGTGAAGCTGGGCGGCGCTGCGATCGATGCCGAGCTGGACAAGGCGCTGGCGCAGGACGTGCTGTTGCTGCGGAGCGTCGGCGTCCGCTGCGTACTCGTCCATGGCGGCGGGCCGCAGGTCGATGCGATGATGAAGCGGATGGGCAAGGCGCCGGAATTCCGCGACGGGCTTCGCGTGACCGACGCGGAGACCTTGGACATCGTCCGCATGGTGCTGGTCGGCAAGGTCAATCGCGACCTCGTCGCCACCATCAACCGCGAGGCCCTGGACGAGCCGGTCGCCGTCGGCGTCTCGGGCGAGGATGGCGGCCTGCTGACCACCGTGCCGCGCGATCCCGCGCTCGGCTATGTCGGCGACGTCGCGAATGTGCGCGCCGGTCTGCTCCACCAATTGCTCGACGACGGCCTGACTCCGGTCGTCTCCACGGTCGGCGCCGACGCGTCGGGCCAGCCGTTCAACATCAATGCCGACGACGCCGCGATGGCCATCTCGGTCGCGATGGGCGCGGAGAAGATCATCTACCTCACCGCCGCGCCGGGCCTGCTCGAGGATGTGAACGACCCGGCCAGCCTCGTGCCGCGCGTCACCGCCGCCGAACTGCGCGAGCGGATCGCGCATGAGAGCGTCAGCGCGGGCATGATCCCGAAGCTGCGTGCCTGCGCCGACGCGGTCGAGGGCGGCGTCGGCTTTGCCCACATCATCGACGGCCGCGTGCCCCATGCCTTGCTCATCGAACTGCTCACGGACGAGGGGATCGGCACCATGGTCAAGCGGGAGGCCGACTGGTGAGCCGCGACATCCTCGCCATCGCCGATCTCGACGCCGGGGCACTGGAAGCGATCCTCGATCTGTCGACGCGCGCCGAGCTCGGCCGGCCGCTGGCGGGGCAGGGGGTCGCGCTCCTGTTCCAGAAGCCCAGCGCCCGCACCCGCAACTCGATGGAGATGGCGACGGTCCAATTGGGCGGGCATCCGGTCACCATCCACAAGGACGAGATCGGCCTCGGCACCCGCGAGACGGCCGAGGATGTCGCGCGCACGCTCGCTTGCTACCATTCGGTCATCGCAGCCCGGGTTGCCGATCACGGGCTGCTGGAGCGGATGGCGGCGGCGGTCGCGACGCCCGTGCTCAACATGCTCTCCGACAGCGACCATCCGCTCCAGGCGCTGGCCGACCTGCTCACCATCCGCCAGTTGCTCGGATCGCTGGCGGGCGCGAGGATCGCGTGGGTCGGCGACGCCAACAACGTCTGCCGCTCGCTGGCCCAGGGCTGCGCGAAGCTGGGCGCGGAGCTTCGCGTGGCAAGCCCCGAAGGCTATGGCTTCTCGACCGCCGAAGCCGACGGCCTCGGCATCCGCCAGACCGCCGACCCGGCCGAGGCCGTGACAGGCGCGAGCATCGTCTACACCGATGTCTGGGTCTCGATGGGCCAGGATTGCGAAGCCGAGGCCCGCCGCGCGGCGCTTTCCGCCTATCGCGTGGACGACGCGCTGATGGCCCGCGCCGGCGACGCCTGGTTCCTCCATTGCCTTCCGGCCCGGCGCGGGGAAGAAGTGACCGACGCGGTCATGGACGGGCCGAGGAGCGCCGTCTGGCGGCAGGCGGAGAACCGGATGCACACCGCCCGCGGCGCCATGGCCTGGATGATGGGGGGGGAATCATGACCGACGCCCGCGCCCGCCGCCAGAAGCTGATCGCCGACATGATCCGCTCGGACGGCGTCGGCAGCCAGGAGGAGGTGACGGCGAAGCTCGCCGGCCTCGGCATCGCCGTCACCCAGGCGACGGTGTCGCGCGACCTCGACCAGATGGGCGCGGTCAAGGTCAAGCGCGGCGGCGTGCTCGGCTATGCGCTTCCCGATCAGGTGACGGAAAGCGACTGGGCGGCAGCGCGGCTCGACCGCATCCTCGCCGAATGGGTCCGCTCGGTCGAGGCGGCGGGCAATCTCGTCGTCCTGAAGACTCCGCCCGGTTCCGCCCACCTTGTCGGCCTCGCCATCGACCAGGCCAATCTGCCGGAGATCGCCGGCACCATCTGCGGCGACGACACGCTGTTCCTGGCGCTCCGTGACGGCACCGTCGCCGGCGCCATCGCCCACCGCTTCCGCACCCTATCGCTTTCCCAGGAGTAGACATGACCCATCCGCCGAAGAAGGTGGTGCTCGCTTATTCGGGCGGGCTTGACACCTCGATCATCCTGAAATGGCTCCAGACCGAATATGGGGCGGAAGTGGTGACCTTCACCGCCGATCTGGGCCAGGGGGAGGAGGTCGAGCCGGCGCGGGCCAAGGCGGAACTACTCGGCATCCGGCCGGAGAATATCTTCGTCGAGGATGTGCGCGAGGAATTCGTCCGCGACTATGTCTTTCCGATGTTCCGCGCGAACACGGTTTACGAAGGCCAATATCTGCTCGGCACCTCGATCGCGCGGCCGCTGATCGCCAAGCGCCAGATCGAGATCGCGCGCGCCGTCGGCGCCGACGCGGTCTGTCACGGCGCCACCGGCAAGGGCAACGACCAGGTCCGTTTCGAGCTCGGTTATTATGCGCTGGAGCCCGACATCCGCGTCGTCGCCCCCTGGCGCGAATGGGATTTCGCCAGCCGCGAGCAGCTCATCCGTTTCGCCGAGGAGCACCAGATCCCGATTTCGAAGGATAGACAAGGAGAATCGCCTTTCTCGATCGACGCCAACCTTCTCCATTCCTCGTCGGAAGGGAAGGTGCTCGAGGATCCGGCGCTGGAGGCCCCGGAATATGTCCACCAGCGCACGATCTCGCCGGAGGAGGCGCCGGACAAGGCCACGGTGATCGAGATCGCGTTCGAGGCGGGCGATCCCGTCGCGATCGACGGCCGGCCCTTGTCGCCGGCGGACCTGCTGACCGAACTCAACCGGCTCGGCCACGACAACGGCATCGGCCGCCTCGATCTGGTCGAGAACCGCTTCGTCGGGATGAAGTCGCGCGGGGTGTATGAGACGCCCGGCGGCACCATCCTGCTCGCCGCCCATCGCGGCATCGAATCGATCACGCTCGACGGCGGCGCGATGCATTTGAAGGACGAGATCATGCCGCGCTACGCGAAGCTCATCTATAACGGCTTCTGGTTCTCGCCCGAGCGCGAGATGCTCCAGGCGCTGATCGACCGAAGCCAGGAGTTCGTCACCGGCATCGTCCGGATGAAGCTCTACAAGGGCAACGCCACCGTCATCGGCCGCGAAAGCCCGGTCGCGCTCTACGACCAGGATCTCGTCACCTTCGAGGAAGGGTCGGGCAGCTACAGCCAGCGCGACGCCGCCGGCTTCATCCGCCTCAACGCCTTACGCCTCCGGATCGCCGCGCGGCGCCACCGGTTGTTCGAGGAGCGCCGAAACGGGGCTTGACCCTGACATCGTGGCGCGGGCGATGAAGCGGGGCGGTGGATAGCATCGTCCTTTTCTCTTATGGGTTTAGAGATGGAAACGACCGAGCATAAAAGGCTCCATGCCGACTTCGTCGACGGGCTGTGGCACGCGCACGCCTATCTCGGCGAAGCGCACCACGCCAACGAGCGCCGCACGCGCTGGGTGGTGGCGCTGACGGCGGTGATGATGGTGGCCGAGATCGCCGCCGGCTACTGGACCGGATCGATGGCGCTGCTCGCCGACGGCTTCCACATGGCGACCCATGCCGGCGCGCTGGCGGTGGCCGCGGGGGCCTATGCCTTCGCGCGGCGGCGGGCGCACGATCCCGCTTTCGCCTTCGGCACCGGCAAGGTCGGCGATCTCGCCGGCTTCGCCTCGGCTCTGCTGCTCGCGGTGTTCGCGGTCGGGATCGGCGTCGAATCGTTCCAGCGGCTGCTGGAGCCGCGCGGCGTCGCCTTCGAGGAAGCGACCATCGTCGCCGTGCTCGGCCTGCTGGTCAATCTGGTCAGCGCCTGGCTGCTGTCCGGAGGGCATCACCATCACGGCCATGGCGGGGCGCATGACCGCCATCATCACCACGATAACAACCTCCGCTCCGCCTATCTCCACGTGCTGGCGGACGCCTTGACCTCGGTGCTCGCCATCGCGGCCCTGCTCGCCGGCCGCTATCTCGGCTGGATATGGCTCGATCCGGTCATCGGCATCGTCGGCGCCCTGGTCATCGCGCGCTGGTCTTTCGGGCTGATGCGCGACACCGGCGCGATCCTGCTCGACCGCTCCGACCTCCGCCTGGCCGAGGAAGCGCGCCGCCGCATCGAGGCGGACGGCGATGCTCGCGTGACCGACCTCCACGTCTGGCGGATCGCGCCCGGCGCCCATGCCGGCATCGTCTCGCTGGTCGCCGATCGTCCGCAGCGGGTCGACGATTACCGCGCGCGCCTCGCCGATCTTCGCACCCTCGTCCATCTGTCCATCGAAGTGCATCGCTGCCCGGGGCCGCATTGCCGCTAGCCGAGACGAGCCCGCAAAATAGCGTCGCCCGGGCGATCCGCTCCGTCCTGCTGACCGCCGAGCCGCGCGACAAGGTGCGCCTCGCCCGTACGGCGGCGCGCGCCTGGCGGCGGGGCACGCTGACCCATGACTTCGACGTGGCGATGCCCGACCGGCCGGCCCGGCCCTCGCGCCCCGAGCTTCTGCCCGCCTCGCACATGCCGAAAAGGGGCAAGGGCGGCTCCGATCGCGGCCGGATCGCGATGCTCCATGCGCTCGCCCATATCGAGTTCGGCGCGATCGATCTGGCCTTCGACATGGCCGGCCGTTTCGGCGCGGATTTCCCGCCGGAATTTGTCGACGACTGGCTCTCGGTCGGCGCCGACGAGGCGATGCATTTCGCTCTGCTCGACCGGCGCTTGAGGAGCCTCGGCTCCTTCTATGGCGCGCTGCCCGCGCATGACGGACTGTGGGAAGCGGCGGAGGAAACCGCGCGCGACGTGCTGGCGCGGCTCGCGATCGTGCCGATGGTGCTGGAGGCGCGCGGGCTCGACGTGACGCCGGCGACGGTCGCGCGGTTCGAGGCCGCCGGCGATGCCCGTTCGGCGGCCATATTGCAGCGCATCTATCGCGACGAAATCCGGCATGTCGGCGCCGGAACGAGATGGTTCAAACGGACCTGCGAATCCCTAGGATTTGAGCCGATCCAGCGCTTCCGATGGTTAACGGAACGTCACTTCCGGGGCCACCTGAAGCCTCCGTTCAACGACTCGGCGCGGGGTGAAGCCGGTTTGTCCCGGGATTTCTATTCCGGGCTTGCCCAGACAAGGGATGTTTAACAGTCTCCGGCCACACGTCACGGGGTGGGCAACTTCCTGACGAAAAATACGCCGGGCAGAGATGCCTTTATGTGAGCTTCATGGTCGCCATCATGCGTGGCCGTGCCGACCGCTTTTCTGGTCGCCGGGGATTGTAATGATGAATATGGTTCGGACTGATAACGGCGGAACGGCTTTCAGGTTCCGCAACATTTTCAAACCACGCGATATTTTCTTTCATGACGGCAAAAGCCTGCGGCGCGTCAGCGTCGGCGTTCCGCTCCAGGTGACGGCGGCCCTGGCCGGCCTGTTCCTGATCCTGTGGTCCGCTTTCGCCGCCGCGCAGATCGCCACCGCCCCGACCGTCGATCCCGTCGCGGTCGCCCGGATGGAGATGCAGGTCCAGGCGATGCACGCCGACGTGCAGATGATCAAGAAGGTCGCCGACACGCGCTACAAGCTCACCGTGAAGGAGGTTCGCCGCCTCGGTCTCGATCCCAAGCGCTTCGCCGGCACCGGCGGCCCGTTCGAGGCGGTCCAGCCGCTCCAGTCGGCGTCCAACCCCAAGTTCAAGCAATTGTTCATGAGCTGGAAGAAGCTCGACCAGATCGAGCAGGGCACGATCGCCATTCCCTCGACCGAGCCGGTCAAGGGCATGAGCTTCACCAGCGGCTACGGCGTCCGCTCCGATCCCTTCCGCGGCCGCGCCGCCATGCATGCCGGCATCGATCTCGCCGGCCCGGTCGGCACCAACATCTACGCCACCGCCGACGGCATCGTCGGACGCTCCGAATATAATCGCGGCGGCTATGGCAACCTCGTCGAATTGAACCACGGTCGCGGCATCCAGACCCGCTACGGGCATATGTCGAAGCTGCTCGTGAAGGCCGGCCAGCGCGTCAAGCGCGGCGACATTATCGGCCTGATGGGCTCGACCGGCCGCTCGACCGGCAGCCACCTCCATTACGAGGTCCGCATCGACGGCAAGGCCGTGAACCCGGTCCCCTTCATGCAGTCGAACGATTATCTTCTCGCCGTCCAGCGCCGTGCCGCCGCCGCCACCCGCGTCGCCCAGGGCGGCCCGGCGGGCGCGACCCAATAAGGCTCGGCCCATCGGGGCAAGAAAAGGCCCGCCGGTCGCAAGATCGGCGGGCTTTTTCTTTGTCCCGCTAAGGCCAATTCGCGCACGCGTTGTGCTGTGCTCCTCCCCGCATGCCCGCGGCCGGGCGAAGGAAGGCGCGCGCGTCGCTTGCGCTTGCGTGCATGGCTTGGGCGGGTAGCTTTGCGAAATCCTGGGCGCGGCGCTGAGAGGGGCGTCGTGGCGCGCGCTCCAGCTTAATCGCCAGGCGCTGTCAGAAGCACTGGGTCCCGGCTTCGCCGGCGAACCGGGCGGCCTTACTTGCCCCTCTTCTTCCGGTGCTTTTCGAGATCGAGGACGCTGTTGGCCTCGCCCTCGGGCATCAGGCCGAGGCGGCGGGCGACTTCCTGATAGGCTTCGGCCTCGCCGCCCAAATCGCGGCGGAAGCGGTCCTTGTCGAGCTTCTCGTTGGTCGTCATGTCCCACAGGCGGCAGCCGTCGGGGCTGATCTCGTCGGCGAGGATGACGCGCGAGAAATCATTCTCCCAGATGCGGCCGAACTCCAGCTTGAAGTCGACCAGCCGGATGCCGATGCCGGCGAACAGACCGGCGAGGAAGTCGTTGATGCGCACCGCCATGTCGGCCATGTCGTTCATCTCTTCCTGGCTCGCCCAGCCGAAGCAGGCGATATGTTCGTCGGCGATCAGCGGATCGCCCAGCGCGTCGTCCTTGTAATAATATTCGATGATCGTGCGCGGGAGCTGCGTCCCTTCCTCGATGCCGAGCCGCTTCGACAAAGTGCCGGCGGCGACGTTGCGCACCACCACCTCGATCGGCACGATCTCGACCTGGCGAATGAGCTGTTCGCGCATGTTGAGGCGGCGGATGAAATGGTGCGGGATGCCGATCGTGCCGAGCAGAGTGAAGATATGCTCGGAGATGCGGTTGTTGAGCACGCCCTTGCCGGCGATCGTGCCCTTCTTCTGGGCGTTGAAGGCGGTCGCGTCGTCCTTGAAATATTGGATCAAGGTGCCGGGCTCCGGACCCTCGTAGAGGATCTTGGCCTTGCCTTCGTAGATCTGGCGGCGGCGGGACATGGGCGAAAGCTCCAGGGAAAAGACAAAGGCCCCGGCGCGGCGATTGGCGCGGCCGAGGCGGACGAGCGGCCTATAGTGGATGGGGCGGGTGCGCGCAATCAGCGCGCTCGCACTGGTTGAAGGCGGCGACCTAGCCGGGCGCGAGGTGGCTTATCGTCGACAAAGACATGGTGGCCGCGCTGCAATAAGCGGGGAGGGGCCGCTGAATGAAGGAAGGAATCGGGAAAATGGCAATCATGGCGCGGCCGTTCGACGCGGCCGATTATATCGATACCGCCGCCGATCAGGCGGACCTGCTGAGCGACGCGGTCGACAGCGGCGACCCGCGCTATATCGTCTACGGGCCCTGCGG
Source organism: Enterovirga sp. GCM10030262 (assembly GCF_042666435.1). Taxonomy (NCBI): domain Bacteria; kingdom Pseudomonadati; phylum Pseudomonadota; class Alphaproteobacteria; order Hyphomicrobiales; family Methylobacteriaceae; genus Enterovirga; species Enterovirga sp. GCM10030262. The sequence goes on along the minus strand of NZ_JBHTDC010000001.1, from coordinate 1,057,099 downwards.
CGCTCCTTCGTCGGTCCCAAGGAATGCGAGATTACGGGGGTGGATTCTACGCCCGATGGGCGCACCCTCTTCGTCAACATCCAGCATCCGGGCGAGGAGACCGATGGCGCCCGCGCCTGGCCCGCCAGCCAGATTGATGGCGCCGCTTCCTCGCGGCCGCGCCCCGCGACGATCGTAATCACCAAGGATGATGGCGGGGTCGTCGGGCTTTAGCTTGGCGGAGACTTCTCCTAACCTGGGCTTCCAGTAAGGAGGAAATATGAAGACGAGGATTGCCCGCTGCTCGTGCGGCGCCTTGACCGCGACCTGCGCGGGCGAGCCGGAGAGGCGTTCGATTTGTCATTGCCTCGATTGCCAGCGCCGCTCGGGTAGCGCCTTCAGCTTCAACGCGACCTTTCGCGAGGATCAGGTGCGGGTGGAGGGAAAGAGCGCGTGGTTCCACCGTATCTCGGACGAAGGCAATTGGGCACGCTTCCATTTCTGCCCCCGGTGCGGCGCCACCGTTCATTATCAGATCGAACTGCGGCCGGGGATGGTGACGATTCCGGTCGGCGCCTTCGCCGATCCGGGCTTTCCGGAACCTCTCGTCTCCGTCTATGACGAGCGCCGCCATCCCTGGCTGCGCATCGAGACCCGGCAGCCACTCAGCAAGGAATAGCTTTTGGAGCGAGTTCGACCAAGGTCGAATCGCTCCAGGTCCTCCGAGCCGCGTTTTCCGAGCCGCTGGCTGTTCCAGCCAGTTCGAAAACGTTCTAGCCGCCGAAACCTTGGCCGAGGAAGCTGGGCACCGGGCCGTTCCAGCCTTCATCGACCAGCGCCGGCTCCTGGTCACGAGGTTCGGCGGCGCGGGGCTTCTCGTTGCGAGGCCTTTCGGTACGAGGCCTATCCTCCCGCACGGGTTCGGATTCGCGCTTCGGCTCGCGCTCTTCGCTGGCCTTGTTGCGGCTCTGGGGCTCGGCCGACTTCTTGGCGCGGGGCTTACGGGAAGGCTTCTCGTCCGCCGGCTCCGCCGGGGTCGGAGGCGCGGAGCCGTCCATCGCCGGAATCTTCGATCCGATGAGCTTCTCGATCGCGGCGATCGCATCGGCGTCGGCGCTGGTGGCGAGCGTGATCGCGGTGCCGGTCTTGCCGGCGCGGCCGGTCCGGCCGATGCGGTGGATATAATCGTCGGGCTGCCAGGGAACGTCGAAATTGAAGACGTGGCTGACGCCCTTGATGTCGAGGCCGCGGGCGGCGACGTCGGAGGCGACGAGGATGTTGATCTCGCCGGCCTTGAAGCGGTCGAGCTCCTTGATCCGCTCGGGCTGCTCCATGTCGCCGTGGATCGGCCCCGCCTTGAAGCCGCCGCGCCTCAGGCTGGTGGTGAGCTCGCGCACCGTCGTCTTGCGGTTGGAGAATACGATCGCCGTCGTCACCTCGTCGCGGCGGAGCAGGCCGGCGAGCGTGTCGCGCTTCTTGCGCGCGTCGACGCGGAGGAGCCGCTGGTCGATCAGCAGGTTGGACGAGGCCGGGCGCGACACCTCGATCGTCTTGGGGCCGGTCAGGAACTTGTCGGCCAGCTTCTTGATCGGCGCCGGCATGGTGGCGGAAAAGAGCAGGGTCTGCCGCTTGGCCGGCAGCTTGGTGCAGATCTCCTCGATGTCCGGGATGAACCCCATGTCGAGCATCCGGTCGGCCTCGTCGATGACGAGCAGATTGCAGTCGGTCAGCAAAATCTTGCCGCGGCCGAACAGGTCCATCAGCCGGCCCGGGGTCGCGATCAGCACGTCGACGCCCTTTTCGAGCGCCTTCTGCTGGTCGCCCATGCTGACGCCGCCGATGAGCAAAGCCATCGAAAGCTTGTGATATTTGCCGTATTTCTCGAAATTTTCGGCGACCTGCGCGGCCAACTCACGGGTCGGCTCGAGGATCAGGGAGCGCGGCATCCGGGCGCGGCTGCGGCCTTCGGCGAGAATGTCGATCATCGGCAGTACGAAGCCCGCCGTCTTGCCGGTCCCGGTCTGGGCGATGCCGATGATGTCCTTCCCCATCAACACCGAGGGGATGGCGCCGCGCTGGATCGGCGTCGGCTCGTCATAGCCCGATTCCGTCACCGCGCGGAGCAATTCGTCTGAAAGGCCGAGGTCGGCGAAGGTCATGTGGGTTCCGGAAAAAATCGCGCTTTTGCAGTGAAGCCGCTTCGCCGTCGCTTGTGCGCAGCCGATGGTAAATGTCAAGGGAAGCTCAGTCCCGGGGCGCCGGGCGCAGCCTCCTGAACGCCTCGATCTCGCATTGCCCGCCCATGCGTGACCGGATCACGTCGCGGTCGGCGCAAATCTGGCCGTCGGGATTGGGGCTGATATAGAATCCGTAATAATAATCGAGCGCGGGGCAGGCATTCTCAAGCTTGGCGCGGACGCGGCTATTGTCGCGCAGCAGCAGATCGACGCTGCTTTGGCCGAGCAGCGAGGCGCCCGCGATCGTGCCGGCGGCGACGCAGCGCGGCCCGCGGCTCTCCTTCCACTCGACCGGCGAAGGCTTGGGGGGAGCGACCTTGCGGCTGCGCACCGGCACCCGGATGATGATCTGCTGGCGAATCGAGACCTGGGCCAGCTGCAACGGCTCGTGCGCGCCGACGGGCGCGTCGCCGCCGCCAAGGCTCGCCAGCAGCAACGCCACCGCGCTCCAGTCGATCAAGGTGAAGGCTCCATCGCCGGTCGCCTTCCACCGCCGCGCTTGAACGAGCGATTAATTTTGCCGCATCCTCCCGCCGCCGTTACTATCGGGCGCGCACGCCATGTCCAACCCTCCTTCGCCCGCCTTGCTCGCCACGCTCATGGACCGGCTCGGGCCCCGGGGGTTCACGACCGAGCCCGCCGACCTCGCCCCGTGGCTCACCGACTGGCGGCGGCTTTACCGGGGCAGGGCCGCCGCGATGCTGTCCCCCGCCGGCGTCGAGGAGGTTTCCGACATCGTCCGCCTGTGCGCCAGGGAAGGGGTGGCGCTGGTGCCGCAGGGCGGGAACAGCTCGATGGCCGGCGGCGCGACCCCGGACGCGACGGGCGAGGCGCTGTTGCTCTCGATGAGGAGGATGAACCGGCTGCGCTCGATCTCCGCCGACGCCAACGTCGCCGTGGCCGAGGCCGGGCTGATCCTCGCCCATCTCCACGATGCCGCCGCGGAGGTTGGCCGGCGCTTCCCGCTCACCCTCGGGGCGCGCGGCTCGGCGACGATCGGCGGACTCGTCTCCACCAATGCGGGCGGCACGCAGGTGCTGCGCTTCGGCACCATGCGCGGCCTCGTCGAAGGGATCGAGGCGGTGCTGCCCGACGGCTCCGTCTTCAATGGCCTCGCATCGCTCAAGAAGGATAATCGCGGCTACGACATCCGCCAGCTTCTGATCGGCGCCGAAGGCACGCTCGGCATCGTCACCGCCGCGAGCCTGAAGCTCGTGCCCGCGATCGGCTCCCGCTCGGTCGCGTGGGTGGGGCTCGAATCGCCGCGAAAGGCGCTCGCCTTGCTCCGCCTCCTCGACAATGCGGTCGGCGACGCGGTCGAGAGCTTCGAATTGGTGCCGCGCGAGGCGCTGGACCTCGTCCTGCGCCATGTCGCCGGCACTCGCGCGCCGCTCGAGGGCGGCCACGACTGGCATGTCCTCATCGAGGCGGTGGCGCCGATGGTCGCTCCCGATCCGGAGAAGGAACTCGGGCGGGCGCTGCGCGCGGCGCTCAAGATCGGCGTCGCCGAAGATGCCGTGGTCGCCGCCAGCGAGGCGCAGGCCGAGGCTTTCTGGCGCATCCGCGATAGCATCTCCGAGGCCGAGAAGAAGGACGGCCCCGCCGCCAAGCACGATCTCTCGGTAGAGGTCGCGGCGATGCCGGACTTCATGGTGGAGGCCGCGTCCGCCGTGGAAGCCCGCTTCCCCGGCACGCGGCCCTTCGCCTTCGGCCATCTCGGCGACGGCAACGTCCATTTCAACGTGCGCGCGCCGCTGGACGCGGACGAAGCCTGGCTGGGGGGCGAGGCGCCGGCGGTCACCGCCTTCGTCCACGATCTCATCACCGCCGCCGGCGGTTCGATCTCGGCCGAGCACGGCATCGGCCAGATGCGGCTGGCCGAACTCGCCCGCCTTGGCGATCCGACCCGCCTCGCAGCGATGCGGGCGATCAAGAACGCGCTCGACCCCAAGAACATAATGAATCCGGGAAAGCTCGTCCCGCCGCTTGATGCGGCTCAGGAGAGCCTTGCCTAAATCGTGCTTCCTCCATAGACGGTGGCGCTGAAATTCAGCGGCCGGCAGCGGTCGCCTTCATCACCTCTCCTGGAGAATCATCATGGCGACCGCCGCGCCGACCAATCAATTGCCGCTCTTCTACAATGCGCTCGAGCCGCTTTCGAGCACCCAGCACGGCGCGTTCAAGTCGCGTCCGGCGGACAGCGCCGAATTCCTCGCCAAGGCCCATGCGATTCCGATCACGGTCGACGAGTTCGTCGCCTGCCAGCGTTCCTATCCGATCGTCTTCTCGGTCGGCGAAAATCCGGTGCCGCTGGCGCTTATGGGGCTGAACGAAGGCGTCAACGTGTTCGTCGACGAGAGCGGCCGCGTGGCCGGCGACACCTATGTTCCCGCCTATATCCGCCGCTACCCGTTCATGCTGGCGCGTCTTCGCAACGACGCGCAGGAACTGTCGCTCTGCTTCGACCCGCAGAGCGGCCTGGTCGGCGATTATGAGGAAGGCACGCCGCTGTTCGCGGACGGCCAGCCCAGCGAAACGACCAACCAGATCCTCAAATTCTGCGAGGAGTTCGAGGTCTCGGCCCAGCGCACCAACGCCTTCATGAAGGAATTGAAGGAGGCCGGCCTGCTGATCGACGGCGAGGTCTCGATCCAGGCGACCGGCGCCGACCAGCCCTATATCTATCGCGGCTTCCAGATGGTGTCCGAGGAGAAGCTGCGCGAGCTTCGCGGCGACGAGCTCCGCAAGATGAACCAGAACGGCATGTTGCCGCTGGTCGTCGCCCACCTCTTCTCGCTGCCGCTGATCCGCGACCTGTTCGCCAAGCAGGTGGCGCAGGGCAAGGGTCCGCAACTGCCGACCCCGGCGCCGGCCACCGCCGACGCCTGATCTCGAAGCGCGGCTTCGTCGCAGGAGAGGGCGGTTCGGTCGCGCGCGGGCCGGATTTTAACTTTTTATTAACCGTATCGGCGGCGAATGGTTTCCCACGGGGGGATCGTAGCGCGAGAGGCTGATATGATCGTCCTGTTCGACAAGAAGCGCGCGGCCCCAAAGGCGGCCGCCCCGCTGGCGGCGGAGGAGCGCGCCCAGGAGAGCTGGCACAAGGTTGAGGCGATCGCCGACGTCGCTGAAGGGCGGCTGACCGCGGACGAGGCGTGCCGCCGCTACGGCCTCAGCGCCGACGCGCTCGCCACCTGGCAGCGCGCCCTGCAGGCCTTCGGGCTCGACGTCCGGCGCCGGAAGACACCGGACGAGAGCGATTAGCGGCTGGCGCGGCCCGACAGGGCTCGCGCGAAATAGACGGCGCAGCCCTCGGCGAGCGCGGCCGTTTCGCCCCGCGACAGGAAATAGCCGTTGCCGAAGGCCTCGATGAAGCCCAGCGGATCGCCCGAGGCGCCGGCGGCGCGGCAAACGGCGCTATGCTCGTTGATGTCGTCGAGCCGGAAGCGCTTTCCCACCGGCGCGGCGGGAGTCTGCCGGGCGATGGCCTTGCGCGGCGCCGGCGTCGAGGCCTTGCTTGCGATGGCGCGGATCGGCGCCGGGCGCGCCGCTTCGGCACGGGCTTGCCGGTCGAGCGCAGAGCGGTCGATGTCCGGAAGGACGGTGCTGGCGGCGACGAGGCCCAATAGTTCGATAATCATGATTCTGATCCCCCTGAATTCCCACGGTGGGGTGTGGTAAAGGGGATTGGTAAAGATTGGCTTAACCACGGCGGGGCTTGGGGATCGCCGCCTTATGTGCGAGCCTCGATCCTCATGATCGACCGCCGTTCCAGAATCGCTTTGTCTCGTCCCGGCGATCCGTTCGGCAGCGCATCGCGCCGGGCCTGATGGCGGGTCCGCTCCAGGGTCTCCGAATCGTCGAGATGGCGGGCATCGGCCCCGGCCCGTTCTGCTGCATGATGCTGGCCGATCATGGCGCCGAGGTGATCCGAATCGACCGCCCCGGCGGCGCCCGGCCCGGTCGGGCGGGCGATCCGCGGCGCGACGTGCTGTTGCGATCCCGCCGGCACATCGCCCTCGACCTGAAATCGCCGGAGGGGATCGCGGTGGCGCGCGATCTCGCAGCGTCCGCCGACGGGCTGGTCGAGGGGCTTCGTCCGGGCGTGATGGAGCGGCTGGGGCTCGGTCCCGACACCTTGCTGGGCGACAATCCCAGGCTCGTCTATGGCCGCATGACCGGCTGGGGGCAGAAAGGCCCTTATGCCCGGGTCGCCGGCCACGACATCAATTATATCGCGCTGTCCGGCGCGCTCCATGCCTTCGGCCCGGCGGGCGGGAAGCCGACGCCGCCGATCAACCTCGTCGGCGATTTCGGCGGCGGCGGGATGATGCTGGCATTTGGAATGGCGAGCGCCCTCCTTCACGCCCAGCGAACCGGCGAGGGCCAGGTGATCGACTGCGCGATGACCGACGGCTCGGCGCTGCTGATGAGCATGGCCTGGTCGTTCCTGGGGCAGGGGATGTGGCGCGACGAGCGCGGCGTCAACCTGCTCGACGGCGGCGCCCATTTCTACGACAGCTACGAGACGGCCGACGGGAAATATGTGGCGATCGGTGCGATCGAGCCCCAATTCTACGATTTGCTGGGCCGGCGCCTCGGGCTCGACGCCGACCCCGATTTCGAAGCGCAGTTCGATCCCGGGAGTTGGGACAGGCTGCGGGGCAAGCTCGCCGCCTTATTCAAAACGCGCACCCGCGACCAATGGTGCGAACTCCTGGAGCATCGCGACGCCTGCTTCGCGCCCATATTGTCGATGGCCGAGGCGCCGGCCCATCCGCACAATATCGCGCGGGGAACCTTCATCGAGGTCGACGGCACGGTCCAGCCCGCGCCCGCGCCGCGCTACAGCCGAACCGAAACCGCGACTCCTGAGATGCTCGATCCTGAAACGGACGCCTCCGGGATATTGCGCGACATCGGCTATGACGAAGGCCGCATTGCCGCGCTGAAGGCCGCCGGCTCCATCGGCTGAAGCGCCGGGAGCCTGGTTCAGCGATATCGCTCGGCGAACGCGGCGGCGGCGCCGAACAGGCCAGGCTCCGGATAAGTGATGAGCTTGACGGGAATAGCCTTCATCCGTCCGGCGAAACGCCCCTTGGCGACGAAGCGCTCCCGGAAACCCGACCCGGCGAAATGGTCGGCCAGGCGCAGGCCGAGGCCGCCCGCGATCACCACGCCCGCGGCGCCCTGGGTGAGCGCGATATCGCCGGCAATGGCTCCCAGCGACAGGAAGAAACGTTCGAGCGCGGCGCTCGCGAGGCGATCCTCGCCCGCCATCGCCGCGCGCCACAATTCGCGCTCGCTTTGTTCGGGAATCGTCTCCCCATCGCGCGCGGCGAGCGCCTCGTGGATGCTGGGGAGGCCGGGCCCTGAGGCGATCCGCTCGACGGAGACGCGACCGTAGCGGCGACGCAGATGGGCGAGGAGGCCGTCTTCGACGCTGTCGAGCGGCGCGAAGTCGCTGTGACCGCCCTCGGTCTCGACGACGAGATAGCCTCCCCCTCGCCGGACGAGCTGCCCCACGCCAAGGCCCGTGCCGGGCCCGACGATGCTGATGACGCCCTCGGCCGGAAGCGGCCTTTCGGGGCCGCACAGATGGCGGAACCAGGTCTCGTCGAGCTGGGCGACGGCGTGGCCGACGGCGCCGAAATCATTGACCAGCCTGTAGGAGGCGAGACCGAGCCGCTCGCCGAACCGGCCAGGATGGATGACCCACGGATTGTTGGTGAGCTTCAGCCTGTCGCCTTCAGGCGCGCCCGCCACCGCGATGCCGGCCCGATCGGGCAGCGCCCGGCCCAATGCCTGCCCGAACGCCTCCCACGCGGCTTCGAAGTCGGCGTGATCGGCGGTGCTGAAGGTGAATGTCTCGCCAAGCGAGACGACGCGGCGATCGTCGATCCCGGCGATGGCGAAGCGGGCATGGGTGCCGCCGATATCGGCGGCGACGATCTCGCTCATGTCGCCCATATTTGCTCCCTCACGCCTGCCCGCCGCCGCCGCGAGCAGCCTTGGCGCGCCCGGCAGGAGTCGAACCTGCGGCCTCAAGATTAGAAGTCTCGTGCTCTATCCAGCTGAGCTACGGGCGCGCGCGAGGCCGCTTTAGCGCGCTTTGCAGCGCAGCGGAACCGCGCTAATCGTGGCGCGGCATGGATGGCGGAGAGATCAGCGAGGCCGGGGGCGCGGGGCCGGAGCCGAGGCGCTTGCGCTATTTCGATTTCGTGATGGCGGCCTTCGTCACCATCCTGCTGCTCTCCAACGTGCTCGGCGCCGGCAAGGTCGCGACGGTGGACCTGCCCGGCATCGGCGACTGGCCGTTCGGCGCAGGCATATTATTCTTCCCCATCTCCTATGTGCTCGGCGACGTGCTGACCGAAGTCTATGGCTATGCCCGCGCCCGGCGCTGCATCTGGGCGGGGTTTGGCGCTTTGCTGTTCATGGCGTTCATGGCCTGGGTGGTGGTGGCGCTGCCGCCGGCGACTACGTGGGAGGGGCAGGCGGCCTATGAAGCGGTGTTCGGGCAAGTGCCGCGCATCGTATTCGCCTCGATCGTCGCCTTCTGGGCCGGCGAGTTCGCCAACAGCTACGTCCTCGCCCGGATGAAGGTCTGGACGAAGGGACGGCATTTGTGGACCCGCACGATCGGATCGACCTTCGTCGGGCAGGGGGTGGACAGCCTGATTTTCTACCCGCTCGCTTTCTATGGGGTGTGGGACACCGGCACCTTGCTGCTGGTGCTTCTCACCCAATTTGCCCTCAAGGTCGCCTGGGAGGCCTTGCTCACCCCCGTCACCTACGCCGTGGTCGGTTGGCTCAAGCGCCGCGAAGGCATCGACGCCTATGACACCGATACCGATTTCACGCCCTTCCGCGTGAGGGTGTGACGATCACTGTCGGAAGGACGTCTGTGACATGGCCCGGCCGCTCTCGACCGCTGGCGCGGCCTCGCCGTTGACGGTAAGGCGCCACGATGGCTGTCGCGAAAGACCTCAAGCGTCCCGAGCTTGGCGCGATCCTCAGGACGGCGCTGGACGCTGTCGTGGTGATGAGGCTCGACGGCACCATCGCGGGCTGGAACGACGTCGCGCACCGCATCTTCGGCTGGTCCTTCGACGAAGCCATCGGCCGCAGGATGAGCGAGGTCATCATCCCTCCCCAGCATCGCGAGGCGCATGAGCGCGGCCTTCAGCATTACCTCGCGACCGGGCAGGGGCCCGTGCTCGACCGCCATATCGAGATCACGGCGCTCCGTCGCGACGGGCGAGAGCTTCCCATCGAGCTGTCGATCACTTTGACCCGCCAGTTTGACGAGCCGGTCTTCCTCGGCTTCCTGCGCGACATCAGCGAGCGCCACGAGGCGCAGCGGCGGCAGGCATTGCTGCTGGCCGAATTGAACCACCGGGTGAAGAACATGCTCGCCGTGGTCGCGGGGATCGCCCACCAGACCGCGCGCGCCTCGCCGTCGATGGAGACGTTCAGCGCCAGTTTCTCAGGGCGCCTGGAGGCGCTCGCCCGCGCCCACGAAATGCTCACCGCGGACGATTGGGAAGGCGCGCGGCTGGCCGATCTCGCGGAAGCCCTGCTCGGCCCCTATGCGCTGGCACACGATCGGCGTGCGTCGTTCGGCGGTCCGGCGGTCGAGCTTGGCGCGAAGCAGGTCCTGAGCCTCAGCATGATCCTGCACGAGCTGGTCAGCAACGCCGCCAAATATGGCGCTCTGTCTCAACCGGACGGCCGCATCGCGCTCGACTGGAGCTGGAGCGAGCCCGAGGTCGGCGGGCGATTGCTGCTGCGCTGGAAGGAATCGGGTCTCTCCGGCATCGTTCCGCCGACGCGCGACGGCTTCGGCCTCAAGATGATCGCGCTCAGCGCCGGTCACGAGCTTGGCGCCGAGACGCAAACGCAATGGCAGGCGGACGGCCTCGCCTTCACGCTCGAATTTCCGGCCGGGCCGGCGCGAACGGGAAATTAACCATGATCGATGCAGTCTCCCCGGCCATGGCGATGCACCCGAATAAGGAAGGCATGACGACCGCTTTCGCGGGTGCGGCCGACGCCGCCCGGTCCGACGCCGGTCGTGGCCCCGGTGTCGCGCCGGGCCGGCGGATCGCCATCGTCGAGGACGAACTTATGGTCGCCTGGTCGCTGGAATCGATGGCCGAGGATCTCGGCCATTATGTGGTCGGCATCTATGCGAGCGGCGAGGCCGCCTTGGCCGGCATCGGCGACATGCCGCCCGACCTCGTCCTCATGGACATCAATCTGGGCGGCGGCATAGACGGCATCGAAACCGCGCGCCGGCTGCGCCACGGTTCGTCCGTCGCCATCCTCTTCATCAGCGCCTATGCCGACCGGGAAACCCGTGACCGCGCGCTGGACGCCGTGCCCGGCGCCATGCTGCTCGGCAAGCCGGTTCCCACTGTCGCTCTGGCAAAAGCCATCGTGGCGGCGACGTCGCCCCTCGATTAGGGCTGCTGCTCCCGCTTCAATAGGTTCGAGCTCTTTCGAGCGCGATTCCGGCGAGGTTCTGGGCGCGGCGGATGTGCCGGACGCGCAGCCGCCGGAAATGCGGCGCCTGTTCCCTGAAGCTGGCGAGATAGGGCCGGAGCTCCGCGTTCCGGCACGTCCACTCGCCATTGGCCTGACGGACGATCGTCGCCGAATCGCCGAGCAGGACGATGTCGGTCTCGCCCAGGGCCCGCGCGATTTCCAGAGCGTGGAGCAAGGCGGCCCACTCGGCCTCGCTGCTCGAGCCGTAGCCCAGCCCGGTCCCGCGATAGACTTGCCCCCGCGCGACCACGGCGACTTCCATGGCGCCCGGATTGGGCCGGCAGCCGCCGTCGAAGAAGATCTTCACGCCGCCCGCGCCGCGGCGAGATGGTGAAGGACGATGCCGCTGGTGGTGGCGACGTTGAGGGAATCGAACCCCGGCGCCATCGGAATGCGCACGCTGCTGGTCCGCGCGAGCAGATGAGGCGAAAGACCGGGGCCTTCTGCCCCGAGAAGGACGGCCGTGCGCGGCCCCGGCGCGAAGTCCGCGAGGCGCGTCGTACCGGCCGGGCTCAGCGCGAGAGGCGCGATTGCGTGGCGGTCCAGGAGCGCGAGCATGTCCTCGCCGCGCGCGAGCCGGGCGAAGGGGACCAGCAAGGCGGCGCCGACCGAGACGCGGATCGCCTTGCGGTAGAGCGGGTCGCAACAATCGCTGTCGAGCAGGATCGCGTCGGTGCCGAACGCGGCGGCGTTGCGGAAGATGCCGCCGATATTGTCGTGATTGGCGATCGCCGAGAGCAGGATGATGGTGGCCTGCGGGGGCAGGCGGCCGAGCAGGGCGTCGGCATCGGGCGTATCGGTGCGCCGGCCGATGGCGAGTATGCCGCGGTGGAGCGGGAAGCCGGCGATGCCGTCGAGCACCGCTTGTTCCGCCGCGAAAACCGGTACGCCCTCCGGCACATCCGCCAGCAAGGATGCCAGCACCTCGATCCGGTGCGCGGCTATCAGCAGCGACAGCGGACGAAATCTCGTGCAGGCGAGCAATTTCTCCAGCACCACCTTGCCCTCCGCGACGAACATGCCGTCGCGTCCGACCAAGTCGCGCTCGCGTATGTCGCGATAGGCAAGGATGCGGGGATCGGCGGGATCGGAAACGGGAATGACGGCCGGCATGGCGAATGCCCTACAGCAGACCGCCAGGGACGAGCCAGAGCGAGCCGGAGGCGGCTGCCGCCCGCTTGCTCAGGCCAGCGATTCGATCAGGCCCTCGAAAAGCCGCCGGCCGTCGCTGCCGCCATGGGCCGGCTCGATCATCCGCTCGGGATGCGGCATCATGCCGAGCACGTTGCCGGCCTCGTTGACGATGCCGGCAATGGCGCGCGCCGATCCGTTGGTCTCGGCGCGATAGCGGAATACGACCCGGCCTTCCCCTTCAAGCCGGTCGAGCGTGTCCTCGTCGGCGGTGTAATTGCCGTCATGATGGGCGACGGGGATGACGATCTTCTCGCCCGCCTGGTAGCGGCTGGTGAATGCGGACTGGCTGTTCTCGACCTTGAGCGGCACGTCGCGGCAGACGAAGCTGATTCCGGCGTTGCGCATCAGCGCGCCCGGCAACAGCCCGGTCTCGGTCAATATCTGGAAGCCGTTGCAGATGCCGAGCACCGATACGCCTCGCTCGGCCGTCTCCTTCACCGCCCGCATCACCGGCGATTGCGCCGCCATCGCGCCGGAGCGGAGATAGTCGCCATAGGAAAAGCCGCCCGGCACCGCGATCAGGTCCAGCCCTTCGGGCAGCTCGGTTTCCCGGTGCCAGACCATGAGCGGCGCCTCGCCGCTCACCTCGCGGATCGCCACGGCGAGGTCGCGGTCGCAATTGGAGCCGGGGAAGACGATGACGGCGCTCTTCATCTCGAAGGTTCCTCTACGCGGCCTGCCGCTCGATGCGGAAATTCTCGATCACGGTGTTGGCGAGCAATTTGCGGCACATTGCCTCGACATCGTCCTCGCTCACGCCCTCTTCAAGGTCGAGCTCGATCAGCTTGCCGGCGCGCACATCGTTGACGCCGGCGAAGCCCAGGCCTTCCAGCGCATGGTGGATGGCCTTGCCCTGCGGGTCGAGGACGCCGTTCTTGAGCGTGACGTAAACGCGGGTCTTCATCGCTTCGGCTCCACGAATTTCGGGTTGGCGCTCCTATGGCGAAGCGGCGTCCGCCGCACAAGTTTTCACTTTGGATTTACCTCGCCGTGGCATGAAGGTGGGCAGTTCGCTTTAGGAGAAGGCCCATGATGGGCTTGGCGCTGGGAATGTTCATCGGCCTGTTCGCGTTCGGCGCGAAGCTGATGGGCTGGAGCGACCCCAGCGGACAGGTGCAGCTCGCCTTGTTCATGTCCTTCCTGTTCGGCATCATCTGCGGCTATCGGACCCGATAGCTTGTCCGGCGGCGACCCCGCGCCTATCTCCCGACCATGAACGAAGCCCCCGAAATCGACCTCACACCCTCGGCCGCCGCGCGGGTGGCGGCCATCGCCGCGCGCCAGGGCAAGCCTGCGATCCTGCGCCTCGCCGTCGACGGCGGCGGCTGCGCGGGCTTCCAATATCGCTTCGGCCTGGCCGAGGCGGTCGAGACTGGCGACACCGCCGCCTCGCGCGATGGCGTTACCTTGGTGGTCGACGAGATCAGCCTCGACCTCGTCCGCGGCTGCGCGGTCGATTATGTCGAATCGCTGGGCGGCGCCTCCTTCCAGGTCACCAACCCCAACGCCGCCTCCGGCTGCGGCTGCGGCACCAGCTTTTCGGTGTGACGCGCCGGGCGCGGCCCGCTAAGCCAGTGCGATGAAGATCGTCACCTATAATGTGAACGGCATCCGCGCCCGGCTGCCGCGGCTGCTCGAATATCTGGACGAGCAGAAGCCCGACGCGCTCTGTCTGCAGGAGCTGAAATGCGCCGACGATTCCTTCCCGGCGGCCGATGTCGAAGCCGCCGGCTACGGCACCGTCTGGCACGGCCAGAAGGGCTTCAACGGCGTCGCCATCCTCGCCCGCGGCGCCGAGCCGACGCTGCGCCGGACGGGCCTCCCCGGCGATCCCGACGACACCCATAGCCGCTATATCGAGGCCGAAGTCGCCGGAATTGTGATCGGCTCGATCTATCTGCCCAACGGCAATCCCCGGCCCGGCCCCAAGTTCGACTACAAGCTCGCCTGGCTAGACCGGCTCCGCGCCCACGCGGCCGAGGTGCTCGCCGAGGAAGTGCCGGTCGTGCTGGCCGGCGATTACAACGTCATTCCCACCCCCGGCCACGATGACGTCTTTTCGGTTCGCGCCATGGCGAACGACGCGCTGATGCAGCCCGAAAGCCGCGCCGCGCTCCGCCGGATCGTCCATCTGGGCTATGCCGACGCCATCCGCGTCCGCCATCCCGAAGGCGCCGTCTATACGTTCTGGGATTATACCGCCGGCTGCTGGCAGCGCGACGCCGGCTTTCGCATCGACCATCTGCTGCTCAGCCCCCAAGCCGCCGACCGCCTGCTCGATGCCGGCGTCGACAAGGACTATCGCGGCCGCGAGAAAGCGTCGGACCACGCTCCGACCTGGGTGATGCTGGAGGATTGAGCTTCAGGTCGCCGCGGGCAGGCGCTGGTCGAGATGGAGGTAGCGGCTGTCGAAGTCGGCGATCTCCGCCAGCTTCTTCCAGTCCGGTATCCGCACCGACCGGTTGGTCCGTTCGATCAGACCCTCCGCGGCAAGCGCCTTCAGCGTCCGGTTGACGTGGACCGAGGTGAGGCCGAGCGCGTCGGCGAGCTGTTCCTGCGTCATCGGCAGCTCATATTGGCATTGCTCGCCGAGCCCGACCGTTTCCAGCCGCAGGGCAAACTCGCACAGCATATGGCCCATTCGCGTTCGGGCGTCGCGGCGCCCGATGTTGAGCGTCCATTCCCGGAAGATCGCGCCGTCGACCAAAGTCTCGTTCCACATCGCCTTGCCCAAATTCGGGCGCCCGACGGCGATCTCCTCGATCGCCGCGATCGGGATGAACGCCGCTTCGACATCGTTCAGCGTCTGCACATTATGATCGGCGCTGCGCAGCAGCGAGTTCTGGAGATCGACTATGTCTCCCTTCATGTGGATCGACATGATCTGCCGTCCGCCGCTTCCGGTCAGCTTGTGGCGGATGGCGTAGCCGGAAAGGATCAGGCACGAATGCCTCGGCTCGTCGCCATCGCGGACGATGAACTCGTGCGCCCGAAGCGCGCGCAGCCGGTGCGGCAATGCCAGCACCGCGTCGCGATCCGCATCGTCCAGCCGCGTCCACATCTGGAGCTTCGTCACCATCGGCATCAGGGTATCCGGAAACGGCATGACGCAAGGCTCTCCACAGGCGGGAGCGCAAACGGTCTCTCAGCCACCAGCAAGCCAAGATAGGGCCGGTGATGGTTTCACCTTAAACCATTTAGGGAGGGGGCTCTAATCATTATTGGGGCGCCCGGCCAACATGGGTTAGGGTCGCGGCGGCGGCTCGCTTGCCGTTCCGGCGCCGGTTTCCAGGCCGCGGACCTTCATCGCATATTCGCCGGCGCGCAAGAGGTGCCGTTCCTTGGCTTCGCGAGAGCGCGCGCTCGCCGCGGCGCCGCGTTCCTCGAACAGCCGCCGGGTGAGATATTCCAGCTCCTTCTCCATGCCACGTCGCGACCGGAACGAGACCGCCTTATCCTTCGTCGGCGAGGGGAGGGGGCGCTACCCCGCTTTGGGGGCGCTGGAGATAGGAGGCGGCGAGCCGACGATGGGCCTCCACCGCGTTCGGGTGCGCCGCGCTTTCGGCCAGCGCCCGCTCGGCCTCGGCGCGGCTCGCGAAATAGGCGGCGTCATCTGAACCCATCACCCTCTCCATCCACTTTATTTTCCAATGGATAGAGGCGTTTCACCGGGCCGTCGACAACCTGGGTTAGCGGCCGGGCGAAGCGTCACAGCGGCTTTTCGTAGAGCCGGTACACCCGGTTGACGTGGCTCTCGATCGTCTCGGCGATGGCGCGCATGCCCAGATTGTCGTCGAGGATCCAGCCGATCTCGCCACGCGTCGCGCCGTAGCGCTCGATCGACGCGCGGCGGATATATTCGATCAGCATGAAAGCGAGCTGGCTCGCCAGCCGCGTCGATTGCAGCCGGGATGCGACGCCCATCAGCGGCACCCGCATCGTCCGCACCCTCGGATTCCTCAGGCGCCACAGCAATTTCGCCCAGCCGAACGGAAACAGGCGTCCGTCGAGGTCGCGGGTGAATTCGTTGAGGTCGGGCAAAGTGATCATGAACGCGACCGGCTCGCCGTCCAGCTCGGCGATGCGGATCAAATCCTCAAACACGATCGGCTTCAGCTTCTTGCCGGCATAAGCGATCTCGGCGTCGGTCAGCGGCACGAAGCCCCAGTTGCGGCCCCAGGCGTCGTTGAGCAGGCCGAGGATGATCGCCGCCTCCGCGTCGAACCGGCTCTTGTCGACCTTGCGGACGCGGATGCGCGGGTTCTTCTCGCCCATCGCGATGATCCGCTGGACGAGCGGCGGCATCGTCTGGGTGATGTCGAGCTCGTAGGTGTAGAGATCCTTGGCGCCGCCATATCCGGCCGCCTCGACCCACTCCTGGTAGGCCGCCTTGTGATGGCCCATCATCACCGTCGGCGCGTGGTCGTGGCCCTTGACCAGCAGGCCGGGCTCGTCCCAAATCGACAGGCTGAACGGCCCCATCGCCCGCGTCATGCCGCGCGCCCTCAGCCAGTCCTCCGCCGCCCCCAGCAGCGCCGCGGCAGCCTCGGCGTCGGCGGCCTCGAACATGCCCCAATGGCCGGTCCCCGCGCCGCCGCCCTGGTCGGCGGGCATGGCCAGCACCAGCCGGTCGACCTGCGCCGAGACGCGGCCGACGATCCGGCCGTCGCGCTCGGCGAGGAACAAGGCCGCCTCGGCATGATCGAACCAGGGATTGGCGCGCGGATCGAGCAGGCCGTGGACCTCGCTCTTGAGCGGCGGCACCCAATGCGGATCACCGGCATTGGCGGTCCATTGGTGATCGACGAACGCCTTGAGGTCGGCCGCGCCCTCGACCCGGCGGATCGTGGTCGTCACCGCTCGCGCTGGCGCGGATGCCCTTCGGCCACGCCGCCGGAAAGCTCGGCGACCCTGGGCCACTTCTCCGCCACCTCGGGCGTGTAGCCCAAGTTGAACACGGTCGGGCTCTTATCCGGGCGCTCGGCGCGATCGTAGAAGGTGCCGAACAATTTGTCCCAGAAGAAGGTGGTGATCCCGTAATTGCCGTTCTCGTCGTGGAAATGATGGGCCATGTGCCGCTTCTTCATCTCCGCCACCCATTTCGATTTGGGCTTGTAGGCGAGGTGCTGAATGCAGTGGACGAATTCGTAGAGGCAGGTCGTCAGCAGGCCCGTCGCGAAGGCGATGCAGGCGCCGCCGAAGCCACCGATAGCATAGCCGATCGGGGCGGTGGCGATGGCGATGGTCGGCAACGTCGTGTGGAGCGCGCCGAACAGCACTTCCAGATGATTGGGATCCTGGTGATGATCGTAATGGATGCGCTTCCAGGTCGCGGCGAGCAGCGGCACCTTGAACATCCAGCGGCTGTGCAGCACCCAACGGTGGAGCACATACCAGACCAGCGGGTAGACCAGCGCCGAGACGGCGACGGCGGCGAGCGTCGGCACGAGCGGCGCCGGCCGCCACGCATAGAGGCCGAGCGCGGCCAGCGACAGCAGCCCATAAGCGATGATCGCCGGATATTGCGCATAAGCGACGACCAGCTCCTTCAGCGTCATCCGATCGAGATGATGCGAACGGTTCCAGAAATCCGGACGCGTGGACGTTGCGATTTTCACCTTGGTACCTCGAATTTGTCGTCGAACTGGGAATTTGCCGTCGAATGGGCGCCGACGCGGCACTGCCACTCTCTATCTGTCCCCGTCATGAATTGGCAATAAGGCGGTTTTTGGACAGGGGCGCGGCGCGCGAAAGCCGCCGCCCCGATTCGCGGTCGACCGGCGCGCATTCGCGGCAAGGCCGGGCGCGGATCGGCCCGTCCGTCGCGCGATTTTTCGCGTTCCCGCGCTTCCGGACTGGCGGTCGAGGGCACGGTTTGGGCGGGAACGGCCGGAAAAAGGCGCGGATTTGCGTCGAAGTTCACGAAGTTTCTGGAGTGAGGCGGCTTTTTGCGGCCCTCCGCGCGGAAAAATGTGGTGGGGCAGCGGCTTGCGTGCCGATGCGATGACGGATTCGATGCGCGCGAAGGCAAGTGCCTGAGAAGACGAGGTCGGAGCGTGTCGCCGGCTGGTCGACCGTCCGCCCGCCGCGCCGGGGCGAAGCGGGCCAGGCCATGATCGTGCTTCTCCATCCGGGGATTGGACCATGAACCGGGGATTGTAGGAAAGGCGTTTCCCGCGCGGCCCCGCCTTCTATATTGAGGTTCGGGATCGGGGGCCGAGCAGGATCCTGCCTGAACGCGCCGCGCCGAATGCCCCGTCGCGGGCGAATTAAGTATTGTGTCTCTCGAACACCTCTCGCACCTAGGGCGTAGTCTGGCCTATGCTGGCGGGCTGCTATAGTGTCGCCGCGATGAATTTCCTGTCAGTGACCTTCGACGACCTGAACGCCTTCGCGTTCATCAAGTCGACCTATCCGGGACTGATCCAGACGCCGAACATCGACCGCATCATGGCGATGGGTACGACGTTCGAGAACGCCTACGCTCAGATCGCGGTCTGTAATGCCTCCCGGACTTCGGCGCTGAGCGGGCTCAACCCGGGCCTCACCGCGGTTCACCACAATTACGAGTTCTGGTACGAGCATGTCGCGCCCGGGCAGACCCTCCCGGGCGTCCTGAAGAGCGCGGGCTTCCAGACAAGCGTCATCGGCAAGATATTCCACCAGCACGAGATGCCGGATGGCGTCTCGGCCGCTGTCGCAGATTTCCGGTATCGCACAGAGGGTGGACTCTACGAAGATTCCGGTGTTTCGGACCCGCACCCCTCGTCGCTGCCGCTGGAGCAGCAAGGCGATTACCTTGCGACCGACCATGCCATCGCCCAGCTCAACGCTGCCGGCGACGATCCATTCGCGATCTTTCTCGGCATCGCCAAGCCGCATCTCGGCTGGGTCGTTCCCCAGGAGTTTTTCGACCTATATCCACTCGACCAGATCGAGCTACCGGAGGTGCTTGCCGGCGACCTCTCCGACGTGCCGGCATTCATGCGGGAACTGGTCTACGACCATCTCCACGATCAGGTGATCACGGCCGATGCGTGGAAGATGGCGCTTCAGGGCTATTTCGCCAGCATTTCCTTCGCCGACGCTATGCTCGGCCGAGTGATCGACACGCTCGAAGCCAATGGCCAGATGGACGATACCGCTATCCTGCTGTGGACCGACCATGGCTATCATCTCGGCGACAAGGATAACTGGCACAAGTTCACCCTGTGGGAAGAAGCAGCGCGCGCGCCATTCGTGCTGGCGCTGCCCGGGCAGGAAGATGACGGCCAGAGGGTCGGCCAGGCGGTCGAGCTGGTCGATATGATGCCGACGGTCCTCGACCTGATGGGGCTTGAGGCGCCCGAGGGGCTGTCAGGGCGGTCGCTGCGCGACTTCATCGAGGATCCGACGCTGACCGACGACGGCGTAGCGATCACCACGATGTATGGCAGCGCGGCGATCCGCGACAATGCCTATCGCTTCATCCGCTACGAGGACGGATCGGCCGAGCTGTACGACCTCGTCAACGATCCGCACCAGTGGACGAACCTCGCCGACGATCCGGCATGGGAGACGGTGCGGGACATGCTCGACACGCGGTTGCAGTCCGAGCTGGTCGCCGACGGCTGGCTGTGGATCGAGCCTGGCCAGACGGCCGACGGTACCGCCGGCGCCGAGAGCTTCGTGCTTCGGCCAGGCGCCGGGCAGGTCGCGGGCGGCGACGGCGACGACATTTATTTCATCGGCGACGGCGCGGCCACGATCGTCGAAGCGGAAGGCGGCGGGATCGACACCGTCTATACGTCGGAGAGCTTCACCCTTCCCGACCATGTCGAGAATTTGCAGCTCAAGCGGGGCGGCGACGGCGACAAGGTGTTGATCGGCAATTCGCTCGACAACTTCATGCTCGGCAGCGGACTGGTCGAGGGTCTGGGCGGTAACGATTTCATTCGCGTCTGGGGGCCCGGTACTGCCGACGGTGGCGCCGGGGACGATTACGTCCAGGGTGCGTTCGGTCGCGACCTCCTTTGGGGCGGCGCCGGCAACGATGTCATCTTCGCCAGCGAAGGCACAGACCGAGTAGAGGGCGGGGCTGGCAACGACGACTTGGATGGCGGTTGGGACACCGACACCGCTTCCTATGAAGGCGCGGCCGCCGGCGTCACGCTCAGCCTGGCCGTTGAAGGGCCGCAGGACACGATCGGCGCGGGCACCGACAGCTTGCTCAATTTCGAAAACCTGTCCGGCTCCGCCTTCGCCGACACCCTTGCCGGCGACCAGTTCGACAACGTCATCAAGGCTGGCGCCGGCGATGATGTCCTCGCTGGCGGGGGAGGCGCGGACACGCTGGACGGGGGTGAGGGAAGCGACCTCGTCTCGTTCGCGGCCTCGGCCCTGGCCGTCTCCGTCGACCTGGTCGACAAGAGCGCCATCGCTGACGCGGTCTCACGGGTCGTTCGGGTCGAGGACGTAGAAGGCTCGGCGTTCGACGACGGCGTGTCGGGATCGGCCGTCGCCAATCGGATCATGGGGCGATCGGGGATCGACGAACTTTCGGGCCTGGGCGGCGCCGACATGCTCAACGGGGGGCAGGACGACGATGTCGTCGATGGTGGCGCCGGAAATGACCGGCTGATGGGCATGGCGGGGAACGACGCCCTGGACGGTGGCGACGGACTGGATTTCATCCAGGGCAACGATGGCGACGACCATATCGTGGGAGCGGCGGGCAACGACCGGCTGGTCGGGAACGACGGTGCGGACCTGATCGAAGGAGGCGGCGATGACGACCGGCTGACTGGTGGCGGCGGGCGTGATAAGCTCTCCGGCGGCACCGGCCGCGATATGTTCATGTTCGGCGAAGGCGATAGCGCGGCCGAGCGCGCTGGCGCCGACATCATCCTCGATTTCAGCACGGTGGAGGGCGACCGGGTCAATCTGAAGGGATTAGACGCCGACGCCGGCGCGGCCGGCAACCAGCGCTTCCGCTTCATCGGTGATCGCGCCTTCGACGGGAATGCAGGTCAATTGCGCTATGAGAGCGCGGATGGCTCGACCTTCATCGAGGGTGACACCGATGGGGACGGCGCGGCCGACTTCTCGATCCGGCTGGAGAATGTGCTTGTGCCGGTGAACGCGGACTTCGTGCTCTAGCGCGGCCCGCACCGCGTCCTGGACGCCCGCTAAGCCACCCGCATTCGTTGCGATGGCAGGTTCCGGGGACGATGATCGCGAAACCTACTCAGAAGCGAGAGAATTCCAGGGACGCGAGAATTCCAGGGACGCAATACCTAATTGGAGCACATCACTTCAGGCGGTCGGCCTTCGTCCGCAGCCTCGCCTTCACACCAGCCGCATCCACCGCGCGAATCCCCCCAGCGCTTCGCGGTCGGCGCGTTGGAGGCCGAGGCGGAGGGCGGACCAGCTGGTCGCCATCCACAATGCCAGGACCAGGGCGAAGCGCAAAGGGCCTCGGGTCCAGTTTTCGGCCAGCGCCATCAGCCCCACGCCCGCCAGCGCGACGGCGAGGCCGAAGAAGAGCTTGCGGTCGAAGGGGGTGAGGTTGTCGCTCAGGCGCAGCTCCAGGGTCGCGGCGTAGGCGACGGCGATGGTCGCCGCGCCGACCGCGAAGGCCATGCCGAGCGCGCCCATGCCGGGCACCAGCCAGGCGGCGAGGGCGGCCCAGAGCGCGACCCCGGCGAGGCTGTTGACCAGAGGCAGGATGCGGTGGCCGGTCATCTCGACGATCGGAGTCGCCGGGCCGACCACGGCCTCGGCCGCGCGCGCCGTTACCAGCACGTAGAGCAAGGGGAGGGCGGCCGCCGCTTCCGGGCGGTAGACGCTCAATATGTCGGCGCCGGCGAAGACGAGCAGGCCGGCCAGCGGCACGACCAGAGCGGTCGAGACGCGGCTGGCGAAGCGGTAGAGCGGGCCGATCGCCGCCCGGTCGGCCCGCGCCTGGGCCGAGGACAAAGGCGCCATCACATATTGGAAGGCCTGGCGCACGACGAGCGGGACGGTCGAGATCTTGCGCGCGATCTCGAACAGGCCGGCCGCCACCGCGCCGCGCGTGCCCGGCAGCATCAGGTTGAGAATGACCGGCGGCGCGTCGATCAGCAGGCGGCGGGAGAGGTTGGCGGGGAGCAAGGCGAGGCCGGTGCCGAGCAACAGACGCGCCATGCCCCCGCCGATGCGGGCGCTAAGGATCAGGCGGAGGTCGTAATAGCGCCCGAGCAGGGGCACGCACAAAGCGGCGGTGAGCGCGAGCGACGCGAGATGCGCGGCCATCAGCCCGATGTTGCGGAAACCGGCGGCGAAGAAGAGCAAGGCGAACAGGATGCGCGCGATCTGCTCCCAGAAGATGCGCAGGCGTATCTCGGGGCCGAAGGCGCGGCGGGCGCGGGCGGCGGAGGTGGCGACCTCGACGAAGGTCCACAAGGGCAAGGCCCAGGCAAACAGGCGGATCGCCTGGGGCAGAGTGGCGCGGTCCTCGGGCGCGGCGGAGACCAAAGCGGCGACCGCCTCGGCGTTGAGCGACACAAGGCCGGCGATGAAAGCGGCCGGGAGGATCGAGACGAAAAGCGCCAGCTTCACCGCCGCGTGGGCGGCTTCGTTCGAATCGGCGGCGGGGACGATCCGCTGGAGCGCGCTCGTCATCGACAGGTCGACGAGGTTGGAGACGAAGTTGATCGCGCCCCACAACACCACATAGAGGCCGTAGGTGGCGAGGCCGAACAGCCAGATGAAGAGCGGCTGGGCGAGCGCCTCGATGAGGGCGCCGGCCCGGGCGAAGCCGGCGAGCCCGGCGCCGCGCGCGACATCGCCCCGGGTGATATCCGTCATTCCTCGGTCCGGATCAGCACCGTCTCGCCGATGAGCAGGAACAAAGCGAACGGCGCCCAGGCGGCGAGCAGAGGCGGATAGGCGCCGAGATTGCCCATCGCGAGGGCGAAATTGTCGACCACGAAATAAGCGAACCCAAGCCCCATGCCGATCACCGCGCGGACGAAGAGCTGGCCCGACCGGGCGAGGCCGAACGCCGCCACCGCCGCGAGCAGCGGCATCAGCACCGCCGACAGCGGACCCGATATCTTGTGCCACAGCCCGGCCTTCAGCGCGTCGGTCGGAAACCCGGCGGCTTCGAGATCGTCGATCGAGCGCGAGAGCGCGACGATATCCTGCTCGTCGGCCCTGACGTCGGCCAGGGTGAACTGGTCCGGCGTGACGCCGCGGGCGGCGACCAGCGACGGCGCGCTGGTGGTGGCGGTGGTGACGACGTCGAAACGCTCGACCTCATCCAGCCGCCATCCGCCCTCGGCCGGTCGGGCGCGCTCGGCGGTGACGATCGCCACCAGCCTTCCGCCCGCCCGGTCGTAGAGGCTGACGTCGTGGAGGCGGGTGCCGGCGCCGGCGCCGGTCACCTGCCCGGCGCGGATGAGGTCGTCGCCGGCGCGCACCCAGGCGTTGGCGGCGACGCCGTCGCCGGGCGCGAGCGGGCCATAGTCGACCGCCTGCCAGTCGTTGAGCTTGGCGGTCGCGCGGGTGACGATCGTCTCGGAAAAGAGGAAGGCCAAAGCGGCGATGGCGAAGCTCGCCAGCACCAAGGGCGCGATGATCTGATGGGCCGAGATGCCGGCCGCCTTCATGCTGACGATCTCGCTATTCTGGTTCATCGTCGCAAGCGTGATGAGGGTTCCCAGGAGCACCGAGAAAGGCAGGAAGCGCGCCACCAATTGGGGGAAGCGCAGCGAGACGTAATACCAGAGGTCGCTGTCGCCATTGCCGGCCTGGCGCAATATCTTGCCGGATTCGCCCAGCAGGTCGAGCGTCTGGAGGATGAGCACCAAGGCGACGAGCACGGCCATGCTGCGCAGCACGAAGGTCTTCGCCATGTAGAGCGCGATCCGCCGCGAGGGGAAGAAGTGGATGTTGATCATTCGGCCGCCACCGCGCCGCGCCGCCGGCCGATGCCGAGCATCCGCCGCACCGCCTTGCCGAGCTTGGCGAAGACGCGCTCCAGCGCCCCGATCGGCTGGCCGCCTGGCTTGTGGGCGAGCGTCCAGTACATCCAGACGATGAGCGCGGCGAATATCGCGAACGGGGTCCAGAGCGCGATCACGGGATCGATCCGCCCCTGCGCCCCCATCTGCTCGGCATATTGGTTGATCTTGTGATAGGTCACCACCATCACGATCGAGACGAAGATGCCGAGGCCCGACGTGCTGCGCTTGGGCGGCACCGCCAGCGCCACCGCGACCAGCGGCAGCAGCAGCATCATCACCACCTCGACCATGCGGAAGTGGAAATTGGCGCGGGTCCGGTCGCGCAATTCCTCGGGCACCGCGTCGCTGCCGCCGATCCGCACCAGCTCTGGGAGGGTAAGCTCGTCATTGTCGTCGCCGCGCCCGCGGAAGCTCTCGATCGCGGGGAGGTCGATCGGAAGGTCGTGGCGGGCGAAGGTCAGCACGCGCGGCGCGCGGTAGCCGGGCGCGTCGTGGACCAGCCGCCCTTCCGTCAGCCGGAGGATGATCGTGTCGGCATCGTCGGTGGCGAGGAAGGTGCCCTTGTCGGCGGTCACCGCCAGGGTGCGGCCGTCGCGGGTCTCGGCGCGGACGAACACGCCCGAAAGGTCGCGCCCCTCATTGTCGCTGCGCTCGACGCGCAGGGTCATGCGCTCGCCCAGCCGGTTGAACTCGCCGACCTTGATCGAGGCGCCGAGCGCGCCGGAACGGAGCTCGAACTGGAGCCCTTCATAGGCGTAGGTGGCGTAAGGCTGGAGGAAGCCGACGATGCCGAGATTGAGGAGGAGCAGGGCCGCCGCGTAGAGATAGGGCACGCGCAGCAGCCGGCCGTAGCTCAAGCCGACCGCGCGCAACGTGTCGAGCTCCGAGGAGAGCGCGAGCCGGCGGAAGGCGAGCAATATGCCCAGCATCAGGCCGATCGGGATGCCGAGCCCCAGATATTCGGGGATCATGTTGGCGAGCATCTTCCAGACGACGCCGACCGGCCCGCCCTCGCTGACGACGAAGTCGAACAGGCGCAGCATCTTCTCGAGCAGCAGCAGCATCGCCGACAGGACCAGGGTCGCGATCAGCGGAACCGCGATCAATCTGGCCAGATACCGGTCGGTTAGCGTGCCGATGCTCAACTTTTAGACGCCCCATGACCATATTTTGGCCGCATGAATATTCGATTCCGAAGCGCAAGGGGGCTTGAGACAACCCGGCCATGCCCGCGTGACGCGCATGGCTATAGCTTCCAGGAGCGAACTGGTCATGTTCAAACTGATGTCCTCCATCGCCGCCGGCGCCTTGGCCTTCGCGGCGCCCGCCGCGGCCCAGGCCGCGCTCGGCCCCGACGCGGCGTCGTGCAAGACCGGCGCGAGCTCTCCGGCCGTGCTTGTCAGCGTCAGCGGCTTCAAGACCCGCGGCGGCAACCTTCGCGTCCAGCTCTATCCGGGCAATTCCGACTTCCTCGTCAAGGGCAAGTGGCTGCGCCGCATCGACCTGCCGGTGACCGGTTCGGGCGCGATGCGGGTCTGCGTCGCCGTCCCCAAGGCGGGCAATTATGCGATCGCCGTCCGCCACGACGTCGACGGCAACGGCAAATCCGGGATGAGCGACGGCGGCGGCTTCTCGCGCAACCCGAACATCTCGCTTTTCGACCTGAAGCCCAAATATAATGAAGTGACGATCCCCATCGGCAACAGCGTGCGGCCGGTGAACGTCATCCTCAACTACAAGCAGGGCCTTTCCGTCGGACCGATCAAGCGCAGCTGACCATGGCCCGCGTCGCCCTCCTCTCCAACCCGAGATCGACCGGAAACCGGTCGGTGCTTCCCAGCGTGAGGAGCTTTTGCGCCGAGCAGAAGGACATTTTCCACTATGAGGTGGAGCATGTCAACCAGATCGGCGCGGCATTGAGGACCATCGCCCGGGTCAATCCCAAGGTGCTGGTCATCAATGGCGGCGACGGCACGGTCCAGGCGGCGCTGACCGAAATCTATCGCGGCGGCCATTTCTCCGGCGCCCATTATCCGGACGGCCCGCCGCCGGTGGCGGTGCTGCCCAACGGCAAGACCAACCTCATCGCGCTCGACCTCGGCTCGGGCGGCGACCCTTTGGTGGCGCTGAAGAGGGTGCTGGAGCTCGCCCGCAGCGACATGGCGCCGCACATCGTCAGCCGCGAGCTCATCCAGCTCTCCGACGGCAGCGTCGGCGGCAAGGCGGTACTCGGCATGTTCCTGGGCGGCGCGGGCCTTGCCGACATCATCCTTTACTGCCGCCACAAAATCTATCCTTTGGGCCTGCCCAACGGGATCAGCCACGCGCTCACCATGCTGGCGGTGATGGTATCGATCGTCTTCGGCCTCCGGGCCGCGTTCCTTCCGCCAAGGCCGTCGCGGGTGAAGGTCTCAGTATTGAAGCATGGCGAGATGCAGGGCCATTTCGCCCTGCTGATGGTGACGACGCTCCAGCGCCTTTTGCTCAACCGCACCATGCCCGGCGCCGATTCTCCCGTCGGGGCGATGCAGCTGATGGTAATCGAGCGCGGCCGCTCGACCTTGTTCCACGTCCTGCTCGCCGCGCTGAGGGGGCGGCTCGGCCGGGTCGGCGTCTCGGGCGTCCATCTCGAGCGCGGCGACGAGATCCGCATCGAAAGCGACCGTTCGAGCGTCATCCTCGACGGCGAGCTGTTCGAGGCGCGAACCGATCGACCGATCGTGCTCAAGCCGACCGCGCCGGTGCCGTTCCTGCGGCTGGCGGCGTAACAATATTGTTTCTCGTCATTCCAGCGAAAGCTGGAATCTCCTGTATTGAAGATTGGCAGACAGGCAGGGAGATTCCAGCTTCCGCTGGAATGACGGTGTGAAATTGATCGCTTCATCCTCCGCACTTCATCATCTCGTCGCCGCCGAGCTGGCCGTGCCGGTCGACCCGCGCGTGGCGGCCATGGCGGCGGCGGTCGCAGCGGAATATCCGCAAGGTGCACGGGCGGTTCTTTTCTACGGATCGTGCCTTCGCACCGCCGATCTCGACGGGCAGATGCTCGATTTCTACCTGATCGTATCGCGCTACGCCGACGCTTATGGGAAGAGCTGGCTGGCGCGGGCCAATCGCCTGCTGCCGCCCAATGTGTTCCCGTTCGAGCATGACGGCCTCGCCGCCAAATATGCGGTGCTGAGCGAAGCGGATTTCGCGCGTGAATGCAGCGAGCGCGCGCGAAGCGTCTCGGTCTGGGCGCGGTTCGCCCAGCCGGCGCGGCTGGTTTGGACCGCGGATGGAGCCGCGCGGGAACGGACGGTCGCCAGCGTGGCCGAGGCGGCGCCGACCTTGTTCGCGCTGACGCGGCCCGCAATGCCGGCGGGGGAGCGCGACGAGCCGCTGGCGGTGTTCCGCGAAGGCTTTCGGCTGACCTATGGCGCGGAGCTGCGGGCGGAGCGCGACGGTCGGGCGCACTCCCTCGTCGATGGCGATCCGGATCGCTACCGGCGGTTTGGGGAGATGATTATCGACGAGCAGGTCATCGCCTTGCCGCCGATCGACGCGGCGCGGCGGCGCTGGCGGCGCAGCCAGCGCAAAGGCAAGCTGCTCAGCGTGGCGCGGCTGGCGAAGGCGAGCCTGACCTTCGCCGGAGGGGTCGATTACATCGCCTGGAAGATCAACCGCCACGCCGGCACGGACATCCGGATCAAGTCGTGGCAGCGGCGCTGGCCGTTGCTCGGCGCGCTCACCCTGCTGCCGCGCTTGCTGCGGCGCGGGGCGATCCGCTGAGGCGGTGGGCGAGGGCGGCGGCGACGGCGTCCGACAAAGCGGCGACGGTGAACGGCTTGCGCAATATGTCGTGGCCGGCCAGCTCGTTGGTCTCGCCGGTCTCGCCGACGAAACCGGTGACGAACAGCACGGCCATGCCCGGATAACGTTCGGAGACGATGCGGACCAGCTCGGGGCCGGTCATTTCGGGCATCATCACGTCGGTGATGACCAGCTGGATGCCGGGCTCCTGCTCCAGCAAGGCGAGCGCTTCCTCGCCGCTCGCGCAGGCGGTCGGGGCGTAGCCCAATTCCTCCAGCGCGCTGACGGTGGAACGGCTGACGCGCGGATCGTCCTCGACGACCAGGATCGAGGTGCCCACGGGCGCGGCCGGCGGTTGCCCGGATTCGACGGGAAGCCCGTCGCCGATGGCGAGCTCCTTTTCGGCGCGGAGCGAACGCGGCAGATAGAGCGACACAATGGTGCCGGCATTTTCGGCGGACTGGATGGTGACGTCGCCGCCCGACTGACGGGCGAAGCCGAATATCTGGCTGAGGCCGAGGCCGGTGCCCTTGCCGACCGGCTTGGTGGTGAAGAAGGGCTCAAACACGCGCTCGAGATGCTCGGGCGCGATGCCGGTGCCGGTGTCGGAGACGCTGATGCGGACATAATCGCCGGCGTCCAGCTCTCCGGCCTCGCCAGCGGCCAGGCCGACATTCTCGATGGCGATGGTCAGCTCGCCCTGTCCGTGCATCGCGTCGCGCGCGTTGACGCACAGGTTGAGGATGGCGTTTTCGAGCTGGTTGGGGTCGGCCCAGACCCGCCAGGGTTCCTCGGCGAAGCGCGTCTGGACGGCGATCCGCTCGCCGATCGAGCGGTCGACCAGGTCGAGCATGTTCTCGACCAAAGCGGCGGGCGCGATGCCTTGCGGCAGCAGCGGCTCGGAACGGGCGAAGGCGAGCAGGCGGCGGGTGAGGGCGGCGGCGCGGGTCGCGCCTTCCATGGCGTTGTCGAGGTGGAGCTCGACCTCGCGCCTCGGGCCGCGCAGCTTGCGCCTGGCGAGATCGAGACCGCCGACGACGACCGCGAGCATATTGTTGAAATCGTGCGCGATGCCGCCGGTCAATTGCCCTACGGCCTCCATCTTCTGGACCTGGCGGAGCTGGGCCTCGGCGGCGGCGCGCTCGACGCCTTCGGCGCGGAGCCGCTCATTGGCGTCGCGCAGCTCGCGGGTGCGCTCCTGGACCGCGCGTTCGAGCGCCATGGCCCGGTTCGATTCGGTATCCGCTTCCTCCCGGGCGACGAGGCGTTCGCTGATCGCGCGATAGGCGAGCAGGCCGAGGACGATCGCGCCGATGCCGATCAGCACGCCCAGCCAGCCGAGCCATTCGGTGAACTTGTCCGCTTCCTCGTCGAACATCCGCGTCTCGGCCATTCGTTCGCGCAACCTTTGCTGCTCGTTGGTGGCGATCTCGTCGAGCTTGGCGCGCAAGGCGGGGCCGGTGGGCGAACGGCCGGCTTGGTAGAAGAGCGGGACGCCGCCGCTGTCGCGCTTGGTGGCGGCTCGGCTCGCCGCCGCCGCCAGCTCCGCGCCGCGCTCGTCGTAGAGCGCCCTCAGCTCCTCGACCCGCTGCCGCTGCTCCGGCTCGCGCACCAGCCGGCGCAGCTGGCCGATCTGGCGACCCGCGCGGCGCCATTCATTATAGTAAAGCGAGCCGGTGGCCTGTTCCTCGTCGAGGACGAAGCGCCCGAGCGCCGCCTCGGATCGCGCCATCGTGGCATCGACGGTGCGGGTGAGCAGCATCACGTCATAGGTGTGGCGCTCCCACCGCAGCGCCTCGTCGCGGGCGCGGTTGGAGAGGGTGACCATGACGACGAGCAGGATGAGCGCGATGGTCGCGACGATCGCGCCGGCGCTCGCCCAGCCGCGCCGCCACGAGCCGGAATGCTCTTTGTCCGGCGCGGCGTCCATGTCTTCCATCGCCATCGTGCCTGCCATCCTAAAGGATGGCCCGGCGTGTTGGAAGCGACTTGGGAAGGCTCAGGCGATGCAGCCGGTGGCGCGACCGGCGGTCGCGAACATGGCGAGGATGCGGCCGACCTGGTCGCTTGTATGCTCGGCGCAGAGCGAGCAGCGCAGCAGATACATGCCGGCCGGGGTCGCGGGGGGGCGGGCCATGTTGACGTAGACGCCTTGCTCAAGCAGCGCCTGCCACATGCCGACCGCTTTCTCCTGATCGGGAAGGAGGATGGCGATGATCGCGGATTCGGCTTCCCTGGTGGCGATGTCGAAGCCGAGATCGCGCAGCCCCTTGTGCAGGCGCTTGCTGTTTTCCCACAGATGCGCCCGCTTGTCGCCGGCATGCATCAGCTTGCGGATCGAGGTCGCCGCCGTCGCCACCACCGAGGGCGGCAAAGAGGCGGTGAAGACATAGGGGCGGCAGACGAGGCGCAGCACCTCGAACTTGGGATGGTTCGAGACGATGAACCCGCCGACCGTGCCGACCGATTTGGAGAAGGTGCCGACGACGAAATCGACGTCCGCCTCGACGCCGGCCTCCTCGAACACGCCTCGCCCGTTGGCGCCGAAGAAGCCCATGCCGTGCGCCTCGTCGACCGCGATCATGGCGCCATGCTTTCGCGCGACCGCCACCATCTCCTTCAGGGGCGCGATATCGCCGAGCATCGAATAGACGCCTTCGAGCACGACCAGGCGGCCGCCTTCGGAGGGGAGCCGGCCGAGGCGCTTGTCGAGATCCTCGACATTGTTGTGGCGAAAACGGACGATGTTGGCGTTGCCGAGCGCGCAGCCGTCATAGATGGACGCATGGCTGTCGGCGTCGAGGATGATGTAATCGTCCTTGCCGGCGATGGTCGACATGAGGCCGAGATTGGCCTGGTAGCCGGTCGAGAAGACCATGGCGTATTTCGTGCCGTAAAATTCCTTGAGCGCGTCCTCGCATTCCTTGTGGCCCTGGTACGTGCCATTGAGGACGCGGCTGCCGGTGGTGCCCGAGCCATAATCGTCGAGCGCCTTCTTGCCCGCCGCGATCACGTCGGGATCGAAGGTCATGCCCATATAATTATAGGTGCCGAGCAGGATCGTCTCCTTGCCCTGGATCATCGCCAGGGTGGGGGAGAGCACCTCGTCCATCACGATCGCGAACGGATCGCGCACGCCGGTGTCGAGCAGCGCCTGGCGCTCGGCGATGAGCGGGTCGAACTTGGAGAAAAGGTCTCCGGCGGCGGTCCCGACAGCGGTCTCGCGGGCGGGATCGTGCGGCGTGCGGGCGGCCTCGGTCATCCGTCGTTCTTGAGCTCTTCGACGGCGTCGACGAGCTGCCCGACGGTCTCGATCTCGGCCTGCTGGTTCATGGTGATGAGGATGTCGAACTCGTCCTCGATCGCGGCGACGAAGTCCATTACGGTCAGGCTGTCCCATTCGAGGTCGCCCGCGAAGGTCGTCGTCTCGGCGAGCGCGACGCCCTTCTTGTTGAAGGGCGCGATCAATTCGGCCACCTTGGCGAAGGTCTCGTCTCTGTCGGTCATGCGCGCCCCTTTATGTCCGTTGCCACCCCCTGCCAAGCGAATAGGGCCGAAATCGGGCTTTCGCGGGATGCTTGGCAAGGGCGAGGCCGTCGTGCGATGGTCGCCTGTCGTCGCCGGAGGGAAGAATGGCGGAAGATCAGCGTACCGAAGAGGTGAAGTATCCAGCCAACGCCGTCCATCTGGTGCGGACGACCCAGCTCGCCCATCTCCAGCTTTCGGCCATGGCCGATCAGAAGGCGAGCATCCTGATGGCGGCGACCTTCGTCATCTTCACCATCACCATCGGCCAGTCGCGCGGATCGATGGTGCCGATTCCGCTGCTGATCCTCGGCGCCTCGGCCTTCTTCTCGGCGGTCTGCGCGGTACTCGCGGTGCTGCCGGCCACGCGCTACAAGCGCGCCGGCGGCGTCAACCTGCTCTTCTTCGGATCGTTCACCCAGCTCGAGGAGGACGATTATCTGGAGCAGCTGACCGGGCGGCTGCGCAGCGAGGACGCCATCTACCGCACGATGGCGCGCGACATCTATCAGAACGGCATCGTCCTCGCCCGCAAGAAGTACCGGCTTTTGGGCTATGCCTATCGCATCTTCCTCGCCGGCCTGATCGCCAGCTTCATCGCCTTCATCGTCCAATATGCGATTCACGGGCCGTTCTGAGAGGCATTAGGGGAGCCAGCCCTCGGCGCGGTACCAGTCGGCGGTCTGCTTGAGGCCGGCCTGGGTCCGAACGCGCGGGCCCCACAAGCCGGCGGGGGGACGGTGCTCGGCGCGCACCACCCAATCGGGGTGGCAGAAATAACCGACGCGGTCGGCGGTGAGCTTGGCGCGGTCGCGGCGGAACAGCCGGTCGACGCGCGACGCCGCCTTCAGCGCCGCTTTCGGCATCGACAACGTCATCACCCGCTTCTGGAATACGCGACCGAGCGAGCGCGCGAAATGACGATGGTCCCAGCCATTCTCGACGCCGTCGTCCGGCTCGTAGGTTTCCGCCACCGTGTCGGGCTCGTCGATCACGGCGAGGATAAGTCGGCACAAATCCTCCACGTGGAGCAGCGAGAAGCGGCCGGCCGGCGGCAGGGCGACGAAGCCGCGCCGGGCCATGCTGAACAGCTCCAGCGTTTCGCGGTCGCCGGGTCCGTAAACGGCCGGCGGACGGATGATCGTCCATTCCAAGCCCGACGCGGCGACCAGCCGCTCCGATTTCGCCTTCGACCAGCCGTAGGAAGAAAGGTCCGGCTCGCGCGCGGCGAGCGAGGAGATGTGGATGAAGCGCCTGACGCCGGCCTTGCGCGCCGCGTCGATCATGGCCGCGGTGCCGCCGACATTGACCTGGTCGAACGCCTTCCTGTCGCCGAGAATGAGGCCGGCGATATGGATCACCGCATCGGCGTCGGCGGCGAGCTTGGCGAGGCTGTCGGGGCGGTCGAGCGCGCCGTCGACCCAGGCGATCCCGGTCTCGGGCGGCTTCCAGCCGCGGGTGAGGGCGCGGACGTCATGGCCCTCGGCGAGCGCCATCCTGAGCAGATGCCGGCCGACGAAGCCCGTGCCGCCGGTGACGGCCAGCGTGCGGCTATTTCCGTGCGTCATAGCGGCGACCAGTCGCCCTCATGCTCCTCGCCAACGTCGGCCTGTGCGGCGAGGTGGCCGACGATCGCGTCCAGCACAGGCGCGGCCCCGTCGCCGGTCGCGCCGGACAGGCGGAAGGGCTTCTGCCCGCATTCGGCCTCCAGCTCGGCCGTCAGCGCGTCGAGCAATTCGTCGTCGAGCGTATCCGCCTTGTTGAGCGCGACGATCTCCGGCTTGTCCTCCAGCCCCGCGCCATAAGCGTCGAGTTCGCCGCGGACAATGCGATAGGCTTCCGCCACATCCTCGCTGTTCGCATCGACGAGGTGGAGCAGCACCCGGCAGCGCTCGACATGGCCAAGGAAGCGGTCGCCGATCCCGGCGCCTTCCGCCGCGCCCTCGATCAGGCCGGGAATGTCGGCCATGACGAACTCGCGCGAACGGTGCTGGACCACGCCCAGCTGCGGATGGATGGTGGTGAACGGATAGGCGCCGACCTTGGCATTGGCGTTGGTGACGGCGTTGAGCAGGGTCGACTTGCCGGCATTGGGCAGGCCGACCAGGCCCACGTCGGCGAGCAGCTTCAACCGCAGCCACACCCACATCTCTTCGGCGGGCCAGCCGGTGCCGTGCTGGCGCGGGGCGCGGTTGGTCGACGTCTTGTAGCTGGCATTGCCGCGGCCGCCATCGCCACCGCGCAGAAGGATTATCTTCTGCCCCGCCTCGGTGAAATCGGCGAGGACATGTTCCTTGTCCTCCGACAATATCTGCGTCCCCACCGGCACCTTGATGACGAGATCGTCGCCGCCGGCGCCGGTCTGGTTCTGTCCGGCTCCACCACGCCCACGCGGTGCCTTGAAATGCTGGGTGTAGCGAAAGTCGATGAGGGTGTTGAGCCCCTCCACGGCCTCGAAGATGATGTCGCCGCCCTTGCCGCCATTGCCGCCGTTGGGGCCGCCATATTCGATATATTTCTCACGCCGGAAGCTGACGGCGCCGGGGCCGCCGGCGCCGGAGCGGACGAAGATCTTGGCCTGATCGAGGAAATGCATGGGCGGCCTTTACAGCGATTCGGCCATTTGTTGAGTCCGATGTTTCCTTATCCCGCCGGACGGGGCACAAAATGGGGGCAGGGAGGCAAACGAATGGACAGACGCACGCTGATCAAGGGAGCCGCCGCTGCCGCCATGCTGGCGCCGTTCGCGGCCGTCCGGAGCGCCACGCCCCAGGCTGCGACGCTTTACGACCGCGCCACGGTGATCGATGCGTGCGGGAGCCTCGTGCCGTTCGACCCCAACGACGCGCCCGGTTTGCCCTTGCTCCCGCGCTTCCTGGCGGACTTGAAGGCTTCGGGGGTCACCGGGGTGGTGATGACCGTCGGCGGAGTCGGCAACGGCCCCGGCATGTTCGAGGAAACGGTCGGCGCGATCTCTTATTACGACCGCGAGATCGCTACCCATCCCGAGGCCCTGCTCCAGGTGCGCGCCGCCGCCAACCTCCGCGAGGCGAAGGCAAGCGGCCGTGTCGGCGTCATCTACGGCTTTCAGGATACGACCATGCTGGAGGGCGATCTCGACCGGCTGGAGACGTTCGACAATCTCGGCGTCCGCGTCGTTCAGCCGACCTATAACCGCCGCAACCTGATGGGCGACGGCTGCCTGGAGCCCAATGACGGCGGCTTGAGCCTGCTCGGCCGCGACCTCGTCGCCGCGCTCAACACGCGGCGGATGCTGGTCGATCTGAGCCATGCCGGTCCTCGCACGCAGGCCGACGGCCTTGTCGCTTCCAAAGCCCCCTGCGCCATCACCCACAGCGGCTGCCGCGCTCTGCACGATCATCCCCGCAACACCGCCGACCGGGAGCTGCGCGCGCTCGCCGACAAAGGCGGGGTGATGGGCATCTATTTCATGCCCTATTTGCGGGCGAGCGGGCAGCAGACTTCGGCCGACGTGATCCGCCATATCGAACATGCGGTGAAGGTCGCGGGCGAGGACCATGTCGGTCTCGGCACCGATGGCGCTATTCCACCGGTGATCCATCTCGACGCCTATCGCAAACATCTGGCGGAAGTCACCGAGCAGCGCCGCGCGGCCGGCATCGCAGCCCCGGGTGAGGATCCCGACGTGATGCTGTTCGCGCCTGAATATAATACGCCACGCCGGTTCGAGACGCTGGCCGACGACCTCCTGAAGCGCGGCCATTCGACCGCCCGCGTCGAGAAGATCGTCGGCGGAAATTTCGCGCGGCTGTTCGCGGAGGTTTGGGGTTAGGACTCAATCAAGCCGGAAGATGTCCCGGTCGGCGCGCACTTCGTCCTTGATGAAGGCGACGACCGCCTTGATCCGGGCGAGCTCGCTCAGATCCTGGTGGACGATCAGCCATAGCGAGCGGCTGAGCCGCACCTCTCCCGGGAGCACCCGGACCAGGCCCGGCTCCTGCTCGCCGAGGAAAGCGGGCAGCACGCAAAGGCCGGCGCCCGCAAGGGTCGCCTTGAGCTGCGCCACCAGATTGCTGCTTTCGAGCGAGGTCGCTCCGGCCGGGGCGACATGCTGGAGGACGTCGAGCTCGGGAAAATTCAGAAGGTCGTCGATATAGCTGACGAAGCGATGGCTCGGCAGATCGGCGGACGAGGCGATCGGTGGATGCGCGGCGAGATAGGAGGGCGCGGCGTAGAGGGCGAGATCATAGTCGGTCAGCTTGCTCGCGACCAGCCGGCCGGCCGGAGGGCGGCTGACGGCGATGACGATGTCGGCGTCGCGCTTTGCCAAGCTGAACACCGCCGATGCCGCGATCAGTTGCAGGTTGAGCCGGGGATGAAGGTCGGCGAGGCGGCCCACCCGGGACGCAAGGAAATAGCTGCCAAAGCCCTCCGGCGAGCCGACCCGGACGATTCCCTCGACGGACCGGGCGGTACCGCCGACCGCGTCGCCGGCGCCGATGGCCAGGCTCTCCATCCGCTCCGCGATCGGCAGCAGCCGGCGGCCCGCCTCGGTCAGCAAATAGCCCGACGGGCAGCGATCGAAGAGCCGGGTCTGGAGCGCCTGTTCGAGCGAGGCCAGGCGGCGCGACAAAGTGGTGTGATCGAGATGGAGACGGGCGGCGGCGACGGTCAGCCGGCCGCTGCGCGCGATCGCGAGGAAGCTCCGCAAATTGTTCCAGTCGAAATCGGCCAGCGTCTGTGAACTTTCGCACAGCGGTTGCGGAACAACCACAATGGATTTGCCGGCGCCACTATGAGAGAGGGCCGCATCACCTTCAAGAGGAATCGACGATGACATTCGACATGCTGTCGGCTGCGTTCGCGGCCGACGTGGATAGTGCCGTTGAGGCGACCATCGCGCCGGCCACCGCGCCCCGCGCCGAACCTTCGCCGATGTTGCCGGCCCATGCCGAGGTCGCCGATCCCGAGCCGGGCTGGGCGACCCGCAACCCCGACAGGGCGATGGCCTTCCTGTTCGTCTCTCCGCGCGATTGCTCGGCGGTGGAGGAGTTGCTCGCGCTCTGAGGAACAGTGCGCTAGGGCGGACTTGGCTGAGCAGGATCAATCTCACTCGCTCATCCTGAGGAGCCGCTGAGCTTGACGAAGCGGCGTCTCAAAGGACGTACGCCAGCCGGTCCTTCGATAACGGGCCTTCGCCAGGCTCAGTCCCTACTCAGGATGAGCGGTTTCATGGACAACCGAGAAGCGCGCATGAGCGAACCATCCCTTTGGAAAACGGCCCTCGCCGTCCCCAATCCCGCCGAGCTGGCGCAGGCCTGGTCGAGGATCGTCGCGGGGGCGGTCGATCTCGCGCGCGCGTCCGCCGCACCGGCCGCCGCCGCGCCCCCTTATGACGCGGCGGCGCCGGCGCGCGCTTTCGCCGCCTTCGGCCAATGGCTGTGGGCCAATCCGGCCGAGATGCTCAAGGCGCAGCAGGACATGGCGTCCGACTGGATGAAGCTGATCGGCTCGGTGACCTCGCGCGCGGCCGGCGGCGGCGCGGAGCCGGCGATCGTCCCCGAGCGCGGCGACCGGCGATTCAACGATCCGGCCTGGTCCGACGAGCCGGTCTTCGACTATCTGAAGCAGGCCTATCTTCTCGCCAGCAATCGCGCGGTCGAGATGGTGCGCGGCGCCGAGGGGCTGGACGAGGCCACCCGCACCCGCCTCGAATTCTTCACGACGCAATATCTCAATGCGCTCTCGCCGGCCAATTTCGCCTTCACCAACCCCGAGGCGATCCGCCGCGCGATCGAGACCGGGTCGATGAGCCTGCTGTCGGGTCTCGCCAATTTGATCGCGGACGCGGCGGCGCAGCCGGGCATCGTCCAGCGCCGCACAGGTCATGAATTTGAGCTCGGCAAGGATCTGGCGGGCACGCCCGGCAGCGTCGTCTACCAGAACGCGCTGATGCAGCTCATCCAATATGCGCCGACGACGAAAGAGGTCTGGAAGCGGCCGATCCTCTACGTGCCTCCGCTGGTGAATAAATATTATCTGCTCGACCTCCAGCCGAAATCGAGCCTGATCCGCTGGCTGGTCGAGCAGGGCCACAGCGTGTTCGTAATTTCCTGGGTCAATCCGGGGCCCGAGCTCGCCGACAAGGACATGGCCGCCTATATCAAGGCCGGCCCCGTCGCCGCGCTCGATGCGATCGAGCAGGCGACCGACGAGACGAGCGTCGACATGTTCGGCTTCTGCATGGGCGGGACATTGGTGGCGATGGCGCTCGCTTACCTCGCCGGCAAGGGGGAGGGCGACCGCGTCGCCTCCGCGACGACCATCGGCACATTGTTCGACTTTTCCGACCTCGGCCAGTGGGCGACCTTCCGCGAGCCCGAGCAGCTGGCCGCGATGGAACGCCATCTGGAGCAGAAGGGCTATATGGCCGCGCAGGACCTGCAGGCCCTGTTCAGCGCGGTCCGGGCCAACGATCTCATCTGGTCGTCGGTAGTCAGCCATTATCTCCTCGACCGGGAGGCGCCGCCGTCCGACATCCTCCACTGGTTCGCCGACGGCGCGCATATCCCCCGCGCGTTCCTGCTCGATTGGGCGCGGCAATTGCTGCGCGACAACAAGCTGGTCGAACCGGGCGGCGTGATCCTGGACGGGGTGCCGCTCGATCTGGGCGCGGTGAAGACGCCGCTGCTCGCGATTTCGCTCAAGGACGATCATGTCTCGGCCTGGCAGGCGACCTATGACGGGGCGCGGAGCTTCGGCGGGCCGGTCGACTTCCTGCTCGGCGGGTCGGGCCACAATGCGGGCGTCATCAACCCGCCGTCCGCGAACAAGCACGGTTTTTGGACCAATGGGGAGATGCCCGAAAGCGCGGAGGATTGGTTCGCGGGAGCGGCGAAGCAGGACGGCTCATGGTGGCCGCACTGGCAAGCCTGGCTCACCGACGGCGGCAAGGCGG
Organism: Enterovirga sp. GCM10030262; assembly: GCF_042666435.1. NCBI lineage: Bacteria > Pseudomonadati > Pseudomonadota > Alphaproteobacteria > Hyphomicrobiales > Methylobacteriaceae > Enterovirga > Enterovirga sp. GCM10030262. Next base: position 1,018,895 of record NZ_JBHTDC010000001.1, on the reverse strand, counting down.
ACAAGGCGCCCGCGCGCGAGCCGGGCGGCGGCAAGCTGCCGATCATCGAAGCGGCGCCGGGCTCCTATGTGAAGATGCGCGGCTAGGCTTTCGCGTCCGCCGCCGCGATCAATTGCTCGCGGGCCAGGGCGCGCGCTTTGTCTCGCGGGAGGCCGAGCGCGTCGGCCATCGCCGCGCCGAGCAGCGAATCGCCCAAGGCGGCCAGCACCAGCCACAAGGTCGTTTCGTGCACCGGCCGGTCTTCATGGCCCCGGCCAAGCTGGTCGACCAGATGGTGGATCGATTCGAGGATCGGATCGAGCGCGTCGCGGTTGCCGGAAAGGATCATCCAGGCGGCGAGCGCGCCGGCGCCTTCGCGGCCGAAGGCGTCGAAGGTCCGGTCGACGATCTCGCGGGGATCGGCTTCGCCCTGGCGCGCGCGCTGGACCGCCTCGGCGATGCCGGCGGTGACCCTCTCGCCGATGTAGCGCGCGAGCTCCGATTGCAGCCCTGCCGCCGAGCCGAAATGGTGGAGCAGATTGGCGTGGGTCTTGCCGATCTTCGAGCCCACCGCCTTCAGCGTCACCGCCTGCGGCCCCGATTCGATCAGCAGCCGCCGCGCCGCCTCCAGGGCGGCCGACCGGCTTTCCTCGGGGCTGAGGCGTTCACGTGTTATTGACATTGGTGTAAGTACGTGCTGAAGATCGCCATGCCGGGCTTGATCCGGCATCCATGAACGCAGAGTCCAGCGAAAAACGGCGGAGCCGGCGCCCTGGATCCCGGCCTTTGCCGGGATGACGATGAAGGAAACGAGAGCCATGGGACGCGAAGCGACACCCTCCGATCTGACGATCACGCCGCGCGACCGGCGCTTCGGACGCGGCAGCCGCACCGATCGCTGGTGGAATGGCGGCGATCCGGTCGCGACCGCGCTCTACAACGCATTGTCCGCGACCTTCCCTAGGGGCGAGGCCTTCTTCGTCGAGAGCGTGCGGCTGTTCCGCGAGGGCGCGGACCCGAAGCTCGCCGCCGAGATCAAGGCGTTCACTACCCAGGAAGTGATGCACAGCCGCGAGCATGTTGCCTTCAACAAGCGCGGGCTGGAGGCCGGCTACGAACTGTCGAAGCTGGAACAGAGGGTCGAATGGCGGCTCGACCTGGTCCGCGCCCGCGCGCCGGTCGCCAGCCTCGCCGCGACGATGGCGCTCGAACATTTCACCGCGATCCTCGCCCACGAATTGCTCGCCGATCCGCGCCACCTCGCCGGCGCGGACGCGGAGACCGCGGCGATGTGGCGCTGGCATGCTACCGAGGAGATCGAGCATAAGGGGGTGGCCTACGACACATGGCTCCACGCCACCCGCGACTGGCCGCGTTCCAAGCGCTGGAAGGTCAAGGCCAAGGTGATGCTGCTCGTCACCCGCAATTTCATCGTCGACCGGACGATGGGCTCGCTGGAGCTGCTGCGCCAGGACGGGATCACCGGACCCCGCGCCTGGTCGCTTTTGTTCTGGTTTGCCTGGGTGCGGCCGGGCATGTTCCGCAAGGTCTTCGCCGTCTGGGCGAGCTTCTTCCTGCCCGGCTTCCACCCCTGGAACCACGACGACCGCGCGCTGATCGAGCAGGAAGAGAAAGCGCGATCGGCACGGGTCGTGGCGGCCTAGTATCTACGCGGCGGCCGCCATTTCCAGGCAGGGGTCGAACGGCACAGCCTCGCTCCGCTCCGCGCACAGATCGAGCGCGAACAGCTTGCTGGGCGCGGCTTCGCGGCGGCCGCAGCTGTAGCGGTCGGCGACGGCGCCGGTCGGCGTGAAGCCGAGCTTCTCCAGCACCCGGCCGGACGCGGGATTGTCGAGGAAGTGACCGGCGCTGATCCGCTTCAGCCTGAGCGCGTCGCGGGCGATGGCGACGATCGCGCGGCCCGCCTCGGTCGCGTAGCCCAAGCCCCAGTGCGGCCGCGAGATCCAGTAGCCGAGCTCGATCGCGCCGTCGGGATTGCGGCCGAGACCGGCCGAGCCGATCAGCCGCGGCGCGCCGGCGGTGCGGCGGAAGACCAGGAAGCTCGCTTCATCCGGGCGCCGCTCGGTGTCGAGAAAGGCGCGGGCGTGGCCGAGATCGTAGGGCCAGGGCGCGCTCGCGAGGTTGCGGACGATCGCTTCCTCGCCGATCGCGCGGGCCAAAGCCGGCGCATCCTCGGCCCAGCCGGGCCGCAGCAGCAATCTCTCGGTTCTCGCGAACATGCCTCTTCCTCTCTTCTTTTCGCGGAGCCCTTGCCCCTTTCGGGTGACAGGCCGGCGACAGTTTCGAGGGAGAAACAAAAAAGGGAGAAGGGGGCTGCCCCTCTCCCTCGAAAACGGTTCTGTTGTGAGAACCTGGGGCCGCCCCTTGAAGGACGACCCGTTATCGATCGTCCTTTATTCCGCCGCTTGCGCGCTAATATGCATGTCGACGCATACGAATTTGCGGCCGAGTTTCCCGTCGCGGAACGAGACCCGACCGTCGGTAAGCGCAAAGAGGGTATGGTCCTTGCCCATGCCGACGTTGGTGCCCGGATAATATTTGGTGCCGCGCTGGCGCACGATGATGTTGCCGCCGACGACGCTTTCGCCGCCGAACTTCTTCACGCCCAGCCGCCGGCCCGCGCTGTCGCGGCCGTTGCGGGAGCTACCACCTGCTTTTTTATGTGCCATGACGTAATACTACCTTCGATCTCTTTACGCGTTCTTATCAGCGGCGGGCTTCTTGGTCGATGCCTTTTTGGTCGCCGCCTTCTTCACCGGCTCGGCCGGCTCGGGCTTGGCCGGAGCTTCGGCCTTCGCCTTGGGCTTCGCGGCCGCGGCTTCCTTCTTGGCCGGAGCCGCCTTGGGAGCGGCTTCCTTGGCCTCCGGAGCCGGAGCGGCCTCGGCCGCTTCCTTCTTCGCAGGCTTCTTCGCGGCCTTCTCGTCGCCGATCGCGGTGATCCTCAGGATCGTGTGCTGCTGGCGATGACCGGCCTTGCGGCGGTAATTGTGGCGGCGGCGCTTCTTGAAGACGATGACCTTGTCGCCCTTGGCCTGGGCGATGATCTCGGCCGAAACGGCGAGGCCGTCGGTCGACTTCAGCTCCGCGCCTTCGCCCGCGAGCAGGACGTCGCTTAAGCGAATGGTGTCGCCGGCTTCGCCCGCGATCTTCTCGACTACGATCTTGTCTCCGGCGGCGACGCGATATTGCTTGCCGCCCGTGCGCACGACTGCGAACATGGCTTGTTCCAATTACCCTAGAATATTGACCGCATGGGAAATGGCCGTGAGGCCAAAGGCCCCGCGCGGGAAACCGGGCTGCTACATAAGGGGGGGTGGTCTGTCAACCGAGCGGGGCCGCAAATCGGCGTTCGCGCGGCCGGCCCACTTAATGCCGGTGCTCGCGCTTCAGGCGGTAGCGGCCATCGGCATAAGCGTCGAAGATGCCGGCGATCGCCGGATGGTGGACCGGCTCGTCGCTGTCGTCGGGCACCAGATTCTGCTGGCTGACATAAGCGACGTAGCTCGATTCCGCATTTTCGGCGAGGAGGTGGTAGAAAGGCTGGTCCCTGTCCGGCCGCACGTCCTCGGGGATCGATTCATACCATTCCTCGCTATTGGCGAAGATGGGATCGACATCGAATATGACTCCGCGAAACTCGAACAGCCGGTGCTTGACCACGTCGCCGATCGCGAAGTCGGCATGGGTCACCGGGGGCGCCTTGGCGGCGGCGGCGAGGTCGGTAAGGAGGGATTCGTGTCTCGGCATCATCTCTCCCATGTAGGCCTTGCCCGTCGATAGGCAAGCGAGCAGCGCGCGCGGGGTGACCCGGAAGGGCGCCGGGGGCCGGCTTGCGGTCGGACGCGGGACAGGCGCCCGGACAGGCTTGGCAAGCCGCGATCCTTGGGCTAGAGCGCGGCCCCTGTCGATCGGCCCCATCAAGCGGGGTGTCCCCTCGTCTCGCGGAGAGGTGCCAGAGTGGTCGATTGGGACGGTCTCGAAAACCGTTGTGCCGGTAACGGTACCGTGGGTTCGAATCCCACCCTCTCCGCCATTCACCCCCAGCACTTGTCTCTGAGCACCCTGCGATGGACAACCTCCTGTAAGTGGGCCTTAATTCGTGCAGATTCCGATCTTCACCGAGCTCGCTTCGCATAATTCAGGCGCAATTTTGGAGACCCGTCGCCAGTTGTCTCTCGCCGGCTGATGCACGGGTGACTTTGCGCCGTAACAGGGAAACTTCACCGAATTAGGCTCCAAAACAGGGTGCATCGAACGTCTTGGAACGACGCGTGATCATTTTAGCTCCTGTTTTCCGATGCTTAATCGCACCCAATCCACTTTCCTGTTATCCGCTAAAACAGGGAGACAAATCCCGCAGAACAGGGCGCCAATTGCATGGAACAGGGAGTTTCGCATTGATAGCAGGTAGCTTCCTAGGAGCGATCATGGGACTTAGGGCGGGCCCGCGCGTTCGCAGCGGAGCGCCGCACGGAGGCGGAAGCGGCGATGTCACGCATCCGTGCCGAGGGGCCGATGGCAGCTTCCGACTTCGAGCAGAACAAAAGCCGCGCCGGTTGGTGGGAATGGGGCGATACCAAGCTTGCGCTCGAATGGCTGTTCTGGGCTGGGCATATCACCACGCGAACGCGCCGCGGCAGCTTCGAGCGCGTCTACGACCTCACCGAGCGAGTGATCCCCAATGACATCATGGCGCTCCCCACGCCGGCTGCACCGGATGCCCAGCGGGAATTGGTTGAGAGAGCTGCCCGGGCTCTGGGTATCGCCACGGCTTCCGACCTTCGGGACTATTTCCGGCTCAGCCTCGACAGCACCCGCTCGGCAATCGCCGAGCTGGTCGAAGAAGGAGTGCTGTTGCCCGTCCAGGTAGCTGGATGGAGGCAATCGACGTTCCTTCATCGCGACGCGCGGCGACCGCGTCGCATACGAGGTCAGGCGTTGCTCGCCCCATTCGACCCGTTGGTCTGGGAGCGCTCTCGCACCGAGCGCCTGTTCGGGTTCCGTTATCGCATCGAAATCTACACGCCGGCGGAGAAGCGCGTGCACGGCTATTACGTCCTGCCGTTCCTGATGGACGATCGCATTGTTGCGCGGGTCGACCTCAAGGCCGATCGCCAGCGGTCCAGGCTTGTGGTGCGTTCCACAACGTTCGAGCCCGACGCGGCAGCCGAGACCGGGGAACGACTTGAGGGGGAGCTCAGATTGATGGCGCAGTGGCTCAAGCTGGAGAGCGTCCAGCATCAGGATTAGGTCTGCCGCGTCGGGAACAGGTGACAGGTGCGTTTGGCCAAGTTGCTTTGGTCAAGTCGTCACGCGCTTCGCAACTTCCTCCAGACCCACCCAGCGGTCGGTGCTTACTGCTCGGGGCGTCTGTAGATCCAGGCGCTTCCGGCCACCGCTGCGGCAAGCGGGAGCAGGCCCCACGGCGCCGCAAGAAGTAGAATTCCGGCAAGGGCGCTGAGGGCAAAGGTGGCATAGGCACCACGCTTGCCAGCAGGGCTGATGCTCCCGCTATCTCGCCAGGCTCTGATCGGTGGGCCGAATTGACGGTGCCTAAGGAGCCACCGTTCCAGCCGAGGGCTGCCCTTTGAAAGGAAGAAGGCGGCCAAGAGAACGAAGGGTACCGTGGGGAGCAGCGGCAAGAACAGCCCGACGGCTCCCAGAGCGAGGCTCATGATTCCTAGAAAGGAGGAAATGGGTTTGAGCACGGTCTAACAATGCGGGACGGTGCCGAATGTCTGCAATGGGTGGCAAGCGGACGTTGCGCTCTCAGCCATTCACGCGCCATGGATGGGTTGGATTACGCCTGATAAAGTCATCCACCTCGCGCAGCTTTTCAGGAAATCGCTCACCGTCATTACCGTTACCAAGACTGCTGAACCGAAAGCCCCCCTCCCAGAGACGCTGCACCTTCTCCCATTGCTTCTGATCGCTCTGTCGCGGCGCTTTGAAGGACCGCCCCATCTCTTTGAGAGGTCGGGCGCACTGAGGACAGACTGCTTCTACGGAGGGGCTATGTTTCCAAGATTTGCGGCAGTCAAAGCAGGCGTAGGCGATCTTCTGCCTCGGCACCCACTCCGCGTCGGCTTGGCGACTAGTCATTCTTCAATAATGCGCCGATGCGTTGATGTCCGCAATGGGTCGAACGGCGACATTCGGCCGAACGTCTGGAAAGGGTGGAAAGCGGACGTTAGGAGCCCAGGGCCTGAAAACCTGATTTTCCGGTTGGCAGCGCCCGAACTCTTTCCACGACAGAGGCAGCGTCTCCGCTCAGGAACTCATCGCAATAGCTCAGGTCGTGGCGCAATCTCTTGAAACCGCCCAACGGATCTCCGTCGTCAAATCCGGGCTAATGAGCGGTCCTCTCCCGTCCCAAAGCCCGCATGTAATCCTGATGCGTGAACTCATGGTTTCCCAGCCGGTAGCGGACGCTGCCGAGCCGGTGGAAACGAGCCCAAAGCTGTATCTCGCGACTGCCATGCTTGAAGGCGGCCCACGCGAATGGCCCACCGCTTCCCGTCAATGGCGGCTGGATAATGGCGAACTCGTAGCCAAGCGGCTCCAGCTTCTCTGCGAGGACGCGAGCGCCCTCTTCCAAGAATGTGTCCGGCTCCATTTCGGCCATCCTGCAAGAGCCGGCCAATGTCCGCAATGGGTCGAAAGGCGACATTCGGCCGAATGTCCGGAAAGGGTGGAAAGCGGGCATTGACGCGGTCCTCAGCGGATCCTCCCGGAAGCAGACGGATAATATTCAGTCGTTGGGTAAGCACCAGTTGCCCGTCACGATCGCGGTTTGCCGACGAGGTCATCCAAAGGTGTTGGCCGCTGTCTTGGGCGTGCGCCGACGAGGCAATTTGCCTACATCGGCGCCGCGCAGGGGTTAGATAATCTGGAAATCGGTATAGGTGACGCTCGCATGGGGATCGACCGTCGCGAAATGGACTGCCGCGATCGCGCCCGTCCCGTCCGCGTCGTAGTACAAGGCTCCCGTCGCATCGTCGAAAATTATCCGGTCGCCTGCATCGCGGGCGCTGGTGCCAAGATGGAATTGGCCGGCGTCGAGCCGTCCCTCGGACAAGGCAGTGAAGATCGCATCGTCCAGCAGGAAGGTGTCATTATCGCCAGCTTCCTCGAAATCGGCGATGCGGTCCTGCTGGCTGCCCAGCCCTTCGTTGAAGACGAATCTGTCGTTTCCGGCGCCACCATGGAGCAGGTCCTCCCCGGTCCCGCCGAAGAGTCGATCGTCGCCGAGACCGCCGGCCAGGCGATCATTCCCGCTGCCGCCCAACAGCCGGTCGTCGCCGCCATTCCCGGCCAGCACGTCGCGGCCCTCGCGGCCCAGCAAAACGTCATCTCCAGCCTCCCCGGCAAGCTGATCGACGCCGCCGCCCGCATCGAGGCGATCGCCTCCCCTCCCGCCGCTCAGCCTGTCATTCCGGTCGCCGGTGCGGATACTGTCGTTGCCCGACCCGGTCTGAATCCAAAATCGCTCGACACCGGTAAAATCCAGCGTTGCGCCGGCGAGATCCGCGATGTGACCGCCATAGCCGGACATGCCACCGTTTTCGACGCCGCCCGTCACTGCGGTCAACGCGTTCGAATAGTCTACAATCAGGAGATCGTCGCCTGCCCCCGCAGAGATCGTGTCGGCACCGCCGCGAGCGGTCACGCGATCGTTGCCGGCGCCAGCTACGATCGTATCGCCGTCAACTCCGGTCTGGATAACGTCCCCGCCCGCGCCGGTGGTGACGGTATTTTCGCCGTCACCGGCGTTCACGACATTGCCGCCGTCGAGGGCGGTGACCGTGTCCGTCCCGCTCCCACCGATGATAAGATTTTCACCCTGTCCGGCGGTGATGGTGTTGGCGCCGTCCCCGGCACGGATGATGTCGTCACCATCCCCGGTGGTAAGCGTATCGGCACCGGAGCCCGTCCAAATCGTGAAATCTTCAAACCCGCCATTGACGGTTACCATCCGACCGCCGCCGCCGGCCTCGGCAAAACTGGAGGTGGAGTCCCCAGTCACGGCGCCAGTCGCCAGACGATAATCAACGACCAGCCGGTCGTGGCCCAGACCCCCGCTGGCGGCATCCGCGCCCGCGCTGACCTGAATCATGTTGTCGCCGTCATTGCCAACAATGTCGTTTCCGTCGCGAGCGTCGAACAGGCGTATCGGCGCTTCACCCCCGAGAGACACGGCGGGAATCCCGACCGCCAGACGCAGGACGATATTGGTCGAATCCGAACCGCCGGTGATGATCATCCCGCTATGCGTGACAACTGCCAGCTCGTCAGAATAACCATCCTCAAGGCGGATTGTGTCGCCCGGTCCGGCAGCCGTCATGGCGTCGGCAATGGAGTCGAAAGTGGAATTGGGGCCAACGGTCAGGATCGCCATGTCATTATCTCCTAAGCGGAGCGGCAAGGATTTGCATGCAATCCGTATCGCATACGCAACGAACTCGCGGGAGCGCCGCGCCGTTTTTTCAGTCAGGCATCGTGAAATTTCCGTCTAGCCGATAGCGGATTAAGTATTCAATATGGGGATGACTTACTAATAAACAACGCCTGCGAGTCGGAATTAGTTCTGATTTATTTAGCTCTGATTTTGGCTCTCCATACAAATAATTTGTAGAGCTCGTTGTAAAGCGCGTAATCTCCTTCCAAGTTCCGCTAACCTGTTTATTTCTTCTCTGAGAGTTGCTGGATGCCGCAAGGGGTCAGGCACAGATGTGCCAGCGCCAGTCCTCCCTTCGAGGGCATGAGGGCGGGCGAAGCCGGTGGCGAGGTGTAGCGGGCGAGAAGATCCAGAGAGCAATAAATCCTCTCGCTGAGGATAGGATTACAGGCGCTTCGCTCTTCACGTCTGCGGCTCAATGTCTGCAATGGACCGAAAATAAACTTAGGGTCGGACCTCTTGGCCCGCAGCATAACGGGGCAGATCGGCAGCCGCTGCTTCGAAGGCCGCCCTTATTTCGGTCAGAGGGAAGCAGCGGTCCCATAGCTCGGTCGCAAGGGTGCTGACGGCCTGCTCCAGCGCCGGGTGGTCGGGCCAAGGGTTCGTGTCGTGCAGCTCTCGCAGGGCCACGCTTAGTCTGTGGGTGGCTTCGTAAAGGCGCGTCTGCCACTCGTCGCGAGCCACTTGGTTAGGTTGGTCCGTCATGCCTGGAGCCTATCAGGCGACCTTCAATGCCCGCAATGGGTCGAATGCGCACGCTGCGGAGAGGAAGGAAAGAGGACATTCATCGGCTCATCATTCGAGCCAGTCGAATCTTCTTCGCGCCGCGCGTTCAGCGGCCTCAAGGTGCGAATGTTCGCTGGACCAGTCCTTGGGCACCCATGCCTCAAGGTCCGCATCCCGGAGCCGCTCCTCAAGCGTAAAGCGGTAGCGGCCATCATCGTAGCGGTTGAAGCAAAGGCGCTTGTCGCCATTGGGGGCGACGGCGGTCTTCAAGGCCGTGGCGAAGCGCATGCTTGCATCGTAGGTCGGCTGGAGTAAGCGTAGGTCCACTTCTCGATTGGTGTCGAGGGCGCGCCAAACGACGGGCTCTTCTGCGTAGTCCTCTTCGTAGCGGAGGATTTGAAGCATCGTCTCCTCCCATACATCCCATTCGGCGAAGTCTTGGCCGGTATTGCTGAGCCGCTCGATCACCAACTCCCAACCTAGCCATTCAAATGACCCGTAGCTGCTGCGGTCAACGCCAGTATGGGTCAGTGATAAACGCCGTCGCTCGGGCACGGAGACCGCGGCTACAAACTGGCGGGGCGCAGTCATGAACATCCCTCGTTAGAAACCGGCAACGTGCCTTGCTGGTCGAATTTCCGCAACGGGTGGATTGTGGACATTCATGGACATCGGGAGAGACCCCGTCGAGACGCGTCGACGTTCGCGATGGCATCGCTCGCCTCCCGCTGCGGTCGCGCGGGGCTTCATTTCGCCATCGCATCTTAACCCTATCGGGGTTGACCTCGCCCGCTATGGTAGGGCGGGAGCTAAGTGGAATCCGACCTTGCCCGGGATATTCTTGGTCTGTCTAAAGGAGCTTTGCCTGTGCTTGCCTACCTCGTCGTACTCACAAGCTTAAGTCGTTGCATCTCATCCGATTTATGCCCCTCGGACGAGGAACTCCTTTCGGCCATCCGCGCTCGTGATGTGGCAATCGCCAGCGATCCTCAGGCCCGCGAGGAGGCAAGTGAGCATAGCATCACCGTCGACCGGCTGCTCCCTTCATCCATCACAAACGTCTTTTGCGGGCAGGCACGGACCCTCGGGCGTCGGGAAGTTTCTTGCAGCTATACTCTGCGCTATCCGGACGAGACGATCTACGAGGGTGAGATATTCGAGTGGGACGATGAGCGGTGGGTGATCCCCAATGCAGTCGAAGCCGCCAGAAACATCGAGAGCATCAAGGTCCGCTAAGGGTGGAAAGCGGACATTTGCGGTACGACCACAACGGCTCGATTAGCGAACTCCAATGCATCCGGTTTGACGTCCGTGCCAATTTCCTTACTGGTTTGCCGATGCCGTATTCGCCTTCTCAGACTGCCTCTTGGCAGGTGGACCACGCCTTGGTCGAAAGCCTCGAAGGTGCGCAGGAAGTGACTGCATGGTTCGGATTTTTCCCGTCGTTCCACGACGCTACGATCACCTTCATGGGTTTCTCGCGCGGCGATGGCATCATCGAGATTGAAGCTTTCCGCATGACGGATGAGATCGACGATAAAGGTTACTTTGTTCTGGATCGCCACGCGAAGGTGACCGTGCATCTGCTTGGCGTCAGTGGAACTGTCATGTCTTGCCATTCCAATCCCACGATCTTGGAACTCGGGATTCGCAAGGTGCTTCCGGAGCATCATCCGCCCAGCGACACGGCAGCAATTGCCGGAGACTTCGAAATTGGTTTCGATGATGTTTGCGGTGGCGGTGGCTCGATTTACGCACGGGACATTCGATTCAGTGTATCGCCCAAATTAGCCTAAACCCGCCGGCAGCTCCATGTTTCGAGGAACACAATACGTAATTCCGGTCCGCCCCCGCTATCGCACCGGGAGCCTTCAGGGCCAAATTAAGTATTGCGTCCCCGGAATTTGTTAGGGCCAAATTAAGTATTGCGTCCCCGGAATTTGTTGCGTCCCCGGAATTTGTTGTGTCAAGGATCCCGAAAGGGAGTCACAAATCACGCGAGACGACAAGGCCGCTCAAGCGCCCGAAGAATGATCGCCCCCTTCGCTTTCCCTCCCTGCAAGGGAGGGGTTAGGGGGTGGGTGCGCGAGCGCTTGCTTACTTTTGCACACTGTCCGAACGTCCGCCTTGGGTGGAAAGCGGACATTGACCATAGAGCCGCACCGGCTACACCTGACGTTGTGTTTCGGGTTGGCATAGTAGCGGCGGGACTGGTTGCTCTGAGCGGTTGCTCGGAGGGCTGCACGAACAGCCCGATCAGCCGCGCCGATGCTCCAGACGGGCTGCATAGCGCGACGATGTTTCAACGAGACTGCGGCGCTACCACCGGCTTCTCGACACAAATCTCTGTGTTAGAGAAGGGAGATGCACCCTCTGGCGGCGGCAACACATTTCGCGCAGACGACGATCATGGTGCCGCCGCAGCAGGTGACTGGGGAGGACCCTGGGCAGAGATGAGATGGCTTGCGCCAGATCACTTGCTGATACGCTACGCTGCCAAGTCCCGCCTCTTTGAGCAGGAGGAGGAAGTGTCAGGGATTAAGATCAGCTACCAGCAGGTGGCCCGCTGAGTGTCCGCAATGGGCGGAAAGCGGTCCTTCGGTAGCAGTCAAAGCTCACCGCCTCGCAGCGTGCGCTTGATTTCACTGACTTTGCAGGTGCTGTCCGCTGAAATCGTGAGGGAATATGTCGGGTCGACCCCTCGCACCAAAAGGTATCTGTCCATGTGCGAGCACTGGTGATCCATGCTCGCGGAAGAGCCAAACACCATTATGTATCCACTACTTCCAAGGCGGCTCAGAGCGGTTTCCACCTCCATGCCCACCTCGGCGCCGCTATAGCTTTGGAAGGTTCGGTCACGCACGGCAAGGAAGTAGAGCGCCGCCGCGAGCAACCCTGATGCCAGTAATGCGGCGAGCCATCTCATTGCTGTTTGCTATTGCTGGCGGCGGATGTCCGCAATGGGTCGTTTTCAGACCTTCAGCGCCAACGTCTGATTAGGTTGGAAAGCAGACATTGCCGCATCAGCCGATGACTGCATCCGCCTCGTCGAACGTGCGCCTCGCGACATCAGTGTCAAAAGGGGGCTCCCCCAAATCAATCAGTGCCGGCTCACAGCGGGTCCGCTGGTTGAAATAGGCTGCCGCACCCCCTGCCCGGTATGCGGCTGCGAGAGCCTTGCTGCCCGTCCATTGGGGAAGCACGGCTCCATCCGATTGGGCCTCCTTTGACCGGAAGCCATCACGGAAGGCTTGGTAGGCGGTGAAGCGGGCACGGACGTAGCCGATTATTTTTTCCTCGCGTTCAACAGCAGCGTCTAAGTCTTTCGCAGCCGCTTCGCCTCGTCCGCCAAACCGATAAAGCCACCTGCGCGCGAAGGCGAGTGCGTCGATGACGACGTTCTGCTCCTTCGTGATAACTTCCACTATCGCTTCATTTGCACCTTCATCCCACAGCGACACCCAGTTCTCCGGGTGGAAATCGAGCGAGCGGGGCTCCATGTCCGCGAGGGTCACGATGGCATCACCGCCCGGCGGTATCTCGTGCTGGTCACAGTAGGGCTCGATGAACAGAGTTAGCGGGTCCGAGGTGCGGTTCCTGATTGGCAGCTTCATGTCATCCTCCGGGGTGCCAGTCGAACCTGCCGAAACGCTGGAATGTCCGCAATGGCGCTGTCAGTGCAAATGCACCGGCTGGTAAGGAGTTGAGGGCAGGGCGGAGCAATGCCCCGCACCAAGAAACCAGCCAGCCCGTTCCGCTATTTCAACTACGGCGGACTCAAACAGCCTGAGCGATCAAGCCAACACCAATGTCCGCCGCAACAGGACGAGCGTGGAATCGCCTGGGCAGCCTTTTGCCGTAAACCCCATCTCGCGTTCCAGCTCGATGGCGGCATGGTTGGCGCGGCTCTCGATCGATTGCAGCGTCGTGACGCCCTTCGCCTCCGCGTAGCGGGCGATATGCTCGAGCAATTCCCAGCTGACGCCGCGCCGCTTGTAGCCCGAACGGATGGCGATCGCGACCTCGCCCGTTTCGAGTTCGGCATCGCAGGCCAGCATCGCGCTCGCGATCACCGTCACGCCATCGTCGGCGATGGCCAGGAAATTCTCTTTCTGGCGATGATCCACCTGCGTCATTGCGACGAGACGGTCATGCCCGACCTCGTTGAGCCCCGTGAGAAACCGAAAGCGCAAATCGTCCTGGCTCACATGGGTGAAGAACTCCGCCAGCGCGAGCTCGTCCTGGGGCTCCACCGGGCGCACGTGGAAACGGAATCCGGTGCGGGTCGTGAGATCGCGACTCCAGTCTTGGTCGATCATTTCATTTCTCCGGTGGGGGTAACGGGGTTCTGAACAAGCAGTCTAATCGCCGCAGTGAGTGCGTCGCAGAGGAGAGGCTTCTCGATGAGCATGGCGCCGGCCCGGGCCGCTTGCGCGCGAATGCCCCTCGACACGCTACCAGTGATGATGATGGCCGGTAGAGCGCTGCCGCGTCGGCGGAGGAGCGCCAGGAGCGACAGTCCATCCATACCGGGAAGACGATAGTCCAGAACCAGGCAAGCCGCGTCGGGAAAGTCTGGCATGTCCGCCAGCGCTTCGCCGCTTTCGAACGGATCGACCGCGAATCCTTCGAGCTCAAGCGAGAATTTGAGCGATGCGCGGACCCCTGGGTCGTCGTCGACGAGCAGTATCTTCGAAGCAGATGACATCATGGGTCCTGTGAAGGGCGGCGAAGCGGCGGGTCCGGCCCGCCGCCTCAGTCCGGTTAGTCAGGCTGCCTGTTTCCAGATCGGCTCGAGGGGAACATGCACCGGGCAAGGCGCCACGGCGGTTTGCGGAAGCCCGGCAATCACGTTGGCGAAGCCATGGTTGACGTCGCGGTGGTGGGCTTCGTCGGCCCGCACCACCAGAACCACGTCACGCAAAGTGGCGTTGTCGGGGAGCGCCCAATATCGCTTGGCGATGGCCGGGGCCGGCACGTTGGCCGATCTCCCTTCGTCGATCTCGGCGAGATAGTGGGTGTAGCTGATCACCGCCTCTTCCTCGAAGTAGCCGACGACGCGATGCGCGGTCTTCGAACTCATCAGGTAGAGGGCGAAGAAGAACAGGTAGAACACCCACTGGACGCCGATGATGACCGCGCGCTCGAACCAGGTCGGTTTGCTGATCTCGATGAAGGTCATCAGATGCATGCGCTCGTTTTCGGCTTCGTCCATGAGCGTCTTGATCCAGCCCTTGTCGTCACACATGCGGCGGAGACAGGCGAGATGGTTGATCGTTGCGCCGACCATGCCGGGCACGGCGGCGACGGTTTCCAGCACGACGGCGCGGTGGCCATAACGCTCGGCGAAGAAGGTGTCGGCGGTCCAGCGCAGAACCTTCGTGAAGCCGAGCGCCACGCGATCGGAAAAGCCCTTCGGCGCATGATGGACGCTGAGATCGATGAATGGGGCAGTCACGATGAAATCTCCTCCTTGGTCTTGGAACCGCTCTAAGGTGGGAAGCCATCGGCCGAAATTCGGGTCTTCACCCTAAGTAGAATCACGGAGGTCGCGTCCGCGACGCGAGCCTCTTAAGAAGAGAACATGGATCGCCGCAGCCCAAACTTGAACCATGTCCCGGTCCCGTCGATTAGCGTCGACCAGGGCACCGCCTACGCGCTGGCGCTGGCTGCGGTGGTCGCGGCGATGTTCGTCCAGTGGAGCCTAGACCCGTTGCTCGACCAGCGGGCGACCTTCATCCTGTTCGTGCCGGCGGTGGTTCTCGCAGCTGCGCTCTCCGGCCTCTGGCCGGGGCTCTTCACTACGCTTCTTGGCGGGACGGCAGGCCTCGCGGTCGATGCGCTGACGGGAGAGATCACGCTCGGCAATCTCGTCGCCGCCGCGATCTTTCTGTTCGTCGGGACGGCGGTGACGATCGGTGGCGAGTGGTTTCAGCGCGCGCGAAGCCTCGCCGAGTCGGTCAACAAGGATCTCGCCCGGCGCGAGGCGCATTTAAGGTCGATCCTCGAGACCATACCGGACGCGATGGTCGTGATCGACGGCGCGGGGATTATTCGTGATTTCAGCCATGCCGCCGAACGCCTGTTCGGCTGGACCGCCGCCGAGGTGGCGGGGAAGAATGTCAGCATGCTGATGCCGTCGCCCTACCGCGAAGGCCATGACGGCTATCTAGAGCGTTACCATCGCACGGGCGAGCGGCGGATCATCGGCATTGGCCGCGTCGTCGTCGGAGAGCGCAAGGACGGCTCGACCTTCCCGATGGAATTGTCCGTCGGCGAAGTGCGCGGCGTGGAGGGCGGCTTTTTTACCGGGTTCGTCCGCGACCTCAGCGAACGGCAGCAGACGGAGACGCGGCTTCAGGAGTTGCAGACCGAACTGGTTCATGTGTCCCGCCTCACCGCGCTCGGCGAAATGGCGTCGTCGCTCGCCCACGAGCTCAACCAACCGCTGTCAGCGATCGCCAACTATCTCAAGGGCAGCAAGATGCTGCTCGCGCGCGACGACGTACCGCACGATCGCGTCGCGGACGCCGTCGACCGCGCCGCGAACGAAGCCCTTCGGGCCGGCGAGATTATCCGCCGGCTGCGAGACTTCGTCGCTCGCGGCGAATCCGAGCGCCGTGTTGAGAGCCTGCCAAAGCTGATCGAGGAAGCGAGCGCCCTCGCCCTCGTCGGCGCGAAGGAGCTTGGCATTCGCGTCCGCTTCGATTTCGCCGCCGACGTCGACCTGGTCCTCGCCGACAAGGTGCAGATCCAGCAGGTCGTGGTGAACCTGATCCGCAATGCCATCGACGCGATGGCGGAGGGCTCCAGGCGCGATCTGCTCGTGACGATCGGTGCGATCGAAGACGACATGGCGCTGGTGAGTGTCGCCGACACCGGGCCGGGAATCAGCCTTGATGTCGCCGATCGCCTTTTCCAGCCGTTCATCACGACCAAGCGCACCGGCATGGGTGTCGGGCTTTCGATCTCGCGCACGATCGTCGAGGCGCATGGCGGCAGGATCTGGGTGGAGGCGAATGACGGCAGCGGCGCCGCTTTCCGCTTCACCCTAGGGCGCGTTGCAAAGGAGGAATTGTTCGATGGCGGCTGAGCCGATGGTGCATGTGATCGACGATGACGAATCGGCGCGCCACTCGCTTGCGTTCTTGATCGATTGTGCGGGCCTCAAGGTCCGATCCTACGAGTCCGCGATCGAATTCCTGAAGGCGGTACCGACGCTCGATCATGGCTGCATCGTCACCGACATCCGGATGCCCGAGATGAGTGGGGTCGACCTGATCGGCAGGCTGAAGGCGCTCGGCGTGACCGATCCGATCATCGTGATCACCGGCCACGCGGACGTTCCGCTGGCCATCCAGGCGATGAAGGCGGGCGTCGCGGACTTCATCGAGAAGCCGTTCAGCGACGAAACGATTCTCGCCGCGATCCGCTCGGCGCTGGCCCGGCGGAGCGACCGGGATCAGGTCCAGGCGGAGCGCGATCAATATCTCGATCGTAAAGCTACCCTCTCCCAGCGCGAGCGCGATGTTCTCGAAGGACTCGTCGAGGGCCGTCCCAACAAGATCATTGCCTATGATCTCGGCATCAGCGCCCGCACCGTCGAAGTCTATCGCGCCAACATCATGACTAAGATGCAGGCGGGAAGCCTTTCGGAGCTGGTCAGGATGATTATGATCGCAAGGTTGGCCTGAGAGCCGATCAGAATATGATGGCGGCCATGATCCCCATGGCCAGCGCCGCCAGCGTCAGGAACACCGGAACGAGCAGGATCTGAACGAGCGCCGCCTTGCCGCTGCTGTGGCCGGTATATGTGTCATGCCATGCTCCATGAAATGATCGAAGCTTGGCCGAATGCCGCCTTTCGGCTCCATCCCGAGGATGATGCGCGGGACGGTGAAAAACATCACGATGAAGAGTGCGCTGATTGCGATCATGAAGTTCGCGTCGCGCGACCCGCCGGCGGTGAACGCGAGCGCCGCGATCATCGCCGCATAGGCGGTGACGATCATTATGCCCACCGTGCCGGGCACGTCCGGGGCGGCGGGGGCCGACATGAAAACCTCGTCGTGGCCGGGCCGCTCGATGTCGGGAAAAGGAAGCGGCGCGATCTGGGCCGTAACGGGCCAGACAGCCGCGATATCGACCTCAGTGAAGCCTTCTCTCTTAGCGATCCGTTCATGGCGCATCTGAATTCCTCCCTCGGGCGGCCGGTCGGCCGGGTTGATGGAGCGATGCTAGGGAAGAGGCCGGAGCGCCGGAATTCGGATATTTCCCCTAAGTAGAATCCCGGAAGGGGCGCTGGCTGGTCACGCTCGCCCATCGGGGCGCGGCCCAACCAGCCTGGGGCCGTAGGCGAGCACGAACAGCAGGAAAGCGCCGCCCCACAGCAGCCCCGCCAGCTGGATCGAGCGCATATAGTCGAGCGGCAGCAACGGCGCCGCGACACGAACGGCGGCGCCAAGCGTGACGAGCACGAAGATCGCGACGGTCGGGAGGTCTGCGCGCAGGATGCGCCCGGTATGGCCGAGCGTCGCTCGGGTCATCACCGCCAGCGTCATCGAGGCCATCGCACCGGCCGCGAGCGCGTGCAGCCCCGAAGTCGCGGGAACGGCGGGAACAAGGATGCTCGTCCCCAGCAGCAGCAGGCCGAGCGACAGCCAAGCGTAGGCTACATGAAGGATCAGGACGAGCGGATCGCTGAGCGTCCTGTGCCCGGACCAGCGGCCAAGACGCACCGCCTGGACGGCCCCGGCGGCAATCAGGAGAACGGCGACCGACGTCGCATCGGGAACTATAGCCCAGCCGGCGAGCGCGATGGCGGTGGCGGCCAGACACAGTTTGTCGAACAGATCCGGCTGGCCGGGCAGTCCTGTTTTCAGGCCCTGCTTGCTCAGCCAGTTGCGTGTGAACGATGGGATGATCCGACCGCCGATCACCGTGATCAGCATCAGCACCAGCGCGAAGCCAGCCCGCCAGCCGAGCCCCGTGCCGACGACGAAGCCAAGCGCCTCGGCATGGTCGATCGCGTTCGCGATCGCGAACAGCAGGATGATCATGACGATCGGAAAATTGCGGTTCTTGGCAGCGATCACTTCGCGCGCGCAGACCGCGGCGAGGACCAGCAGAAAGCCGACGTCGAGCGCCAGCGCGATGGCCGACCCGACGACCCCCGAGAAGAGGACCGCGAGACGCGCGGCGAGCCACAGGCCCGCCAGCGCCGCCAGCCTGCTCCCCGCGATCGGCAGCCGTCCGGTCCAGTTGGGAATAGCGGTCATCAGGAAGCCCGCGATGACCGCCCCGAGATAGCCGAACAGCATTTCGTGCCGGTGCCAGGCCAGCGGATCGAACGCCGTCGGCAGCGTCACGGCGCCGGACAGCGCGCCTATCCACAGTCCGACCACGATCAGCGCCCACAGCGCTCCGCCCAGAAAGAAGGGCCGAAATCCGCCGCGCATGATCGGCGGGAGCCGCATCAGGCGATCTTCGCGCGAGAGGTCCGCTTTCATGTCCATGCGAACCTCACTCCGCCGGCACGAGGATCGCATCGATCCCGACCTGATCCTTGCCGCGTCCGATCAGCAGCCGCAGCGCGAACAGCGCCAGGGTCACCGCGCCGATGCTGAACACGATGTCGCCCGGCACCCGCATCCACACCAGCGTCTCCATAACCGTGCCGTGGATGATCTCAGGCGACCGCGCATACCAGAAGCTTGTCGTGACGCTGTGATAGGCCTGGTAGATGCCCGCCGGGACAAGGCTCAGGAAGACCATGCCGGCCAGCCCGATATTGAGAGCCCAGAAAGTCGACTTCAGCAGCCGTTCCGACCAGACGTTCGCCCGGTAGGCGGTGCGCAGGCAGAACAGCATCAGGCCGATGCCGAGCATCCCGTAGACCCCGAACAATGCGGCATGAGCATGCGCGGGCGTCATGTTGAGACCCTGGATATAATAAAGCGAGATCGGCGGGTTTATCGCGAAGCCGAGCACGCCCGCTCCAATGAGATTCCAGAACGAGACCGCCACGAAGAACAAGATCGGCCACTTGTAGGTCTCCACCCACGGCGCCGACTTGGTCATGCGGTAGTTGTGGAACGCCTCCACCCCGAGCACCGATAGCGGCACCACCTCGAGCGCGGAGAACATCGCGCCCCAGGCGATGACGGCCGTCGGCGTGCCAGAGAAATATAGGTGGTGGAGGGTACCGAGGATGCCGCCGACGAGGAACACAGCGGTCGAGAAGATCACCGCGACGTTCGCAGCCCGCGCGCGCACCAGCCCCAGCCCGGCGAAGAGCAGCGCGATCACCGCAGTGGCGAATACCTCGAAGAAGCCTTCGACCCAGAGGTGGACGACCCACCAGCGGAAATATTCGATCATCGAGAGCGGGCTGTGGCGGCCCCAGGTGAGCGCCGCGCCGAAGAACAGCCCGATGCAGACGGTCGAGAGGAAGACCATGCCGATCAGCCCACGATTGTCGCTCTTGGCTTTGAGCGCCGGCCACAAGGCGCGGCCCACCAGGGTCAGCCAGATCATCAGCCCGATGAACAGCAGGATCGCCCAGAAGCGGCCGAGGTCGACATACTCATAGCCCATATGGCCGAACCAGAAGCTCACGCCGTGGCCGAGCTTCTGCTGGATCGCCATCCATTCACCCACGAACGAGCCGATCACGACGACGAGAAGCGCGCCGTAGAGCAGATTGACGCCGAGCTTCTGGTATTTTGGCTCATGGTTGGACAGCATCGGCGCGACGTAAAGCCCGGTCGCCAACCATGCGACCGCGATCCAGAAGATGCCGAGCTGCGTGTGCCATGTGCGCGTCAGCGCATAGGGAATAACCTCGGAAATATTGTAACCGTAGAATTCCTGACCCTCGACCGCATAGTGCGCGGTGATCGCGCCAAGCAGCACCTGCGCGAGAAACATGGCAATCACGGTGACGAAATACTTCGTCGTCGCCTTCATCGACGCGGTTGGCTTCATCGCTAGGAAAGGATCGGTCGCCGGGACGACCGCATGTTCCTCATGGCCCCGCCGCGCCTGATACCAGAGCAGCCAACCGATGCCGGCGATCAGGAAAAGGACGCTGGCAATCGACCACATGCCGAGCGACGCCGAAGGCGTGTTGCCGACCAGCGGCTCGTGCGGCCAGTTGTTGGTGTAGGTTATCTCGGCGCCGGGTCGTTCCGTCACGCTCGTCCAAGCGGTCCAGAAGAAGAAGGCGCCGAGTTGCTCGCGCTGCCGCGCATCGATGATCGACCGTTCGGGAATCGCATATTGGACGCGCAGCGCCTTTAGTGACGGATCGCTGCTGAACAGCGTCGCATAATGATCGCCGACCACCGCCATCGCCTCGGCGCGCGCGTCGGAAACGGTGATCGTGTCCGTCGTCGCGTCATAGCTGTTGGTGCGAAGGTCGCGCTTCAACCGCTCCTTCAGCGCTGCCTGCGCCTCCGGATCGAGGCTCGCGAAATCCTTCGCGCCATCGCGGCGCGCCCAGATATCGAGCAGCGTGGTGGCTTCGCGGTGGAGCCAGTCGGTGCCCCAGTCGGGCGCGACATAACCCCCATGGCCCCAGATCGAGCCCAATTGCATCCCGCCCAACGTCTGCCAGACCTCGCGTCCGGTCTGGATATCGGCCCGGGTGAAGACGGTCTCGCCGCTCGCCGTCACCACTTTCGCGGGCACGGGAGGCACCTGGACGTAGATTTCCCGTCCGATCAGCCCAAGGATCGCGAACGAGACGATAAATATACCACCGAGCCACAGCCACAATTTCTTCGAATATGCCATTTGTTGCTCGGACCCCGTGCTGGATGATTCAGCGATGAGTAGAGGACCGGCGGCAGCCGCAACATTCAGGGGTTCCCCCTAGGTAGAAACCCGGAGGTGCGCACATTAGCGCAAGATGCTGAGAAGGCGCGTCAGACGGACGCGTCGTTCTCAGGGCGAACGTCGCGCCCGAACGGACTCTGGAGGGAAACCCAATATGGCGTTACCGCATGCAAAACCGGGCGAAGTCGTGAACCTTCGACCGCTGGGCGAAGAGCTAGGGAACACCAAAACCTCAGCGCTGGTCAAATCCGACCGCTTCGAAGCCGTGCGCCTGATCGTGCCTGCCGGAACGACGATTCCGTCTCATGAAGTGCCAGGCTATCTCACGCTTCATTGTCTGGAAGGGCGAGTGGTTTTGAACCCGTCCGTCGAACTTTGCGCCGGCGATTGGCTTTTCCTGGATCGAGGCGCGCCACATTCGATCCAAGGCCTCGAGGACTCAAGCCTGCTCCTAACCATATTCTTCGACGATTAGAGCATCAAGCCTGAAATCTGAATCGAAGGATTCACAGCGGCTCTGATTTGTGATTCACGGTTGTTGGAGGTGGATCATGGGCAGAGCGCATTCCGAAGATCTTCGTGAGCGGGTTTATGGTGAGATCGTGGGCGGCGGCTCACGGCGCGGTGCGGCGCGGCGGTTCGGGGTCAGTGCGAGCACGAGCGTACGGCTGGCGCGGCGGATGGCCGAGACGGGGACTTTGGCGCCGGCGCGGCAGGGCCGGCCGCGGGGCAGAGGCAAGCTGGCGGCGCATCGGGACGCATTGATCGGGTGGGTCGGCGCTGTCAGAGTAAATGCACTAACTGGTAACGAGTTGAGGGCAGGGCAGGGGAATGCCTCGTCCGAAGAAGCCAGCCAGCCCCTTCCGCTATTTCAACTCGTCACCTGAGGTGATCCGCCTGGTGGTGATGATGTATGTGCGCTTCCCGCTGTCGCTGAGGAACGTGGAGGACCTGCTGTTCGAGCGCGGCATCGACATTTGCCATGAGACGGTGCGGCACTGGTGGAACCGGTTCGGGCCGATGTTCGCAGCCGACATTCGCCGGCAGCGGGTGAGCCGGATGCGGGGCTTCCACCACTGGAAGTGGCATCTCGACGGGCGCTGTCAGAGCAAATGCACCAGCTGGTAAGGAGTTGAGGGCAGGGCAGGGGAATGCCTTGTCCAAAGAAACCAGCCAGCCCGTTTCGCTACTTCAACTCGTCACCTGAGGTGATCCGCCTGGTGGTGATGATGTATGTCCGGTTCCCGCTGTCGCTGAGGAACGTGGAGGATCTGCTGTTCGAGCGCGGCATCGACATCTGCCATGAGACGGTGCGGCACTGGTGGAACCGGTTCGGGCCATTGTTCGCCGCGGACATTCGCCGGCAGCGGGTGAGCCGGATGCGCGGCTTCCGCCACTGGAAGTGGCACCTCGACGAGATGTACGTGAAGCTTAACGGGGAGATGGTCTACCTCTGGCGCGCCGTCGATCATGAAGGCGAGGTGCTCGAGAGCTACATCACCAGGACCAGGGACAAGACGGCAGCTCTCAGGTTCATGAAGAAGGCGATGAGGCGCCACGGCTCGCCTGAGGCGATCACCACCGACGGATTGCGTTCGTACAAGGCAGCCATGTCCGAGCTTGGCTGCGAGGAGAAGCGGGAGGTCGGTCGCTGGGCCAACAACCGGGTCGAGAACAGCCACCTGCCGTTCCGACGACGAGAGCGGGCGATGCAGCAGTTCCGCCGAATGAAGACGTTACAGAAGTTCGCCTCGGTCCATGCCAGCATGCACAACCACTTCTCCCAGGAACGCCACCTCGTTGACCGCCAGACCTATAAAGCACGCCGCTCGGCCGCACCGGCCGAGTGGCAGTCGCTCATGGCCTGAGACCTGCTCACAAAGCCAGAACCGCGTCTATCGGAGACGAGTTGCGATTAGACTGACAGCACCGCCACTCACCTTCGCGCGCTCGGCGCTCCGCGGCGCGAACCCGCCCTAGCCTGGCGAAGGCGTGTCAGCTCCGGCGGTTCTTGAACCAGATCGAGACCAGAATAAGCGCGAAGGCGGCGAGGCGGAGGAGGTAGAGCCAGCTGCGCTCCTCGACCGGAATGTTCGACAAGGTGAGCAGCGCCTGGGTGAGGCCGAGCAGCCAGAAGGCCAGCGCGAAGGCGACGAACAGGCCGTCATGGGTCCGCTTCCAGAAACGCAGGAAGAACAGGCCGGCGACCAGGAAGCCGAAGGTGAGCGCGCCTCCGAGGAAATTCAGCAGCATCATCGCCTAGTCCTCCAGGTCCCAGATGAAGCCGAACAGGAGAACCCCCACCGCGGCCAGCGAGGTCCACAGCCGCCAGTAGCGGAAATCGACGCTCTGGATGACGAGCAGGTCGAGCACTACAAGCGCATTGTTCGCCGCCAGCAGCACGAAGCAGAGCGCGCTCCACAGCAGCAGCCGCGCGGCGGTGCGCTTGTAGCTGCGCGCGAGCAGATAGGCGCAGGCGCTGCTCGTCGCGAAGCAGAGCAGATAGACCGCAGCGGGAAAGAATTCCTGCACGCCCCCTATTCCTTTCTCAGCCTGAAGGCGTCCGCGAACGCCGTCAGTCCCCCATTCGCCGACGATATTATCATTCTTCTGACCGCGTCGGGACTCTTTGCATACATCCGCTCCGCGCCCTCGACGAGACGGCGCAGATCGGGGGATGCGGGGCTGTATCGGGCAGCGTCGTCGGTGTCGGTGGCGACGAGGCCGGCGGCGACCAGCGCATCGACGCTTTGCGAGACGACGATGTCGCTGCCCCTCAGGCCCGCGACCATTTCAAACCGCGACAGGCTGCGATCGCCGTGATTCTTGAGGAACAGGAGCAGCTCCAGCGACCAGACCGACCGAAAGGTCGCCCGGATGAAGCTGGTGACTTCCTGTCTCGACGGCATCGTGCTGGGTCGTTCCTTGTGGCTCCGGCGGGCGCGCCGACGCGGTTTGCGTCCGGCAAGGCGCCTTCTAGTCCGCGAGCCGCCCATGACAACCCCCGAAGGATGATAAGCGAAGGATATGATTTTGCGGGTTTGTAAATCGCTTACTCTGCTATGGTGGCGGCGCCGGCCGGGGGGCCGGCTTTCGGATTCGGGTGGGGGGAGAGTAGTCAGGAGCGCAAAGTGAACGTTGAAACCCCGCGCGATTTTCTCGACCGTCGTCAGCTCGTCAGTGCGCTGCGAAGCTTTCGGCGGGGCGATTTCAGCGTCCGCCTGCCCGAGGACCATCCCGGCCTCGACGGCGAGATCGCGAGCCTTTTCAATGAGGTCGTCACGATCGAGAGTCAGATGACCGAAGAGCTGGAACGCCTGTCGAAGGTGGTCGGCAAGGAAGGCAAAATCGGCCAGCGCGGCCGTGTGCGGGGAGCGACGGGCGGCTGGGACGCCAAGCTGCGCGCGGTCAATGATCTGATCGAGGACATGGTGCAGCCGACCGCCGAGGTTTCCCGCGTCATCGGCGCGGTGGCCAAGGGCGACCTGTCGCAAACGATGACGGTCGAGATCGACGGCCGGCCGCTCCGCGGCGAGTTCCTGCGAATCGGCAAGGTCGTCAACACGATGGTCGAGCAGCTCGCCTCCTTCGCCTCGGAAGTGACGCGCGTCGCGCGCGAGGTCGGCACCGAGGGTAAATTGGGCGGTCAGGCGACGGTGAAGGGGGTCGCCGGCACGTGGAAGGATCTGACCGACAACGTCAACGCGATGGCGACCAACCTCACCAGCCAGGTCCGCAACATCGCCGAAGTGACGACCGCGGTGGCGAGCGGAGACCTTTCCAAGAAGATCACGGTCGAGGTGAAGGGCGAAATCCTGGAGCTCAAGAACACCATCAACGTCATGGTCGATCAGCTCAATTCGTTCGCCTCGGAGGTGACGCGCGTCGCGCGCGAGGTCGGCACCGAAGGCAAATTGGGCGGCCAGGCCAAGGTCGAAGGCGTCGCCGGCACCTGGAAGGACCTGACCGACAATGTGAATTCGATGGCCGAGAACCTGACCGGCCAGGTCCGCAACATCGCCGAGGTGACGACGGCGGTGGCGAGCGGCGACCTTTCCAAGAAGATCACCGTCGACGTGAAGGGCGAGATTCTCGAGCTCAAGAACACGATCAACGTCATGGTCGACCAGCTCAACAGCTTCGCCTCCGAAGTGACGCGCGTCGCCCGCGAGGTCGGCACCGAGGGCAAATTGGGCGGGCAGGCGCAGGTGCCCGGCGTCGCCGGCACGTGGAAGGATCTGACCGACAACGTCAATCTGATGGCCGACAATCTGACCGGCCAGGTGCGCAACATCGCCGAGGTGACCACCGCCGTGGCGAGCGGCGACCTTTCCAAGAAGATCACCGTCGACGTGAAGGGCGAGATCCTCGAGCTCAAGAACACGATCAACGTCATGGTCGACCAGCTGAACGGCTTCGCCTCGGAAGTGACGCGCGTGGCGCGCGAGGTCGGCACGGACGGAAAGCTCGGCGGTCAGGCGACGGTGCCCGGCGTCGCGGGCACCTGGGCCGACCTGACCGACAATGTGAATCTGATGGCCGACAATCTCACCGGCCAGGTGCGCAATATCGCCGAGGTGACCACCGCGGTGGCGCGCGGCGATCTTTCCAAGAAGATCACCGTCGAGGTGAAGGGCGAGATATTGGAGCTCAAGGACACGATCAACGTGATGGTGGACCAGCTCAACAGCTTCGCCTCGGAAGTGACCCGCGTCGCGCGCGAGGTCGGAACCGACGGCAAATTGGGCGGCCAGGCGCAGGTCGAGGGCGTCGCCGGCACTTGGAAGGATCTGACCGACAATGTGAACGCCATGGCCGGCAATCTGACGGGCCAGGTCCGCAACATCGCCGAGGTGACCACCGCCGTGGCGCGCGGCGATCTTTCCAAGAAGATCACCGTCGAGGTGAAGGGTGAAATCCTGGAGCTGAAGAATACCATCAACACGATGGTCGACCAGCTCAACAGCTTCGCCTCGGAAGTGACCCGCGTGGCGCGCGAGGTGGGGTCGGACGGCAAATTGGGCGGCCAGGCCAAGGTCGAGGGCGTCGGCGGCACCTGGAAGGATCTGACCGACAATGTGAACGAGCTCGCCGCCAACCTCACCGGCCAGGTCCGCAACATCGCCGAAGTCACGACCGCGGTGGCGCTGGGCGATCTGTCGAAGAAGATCACCGTCGACGTGAAGGGCGAGATTCTCGAGCTCAAGAATACGATCAACACGATGGTCGACCAGCTCAACGGCTTCGCGTCCGAAGTGACCCGCGTCGCCCGCGAGGTCGGCACCGAGGGGAAGTTGGGCGGCCAGGCGCAGGTGCGCGGAGTCGCCGGCACCTGGGCGGACCTCACCGACAACGTCAATCTGATGGCCGACAATCTGACCGGCCAGGTCCGCAACATCGCCGACGTGACCACCGCCGTGGCGAGGGGCGATCTGTCGAAGAAGATCACCGTCGACGTGAAGGGCGAGATCCTGGAGCTGAAGGACACGATCAACACGATGGTCGATCAGCTCAACGGCTTCGCGTCGGAAGTCACCCGCGTGGCGCGCGAGGTCGGCACCGAGGGCAAGCTCGGCGGTCAGGCGCAGGTGCCCGGCGTCGGCGGCACGTGGAAGGATCTCACGGATAACGTTAATCTGATGGCGACCAACCTCACCAACCAGGTGCGCGGCATCGCCGACGTCGTCACCGCGGTCGCGCAGGGCAATCTGAAGCGCAAGCTGACCGTCGACGCCAAGGGCGAGATCGCCGCGCTCGCCGAGACCATCAACTTCATGATCGAGACGCTGTCGACCTTCGGCGATCAGGTCACCAACATGGCCCGCGAGGTCGGCATCGAAGGCCGGCTGGGCGGCCAGGCGCGCGTGCCGGGCGCCGCCGGGCTGTGGCGCGATTTGACCGATAACGTCAACCAGCTCGCTGCCAATCTCACCAACCAGGTCCGCTCGATCGCCGACGTGGCGACCGCGGTGACCAAGGGCGACTTGACCCGCTCGATCGCGGTCGAGGCGTCGGGCGAGATGGCCTCCTTGAAGGACAATATCAACGAGATGATCCGCAACCTCAAGGAACAGACCTTGAAGAATGCGGAGCAGGACTGGCTCAAGACCAACCTCGCGCGCTTCAGCCGGATGCTTCAGGGCGAGCGCGATCTCGCCACCGTCTCCAACCTCATCATGTCCGAGCTGGCGCCGCTGGTGAACGCCCAATACGGCGTCTTTTACGTCACGCGCCGCGACGAGAACGACACCGTCCTCGATCTCGTCGCCAGCTACGGCGCGGAGAGCATGGATGAGCTGAAACCCGCCTTCAAGCTGCGCGAGGGGCTGGTCGGCCAATGCGCGGCCGACAAAAGGGCCATGCTCCTCCAAAACGTGCCCGGCGATTTCATCCGCATCGGCTCCGGGCTCGGTCATGCCAAGCCGGCCAACGTCAACATCATGCCCGCCTTGTTCGAGGACGATGTGAAGGCGGTAATCGAACTGGCCTCGTTCAACGAGTTCAACGAGACCCACCAGAGCTTCCTCGACCAGTTGATGGAATCGGTCGGCATCGTGCTCAACACCATCGCCGCGACGATGCGGACCGAGGGCCTGCTCAAGCAGTCGCAGCTACTGACCCAGGAGCTGCAGACGCGCCAGAGCGAGCTCACCACCAAGCAGGAGGAATTGCACAACACCAACGAGGAGCTTCAGGAGAAGGCGCAGCTGCTCGAGAATGAGAAACGCCAGGTCGAGGCCAAGAATTTCGAGATCGACATGGCTCGGCGCGCGATCGAGGAAAAGGCCGAGCAGCTGACCGTCACGTCGAAGTACAAGTCCGAATTCCTTGCCAATATGAGCCACGAGCTGAGGACGCCGCTCAACTCCCTGCTCATCCTGTCGAAGCTGCTCGCCGACAACCCGCAGGGCAATCTCAACGAGAAGCAGACCGAGTTCGCGCGCACCATCCACTCGGCGGGCTCGGACCTGCTGAGCCTCATCAACGACATTCTCGACCTGTCGAAGATCGAATCGGGCACGGTTTCGATCGAGCTCGGCGACATGCCGATGAGCGGCCTTCGCCAGCATATGGACCGTACGTTCCGCCAGCTCGCCGCCGACAAGGGGCTGGCCTTCGAGGTCGATTTCGACGCCAAGCTGCCGGCGACGATCCGGACCGACGAGAAGAGGCTCCAGCAGGTCGTGCTCAACCTCCTTTCCAACGCGTTCAAGTTCACCGCCCATGGCGGCGTGACCCTGAGCGTGAGCTGCGCCGAGAGCGGCTGGAGCCTCAACCATCCGGCGCTGCGGACGGCCAAGGGCGTCATCGCGATCGCCGTCACCGACACCGGCATTGGCATCCCGGACGACAAGCAGAAGCTGATCTTCGAAGCCTTTCAGCAGGCCGACGGCACGACCAGCCGCAAATATGGCGGCACCGGCCTCGGCCTGTCGATCAGCCGCGAGATCGCGCGCCTTCTGGGCGGCGAGCTGCGCGTCCAATCGAAGCCGGGGCAGGGCTCGACCTTCACTTTGTTCGTGCCGCTGGAAACCTCGCCCAACGCGGCCGCCATTCCCGCCGGGACGCCCGCGCGCTACGACAATAGCGGCGCCATGATCCCGGCCGGCATCGCCGCGGACGCCGAGGTGATCGACGACCGCGAGATGCTCGGCGACGATCCCTTCGTGCTCATCGTCGAGGACGACACGACCTTCGCCGCGATCCTCCTCGAGCTCGCCCACGAGGCGGGGCTGAAGGGGGTGGTCTCGACCGCGGGGGCGGGCACGCTGGCCCTGGCGCGCAAGCTCCAGCCGGACGCGATCACGCTCGATCTTGGCCTTTCGGACATTGACGGTTTCGTTTTGCTCGACCTGCTGAAGCACGGCCCCCAAACCCGCCACATCCCGATCCACGTCATTTCGGGCGCGGACCAGGCGTCGGCCGCGGCCGGCATGGGCGCTTTGGGCATCACCGCCAAACCGGCCGACCATGCGGAGCTGGGGCGGGTCTTCTACGGCATCGCCGGACAGATCGAGCGGACCGAGCGGCGCGTGCTGGTCGCGGGCGGCGACAGCGCCGAGCGCAAGCGGATCGCCGCGGCGATCGCCGACCCGCTCATCGAAGTCGAAACCGCCTCGGGCATCGCCAAGGCCAAGCCGGACATCAGCGAGTTCGACGGCATATTGATCGCGGCCGCCACCGGCGATCAGGCGCTGCGCGAGCTCAAGGCCCTGCAGGGGAGTTCCAGCACGGCGCCGCTGGTCATCGTCGCCAGCGACGATGGCGACAGGATCAGGGCGGCGGTCGAGCCGGTGGCAGGGCCGCGCCACGTCATTGTCGTCGACGGAACCGACTCGCTGACGCCGCGCCTGGCGCCGCTGCTTCGGCGCGCGAAGCGGTCGATGGGGGGCATCGAGGCCGCGCCGGCCACGCGCGGCGTACCCGAGTTGGCCGGCGCCAAGGTTCTCATCGTCGATGACGATATTCGGAACATCTACTCCCTTACGAGCGTCCTGGAGAGCTATGACGTGGAAGTGCTCCATGCGGAGCGTGGCAGGGAGGGTATCGCAATCCTGGAACGGACACCCGGCGTGGATGTCGCGCTGATCGACATCATGATGCCCGAGATGGACGGATATGAGACGATGCGGCAGATCCGCGACCGGCCCGCGCTGGCCGACGTGCCGCTCGTCGCCGTCACCGCCAAGGCGATGAAGGGCGACCGCCAGAAGTGCCTCGACGCCGGCGCTTCCGATTATATCGCCAAGCCGGTCGACATCGAGCTGCTGCTGGCGCTGCTCCGCGTCTGGGTGGCGCGCTCGCGCGACCGGGCGGCGTCGGCCGCGCCCGGCGCGGCCCAGAGAGCGGCGGAATAAGGGTGACGATGGCGCGACCCGTCCGGAGAGGCGCGAAGGCGTCCTCCGCCATCGACGCGGAGGCCCTGCGCGAGGTTCCGCTGGAGGCCAAGCCGCTGCCGCGCGCGCGGGTGCTGGTCGTCGACGACGACGAGCGCAACCTGCTCGCCATCCGCACCGTGCTGGAGGACGTCGCCGACGTCGTCGTCGCTTCATCGGGTGAGGAGGCGCTGCGGCAGCTGCTCAAAGGCGAGTTCGCAGTGATCCTGCTCGATGTCTATATGCCGGGCATGGACGGCTACGAGACCGCCCAGATCATCCGTTCGCGCGAGCAGACCAAGCGCATTCCGATCGTCTTCCTGTCAGCGGTCAACAAGGAGACCGAGCACCTCATCCGCGGCTATTCGATGGGCGCGGTGGATTATGTGTTCAAGCCGGTCGAGCCGATCGTCCTCCAGTCCAAGGTGGCGGTGTTCGTCGACCTGTTCGTGATGACGCGCGAGATTCAGCGCAAGGCCAGGCAGGAACAGGCGCTCCTCGACGCCAACCTCCGCGCCAATGCCGAGCGGCTGCGCGCCGAGCAGGAGCTGCGCCTCGTCGAGCAGCGCGAGGCGGCCATCATCCGGTCGCTGCCGATCATCCTCTATCTGGAGCCGTTCGGCGCCAATCCGCGCATCCCGCGGTTCGTCAGCGGCAATTTCGCGGCGGTGACGGGGTTTGAATTCGAGGCGCTCAAGGCCCAGCCGGACCTGTGGATCGAGCGGCTGCACGAAAACGATCGGGCGCGCGTCGTGGCGGCGCTGGAAGCGCGATCCACGACCGGGTCCATGGCTCTCGAATATCGCTGGAAATGCGCCGATGGCCAGTACAAGCATTTCCTCGACCAGGCGGTTCTGCTCCGCGACGCCCATGGCGCGCCGACTGAATTCGCCGGCACCTTGCTCGACGTCACCGACCGCCGCGACCTGGAGAGCCAGCTCGTCCAGGCGCGCAAGATGGACGCGATCGGCAAGCTGACCGGCGGCATCGCGCACGATTTCAACAACCTTCTTGCCGCCGTCCTGGGCGGGCTCGGCCTGATCGAGCGCCGCGTCGCGCTCGACGGGGAGCAGCGCAAGATCCTGGCGATGACCCGTCACGCCGCCGAGCAGGGATCGGAACTGGTAAGGCGGCTGCTCGCCTTCGCGCGCCGTCAGCAGCTCGAACCCGCCCGCATCGACATCGGCAAATTGTCGGAGACGGTCAGCGACCTTCTGGCGCACACCTTGGGCGGCCTCGTACGGCTGGACTGGCGGACTGGGGACGACTTGTGGTGCGCCTATGCGGACGAGGCCCAGCTCGAGCTCGCGCTGATGAACCTCATCATCAATGCCCGCGACGCGATGCCCGAGGGGGGCGAGATCTGCGTTGCCGGGGAAAACCGGCTGGTCAGCATGGACAACGATCTCGGCATTCCCGCCGGCGATTATGTGTTGATCGCGGTCACCGATACCGGCTGCGGAATCGCGCCCGAAATAATGGAGCAGGTGCTCGAGCCCTTCTTCACCACCAAGGATATCGGCAAGGGCACCGGCCTGGGGCTTTCCATGGTCTATGGTTTCGCCAAGCAATCGGGCGGGGCGATCGACATCGAAAGCGAAGTCGGCGGGGGCACGCGCGTGGAAATCTGGCTGCCGCGCGCGCCCGAAAGCTCGAAGGACGCGGCCGCCCCGGCGACCGCGCCGGAAATTGCCCCGCGCGACGGGCAGGCGCGCTCGCTCAACATCCTCCTCGTCGACGACCATAATGGGGTGCGTATGGCGACGGCGGGAATTCTCGGCGATCTCGGGCACAAGGTCACCGAGGCGTCGGACGGCCCGGAGCTGCTCGCTCTGCTCGGCGACGACCCGGACGCGTTCGACCTCATCATCTGCGATTATGCGATGCCCCTGGTCTCGGGGATCGACGTGGTCGAGGGCGCGCGCAAGCTGCGGCCCGGTTTGCCCGGCATCATCGTCACTGGCTATGCCGACGCCCAGTCCATCGCCCGACGGCCCGAGAACGTACCCGTGTTGAACAAGCCGTTCACGCCCGAGCAGATGAATCAGGCGATCAATGGTCTCTTCCGCCGCCCTTGCGCCTCGGCCGCGGAATAAATCAGCCTTCGTGCCAATCCCGCTTCAGGCGGCGGGCGGCGAGGAAATAGAGGGCGGAGCTCAAGAGGTAGAAGCCGAGCCCGTAGAGGATCGAATATTTGAGCGCGTCGTCGCCATAGGTCGCGTTCATGGCGTCGGACATGAAGCCGAGGAAGAAGATGCCGAAGCCGATCCCGATCAGGTTGTTGATGAACAGGAAGCTCGCCGACGCGGTGGCGCGCATGTTGGGCGGGACGATATGCTGCACGGCGGCGATGATCGGGCCGAGCCAGGCGAGCGCCAGCATCTGCCCTATCGCGAACAGCACCCAGCCGACCGCCAGCGACGGCGCGAACAGGCCCGCGGCGAAGATCGGGGCGGCGATCAGGAAGCAGATCGCCGGAATGCGCGCATAAGCGCCGGGATTGGCGGGGCCCGTCCGGTCGGCGAACCAGCCGCCGAGCCACGTTCCGGCCATGCCGCCGACCAGCACGATCGAACCGTAGAACCAGCCAACCTCGGTAAGCGAAAGCCCGTAGCTGCGGCTGAAGAAGCTCGGCAGCCAGAAGATGAGGCCGTAGCCGAGGATCGAACCCGACGCCGCGCCGAAGGAGAGGAGCCAGAAGCTCGGCGTCGATGTGAGTCTTGCCGCCACGACGGGAAACGGCGGCGCGGGCTCGCTCGGCTGGCCGTCGGCCGTGTCGAATCCGCCGCGTACCGGCTCGGGGATGCAGAGC
Organism: Enterovirga sp. GCM10030262; assembly: GCF_042666435.1. Taxonomy (NCBI): domain Bacteria; kingdom Pseudomonadati; phylum Pseudomonadota; class Alphaproteobacteria; order Hyphomicrobiales; family Methylobacteriaceae; genus Enterovirga; species Enterovirga sp. GCM10030262. The sequence goes on along the minus strand of NZ_JBHTDC010000001.1, from coordinate 986,185 downwards.
TTGACCAGCAAGGCGGCCGGCAGCCCCGCGACGCCGACGATGATGAAGGCCGAGCGCCAGTCGAGATTGCTGGCGATCCAGCCGCCGAAGAAAACGCCGAGCGCCGAGCCGATGGGAATGCCGAGCGAGAAGAGTGCCAGCGCCCGCGCGCGCCGCTCTTTGGGGTAGAAATCCGAGATGAGCGCGTAAGAGGGCGCGACGCCGCCCGCCTCGCCGATGCCGACCCCCATCCGCGCGAGGAACAGGTGCCAGAAATTCTGCGCGAAGCCGCAGGCGGCGGTGAACGCGCTCCACAAAGCGACCGAGCAGGCGATGATGTTGACCCGGCTGCGGCGGTCGGCGAGCCAGGCGATGGGCACGGCGAGTCCGCTGTAGAAAAGCGCGAACGCAATCCCGCCCATCAGACCGAGCTGCCCATCGGAAAGGCCGAGCTCGGCCTTGATCGGCACGGCGAGCACGCCGATGATCTGGCGGTCGATGAAGTTGAAGATATAGGCGAGGAGCAGGATGGCGAGCACGCGGCGCCCGCTCGTTCCCGCCACGTCCCTGCTCCCCGCCATGTTTTTCCCCTTAGAAGTTCAAGCCGACGGTCAGATACACCTGCCGCGGGTTGCCGTAATAGGCCGTCAGCACGCCTTCGCCACCCAAAGTCGGGCTGAGGCCCGGCGTCCCGTCGGGCAGGATGAACGCGCCGGTGTCCGGATTCTGCCGCAGGAAGTTATAGCCCGAGACGATATATTCCTTGTCGGTCAGGTTCTTGCCATGGAGGCCGATCGACCATTTGTCGTTATCCGCCCGCCAGACGATGCTGGCGTCCCACAAGGCGAAGCCCGGCTGGTCGAGCATCGCCGTCGGGACTTCGAACTGGCCGACCTTGCTCCGGTAGGAGAGGGTGCTGATGAGGTTCAGCATACCGCCCCCGACCGGCGTTCCGTAGTTGATGGTGCCGCTCGCCGTCCATTTGGGCGTGTTCTGGATGTTGCGGCGGTCGGCCACGTCGATGCCGCGCGCGTCGATGAACTTCTTGTAGTCCGCGTTGATGTAGCCGAGCGACCAGGCGAAGTTGAACGAGTCGCCGGGTGTTCCGAAATCCTCGGCGACGCGGGCATTGCCTTCGAACTCGATGCCCTGGAAACGCGCCGCGCCGGCGTTGGTGGTGACGCCGATGAAGGTCTGCTGGCCATTGAGGACGACGCCGACCGATCCCGGCACCTGCACGTTGGTATAATCGGCGTGGAAGGCGGCGAGGCTGAAGTTGACGCGGCGGTCGAGCAGCGACGCCTTCCAGCCGATCTCGTAGCTGTCCACCGTCTCCGGCTCGAACGACATGAAGTCGTAAATCTCGTCGGGCTCACGAACGCCGTCACCGTCGAGGTCCGGCGCGGCGGTGCTGACCCCGCGCGGGTCGAAACCTCCGCCCTTGAAGCCCTTGGAATAGCTTGCGTAGATATTGTGGTCCGGCGTCGGCTTGAAGCTGACCGAGGCGCGCGGCGTGAATTCCTCGAAATTGGCGGTCCCGGTGAAATCGGACTGGAGCGCGATCAGGGTTCCGCCGCCGCCGAAGAAGGGAGAGCCACCGCCGATGAACACCTGGCGGAGAACGTCCGATGTCCGCTGGTCCCAGGTGTAACGGCCGCCGAGCGAGACGCTGAACTGGTCGCTGAGGTCGTAGGTGGCGTCGGCGAAGATGGCGAAGGTCTCGGTATCGACGTCGCCGAAGGTGAGCGCGGTCACCGTGCCGGGAAGGCGGACGTCGAAGTTGGTTTCGGCATTGGCATCGAGGAAATAGGCCCCGAACAGCCCGGCCAGCGTCCCGTCGTCGTAGACGAGCTGGACTTCCTGCGAAATCTGGTCGTTCTTGTAGACGGCGGGAACGTCCACATCGACCGCGGGGAGCGAGTCGAAATCGATCGGCGAGCCGCTTTCGTCGGCGCGATAGGCGGAGATGCTGCGGAGCGTCAGGTGGTCGGTCATCTCGAAGTCGGCGTGGAAGTTGACGCCGCCGGCTTTCACCTTCTGCTTGGGATCGAGCAGCCCGCCGCGCGAATCGAATACGTCGTCCAGCACGGGCGTTCCCGAGATCAGCCCCGGAATCAGCCGGTGGCCGCCGCGCGGATCGCTCCGGTCCTCGGTATAGTCGCCCGAGACCCGGAACGAGATGGCGTCGCCGGCGTCGATCTCGGCGGCGACGCGGCCGGCCCAGATGTCGCGATTGTAGTTTTCGAGGCCGGTGGTGAGATTGTCGCCGAAGCCGCCGCGGCTGAGCCGCGCGAAAGTTGCCCCGACGCGGACATTGTCGCTGAGCGGCCCGGCGGCGCCGATAACGAGGTCGGCCTGATCGTAGGTGCCGACCGTGGCGCGGACGCGGAAACTCGGTTCGTCGGGCAGACCCTTGGTCACATATTTGACCGCGCCGCCGATCGTGTTGCGGCCGTAGAGCGTGCCTTGCGGCCCGCGCAGGATTTCGATCCGCTCGACCTCGTAAATGTCGAGAAGCGCCGCCTGCGGCCGGTTGAGATAGACGTCGTCGAGATAGATGCCGACGCCGGCCTCGAAACCGGCGACCGGATCCTGCTGGCCGACGCCGCGGATGAAGGCGGTGAGCGTTGAATTGGTGCCGCGCGAGGCTTCGAGCGTGACGTTGGGCGTGGTGTCGGCGATGTCGGTGATGTCCATCGCGCCCTGCGCCTCGAGCGCCTCGCCCGAATAAGCGGTGACGGCGATCGGGACGTCGCGCAGATTCTCCTCGCGCCGCCGCGCCGTCACGACGATGTCGCCGGTCGTCTCGGTCACTTCCTCGGCGGAGACCAATTCGTCGCCCGCCTCCTGCGTGGCCACGGCGTCCTGGGCGAAAGCGGGACCGGCAAGAGCCGCGAAAGCGGTGCCGATGCCGAGGGCGGTGAGCAGTTTCGTCTTGCGAGCCATGGTGATCCTCCTGTTATGCTGTCATCGAATTGCTGCGGACGCGCGGAAGGCTGGCCGCGAAATCGCGCAGGGCGCGGTTGAAAAGCTCGGGTTGCTCGATGTGCGGGCTGTGGCCCGATTGGTCGAATTGCACGATCTTCGAACGGGGAATGGCGGCGCCGAGGAAATCGGCGGTGTCCGATCCATAAAGATGGCTGTGGGCCCCGTGCGCGATCAGGGTCGGCTGGTCGATGCGGCCGAGCGTCGGCCGGAAATCCTGGGCCATCAGCGAACGCCACAAGGCGCTGATCGCCGCCGGGTCGTTCCTGGCGAATTCCTCCCCGGCCCAGCGTGCCCGGGCGTCGAATTCGGCACCCTCGCGGGGCGCGAAGATCGCCTCGCCGGCCTGGGTCGCGAAGCTGTGGAAATCCTCCTCGATCGCCCGCCGCCGGGCCTCGCACGCCTCGGCGGAAAGGCCGAGCCGCCAGTCGCCGTCGTTCATCACCCGCGGCGTCATGTCGACGACGACGGCGCCCGCGAAGCGGGCCGAAGCGGGCCCGTCGAGCATCCGCCAGAGCACCGAGGCGCCAAGCGACCAGCCGATTCCGATCGCGTCCCGCAGGTCGAGCGCTTCGACCACCCCTCTTACGTCCGCGGCGATTCGATCCACCGTCGGAGCCTCGCCGGCCTCTCGCGATTCGCCGTGTCCACGAAGATCGATGCCGATCAGGCGAAACTGGCCGGCAAGGTCGCGCTGGGCCTCGAAAAAGCCGCGATGCGCCATCAGCCCGTGGAGCAGCAGCAAGGGCCGTCCCTCGCCCATGTCGTCATAGGCGATGCGAGCGCCATCCAATGCGGTGTAATGCGGCAACGAAACCCCTCCCAGGCGCACTCTATCGTGGAGGCTTACCTCCCTGCTGAATGCCATGAGCTGAAAGTTGAGTCAATGTTCAAGTTACCGGGGTGCTTGCGGAAAGGTGAAACTCGGTTCAAGTTCTCCGGAGGGGAGGAATCATGTCGGAGTTGAGGCTGGCCGCGGCCGACAAGACACCGCGCACCGAACGCGGCCGCAAGACCTTGCGCCGCGTCCTGGAAGCGGCGGCGCTCGAATTCGGCGAGCGCGGCTACCACGACGCCGCGATCACCGGCATCACCCAGCGCGCCGGCGTCGCGCTCGGCACCTTCTACACCTATTTCGAGAGCAAGGAGGAGGTGTTCCGCGCCCTCGTCCGCGACATGAGCCGCGCGACACGCGCCCATGTCGCCGAAGCGGTCAAGGATGCGCCCGACCGGATCGCCGCCGAGAGGATGGGCCTGGAATCCTTCATCGCCTTCGTCCGCAAGCATCGCGAGCTCTACCGGATCATCGAGGAGGCCCAGTTCGTCGCCGACGACGTCTATCGCGAACATTACCGGACCTTCGTCGAGGGTTATCGCCGCAACCTCGCGGCCGCCTCCCGGCGCGGCGAGATCGTGGCCGGGGAGGATGAGCCGCGCGCCTGGGCCCTCATTGGAATGAGCGTCTTCCTTGGCATGCGCTACGGCATATGGGAGGAGGATTTGTCGCCCGGCGAGATCGCCGACATCGCCATCGGGCTGGTGTCGGAGGGCCTGAGGAAGCGCGGCTGATGCTGGCCGACATCCCCGACCTCATCGCCAGGCGCGGCGAACTCTCCTCGGACAAGGTGGCGCTGGAGGAAAGCGGACGCCTTCTCACTTATGCGGAGCTCGATCGCCGCGCCGGGCAGGCGGCGTCGCTGATGGCGGAGCGCGGGGTGGGCGAGGGCGACCGGGTCGCCATCCTGTGCCGCAATCGCATCGCCTTCTTCGAAATATTGTTCGGCTGCGCCAAGCTGGGCGCGATCCTGGTCCCGCTCAACTGGCGGATGCCGCCTTCGGAACTGGCCGAGCTCATCGACGATTGCGCGCCCGCCCTCCTCTTCGCCGGCGTGGAGGACGAAGCGGCCGCCGACGCTTTGGCGCTCCCCACGATCGGCCTCGATCGCGATTATGAAGCCCTGGTGGCGCGGGCCCCCGCCGGCCGATGGCGCGGCCAATGGCCGGCGGAGGACATCTGGTATCTCATCTACACGTCCGGCACGACCGGGCGGCCCAAGGGCGTGATCTACAATTTCCGCATGGCGATGGCGAATTACGTCAATATCGGTTCGGCGATCGGCCTGACCTCGACCGACGCGACGGCCAATTTCCTGCCTTTGTTTCATACCGCCGGGATCAACCTGCACAGCCTGCCGACCCTGATCGCGGGCGGGCGCGTGATCGTCGTCGGCGTCTTCGACGCGGAGCCGGTGGTGCGGCTGCTGGAAGGGCGGCGGCTGGACACCTTCTTTGCCGTGCCGACCGTTTACCAGGCGCTGCTCGACCATCCGCGCTTCGCCGCAGCACCGCTCGATCATGTCCGTCACTGGGGCTGCGGCGGCGCGCCGTTGCCCGATGCGCTGGTCGAACATTATCGCGCACTCGGCGTCCGCATCTGCAACGGCATGGGGATGACCGAGACCGGGCCGACGGCCTTTCTCGCCGATCCCGCCGACGCGTGGGACCGGATCGGGTCGGTCGGCAGGGCGCGAACATTGTGCAACGCCAGGATCGTCGATGAAGAGGGTCGCGACGTGGCCGACGGCGAGGTCGGCGATCTGCTCTTTTCGGGCCCCGGCGTGACGCCCGGCTATTGGGGAGACGAAGCGGCGACCCGCGCCGCCTTCACCGCCGACGGCTGGCTCCGCTCCGGCGATCTCGCCCGCCGCGACGGCGATGGGCTCCATTATATCGTCGGCCGCCGGAAGGAGATGTTCATCTCGGGCGGCGAGAACGTCTATCCGGCCGAGGTCGAGAAGGTGCTCGCCGCTCATCCCGCCATCGCCGAGGCCGCGGTGGTGCCGGCGCCCGATCCGCGCTGGGGGGAGGTCGCCAGGGCCTTCATCCTCACCACGTCCGGTTCGACGCCCACGCCGGAGGAACTTCATGCTTTCTGCCGCGCCCGCCTGGCCGCATACAAGGTGCCAAGAAGCTTCGAATATGTCTCGGACTTCCCCCGAACCGCGGCGGGGAAGATCAGAAAGCACGCTTTATCCGTAGCGGAATAGGGTGCGCGGAGAGACGCAGAGGGGCAGAGAGGTCGCAGTGAGCCGCGACCGTTCGGGCTGAGCTTGTCGAAGCCCCTTAATTTTCCTCCCAACTTCGGAAAGGAGAAAGGCCCTTCGACAGCTCAGGGCGAACGGGGAGTGACAAACCGTTGGTTGCTTGAGTGCGCCTCTCTGCGTCTCTTCGCGAAACTAAAACTCACGACATCGGGTTGGCGGGCGGCGGAGGATCTCCTGGAAGCGGGATGAATTCGCCGTCGTCGAGGTCGGGGAGCTTCATGCGTCCGGCGCGCCAGTCGGCCTTGGCCTGCTCCAGCCGCTCCTTCGACGAGGACACGAAATTCCATTCGATGAAACGCGGACCCACCGGCTCGCCGCCGAGCAGCATCAAGGTCGCCGGGGTCACCGCCCGGATATCGACGGCGCCGCCCTGCGCGAAGATCAGCATCTGTCCTTCCGAAAATCGGCCACCCTGCACCTCTACCGTCCCGATGGCGACATAAGCGGCGCGCTCGGGATGGTCGGCGGGGACGGTGACGCGGGCGCCGGGCTGGAGCGCGCAATGGACGTAGGACATGGGCGAATGGGTACGGACATCGGCGGAGAGGCCGAAGGCGTCGCCCGCGATCACCCGCGCCCACAGACCATCCTCCTCGATCACGGGCAGGTCGGTCGCGCCATGATGCCAGAAGCCGGGATCGCTCTCCTCGTCCGCCTCCGGCAACGCCACCCAGGCCTGGATGCCGTGCATCGGCCCGCCTTTCGCCCGCGCCTTCTCGAACCGCTCGCTATGGGTGATGCCGCGCCCCGCCGTCATCCAATTGACCTCGCCCGGCCGGATCGGCTGCTCCGAGCCGACGCTGTCGCGGTGCATGATCTCGCCCTCGAACAGATAGGTGACGGTGGAAAGGCCGATATGCGGATGCGGCCGGACATCGACCGAGCGGGGAATCCCCGCCGCCAGCTCGACCGGACCCATATGGTCGAAGAAGATGAATGGCCCGACCATCCGCCGCTTGGCGAAAGGAAGCACGCGCCCGACCTCGAACCCGCCCAGATCCTTGCGCCTCTGGTCTATGACAAGGTCGATCATGCGCTCTCTCCTGTTGGCCGCGCCCACAATCGGCTTGCGGATCGGGCGCTGGGTGGTACCGGCACTTTCGTTCATCGGGCAGCGGATGGGAAGTCATGACGGAAGCCTTCGTTTCGGGCGTCGATCTGGGCGCGTTCGTCCGCCAGGTGCTGGTCGAGGATCTGGGGGAAGGCGGCGACGTCACCTCCGCGGCCACGATCCCGGCCGACGCGCGATTCGACGCGGTAATGGCGAGCCGCGACGCGGTGACCGTCGCCGGCCTGCCTATGGCGACCCTCTTCTTCCAGGCGCTCGATCCCGAGGTCTTCGTCGAACAACTGGTCGCGGACGGAACGCGCGTGTCCGCCGGCACCGCGCTGATGCGGCTTTCGGGCAATGCCCGCGCGTTGCTCTCGGCCGAGCGATCCGCGCTCAACAGCGTCCAGCACCTCACCGGCATCGCCACCATGACCCGGGCCTATGTCGACGCCATCGCCGGCACCGGCTGCATCCTTCTCGACACGCGCAAGACCCTCCCGGGCCTCAGGGTGCTGGAGAAATATGCCACCCGCATGGGCGGGGCCGAGAACCACCGGATGCGGCTCGACGACGGATTGCTCATCAAGGACAATCATATCGCCGTCGCCGGCGGCGTCGCGACGGCGGTGCGCGCGGCGAAGGCGGCGGGGCTGGCGCTTCCCGTCCAGGTCGAGGTCGACCGGATCGACCAGATCGAACCCGCGCTCGCCGCCGGCGCCGACCGGCTGCTGCTCGACAATATGGGCCCGGACACATTGCTCGAGGCGGTGGCGCTCGTCGCCGGCCGCGTGCCCACCGAAGCCTCGGGCGGAGTCCGGCTCGACACGATCCGCGCCATCGCCGAGAGCGGCGTCACCTACGTCTCGGTCGGCCGCATCACCCAATCGGCGCCGGCGGCCGATATCGGCCTCGATTACGGCTGAGCGTCAGCCGAACGGCGCATCGATCGACGGAGAAGGCTCGGTGAACCAGGCCGCGCCCTCCTCGGTGACGTGGAAATGGTCCTCCAGCCTTATTCCGAAGCGGTCGGGAACGACGATCATCGGCTCGTTCGAGAAGCACATGCCCGGCGCCAGCGGCGTCCGGTCGCCCTTCACCAGATAGGCCGGCTCGTGGATCGACAGGCCGATGCCGTGACCGGTGCGATGGGGCAGGCCCGGCAGCCGGTAGCCGGGGCCGAGGCCCGCGCGCTCCAGCACGCGCCGCGCCGCGGCGTCCACGTCTTCGCACGGCACGCCGGGACGCGCCGCGTCGAACGCCGCCTGCTGCGCCTCCTGCTCCAGCGACCAGATGCCGCGTTGCTCGTCGTCGGCCGCACCGAACACGTAGGAGCGGGTGATGTCGCTATGATAGCCTTCGACCAGGCAGCCCGTGTCGATCAGCACCATGTCGCCTTCATGGAGGACGCTTTCGCCCGGAAGGCCGTGCGGGAAGGCGGTCGAGCGGCCGAATTGGACGATGCAGAAGCTGCTGCCCGACGCGCCCAGCGCCCGATGCGCCTCGTCGATGAAGCGACGGACCTCGGTGGCGGTGATGCCCTCGCGCAGGATGAGCGCGGCGCGGCGCTGGACCTCGAGCGTCATCGCCTTGGCCTGCCGCATCAGCGCCAGCTCGGCCGGCGACTTCACCATCCGGCAGCCATCGACAATGGCGGGGCCATCCACCAGCGCCACCCCCGGCGCGGCCTTGCGGATGCGGTCGACCAGCAGGAAGGCCATGGCCGGATCGACCGCCAGCGTGGCGGCGCCAAGCTCCCGCAACGCGTCCGCGACCAGCGCGGACGGGCTCTCATCCTCTTCCCACAGACGAATATCGGCGGGGACGACGAGATCGGCCTCGAGCGTGCCGAGCTCGAAATTGGGACAGATCATGATCGGATCTCCGGCGCGCGGCAGCAGCATCGCCACGAGCCGCTCGCTCGCCCCCCACGGAACGCCCGCGAAATAGCGAAGGCTCGCGCCCGCGCCGATCAGCAAGGCATCGGCGCCGCTTGCCGCCATCAGACGGCGGGCCTGCTCGATCCGCCTTTCCCGCTCGCGGACGGAGATTGGCCCAGCCTGATCGGCCCACGGGCGCAACCCTTCAAGCTCAGCCGCCGCGGTCGAACCGCTTATTCCGCGCATCATCTGATTCTCCATATCGTGAATTATCGGGCTGATAGGTCGCATGGCGGCGCATCGCCAGACACGGCTAAAGCGGTATCGGCATCGCCGCCCAACTCAGCTACCGAAGTCGCCGGAGCTTTCTGGTCGCTGCCGCGCTCTTCATCATTCCGGCTTCATCGGGAGTTCAGCGCGCGATGCCAAGGGTCTTTGTCATGAAGAAGCCGTCCCTCATCCTGTTGCTGCTGGCGATGCCGATTTCGGCCTGCACGACCGTGGGGCCGGATTATGCCGCGCCCGGAGCCGGCGCGCTGGGTGTTCCGGGCGCCTATCATGCCGAGCAGGGCCTTGCCGGATCGGCGGAGGAACTGGCGCAATGGTGGACGGTCTTCGACGATCCGATGCTGAACCGGCTGGTCGAGCAGGCGGTCGCGTCCAACCTCGATCTCGCCGTCGCGTCCGCCCGGCTCCGTCAGGCCCGGGAAGCGGTGGTGCAGGCGCGCGCCGGCCGGTTGCCCAATGTCGGCGCCTCGGCCGGCGCCGGCCAGGATCTGGACAGCGACGGCAATAGCCGGACCAACCTCTCGCTCGGCGCCGACGCGAGTTGGGAGGTCGATCTGTTCGGCGGGATCAGCCGCGGCGTCGAGGCGTCGCGCGCCGATGCCGAAGGCGCCGTCTTCGATCTCGCCGCGGTGCAGGTCGCGATCGTCGGCGAAGTCGCCACCAACTACATTCAGGCGCGGCTCGCCCAGCAGCGCCTCGAGACGGCGCGCGATACCTTGCGCATCGCCGACGAGAATCTGGAGATTGCCGGCTGGCGCGTCCAGGCCGGGCTCGTCTCCTCGCTCGATTCGGAGCAGGCGCGCGCACAGAGGGCGCAGACTGCCGCCTCCATTCCGGGGATCGAAAGCGATTTTGCCGCCGCTGCCTATCGCCTGGCGGTGCTGACCGGCCAGGCGCCCGGCGCGCTCACCGCTTCGCTGGCCGCGCCCCGGCCGATCCCGGCCGGTCCCGACACGATCGCCGTCGGCATTCCCGCCGACACCCTCCGCCAGCGCCCCGACGTGCGCGCCGCCGAACGGACGCTGGCGGCGCAGACCGCGCGGATCGGCGTCGCCCAGGCCGAACTCTATCCGGCGCTCCGTCTTACCGGCGATATCGGCGCCTCGGCTCTGTCGATCGGTGGCCTGGTCGACGCGATCGCCGGCGGCATCTTCGGCGGGCTCAGCCAGACTTTGTTCGACGGCGGGCGGCTGCGGTCGCAGGTCCGCTCCCAGGAGGCCGCGACCGACGCCGCGCTCGCCACCTACCGGCAGTCGGTGCTGGTCGCGCTGGAGGATGTCGAGAATGGCCTGGTCGCGCTCGACGCGGCGAAAGAACGGCAGCAACAATTCGCCATCGCGCTCGACGCCGCCAACAACACCGCCATCCTCGCCCGCAGCCAGTATCGCGCCGGCCTCACCGATTTCCAGACCCTGCTGGAAGCCGAGCGCTCGCTCCTTTCCGCCCGCGACGGCGTCGATTCGAGCCGCGCCGAACAGGCGCTCGCCCTCGTCCAGCTCTACCGCGCCCTCGGCGGCGGCTGGGATCCCCTCGCTCCCGACACCGGAACCGCTGCATGAACGACGTGACCCATCCGAAGCCGGAGACGGCGGAGAGCAGTGCGACCCAGGCGGAACTCGACGCCTTCCTCGGCGCCGAAGCCGAGCGGCCGTGGCGGAAGCGCGGCATTCAGATTGGCCTGGCGGTGGCGGTGCTGCTCGGGATCCTCCTGCTCTCGCAATGTTTCGCCAGCGAGAGCGCGGGCGGCTACGTCACCGAGGATGTGCGGCGCGGCGAGCTTACCGTCACCATCTCGGCGACCGGCAATTTGCAGCCCACCAACAAGGTCGAGGTCGGCTCGGAGCAATCGGGCCTCGTCACCGACGTCTATGTCGACAATAATGACCGTGTGGTGCGGGGCCAGCCGCTCGCCCGGCTCGACACCGCGCGGCTCCGCGACACGATCGTCCAGAATGAGGCGGCTCTGGCCTCGGCCCAGGCCCAGGTCGCCCAGGCCCAGGCGTCGGCGGTGCAGGCGCGGGCGAACCTCAACCGGCTGGAGGAAGTCTATCGCCTGTCCGGCGGCAAGGTGCCCTCGCAAACCGAGCTCGACACGGGCCGCGCCGAGAATCAGCGCGCCGCCGCCGGCGTCCGCGCCGCGCAGGCACAGGTGTCGCAGGCGCGCGCCGCCTTGTCCTCGGCCCAGACCAACCTTTCCAAGGCGACCATCTATTCGCCCGTGACCGGCGTTGTCCTCGCTCGCCAGATCGACCCCGGCCAAACCGTGGCCGCCTCCTTCCAGGCGCCGGTGCTCTTCACCATCGCCGAGGATCTTGCCCAGATGCAGCTCGAGGTGAAGGTCGACGAGGCCGATGTCGGCCAGGTGAAGGACGGGCAGCGCGCCACCTTCACGGTCGACGCCTTCCCCGGCCGGACCTTCCCGGCCCGGATCGTGCGGGTCGATGTCGGGGCCAATGCCGGGGCCGACGCGACCGCGACCGCGTCCGCGGGCGCCGTCGTCGCCTATACGGCGGTCCTGTCGGTCGAGAATCCGGACCTCATCCTGCGGCCGGGCATGACCGCGACCGCCGACATCGTCACCGCCGAGCAGAGGAACCAGCTGCTCGTTCCGAACGCGGCGCTCCGCTTCTCGCCGGAGCGCGAGGCGCGGGCGGGCGCGAACGAGAAAGGCGGCGTCACCAGCGTCCTGGTGCCGCAGCGCGGCCGTCGCGGCGGCAGGGGCGGCGATCGGGAAGTCTCGATCGGCCGCGGCAGCCGCCAGACCGTCCATGTTCTCGGCGAGGACGGGCAGCCCCGGCCGATCCAGGTCACGACCGGCGCCACCAACGGCAGCCAGACCGCCGTGCGCGGCGAGGGGCTGGAGCCGGGCATGAAGGTGATAACGGGCAGGCTGGCGGCCGCGGAATGAGCGAGCGGCTGATCTCGCTTCGAAACGTCACCAAGACGTTCGGCAGCGGCCCGACAGCCTTTCAGGCCTTGAAGGGCGTCGACCTCGACATCGACCGGGGCGACTTCGTGGCGGTGATGGGGCCGTCCGGCTCGGGCAAGTCGACGACGATGAACATATTGGGCTGCCTCGACGTCCCGACCAGCGGCGACTTCCTGTTCAAGGGCCACCATGTCGAACGTCTCGACCGGGACCAGCGGGCGCTGCTCCGGCGGCGCTACCTCGGCTTCGTCTTCCAAGGCTTCAACCTGCTCGCCCGCACTACCGCGCTCGAGAATGTCGAGCTGCCTTTGCTCTATCGCGGCGAGGACAAGACGGCGCGGCACAAGGCCGGCATGGCCGCGCTCGACAAGGTGGGGCTCGCCGATTGGTGGGACCATACGCCGGCCGAGCTTTCCGGCGGCCAGCAGCAGCGCGTCGCCATTGCCCGCGCCATCGTCACCAGCCCCGACGTACTGCTCGCCGACGAGCCGACCGGCAATCTCGACAGCGAACGTTCGGTCGAGATCATGAAGCTGCTGACCGAGCTCAACCAGACCGGCATCACCGTTTTGATGGTCACCCACGAGGCGGAGATGGCCGATTTCGCGCGCACCATCATCCACTTCAAGGACGGGCTGGTCGAGCGGATCGAGGGTCACCACCGCCCCGCCTTGGTGGGCGCGGCCTGATGTTCGCCACCACCCTCGTCCTCGCCATCCGCGAAATCCGGCGTCATTTGCTGCGCTCGTTCCTCACCATCCTCGGCATCGTCATCGGCGTCGCCGCGGTGGTCACGATGGTGACGCTCGGCAACGGCGCCACGCAGGCGGTGTCGGATCAGATAAGCAGCCTCGGATCCAACATCCTCTCGATCCGCCCGGGCCAAGGCTTCGGCCGCGGTGGCGGCGGACCGCGCCCGCCCGATTTCGACCTGGAGGATGTCGAGGCGATCATGGAGCAGGTCGCCGGCGTCGCCGCCGTCGCGCCCCAGGCCCAGCACAGCGCGACCGCAATCCGCAACGCGGCCAACTGGTCGACGACGATCAACGGCACGACCAACGACTTTCTCGTGGCCCAGCAATGGCAGCTCGCCTCGGGCCGCACCTTCACCCCGGCCGAGGAGGAAAGTGGCCGCTCCGTCTGCATCATCGGCGATACCGTCCGCCAGAACCTGTTCCAGCGCGACGACCCGATCGGCGAGCGCTTCCGCATCGGGGACGTCAGCTGTGAGGTGATCGGCACCCTGGCGGCGCGGGGCCAGGGCGGCTTCGGCAACGATCAGGACGATACCGTCATCATGCCGGTCAAGGCGGTGCAGCGCCGTTTCACCGGCAATCGCGACCTGCGTTCGATCATGGTCTCCGTCGACCCGCGCTATGAGACCGCCACCGTCCAGCGCTCGATCGAGAGCCTGCTGCGCGAGCGGCGCAACGTCTCCAACCCGCGCGAGGATGATTTCCGGGTCACCGACACCGCGCAGATCGCCGAGACCCTCTCCGGCACCACGCGCATCCTCACCACGGTGATGGGCGCGGTGGCGGCGGTGAGCCTGCTGGTCGGCGGCATCGGCATCATGAACATCATGCTCGTCTCGGTCACCGAGCGCACCCGCGAGATCGGCATCCGCCTCGCCATCGGCGCGGTCGCGCGCGAGGTCCTGCTCCAGTTTCTGGTGGAGGCGGTCGCGCTCGCCTGCCTGGGCGGACTGATCGGCCTCGCTCTCGCTTTGGTCGCGACGATGGTCGCGGCGCCGCTCATCCAGGTGCCCTTCATCTTCGATCCGCAGATCAACCTCGTCGCCTTCTTCTTCTCGGCGCTGATCGGAATTGTCTTCGGCTATTTTCCGGCGCGGCGGGCGGCGTCGCTCAATCCGATCGACGCGCTCCGCCACGAATAGTCAGTCGGCGAAGCTTTCGACGATGGTCCGCTTTCCCACCAGAAAGGCATCGGCGACGAGGCGCAACGGCCGCGCGTCGATATCCGATTGCCGAGCGTCGATCAGGTCCAGGAAGCGTTGGTAGATGGCCGGATATTCACCGGCCCCTTTCGCCGCCACCGGCGCGCCGTCGATGAGGAGGCGCGATCCGCCTTCGCTCAGCTCAATCTCGGTCCCCGTCTCGGTGCGGACCGTGATGGTCCAGGCTTCGCGGTCGCCGTGGCGCCAGTCGAGAGCGACGGGCATGTCGCCGCCGGCCGAAGGGCTGGCCAGGCTCAGATTGGCCGCGATCGGCGTCTGCTTGTTCTCCGGGTAAAGCAGTTCCGCCTGGCGCACGAACAGTGGACCCGGGAAGATCGCCGTCGCGATCGACAAGGCGTTGATGCCGGGGTCGAAAACGCCGAAGCCGCCCGGCTCCCAGATCCATTGCTGGCCGGGATGCCATTTGCGCGCGTCCTCGCGCCAGACGATCTCCATGCTCGCGATCCGCTCGCCCGCGAGCGCGGCCGCCGCCGCCGCTACGGCCGAATTGTACCGCGCATGCCAGGTGGCGAAGAGCGTCACCGCCTCGCTTTCGGCGAGACAGGCCATGTCCTCGATCTCGCTCAAGGTTACCGTCGGCGGCTTTTCGAGCAGCACGTGCAGCCCCGCCGCGATGCAGTCGCGGGCGATGGCGTAGCGCGCCGACGGCGGCGTGGTGATCGCGACGGCGTCGAGATCGTCCATCTCGCGCAACATTTCCTTGTGGCTGGCGAAGGCCGGGACGCCGTCGATGCCGCTCCGCTGACGGCTGACCGTCGCCGCCAGCGCGAAACGAGGGAGACCGGCGATGGCCGGACCATGCTGGTCCCGCGCGATCTTGCCATAGCCGACGATCGCGATCCGGAGCGGCTTCATCGCCCCAGGCCCGCGACATAGGGGCGCGCCTGCTCGCCGACCTGCTCCGCCGACTGCCCGGGCTTGTAGATACCGGAGCCGAGCCCGAAGCCGTCGGCGCCGGCGTCCAGCCACGGCCCCATCGACGCCGGCGTGACCCCGCCGACGACAAGCAAAGGCACGTCCTTCGGCAGCACCGCCCGCTGCGCCTTCACCAATGCCGGCGACGCGCCTTCGGCCGGGAACAGCTTGAGCGCATCGGCGCCCGCCTTGATCGCGGTGAAGGCCTCCGACGGCGTGAAGTAACCGGGCGAGGACGCAAGGCCCGCGCTCACCGTCGCCTCGATCACCGCCACGTCCGTATTGGGCGAGACGATCAGCCTGCCGCCGGCCTCCGCGACCCGCGCCACGTCGATCGGGTCGAGCACGGTCCCGGCG
Source organism: Enterovirga sp. GCM10030262 (assembly GCF_042666435.1). Taxonomy (NCBI): domain Bacteria; kingdom Pseudomonadati; phylum Pseudomonadota; class Alphaproteobacteria; order Hyphomicrobiales; family Methylobacteriaceae; genus Enterovirga; species Enterovirga sp. GCM10030262. Next base: position 970,722 of record NZ_JBHTDC010000001.1, on the reverse strand, counting down.
CCGATCAGTGCCCGGTCTCCAACGGCCATGGCCAGGCGGCGGATGCTCTTGAAAGGTTCGGGCGAGTTCAGCGGCACCTCGATAATCCGGATGCCGGCGGCGATCAGCGCTTCGCCGATGTCTCCCGCCTCTTCCGGTCTTATGCCGCGAACGATCGCCACCAAACGGCATTCGTCGAGGCGCCCGCGCAGGTCTTCCGATGCCGTCATCAAATCAGCTCCGCCAATTGTCGCGCGCCCGCCAGGAACGCTTCTTCCCCATCGATCTCGCGCGGCTCGCGCCCGGCCATCTCCAGCGCGGCAGCGAACAGCCTGGTCAGTTCCGGCCTTCCCATCACCGCGATTTCGCCGTCCGGCGCGCCGCGAAGCCCGATCCGAAGATCGGTCCCGATCAGCAGCCCGCTCGCATAAGAAGCGGCGTCGCCGCGCTCCGCCTTGCCGAGCAGGACGCGCGCCCGCACCGAGAATAATTCTGCCGTCAGATCGTCCTGGTCGAGCCCGCGCCGGACGCCGGCGGCGAACGCCTCGCCTATTTCCACCGGCCGCGACAGCAGCTCGGAGAGGATGCTGTGCTCCTTCATCAGGCTGAACAATTCGCCCGTCATAACGGTCCTGAACGACGTGATCCGTCCCTCCTTCAGCCGAACCCATTTATTGTGCGTGCCGGGATGGCAGACCAGCGCGTCGGCACCCACCATGGATTGCGCGACGGCGCCCAATATCTGCACCTCCTCGCCCCGCATTACGTCCGCCGCCGGGCCGCTGGCGTACGACACGCCGGGGATGATCGCGATCCATCCGGGCTCGGCCCAGCGCAGGCTGTCGGCGATCTCCCTCAGGCCGGCGGGGCAGGGGACGTAGGATGCCTCCACCCAGCCCCGGTTCGATCCGACCATGCCCGCCATCAGCATCGGCCGGTCGCCGAGCCGGCTTCGCAATTGCGCCACCGCCTCCGGGAAACCGCCTGGCGGCACGGAAAGGATGCCCTGGTCGTCCTCCATCTCGTCAACGAGGCGGCCGTCCGGCGCGATCAGATAGCCGCGGCGGTTGGTCGTCCCCCAATCGACGGCGATGAATCCCTCAGCCCAGCGCATCCGTTCCTCGCATCCTCGAAGCTTAACGCGTCAATCCGTCCTGGGTCCCAAATCCATGTCAGCGCGTTGTCGCGCGAAAGGGGAGAATCATGGCCGAAGAACCCGTCTGCGTCGCCGATTGCAAGGCCGTGCTTGGCGAGGGGCCATTGTGGGTGGCGCGCGAGCAGGCGCTTTACTGGGTCGACGTCAAGGGACGCCTGGTCTTTCGGAGGAGCAAAGAGGGGGCGTTGACGAGTTGGGACACCCCGTTCCGCATCGCCTCGCTGGCGCCGCGTGCGAAAGGCGGGTTCGTGGCCGGAAGCGAGCGGGGCCTCGCCTTCGTCGACCTGGAGCAGGAGCGGTTCGAGCCCTTTGCCGATCCCGAGCCTGACCGCCCGGGAAATCGCTTCAACGACGGCAAGACCGACCGGCGGGGCCGTTTCTGGGCCGGCACGATGGACGATGCGGAAAAGCAATTTTCGGGCGCGCTTTACCGGCTCGATCCGGACCTTGGCTGGGCGCGCATCGACGACGGTTACAAGGTGACCAACGGCCCCGCCTTCAGCCCCGACGGGCGGTTGATCTACCACAATGACTCCGCCCGCCAGACCATCTATGCCTTCGATCTCTCGGACGACGGCGAGGTGTCGAACAAGCGCGTCTTCGCCCGCTTCGGCGAAGGCGACGGCTCTCCCGACGGCATGACCGTCGATGCCGAGGGCTGCCTGTGGGTCGCTTTCTGGGACGGCTGGTGCCTCCGCCGCTTCTCCCCCGCGGGCGAATGTATCCGCACAATGCGGATGCCCGTCCAGCGGCCGACCAGCTGCGCCTTCGGCGGCGCGGACCTGGACCGTTTGTTCGTTACCTCCGCGCGCATCGGCCTCGATGAAAAGTCGCTCGCGATGCAACCTTATGCGGGCGGACTCTTTGTGTTGGAGGCAGGCGTGTCCGGGCTGGCCGAAGCGCCTTTCGCCGGCTGACCATCGCCGCGCCCGCGCAAGGGAGGTTCCGATCGCCAATTTCATGTTCTGCACCGGGATCGAGAACAGCATCCCGACCATCAACAACGGCCGCACCCGCGTCGACCAGATGGAAGCCTGCTTCCATTACGAACGCTGGCGCGAGGATTTCGACCTGGTCGAGGAGATGGATATCCATTTCCTCCGCTACGGCCCGCCGATCCACCGAACCTTCCTCGGCCCCGATCGTTACGATTGGGAATTCGCCGACCTCACGCTGAACGATCTCAAGCGCCGCGATATCACGCCGATCATGGACCTTTGCCATTTCGGCGTCCCGGACTGGATCGGGAATTTCCAGAATCCCGACTTCCCGCAGCTGTTCGCGACCTATGCCGCCGCCTTCGCCGAGCGTTACCCCTGGGTCCAGCTCTACACGCCGGTCAACGAGATGTTCATCTGCGCGACCTTCTCGGCCCGATATGGCTGGTGGAACGAGCAACTGACCAGCGAGCGCTCCTTCGTCACCGCGCTCAAGCATATCGTGAAGGCCAACGTGCTCGCGATGAAGGAGATATTGAAGCGACGCCCGAATGCGATCTTCATCCAGAGCGAATCCTCGGAATATTTCCACGCCGACAGCCCGGCCGCCATCGGTCCGGCCGAGGTGATGAACTCGCAGCGTTTCCTCTCGCTCGATCTCAATTATGGCCGCCGCGTCGACAGCGAGATGTACGAATATCTGCTCGGCAACGGCATGACCAAGGAGGAATATGATTTTTTCCTCCACAACCGGCTCAAGCAGCATTGCATCCTGGGCAACGATTATTACCGCACCAACGAGCATCGCGTGCACGCCAACGGCCATACCGAGTCGTCGGGTGAGGTGTTCGGCTATAGCGAGATCACCCGCCAATATTACGGCCGCTACGGCCTGCCGGTGATGCACACGGAAACCAACCTCAACGAAGGGCCGAACGGCGATGAATCGGTCCAGTGGCTGTGGAAGGAATGGGCGAACGTGCTGCGCTTGCGCAATGTCGGTATCCCGACCGTCGGTTTCACCTGGTATTCGCTGACCGATCAGGTCGACTGGGACACGGCGCTGCGCGAGCAGAATGGCCGGGTCAATCCGCTCGGCCTCTACGACCTGGACCGCAATATCCGCGCGGTCGGCCGGGCCTATAAAGAGCTTATCCAGTCCTGGCGGGACGTGCTGCCCGCGCAGAGCGTGTGCCTGGTGGTGCCGATCGTGCCGCCCTCGCAATGGGGCGGCGAGGAGTCGCGCCGGCAGGAGGCGGATGCGGCCTCGATGAAAGGGCAGCCTTCGGCGCAACCCGCGAATGTCGAAGCCAGCGAGTAGATGCGTTCAGGAGGTTTGCAGTGAAGATCGGCCGTATCGAGACCTTCTACGTCCCGCCCCGCTGGCTGTTCGTCCGCGTCGAGGGCGAGGACGGCGCGGTTGGCTGGGGCGAGGCCAGCCTCGAAGGCCATGCCGAGGCGGTGGGCGGCGCGTTCGAGGCGCTGCGCGACCGCTTCGTCGGCCACGACGCTTTCCGAATCGAGGACATCTGGCAGGTCGCCTATCGCGGCGGCTTCTATCGGGGCGGCGCGGTGCTGATGTCGGCGCTCTCGGGACTCGACCAGGCGCTGTGGGATTTGAAGGGCAGGGTGCTCGGAGTGCCCGCCTGGCAATTGCTCGGCGGCAAGGTGCGCGACCGCATTCGCGCTTATGCCTGGATCGGCGGCGACCGGCCGCACGAGATCGGTGAGGCGGCGCGCGCCCGGCGCGAGCAGGGCTTCTCGGCGGTCAAGATGAACGCCACCGCGGAGCTCGACTGGCTTGGTACGCCGAAATTGTTCGACGCGGTGGTCGAGCGCGTCCGCGCGGCGCAAGCGGAAGGGATGGACGTCGGCCTCGATTTCCACGGCCGGGTGCACAAGCCGATGGCCAAGCAGCTCGGCAAGGCGCTCGAACCGCTGGGCCTGCTCTTCATCGAGGAGCCTCTGCTCTCGGAAAATCCGGAAGGTCTGGCCCAGATCGCTGCCCTCACCAGCACGCCGATCGCCTTGGGCGAGCGGCTCTATTCGCGCTGGGATTTCAAGCCATTCCTCGCCTCGGGCGCGGTCGATATCATCCAGCCCGACTTGAGCCACGCCGGCGGCCTATCGGAATGCCGCCGGATCGCGGCGATGGCCGAGGCCTATGACGTCGCCGTCGCGCCGCATTGCCCGCTTGGGCCGCTCGCGCTCGCCGCCTGCCTCCAGCTCGCCGGCTGCACCCCCAATGTGGCGCTTCAGGAGATGTCGCTCGGCATCCACTATAATGTCGGCCACGATCTGCTGAATTTCTGCGCCAACAAGGAGGCGCTGACCGCGGTCGACGGTTACCTGCCGATTCCGGAAGGGCCCGGCCTCGGCGTCGATGTCGACGAAGCGGCGGTGCGCGAGGCGCACAAGGACCGCCACCGCTGGCGCAACCCGATCTGGCGCCTCCGCGACGGAAGCTTCGCCGAATGGTGACGCCCCTCCCTTGCCGGGAGGGGAGAGGCTTACGCCACGGCCCGCAATTGGCCGCCGCGCCGGGGCGGCTTGCAGACGACGCCCAGCTCCTCCTGGAGACGCTCCAGATCGCGTTCGCGCGACCGGCGGTAGGCGTCGGCGTAGCGCGCCTCGCACTCCGCCTCCTCCGCCGTCTGCGGCCGGAAGTACGCGATGGACAGGCTCCGTCCGAAGACGTCGCAGCCCTGCAGCCGCAGCTGCGCGCCGGCTTCCGCCGGAAGGCTGTCCCGCACCGCCGTCAGCCTCTCGATCAATTCGTCGAGAGATGCATGATCGGCAATCTCGATAAAATCCTTGACCATTCTACTCATCACATTCCCCGTCCCACTCATTCCCCTGCGTTCAAATTAACTTGCGCCGGAATCCCGAAGCAACATTTAACTTGGATTTACCCACAGGAGAATTTCGGAAACATGAATGTCAACGACTGATGACATTCAGCCTGACGGCGAACGAGGCCTGCTGAAACTCGTTCGCGGGCGGCTCGACCTCCGGCTGGCGCCGCAAGTCGGGGGGTGTATCGCTGCGTTCAACTATCTCTCGGACGAAAAAGGAAAAACCCCGATCCTTCGCGGCGCGGAGGCCGTCCCGTCGAGCATCCTTGAGGCCGCCAGCTTCCCGCTCGTTCCTTATTCCAACCGCGTCAGGAACGGCTGCTTCCGCTTCCGTGGCCGCGAAGTCACACTCGTCCCGAATATGGAGGGCGACCCGAGTCCGCTCCATGGCCAGGGCTGGCTCGCCGCCTGGACGGCCGAGGAACATGAATCCGACCGCGCGACCTTGGTCTATCGCCATGCCGCCGGGGAATGGCCGTGGGCCTATGAGGCGCGCCAGCATTTCCGGCTCGACGAAGACGGGCTTTCGCTGCGCCTGTCCTGCCGCAACCTGTCGGGCGAGCCGATGCCCTGCGGCCTTGGCCAGCATCCCTATTTTCCCTGCACGCCGGAGACACGGCTCGACACCCGGGTAGAGTGCGCCTGGACGATCGACGGCCGCGTGCTCCCGGTGGGCAAGGTGCCCGCCACCGGCCGCTACGACCTTCGCGACCGCTTCGTCTGCGGCCAGGATCTCGACAACGGGTTCGGCGGCTGGAGCGGCAGCGCCCGGATTACGGATCCGGGCCTGTCGTTCGCGATCGAGCTGTCGTCGCCGACCGCCCGCTTCTTCCAGCTCTATTCGCCGCCGGCGGGCGGATTGTTCGTCGCCGAGCCCGTCACCCACGCCAACGCGGCACTGAACGAGCCCGAGGAAATGTGGACAGAGCTCGGGCTCGCCATCATCGGGCCGGGCGAGGAGATGGCGCTGGACTCCCGCCTCTCCGTCTGCCCGGCCTGAAACGGGTCAGCGGCTAGAGGCGCTCGGGCTCGTCATAGCCACCGTCGTCCCCGTCGCCGCCATCGTCATAATCTCCGCCATCATCCTCGTAGCCGCCATCGTCCTCGGGCTCGTCGTAGGAATCGTCCTCATAGGCGCCATCGTCTTCCGGCTCGTCATAGGCTTCCTCTTCCGCGGCATCGACATCTTGCGGCTCATCGTCGTAGACCTCCTCGTCGGCGCGGTCTTCCTCGGGCTCGTCATAGGAATCTTCGACGTCGGCTTCGTCCGCGACGCCGGCATCGTCATAGCTGTCGTCGGCGTCGGCGTCGGCGTCGGCTTCGTCGACGGCTTCGTCATCTGCATCGACATCATCGCCGGCGTCGGCCTCGTTGGCGGCGTCGACGGCATCGCGCGCGTCGAGCTCGGCCTCGGCGGCTGCGGCGCGATCTTCCGCGCCCGCCGCTTCCTCCGCGCGGGCTTCCGCGGCGAGCTCGGCATTATAGGCCGCATCCTCGGCCTCCGACGCATCGGCATAGGCTTCGTCCACCTGGCCGGCGAGATAGGCGTTCTCGGCGGCGAGATCCTCCGACTGCATCCGCGCATCCTCGGCTTCGATCTCGGCGTGCATCGCCCGCTCGTCGGCCTCGTTCGCCGCATCGATCAGCGCGCCGTCGGCTTCATAGACGGCGTAGACCGGCTCGCGCATCCTTTCGGCCGGGATGGTGCTGTGGGTGCGGCCGTTCTTGCCGGGGCGGACACTCCGGTGCGGCACCGCGTAGCGATAGGGCGAGGCGCTCCGCTGGGCCGGGATGAATCGCTGTCCGCCGCTCGCCCATGCCGAAGCGGGTATCACCGCCCAGTCGCGCGCGTAGCGGTCCGGCACCACCACGCCGAACGGATGACGGTCGTCGACATGCCTTTTCGTCCTGTTCGATTTGAGCGCGTCCGCGACCGCCTGGATGAGGTTCGTCGCCGCGTCGAGGACGGACAGGCCGACGATCTCGCCGCTTCGCCCGTCGACCAGCATCTGCACCTTGTTGCCGTGCTTGCCGGTGGCCTTGATCGAGTAAGCCGTGCCCTTCCGCGCCATCGACTGGACGCGATAGCCCTTGGTTTGGAGAATGGCCGCCACCGCGCCCGGGCTCAGTATCGAATTGGCGGGCGCTTTCGCGGCCGGAAGCACCAGCCTCGCATGGGGGGCGGCGAATAAGGGAGCGGCCGAAAGCATGATCGCCGCCGAAATGAGCAATGTCGTTTTCTTCATGTCGCATGTCCTTGCTGACAGACTGGTCCAACCCCTTCCTGACGCTTACTCGTACCTGCTCAGCCGAGCCGCCGTTGCGGCCCTTCGATCCTCGTCACCCGTTCCTCCATCGCCGACAATATGGTCATGAAAGCCGCGTCCTTCTCGGCTCGGCGCGCGGTGATCCGTATGGCGTCGGTCAGCGGCTCGCGAACGAGCGCGATCGCGGCGCGCTCGTCCTTGCTGTAGGGGGCGCCGTCGCTTCGTTCCCCGAGCAGAAGCAGCCCGACCGGCTCGTCCCCGTCGACGAGCGGCACGCTGAGCGCGAACGATCCGCCGTCCGCTTCCCCGTCCCGCGCATCAAGCTCGGCGCACAAGGCGTCGGTCTCGACATTGTATGTGGCGAGCACCCGTCGGCTGTCGGCGATGATCCCTATCAGGGCCGCTTTTCTCGCCTGCACGCCATCGACGATGGCGTCGAGCGCCCGTTCGGCAACGTGGACCGGGTCGTCGCCCTGTTGCCATTTGGCCAGCCGGCCGGGCAGGGACCGCAACCGCACCAGCGCGCGCTGGAACTTGCGTTCCATCGATCCCATGATCTTCTTGTTGAGCGGCGCGAAGACGGCGGCGGCGATGACGGCGCTTACCCCGGGGGCGACGGCGGTGTTGACGACGCCCAGGTTGCTGGCGATGAATCCGTTCGCCCAGGTCGTCGTGATCGCCCACACCGCCCCGACCATCAAGGTGATCGCCGCATAGCCCGCCGACTTGCCGATCGCCGCATCGGCATCGTTGAGGCGATAGCGCAACAGCGAAATGATGATCCCCACCGGGATCAGGACGAAGCCGAGATAGACGAGCAGGAAGACGATTCCGGCAAGGCCCTCGGCGAAATCGCCCAGCGGCAACGTGGCGGCCACGACCCCGAGGACCGCCGCCGACACCCAGAGCGCCGGGCCGCCGAGCAGTCCCAGCGCCGCCCATTTCATCTGCTGGCGCTCGAGCCCGGGCGGCATGCGCCGGAACCGCCGCGCCGGGAAGGTCAGCATGACGAGCATGGTGAGGAACAGCAGGGTCAACAGGGAAAGGAGCACTTCCTCGCCGATGAAGGGCATCGGGATGAGCACGGCCACGACCGGCCCGACGACCAGCAGCCAGCGCGTCCAGCGCGGCTGGAAGCGCCCGTCGGGAAAGGCGGGAAGCGCGGCGGTCAGAAGGCATATCCACAGCATCGTGATCGCCGCCCAGACCTCCAGCCGGCCGGTCCACTCCCAGAACAGCATCGGTCCGAAGCCCCATCCGGCGAAGGCGAGGAATGCGAAGGACAGCATGATCGAGACGGGCCGATCCGGCTGGCGCCGCCAGAGCAATGCCGCCGCCCCGGCATAGGGGATCGCCAGCAAAGCGAAGAGGATGACCGAGCCCAGGGTCAGCCATTGATCGTCTTCGGAATAGGCTTCGTCGCGGTTGGCCTGGGAGCGGGTCAGCCGGTGTTGTTTCTCGGTCCCGTCCGGCGCCTCGATATCGACCAGGACGCTGGTCCCGATCTCGCCGGCCAGCAGCTCCGCCAGCTTTTCCGTCTCGACCTCGGTCGTGGCGACGCCGTCCACCTGGTAGATCCAGCCGGCGGCGGGAATGCCGAGCCGCCGCGTCTCGGCCGAGGCCGGGCTCACCGCGTCATAGATATAACCCTCGTCATCCTCGACATCCTGCTCGACCGAAAGTCCGACCATGGCGAAGGCGGGCAGCGTTTCGGTGACGTAGCTGTGGCCGCGCCACAATCCCCCGACCTGGCCGACGATGCCGAGGGCGAGAAGGCCGAACCACAAAAAGGCCAGTGCGCGCCGCACGAGCGGTGAAGGAGCCTTCAATTGGGTAGGCGGAGAAAGCATCGTCACCCCTCTTCTTGCGTCCGGCGCCGAAGACCGCCGCCGATATCCTTATCGGCCGTGCTCGATCAGGAGCGACCGTATCCGGCTGGCCACTCGTCTTGTGCGTTTGATGGTCGCTCATGACAGGAGCGGGCTAATGACTGGGGAGCGCCGACATCATATCCCTCTTGGGCAGTCCCCGACCGGCCCGTTTCACTCGCCTCGCGAAAAACGGGATTCATGGCCGAAGCTGTGACCGGGCCGGAACGTAGGCGCTGTCTTTCACTCTACTGCCCCCCGACTTTGCGAGTCGCGACGATAACTCAACTTGTTGATTTGGGAAAGAAGTTAAGCGGCCGGCCTGACGGCAAGGGATGGCTTCCCCGCAATACCGTCAAGCAAGGCCCTTGACGGCGTGAATGGCCAGCGGCTCGCTCTTGCCGCGCACCGCGATCCGGTCGAGCTCGACGAAATCGAAGGCGTCGCCGGCCAGCGCAACGGCCGCCTCGCCGACGATCATCGGCACGCCATAATCCTTCGACAGCCCCTCGATGCGCGACGCGACGTTCACGGCGTCGCCCAGCACCGAATAATCGAAGCGCTGGGCCGAGCCCATGTTGCCGACCACGCATTCGCCGGAATTGACGCCGACGCCGATCCGGACGGTCGGCTTCTCCCCGTGACGCTCCGGCAGCCGCGCCTGCACCGCCTGGTTGATCGCCGGCAGGGCCTCGACCATCGCGATGCCCGCGCGGACGCCGTTGGCCGCATGGTCGGGATCGTCGAGCGGCGCGTTCCAGAAGGCCATCACGCAATCGCCCATATATTTGTCGATGGTCCCGCCATGGGCGATGACGATGTCGGAAAGCGGCGTCAGTATGTCGTTGACGACCCGCGTCAGCCCTTCGGGGTCGCCCTTCATCGCCTCCGATATCGTGGTGAAGCCACGTATGTCGGCGAACAGGATGGTCATCACCTTGCGCTCCCCGCCGAGCTTCAGCAGCTCCGGATTCGCCGCCAGCCGCTCGACCATGGCGGGGGAGACATATTGGGAGAAGGCCCCCTGTATCTCCCGCCGCCGCCGCCGCTCGACCGCGAAGTCGCGGACGCCGAGGCCGGCGAAGACGGCGGCGAGGGCGATGACGGGCTCGCCGGGCGATACCCATAGGCGGCCGAAGCGAAGCGCGATCCAGGACAGCACGACCAGGCAGAAAGCGGCTGCGAGCGCAATTGTCAGCCTTCGCACCAGCCCGGCGGGCGCGGCGACGACATAGCCGAGCGCGCCGCCCATGATGAGGAGCAGGAGGGCGATCCAGTCCGCGGCGGGGCGGACGGACAGGCCGTGGAGCAAATTGTCCGCCACCGTCGCCTGGATTTCCACGCCCGGCGTCAGCTGGCCATTGATCCGCGTATAGGCGGTCTCGAACATGTCCGTGCCGGCGCCCACATCGGCTGTCGCCTGGACCGCGTAGCCGATGATGACGTTGCGGCCGCGAAGGAAATCCGGCGGCAGATATTTTCTCGGCTCCAGCGCTTGATAATAAGAGAGGCGGGGGTAGCTTCCGGATGGACCGAAATATTGGATCAGCCGCTCGGCGCCGGGATCCGTTTCGGCCGCCCTTCTTCCCGCCGCCTCCAGCATCCGGCGCGGCAGGCTGTCGGGATATCGCGAGATGCGGCGGGCGACGCCGTCGCCGTCGAGGCTCACCGCGGTCACGCCCGCTCTGGCGCCGTCGGCCAGCAGCTCCGGGAACGGCTCGGTCCTGACGAGACTGGTGGCGTGCGGCGTCTCCAGCAGGGTTTCGTCGGCGGCGAACACCGTCCGCGCATCGGCCGCCTCCGCCAGCGCCGCGTCGGCCGCCGGATCGGAAGGCTCGGCGAAGACGATGTCGAAAACAATCGCCTCCGCGCCCGCGGCCCTCAGCGAGCGGATGAGCCGGGCGTGGAGGTCGCGCGGCCAGGGCCAGGGCTGGCCGATCGCGGAAAAGCTCGGTTCGTCGATCGCCACGATGACGGCCACCGGCTCCTCGGGAACGGGCTGCCCGGCGGTCGAAAGAATGTCGAACGCGCTGCCGGAAAGGGCCTCCCACGCTGGCAGCGCCTTGGCGAGCAGCAGGAGAGCGAGGATCGCGGCGGCGATGGCGACCCGCGACCCCCGCTCACCGATCCGCCGCGCGAACATGGTCAGAATCCGTAAACCGTTCGCCCCGAGCGAAGTCGAGGGGCCCAGCCGAGCGAAGCCGAGGCATTCATTCTCGGCTCCGCTCGAAAGGGTGTCTCGACTTCGCTCGACACGAACGGGTGATGTTTGGTCACGGTCCGTCGCTCTCAGAACCGCAGGTTCAGCGACGCGAACAGGGTGCGCGGCCGCCCCGGGATGCCCACCGTGTTCGCCGCCTCCGCGTCGAAAATATTGGACAGGACCAGCTTCACCGCCGTTCTCTTGCCGAACGGCTCCCAGGCGATTTCGGCGTCCGCGATGAAATAATCGGGCACGTCCCGCGCCAGCGCATCGGTCGATCCGGCGACATAGACCCCGCTGAGCCGCGCCGCTATCCGCTCCTCGCTGGTCCAAGCGACGCCCGCGCGCGCGACATGCGTCGGGAGGTAGAAGATGGGCAGGCCCCGCAGCGGTGGGTCGCGCTGCTCGCTTTCGGCATAGGCATAGCTTGCATTGATGCCGATATTGCCGCCGGCCCAATAATTGACGGCGAAGCTCGCCCGGTCCACCCGCGCCCGGCCGACCTCGATGGCCGCCGCCTGGTCCGGCGAATCGTAGCTCAGATTCTCGAAATTCTGATGCTGATATTCGGCCGCCGTGAACAGGCGCGCGCTCCATTCGGCGTCCCAGCGGGCGATATAGGTGTCGAACTGGCCACCGAACTGGCTCGGCGCGATATTCTCCTTAAGGCCGATCGAGGTGGTCGGCGCCAGGGTCAGCGGCACGGCGCTGCTGCTTCGCCGGGTGGCGGCGGCGCGCAGCCAGTGTCCCTTTGCCGGCTCGTAGGCGATTCCGAAACGATAATCCCAATTATTCTGGTGGACGCCGCCGAAGCCGGGGATGCCAATGCCGTCGCGGACGCCGGCCAGCTGTGCCTGGACGATGAACGGTCCGCGCGGCGCGAACCGGCCGTCCACATAGATGCGGCGCTGGGTAAGCGTGACCGGGATCTCCACCACCTGGTCCGGATCGCCGAACAATGTCTCGCGGTTGATCGTGTCATATTCGATGGTTTCGATGCCCGCTTCCAGGTCGAGCCGGCCGAAGCTCCTGGCGTAGCTCGCCATCAGGGTTTCGATGTCGGCCAGCTGCTCGGTACGGCCCCGGGCCTGGGGCTCATCCGTCTCGAAATTGTTGATCGTGTCGAGGCTGCCGAAGCCGCCGCCGATGGTGAGCTCGTCGCGCGCGCCGAATTCGTGGGTGTAGAATCCGAAGTTGAGGCGAATGTCCTCCTTCTCCGTCGCGCGGATTCCTTCCGCGGGATCGAAGCCGCGGAAATCCTTGAAACTGCTCTCGCCGCCGACGAAGGCGACGACGCGGTCGTAGGGCGTGATTTCGGCGCCCGCATAGATCTCCACCCTCTCCTCCTTCAAAGCGGCGAAATCGATCAGCCGGTTGTCGAAGTCCGCGCGCTCGACATTGACGCTGAAGGCGAGGGGCAGCGGCGCGTGGGTGAGGCCATAGACGCTGGCATTCTGGGTAAGCCTCGCGAAGTCGCTGGCGATCAGGCCCGATCCGCCGATCTTCGCCTCGATGAACTTCTCGTTGGTGAACTGGAGATCGACCTCTGAGCCCGAAATGCTCAGGGGATCGAGCGTCAGCCCCTGCAAATAGCTCGATATCTGCTCCAGATCCTCCGCATTCTGCGAATCGAAGCTGCGCCCGCTATCCGCCACGTCGAACGGGTCGGCCTGCGTGACGAAAGGCGAGGCGGTCTGGTTGAGCGCCTGGTCGAAATAAGAGGAAGGGGTGAAGGCGTCGAACACCCGGTCGCCATAATAGCGGCCCCAACCCTCCAGATCGAGGAACCGGAACGACTGGGAGACGTAGCTTCCCGTCGTGCGGTTCTCCGACAGGTTCGAATAGACGCCGCCGCGCGCCTGGAACCGGCGCAGCGCCTCGCGCGCGGCGCGGATGGCGTCGGCGGCGGCATAGGAATGGAGCGCGATGGCGGCGCGGGCGAGCGGCACCAGCGGACTGTTCGGGTCGAGCCGGTCGGCGGCATCGAGCTGCTGCTCGGCCGCCGCCCTGTCGCCCTGGCGGTAATAGACCTCGGCCAGCTTGATGAGGGCGCGCGAGTAAGACGGGTTGTCGGCCGACGCGGCGAGCACTTCCTCCAGCGCCTTGTCCGGCTGGCCGGTCTGCACATAATATTGCGCGAGCACGGTGCGCGCGATGGAGAGCGAAGGATCGATCTCCAGCGCGAGATCGATCTCGCGCTTGGCCGCCTCGACCCGGTTCTGGAGGAGGAGGGCGGCGGCGTGATGGGCGCGAAGCGCGGCCTTGCGCGGCTCCCGCTCGATCGCTTGGCGCAACGCCCGCGCCGCCTCGCGGTCGGCGTTTCGCTCCAGGCGTATGGCGCTCAGAGTCTCGAAGGATTCGCCCCGGGTCGGATCGATCCGCACCGCCTGCTCGGCGTCGTCCAGGGCGGAATAAGGCTGGCCCAGATAATCCGCCTTGATCTCGGCGCGCAGGGCGAGCGCGGCCGCGTCCTCGGGGTCGCGCGCCAGCGCTTCGGCCACGGCCGCGCTCGCCATCGCTCCGTCGCCGCGCAGCAGCGCCACCCGCGCCTTCAGCTCGTAGAGTCCCGCCTCTCCGGGATGGCGGGAGAGGCCCTCGTCGATAATCCCGAGCGCGCCGTCGAGGTCGCCGACATAGGTGGCGAGAAAGGCGCCGCCGACATAGGATGCCGGTTCGGCGGGATCGAGCGCGGGCGGCGTCCCGGCGCGCCCGAGCTGCATCGCCGCGATGTGGCGGCCATGGTCGGCGATCGCCTTCGCGCGGCCGTCCGACCTAGCGGCGATCGACGCATAAAGCTCTTCCGCCTCGTCCCACCGGCCGGCAAGCGCTGCCTGGTGCGCGTCCGACAATGCGGGAGTGACGGCGCCGAAGAGATTGAGCCCATCCTCCAGCGTCACGAAATAGAGCATCTGCTCGCGGCCCGACGGGTTGACGAGCACGACGCGGGTCGGCGCCTGCCCGATCAGCGCCCGCGCCGCCTGACCGCCCGTGACCGACAGGCTCCCTTGCGGGTTCATGAATTCGACCTCGCCGGAAAAGACGCTGAGCGAGCTACTGTCATCGTCGGCGGTGAGCGACCATTCGGTGCCGCGGATCGCCGCCGTCGCCGACGGCGTCTCGACCGACAGGTTGGAGCGCCCGCGCGGGCTCCGCGCCCACATCGATCCGCGCTGCAATTGGAGCGAGGACGGCGAGCCGCGGGTCACCTGCTTCACGACCAGCACCGCGTTGCGGCCAAGCCGGATCTGCGTCTGGTCGGCGAAGACGATCGCGAGCGTGCCGCCCGCATTGGTCCTGAGCACGTCGCCGGCCTTGAGGTCCTGCCTCGCCTCCGCGCGACGGGCGCGATTCTCCGGCACCAGCACCGCCGTTTCCCCGGCCTTGGTGGCGACGATCCTGCCCGAAACCGGCGCGGCGCGCTGAACCGGCGCGCCCTCCGCGGCGACACCGGCGATCATGGCGGCCAAGGCGACGCCGGCTTTCAACCCGCTCTTCATATCAATGTCCCGCCCCCCGACGAGCCTGCGACCTGTCCGAAGCATGGACTGTCGCATCGGAGAGGCAAAGGTTTTTCTGACGAGGCAGGCGACCCGCGCGACGAAGCCGCCCTTGCGTCCCCGCCGCTGGGCTTTTAGGTCGAAGCCAAAGGCGGGAGACACGGATGCGCATCGCGTGCCTGGGCGGGGGACCGGCCGGGCTTTATTTCGCCATTTCGATGAAGCTGCGGGACCCCTCGCACGAGGTCGACCTGTTCGAGCGCAACCGGGCAGACGACACGTTCGGCTGGGGCGTGGTATTCTCCGATCAGACGGTCGAGAATCTGATGGCGAACGACCCGGCGAGCGGCGCCACGATCCGCGACGAGTTCGCCCATTGGGACGATATCGACGTCCATATCCATGGGGAGTGCATTCGTTCGTCGGGCCACGGCTTCATCGGCATCGGCCGCAAGCGCCTGCTGAACATCCTGCAAGAGCGCGCCCGCGAGCTAGGCGTGAACCTTCATTTCGAGCATGAGGCGAGCGCAGACCTTGATGATTGGAAGGGCTACGACCTCGTCATCGCCGCCGACGGCGCCAACAGCCGCATCCGCACCCGCTACGAAGAGCATTTCGGCGTCGATATCCAGACGCGGCGCAACAAGTTCTTCTGGTTCGGCACGAACAAGGTGTTCGACGCCTTCACCTTCGCCTTCGAGGAAACCGAGGCCGGCTGGATATGGGCCCACGCCTACCGCTTCGACGACCCCGGATCGGGTCCGGGGCAGGCGGGTCTCTCGACCTTCATCGTCGAGATGGATCCGGAGACGTGGGAGAAGCTCGGGCTGGATCGGATGGACCAGCCGGAGGCGATCGCATTGTGCGAGCGCATCTTCGCCCAATATCTGGACGGCCACAGCCTCATGTCCAACGCGGCCCATTTGAAGGGCCCCGAAGCATGGCTCCAGTTCCGCCGCATCATCTGCGATAGCTGGTCCTACCGGAACCTCATCCTGCTCGGCGACGCCGCCCACACCGCCCATTTCTCGATCGGCTCGGGCACCAAGCTCGCGCTGGAGGATGCGATCAAGCTCGCCGAGGTGCTGAACCGCCCGGGCCTCTCACGCGACAAGGCGCTGGAGGAATATCAGGCCGAGCGGAATCTGGAGGTGCTGAAGCTCCAGAATTCGGCGCGCAATTCGACCGAATGGTTCGAGACCTTGGGCCGTTACCTCCATTTCGAGCCGATCCAGTTCGCTTATTCGCTGCTCACCCGCTCCCAGCGCGTCAGCCACGAGAATCTGCGCCTGCGCGACAAGCCATGGCTCGAAGGCGTCGAGCGCTGGTTCCAGTCCATGGCGGTCGGCACCCCCGTCAACGACCCCGCCCCGCCGATGTTCGCGCCCTACCGCCTGCGCGAGATGGAGCTTTCCAACCGCGTCGTCGTGTCGCCGATGGCGATGTATTCGGCGCAAGACGGCGTTCCGAACGATTTCCACCTGGTCCACTACGGCACTCGGGCCCAGGGCGGGGCGGGGCTTGTCTATACCGAGATGACCTGCGTCTCGCCCGAGGGCCGCATCACGCCTGGCTGCACCGGAATGTACGCGCCGGAGCATGTCGCGGCGTGGAAGCGCATCGTCGATTTCGTCCACGGCCACGGCAAGGCGAAATGCTGCCTCCAGCTCGGCCATAGCGGACCGAAAGGTTCAACGAAGGTCGGCTGGGAAGGCTATGACGTGCCGCTGGAGAGCGGCAACTGGCCCGTCATGGCCGCCTCCGACGTTCCCTGGAGCCCCGACAACCAGATACCGATCCCCATGACGCGCGCTGACATGGACGCGGTGCGGGACCAGTTCGTGGCCGCGGTGGAGATGGGGCTGGAGGCCGGCTTCGACATGGTCGAGCTCCATGCCGCCCACGGCTATCTCCTGTCGAGTTTCATCACGCCGCTCCACAACAAGCGTACCGACGAATATGGCGGCAGCCTCGAAAACCGTCTCCGCTTCCCGCTCGAAGTGTTCCGCGCGATGCGCGCCGCCTGGCCGGCGGACAAGCCGATGTCGGTTCGCATCTCCGCGAACGACTGGATGGGCGAACTGGGTGTCACCCCCGACGAGGCGGTGGAGATCGCCCGCGCCTTCTGGGAAGAAGGCGCCGATCTCATCGACGTCTCCGCCGGCCAGACCTGGGCGGAGTGCAAGCCCATCTACGGCCGCATGTTCCAGACCCCCTTCGCCGACCAGATCCGCAACGAAGCCCGCGTGTCGACGATGGCGGTCGGCAACATCTACGAGACCGACCACGTAAACTCTATCCTCGCCGCTGGCCGCGCCGATTTGGTTGCGCTGGCGCGCCCGCACCTCGTCGATCCGATGTGGACTTTGCGCGCAGCCGCCCAACAGGATTATCGCGGCGTCCACGTCCCGCCGCCCTATCTCGGCGGCATGAGCCAGCTCGCCCGCAACATGGCGCGCGAAGCGGAGCTGAAGGCGTGAGACTGCAAGGCCACCACGCCCTCGTCACCGGCGGCGGCACCGGCATCGGCGCCGCCATCGCCCGCGCGCTGGCGGGGGAGGGGGCGAAGCTGACTTTGGTAGGGCGCAGGCGCGAGCCGCTTGAGGAGGTGGCAACGCAGCTCGGCTCCCCGGCGAAAGCCGGGGCCCAGGCCGAGTCCGTATCTGGACCCGGGCTTGCGCCGGCGAACATTGCCGTCGTCCCCGCCGACGTCACCGACCGCGCCCAGGTCGAAGCCGCCTTCGCCGCAGGCCGCGCCGCGCAAGGACCCATCACCATCCTCGTCAACAATGCCGGTGCCGTCGAATCCGCGCCCTTCGCCAAGGTTACCGAGGACCTTTGGCGACGCACTATGGCGGTCAACCTCGACGCCTTGCTATTATGCTGCCAGGCGGCCTTGCCCGACCTGCTGGAAGCCGGAGCGGGCCGCATCGTCACCATCGCCTCGACCGCGGGCGTCAAGGGCTATGCCTATTCCGCACCCTATGTCGCGGCCAAGCATGGCGCCGTGGGCCTCACCCGCGCGCTGGCGGCGGAGCTGGCGAAGACGAATGTCACGGTCAACGCCGTCTGCCCCGGCTTCACCGACACGGCGATCATCGCCGACGCCGTCGCCAAGCTGCGCGAGAAGACCGGGCGCGACGAGATGGCGGCGCGCGCGACGCTGGCGAAGTTCAACCCGCAGGGCCGGCTCGTCGATCCGGTCGAGGTCGCCAATGCGGTGCTGTGGCTTTGCCTTGCCGAGAGCCGGACGATCACCGGCCAGGCGATCGCCGTCGCGGGTGGAGAGATATGAAGCTGGATCCCGAAACCTTCGCCCCCGGCCATTTCCGCTGGGATTTTTCCGATGGCGTCGCGACCGTCACCTTGAACCGCCCGGAGCGCAAGAACCCGCTCACCTTCGAAAGCTATGCCGAGCTGCGCGACGCGTTCCGCGCACTCGTCTACACGCCCGAGGTGAAGACGGTGGTCGTGACCGGCGCCGGCGGCAATTTCAGCTCCGGCGGCGACGTCCACGAGATCATCGGCCCGCTGACTGAAATGGAGATGCCGGGCCTGCTCCGCTTCACCCGCATGACCGGCGATCTGGTGAAAGCGATGCGCGCCTGCCCGCAGCCGATCGTCGCCGCATTGGACGGCGTCTGCGTCGGCGCCGGCGCGATCCTTGCCATGGCTTCCGACATCCGCCTCGCCACGCCGGAGACCAAGACCGCCTTCCTGTTCACCCGCGTCGGCCTCGCCGGCTGCGACATGGGCGCCTGCGCCATCCTGCCGCGCCTTATCGGCCAGGGGAGGGCATCGGAGTTGCTCTTCACCGGCCGTGTGATGAGCGCCGAGGAAGGCGAACGCTGGGGCTTCCACAACCGCCTGGTTGAACAAGGAAGCCTGTTGGACGAAGCCCGGACCTTGGCCCGCGGCCTGGCCCGCGGCCCCACTTTCGCCCACGGCATCACCAAGACCCAGCTCAACTCCGAATGGGCGGTGAGCCTAGAGACGGCGATCGAGATGGAAGCCCAGGCCCAGGCCATCTGCATGGCCACCAACGACTTCCGCCGCGCCTTCGAAGCCTTCGCGGCCAGGAAGACGCCGGAATTCAAGGGTGACTGAGCGCGATGGCTGACCGCTCCTTCCTCGACTGGCCTTTTTTCGAAGACGGTCACCGGCGTCTGGCCGAGGAGTTGGAGGCGTGGTGCAGACAGCATCTGTCGGACGACGAGGAAGACGACACCGATACCGCCTGCCGCACGCTGGTGCGCAAGCTGGGGGAAGGCGGGTGGCTGCGCTACTGCGTCCCCGCAGCCCATGGCGGCGTCCACGACAGACTCGATGTGCGCTCGCTCGCCCTCATCCGCGAGACGCTGGCCCGGCACTCCGGCCTGGCCGATTTCGCCTTCGCTATGCAGGGGCTCGGCTCGGGCGCCATCACCCTGTTCGGCACCGAGACGCAGAAGCAAGCCTATCTTCCCGCCGTCGCGCGCGGCGACAAGATCGCCGCTTTCGCCCTCACCGAGCCCGGTTCGGGCTCGGATGTCGCCTCCATAGAAACTGCCGTCGATGAGGCGGACGGCGGCTACGTCGTCACCGGCGCCAAAACCTATATCTCTAACGGCGGCATCGCCGATTTCTACGTCCTCTTCGCCCGCACCGGCGAGGCGCCGGGCGCGAAGGGCCTTTCCGCGTTCATCGTCGACGCCGGGACGGAAGGCCTCGACGACAGCGAGCGCATCCAGGTCATCGCCCCGCACCCGCTCGCCACGCTCCGCTTCTCGGACATGACGCTCCCCGCCTCGGCCCTGCTCGGCGCGCGGGGGCAGGGCTTCGCGCAGGCGATGGCGACGCTCGACGTCTTCCGTACCACCGTCGGCGCCGCCGCCTTGGGCTTCGCCCGCCGCGCCCTCGACGAGGCCACGAAGCGCGCCCTCACCCGCCGCCTCGGCCACGGCACGCTCGCCGACAATCCGATCACCCAGTCGAAGCTTGCCGAGATGGTGCTCGACATCGACACCTCGGCCTTGCTCATCTACCGCGCCGCCTGGCTCCGCGACGTGAAGGGCGCGCGCAACAGCCGCGAGGCGGCGCTCGCCAAGCTCCACGCCACCGACAGCGCGCAGAGCGTCATCGACAAGGCGGTGCAGCTGTTCGGCGGCCTCGGCGTTACCGTCGGCGTGCCGGTCGAGCGCCTCTATCGCGAGATCCGCGCGCTCCGCATCTATGAGGGCGCGTCGGAGGTGCAGAAGATCGTCATCGCCCGCCACCATCTCAAAGGCTACCGATCATGAAGACCCTTCTCCCGCCCGGTTGGCCCCGGCCGAAGGGCTACAGCAACGGCATTTCCGCGCGCGGCCGCATGGTGTTCACCGCCGGAGTCATCGGCTGGGACGAGACCGAGCGGTTCGTGGCCAGGGATATTCCCGGCCAGTTCCGCCAGGTGCTGAGCAACACGCTCGCCATCCTCGCCGAAGACGGCGCCGGCCCCGAGCATGTCGTGCGCATGACCTGGTACATCACCGACCGCGACGCCTATGCCGCCGCCCTCGCCGACATCGGCGCCGTCTACCGCGAGC
This sequence comes from Enterovirga sp. GCM10030262, assembly GCF_042666435.1. Classification (NCBI taxonomy): domain Bacteria; kingdom Pseudomonadati; phylum Pseudomonadota; class Alphaproteobacteria; order Hyphomicrobiales; family Methylobacteriaceae; genus Enterovirga; species Enterovirga sp. GCM10030262. The sequence goes on along the minus strand of NZ_JBHTDC010000001.1, from coordinate 950,395 downwards.
TGATGGGCCGCCATTATCCGACCATGGCCGTCGTCCAGGTCGCCGGGCTGATCGAGCGCGATGCCCTCATCGAGATCGAAACGACGGCTGTGGTGCCGGAATGACATTACCGAATCTGCCCAAATCCGCTCATGCTGAGGAGCGGCTGAGCTTGCCGACGTCCCGTCTCGAAGCACGTCCTTCGAGATGCCATTTCGACAGGCTCAATGGCTCCTCAGGATGAGCGGGGGGAAAGAGGCATGACCATCGAACACGACACCTTCGTCCGCGACCGCCTCCCGCCCCAGGGGGCGCAGCCGGAATTCCTCTTCGATCTCCCCGAACTCCGCTACCCGGAGCGCCTCAACGCCGCCGTCGAACTCATCGACAAGGCGAACTCCGCCGCCCTTGCCGTCCTAAACGACGCGGGAGCCTGGACCTACGGCGACATGCGCGATCTCTCCGACCGCATCGCCCGGCTGCTGGTCGAGGAGGAGGGGCTCGTCCCCGGCAACCGAGTCTTCCTGCGCGGGCCCAACAACGCCATGTTGTTCGCCTGCTGGCTCGGCATCTTGAAGGCCGGCGGCGTGGTCGTCGCCACCATGCCCATCCTCCGTTCCGGCGAGATCGCGACGATCCTGGAACGCGCCCAAATCAGCCACGCCATCGTCGACGCGCGCTGCCTGGAGGACTACACCCCCGCCGCCGAGAAGACCGGCCTCGTCCGCTCGCTCCTGACCTATGTCGGCGACAGCGGTGCCGGCGCGCTGGAGGCGCGGCTCAAGCAGGTCGCCCCCGGCTTCACGCCCGTCGACACCCGCCGGGACGATCCCGCCCTTATCGCCTTCACCTCCGGCACCACGGGGAAGCCCAAGGGATGCGTCCACTATCACCGCGACATCCTCGCCTGCGCCGACGCCTTTGCCGCCAATATATTGAAGCCGAAGCCCGGCGACCGCTGGGCCTGCTCCGCGCCGATCGCCTTCACCTTCGGCCTCGGGCAGCTCCTTATCTTCCCCTTCCGCTCCGGCGGCACCGCCGTGACCATCGAGGCGCCCAGCCCCGCCGCTCTGCTCGACGCGATCGAGCGTCACAAGATCACCACCCTCGCCACCGCCCCCACCGCCTACAAGGCGATATTGGGGCTGATGAGAGAGCGTTCCCCGGGGAATAGCCTCCACACCTGCGTCTCCGCCGGCGAGCATCTCCCCGCCGCTACCTGGCGCGCCTGGAAGGAGGCGATCGGCCTCGCCATCGTCGACGGCATCGGCGCGACCGAGATGATGCACATCTTCATCTCCGCGAGTGGCGAGGCCATCCGCCCCGGCGCCACCGGCCGCGCCGTTCCCGGCTATGCCGCTACCGTCCTGGACGATGACGACCGCCCTCTGGCGACGGGCACCGGCCGTCTCGCCGTCAAGGGCCCCACCGGCTGCCGCTATTTCGACGACCCGCGCCAGGCCGATTATGTGGTGAACGGCTGGAACGTGACCGGCGACACCTACCGCCAGGACGAAGACGGCTATTTCTGGTACCTCGCCCGCTCCGACGACATGATCATCTCGTCCGGCTACAACATCGCCGCGCCCGAGGTGGAGAATGCGCTCCTCTCCCATCCGGCGGTCCAGGAATGCGCGGTGATCGGCGTCCCCTGCGAGGAGCGGGGCCAGAAGGTGAAGGCCTTCGTCGTCCCCGCCCCCGGCCATGCGCCGGGCGAGGCGCTGGCGGCCGAACTGCAAGCCCACGTCAAGGCCGCCATCGCCCCCTATAAATATCCGCGCGAGGTCGAGTTCGCCGACGCCCTCCCCAAGACCACCACCGGCAAGCTCCAGCGCTACGCGCTGCGAGAAACATAGCCTTCCGTCATTGCGAGGAGCGTAGCGACGCGGCAATCCATCCTCGCCCACCGGATTGCTTCGCTTCGCTCGCAATGACGGACAGTGCGATTGACCCTCCCGTTAACCACGAAAGTCGCTCCGGCGTCGGAACGGTTTACAAACTCTTAACGTTTGACCCTCGCGAGGCCCGTGTTTCCGCCGCTGGCCCGCTTCTTGCGAGGTTTGGCGACGATGCTCAAGAAACTGGCCCGTTTGTTCGTCATCAAGACCCGGTTCGAGGCCTTCGCCGTCATCTACGCGATCGCCGTCGGCGCCGTTAGCCGCGGCTACCATTATATGGAGGTCTATCCCGGCTTCCTCGGCTGGGTCTTCTTCGCGGCCTGCACCGGCGCGGTGTTCATGGCCGGCGCCAAGATCCTCGACGCCACCGCGCCAAAGCGAAAGCCGGGGCACGAGCGCCGACGGATCGACCGTCGCGCGCAAGCCTAGGCGCTCGTGCGCGTGGCTGGAACGGGGACTCCTGCTGAAGTGTTGAGCCCTTCGGCACGGCACGAGGATCGATGATGACCGACAGGAACGACAAGCTTCATGGCGAGGGCGGCGCGGGCGAATCCGGAGGCGGCGCCTATCCCAATCCGCACAAGGGCAGGAAGCCCAGCCAAGGCGGATATATGGGCCATGGCGGCCAGAGCGACATGGCCTATCATGGTCACGGCCGTCTCGGAGAGGACAAGGTCGGCGAAAACGCCAACGCGCCCGCCGGCGAGACCGGCGACGACGAGATCGAGGACAACAGGGGAAAGTAGGGGAGGGTCCCGTCATTCCAGCGAAAGCTGGAATCTCCTTCTTCAAGGACAAACGAGATTCCAACTTTCGCTGGAATGACGGTTTCTCGCCCTCCCTGTCCCAAATACCGGGGAATTTCACCAACTCCTGGCGCGCGCCAAGGTGCTCCTGCGCCAGTTCCGCTGAATTTTCCTCGGATTTCCGCCATTCTCCTGCTTTGGCACGGCTCTTGTAATCTTGTGTTCATCCCGCCGGAATGCGGTGGGGGAAAGCCAAGGTTCAGGAGACCGTCAATGTTTGACCTCGAGAAAATCCAGCGCAGCGCCGCTGCCATGATGGCGGCTCTCATTCTCACCAGCGTCACCGTCGGCGCCGCCGTCGGCCCGGCCCGCGCCGTCGAGACCGCGCCCGCTCAATATGCCCAGGCTCAGGTCGCGGATCAGGCCAATGCCTGACGCCGCGCCTGATCTGGTCATCGTCGGCCGGGAGGAATTGACCCCCATTCCGCCCCGGCCGACGCCCCGCCACGCACCCCGCCCGCCCCGCGCCGCCCCGCGCCGGAGCGGGATCGCCGCCCGGACCCGCGACATCATCGCCGCCAACGTGACCGATCTTCTCGACCAGGCGGAGGACCCCGCCAAGATGATCCGCCTGGTCATCGCCGAGATGGAAGAGACGCTGATCGAGGCCCGCGCCTCGGCGGCCCGGATCGTGGCCGATCGCAAGGAGATGCACCGCCGCGTCGCCCGGCTCGATATGCTCCAGGAGAGCTGGGCCGAGAAAGCCGGGCTGGCGCTGTCGAAGGACCGCGAGGATCTGGCCCGCGCCGCCCTCGCCGAGAAGCAGAAGGCCGCCGACACGGCCGCCCAGCTCGCCGCCGCGATCGCCGCGCTCGACGCAACGCTCCAGGCGTCCGACATGGACGTCGCCCGGCTCGAGGCCAGGCTGCGCGAAGCCCGAAGCCGGCGCAAGTCGTTCGTCACCCGGCTGGAAAGCGCCCAGCAGCGCGCCCGGCTCCGCGAGATGGTCGCCGGTCCCCGGGTCGAGGAGGCGTTCGCCCGCTTCGATCTGCTGGAGCGCCGCGTCGACATGGCCGAGGGCCGCGCCGCAGCGAGCCTCCTCGCCGCACCGGCCAAGGGGCTGGAGGAAGAAATCGCGGAGCTGCGGACGGCCGAGAGGGTCGAGGCGGAGCTCGCATCCATGAAAGCCGCCCGCGCCGGCGCGCGGACCTAGACATCAGGGCAGGAAGGAACATCGACATGCGCAGGAAATTCTATCTCGACCGCGGCAACGGCATGGTCATGGGCGTGCTCGCCGGCATCGCCGATTATACCGGCTGGAACGCCAAATGGCTCCGCATCGGAGCGGTGGCGGCGACGTTGCTCGGAGGCTTCCCGTGGACATTGATCGCCTATGGCGTCGCCGCCTGGCTCGCCAAGCCGAGGCCTTATGGCGCCGATCTGGATCGGGGCTACCGTCTGCCGCGCACCTCCACTTACGAGCTCAACGCCAGCATGCGCGACATCGACCGTCGCATGGCCGAGGTCGAAACCCACGTCGTCAATTCCAACGACCGCCTGGCGCGCGAGATCGAGGAACTGCGCTGAGGCGCCAAGCTGAGGGAGGATTGAACATGAGCGAACCGCTGACATGGGTCGCGCTGGCGAGCTTCGGCCTGGTGGCCTTGTCCATCGCGCTGCTGGCCGGTCTCAAGGGCTGGCAGGGCTGGCTCGATCTGAAGCGGATGGAAGTGGCCGGCAACCGCCAGTCCGAGGCGCGGTCCCCCGCCTTCGAGCGGATCGAGATGGCCGACCTCAAGGAGCGCATCCGCAAGCTCGAATCGATCGCCGCCTGCGTCGACCTGTGACCTGTTCCCCGGCGAAAGCCGGGGTCCAGTCCGGCGGTCGAAGCCGGACCCAGTCCTGCGCCGGGGAACAAGCGCCCCCGTCTTACGGCGTCCCCAGCTTGCTCCGCGTCGTCGTCCGCCGCGAACCCGAAATCTTCCACACGTCGCCGAAATCCTCATGGACCAGCGGCCCCGGCCGCTCGCCGCCCAGCGCCGCGACGATCTCCGGCACGGTGTTGCTGTGGCCGACGATCAGCACCGGCGGCGGCTCCTTCATCACTTCGGCGATGAGACCCGGCGTGTCGCGCGGGTCGTAGAGCCGGGGCGTGATCCCGAGCTTCGCCGCCAGCGGCGCGGCGGTCTGCTGGGCGCGCCTGGTGGTGCTGACGAAGATCGTCGCCGGCGCCTCCTGCCCCTCGAACCAGTCGGCAAGCAATTGCGCATGCCTTTGCCCTTCCTCGGTCAAATCCGGATCGGCGGCGCCTTCGGGCGTGTGAAGATGGCGCACCACATAATAAGTGGAAGGGGCCTGGATCGGCGCCATATAGGCGCAGGCCGCCAGGGCCAGGAGGAGTAAGGCGGCGAGGGCGGATCGAGCGAAGGTCATCGGCGAAGCTCCTGCTGCGGATATTGTTCCCCGGCGAAGGCCGGGGTCCAGTTCTGACTCCGCTGTTGGACCCCGGCTTTCGCCGGGGAACAACCGGCTTCGTCGCGCAAATCCGGTTCCGGGGCAACCGCTCGTCACAAAGGGTGCATCGCCCGGAAAAATTGGTTAGAGGGCGGCCGTCGACGGGACCCGCCTTTTCCGGCATGGTCCTTCACATCAAGGCTATGCGGGCTTGGGGAACGGGCGTCCGCGCGAGAAGGACAGGGTGCCAGGGATGCTAGAATCAGAGGAGCGTCGCAACCGTCCGGCGCTCGCCCTCCATGTCCCCGAGCCCGACGCGCGGCCCGGCGACGCGGTGGATTTCAGCCATGTCGCCATCCCCGCCGCCGGCTCGGTGCCGCGCCCGGATGTCTCGACGGCGCCGGCCGACATGCGCGATCTCGCTTATTCCCTGGTCCGCGTCCTCGACGACGACGGCAAGGCTGTCGGCCCCTGGGATCCGCGCCTCGATGCCGACACCCTGCGCCGGATGCTGCGCGACATGGCGATGGTCCGCGTCTACGACGACCGCATGTACCGCGCCCAGCGCCAGGGCAAGACTAGCTTCTACATGAAATCCACCGGCGAGGAGGCGGTGGCCGTCGCCGCCGCCCATGCGCTCGACCGCGACGACATGTGCTTCCCGACCTACCGCCAGCAGGGCCTGCTGGTGGCGCGCGATTATCCGCTGACCGAGATGATGTGCCAGGTCTATTCCAACAGCGGCGACAAGCTGAAGGGCCGCCAGCTCCCCATAATGTATTCGGACCGCGACCACGGCTTCTTCTCGATCTCGGGCAATCTCGGCACCCAATATCCGCAGGCCGTCGGCTGGGCGATGGCGTCGGCGATCAAGGGCGACAGCCGCATCGCCGCCGGCTGGATCGGCGACGGAGCGACGGCCGAAGGCGACTTCCACAACGCCGTCACCTTCGCCGCCGTCTATCGCGCGCCGGTCGTCCTCAACGTCGTCAACAACCAATGGGCGATCTCGACTTTCTCCGGCATCGCCGGCGCCGAGCTCACCACCTTCGCCGCCCGCGCGATCGGCTATGGCATTCCGGGCCTCCGCGTCGATGGCAACGATCCGCTCGCCGTCTATGCCGCGACGCGCTGGGCCGCCGACCGCGCCCGCTCCAATCTCGGCCCAACCCTGATCGAGCTCTTCACCTACCGCGTCGAAGGCCATTCGACCTCGGACGACCCGTCGGCCTATCGCCCGCAAAATGCCGGCGCGGCCTGGCCGTTGGGTGACCCGCTGGAGCGGCTGAAGCGCCACCTGATCGGCCTCGGCGAATGGGATGACGAGCGTCACGAGCAATTGCTCGCCGAATTGGGCGCCGAGGTGCGCGCCGCGCAGAAGGAGGCCGAGAAGCTCGGCACATTGGGCAATGCCGCCGCGCAGGACATCGCGTCCATGTTCGACGATGTGTTCGAGGAAATGCCTTGGCACCTCAGGGAGCAGCGCGACCAGGCGCTCGCCGAGGCGGAGGCGAAGAAGTAATGCCCGTGATGAACATGATCGAGGCGATCAACAGCGCCCACGACGTGATGATGGAGCGCGATCCCGACACCGTGGTGATGGGCGAGGACGTCGGCTATTTCGGCGGCGTCTTCCGCGCCACCGCCCATCTCCAGAAGAAATATGGCCGGGCCCGCGTGTTCGACACCCCGATCGCCGAGGGCGGCATCATGGGCGTCGCCATCGGCATGGCCGCTTATGGTTTGAGGCCCATCGCCGAAATTCAGTTCGCCGATTACATCTATCCCGCTTTCGACCAGATCGTCTCCGAAGCCGGGCGGATGCGCTACCGCACGGCCGGCGAATGGACTTTGCCGATCGTCGTGCGCTCGCCTTATGGCGGCGGCATCTTCGGCGGCCAGACCCACAGCCAGAGCCCCGAGGCCCTGTTCGCCCATATCTGCGGCATCAAGACGGTCATCCCGTCCAACCCCTATGACGCCAAGGGCCTGCTCATCGCCGCGATCGAGGATCCGGACCCGGTCATCTTCTTCGAGCCCAAGCGCATCTATAACGGCCCGTTCGACGGCTATTATGAGCGCCCCGTCACGCCCTGGGCGAAGCACCCGGCGGCCGAAGTGCCCGAGGGTCATTACACCGTCCCTCTCGGCAAGGCGGCGGTCGTGCGCGAGGGCGGCGACGTCACCATTCTCGCTTACGGCACGATGGTGCATGTCGCGCTCGCTACCGCCGAGGCGGAGGGCATCGACGCCGAGGTGATCGACCTTCGCACCATCGTCCCCGTCGACATCGAGACGGTCGAGGCAAGCGTGAAGAAGACGGGGCGCTGCGTCGTCTTCCACGAAGCGACCCGCACCGCCGGCTTCGGGGCCGAGCTCTCCGCGCTGGTCCAGGAGCGCTGCTTCTACCATCTCGAAGCCCCGGTGCAGCGCGTCACCGGCTTCGACACCCCCTATCCGCATTCGCTCGAATGGGCCTATTTTCCGGGGCCGGTCCGCCTGGGGCTGGCGCTCAAGAAAGCATTGGAGGACTGATCGGCCATGGCCCGCTTCGAATTCAAGCTTCCCGATATCGGCGAAGGCATCGCCGAGGCCGAGATCGTCGCCTTGCACGTCAAGGTCGGCGACAGGGTCGAGGAAGACCAGCAGCTCGCCGACATGATGACCGACAAGGCGACGGTGGAGATGGAGTCTCCCGTCGCCGGCACGGTGGTGCGGATCGCGGGCGAGGTCGGCGACCAGATCGCGATCGGCGCGGTGCTGGTCGAGTTCGAGACCGACGCCGACAGCGCCGCGGCGGCGGAGACGGGCGAAGAAGCTCCGCTCGCCGACGGCCTGGTCGATACGACCGAAGGGCTGGAAGAAGCCGTCCCGACCACCGAGATCGCCTATCGCGAGGGCGACGAGCGGCGCGGCGACGACCGCCGTCAAGGGGAGCGGCGGGAGACGAACCGCGGCGAACCCGACCGCCGCCAAAGCGAGAGGCGGGACGAAGAGCGTAGAAACGAAGATCCGTTCGTGTCGAGCGAAGTCGAGACACCCCCCCGAGCGCAGACGAGGGCGGGAAGCGGTGAAGGTCTCGGCTCCCATCGACAGGATGTCTCGACTTCGCTCGACACGAACGGAGCGGGAAAGAGGCACGTCCTCGCGTCCCCCGCCGTCCGCCAGCGCGCCCGCGACCTCGGCATCGACTTGGGGCAGGTGCACGCCGCCGGCGACCGCATCCGCCACGCCGACCTCGATTCCTATTTGCTCTACAACGGGGGCTCCGTCTCCCGCGCGGGCGCCGTCCGCCGCCAGGACGAAGCCATCAAGGTCGTCGGCCTGCGCCGCAAGATCGCCGAGAATATGCAGGCGGCCAAGCGCCACATCCCGCATTTCACCTATGTCGACGAAGTCAATGTCACCGCGCTGGAGCAGACCCGCGCGATGATGAACGCGGATCGCGGCTCGAACCCCAAGCTTACTTTGCTGCCCTTCCTCATCACGGGCATGTGCCGGACGCTGCCGGACTTCCCGATGCTCAACGCGCGCTATGACGACGAGGCGAACGTCATCAACCGCTCGGGCGCCGTCCACATGGGCATGGCGACGCAGACCGACAACGGCCTCTCCGTCGCCGTCATCCGCGACTCGCAGGACCGGACCGTCTGGGATCTGGCGCGCGAAATCGCCCGCCTCGCCGAGGCCACCCGCGCCGGCAAGGCGACGCGCGAGGAGCTTTCCGGCTCGACCATCACCATCTCCAGCCTCGGCCCGATGGGCGGTCTCGTCTCCACCCCGGTCATCAACCGCCCGGAAGTCGCGATCATCGCCGTCAACAAGGTCAAGGAAATGCCGGTCGTGATCGACGGCGATCTCGAAATCCGCAAGATGATGAACCTCAGCCTGTCCTGCGACCACCGCGTCGTCGACGGCTGGGACGCGGCGAGCTTCATCCAGGCCTTGAAGAAGCTGCTGGAAAGCCCGCTGAAGCTGCTGTCGCTGAGCTGAGGGAATGATCGAGCAGCTCCTGGGGTCGGACAATTTCAATATCCTGCCGCACCTGGCCGCGCTTGCCATCGCTTACGCGCTCGCTTTTCCGATCGGCTGGAACCGCGAGCAGGAGGAAAGGAGCGCGGGGCTGCGCACCTTCCCGCTGGTCGCCGTGGCGACCTGCGGCTTCATCCAGGCGGCCGAATCCCTCACCGCGTCCAGCCCTGAGGCGATGGCGCGGATCATCGAGGGCCTCATCACCGGCATGGGCTTCATCGGCGGCGGCGCCATCCTCCGCCTCCAGGATTCGGTCAAGGGCACCGCGACGGCCGCCAGCCTCTGGGTCACCGGCGCGATCGGGGTAGCGGCGGGGCTCGGCAGCTACGATGTCGCCGTGATGCTCTCGCTCGTGACGGTGGTCACCTTGTGGCTGCTCTCGCCGCTCAAGGACCCCGAAAGGGAGGCCGAGATCGCGGGCGACAAGACCCTCCACGCGCCCGAAGAATAAGCGCTCTCTTTGCTCTCCCCTCCCTGGAAGGGAGGGGCCGGGGGTGGGTACGCGCGAAGCGCGTGCTTGCTTTCGCGCACCTGTGCCGGAGCGTCCGTTTGGCGGGGGCGGGACTGCGCAATGGGTCGAACTCGGACCCTTGCCGCAGCATGTAGGCTTGCCTTGCGACGCCAAAGGAGAGCATTAATACTCACAGCAGGGAGGGAACATCATGGCCGCTGCATTGCCCCCATCGCCACCGCCCTGGTTCCGGATCGTCGGGCTGGTCGCCGTCCTTTGGAATGCGTTCGGCGTCGCGATGTATCTGAGTTCGGTGGGTGTTTTCGGTGATCCTATGGCGGGGCTTTCCGAAGCCGAGCGCGCGGCGGCCTCCTCGATCCCGGGCTGGATCACCGGAGCGTTCGCGATCGGCACGTTCGCCGGTTTGTTCGCAAGCCTCGGCCTGGTGCTGCGAAAGGGCTGGGCGGCGCCCATGTTCATCGTCTCTCTCGTCGCCTTGCTTTTGCTCGAAGGCTGGATCGTCCTCTTCAGCGGCGCCCTGGAGATTTTCGGTATCGCCGTACCGATCATGGTCAGCGCCGGCGCGATCCTGCTTGCCTGGATCGCGATTCACGCCCGCCGTCGCGGCTGGCTATCCGATGCGCCGGAGCTATAAGCTGAATGGCCGTTTCCCACGGTGGAAAGCCGACATTCGGAGTGTCAGGCGCTATCCGGCAACCTGCCTCGAAACTTCTGATCCAGTTCGTCATCGTCTGACGGAACATCGCTCCAGCGCAACAGGCTCCTCCACCAAATCGAACGTCAGCTGTTGAGCGTCTGGAACGGCTGGGACGCGGACATTCAGTCAGATGGTGACGGCCCTGCATCATACAGCGATCCGCTGCCCCACATCGGCGGCAGATCGAGGTCGGTCTGATCGAGGTAAGTGAGCTTGCCAGCCTTGTATTCATGGCTTTCGGAGAGTTCCGCGTGAACGGTTCTCATGGCGAGCATCAGCGCTTGAACACTGTCGATCCCCGCAGCATCTCTACTGCGGTCTTGGCCCAGCCCAATGATCCGCCAGCGACAGCGGTATTCCCCGCCGGGGGCGAGGCGGGCTGTTCGAAGCGGGCCAGCACTTTTCCATGTGGAGCCTCGAACGAGCGCTCCACGAATAATCCGCTCACGCAATCCTCCTGCAACCTGCTGACTGATTATGAGCGCGCCGCCGAATGTGCGCTATGTCAATGCAGCCATTCACTCTACCCACTTTCCTACACCCGTGCGTCCGCGATACGATCGGCCATGCGCTTCCCACCCAACCCGGCACCGCCGCTCCTTTCCCGATCCGGTCGCCGGCGGCCGGCGCCCCTCTTCGCGCGCGACTTGCCGAAAAAGACGCCTGTCACCGGGAACATTGGGAACTTTGGCGGTGGAAATCGGGGCGTTCGCTGTTACGAGCCGGGGCCGACATGCTGAACCGAACCCGATCCGCCGATCTCGACGCCCTTCGCCTTCTGGACGACCGCCTGCGCTGGCTGTCGGCATGGACGATCCACAATGCCAATCATCTGCGCGAATCGACCGACGGGCTCAAGGTCGGCGGCCACCAGGCGTCATGCGCGTCGATGACGGCGATCATGGCGGCGCTCTATTTCCACGCGCTCGGCCCCAACGACAAGGTCGCGGTCAAGCCCCATGCCGGGCCGGTGCTGCACGCCATCCATTATCTGCTCGGGTCGCAATCCCGCGAGCAGCTCGAGAATTTCCGCGGCTTCGGCGGGATGCAGAGCTATCCGAGCCGGACCAAGGACCGCATCCCCGTCGATTTCTCGACCGGCTCGGTCGGCCTGGGCGTCGCGATTACCGCTTTCGCCAGCTTGATCCAGGATTATCTCCTCGCCCATGGGCTGATGCAGCCGGAGGAAGCGGGCCGGATGGTGGCCTTGATGGGCGATGCCGAGCTCGACGAAGGCAATATCTACGAATGTCTGATCGAGGCCTACAAGCATGACATCCGCAATTGCTGGTGGATCGTCGACTATAACCGCCAGTCGCTCGACGCGACCACGGCCGACCGGATGTTCAGCCGCTTCGACGAGATTTTCGCGAGCTGCGGCTGGCGGGTAGTGACGCTCAAATATGGCAAGCGGCTCGAGGCCGCCTTCACGGAAGAGGGCGGCGAGGCGCTCAAGCGCTGGATCGACGAGTGCGGCAACGCCGATTATGCGGCGCTCACCTATCTCGGCGGCGCGGCCTGGCGCGAGCGGCTGCTGAAGGACGCGCCGGCTTGCGCGCCGATCCTCGACGCGCGCGACGACGACGCGCTGGCGGCCTTGATGACCAATCTGGGCGGCCACGACATGGAGGCTTTGGTCGAGGCGTTCGACACGGCGCAAGACGATGTGCCGACGCTGTTCATCGCCTACACGATCAAGGGCCAGGGCCTGCCCTTCGCGGGGCACAAGGACAATCATGCCGGCCTGATGAATCCCGGCCAGATCGCGGCGTTGCGTGAAAAGATGGGGATCGCGCAAGGCGAGGAATGGGAGCCTTATGCCGGCCTTGGCGACAACAGCGCCGAAGCCGCGCGGATGCTGGTCGAGAGAAGCGGGGTCGCGAAGGTCAAGCGCGAGAGGCCATGGAATGTGGCCGAAGTCCCCTTTATTCCCGCCCCTGCGGGCGACGAGCAATCGACCCAGGCGGCGTTCGGCAAGATCCTGCTTGACCTCAGCCGCGCCGGCGGAGCCTTGGCCGACCGGATCGTCACCACCTCGCCGGACGTCACCGTCTCGACCAACCTCGGCGCCTGGGTCAACCAGCGCGGGCTGTTCCGGCGCTCGGAACTCGCCGACGTCTTTGCCGCCGCCAAGATTCCCTCGGCCCAGAAATGGGGCGGGCACCAGGCCGGCCAGCATATCGAGCTTGGCATTGCCGAGAATAATCTGTTCCTGATGCTGGCCGCATTGGGTCTCGCCGGCGATGTCTTCGGCGAGCGCCTGTTCCCGATCGGCACCGTCTATGATCCGTTCATCGCCCGCGGCCTCGATGCGCTCAATTACGCTTGCTATCAGGATGCCCGCTTCATGCTGGTCGCAACACCGTCGGGCGTGACCCTGGGGCCGGAGGGCGGCGCCCACCAGTCGATCAATCCGCCGCTCATCGCCTTGGGCCAGCCGGGCCTCAGGCATTACGAGCCGGCCTTCGTCGATGAGCTGGCTCTGCTGATGGAGGAAGGTTTCCGCCTCATGCAGGCCGATGACGGCGAGAGCGTCTATCTCCGCCTCACCACGCGCACCATCCGCCAGGTTGAGCGGACCGACGACAGCTGGAAGGCCGGTGCGATCCAAGGCGGCTACTGGCTTCGCGAGCCCGCGCCGGGCGCCGAGGCGGCGCTCGTTTATTGCGGCGCCATCGCTCCCGAGGCGCTCGCCGCCTGGGAGGCGCTGAAGGACGATGTCCCCGGCCTCGGCCTGCTCGCCATCACCTCGCCCGACCTGCTCCATCGCGGCTGGAGCGCGCGTCGCAGCGGCCGCTGGGCGGGGAAGGGCGCGGAGCCGAGCCACGTCGAAACCCTGCTCGCGCCGCTCTCGCGCGACGCCGGCCTCGTCACCCTGCTCGACGGCTCCCCCGCCGCGCTCTCCTGGCTCGGCGGCGTCCTCGGCCACCGTATCAGCCCCCTCGGCCTCGACCGCTTCGGCCAGACCGGCAGCCTTGAAGACCTTTACCGCCATTACCGCCTGGACGTGGACGCGATCGTCGAAGCGGCGGCCGAACTGTTCCTCGATTGAGGAACCTTGACGCCTGTCTTTCGCTATATCCAAAACGCTTTGGATTTAAGGAGACACATATGATCGGCAGAATTATCGGCGCCGCCGTCGGCAAGAGAATGGCCGGCCGCCATCAAGGCGCCAAGGGGATGCTGATCGGCGCGCTGGCACCTACCGTTATCCGCCGCGCCTTCGGGCCGCTCGGCCTCGCCATCGGCGGCGGCTATCTTGCCAAGAAATATTACGACAACCGTAAGACTCACCGCCCCAAATACTGATAGCCGCCGGTCACGATTCCAGCGTCCAGATCGCGGCGATCAGCGCCATCGCCGCGATCACCATGCCGCCGGCGATCAGCCGGAGGTTCATCTTGCGCGCGGTCTTCACCGCGTGGGTCTCAAGCCGCTCGATGACCGAACAGGCGCGCCGCTCGGCCGACACGAAGATGAAGATGCCGATCGCCAGGATGATAGTCGCGATCGCCTTGGGCACCCAGGCCGGCTCGATCCGCTGAAACAGGGCGTTGAAGCCCAGCCCGATGCCGACGGCGGCGAGACCGGTGCGCATCCATCCCGCGAAGGTTCGCTCGTTGGCGAGGATCGTCCGGTCCTCGGCCATGTCGGTCCGGGTCTCGGCTAGCTTTTCCCGCGCGTCGTCGGCCATGACTCTCCTCCCGCGCCGCTCAGCGCGCCGCTTCGGGCTGGTCGCCCGCCGGCGGGGCTTCGTCTTCGCCCGGCGGCGGAGGCGGCGCGATGATCGGGATGTCGATCGGTTCGCGATCCTCGTCCTGCGGGAAAGGATCGGCCCGGATGACCACCGCCTCGTTGCCGATGTCGATGTCCATCTGGATCCCGGGATCGATCGGGATGGTGACGGGCGGCGGCGCGACCCGACGCGGCGGAGCCTGGCGCGGCGCCGCGCGCCGTTCCGGCTCGGTCTCGATCGCGCGGGACATGAAGTCGCGCCAGATGCGCGCCGGCATGCCGCCGCCGTGAATGCCCTTCAGCGGACTATTGTCGTCATTGCCGATCCAGATCCCGGTCACCAGATCGCCGGCGAAGCCGATGAAGATGGCGTCGCGATTGTCCTGCGTCGTCCCGGTCTTGCCGAACGTCTCGGTGCGGAGCACCGCCGCGCGTCCCGTTCCTTCGTTGGCGGCGGCCCACAGGAGATCGAGCAGCATCGGCCAGGTCGACCGCGCATTGAACTTCCTGATCCTCGCCCGCAGCGAATCGAACCAGCCTTGCTCGGCGGCCGGAAGGCCATGCGGCCGCACCGGGTAATTGCCGTTCGCGACCGCGGCATAAGCGGCGACCAGCTCGATCAGCCTGGTCCCCGATGTTCCCAAAGCGAGGCTGGGGGTGGGCTTCAATTCCGTCGAGATGCCGAGGTCGCGCGCGGCCGCGATGACATTCTCGCGGCCGACAGTCTCCTGCAGTCGCACGGCGGCGACGTTGCTCGATCGGGCGAAGGCCTCGCGCAAGGTGACGGAACCGCGATAGCGCGCGTCGCTATTTTCCGGCGACCAGCCGTCGATGGTGACGGGTTCATCCAGGATCGTGGATTCCGGATTCATGCCGGCCCTCAGCGCCGCCAGATAAACGAAGAGCTTGAAGGAAGAGCCGGGCTGACGGACGGCCTGGGTGGCGCGGTTGAACGGGCTCTTGCCGTAATTCTTGCCGCCGATCATCGCGACGACCCGCCCATCCGGCCGCATCGCCACCAAAGCGACCTGCGCGCCGCCCAGATTGGCGCGGCGGATGGCGTTCACCGCCTGGCGCTGGAGGTCGTCGTCGAGAGTCGTCTCGATCGTCTGCTCGCCATAGCCCCATTCGACGGCGGCGCGGGCCTGGGGGAAGACCCAGTCGGCGAAATAGCTGCCCTTGGGGAGGTCCTTGGCCGGGCCGAGATCGAGCTTCACCGGCGGCACGTCCGCCGCCTCGGCCTCGGTCAGCAAGCCGGCCTCGACCATCGCGCCCAGGACGGTTCGGGTCCGCGCCCGCGCGCCTTCCATGTTGCTGGTCGGGTTGAGGCGGGACGGCGCCTTCATCAAGCCCGCCAGCATCGCCGCCTGGCCGGCAGTCAGCTCTTCCGGGGGGCGATCGAAATAATGGTGGGCGGCGGCGCGCAGACCATAGACATTGTCGCCGAAATAGACGCTGGAAAGGTAGCGGGAGAGAATCTCCTCCTTGCTCAGCCACGCCTCCAGCCAGACCGCGATCAGCGCCTCGCGGAGCTTGCGGGTCGCGGTCTGGTCGGAGCTCAGGAAAGCGAGCTTGGCGAGTTGCTGGGTGATGGTGCTGCCGCCCTCGACCACTCCTCCCGCCAAAGCGTTGCGCGCGGCGGCGCGGACGATCCCCCAGGGGTCGATGCCGCTATGGTCGTAGAAGCGGCGGTCCTCGATGGCGAGGAAGGCATTTGCCACATGGTCGGGAAGCGCCTCGACCGTCACCGGCGCGTCGGTGATCGCGCCGCGGCGGGCGATGGGCGTGCCGTCGGCCGAAAGCAGGGTCAGGGCCGGCGCCGTGATCGGCTGAAGCGACTTGGAAAGCGGCGCCGTGACCGCGAGATAGCCGGCGAGGAGGAGCAATGCGGCGAGCAGGATGGCGGCGACCCGCCACCGCCGCCGCGATCCGTTCCGGCCCTCCTCGGCAGGCGCCGGGACGGCCTGCCCGACGGGCTCCATTTGCGGCGCGAGCGGCTGATCGTCGAGCAGCATCAGGCGGAACTCGGGGTGAAAAGGCGGCGGGACTGGAAACGCATGGCTTACCCTTGCTTATCCCAGCCGAACGGAGGGTGAATTGATTTGTTGCGTATCGAGGCGCTCCGGCAGGATGGTGGCAGCGGTCACTTCCAACTCCGCCAGACCCGAGGGCCAGTTTCCACCCGTCACCAGCGCCTCTGCGATTTCGGCCATGGCGGGCGCGGTCTGGAGACCGTAGCCGCCCTGTCCCGCCAGCCAGAAGAAGCCCGGAGCGTCGGCGGCGAAGCCGGCCGTGGGGACTCGATCGGCGACGAAGGAGCGGAGGCCCGCCCAGCTGTGCGCGATCCGTCGGACGGGGAGAATCGTATATTGCTCCACCTTCGATGCGGCGAGCGCGATGTCATAGTCTTCCGGCTGGCAGTCGGAGGGTTCGCTCGGTACCTCGTCGACGGGAGAGGCGATCAGCTTGCCGGCTTCGGGCAACAGATAGAAATCGTCGACGACCGTCTTGACGAACGGCCAGCCGCGAACGTCCGCCTCGGGCGGCGGGTCGATCACGATGATCGTGCGCCGCTTGGGCTCAAGCCGGAGCGGCCGGACCCCGGCGGTGGCGGCGACCGCATCGGCCCAGGCGCCAGCGGCGTTGACGAGGATGGGCGCGCGCCATTCCTCCCCGGCTTCCGAGCGGACGCGCCAGTCCGCGCTTTGCCTCTCGATCGTCGAGATGCGATGGCCGAGGTGGACGGTGCCGCCGGCGCCGCGCACCGCCCGGGCATAGCCCTGGAGCAGCGCATCGGCGTCGAGCCGCAGCCCGTCCGGATCGACGACGCCCCCGACCGCTCCGTCCCGCCCCGTCTTGAGGATAGGCACCATCGTCTTCATGCCGGGTGCATCGATCAACCTCAGATCGTCGGTGAACCGCGCCATGGCTTGATGGAGGCGGTCCAACGGGTCGAGCATCTCTTCGGTGGCGATAAACAGGGCCGCCGCGCGCCGGCTCAACGGGACGGGAGAGAAGTCCGCGGCTGCCTCTTCGAAGAACCGACGGCTGTAGGCGGTGAGCCCGCGCACCGTCTCATCGCCGATGCCGTAATGGGAGAATGTCGCGCTTCTGCCCGAGGAATGATAGCCGATCGCATCCTCGGCCTCGACGACCGCGACCCGCCCGTGGCGGGCCAGCCGCGCCGCCGCCGACAGGCCCGCCACGCCGGCGCCGATCACGATGAAGTCGGCATTGCTCATTGCGCCTCCGCGGATTTCCCCGGCGGCGGTCTATAGGGGCTGGGGCCGGCACTCGCCACCCGCGACGGCGTACCGGCCCAATGAAAAATGTCCGCCCTTCGCGAGGGTAGAGCGGACATTTCCAAAAGCCGACGCCGCATCCACCGCGGCGGGGCAGGGGTCGCGGATGGCTTAGAGCGCGAAGTCCGACGCCGCCATCATCGTTACATCGTCCACCCGGATGAAGAAGTCGGCCGTCCCGTCTCCATCCGTATCGCCCTGGACGAAGGCATTGCCGCCGATCACTTCGTAGCGCAGCTCACCGGAGCTGCCCGAGAAGGCGTCGGTCCCGATGAAGCTGAAGGCGTCGTCCGCGCCGGTCGCGCTGTCGGCATCCATCCGGCCGAGGTGGATCTGGTCGCCGCTCGAGCTGCTGAAGTCGAGGATCACATCTCCTTCCGCCCGCACGGAGCTGCTGTCGCCGTCGCCGAAGAAGAAGATGTCGGCGCCGGACCCGCCGGCTATGACGTCTCGGCCCAATTCTCCAAGAAGGGCGTCGTCGCCGATATTGCCCGACAGGACGTCGTTCCCGCTTCCGCCGGCGACGCGATCATTGCCGCCGCCGCCGAGTACGGTGTCATTGCCGTCCTCGCCGGTCAGGCGATCGTCGCCGTTCTGGCCGAACAGGGAGTCGTTGTTCGCGCCGCCGTACAGCACGTCGTGCCCGCTGGCGCCGAACAGCGCATCACCGCCATTGCCGCCATAGAGGCCGTCGGCGCCGCCCATTCCGTTGAGCGTGTCGTTCCCGTCGTTGGCGATGAGGACGTTGCGGACGTTATTGCCGATCAGCACGTCATTGCCCGCGCCGCTCCTGGCATTCTCGATCGTGACGCTGTTCGCGATCGTGAATCCGCCGAAGATGCCGTGAGCGTAGGACACGCGTCCGCCGCCGCCGGCCTCATAAGCGAGCGTGGCATCGCGCAGGTCGATCACCGAATTGCGCGCACCGCCATAGGAGATGACGTCGATCCCGGCCGCATCCCAGATCGACTCATAATAGGTGCCGCTCGCATTGACGTCCTTCATCCGATAGACGTCGTCGCCGGTCGCCGTATCCTCGTTGACGCCATATTTGTCCTGGATCACGGCGATGTCGAACGCGGCCAGGCTGCCATTATAGCCGTAGCCTGATTGCGTCGGGGCGTTGCCATAGGGCGAGGTCTGCCAGCCATCCTCATAGGACATCATCGTGAAGATGCCCTGGTTGAGGTCGAAGTCGCCGGTCGTATAGTCGAACGCCGTGCCTTCCGCCTCGACGCCCCGCATGATGCCCGAGCGGCCGCCATTGTCGTGCGGGTGGGCCATGCCCATGCCGTGGCCGAGCTCGTGGGTCAGGGTCACCCAGGAGAATCCGCCCTTCACGAGATTCTGCGCGTTCCAGCCCGGACCATTGCGGTTGAACTCGGCCTGGCCTTCATTCTGCGTGTCGGGCGGGCTCATCCGGCCCAGCACACCGACATTGGGCGTGCCATCATAGGTGATGTAGATGAAGTCCGCTTCATTGCGATTATCCACCTCGACATACACAACGTCGGCGACTTCCGAGAATTCGCCCATCGCACTCTCGAAGGCCGAGATCTCGAAGTCGCGCATGCCGGCTGCGACGATGTTCTCCAAGCCCGGATTGGCCGGATCTTCGCTGATGAAGACGTCGCCCTGCTTGGCGAAGTAATATGTGATGACGGTTTTGCCCTCGATCCCGTAGGGATTGTAGGCGGCGCCGGTGAAGTCGTTGCCGGTCTCACGCGGCCCTTCCTCGCCGTCCGGATTGCGCGATGAGCCATCGACCTGGGTTCCCCAGTCGAGCGCGTAGAGCGGATTGTCGACGTCGTAATAAGGCTTGTAGACATATTCGCCCTCGGGGGCGAGATCGACGAACAGCTCGTAATCGCCGACTTCATCTCCGGTCGTGCCGTTCTCCGCCAGATTGTCGTATGAGCGCGCGTTGATGAAATAGGTCCCGTCCGTCTCCGCGGTGAAGCTGAGCAGCGCGTCGAGGCCGGAGGGCGTGTTGGGGCCGCCACCGTCGGCGGAGACGATCAGATTGCCGGCCGAGTCGTAGATTTCGATATAGGCGTCCGAAAGCGGGAGGCCGCTCGGGCCGCCGATATAGGCATATTGGCCGATCTCATAGGTCTTGCCGGCCTCGAATTCGACCTGGAAATAGTCCTCGTCGCCGATCGTATCGATGGTCGAGATGATATGCTCGCCATTGACTTCGATGGTCGCGGTGGTCCCGGTGTCGCCGGGGATGGTGTCGACGGTGATCAGCAGGTCAAGGGCGGGACTGCCCAATTTGTCGCCGACACCGTCGAAGGGAAGGGCGTCCGACCATTTGTCGCTACTTTCGCCGAAATGGGCCATGAGCCCGAGCTTGTTCGCCCAATACGTCTCGGCGACCGACGATTTGCTGTCACAGACCCAACACATTTCCTGCCTCTCCTTGAATGATTATTTGGGGAACGAACAGGCAGCCACGGACGGCCGGGCACCGCGGATCGGGTCCGTGGCTGTCCGTCAGTCAGGTTCGGGGAAGCGGAGCCTCCGATCAAAGGAGGTAAATCCTGCTCCTCGTCCGTCTGTCCGGTACGCTGCGATTACTCGGAATGTGGAGGGGATCGACTGATGAGGGGACGGCCCAAGGTCCCGCGCCGGCGACGAGCGGCGAGGAGCCGCTTTGTTGATCGTCCGACACCAAGTCCACAGTCGCCCGAGTCAATTCGAGTCCTCCTGCACCTGGCCGGAAGAATTCAGCCAGTCAGGAGCAACAAACCTGTAGAAGAAACTTTGGTTCCGGCGGTTGAAGCACCCGTGCCGTTACGGAACGGGGGCTTCAAAGCCGCGCTGGAGGTCCGCGATGATGTCGGCCGGCTCTTCGAGTCCTACCGAAAGCCGGAGCAAATCTCGGTGAATCCCCGCGGATTTCTGTGCTTCGGGCGGCATTCCGCGATGGGTCATGGATGCTGGTTTGCAGATCAGGCTGGCGAAACCGCCAAGCGATGAAGCGAGGGTGACCAGTTCCAGGCCTGCGACGAACCGAGCGGCGGCGGCATCGCCGTCTTTGATCCGGAAACCGATCATGGAACCAGGGCCGTCCTGCTGACGGGCGGCGAGGGCGTGGCCGGGATGCGACGGCAGTCCGGGATAATGGAGGTCGCCGACTCGTGGATGGGTCGATAGCCACTCAGCGATGCGGCTGGCGGTGCTTTCCTGGCGATCGACGCGTAGCGGCAACGTGCGCAGCCCGCGCAGGGTCTGCCAGGCGTCATGGGCCGAGCAGGCGAGGCCGGCGGCGTTGGCCCACCAATGCAATTTATCGACGAGGTTCGGATCGGTCGCGAGCAGTGCGCCACCGAACAGGTCGCCATGTCCGTTCAAGGCCTTGGTCGTGGAATGCATGACGAGATCGCAGCCCAGCGCCAGCGGCCGCTGGCGGCATGGTGTGAGCAGGGTGTTGTCGGCAATCGTCAGCGCGCCTGCCTGTTTCGCCCGCGCCGCCCGGTCGGCGATGTCGGTGATGCGAAGAAGGGGGTTGCTCGGGCTTTCGATCCAGACGAGCGCGGGACCATCGGTCATTGCGTTGTCGAACGCATCATCGTCGAGCATGTCGACGAAGCGGGCGGTGAGCCGGCCCTGCTCCTCGAAGCCCTTGATGAGCCGGTAGGTGCCGCCATAACAATCGTGCGGCGCCACGACCAAAGATCCGGCCGGGAGGAGCAGCAAGGCGAGCAGCGCCGCCGACTGGCCCGAATTGGTGACCACGCCGCCGGCCGCGCCCTCCAGCTCCGCCAGCGCTTCGGCCAGCATGTCGCGGTTGGGATTGACCGTCCGGGAATAATCGTAGGCCGGTTTCTCCTCCGCATCGGGCCAGCGGAAGGTGTCGGAGGCGAACAAGGGCGGCGTCAGGCTGCCATAGACGGGGTCCGACCCGATCCCCGCCGAAGCGACCACCGTCGATGCTTCGCGCCGTTTCGTCATGATGCTGGTCCTTGCAGGAAGGGCCGCGCCAGGTCCGCGACCCGCGCGGCATCCTTGAGGAACATGTCGTGGCCGTAGAGGGAGGGGAGAATGTGGAGCTCCGCCGGGCCGCCGAGCGCTGCGGCGAGCGCCTCCATCTGCGCGGGCGGCACGAGCTGGTCCGATTCCGCGCCGATCAGCAGAACCGGCGCCTTGATTGCGCCGGGATCGACGCGATGGCGGTCGATCGACGCGGACAGGCTGAGGAAGCGCCCCGGCGACATGACCGACTGGAACGCGGTTCCGCGCGCGCGCAAATAGTCGCCCGGCGCGGTCGGCCCGAGCGGGTCTTCGCCGTCGAGGCCGCCCTGGAAGCGCCGGCCGAATTCCTCGCTGGTGCGGTAGCTGAGCATCGCCATACCGCGCGCGATCGACAGCGCCTCGGCGGCGGCGCCATTCTCCACCCCGAGCGCGACGACGCGGCGCTGCAATTGGCGAAGCGCGGTCGCCGCCGGGTGCGCGTCCGATCCGGCCGAGACGACGACGAGGCGATCCACCCGATCGGCGAAATGCTGGCCGAGGCTGAGCGCGACCATGCCGCCATAGGAAGCGCCGACGATCGCATGCGCCTTGGCTATGCCGAGATGGTCCAGGGCGGCGCAAAGGGCGGCGGCCTGGTCGAGGGTGGTCGGCGCGGCGCGGCCGTCCTCGTCGGCGATGAAGTCGATACCGAGCACCCTGTGCGCGCGGGGAGCGACCGCGCCATCGTTGCCGACAAAGCCCGGCCACCAGCTCGAAGGGCCGCACACGATGCGGTTGCCCGAGATGCCGCCGAGCACGGCGATAACCGGCCCATCCTCCGGCCCGGTCAGCGTCGCCCGCATGGTCGCGCCGAAGCGGCGCTGCGCGGGCGGCAGGGGAACGTCCAGTTCGATCGCGACCAGAGGCGCGTGTGGATCCGGCCGGCGCAGCGCCTCTGCGTTCATGACGCGGCGATCCTCGACGGGGCTTCAGTGCCTGGCGCGGCCTGGTCGCGCCTGCGGACAATATCGTAGAGATCGGCGACGATCGCTTCGGCGGTGGCGGGGCCGCCCGCGCCCCGCCCCGAGCAGCTAAGGGTGCGTCCGTCGATAAGGGTGATGACCGCGAAATTCCACTCCCGCGAGACCGGCCGGAGCCCATCGACCGCGCTCAGCGGACGGAGCCGCACGCTCGCCTCGAGACTTCCGGATTGCTGCTTCAGCCGCGCCACCTGGACCCACCTTTCGCCGCTCGCGCCGATGCGCGTGAACGCCTCCGCATCCAGCCTTTCGACGGTCACGTCCAGCGCCGTCTCGTCAATTCCGAACGCCTCGCGGGCAACGATGCGCAGCTTGGCGGCAGTATCGGCGCCGTTCAGATCCGCCTCGCAATCCTCTTCGGCGAAACCGCAATCGCGGGCTTCGCGGAGCGCGACGTCGGCCGGGACGCCGTCGGCCAGCCGATCGAGGATGAAATTGACCGTGCCGTTGAGGATGCAGGCAATCTCGCCGATCGGGCCTTGCGCGGCGGCGCGCGCGACCGTCTCCAGCACCGGCGCGCCGCCGCCGACCGTCGCCGAATAAAGAAGATGCGCATCGCTCGCCGCCGCCGCTTGGCTCAGCGGTCCATGGTGCCCGCTGATGACGCGCTTGCTGGCGCTGACGACATGGATGCCGCGCGTCAACAAGGTCCGGCACAGCGCGGCGCCCGTGTGATCGCAGGAGAGGGCGTCGATGAAGATGTCGAACTTCGCGCTCACGAACGCGCCGACATCCGTCGTCAGCGAGCAGGGCGGCGGGACGGCGCGTTCGCGCCGCGGATCGCGGACGAGGATCGCGGCGATCTCGAAACGAGGATCGTGGCGCAGCCGCGCGGCAAGCGCCTGGCCGACGATTCCATAGCCGGCGACGCCGAGCCTGAGCGGACGGCCGGGGCTGAGCGGCCGGGCTTCGGAACTGACAGGCCCGACGCAGGTCGGATAGCTGCTGCCGATCGCTTCCACCTCGATCGGGAGAGCCTTGCCCGCCGCATATACCACCGATTGCGGCTGAATGAGCGGCCGGGCGACTTCCAGCGCATCCTCCCAGCTTATGTGCGTGAACCGCCTGGCGTCCGCGTCGCGGGCGGGATCGCGGTCGAAGACGCCGTCTACGTCCTTGTAGAGGCGCACCCGGTCGGCGCCCAGCTCGCCGCCGAGGAATACGGCCGAAAAGTCGGAGCCGCCGCGACCCAGCAGGCTGCGCTGCCCGTTCGCGCCGATGCCGACGAAGCCGGGGACGATGACGAGCCCGGTCGCCGCGAGCTTCGCCTCGATGGCCGAATGATCCAGGCCGGCCGGATGCGATTCCAGCGGCTCCCCTTCGGTCCTGAGGCCGAGCTCCTCGGCACGGCAGATTTCCGCGGGCAGGCCGATCAGGTCGCAGGCGAGACGGAGCAGGGCCGCAGTCCTTTCCTCGCCGAGCGAGACGAGGTCGGGCACGCCGCGGCAGCTCACGGCCCCCGCAACAAGAGCGGCTTCGGCGAAGAGCCGGTCGGTTTCCCCGGCGAGGGCGGAGACGACCGCGACGATGCGCCGGCCGGCGCGGCGCTGCCGGTAGAGCTCGCCGGCGACCGCCGGAAGATCCTCGATCGCGCGCAGCACGGAGCCGCCGAACTTCAGGACGTAGAGTGGCTCCGCGATCGCTCCGTCGCCCTGTCCATCGCTACGCGGATCATGGGAAATTGACAGCTTCATCCTTCTTCCTTCGACGCTCGAAGAACGATGCTGCTCGCTACCCGCTTCGTTGCCGGTCCGGCCGCATCGTCCCCGTGGGGACCGCCACCTTGCCCGGGAAGGCAGGTTGGCGTGAGCCGAACCGGCTCACTCTTGATGCAATTCGAGCTTCCGCCGCATGCGCGCCGGGAGTTCGGCTCGCACTCCTATGGATTTCGCGAATGCGCGCAAGGCTTTTTTGCTGGATGTAGGGCTATCCCGCTTCCGCGTTCCGCTTTCGGCCCAGACCGCGCCCGTCGTCCAGCCTCGGCAGCGGATAGGCCGTGGTCGCCTTCACCCGTTCCATGGCGAAGCGCGACGTCACGTTCTTCAACGGGACGGCCTTGATGAGCCTCCGGTAGAAATCGTCGAACGCGGCCATGTTGGCCGCCGTGACGCGGAGCAGATAGTCGACATCGCCGGCCATGCGGTAGATGTCCATCACCTCCGGCATCGCGGATACCGTGTCCGCGAAACCTTTCAGCCACTCGTCGCTATGGTCGCCGGTTTCGATCTCGACGAAGATGGTCAGATCGAGCCCGATCGCCCGCGGATCGAGCAAAGCCACGCGGCGCTGGATGACGCCCGATTCCTCCAGGCGCTGGATCCGCCGCCAGCATGGCGTCTGCGACAGGTTCACCCGATTCGCGACCTCCGCCACCGAAACCGACGCGTCCTCCTGCAGGATGGCCAGAATCTTGAGATCGGTATGATCCACTCACTCTACTCCAAAAATTAGAATTATATTGCTGTGATGTCATGTTGCGATGCAAAAAACGTTTTATCTCGCGGGTGCGATTGATCGCCCGTAAATGCCGCGTATTTGGTGGAAGACAGGAGAAAGTGCGAGCCTGGAAACCATAGCTGAATTGTGCGGAGCCGCAAGTGATAGTAGAAGAAACTTCTAATTTGGCGGCTTTGAACAATGTCGCTCAAATCTCCGGCATCGACCCCGCCGAACGGCTGATCGCGCTCCGCCAGACGGTGCCGGGCCGCATCGTCTTCACCACCAGCTTCGGCATCGAGGATCAGGCGCTCTCCCATCTGATCTTCGAGAGGCGCCTGGATATCGAGGTGGTCACGCTCGACACCGGGCGCCTCTTCCCCTCCACCTACAAGCTGTGGGCCGAAACCGAGGAGCGCTACGGCGTCCGCATACGCTCCTATCATCCCGAGCAAGCGGCGCTGGCGGCGCAGGTTGCGGATGCGGGCATCAATGGATTCTATTACTCCAAGGAGGCCCGACTCGGCTGCTGCCATGTCCGCAAGGTCGAGCCGCTGGGCCGCGCCCTCGACGGCGCCCGGGCCTGGGTGACGGGGCTGCGTGCCGACCAGTCCGGACAGCGCGGTGGCGTCGACCTGGCGACTTGGGATGCCGAGCGCGCGCTGGTCAAGGTCGCGCCATTGTTCGACTGGTCGCGCGACCGGGTGGTCAGGTTCGTCCGGTCCGAGGGCGTGCCGATCAATCCGCTCCACGCGCAGGGCTTCCTCTCGATCGGCTGCGAGCCCTGCACCCGGGCGCTGAAGCCCGGCGAGCCGGAACGGGCCGGCCGCTGGTGGTGGGAAACCGACAAGGCGAAGGAATGCGGTCTGCATGTCGTGGCCGGCGGCCGGCTCGCGCGCGATCGGGAAGCAGCATGACGGCCGGGCCCGGCGCCGCGGCGGAGCGCGTGCCGATGGCGGTTCCGGCGCGGATCGCGCCCCTCGCTACTCTGCCCGTCTTTCACAGGATCGAAGGCCGCAAGGCGGTCGTCGCCGGCGGGTCGCAGGGTGCGCTGTGGAAGGCGGAGCTGCTCTCGGCGGCGGGGGCGGATGTGCTCGTGTTGGCCGGGCATCAGGTCGGGGCGAAGCTGTTCGATGGTCTTGCCGCCCAACCCGTCGCGGGCAGGGTAAGGGTGCTGCCGCGGCGCTGGCGCCCGTCGGACATCGAGGGCGCAACGCTCGCGATCGCCGACCTCGCCGAGCGGGACGAGGCGCTCCGCTTCGTCGCCGCCGCGCGCAAGGCGGGGGCGCCGGTCAACATCATCGATCAAACCGAGCTGTGCGATTTCCAGTTCGGAACCATCGTCAACCGCTCGCCGGTCGTCCTCGCCATTTCGACGGATGGCGGCGCGCCGATGCTCGGCCAGTCGATCCGCGCCCGCATCGAAAGCGTCCTTCCGCTCGGCCTCTCCGCCTGGGCCAAAGCGGCGCGGGAGTGGCGGCCGCAGGTCAAGCGGAGGATCGAAGCCTTCGCGGATCGCCGCGGCTTCTGGGAGCGGTTCACCGAGCGCGCCTGGGCTCATGTCGATCGTGCCCCGACGGACCGCGATTTCGGTGACCTTCTGAACGGGGCGGACCCCAAGCGGCGGAGCGGCAGCGTCACCCTGGTCGGCGCGGGGCCGGGCGATGCGGAGCTGTTGACCCTGAAGGCCGTACGGGCGCTGCAATCGGCGACGATCATCCTCCACGACGATCTGGTCGGCGCCGACATACTGGAACTGGCGCGCCGCGAGGCGCGACGGGTGGCGGTCGGGAAATCCGGCCACGGCCCCTCGTGCAAGCAGGCCGACATCAACCGGCGCATCGTCGAACTGGCTTTGGCCGGCGAGAGGGTAGTGCGCCTGAAGGGCGGCGACCCCCTGATTTTCGGACGCGCGACCGAGGAAGTCGATGCATGTCTGGAAGCGGGCGTCGATGTGTCGATCATCCCCGGCATCTCGGCGGCGCAGGGCGCCGCGGCCGCGCTCGGTTTCTCGCTGACGGAACGCGAGCAGGCGCGGCGTGTCCAGTTCGTCACCGGCCACGGCTCGGACGGCGCGCTGCCGGACGATATCGACTGGACGGCCATCGCCGACGCAAAGGCCACCACGATCGTCTACATGCCGCGCAAGACGCTGGCGCGGTTCGTGGAGCGCGCGCTCGCGGCGGGGCTCGCGGCCGATACGCCGGCGGTCGCCATCGCCTCCGCCACCCGCCCGGACCAGCAGCAGGTTTCGGGTCCGCTATCCGACATTCCCGCCCTCGCGGAAACCTTGACCCCCGGCGCGCCGGTGATCGTCGTCATCGGCCGCGTCGCCCGTCCGCGATCGGCGGGCGGCTCCAGCGTCATTCCGTTCAGAAAAACCGTCGCGGCGTCGTGAGATGAAACAGCAAGGGACGAACCGATGGGCCATATGATCCTGGCGGCGGAAGGCGCGCTCACGCTCGACCAGTGGCGGCAGGTCGAGGCGCTCGGCGCCACGCTGACCCCGGCGCAGGCGCGCTGGATAAGCGGCTATTTCGCGGGGCTCGACGCGGGAATGTTGCGGGGTGTTTCCGTGGAATCCCTCGCGCCCCCGGTCGCGGCGATGGCGCCAGCTTCGGGCGGACGCACGCTCACCATCCTCTGCGGAACCGAAACGGGCAACGCCACCGAGGTCGCCAAGGCGCTGGCCGAAACAGCCAGGACGCGAGGCCTCGCGCCGGAGCTGGTCGACATGGCGCACTACAAGCCGCGCCGGCTGAAGGACGAGCAGGATCTGCTGATCGTCGTCAGCACCTATGGCGAGGGCGATCCGCCGCAGCCGGCGACCGGCTTCTTCGACTATGTCGAGAGCGGCAGGGCGCCGAAACTGGACGGGCTGCGCTTCGCCGTGCTCGCGCTCGGCGATTCCACCTATGAATTTTACTGCGAGGCCGGCAAGCGCCTCGACAGGCGGCTGGAGGAACTCGGCGGCAAGCGGCTGCGCGACCGGGTTGATTGCGACATCGACTATGACGATCCTGCCGAAGGCTGGAGGACGGCCATGGTCGAAATGCTGTCCGCCGAGAAGCCGACCGGCGCCGCCGCCCCCGCGCCGTCCGTGTTCCCGACCAAGGCGGTCCACGACAAGCGCAACCCGTTCGCCGCCACGGTCCTGGAGAATATCGCCATCGTCGGCCGGGAATCGTCCAAGGAGACCCGGCATATCGAGCTGGACCTCGGCGGGTCGGGCCTGATCTACGAACCGGGCGACGCTCTCGGCGTAGCGGCATCGAACGATGCGGGCGTCGTCGCGGAACTGCTCGCCATGGCGGGCATTGCCGAAGAGGCGACGGTCAGCGTCAAAGGCGAGACCGTGACGTTCGGCGAGGCGCTGCGGGATCGCTATGAGATCGGCCAGGCCTCCCCGCGCTTCATCGAGCAATGGGCGAGGATCAGCGGATCGGCGGAGCTCGGGCAGCTTCTGGACGAGGATCGCGGCGCCGAGAGGGTCGCGTTCCTCCGCGACCATCATGTGATCGATATCATGCGGCGCTTCCCGGTCTCGGGACTCGAACCGGACGCGTTTCTTGCTGGATTGCGACCGCTCCAGCCGAGGCTCTATTCGATCGCGTCGAGCCTCGCCTTCGCGCCGGACGAGGTGCATCTGACGCTCTCGCCGGTTCGCTACAGCCTGCACGGGACGGGCCGCGCCGGCGTCGCGTCCGCGCATCTCGCCGACCGGGGGGAGATGGGATCGACCTCGCCCGTCTACGTCCAGAGCAATCCGCATTTCCGGCTCCCGGCGGACGATGTGCCGGTCATAATGATCGGCGCCGGCACCGGCGTGGCGCCCTATCGCGCCTTTCTCCAGGAGCGCGAGGCGCGAGGCGCCGGCGGCCGTTCCTGGCTGTTCTTCGGCGAGCGCAATTTCCGCAGTGACTTCCTCTATCAGGCGGAATGGCAGGACCATCTGAAGAGCGGCTTACTCACACGCATGGACGTGGCCTTCTCGCGCGACCCCGGCGGCAAGGTCTATGTCCAGGACCGGATGAGGGAGAGGGCGGCCGATCTCTTCGCCTGGCTGGAGGAAGGCGCGCACCTCTATGTCTGCGGCGATGCCGCCGCGATGGCGCCGGACGTGAACGAGGCGCTGACGGCAATCATTGAAAGCGAGGGCGGCCTCGGGCGCCAGGCGGCCGAGGATTATGTCCGCAAGCTCCAGGCCGAGCATCGCTACCAGCGCGACGTTTATTGAGAAGAGACCCATGAATATCCAGACCGCGATAATCGACCGCAGCAAGGACCTGTCGCAGCCGCTCGACAAGCTCGGCCCCGACGAGCGGCTGAAGCATGACAGCGATCAGCTCCGCGGCACCATCGCCCTGGGTCTGCTCGACCGCCTCAGCGGCGGCGTCCGCTTTGAAGACAACAAGCTGATGAAGTTCCACGGAATCTATCAGCAGGACGACCGCGACCTCCGCGACGAGCGCCGGCGGCAGAAGCTGGAGCCCGCTTTCACCTTCATGATACGCGTGCGCCTTCCCGGCGGCGTGTGCACGCCCGAGCAGTGGTTGAAGCTCGACGCGCTGGCGCGGGCGCATGGCGGCAATACGCTCCGCCTCACCACGCGCCAGACATTCCAGTTCCACTGGGTTCTGAAGGAGGATATCCGTCCGACCATCCAGGGGCTGCACGAGGTGTTGCTCGATACGATCGCGGCGTGCGGAGACGATGCGCGCGGCGTCATGTCCACCGCCAATGTATCGGACTCGGCCCTCCATGCCGAAGTGGCCGCGCTCTCGAAGCAGGTGAGCGACCACGTCATTCCCAAGACGCGCGGCTATCACGAAATCTGGTACGGCGAGGAGCGGGTCGCCGCTTCCGAGCCCGAGGAGCCCTTTTACGGGCGCACCTACATGCCCCGGAAGTTCAAGATCGGCTTCGTTGTCCCGCCGTCGAACGACATCGACGTCTACACGCAGGATCTGGGCTTTATCGCCATATCCGGGCCGAACGGCATCCACGGCTTCAACGTCGCGATCGGCGGCGGCATGGGGCGCACCGACAATCAGCCGAATACCTATCCCCGCCTCGGCGACGTGATCGGCTTCATACCCAAGGATCGCCTCGTCGCGACGACGGATGCGGTGATGTCGGTCCAGCGCGATTACGGCAACCGCGCCGACCGGGCGCGGGCGCGGTTCAAATATACGATCGACGACAAGGGCCTCAATTTCATCAGGAGCGAGATCGAGACTCGCATGGGCTTCGCGTTCGAGGCGGCGAGGCCGTTCAGCCTCACCTCCAACGGCGACCGTTTCGGCTGGAGCGAAAATGGGGCCGGCCGCTTCAACTACGGCCTGTTCATCCAGAACGGGCGGGTCTCGAACCTGGCGGGCCGGGCGACCATGGACGGCCTCCGCGCGATTGCGCGCATCCACAAGGGGGCGTTCCGCCTGACGCCGAACCAGAGCCTCGTCATCGCCGATGTGGAGCCGGAAGCGCGCAGCGAGATCGACGCGCTGCTGGCCGAGCACGGCCTGGGCGACAGCAACCGGACAAGCGGACTCCGGCTCAATTCGATCGCCTGCGTGGCGTTGCCGACCTGCGGTCTCGCCATGGCCGAGGCCGAGCGCTATTTGCCGGACCTCATCACCCGGATCGAAGCCATCCTTGAAGCCAACGGCCTTCTCGACGAGCCGATCACGATCCGGATGAGCGGTTGCCCGAACGGCTGCTCGCGGCCCTATGTCGCGGAAATCGCCCTCACCGGGCGGGCGCCCGGCAAGTACAATCTCTATGTGGGCGGCGGCTTTCACGGCGAACGGCTCAACACGCTCATCCGGGAGAATATAGGCGAGGTCGCCATCCTCGATACGCTCGGGGATCTCCTCGGCCGCTATGCGCGCGAACGCGAAACCGACGAGCGCTTTGGCGATTTCGTCATGCGCAGTCGGGCAGCGACTCCGGCCGCGGCATAGCTCGGGCGTTCGCCAATATATTGGCGAGCATCGTATCGCCCCCGCGCGTCAGGATGGATTCGGGGTGGAATTGCAGCCCCGTCTGCAGCGCCTCCGGGTCACTGATCGCCATCGCCATGCCGCCTATTCTCGCATGGACATGGAAACGGGCGGGCGGTTCCGGGGTGCAGAGGCTGTGATAGCGACCGACCGGGAGACGGCCCTGGAGGCTCCGGAAAGGTCCGGTGCCGTCATGCCCCAGGAGGCTCGCCTTGCCATGGACCGGATCGGGCGCGCGCGTTACCCGTCCGCCGGCTTCCAGAACGATGGCCTGGTGGCCGAGGCAGATGCCGAGCAGCGGCACGCGATATTTCGCCAAGGCGATGAGATCGAGACAGCAGCCGGCATCCTCCGGTCTCCCCGGCCCCGGCGAGAGGACGATCAGCGCCTCGCGCTCCAGTGCCATTTTGAAGGCCTGGGCCGGATCGACTCTGTTGCGCAGCACCTTCACACGGCACTCCAGCCGCTCGAACGCCTCGACCAGATTGAAGGTGAAGGAATCCAGATTGTCGATGAAGACTATGTCGCGGGTCATACGGCGGCGCCCGTGGTGGTGAGCACTGAGAGCAGCGCGGAGGCCTTGCGGCGGGTCTCCTCGGCTTCGGCGCGCGGATCGGAATCGTGGACGACGCCGGCGCCGGCGCGGACAAAGGCGGTGCCATCCTGGACGACGGCGGAGCGGATGACGACGCCCGTGTCCATGTCGCCGTCGCCGTTGATCCAGCCGACCGCGCCGCCATAGGGGCCCCGCTTCGTGGCCTCGGTCTCGCGGAGCAGCTCCATCGCCCGTAGCTTGGGCGCGCCGGTGAGGGTGCCGACGTTGAGGCAGGCCTGGAGCGCGTGGAAGGCGTCGAGGCCGATCTTCAGCACCCCCGTGACCGACGAGACGAGGTGCATCACCCTCGCGTAGCGCTCCACCGTCATCAGCCGGGCGACGCGCCTCGTGCCGGCGATGCTGATCCGGGCGACGTCGTTGCGGGCAAGGTCGACCAGCATCATGTGCTCGGCCGTCTCCTTGGCGTCGAGCCGCATCTCTGCCTCCATCCGGTCGTCCTCGTCGCCGGTCGCGCCGCGCGCGCGGGTGCCGGCGATCGGCTTCACCTCGACCGTCCTCCACCCGTCCCGCCGGAACAGCCGCACCGACGTTTCCGGCGAGGCGCCGAACAGGACGTGGCGCGGCGCCGCGACGAAGAAGCGGTAGGGGCTG
The DNA here is from genome assembly GCF_042666435.1 of Enterovirga sp. GCM10030262. Classification (NCBI taxonomy): domain Bacteria; kingdom Pseudomonadati; phylum Pseudomonadota; class Alphaproteobacteria; order Hyphomicrobiales; family Methylobacteriaceae; genus Enterovirga; species Enterovirga sp. GCM10030262. Next base: position 918,438 of record NZ_JBHTDC010000001.1, on the reverse strand, counting down.
GGGTCGAGCCGCCTCAGCGCGGCGAAGGCGGCGAGCGGATCGGAGCAGGGCGCGCGGAACGCCCGCGACGGCACGATCTGGTACACGTCGCCCTCTGCGATATGGCCCTTCAGCCGCGCGACGATCGCGGCGAAAGCATCGTCGTCCAGATCGACTTCGATCGGGTCGGCGGAGGCCGGTGGCATCTCGTCCTCGATGGGGCCGAGAGTTCCGGCGCAGCGCGCGACGAGAGCGGACAGGCGCTCGGCGGCGCCGAAATAGGCGCGGCGGGCCACCTCCGGATCGTCGTCCCCGAACGCGGCGCAGATCGCCCGGGCCGCGGCGCCGGGCTCGAACAGAATCAGCGATTCCGCCAGCCAGAAGACGTAGTCGGGAAAGCCGAGCGGGTCTCCGCGATTGGCCGGCAGGCTCTCGAACATGTCGACATGATCGAAGGCAACGATACCGAGGCAGGCGAGGGTGAACGCCTCCTCCCCGGACAGATTGTCGAAGCCGAGGATGGCGCGCAGAACGTCGAGCGGCGACGGCGCCATCAGCCGCCGTTCCGCGTCCTCGCCCTCCGGCTCCGGAAAGGTCAGCTCCAGCCGGACGGCCGTCGTCGCGGTGATGCGGTCCGGCATCCGCGCCGCGATCGTCCGCAGCACCCGTCGGCCGGATTCGGAGAGAGCCTCGGCGCGGACGTTTCGGCCTCGGCATTCGAATCGCACCGCCGCCTGGTCGAGCAGCAGGCTCGGTCCTTCCGACCGCTCCAGCAGGGCCGTGTCGGCGCGGCGTCCCCCGTCCGCCAGCGTGGCATAGAGGGCGAGCGGGTCCGGCCTGCCCGGCAGGCTGCGGTGGAGGGCTCGCACCTGGCCTTGGCGGAGCTGCGGCGGCGTCATCCGAGCCGCCTCCCGACCGCGCGGACGACCGGCGCCAGCGCCTCCATCAGCGCCTGGAACTGATCCGGATAGAGCGACTGGGCGCCGTCGGAGAGGGCGGCGGCCGGGTTCTCATGGACCTCGATCAGCAACCCGTCAGCCCCGCAGGCGGCGGCGGCGAGCGCCATCGGCTGGACCAGGTCGCGAATGCCGGTGCCGTGTGACGGGTCGACGACGACCGGCAGATGGGAGCGCTGTTTGATATAGGGGATGGCGTTGAGGTCGAGGGTGTTGCGGGTCGCGGTCTCGAAGGTGCGGATGCCGCGCTCGCAGAGCACCACCTGGTCATTGCCAGCGGCGAGCAGATATTCGGCGGCGAGCAGCAGCTCCTCGATTTTCGCGGACATGCCGCGCTTCAGCAGTACCGGCTTGCCGCACTGGCCGACGGCGCGGAGCAAAGCGAAATTCTGCATGTTGCGCGCGCCGATCTGGAGCGCGTCGGCATGGGCCGCGACGACCTCGACGTCGGCCGTGTCCATCACCTCGGTGACGACGGGCAGGCCCAGCTCGTCGCCGACCTGGCGGAGAATTCTCAGTCCTTCGGGACCGTGGCCGGAAAAGCCGTAGGGGCTGGTGCGCGGCTTGTACGCGCCGGCGCGGATCGCGGACGCGCCGGCCGCTTTGGCGGCGAGCGCGCTGGCGCGGGTCTGCTCGTGCGTCTCCACCGCGCAGGGGCCGGCGATGACCTGGAAAGCTGACCCGCCGATCGCCATGGCGCCGATGCGGACGACGCTGTCGTGCGGGTGAAGCTCGCGGCTGACCAGCTTGTAGGGGGCGAGGATCGGCTTCACCGATTCGACCGCCGGATGGCTTTCGAGGTGAAGCTCGGCGAGGACGCGCTCGTCGCCGAGCGCGCCGAGGACCACGCGCTCGGCTCCCGGCATGTGCAGCGGCTTGAGACCCGCTTTGGAGATACGTGCGAGCATCTCGTCGGCGGTGTCGGCGGGGGCGTCGGGTTTGAGGACGATGATCATGAGCCTGTGGTCCGGATGTGAGGGAGACGAAAAAAAGCCCGCCAAAGGCGGGCCTGGTTGGTTCGATCGGAAGCCTCTCGGACGAGAGACGGAGTCAATCTAGGCAGGCGCGCCTTCGGCTTCGAGGAAGAGCCAGCGCCACCAATTGGCCGGGACGCGCGCGATCGCGGCGGCCGGAGCCGCGACGGAGACAGCGAGGATGCCGTGCGTCGTCATCGCCCCAGAGCTAGGCGAGCGCGGCATCCCCGGTCAAGCCGTCTCGTCACGCCGCAAGCAGATCCCGGTCCTCGACGGTGCAGGGGCTGAGGTCCGGCAGGCGGTCCAGCTCCTCATAGAGCGCGGAAAGATCGTTCCGGAGGACCAGCTTCAGCACGTCCTCGAAATGCTCGATGACGAAATAGCTAAGCTGGAAGGAATCGGTCTTGTATTCGGTGCGGAGCACACGCCGGAGGTCGAAATCGAGCCGGTGCGGCCTGGCGCTCTCCAGCGAATAATGGGACTCGCCAAAGCTCGACAGGATGCCGGCGCCGTAGATCTTCAGCGCGCCATTCTCGCGGGCGAGGCCGAACTCGACCGTGTACCAATAGAGGCGGGCGAGGCGGTGCAGCGCGCCCTTGTCTAGCGCCTGCAGGCCGAGATGGCCGAGCGCCTGCATGAAATCGGCGACGTCGGGCTGGGCGAGGAGGGGGACATGGCCAAACACGTCGTGGAAGACGTCCGGCTCCTCCAGATAATCGAGCTGGTCGGCGGCGCGGATGAAATTGCCGGCCGGGAAGCGGCGTTCGCTGAGGTGCCGGAAAAAGACGTCGTCGGGGACGAGGCCGGGCACGGCGACGACGGTCCAGCCGGTGCGGGCCTGGAGCTTCTCGTTCAGCTCGTCGAAATTGGGCACGCCGGGGCGGGAGAGGTGGAGGACGTCAAGCCCCTGGCCGAACGCATCGACCGCGCGGCCGTGGAGCAGGGTCTGCTGGCGCGCGAACAATGTGTCCCACACCCAATGATCCTCGGCCGTCAGCTCCTCCCACCGCTGCGGCACCGTCCAGTCGGCCGCGGCGCCGAGGGGCGGCGTCGGCGAGGCTAGGGCGCCGTGCTTCTCGCGCTGGCTCGTCTCTGTCTGCAACATCGTCGTGGTTCCTTCTTCCATAAGAAAAAACCCCGCCTGGAGGACCGGGCGGGGTTCGAAATCTGCGTGCCTGGAGAATGCGCGCGTCAGTCGGTTTCCGCCCGTGCGGTGCGATAATAGGTAAAATAGACGGCGGACGCGCGGCCGGCGCCGCCGCGGGATGCGGTCGCGGGAGCCTGAAGGCCGAAGGCGGCGTTGCGCGTCATCGCGGTTCTTGAACCCGGCTTTCCATTTCGTGTCAACTTGTTCGCTCCACAATCTGCCGGATGGCGGATGAATGAAGCCTTTATGTGGTCAGAAGGGCACGAATGCGCGCTTCGGCATCCTCCGGGGGAGGGCGCCCGAAGAAGAGTTGAAACGCCGCCCGCGCCTGGCCGATCAGCATGGCGAGCCCGTCGACGACGGCGGCGCCATTGGCGCGCCCGGCGGCGAGGAAGCCGGTCTCCAGCGGATTGTAGACCATGTCGAACAGGGTCGTGCCGGGGGCGTGGGCGGCGACGCAGGCGAGCAGGGATGGCGGCATGGCGGGGGCCCCCTCCATTCCCATCGGGCTGGCGTTGATCAACAGGCGGGCACCCGACATGGCGCCGTCGCAGCGGTCCATCGGCCAAAGCTCGACGCGCGCTCCGGCGACCGCCGATCGAAGATCCTCCGCTTTCGCCGGATCGCGGACGAGGAGCGCGATGCGGTCCACCTCCCGTCCCGCGAGGTAATCGAGCGCAGCCCGCGCCGCCCCGCCCGCGCCGATCAATGCCGCCCTGCCGCCCCTGAGATCGACGCAATCGAGGGCGGCCGCGACGCCGCCGACATCGCTGTTGCACCCGTGAAGCCCCTGGGCGCCCCGATAGACGCAATTGACGGCGCCGATCCGGCGGGCGTTCGGATCGACATGGTCGAGCAGGGGAAGCACGGCCTGCTTGTGCGGCAGGGTGACGTTGCATCCGCGCCAGTCCGGATCGGCGCGGCGGCCGGCGAGATAATCGGCGAGCTGGGACGGGGTCACGCGAGCGGCGCCGTAATCGCCGTCGATACCGAGATCGGCCAGCCACGCTTTGTGGATCATCGGCGATCGGGAATGGGCGACGGGATCGCCAATGACCTCGGCGAAGGGCCTGCCCATGGCGTCAGGTCCGCCGGTCGAGGAAGGCTTCGACCTCATCCAGGTCGACTTTTCTGTCGAGGAAGGCGCGGCCGATCCCGCGGGCGAGGATGAAGGGCAGGCGGCCGCCCTCCTTCTTCTTGTCGTGCATCATCTGGCCCACGAGCCGCCGTCCGCCGGTGCCGAGGTCCCGGATGTCGGTCGGAAGCCCGACCGCCGCGAGGTGCGCGCGGACCCGTTCCGCGTCGCCTGCCGGGCAGAGGCCCTTGTGGGCCGAGAAATCGAAGGCGAGGACGATGCCCGCCGCGACCGCTTCGCCATGGAGGAGGCGGTCGGAAAAGCCCGTCTCGGCCTCCAGCGCATGGCCGAATGTGTGGCCGAGGTTGAGGAGCGCGCGCTTGCCCGCCGTCTCCCGCTCGTCCTCCGCGACGATGCGCGCCTTGCCCGCGACGCTTGTCGCGATGGCATGATGGAGGGCGCCGGGGTTGCGGGCGAGTAGAGACGCGCCATTCTCCTCCAGCCAGGCGAAGAAACCGGCATCCTGGATCAGCGCATATTTGACGATTTCGGCATAGCCGGCGCGCAGCTGGCGCGGGTCGAGCGTGGCGAGGACATTGGGGTCAATCAGCACGAAGGCCGGCTGGTGGAAGGCGCCGACCAGATTCTTGCCGGCCGGCACGTTGATCGCGGTCTTGCCGCCGACCGAGCTGTCGACCTGAGCGAGGAGGCTGGTCGGTATCTGGACGAAGCCGCAGCCGCGGTTGACGATCGAAGCGGCGAATCCCGCGAGATCGCCGATCACGCCGCCGCCGAAGGCGACGACATGGTCGCGCCGCTCGATGCCCAGCGCGATAAGGCGATCGACGACATGAGCGAGCGTGTCCCAACTCTTGCTCGCTTCGCCCGGCGCGACGAGGATCGGCACCGCCTCGATGGCGCCGAGACCGCGCGTCAGCCGAACCCCCTGGGTGGCCCAGACCGTCTCGTCGCTCACCACGATCAGACGGCCATCGCGCGCGAACGGCGCCAGATGCGCACTGGCGCGGTCCAGCGCGCCCTCCTCGATGACGACGTCGTAGCTTCGCTCGCCGAGCGCGACAATGACCCTGGTCATCCGCATTGCGCCCGGTGGAGCAGCTTCTGGTCGGCGAGGACCAAAGCCATCATCGCCTCGACGACGGCCACGCCGCGTATGCCGACGCAAGGGTCGTGGCGCCCCTTGGTGCTGATCTCGGTCTCCGCGCCCTCTCGGTCTATCGTGGGCACGGGTGTCAGGATCGAGCTGGTCGGCTTGAACGCGACCCGGACGACCACCGGCTGGCCGGTGGAAATGCCGCCCGCCACTCCGCCGGCATGGTTGGCGAGGAAGGTCGGGCCCGCGCGCATCGGATCGGCATTGTCCTCGCCGCGCGCCCGCGCCGCCGCGAAGCCGTCGCCGATCTCCACGCCCTTGACGGCGTTGATCGACATGCAGGCGGCGGCAAGCTCCGCATCGAGCTTGGCATAGACCGGCGCGCCCCAGCCGGCCGGAACGCCGGTCGCGACGCATTCGACGACCGCACCGACCGAGGAGCCAGCCTTGCGAACGTCGTCGATCAGCCGCTCCCAGCGCGCGACCGCAGCCGCGTCCGGGCAGAAGAAGGGGTTCGCGTCGATAGCGGAGTCGTCGAAGGCATCCGGGTCGATCGGATCGCCGCCGATCTCGACGACATAGGCGCGGATCGAGACCTCCGGGATGACGAGGCGCGCGACCGCGCCGGCGGCCACACGCGCCGCCGTTTCGCGGGCCGAGCTGCGTCCTCCGCCGCGCCAGTCGCGCAGGCCGTATTTGGCGTCATAGGCGTGATCGGCGTGGCCGGGGCGGTAGGCGCCGGCGATGTCGCCATAATCCTTCGACCGCTGGTCGACATTGTCGATCATCAGGCTTATCGGCGTGCCGGTGGTGCGGCCTTCGAACAGGCCGGAGAGGATGCGCACCGCGTCGGGCTCGCGCCGCTGGGTGGTGAAGCGCGACGTGCCGGGCCGGCGCCGATCGAGCCACGGCTGGATGTCGGTCTCCGATAGTTCGAGCCCCGGCGGGCAGCCGTCGACGACAGCGCCGATCGCCGGCCCATGGCTCTCGCCCCAGGTCGAGAAGCGCAGCACGCGGCCGAAACTATTGTAGCTCATTCAGGCCTCACCAGGACGCCCCACCACGCGGAAGCGCGTGGCGTTGTCCGGCTGGTCATGCACATCGCGGCGCAGGATCGTCAAACCGTAAGCCTCCGCGGCGGCCTCGGAGGCCAGGACGGCGACGTGGCGGTCGGTGGTGGCCGCCAACCTCTTCGCGGCGACCGCGGTGTTGGCGGCTGCCTCGCCCGAAAGCGCGAGTGAGCGGAGCGTCCCGGCGCACTGGGCAAGCGCCATGGGATGACTGATGACGATCCGGATGTCCGCGAGCCGGCTGCCCCGAAGAGCGAGGAGATGCATACGCACCGGAAGAACATGTTCGGAGACGGTCGCGAGGCCGCCGTCCGCGAGAAGCTGATGGACTTCCGCCACGGGTCCGGCGGCGCTGTTCTCGACCGGCAGGATGCCGAGGTCCGTCTCGCCGCCATTCACGGCGGCGACGACGGCGCCGAAGCTCGCCAGCGCGACCGGCTCGCTGGACGGGCGGAAGACCAGGCACGCCTGGTGGCTGAAGGCTCCCGGCTGGCCCGGATAGGCGATGATGGTCCGGCTCATGAAATCCGCGCGCCCAGCGACCTCATCAGCATCGCGAAGCCGGGAAAGCTGGTGGCGATCATCCCCGCGGAATCCACCGAGACGGGGTTTTGGCTGGCCAGCCCCAGCACGAGGAAGCTCATCGCGATGCGGTGGTCGTCGTGAGCGGCGACATCGGCCCCGCCCGGAGGCGGTCCGCCACAGCCCTCGAGGATGAGCGTGTCGCCTTCGTCCCAGGCATCGACGCCACAGGCGCGAAGTCCGGCGACGATCGCGGCGAGACGGTCGCTCTCCTTGACGCGAAGCTCGGCCAGTCCGTGCATGACCGTCCGGCCGGTCGCGAACGCGGCGGCGACGGCGAGGATCGGATATTCGTCGATCATCGACGGCGCCCGCTCCGCCGGGACGACGACGCCGTGGAGGGGACCGAAGCGAACTTTGATGTCCGCGACCTGCTCGCCGGACATGGACCGCGCATCGTCGAGCCGGAGGTCGGCTCCCATTTCGGCCAGGGTCGCGAACAGGCCGGCGCGGAGCGGATTGACCATCACCGATCGCAGGATGATCTCCGATCCCGGAACGAGAAGGCCGGCGACGAGCGGGAAGGCGGCGGAAGAGGGGTCGCCCGGGATCCGAACCGATGTCGCGGCGAGAGCGCGCCGACCGCCCAGCCGGATGTGGCGGCCATCCGCCTCGTCGCATATCTCGACCTCGCACCCGAAGGCGCGCAGCATATTCTCCATATGATCGCGGGTCGGCACGGGCTCCACCACCTCGACCTCGCCCTGGGCCTGAAGGCCGGCGAGCAATATGGCGGACTTCACTTGCGCCGACGCCCTTTCGTTTCGAAAGCATAGGCCGCCGAGCGTTCCGCCCCGCAGCCGGACCGGGAGCCGCCCTCCTTCGCTGGCGTCGAAGCCGGCGCCCATCGCGCGCAGCGGATCGAGGACGCGCTCCATGGGGCGCTTGCTCAGCGAACGGTCGCCGGTGAACAGGGCCGCCAGCGAAAAGCCGGCGGCGGCGCCCATGAGCAGTCGGACCCCGGTTCCCGAATTGCCGCAATCGACCGGAATAACGGGTGAGCGCCAGCGCGTGCCCGTAACATGCCAGGCGCCGGGAGCGATGCGCTCGGCGGTGGCGCCGAAACGGCGTACAGCCTCCGCCGTGTGGAGCACGTCCCGGCCTTCGAGCAGCCCGGCGATCCGCGTCGTCCCATCCGCGAGAGCCCCCAGGATGAGGGCGCGGTGGGACATCGACTTGTCCCCGGGGACCTCGATCGCACCGCGCAGAGCCGGCGAGGGGAACGCCTCGGCCCGATTCCGAAGAAGGGGCGTCGCCGCCATGCTCATGCCGCATCGGACGTGATCAGCGTCCGCCTCCCGATCAGGCCTGCGACCTCGGCGGCGATATCCAGCGCCTGCGTCTGGTTGAGGCGCGGGTCGCAATGGGTGAGGTAGCGGCGCGGCAGATCCGCCTCGGACATGGGAAGGCTTCCGCCGAGACATTCGGTCACGTCGGCCCCGGTCATTTCCAGGTGGATGCCCCCGGCATGAACGTTCTCCGCCTCCGCCACTTCAACGAAGGCCGCGGTCTCCGCGACGATGTCGGGCAGGAGCCGCGTCTTGTATCCGCGCAGGCTGCGCGTGTTGCCGTGCATCGGGTCGATCGACCAGATGGCGGTACGGCCCTCTCGTCGGGTCGCGCGCATCAGCGCCGGCAGGTGGCGCCGCACATGGGCGGCGCCGAACCGTCCGATCAGGACCAACCTTCCCGGCTTGTTGTCCGGATCGAGCCGGTCGATCAGGCGCAGCATCTCGTCGGCTCCGAGGCTCGGGCCGCATTTGAGGCCGACCGGATTCGCGACGCCGCTCGCATATTCGACATGGGCGCCGTCCAGCTGCCGCGTTCGGTCGCCGAGCCAGATCATGTGCCCCGACATCGCCCACCAGCGCTCGCTGACCTCGTCGAACCGAGTGAGCGCCTGTTCGTAGTTGAGCAGCAAGGCTTCATGGCTGGTGAACATGGCTACCGGCCGACCAGCTTCGTCGTCGCCGACGGCGCGGCGGATCGTCGGCAGGTCGGCATAAGCGGCTGCGGCATAGGCCTTGAGCAATTCGATGGTGACCTGGGCCTGGCGATGCGCGTCGAGGAGGCGCCGAGGGTCGGGCGTGCGGCTGGCGACGTCGAATGCCGGCGCGTTGACCGCGTCTCCCCGATAGCTGGGAAGCGTCACGCCGTCGGCCGTCTCGGTGTCGGAAGAGCGCGGCTTGGCGAACTGGCCGGCGATGCGGGCGAGGTGGACGATCTCGCGGCCGCTCCTGGCGCGAAGCAGCGCACCCATGAGCAGCAGCAGGTTGAAGGTCATCCTCACCTTGTCCGAGCCGAATTCCGCGAAGCTTTCCGCGCAATCGCCACCCTGCAGCAGGAAGGCGCGGCCGGATGAGACGTGCGCGAGCTGGGCCTGAAGATGGAGGATGTCGGCGACGCAGACGAGCGGCGCCGACGCGCCGAGGCGGGCCTCGACCCGGCCGAGCGCCGCCGGGTCGGGATAAGCGGGCAATTGCGCGGCGGGGCGATGGCGCCAGCTGCCAGGGTTCCAGCTCATCGGACCGCCTCCGCATTCGAAACGAGGCAGAGCCGCAATTCCCCCTGTGAGGAAAGCGTCTCGATCGAATGGCCGCGAGGCCTGCGCGCGCCAATCTCCTCCTCATCCAGGACCACAAGAAGCGGCCCATCGTTGACGTCATCATCGGCCACCCGCCCGACGATGATCGCCAGCAGCCGCCCGTTCTCCGCGAACCTGTCGAAGGCCAGCAGATCCGAGTTTCGGAGCGCGATCCACCAGTCGCTGTTCGGGTCATGCTCGATCACCGCCACCGCTTCGCATTGCCGGGCTGCGTCGAGCGCGTCGGCCGGGCTCGAGACGCACCGGATCGACGCGGCCGAACCGAACCGCTCGCGAACCCGCTCGCGCAGCGCCTCGGGCTGGCGCGAGGCGCAGATGACGAATTCGGTACGGACCTGCGCCTGGAGGCTGTGAGACATCAGTTCGCGCCAGACATGGGCGATGAGCTCCGGAGTGGTGTGGCGCGCCCGCGTCGCCAGCCGTTCGACGATCGCCGCCTGCCGTCGCGGGCGAAGGTTCAGGCGTCCTTCCGACGTCGATTGCTTCAGTCGCGCGATCGCGCCGGAGGCGGCGATCCTCCGCTCGATCAGGTCGAGGAGAGCGTCGTCCAGCTGATCTATCTCGTGTCTCAGTCCCTCCAGCGTCGGCTGGAGGGGCGCGGAATCGTGGACAAGCCTTGGAAGGCCTTGACTGTGTAGCATGTCATGTCTCTTCGCCGGGGCCGAACCGCGCGCGAGGGCGCGGGGGTGACGGCGGGCGGCGTTTCAGCTCGAATTTTCAGGAAGGCTGGGGTCGACTCCGATACGCCTCAGCGGGCGTACCGGCCCATAAACGAGCTAAAATAATAGGGAGCGGCCGTCGGCGAGGAGGGGCGACGAATGTCCTGTCCTGTACGCATGCCTGAAGCTCCCGTGGGTGGCGCGCTAGGCCACGGCGTAAAGGCTGGCGACCGAAGCCGCGCCTGTCAAGACGTTTCCTGCGGACCTCGCGCGGTCAGCTCGTTTCAGGTTCCGGGGCGCTTGGTTGGATATTCCCGATACATTGCGCTACGGCAGCGCGAAACTCCGCGCTGTCCGGACGCAGCTCCGGCAGCTCGGATACGGTCTTGCCTTCCAGCACCTCATCAACCGCGCAGGCGCATAGTTGCTGTCCGTCGATCCCTGCCGCCATCGCGATTTCCGATTGGGGAACCCATGCCGTGCAGGCTTCGACGGCACTTTGCCGGACGCCCTGCTGAATGGTCTGGTCAATCACGCCGCCATCGTCGCAGGCGGCGAGGGGGACGAGCGCGACGGCAGCGAAAATCATTTTCATCATCTTGCTTCATCTCTCCTCTCGCCGGCCGAAGAAGGCGGGCGGCATTGGAACAGGTTTGAAGCCGGAGCGGCTTGGCGGTCAGGCCATTTGAGGCTTGAGCAGGTGCCCGTGCAGGCGATCCTTCACGGCAAGCTTCAGCTTCTTCAGACGGAGCAGCCGGAAGCTGTCGGGGACGCGCTTCTTGAGCTCGCGCCTGATCTCGCCGTCCAGCTTGTGGTGGACGACGGTCAGCCTGTAGATAAACGGGTTCATAGCCTCTTTCCTATCGATGTTGCATCGACCGGTCGGCTACGAGAAGGAGGGAATTGGCCATCCGAACCTGCATCGAGCTAACCCGATGCGGTCCGACATCACAACCGTCCCAAGGACGGCCGCCAGAGGGGCCCGGTCCGCTCTACCGATGTATGGACGGGACACGCGGGCTTCAACCCCGGGTCCAATCTGAAGAATGGCGCGCCAAGCATGACAAAAAACGGAACTCGGGCGCATGGGAAGTCGTAGAGCGGCTACCTGCAGGAGCTCAGGCCGCGGCGGGCGGGGAGCCGTGTTGAGGGCGCACCTAAGGCCCCGCTAAAGCGCCTCCTGAATGGCTCACGCTGCGCCTTTTGGGGCATGGCGGCTTTCAGGCCTCGCATGAGGGTAGCTGTCGTTCAGGGCAGCCCGCGCGTTTGATGGCTCCCGCAGAGATCAGCGATCAGCTGCAGAATTCCAGTCGCCCCGTTTGGTGGTGATTGATCCGCGCAAGAGATGCACATGTCGGCTAAGTGGCGATCGTCGAGCTGATAAGATGCTCGCTGACCCGACCCGAGCCGGCGGCGATCCTTTCGAGTTCGACGACGTGATCTCAGTCCGGCTTCTTCATCTGGGTCATCCGGCGGCGCGCGAGGTACTCGACGAAGGCCGGAATCGTCTCATAGGTCGGCATCGGGTCACGGGGATCGAGGATGAGCGTGCCCGACCACAGGATCGAGTTGGGGTAATGAGCGTGTTTGTCGATCGCGCCGTCCTGCTCGAACCAATGGGTCGCCTCGGGCAACAATGCGTGCGGAAGCGGATGCCGTGCGAACGGATTGTGGAACACTTCCAGCTCGGCGCACCAGGGCTCATAACCCTGTGGCCAGAGGCCGCGATATTCCTCGCTCGTCACGTCGAGGCAGAAGGGACGGCCGTCGAGCGCGTGGGGGCCGGGGTCGAACATCTTGCCATAGCGGACATAGCGCCGTCCGTGGGTGGGCATGCCCGCGGTGATGGCGAGCCGATTGAACTTGCTGAGCGTGCAGGCATTGGTGAAGATGATCGCCGACAGCTCGCTCTGGGCGTCGGTGCGGAACAACCCGGCCGGAAAACCCGACGCGCCGAGCAGCCGCGTCGCTTCGCCGCCGACCGCGACGAGTTCGCCATCGATTTCGATCTTCTCGGCGCTGATGCCGTAGAGATATCCCATCAGTGCCTCGCGGCTCCACATCATCGACGATGGCGCGTGGAAATCTGCAAGCGCGATCGCGAACGGCATGCCCTGGACATGCTCGAGGTCGGCATAATTGCGCTGGAGCTTGTTGCCGATCGTCTTGGCAAAGCGCAGCGCCGCTGCCCCGAAGAACAGCTCGGCGGGTTCGGCGGGCTGGCGGGTCGGGCGCGCGCCGACCGGCTCGAAACGGACCGGCGGATTGGCGGTCACCGCCTCGACCCACGCCGCGCGGCCCTCGCGGTTTTCGATCCGGAAATCGGGCGACTCGAACGGCTGGGTGACCAGAATGCCCTGTTCGCGAAAGCTCGCCAGCAGCTGCGCCTCCCAAAGCCGGGTGTGGAAATTCTCGGTCTGGCAGTCGGCCGCCCAGTTCCGGTCGGGCCGCGGCAGCGCAAGATAGAGTTGGTTGAGTAGCCAAGCGACATTTTGGTGCGACGGCTGAAACAGCATGCTGAAGATCTTGCTCGGCTCGCGCCCTTCAAGATCGTGCAAGGGCGTGCGGCGCTGCACCCCGGAAGGCAGCGGCTCCAGCGGCGCGCCGTTCTCAAGGGCAGCCTGTGCTCGCTCGCGCGCCGCCTCGACGCTTCCCAGTACATGATCCTCACGGAGGACCGTCCAGACCGAGTCCTCGCGCCGCCGCATGATAATCAGGCCGATGCTATCGTCTTCAGCGTGCCGCGTCATGATCGCGAATGAATTTTCGTCCGGACTCTGCCACGCTTCGAACGGCAGCCACTCGCCGAAGCCATGGCCGCGCGGCAGCGCCAGCGCATAGACATCGAACAATCCGCGCGGGACCGGGAGCATGTCCCCGGGACCCTCAGGGGCTGAGGATACGGGCAAGTCCGAGACCATGATCAGTGTGCCGAGGGGCGACCGCCGCCGCGGCGCAGCACAGCGATCCGCTTGGTCACGGCCTCCCTGAGCGCTTCGGCGACGTCTTCGATGGGCGTGGGGTTTTCGTCCTCGTCGATCCCGTTACTGTAGATATGGCCCTGCCACACGCCGTCGACGAGAACGCCGTCGAAGCCCGAGCCGGTGCCATCCCAGTTGCTGGCGGCGACGAAGAAGCCGTCGTCGGCATGGACGCGGCGCTTAGGCAGCCTAGGCAGTGGAAAGGCGATTGGCACGCCCTTGAACGCGGCAGCGTCGGCAGGCGGCAACGTGATGCGAGCGCGATAGGCGCCGTGCATATAGGTGTCGGGCTGGTCCAGATAGATTTTCACATCGTCCTCCAAGAGATCTCGCCTTGCGGCGACAAAGTCATCGATAAGTGCGCGCAGCTGCGCGGCCGGCGGTTTGCCCATCGCGGTGCAGATCTCGAGAAAGTCCCGCTGCAAGGCCTCGCTGACGCGCGCCTTCAGTATCTCAGTCTTCTCCATCCATCCCTCCATGGGTCACAAAAATACATATTGTGACCCATGAAGGTGCTTTCAAGACACCGGCGGTCGGTAATCATTCCCCCCTCTGCGAGGAAACAGGAACCTCCGCGCACGGAACAGGCTTGGTGGTGATCAACCGTGAGCGAGAGCTTACCGGAGGGCTATCCAATCCTAGACAGTCCGAAGGCCCGAAATCTCGGCCATGGTTTGCCGAGCAGGCTCAGTGGTCGCTCTCGGTCGCAGGTTAGGGCTGCTTGGGTCGCGGGCCGATTTCGGCGCGCTTCGCAAGAAGCCCGACGACTTGCGTTGCCGAGACGATCGCCAGTAGCAGCATGAGCGAAAGCGTGAGAACGTAGAAGGCCTTGACGTCGTCGAAGCTCGAGTCGCGCCAGTGGGCCCATACTTCGGCAAGAATCGCGATGCCGCGCGGCAGCAGAATCAGCGCAGCAGCCGATGTCGCGAAGGTGAGCGGCAACGCCTTGGTGAGCAGCGCGATCCGCACCTGAGCCCGCTGCGGTCCGCGGTCGTCCGGATCGGTCTCCGGTGTGACTGCGAGCGCCGCCAACACGTTGGGCAACCACAGGGTGTAGAGCGCCGCGAGTACGGCGAGGACGAGGCTCGCCGCAGAGATCGCGTCGGGGAGATGCTCGGTAGTGCTCATGGATAGAGCGCCTGCAGCTCGATAAACGCGCCGTTCGAAACGACATAGGTGTCGAAGGTACCGGCCTTGCGACGGATTGGGCTGCGCGGCGCGCTGGCGGCGGCGAGCTGTGCATTGAGCATGTCGACGACGACCGCATTTGGGAACCGCGCCTCGCGCTCGGCGCCCGGCGCGCCTTGGCACGCTGCGATGAAGCGCCGCGCCGCGACGTCCATCGTGCTCTTGAGGCGGTTCCGATGCCGTGAAAGGGTGGTGCGCAGCAGCGCTCGGCCTTGGGCGCTCGTCAAATTGAAGAGCCGGGCGATCCGCTCGTCACTTGGAATGTCGGGCAAGGCGAGGAGCATCGCAACAAGTCGGCGCTCGCGCAGGTCGGTAACGCTCGTCATAGCCTGCCCAGCGAGCATCTCCGCATACTCCCGAAGCGCCGCCGGCGCGTAGGGCCCGAGATGCTGCGCGAGATCGGCCACTGAGCAGCCGAGCGCATCGGCGATCGCGGCCGCCTCGTCGTCGGACAACTGGAGGGTGAGGTTCAGGTTCAGTTGCGGCATGGGCGCCAACCTAGCTCAGCTGAGGGCGCCGGGCAAAGTGCCGGCAGCCTAATACAGCATCCCGTGGAGCAAGCTTGGCGGAGCTACATGATCGACGGTGTTGGCTCTTTCCTCTATGAGGCAGCCACTTGGGATACAGTTTTCGCCCTAGAGGCGATCCGCTTGATGGCCGGTTTTCCTGAACAGCTCTGACGCGGGCACGGCCGTTCAGGCAGGCCCTGTTCCGACTATTCTCGCGCACGCCTCGCGCGTGCCGACGAGGTACAGCGCAGACGTCGCCCGTGACATACCGACGTAGATGGTCTCGCGATCCAATTCCGGATCGGCGTGATCGAACCCCCAAAGGATGATCACCTGACGTTCGAGGCCCTTGAACCTGCGAACAGTATCAACGGTGACCGAGCCTTCCCGGTAACCTTCAAGATGATCCAGCGTGACCGCCTTGGGGAAGGGGTGCTTCCTCAGAGCGCGCTCGTAATCGAGCTTCCCCCCATGGTCGCAGACAAGGACGGCGATGTGGTGCGGCGCGACGCGCTCCTCGGCCACCAGACGGGTGACGATCGCGCTGATGGACTTCGCCTGCCGATCGATGTCGCCCGCGGTGACCGTCTCCACGGGCACGCCCTCTATGTCGGATGTCAGAACCTCGGCACCACGATAGTGCCGGTATGCTGCGCGGTGGATGGCGGCACTGGTGCGGCAATTCCGGTCGAGCACCACGGATTCTCCCTTGATTGGGATCTCCCCGGATCGGGAATAGACATCCTGATTTTCGTCGAGGAACACGTAGAGGAGGCCGTTCTCGACGTTGTTTAGGAGCATTTCGACTGGCATCCAGTATTCGTCGCCGAAGTCCTGCGCCTCGTCGACGATGATGGCGTCGTATGAGGGCCCGAGCCCGTAGATCGCGTCTGCAAGGGCAATCGGCATCAGCTGGTGGTATTCGTCGGCCGCAGGATGCCTCGATCTGGCTTCGGCCAAGCAATCCTCGCCTAGCTCCTTCCGGGCGCGTTCAAGCCAACGGTGGCAGACTTGGTGGAAGCTGGCGACGTCGAGGTTCTCGACGCCGGCCGACTGCTCCCGAAGATGGTCCGCAAGTCCGCGGTTGAAGCACATGAGAAGGGTGCGCATCCCTTCCTGCGCCAGCCGAACCGCCTTCTCGCGCGCGAGCAGCGTCTTGCCTGTGCCCGCCCCGCCCGCGATCATCACCCGGTTCTGCCGACGCAACATGTCGAGGACAATCGCCTGACGCTCGGTGAGCTCAATCCGCCGCGCCTCCTCGCTCCTGATCCTTGCGGACAGCAGCGCCCGCGTGGAAACGGTCCTAGCGAACATCGAAACGATGTGATCGACGCCACGTGCGCCCAGTTCGTCGAGACCTCCCCTCTCCGTGTCGCGCCAGTAGTTGAGCGCATCGGTGACCCACCGCTCCAGATCGGCCATGTCCTCGCTGTCGCCGATGATCTCGGGGGGAGCGTCGGGTCCACGCAGGTTCCGACCGTTCCCGATGTCCGGAAAGAAAGCAGCGTGCCCGATGTTAAAGCGATGGATCTGCAGCCGCTGCCATACCTGGCTCTCCCTGAGCTTCTGGAGGAGCCCATACTTCCCGACCTTGGCCTGATCGAACGGGTTCTTGATCGGATGTTCCTGGCCGTGCCGATCCGTCGAAGTCCACCGTGCCTGGCGGTAGTCGAGCTCGATACGACCGCCTTTCACCTCAATGACGAGTGCCCCCAGCACCGGATGGAGCACCAGCAGGTCCGTCTCGCCATCGCGGGGCGCGCCGTCCTGGGGCTTGGCGATCCACGCAACCGAGTGGAGCACCGTGAACTGCGGACCGAGCTGCTCACCGAGCGTACGGTAGAGGCGTAGCTCTGCCCCCGATTGGGAGCTGGCACGGTCGATTGGAGGGTAGCAGGCCGCCATCAATCGACGATGTTCAGTTTGCTGACTGGGATAGCCTTGACGCCGTGGATAGGGAACCTGACCTTCGACTGCTGGGCGAGGCCCCGCCCCATGAGTTCGATGATGACCCCACGCCCCCAGCGCCAGTCCTCGACAGTCGCGCCGACGCGCACGAGCATCTCCTTCGAACTCGCTACCGCTTCGCATGCCTTCCGCCACTCATGGTCAAATAGGTAGCCGTCGACCCTGGTGAAGGGATTCCGCAGCGGCCGCACGAGCCTCTTCTGCGGGTCGAGCGCATGCTCGACGACGTAGAGCCAGAACTCCTCCGGATGCTCCTGAGCAAACCGGAATTGCCTTCGGCTCAGCTTCACGCCCACCTGGTTCCACTCGCCGTCAATTCCCTTCACCTCAATCAGACGACGGTTTCCAGCCGCATCGGTCGAGATGACGTCGTAGCCCGGATTGTAGTGCGGCATCTCCTCCGGAACGCGCTCGTGGTGCCTCTCATAAGTAAGGACCGCGGTCACAGCGGCAATTCCGGTCTCATCGGTGCGGTCGTCGTCCTCGTCCCCACCCTCTTCCTCGTCACGGGTGACGGACTCATAGTCCTCGCTGACGACGTAGGAAAGCAGGCGCGATTGACGCTTCTTCCGCCGTTCGGTCCGCTCGGCCCGCGACTTCGGGTCATTGTTCCCGGTGGTGGCTGGGTCGGGAGCGGGGCCGCCACCCCGCTCCCAGCTGCCTGATCCCTCTTTTGCGTCGGAGCCCGCGCCCGATCCGGCGTTCGGCTCATCTCCGATGCCGCCGCTGCTGGCCTTCGACTTATAGGGATCGTCGTTGTCTCCGCCGGCCCCGGCTCCGTCCGCTGAGGTCGTGGTATTCGGTCCGTCCGTCGGCCGCCCGGTTTTCGCACTGCGCGCGAACGGGTCGGATTGTGCGCTCCCATCGTCCGCTTCGATCGGGCTTTTCGACCCATCGGCTTGCGCGGGCGAGCTGACGTCATCCTCGGCGTCGGCCTCTTCACCTTCCGACCACCAGTCGTCGACGTCGGGCGATGCCTCCTCACCGCCCGCGGCCTCCTCTTCGGCGACACGCTCAGAGTAGTGGAGATCGTCCATGATCTCCTGCGCCTCCTCGAGACTCGACGCCTGTAGGATGTTCATCGCCGTGCCCGCCAGGGAGCGCATGTCGTGTGTCGGGCAGAGCGGCGCGACGGCGTCAAACACATTCCGCGCCAGCACGACCCACTTTACCCGCGTGCCGGCGAGGTAGATGCCAGGCTCCGTGCGATCGACAAAGGCATCGGCCTCGACCGCATCGGAGCCGTGGTTGACGCCGTTTCGGATGAGTTCGGCACGGGTGAGGAGGTTTGGCGCTAGTCGGACCCAGACTTGGTCCAGCAGGCGGCGCAGCTCAATCCGAGCCTCCGCGGTCGGCGCAAGTCGCAGCAGCAAGGACGCACGCTCGCGTAGCACGTCAGTCGCGTGCTGCTCCACCGACGCGCCCGGATCACGAGCAAGCTCCAGACGGGCCTTCTCGGACAGCGCCGGCGTGCCAAGTCGACGAAATAGCTTGCGCAGCGCAGCGACGTCGCAGTCCGCAGGCGGCAGCACTACGATGTCGTCGAGATCGCCACGGAAGGGCGTGAGGTGCTGCTCCGAGTCCATCCAGAGCGCATCGCTGGGCCAGATGGGAGTGCCGGAGATCGTGAGGAGCGATTCCTCACCCGCCATCTTGTCCACCGCTTCGAAGGCACCTTCCGAGCCATTCCATAGCGCGTCCGCAAGGAAGCGCATGCAGCGCATGTGTATCGCGAGCTCGGGTCCAGAAGCCGGTGCTGACGCAACCTCTAGGGCAAGTTCGGCGTAGTTGGCGGGGCCTGGGGCGATGGCAACACCCAGACGATTGAACAGGGTTTGCCGCTCCGACATTTTGGCGTGCGCCCGTTGCCAATAGCGAGAAATCGGCGGGTCGGACCAAAATACCCGACTGGCTTTCAGGTAGCCCAGCGAGGGATCATAGATGCAGGGGAGATCCTGCAGACGGTCGATCTCGTGGAGCCCGTCGCCGTCTTCGCAACGCTCGCCAAGGATCTGATAGGTGAGCGGGTGCGGGTCCCTAGCGGACTCCATGCAGGCGAGGAGATGATCGACGACTACGGAGGTTTCAGGCTCCTCCTGCACGCCGAGCAGCTCGAGCAGCTCGTTTACGACCCTGCGGTTCTCGCGGAGCGGCGCCAGGTCGACGACGGGAACCTGGGTGCTGAAGCCAGGCGCCCGGCCGGCCCTATAGACCTCGTCGGGGCTGTAGAGGCTCTCCTCATCGGGTCTTCCGTCGAGCTGCCCCGGCAAGAAAGCTATGTCAGCCAGCTCCGCCAGCTCATCCCGATAGGCGCCGTCGAGCCGGGGCCAGACGTCGATCAGATGGCGGAAAATCGGAGTGAGCTCTTTCTTCGCAAGATCGGGCGTCGACTCGATGGCGATCCGGGCGACACGGTCGACGATGTGTTCCGCCGCGACGCGAGTTGGCATTCGGAGCTTCGTTTCATAGAAGTCTCTGAGCTTCTTCTGCCGTTCCGTGTCAGTCGGCAGCCATGCATGGTCGACCCATCGGGCGGGAGCGCGCCCGAGCATGGCCTCGAATGCGGCGTCCCAGAAATAGCACGCGCTGGGGAGGACAAACTCTCCCGCACGATTTCGAACGAAAGGCACACTGCGGAGGACGTCTAGGATGTCGTCCAACTGATGCCGGTGGTCGGCGATCTCCGCCAGCAGGACCCGATACTGCTCGAGCGTCACCCCGCGCCCAATCGCGTCCGCTAGGTGCCCTGAGACGAATTCTGGGAAATCCATCACCCCAATACCGAGCACATCCTCGGCAAACTTGTTCATGCCCACAGGAAACGGAGCGACATCCACGAATTCGAACCAGCCGGTCGGATCGCGGAACTCTCCTGGGAGCAATGCGCGGGCAGGCGTGGTAAATTGTCCATCCGCCTTGCGTAGGAACGGAACGTTCCACAGGATGTCCTGAGCCTGTGTCGGTTGCTGCGGCTCCCAGAGCAGCGTCAGCAGCTTATAGACCTTCTGGAGTCGATCCACGTCAGCTCCGAACTGAAGGATCGCCGCCTCCTCATCGGGAACCATCCGCACTAGCAGCTGAGCAAAGGCATCGAGGTTGAATCGGTCGATCTGCTTCAGGAGGTTTTG
This sequence comes from Enterovirga sp. GCM10030262, assembly GCF_042666435.1. Lineage (NCBI taxonomy): Bacteria > Pseudomonadati > Pseudomonadota > Alphaproteobacteria > Hyphomicrobiales > Methylobacteriaceae > Enterovirga > Enterovirga sp. GCM10030262. The sequence goes on along the minus strand of NZ_JBHTDC010000001.1, from coordinate 898,503 downwards.
GTGCCGAAGAACGTCCGGGTGGACCACCGCGAGATCCGGCGCGACTGTCTCGAGCAGGACGGCGGGGATATTATCGGGCAGCCGCCATGCTCCCCCTGGGCTCAACGGCTCTCCCGACCAGTCGAGCAGGAACGGAATGCCGGCGAGCGGCGCAGCCGGATTCGCGACCGAGGCCAGAAGACCTCCGCGCGGCGGCTCGAGCATGCCGTTTAAGGCCGACCAGAGTAGCCGCAGATTTGGATTGTCCGCATTGATCGCCTCCCTGCCAGTCTTCGTCAGGGCGATTGCGACGTCGGCGACCTTCAGCGGCATCACGCCGGCGACGCTGAGGGCGTTCAGGTACTCGCGAAGCGACGGATGAAGCATTTTGAGGCCGAAACTTGCGAGGCCAGCCTGCTCTGCTTCGCTCATAGCCAAAGAAGCGGAGCGCACGACCGCCGGCCTATCCCAGCCCCTTTCGAACGTCCACACGCTCTCGCATGACTTCGCTGTCGCGGCGAAGACGTTCCAGAAGCCGGCGAACGCGGGGTCCTTCAAGGCTAGCACGCGCGAGGCCTCGCCGAGCTTCCAAAGGCGCCGATGCCCCAGGGTCGTCTTAAGCAGCTCGAAACGCTCGCCGATGATCTCCGCGGCACCGGCGAGCATGGCCTCGTTCCAGAAGGACTCTTGGCTCTCAGACCCTAGGACGATTTCCTGTCTGCTCGCATGAGGGAAGAAGTCGGCATTGACGTGGAGTGGCAGCCCGGTCGCCTTTTTCGTGGGCAGGTATGCGTACAGCAGGCCCTCGTCGACATCGAAGTCGACAGGCACCGCCACGCTCACCGTGGTGGACCGTTTGAGATCGTGGAGGCCCGGAAACCGCTCTTTCAGCTTCTGAGCCTCGACAACATTCTGCGCATCGCGGGACTGCACGACCCATCGCTGGACGGCATTGCCGGGGCCGATGAGGAGATCGACGCCGTCCGCCGTCCTGTTGATGTCGACGGACGCCTTCAGTTGACCCGCCCGACAAACCTCAATGCGCTTGAGGTGCCGCAGAAAGAGCACGCTCCCAGGAAGGATCGCGGAAACTGCGTCGACCAGTTTCTCTGCGACGTCGTGAGGAACAACGTTCTGGTGGATCGCCTCCCGGATCGGTGAATTCCCGAAGGCCCACGGCAGGATGAACTCTGTGCCGCTGACGGCCGCGATCGCCCGCCGGCGCGCCCGTCCTTCTCGCGGGTTGAGAGTGTACTCGACCCCGACCGATCGCACGATCGGCGTGTCGGTGATCTGGTAGACCGAAACGAATCCAATGCCAAAGCGTCCGATCTGGTCTTCGGAACCGAGCTTGCTGCGACCACCCATCCTGGTAATCGCATGGAAGTTGCAGGTGCGGCGCCCGTCCGAAGCTTCGACGTCTCCAGTGGACCAGTCGCACTCCTTTTTCGCAAGGCTACAGCGACTGAAACTCTCGTTGTTCGTGACAGCGAGAGCCTCGTCCCGGGCGTCGATGCGGAGCGTTGTGGCGCCCGCGTCGTCGGCGTTCTGGATAAGCTCCAGGGCCATGATACCATAACCCTGCAGCGCCTTCAGAGCCTGTTCGATATTTCCGCAGAGATCCGCTTCGTAACTAAGGTCTGGGAACTCCTCTTCAATTAAAGCCGTCGCCATCCTTAGCCCCCCCTGTTGCACCGGAGGTTACTCAACATCCACCGCGGCGCAATCGTTAGATGCCGTTCGGGCGCTAGCCTCCTCGTTATGCACACGGTCCCGAGCAGGCGGCCGAGGTAAGATCAGGCATTCCGCGAAAGATCTCGCGGCTCCTCGCGAATGATAGTCTCGAGGCGCTCTGCAGTGGCCGCGGCCTTCGCAGGCGTGTCGACTTCGCATTCCCACGAAACAATGACGCGCCACCCTGCAGCCTCGAGTTCGGATCGAACACGCTTATCGCGCGCGACATTGCGATCGAACTTGTCGACCCAAAATTGCGTGTTGGACTTCGGCGTCGTGGCGACCTTGCATCCTTCGTGTCGGTGCCAGAAGCAGCCGTGCACGAAAACCGCAACCCGGTGCCTCGGCAGGACGACGTCTGGCTTGCCCGGTAGTTGCCGCCGGTGCAGCCGAAATCGCAGGCCACGCGCATGCAGGGCCGAGCGAAGGAGTACCTCAGGCTTGGTGTTCGATGAGCGGATGCGCCGCATCCGCTCCGAGCGTTCTGCTGGAGTCAGCGTGTCAACCACCGGTTGCTAGCCCGGATTACCGGCTGTCAGCTCGAAGAAGGGAAGTCCCCGCACGATGTCGCCGGGCATGTCGAAAGACTTGTACATGCATTGGTGCACCTGAAGTGACTTGATGCGCTCCGCTAGCTCAGCCGCGGCGCCAGGCAGGCCAAGCGCGGCGAGTTCCACCGGCGTGATGTTCGGCACTTTGTGAATGAACCACGTCAGCAGCGGCTCCCGGTAGTCCGTGGCGTTGACCTTGAAATGTCGAAGGTATTGAGATGCCAGGATGACGCCGGTGCCAAACTCGCGTCCTTGGAGTAACAATTTGCGTAGAACGTCGAATTCGTACCGCATAATGTTGTCCGCCTCGTCGACTAGCAAGTATGAGTCGATGGCGCGAAGCTTCGGGTCCGTCCCGATGAACGGGCGCTTCGGTGTTCGCAGCATGTTTTCATAGAACATGTTGAGCATGACCGCCACTAGCATGTTCTTGCTGCGGTCGTCCTGGCCGAGAGCGTCCAGAGAAATGACCACGACGCCATCCAGGAACTCGTCAAAAGGCTGCGTCTCGCTCGTGCTTACGGCAAAGACTTCCATGTCCACCAGATCATCGATGATAGCCATCGGCGAATCCGACTTTCCGTCGAGCAGTTCGGCATAGGCGGAGTGCACGTCGTACAGCGTTGGCTGGTGACCGGGCAGGCAGCTCTCGTAGGCCGATTTGACCGCTCTCTTGAGCTTGTCGCGCTGGACGGGACCAATGCCCGAATAGATCTTGTCAAGGACGTCGGCGAAGAACCTGAATCGATCGAGCCAGGGGGCTGCGGCATCGCCGATCGTGCGGGTGTCAAACAAGTTGAGCGGGAGGCGGTGCGGTCGCACGACGCGAGCGCCGGTAGCCTCCACGAACTCCGGATTGCTGTAGTCCCGCTTGTAGTCGAAGATTAGGAAGCGAGGCTTGATCCCGCGGTTCGCTTGCGCCGCGGAAGAGATCTGCAGGATTAGCGACTTCAGGAGCTGGGTCTTGCCAGTCCCAAGGTCGCCTACCACGCCCATGTTGAGCTGGTTAAGACGCGTATCCGAGATGTTCAGCGTCACCGGCTTGGGCTGGAAGCCATCGACGGCCGCGCCGATCTGCAACACGACCCCTTGCCCGTCGACCTCGGCTGCCGACAGCGCCGTGTCGACCGGCTCTGCGGCCACCGCCTCGACCGGCGCTTGAGGCCCGTCTCTTGGGCCCACTGCCTGCCCTGAAGGGATGTCCGCAGGAACCGGGGCAGGAATTACCTCGGCTGGGGGCTCGGCGGCGGTTTCGTCGCCCGCTGGGAACACCCCCCAATCGCCGATCTTCGCGCGCACGCTGTCGTAGAAGGCTAGCGGATCACCTGCCACGACGAGCCCAGCGTCGCTCGAGCCGATAGTCACCGTTTCGTCGAATCCGTCCCCGTCCCGGTCCCGCGCGCCGCTTCGAGGGCTATCGTCCACGATGATCAAGCGGCCGCGCTGGTCGACCGTGACAGAGGGAGCTGGATCGAGGATCGCGGCCGCCACGCGCTCATGGATTGCGGACCATTGCGTTTCCCGGCCCTTTACGTCGGGATGCTGCGAATAGACGCGCATGCCAAATCCGATGATGGATAGCAGCAAGTGCTGGAAGCCAAGCGCCCACGCCTTTGGCTGGCCTTCGTGTGGCAGCATGCTTCCCAGGAGGCGAGCGAATGTCCGAGCTTGCTCGAGCGCGTCGTTGACGTCCGAAGCGGGGAAGACAGAGCCCGTGCGGCACTTGACCTCGATTGGTGTGAGATGGACACGCACAGCGCCTCCGACCAGCCTAATCCCGATGACTAGGAGGTCCGGCCGTGAAAGGGTCGTGTCCTTGCGGTCCTGTCTCAACGTCCTTGCGAGGTCGTTCAGGTACCCACGGAACGGGTCCACGGGCACAATGATGCAAACGGAAGCATCTCCCTCCGTGCCCGCTACCACGGGAAGTAAGCTCTCCCCAATGTTGGAGACCCGAAAGCGGTCTTGGAGCAGCCGCACCGCGACGAACATACCCAGGTCCCCCGTGGCACCTGCGTTGTCCCCGGCGAGGCCCCGGATCGTCGGGATGCCGCGCCGCGCGATTTCGAGGAGTACGTCCTGCACGCGATCCGCTTCGATGTCGGAGCATCCAGGCAGCCGGTCGAGCGCGCGGGCTAGGGCCTCCCGATCCGCCTGCTTTACCTTCGACAGAAGATAGTATCCATTCGTGTCGCCGGCACGATGGGAATAGGACGGCATGTCGTAGTCCCATAGGTACGCGTCTTCCAGCCATCCGCCAAGGAAGCAGGCGGGATCGATCGCCGACGAGGATACCGCCACAAAGTCGGTGCTGCGCGTTTCCAGCATGTCCCGGACGGCGTTGACGTTTGGCGCGAACCGCATCCCGGTGCGACGCTCCCCGAGGCTTTCCATCGTGCCAATGCAAGCCGCGACCTTGTCCGCGAGCACGTCGCCGGAAGGAGCGGCCGGCGCCGACTGCCTGGTTTCGCTAAGGAAAGCGCCTGGAAGCTGGCGCCTGACGCGGTGTCGCAAGAGCGCCCCGTGTCCAAGCGGCGAGCGGCCCTCGACCTCAGCTCCGCTTGGCTCGGACATGTCAAGCTGGGCAATGATGCCCAGGTCGGGCTTGGCGCGCGAAGGCTGCCCCTCGAACCAGCGAACGCTGTTCCGAGTGTCTTCGGCAAGGTTCGCGATGGTAGCGTCGTCTGGGCGTGATCCGACATCGCGATGGTCGAATATGTCGACGAACCGAGGTCCGACGGATTGGCGCGATGTCCGTCCCTCCGCCTGGCGGAAGCGCTCGGAGCTCCAGCTAATTAGCCCTTCATTGCAAGCGTCGGTCGTTCCTCCTGCGCTTGCCACCACCACGCCGACGACAGGCTTTGCGGAAAGCAAGCCGGACACGTCTTCGAGCGCACGCGCAACCTGTGCAGCGCTGAATCCGACCGAAATGCCGCCGACCGAAATTCCAAAGCCCTCGCCGAACGGCGCCTCCCGGGAACGTGCGGGCAAGCGTCCCAACCGATCGCCGTTCCACATTACGGACCAGTAGTCGGTGCCATTCTCGACCGCGAGGAAGTCGACCTTCTCAATTCCGCCCGGCGAGCGCAACGACAAGGTCAAGAGATCCGGCACGCAGTCCGGGTCGAGGACGCTTACTGCCGGACAGGGACGACCGCTTGTGTCCGCCTCATATAGGACGCCTTGCGCGACGGCATGCCAGGCGATCCGTGCGGGGTGCAGGGGGGACAGGAGCACGGCATCCGGCACGCGCGAAATTGTGCGCCGGTCGCTTTCCAGCGAGGCGACCGCGACAACGTCGACCCAACAGGCCACGTCCGGTTCCGCGGCGAGCCACGCTTGGTATGAATCGAGATAGCGCTCGACAAGCGCGCCAAAGCCCTCGTCGTTTGCGACCCATTTCCCGAACTCCGCTGATTCACAGAGGCCAGTCTGGTCGCCATCGCCGCGTATGCGCGCAGCAATCGCTTGCCGTGCCTCCACGAACCCCTCTGGGGGCTGGAACTCCGAAGGGGTGGGACGTGGATCTTGGAGGAACCGGCCGGTTGATAGGATGGGCCCGTTTCCGACGCCCCACTCCGGCTGCACCCATGCATCAACGTAGTCGTCAGCGATGACGAGCGGCATGTACGAGCATGCCACGGCGTCCTCAGCCAGCATCCAATCCTGGAGGCTCGATGTGCGGGCGCTCCTGTTGAGCTGTACTACCGGCTTTGCATCCGCCGGCTCGATGACGCGGCGGTTGGCACGGATCAGGCGTTCGAACTCGCTGCGGCAGCCTTGCTCCGCAACCTCCTCGACCACGACGAAGACTCGGCACCTCTCGTGGCCAACCGAGCCGTCCGGTGCCTGCCGGCTGAAGGTGAGGTCCACCTGGTAGTTGCCGTCGGCCTCTACTTCGAGCTGTAGGAAGCCGTCGCGCACGGCACGCACGCTGATTGCTTGCGACCCTCCCGTCCGTTCGCTGGCGTCGTCGGAAGTCCCGGTCGCTACGGGATCGACACTGACGCCGGGCGACGCGAAGACGAGCAATTCATACCGTCCGCCCCCGGGGACCGAGAGGCTAGTTTCCCACTCCGGGGCTCCTCGCGCGCGGCGGGAAGGCTTGCGCGGGGGCGTGAGCTTTCGGGCGAGGCGGCAGGCGACGAAGATGCCAGGTTGCCAAGTCGCGAGGGAGACAACCTTCACTGCCCCCGGCTTGAAGCCGTCGGCCGACGCCACGTAGCGGATCGGCGACTTGTGCGGCGGTGGGGCATTGTCCACGAGCACAGACTCGCCATCTCCGACCTGCACCTGTCCCACGAGGGGGCCGCCAGGGCCGCCGGGGCGGCGCTCCAGCGTCACGACGGTGCCGGTCGCGTCCGGACCGGCCGTCTCAAACGAAAGCGCCACGTCCGCCTCCACGACCACGGGCATTCCCTTCGCCGGCGGCAGGAGCCAGTTGGAGCACTCCATCCTTATATCGCCGGTAGCGGCTGCATCTTCTGTTAGCAGCTCGGACCATTTCTCGACCGTTAAGGCACGCCACCAAGCCGGTGCCGCGGGAAGCTCCAAGTCGTCCGCCGGGCAATAGAAGGCGGCCGTCGCCCTTTCGAACGCCGTTGGCAGATCGCAGGCCGAGCGGATGTGCGCGAGGAACGCATCGAGATGGGCCACGTCGTCGTCCGACGCCCCTTCCTGGGCGCGCCGGACCCCCGCGCCGAACCCGTCGGCGACCGCGTCTGCAATTTTCTCCAGCGCGGACGGTTGGTCGCGGGACGATATGGAACCGTCCGCCATCGGCGGCATGCCGCATGCCAAGCTGATCCTTTGGCCCGCGAGCAAGTCGCTCGTCCCTGGGACGGCAGAGAACAGCCGGGAGAGGACTCTCCACGCGGCCGCGCGCAGCGTGCGTTCGGGATCCATCTCGTCCGAGGCAGCGGCTGCTCGTCCGACCAACGTTACGGCTTCCGCGATTTCGTCCCGGGCGTCCAGGCCGGCCCGGCCCGCCCCCGCGCGGGCAAGCGATTGGATGAAACCATCGGCCCACCAATCCTCGAAGGGTACGTTGCCGCCATTGTTGTTGGCAGCGACTCCAAATTCGTCGGTCGTCGAGGTCACCGATCGCATGCTGTGCTGTCCAGGCGGCACTAGCGCAATGAAAGTAGGCTGCGAGGGATGGTTTCGCAGGTTCAGGAGGTGCGTGTCGTCGCAACGGCCGGACACGCCGATGGCGGGGTTTGCTTCACCCGGGACAAGTGTGGGAAGCTGTAGGAGGATCGGTATCCCAGTCGCCGCGATGACTCCCTCGACCAGCCGGTCGAACACCGCCTCCATTATCGGAAGCGGCGGACCATGGAATATGAGGCGGACCTCCCCTTCGCCGCCCGAGAGCGCCTGGGCGACCTTCTCCGACACCAGGTCGGCAATGTGCGATGCCAGCAGGTTCATCGCACGATCTCGGCGGTCGCGAACGGCGGGACAAGCAACATTCCGCTCTCCGCGTCGGGGCTATCAAGTACCAAGCCAAGCATTCGCAACTGGTGGCCGAGGTCGTTGGTGGCAATGTCCCGGTGGTCGACGGCTAGGCCGTATCTCGCGAGATGTTGCGACAGTCGATGCACGGATCGTGGCCCCGTGGTGCTGGCGAGGGCGCAATGAACGAGGGCAAGCACGGCGACAGGCCCAAGGCCAACGACCCACGGACTCGAGTTGCTCGTGCCGCGCTTTCGCAAGGCATATCCTTGGTCATAGCCGCGCAATATTGGGCTGGCAGCCTGGCGTTGGCCGAGGACGTGGCGTGCAAATTCCATGATGTTCGAGCCGATTCCCTTCTTGCATAGCAAGGCCCGCGTCTCGCGCTCCCCGACCTCGGCAAGGATTTCCATGAGCCCGCGGGTTTCGAGGGCCGATCGGCTTCCATGTGCTTCCTCGCAGAGCGATGCGATGCCCTCGGCCGAGGACAGCGACCGCGGTCGTTCGCCGTTCTCGGCCTGCAGCGCCCAAAGGACCGCGTTCAGGCCGAGACGGGCTTGAAGGAATGCGGACGTCCGGTCCTTGATCCCGGGAAGCGCGCGATCTCCATAGGAGAGGAACGTGAAGGTTGGCGGGAATACGCGGGAGCGCACCTCGGCCGCGGTCGGCGGAGCCGCGCCAGTCGCGGCCTGGCGGATGCATTCCCAGGTCCGGGCGTGGACATCGCAAAGCCAGGCTACGTGAGCGACGGCCCCGAGGCGGACGACGGCCTCGAGCAAGCTCGTCCATTGCCGCCGGGTCATAGCGTTCTTCGCGGAGATGATCGACTGGATGTCCCGGACGAACTGTCGTGCGGGGTAGCTGGCATCGCGACGATCATCGGGGTCAAGGATCGCTTCGCCAGCGACCTCGAACGCCGTCCAGTTGGGTTCCGGGACCCACGCAGCGATTTCGGCCTGGAGGAAGCGCGCGAAAATGTCGTCGTCGTCAGTTACCGAAAGCGCGTCAGAGAGCGAGCGCCAGGTCTCGGAAGCACGTTCTTGGTCCGCTGATCCTAGCCAGATCATGCGCCTGACAAGGGCGCCCGCCGGCCAGGAATTGCTGCTAAGGCGCGCCGATCCGGAGAACAGGGCAGCTTGCGGCACCAGCGGCGTCACTTGCACGAACCGCTTTGAAGACTGGTTCGGGAGCTTCGGGCTTTCGAGCACGGAGTGCAGAAGTAGGTGGAATGAGTCGGCGTCCAGAGCCGCGTCGCCCGGGCTCCGCGATTGGTTCCTGTAGCGCTCCACCTGCCGATCGAGGTCGCGTCCTCGCTGCGGAACGGTACGTTCGCTCGCCTCCTGGAAGCCCGCATGACGGTAGAGGGACGACAGGATCACCTCGGAACTCGCGTATTCGGGAGCAGGAGACATGACCAAGGCGGACTCCTGGTATGTCTGGTGCGAGGTCCGCCAGGGTTCGTCGCGAAACCGCTCTAGGGTCATCGTGCTCCACCATCCTTGCGGGTTGCAAACCCGGTACGTCGTTGCACAACTGTCGTGCCGCCGCGGCCGATGCGTATGCGGGCCCTGTCGAGCACGGCGCGGTCACGGACGATTGGCCCAGACAGGCGGGCCCGCGTCGTGTCGAGCAATGCCAGGACCGTTCGCGGCAGGGAGGCCACCGACATGCCCTGCTCAAGCTCCTTCACGGCCTTGAACAATTCGTAAGTCAACGCGATCGGCTGGCCAGACCGCCCATCGCCCACCAGAAGGAAACAGATGGGGGAGGCCGGGCGACCGGGCGCCCTTTCCTCGACCGGCTTCACCGAGCGCGACGGAACCACGAGCGTGGCGCGGCGGATTGCAGGCGGTAACGGCTGTCCGAACGTCGTTGTCAGCGAGATCTCGAAGTCCTGATTGACGTTGAGCAGTTGCTCGACCTCCGTGGCAACGTCGAACAGGTCGTCGCCGGCTTCGTCTTCCACCACCCGTCGGAATTGCTCGAGTATCTCCGCGTCTCGAACCGCGGCACACCGCGCCCCCAGCGCCCGTCGCGCCAGCCGGCACGCGAAGTCGCGCACCAGACGCTGCACGTTCGTCGCGGCTGTGGGTCGTTTGCGCCGAATGGCCGCGACAGAAAGTTCCGTGTCCACGCGGCCGAGCCGTTCGATCAAGTCCACCTCCGTGCGAGAGAGGACCTGAAGCCGGCGGAGGTATTCCAGCCCTTCATTGACGGACCGGCTGAACCGCACATCGATCTCGCGAAAGGCAAAGCGCGTGTTGCGCGTTGCCTGAACCTCGGTGTCCGGGTCGGTGAGCGCCGGGTCGAGTAGATCCGCCATCCCGTCAAGGGCGTCGCTGATCATCGTCGGCAGGTAGGGAGACCGGCGTGACGATAGGAACCATTGCAGCCCCATTGCCGTATTGTCGTCCTCGTAACCCAAGTCCCTAAGGTCCCTGAGGAGAGCCGACCCTGAGGCGGCGTCCCATCTGTGGAAGAGCGCATGCTGATATTGGGCGGCTGCCAGTCGGAAGATGGCAGTGGACTGCTCCTTGGCCGGGCGCCCGCCGCGGCGAGCTTGCTGATCGAGCTCTACCATCTTGGCGGCCCAGTCGCAGGGGGTCAGGCCCGCTTCGCGAGGCGAAACCCGGTGGCCTGCGAGCAGGTACGAGACTAGCGAGAATAGGTCGCGGAAGCTCCAGCGCTTGGCCGTACCGACTTCGAACCAACGAAGTATTTGTAGGAGCGAGGCTTGCTCTCGATCGCGGGCTAGGCGCTCGCGGCTACCGCAAAAAGGACAGGAAATTCCTGCTGCGCAGGTGCCCGCGGGCGGCCAGTCCAACTCTTCCAGCGCACGCAGCAGGAGACGGCGGGCCGGCGGCTCGCCGTCATCGACGAGAGGCAAAAGCAGGGACTCGACGTCCATCGGCCAAACGGCGACTTCCGGGAAACCGTCGAGCGGCCAGCAGGAAGGCGCATCTGGTGAGAGGCTGACGGCTCGCGTGACCGCTTCGAGCAGCCGGCGCACGCCATCCAAGCCTCGGTCTATTGCTTCAATCAGGGCGTCGTCGAGGATCCCGCGGTTGACGCAGCAGAGGTAGGCCTCCTGGGACTGGCCGCCCATGACTGAATTGAGCTCGTCAAGGAGAGCTTGTGCTGCCGAACGCCCCGAGGCGTCAACGACGGCGGAAGCATCCTGCACAATCGATAGTACGAGTTCCCGGGGTGGCGACCCAAGCGCTCCGGCTTCGATGCGCACAATTCGCGGCACCGGCGTGCCGCCAAGCGGGAAGAATTCGCCCCGGAGAGCCTGCGGCACGGCGCCGTTAGCATCGAGTGCACGATCCAGCCACCCGACGACGGATTCGATGGCTTCCGTCTTGCCGTTTCCCGGCCCTCCGACAAGCAGCAAGATGCGAGGGGTTGAGCCGGGCGCCTCTACGACCGCGTTGCTCCAAGCCTGGAGGCGGTGCAGCAGGTTCGTTTCGAATACCGCCTCTCCAGGGCGGCCGCTCGCCGCGTCGAACAAGCGACGAACGCCACCCGACCGGTTCCCAGCCCAATTGAGCAGCTGCGCCGGAAACGGCGCTAGGCTATTTTCCACCGTATTCGCCCCCCTATACCGCGACAGCGGTTGCCCCCGTTGCGCCGTTTCCGAAAATCGATTGCGTTAGCTCGACCTCCTCTAGGAGGCGGCGTAGGGCAATACCGAGCGCGCGTGCCAAGTAAGGCGGCACGGCATTTCCGACTTGCGTATAGCGAGGGCATTCCTTCGTCCGGCGCTCGCCACCGGTGGTGTACTTGCCGCGAAAGACAAACCAGTCCGGGAATGACTGCAGGCGCGCGCACTCGCGAACGGTTAGAATTCTCGGTTCCGAGTAGTGAAGGATGTCGTCGGGGAGCGTCGTTACGGTCGGGGCGGGCTCGGCGCCGTCCATGGGATAGATGCGGTGCTTCTTCAGCCCATAGGTGCGGCGGCTTTCGTCATCCATGCGGACGCCCTTCCTGCATTCCTGCAGGATGCGCGCGAAGCGCTCCCGGACATCATCGCGGTGTCGGGCGAGCCTCATGCTATCCATCGTGCCTGAATGGCCAGCGTGCATGAGGCGCTGGTACGGCGAATGGGGTCCTCCGTATGTCGCTTCTTCGAAGCGGGGGGGGGATTCAGGATCTACGCAAGGGACTGTCGCGCGCCCGCCAACCTCGAGGTCAGAAAGAGCTTCCGACGAACTGATCACCGGCCCAAGTCCCAGCTCGCGGAGCTGGGCGGCGCGCGCCTCCTCGAGCAGGTCGAAAAACCGCTTGATGCCTCCATCAAGCCACTCGAATAGGTCCTTGCGAATCCCGATGGCGATCAGCCGGGAACGCTTCTGCGGAACCCCGTAAAGGGACGAGTCCACGAGCATTGACGACACGTGGTAGTGCTTCTCAGACAAGCTAGCGACGAGCTTGTCATAGAATGATCTTGGGCCGTCCGATCGCTTTTCATGGAGATCGACAACGTTGCGGCGCGCATGCGCAACCTTCATGCCAGGGACGTTTTCGAGAACGAGCGCCTTCGGTTGCAGGGCCTCCACGACCTCGACGTACTTCTCGAAGAGGAGGTTTCGTGGGTCGTCCTCGACACGCCTGCCGGCGAAGCTAAAGCCTTGGCACGGAGGACCGCCTGCCAGCACGTCGATTGTCCCTCGCATTGCTACGAGGTCAGCCTTGTGCTTCTCGAGCACTTCCTCAATTCCCCAGGCGCGCTGCTCCAGCCACGACGGCCAATCGAACGTCGGCATTGGTTTGGCCCGGTCGAGGAAATTCGCGGCAAACGTGCGAAAGGCCATTTCGTCGCGCTCGATCGCGAAATGACCGTTCAGTCCCGCCAGTGAGAAGCCAAGTGAAAGTCCACCGCACCCGGCAAACAAATCTGCAAACCCATAACGCTTCATCGGCGACTAGCCACCCCTGTTTTGCCTGCCGGTCGCCGGATCAGGCGCAAATTACTATATTTCAGTTGATGATAGATCGACAATCGCCAGGTCGTTGCGACCACCCGTGACGAGCGTTCGCCGCGGCAGGCCCCTAGACGATAGCAACATTGCCCTGGCGGGGCCATACCGAAGAGGCGTTCTCGGAGAAGCCATTTGAAGGGATGACGGCCGGATCCGGCTGGCGGTCCCAATCATTCTCGGCGTTGGGTCGATCGCGAGCTTAGGCTGGTTAGTTGTAAAGTGTATCACGCAGCGACCCGATCAAGCTGCCTGCACCACGCCGCCCAGCCCGCCCGCAGATCACGATCCAAGCAATGGAACAAGTCATACGCGACCGCACCGTAGCGCGTGCATGCAGGGACACGGCTTGCAACGATTAGATGCATGTGCGCGGGCTTGCCGTCTCGAGGAGTGTGCAGCGCCACGTCTGCCACTGCGTTAGAGGGCAGGTGCTGGCGGACCAACGAATAGCACCCATCCAACCACTCTCCGCGTGACGCAGCGCTCGGCAGGTCGCCCACCACGTGCCAGGCTCGAATGTCTTCGGGATTGCCCGTTCGATCGGACGCTTCGTCCGACAGTTTCCAGCGCAGGAACGGCGAATGGACCCATCCGGAAGCGGCCGGCGGGGTGATCGGAATGACGGCCAGTAGGTCTTCACCCCTTTTGGCGAAGTCGACCGGTTCCATCCCTGCCTTTTCGAACCTCGTCCGCCGGATGTAGGCTGCGGCGGCTAGGGCAGTCCTGGACCGGTCGAGAGTGTCAGGACGGCCGCGCTCCTGGATTGATATTGGCTGGCAGACAAAGGGTTTGCGGGCGCGTGCTTTGGTCACCAGCCCAACTCCGAATATTCAACCTGGCCGAGCGCGGGCCCGCCGAGCAGCGTCTCGGGAGGAGAGGCGAAAGCCAAGAGGTGCTGGAGCTTGGGCTGTTCGCCTCTTATCCAGCACGCGAGATGGCTCCAGCACTCCAGCGGCAGCGCGGGATCACCGCGCTCGGCAGCGATCCAGTGCTGCGCCGCCAAGTAGGTGCATACTACGTCCTGCTCGCAATAGTTAGTCACGGCGTCCCATTCGTCGGCGGCAACTAGAGCCGCCACCTCGCTTCCTTCCGTGTCGATCTTCGACGGCACCGAAAACGCGGCGCATAGCTGGTTAAGGCGGATCCTCGGGGCGGCGCCGTGGTTGGTCGCCTCCTCGAGCAGGTCAACGTGCAATCCGGCCGTGAACCTGCGTTGAGCGTGAAGCTTGGCAATGGTCGGAACGGCCTCGCCGGTAATGCCCGCGCGTACCATCAGGACCGGCACGTCGAAGGCACGGCCATTGAAAGTCAGCACTCGATGTGCCCCGGCGAGCACCCGTTCAACGGCCGCAACGATGCCGCGCTCCGACGTGGTCGCCCGTGAGTAGGACGCAACTGAGAAGGTGGGCGCGGCCCCGAGATTGGTTTCGACGATGAGCATCGAGGCGCAGGCGAGCGCATGCAACGGCCAAGGCGGGAAGCCTCCGTCATCCTCAATGGCCGCCCGCTGCACCGCGGCGGCATCGGGGATCGTCTCCAGGTCCAGAACTATGGTTTTCACTTGTTTTCCTTTCTTTGAATGGCTTCATCAGCCATCCGAACATCTCCCTTTCCACTGTCTGGCTGCGCCGGCGCGCCTCGCCGCGGCCGTCGCCATCGACGGGTTTGCACCTCGATGCCCGTCAATCTCCAATCTCGGCCTGAGGCTTCTTCCAAGGTCCGGCGCTGATATCAGTGGCCGGCTTCGGCTGCGCGCGCGGCGTCTCGGGCGTCGCCGGGTTCCCTGGAGGGCGTCTCGTCCAGGTCACCGCTAAGTCGTCGGCATGAGGCTGGTGGCCGGCCACCGCCCGGTGAAGCAGCTCGACAGCGGCGCGGCCAGCGGCTGTGCTGAACAGCCTCACGGTGGCGTCCGCCAGGATCGCCGTATTCGAGCGGAAGACAAAGCTCTCGCCGTCGCGCTGGAGCGCCAGCTCTCCAGAGGTGAGAGCAGCACTGAGATCGCGGACGTCCTGTCGGATGGCCGCGACGGCGCGATCGGAGAAGGTGCCAGGCCGCTCTGGCGCGTTGATGCGCTCGATTACGAGCTGCACGCGCGGTGCACGTTCGACTTGGGCCTTGGCTAGCTCAGCCGCCTTCTTCTTGCGTGCCGCTGCTCGCGCAGCCTCGATCTCCACCCACCGCGTCGCGTGGTGCTGCAGCATGGCCTGGATCTCCCGGTCGTTGTTCGCCGCCAAGATTGCGGCGAACAGATCGGGCTCCAGGCCAGCCCGGTTGAGCTTGATCCGATCCGGCGCGAACTCGAAGGGGCATTCGCGGTTCTGCTCGAGATGCGAGTCCAAGGCCGCGATCATCGCGTTCCACTTTCTCTCGTACGCGGCCTGGACAGGCTTCTCGGTCGCGAAGGCCTCAACCACGTCTGGGTCCTCCGACTTGGCGGGCGCATAGATCGCGCGATAGTTGAAGCCGCCGTTGGCGCCTGGCGCTCGCGTCAGCGAAATGAAACCGAGACTATCGACCTGGGCGACCGCGGTCTGGATCGCTACTCGCCTTGCGGGGTCGCGTTTCGCCTTCAGGCCGGCGGCCCGAATTCGCAGCTGCGTAGTCTCCTGCGCATGGCCATCGAGGCCAGCTCGTACCGAGTGCACGGCACACCTGAAATGCGACATGGCCACACGCAGCCGGATCTCCGCGTAGAGGGCGTTCGCGGCCAGCCAATCTACACGGTGGCGGGCAAGCAGCGGCTTCGCGTGCTGCACGTCGCCCCGCAGCACGGCGCTTGCACGGGTGCGCGCAAGCTTTATCGCAGGAGCGAGGCGGGAGCGGAGCACGGCCAAAGCCGCACGATGCTGGGCCAAGGCACCTTTCGCCCAGCTGCGGCGGTGCTGGGTCTCTGACCAGGAGCGCAGACGATCCAGCCGGTCACGCTGCAGCGTGAGCCCCGCCGCGGATGCTAAGAGCAACCCCTGCGCCTGTGCGACCAGGACGCGGCGGCGGCTGTCTCGCCGCGACTTGGCCGCTGTGAGGCGCTGGCGCTGCGGAAGCCGCCATGTCAGGGAGGCGGCCAGTCTTGCGGCTGAGGTGCGCAGCTGCATCCGCATGCGCAGACGGGTACATTCGACAGCGAGCGCGCCCGCCGCCAGACGATGCTGCTCCAGAACAGGTCCAACCTGACGCAGGCGGGCACCTTCGTTGCGAGCCTTGGCCTGCGACAGCCGGGCTGATTGCTCGGCGTGACTACTCAGATGATCCCGGAGGCTGAGGGCGTGCTCGCGCAGCCTCGCCCAGTGCGTATGGATATCTTCGAGCAGTGCGACGCGCTTCTCGCGCGCCGTAGCACCCCGTCGACGCTTCATCTCGCCTGAACCTTCGCCGCGGCGGGTGCGCGGCCGATGGCTGTATCGCCGCTCGATCCCCTGCTGCGCGAGAACGCGATTGATCTGCCGAATGGCGTGCCGCTTCATCAGGGCGATGCCGGCGCCGGTGTTCAGCTGCGCCTGCTTTGCCGCCGAAAAGGTCCAGTCGCATGGACCATGGCGCTCGAATGGACGCAAGCTGAGCTGGACATGGAGGTGGAAGTTGCGCTGGTCACCGCCGGGGTCCGGCAAGTGGAGCGCCGCCACGAAGGGCAGGCCGCGAACGGCCAGTGCGTCTGTGATGAGGCCGGCCACCCTGCGCCGGCCCGCGGCGTCGAGGTCGTAAGGTAGCGGGACGACGACCGAAATATAGACGTTTGCGTTGTCTCGATCTGCCCTCTCGACATTCTCGAGCGCACGGAAGAAGGCAACGAGTTCCTCCCGGTCCTCGCCAATATTGGAGAACCAGCCATCCTCGCCAGCCTCGAGCGCAGTCTCGCGTGTGATGTAGCGAACGAAGCGTGCAGCCTCGCCAGGGCGCCAGGCCCGGCCGTCTTGCGCGCCAAGGCCGCGAGACCGCCAACCAAAGTAGAGGCTGTAGAGCCCGTCCCTGCCGCGTACGTCGGACGTCCCGATGATCCCGCCGATCAGCCGTTCGGCGTGATCGTAGAGCTTCCTTGCGGTGCGGCCGGACAGCTTGGGCCGATCCTCGGGTCGAATCCGAATTCGGAAGCGAAGCAGCCGCTCTAGCTCCCGGTCCGCCCGGATGAGCTTGGCCCTTGTCTGGGCCTCGAGCCGCCGGGCCTCGATCGCCCAGCCTTGCGCTTCGCGGCGCCGGCGCCGGGCGGAGCGGTTGCGCTCCCGACGCACCTCCGCGCACTGGGCAGCGATCTCCGGCAGCTGCTTTTCGATGCTACGAAGAACCACTCCCATGCCGCGCTCGCGCTCCTTCACCTTCGGATCTGGGGGGGGTGGGACGGGGTCGTTGTCGCCGGTCAGGCGAACAACGCTTTAACGCGCACCACCCCCCTTATTCACCCTGATCCTATTCACCCGCCGGATGGTGGGGCGCAGGTCATGCGCGGAAATTCGATGGTGGGGAGCGCCGCTTCCAATTGCAGCGCATGAGTTGCGTTTGGGTGCTGCTGAATGGGGCTAGCGCCGTCTGCATGTCGCATACGCTGGCCACCTCCGATGTCAGTCGCCTCGCCTTCTTGGCGGGGGCGCTGGACGCGCTCGTCGCCCGTTGCGACGAAAGCCTGGTCGAAGTCGAGGGCGAGCTTGCGGAACTGAAGCGCTTGGCGGCCGCGGACGGCAAACGTCGGGGCGAGAAGAAGAAGGGTAGCCGCGACCCGGCGATTTACCGGATTGGCTCCGTATTCCCCGCGCTTGGCGCCGAGCCGAGCGAACTTGATGACCTCGCTGTGCTCGGATTGTTCGGCGCCGGTACCCGCGGCCTGATCTGGTTATGCGAGGAAGCGCTCCGGCAGCCCGAAGCCACGCTGATCGACTGGATGGGCGGGATTTTCGCCGAAGAGGACCGCTATGAATGGTGCCGTGCCTGGGGCGTCATCCGCCGCTGGCGGTGGTGCAAGAAGCTCTATGACGACGAGGTCACGCGCTTCAACCATACGTCGCAAGCCCGGAACCCGAACTCGGCTTGGCGGCGAAAGCCCGTCTCCCCCGGTCAACATTACCTGATCCGGCAGGCCTGCCGGATGCTGCGGACTCCCGAGCCGGAGGTGGTCGACCGCGGCGCCGCCTACGAATGGCTGAATGAAGTCGGCGGCAATCCGCGCTTCTGGAACGAACCTTCCCATCCTGAATCGAAAGGAGATGACTCATGACCGACGACAATCGCCTGCACCGCGTCTTCCCGGAAGTGACGCTGAGTTCGGGGCTCCGGGGCGAGCTCCTCCATCGAAAGCCGACGCGCATGCAGCTGACCCTGATCCGGCACCTCGCCTATGGGCTGCAGCTTCCCATGCCCCAGCCGGAGAGCGCTGAAGACGCGTACGTGTGGTTCCGGAATGTGACGGAGCGTCACTCCGATCAGATCCGCCGCCTGTATGGGATCATGAGCGATGTCTAACATCAACGAATTGCTCAAGGATCTCGATCAGAAGCGTGCGCTGTGCGAGTCGCTGTACGCCCAGATCGATGGGGAGCTTGCGGAAGACAGGGAAGTCGACGAGCTGATCGCGGGCTTCGAGTCCGCAATCCGGGAGTACGAGGACCTGCAGAGCACCGCTCTTCGAGAGCTGCTGAAGCTCGAAGGCGAACTCAAGGAATGGGGTGAACAGTCGCGTGCCTGACCGGAAAAAACGTGGATCCCACAACGTAGACTGGGAGGATATTACCCGCAGGGTGCTGGAGAAGGTGGCCCAAGGCTGGGTCCCCACCCTAGCCAACAAGCTTGCTTTGGTCGAGGACCTCCGGGCCGAGCTTCATGACGGCAAGAGCGAGCCCAACATCTTTGATCCAGGGCTAGTCACGCTCGAAAGGGTCCCACCCGGATGGCTTTCCGAGAAGATAATGCCCTTGTCCTGGGACACAGTCATGGCCCGGGACTTCGATGTGGCGGTTGGCATCGAAAAGCTGATCCATGTCGGCCGGGATGAAGGCCTGATCGAGGATGTCTTCTCAGGGTGGAGTAGCAAGCACGCTGCTCGCCTGAGCGGAGGGACCCTCAAGGCCGAGTACCATCATCACATTCGCAGCCTGAAGCGGCTGCAGGGTTCTGCCAAAGCTGATGAGCGCCGGCTGTTCGGGCTCATCTTCACGGGGATGCACCGCAGCGCGCTCAAGGTCATCGAAGACAGATGCTATGGCTCGGACTGGTCGGAGGAGGGGCTCGTGTTGCTGGTTGTTCGCCAACTTCTCGCGCTGTGTGCTTTCGACGTTCAACGGCTGGCCTACTATCTTCGCGAAAGCGCGCAGGAGCCGCTCCCTGGCCTCTTGGACCGGGTTGAGGGTGAGTACGGCTATATTCGCGCATCAGCGCTGAAGTCGGCCCTGATGACTTCCGCGTCGGCGCTGGACGAGGCCCTCGAGAAGTTCCGCCCATTCGCCGATGCAGACCTCGACGATATCAGGATGCCCGCTCCGCCGAAGCGCAGGGGCGCTCCCGTTTCCGATCCGAGGAAGGAGAACCCGACGATCCGGATCTGGAATGTCGCCGCGACCGCCCTCGGCGCTATGTCGAGAGACCAGCTCGCACCGCTCGGGCACGCTTTGAACGGGGCAATCCCCGGGCTCCAACGATCGCCATCGCCGGCGGGAGACGTTCTGCGGGCCGCGATCAAAGAAGGCACTGAGCTCCCCGAGATGCTGACCCATTATCGGTTCAGTGGTCTCGACCCGTCGGCCTGCCTTCTCGTCGCGCTCCTGCGCTTCGTCCAAGCGGAGCAATACTATCTCGGGATGTACGACCGATACCTGAGGGACAGGAAGCGTGGCACGCCCGTGCGGGTAAGCCGGCTGTTCATCGAGGCGCGCGCGAAGCCGGGAACGTCGGGGGACCGCAGCCCGCAGTCGCCAGGTTTGCCAGCCTTTCATCCTGGAGCAGCCAACATCGGCCGTGTCGTGACGCTGGCGGGCGCGTACCAGCGACTGATCATCAAGCATGCCGGAAGGGCCGGTAAGGAGGATGATCTGGGCCCGAGCGGGTCGGACTCGAATTTCCGCAAACCCATGAAACAGGCGAAGCTCTTCCTGAAGAAGGTGGGCGAGCGGCGGATTGAGGACCATGCCGGTCCCGCTCCCTGCGAGCGCCGCACCTTTGACCTGCTTGACGTTCACCCGGAATGGAGACTCTGGGCGTGAGGCCACGGCGAAAGTCCTGTAGTATCATACAACATACAACATCCTCCGAATACCACGGCGAACGAGGATATTGCCGGCTCCTGCGGCTCTGGATCAGGAAGTCTGGCTCTGGAGGTAGCTGCGCAGCTTCCGCATGCCCTCGACGCCGTGATCGAGCATGATGTCGATGGCCGAGCGGCCTTCGAACAGCGGTGCTCGGTTGGGCTTGCGCATCCACGCATCCGCACGCTCCCCGATCGGCAGCAGCGTGTTGATCGCCTGGAATATGTCAAGAAGGATGGCTAGCCGCTCGAGCACCTCTGGTGAGAGGTCGCGCCAAGGCGAACTGGACTCGGCCCAGCTTCGACGGCGTTATCAAGCCCTAGCAGGACTACCCGCTCCTTCCTCGACAGGTCCCAAGCATCAGTGATTCCAGAAAAGACCCGGTAGGCCGCGTCATCCACTTCCGCGCCCCCGTATCCAAATGTCGACTTAGCGTGGTGCTCGAGATGATCAATTACAGCTTGCCTCGCCGCAGCGCGAAAGGCCTTGAGGATGTATGCGGCCAGCAGTTCGCCGTCGCCGCTTGAAATCACATCGAAGATTGTCGTCTCGCCAGCCCGCGAGGCCAGCCACACTTCGAGCTCGTCCAGCTGCCGCTCAGTCCTGAAGAGAGGGGGGCCCTCCTCGAATCCATCTTCGCCCATGCGATTTCCTTCCTGCAATCCGGACCAGGAACTTTTCACCCAGCTCGACCTGCAAGCGCGTCGGGAACCGCGCGCAGCCGCTGCGTGCGCGCCAACCGCCAAATTCCAGTCAATGAGTTGCGTTCGATGAACCTGTGAAAGTGCGATGCCGCTCGTGTCGGGCAGGTTCGAAGCAGGGACCTGCTCACTGAATGAACTTGAAGTCGGGGGAGCGAAGATGGCGCTGACAGTCGAAGAGATATGGGGCGCGGCCAATGCGCTCGATGCCGAAGGAACGAGACCGACCCTGGCGGCGGTGAGGAAGAAGCTCGGCCGCGGTAGCTTCACCACCATCCAGGAAGCGATGTCGCAGTGGAAGAACCGCCAACAGAATTCGAAACGTACCCCAAGTGAGCCGCCGCCCGCAGAGATCGATGAACGGGCTCGGGCGCTTGCTGCCGAACTGTGGATCGTCGCCCAGGCCTCGGCAGATCGGGCGCTTGCCGGCGAGCGTGAGCGCATGGCTGAGCAAGAGGCCGACCTGCGGTCGCAGCTCGCTGAGGCCGCTGAGGCCGCCGATGAACTTGGCATCGAGGTCGAACGGCTGACGCATAACCTAGCGGATGCGCGCAGCCAGACCGCCGCTCAGGAGGCGATGCTCGTCGAACTAGCGGAAGCTCAGCGAAGCGCCGCAGCGGAAATCGAGCGCATCAAAGCGGCCGCGGCCGCAGCATTCGAGGACGCACAGGACGCGCGCACCGCCGAGAAAGCGGCGCTTCAAGAGGCGGCCAGGGCCGAGGGCGAGATCAAGGCGTTGCGCGAGCAAGTGGCGACCCTGGCGTCGAGGCTTCAGCCGATGATCCCCGACCAGCCCGAGCTCGACCTAGCGAGCACGCCTGCATCCCCGCCAGCTACACGAGGAGGACGCGATGACCACGGCCGCTGATCGACCGCGGCGGCATTTGTCGCGCGCAGGCGTGATGAAGACAATGAAGGACATCGGGGCAGCGTGGAGCCTGAGCATGACCGAACAGGCACACGCACTGGGTGTATCCGAAGCTACATGGTCGACCACCGTGGCTGACCGCCGGTCGCCGCTGCCGCCCGGGACATGCGAGCGCGCGGGATATCTATGGAATCTGCGATCCATGCTGTCTGAGCTCAGCCGCGATGGCGATGCTCAGGGATCCTTCCTTCGTAGCCCCGGCATATTGGGACGCCCGTCGCCGCTTGCCCGCCTCACATCCGACAAGGCGTCGCTGAAGGCGCTCTGCGCCGAGATCGACGCCATTGCCGGCGAGGGGATTTGTCCCGAGCCGTTCGCCTGGTCACTCAACGATCTGCCCGCGTGGGTCGCGCAACACACATTTTGAAAGGAGAAATACCATGAAGCATTTTGAACACCCCACGTGCGCAAATCACCTGTCGCTTCGGAATGCCATTCTGAGGCAGATCGCCCAGGATGATGAATGCCCGCTCGACGATCTTCTCGCGCTTGAGGAGCATCATGATGGGAGCGCGGCCGAGGAGGTGATAGCCCTCATCATTGATGGCCTCGCCTACATAGCCGTCCCGCTGTCGCAGATGGATTGGGATACGTGCGTGATGCGCATCGACTGGCTGGTCGGGTCCAGCACCGTTGCCGATATCGAGGCGCAGTTCGGCCCCGCGCATGCTGACAAGGTCGCTAATGGCGCGCGGGTCCTCGCATATGATCTGTATGTCGAAAATATCGATGACGAGAAATATGCGCCGCCGCCGGCGCCCTATGCGGCTCGCGACGAGGCGGAGAGTGACCGCCCGACCGGGTGCGCCTTTCCCTACGCTTCCATCTGGCCGCCGGAGGCGCTGCAGGTCGAGTTCACGTTTGCGGCAAAGGGCACTTTGCACAGGTTTGATTTTAAGGTCGCCAACCGTCTGACCTGACCTCGCGCTTGCGTTTCGATGGTTTGGAAGCGGACATGAGTGTTCAGCCTTGCACGAGAATGAAATGCCGGTTCAGCTCGGATGCGCCGAGCGGAGATTGCGGGGTGGGTGCCGCTCGGTTCAGTGTGGCGCAGATTTCCGTTCACATTCTGCACAATAGAGGCAAAACTTAGCGTTAGGGGAGGATCGATGCAGATCTACGACAGAACTGACGAACCGGCGCCCGCGTGCCTTTCGGACAGCAGGACTTCATCAGCGCGAGAGGCGCTGCAGCAGCTGTTCGGAGACCGGTCCGGTCGTGTCGAACAGACGAAGGTCTACTTCAGTTCACTCGCGATAGACGAGCCAGAGCTCAGGTCGGGGCTGGAGCGCCTGTTCCGGAAACGATGCGCCTTCTGCGAGCGCGAGACCGAGACACGGCCTTACCGATTCAGACCGACAGAGGAAGCGGGACCATCTTCCGCGGCTCCCAGCGCCGATGCCGACCGGAGCCACCTCTACTACACCTGGCTCGCCAACGCATGGCAGAACATCTATTCGATATGCTCCGATTGCCACCCATACGAACCGTCGATCTTCCCCATACTCGGGCGGCGCTGCGCGCTGCCGACATTCGAGGAAATCGATCAGTATGCGAACGAGCCTACAGGCACGTGGCGGGGAAGGATCATTGAGAAGCAGATGTTCCTCGATCCTTGTGCGAAGGAGGACCTTCGCAAGCACCTTGCCGTCCTCCCGGACGGTAGCATGCGGCCGCTTTCCCAGCGGGGCGGCGCCACCCTCCACCACTTCAACTTGGACCGGCCCGACTTGAGCTCCGAGCGCGCTGAATCGATGGGTCGCCTGATAGAAGGCCTGCTGCGCGAGGACGGCCCAGAACCGGACACATTCAATTTCGAGGACGGTCCCCACGGTGGGGCTCGCTTCCTTCTGCTCTACCAGATCGCGCGTAAGATCGGCGGCGGGGGGGGCGGCCGCCCCACGCTCTCGCGCTGGCGCATCGGCCGCCACTTCGAGGACCGCCTGAAGAGACCGGGCTTTCGTCGGCAGGTGGAGGCTGCGATCGACGACCTGTTCCAGAGGCCCGACCAAGACCTCGGCCAGTCCAGTACCAGCGCCCGTACTCCCATCGGAACCGCCAAGCCCGTTCGCTTCCACATCCGCAACTTCAAGGCGATTGAGGAACTCGAGGTCACGATGCCGCCAAGGCCACTCGCGCGGAGTGACCAGGAGACCGCACCCGCCGCGGCAATGGTCATCATCGGCGAGAACGCAGCTGGAAAGAGCTCGATCCTGGAAGCGATCGCGCTGGCGCTCAGCGACAGCGTTGCACGGACCGACCTGTCTCAGGAGGCGGCAAAGTTCATGCTCGACCCCAGCCTCATGGGGGCAGGCACGGCGATGGGCCAACGCGACGCGGTGGTGGCGGTCGAATACGAGGACGGCGGGTCGGCGTCTCTCAAGATCGGCGACGCGGGGATGTCGGACAATGTGGCGGCGCACGCGCGCATCCCAGTCTTCGCATACGGTGCCTTCAGGCTTTACCTCGACTCCGCGAAGGTGCCAACGGCCGCCTCCGGCATCCGCTCGCTCTTCGAGTCCAACTACGTACTTCCGAACCCAGAGAGGTGGTTGACGTCGATTCACGAGACCCCGCTGTTCAACGAGGTGGTCAGATCTCTCAGAGAGGTGCTGGCGCTGGACCAGAAATTCGATGTGCTGGAGGTCGATCCCGTGACGTCGCGGTGCACGATCGTGATGACGACTGAGCGCGCAGGTCTGCCACCGCTCCAGACCAGAACACCGCTTCGATCAGTGTCCTCAGGCTTCAGGTCAGTCCTGAGTATGGTCTGCGACGTCATGCAGCGCCTAGCGCTGTCGCAAGGACGGAGAGGCGCATCGCTCGCCAAGGCACACGCGGTCGTACTGATCGACGAGGTCGAAGCGCACCTGCACCCCCGTTGGAAGATGCGGATCATCGGCGGGCTTCGAAAGGCGCTTCCGAACGTCACCTTCATCGTGACGACTCACGATCCGCTCTGCCTGCGGGGTCTCGACGGTGGGGAGGTGACTGTGCTGAGGCGGATCCAACGCGAGGATCCCGGCCGGGGTGAACTGCCTGAGTTCGTCGAACAACTCGAGACACTGCCCGCGATTGGCGCCCTCACGATCGAGCAACTATTGACCTCGGACCTTTTCCAGCTGTTCTCGACGGACGCGCCTGAGACGGAGAGCGGGCTGGCAGCGGTTGGCGACCTGCTGGCGCGAGACCTAACGGGCGAGCGCCTTGCCATCCCGGAGGAGCAGCGCCTCCAGCAGATACGGGCTTCGATCAGGGAGCAGATCGCAAAGTCGCTCCCCATCGGCTCGACGGACGTCGAGCGCTTAGTCCAGGAGGCCGTCGAGGAGTACCTCCGCAGGCGCGAGGTCACGAGGGCGGCGGATCTTAAGAAACTGCGGGAAGACACCAGGGGCAAGATCGTCGCCGCACTGGAGCGTATCTAGGGTGCGAAGCGTCGAGCGCTCGGCGAAGCCAGCACCCGCGAGCCTGACTGGCGACAACTCGACCGGTGGGAAGGAGCTCGCGAAGGCCCGAAAGCACTACACCACTGTCCCGCTACCTAAGAAGGCTCCGTCGCCGCGCGCTTACAAAGGCGACGATGTCCGCTCAACGCTCGAGGCGCTATTTCATGGCAAGTGCGCCTATTGCGAAACGCGCTACGACGTGACAGGCCCGGTGGACATCGAGCACTTCAGGCCGAAAAAGGGCATAGACGGCGAGCCAGCGCATCTCGGCTATTGGTGGCTGGCGGCCGTGTGGACGAACCTTCTCCCCAGTTGCATCGACTGCAACCGTCGGCGGCGGCAGCCCACCCCAATCGCAGTAGCCAGCCTCACTGCGGCGCTCGAGGCGTCGCGCAATGCGTTCAAGACGATCCACACCGGTAAGGAGACGTGCTTCCCCGTCGCCGGCACGCGCGTGATAACGGAGCCCGCACCGGCCGATGCCGCCACCGCGCTAGCGGCCGAGGATGCGCTCCTGCTGGATCCGTGCGTAGACAGTCCGGCGAAGCACCTCCGCTATTACATCGATCGCGACCGACCGCTCGGACTGGTGTTCGCGGCCGCGGCGGGAGCGGAGTTCGACGATGCTCTGCCACTCCTGTCTGCCAGTACTCGCGACGTCGAGGCGCACGCGCGGGCCGCCGGCATTAGCGCGAGGGGTGCCGTGTCGATCCAGGTCTACGGCCTAAATCGCTTAGCGCTGGTGCAGGAGCGCACGCGGATCCTAAGGCGGCTCGAGTTCATGGCCGACATGGTGGTCAGCCTGTCATCGACCGCGGATCAACTCGAGGCCATCGCGGCAGCGCCCGCCGACGCGGACAAGCTCGCATTGGCTGTCGTGAAGCTCCGCGAGGTGGTCGCCCGCACCCTCGCCGAGATCAAGTCAATGGCTGAGCCGGCCGCGCCATTTTCCGCCATGGTCTCGGCTTGGCTAGAGGATTTCCGGCGAGAACTCGCCGCCTGAGGCTTTCGGCACTTCTCCACCGGATCGGTCGCACGAGGCCTCAAATCGGTGCAGCCGCAGCGGCACCTCTCAAGGTGTCCAATACTGAACTAAGAACATGATTCCACGAGAAACGATGAAGTTGACCGACTATAGCGCGAACGCGACGTGGCAGTTCGTCACGACGTCCGACTCGCGCTGCAAACAGTATCTTCCAGACCGCTAGTTCTGGCGCGGAACGCCGACACAGGGAGCCACCCGGATGACCGATCCAACCCGTGAGTTCTTTCGTCGGCTCAACCATGAGGAGCGGCTCCTGGCCGCGGAGGTGGCGACGGACAAGCTTGGCATGGTGCTCAGGATTGCAATCAACGAACTGGACCTTGACTTCGAGAACATCGCGGCTCCCGGCCTGCCAGAATACCCGGATCGCGAGCGCTCCTACCTGATGCGCATCGGCGCGCTACGCGTCATCGGCTTGGCGCTTCAGTCTCACGACCGGTTCGACGCCCCGACGCTGACGTTCCGAAGGGATCTGACCTACTCACTGCCCGTTCTCGGCCTCATCGCGCGGGCGGCCACGATCGAACACGGACGGCGCGTCGCGCAGAGCATCATCGCGAAGGGCGGCAGAATCGAGCACTTGAGCAGCCGCTTCCGGATCATCCTTCCGGAACGTCTCGTCGACCTCGAACTCCATGAAAGGGAACTCGACCGATTTTACCGTGGACAAGAACGGACTCTGTTCGCCGACCGCTACGATACCGTCGTCGGCTCGAAGGTGGGCAAGGAGATTAAGCGCCTTCTCGGTGAACTCGTCTACCCGTTCCGCGAGCACTTCATCGGATACGAGGCGCATCCCACGCTGGACGACTACTATTTTGGTCTCGCCTACAGTGAGGCGCTTCTCGCAAAGGGTTACGACACCTTCCACTTCTCTACAATTTTCGGCGGCGCGACGTTCGCTCACTACCGACTCGCCGCGACCTTCATCGTCTCGATCGGAATGAAGCACCGGGCCTACGTTACAGCTTTGATGGCCAAAAGGCCTTCTATTCGAATCGAAGACGTCCTCACGGTGTCAGTGGAGACAGCCGGGTTCCTCGAGGGCCTACAGAACTTTATCAACGATTTCGGCGCCCGGTTCACCGGCCACGTCGAGATCGACGAGAGTACCACCATGGCTGTCTTTGAGACGCTATCGGTGAGCCGGCGCAGCCTGGGCATGCTCGAGCGTCCTGGCGCGCCAATACCCCCCCTAATCCAATGCTCCGACGACCACGTGATTAGGCCCCTGGCAGGATCCCACGCGGACGAGGTCATGGTGTTTCTCCTAAACTCGCTTCAGCAGCGATACCCGAGGGAATACGACCGGGCTCAAGCGGCGCGCGAGGGGGTCATGCAACGGGCGGTCGAGTCAGTGCTCAGCGGCGTGATCCCCCGGCTCGAGTTCCGCGGCAACATCAAGCTGAGGCGGGCGGGCAAGGTGATGACCGACCTCGACCTCGTAATCTTCGAGCCGCATGCAGACCGGGTGGTCCTTGTTCAACTGAAGCACCAGGACCCCTATGGCGCCGACCTAGCTACTATGCTCGCGCGCACGGCAAGGCTCAATGAGCAGGTATCAGGATGGCTCGGAAAGGTGAAGGACTGGCTCGGTGACGCCGACACGGCTGAGGTCCGCGCGACGCTGAGGCTACCGCCGTCGAACGAGCGGCCCCGGGCCAGCCTGCTAGTGCTCACGCGCCACTACGCTCACTCGCTCAGGACCGTCGTCCGTGACGTCGACACTATTTTCGCGAACTGGAACCAACTCGTCGCCGCGACTGCCCTGGTGAGGGAGGCCCGGATCGAAACGCCTGTCATCGACGACCTATTGCAGGCGCTCCGCAAACTCAGCACGCCGGAGGTCGAGGATTTTCTGCCGGAGCCGCCCACCATGTGGGCCGTCGGCGGGCTGCGCTTCACGATAGAGCAGGAAGGACACGGGCGCGAGGTTCTGGAGTCATAACCGTGCCCGACGGATTGAAGATCTCGGCCGCCGCGCGCCGGTGTCTTGAGGAAGAAAACGCCCGTAGAGTTCAATGATCATATCAGGCGTGTCAACGGCGCATTCGTGGAGTGACGTCGGCTTCCGGGATTACCTTCCGGACGGCGAATGGCTGAGATGGGCCCGATACGAGCCTTCTCTGGTTCTCAAATGGGCGCATGAGTTGCGCGGAATCTGAGGCAACCGATGGCATCCGCGCTATGTGGCGAAGCAGCGATCACAATCGGGGCAACAAGCTTCCTTTGATCAGGGGAGGAGCACTCGTGCGCCTGCGGCTGGCGATTTTCAGATGCGCAATTTGCTTCCCTGTTCTATATCCGTTCTGGAGGATGAGGTCGAGTTGCTCCATGCCGCGTTGGGGCATGAAATCCTCCAGCTGCTTGGAGAATGAGGCGATGAGCGACGAACGGGCAACTCTGATAGGCGGCTCGTTAAGAGTCGCGGCCTACGTCCGAGTGTCCACGTCACGTCAGGCGGGTCACCAAATTAGCATCCACGAGCAGTCGTCTCGGATCGCCCAGTGGTGCGCCATCCACGGCGCCGATCTCGCCCGAACCTATGTCGAGCCCGGGGCTTCGGCGCTCACTGACAAGAGACCGGTCTTCCAACACATGATCGCCGACTGTTTGGCCAAGCCAAAACGTTTTGACGTGATCCTCATCTACAACTTTTCCCGGTTCTTCCGCGACGCGCATGGATTTGAGTCATATTTCCGCCGGCTTGAGGATGCCGGTGTGCGGATTGTGTCCGCGACGCAGGATGTGGGTGAGGGTCCCCAGGCGAAGCTGCTCCGCGGCATCCTCACGACCTTCGATGAATTCTCCTCGGCCACGAACGCAGAAACGGTGAAGGGAGTCATGCACGGCAACGCTAAGGCGGGGTACTGGAATGGATCCCGGCCGCCCTTCGGTTATCGAACCTACGTCGCCGAACGGATGCTGAAGAAGGACAAGAAGAAGCTTGAGCCGGATCCGATCGAAGCTCCCATCGTGAAGCTCATCTTCGACCTCTACCTCGGACGCATCACCGGGAAGACGATGGGGGTGAAGGCCATTGCCACCCATCTGAAGAACAAAGGCATCCTGATGCGGAACGTGGCGCCGCGCACCGGCACTATTTACGAGATCCTCAAGCGGACGACCTACTCTGGAACCCATTATTACAACCGGAGCGACAGCAGGAAGCGCGTTGCGCGACCTCAGTCCGAATGGGTCGCCGTCGAGGTGCCGCCCATCGTTTCCGTCGAGGACTTCGCCACGGTCCAGCAACTTCTAACCCAACGGAGCCCGCGAGTCGTCGCGCCCAGAACCGTGAATTCTCCCACGCTGCTCGCCGGGATCGCCAAATGCGGACACGACGGTTGCGGGTCGGGCATGATCCTCGAGAGCGCTAAACGAGGAAAATACCGATACCTGCTCTGCGATAAGAAGAAGACGCAGGCGAGGTCCGCCTGCGGATCGCGCCTGGTCTCTATGCCGGCTGTCGACGAGGGCGTCATACGCGCCTTGGAGGACAGGATCCTCGAACCCGCTCGTCTGCGCGAGTTGCTGCGGGCGCTTCTGGATCGATCGGATGCCTCGGCCGCTGAACGTCGTCAGGAACTGAAGGTTCTCAAAGCCGAGAAGACGAGGATCAACGCTGCCATCGACAACCTCCTGGAGGCTCTCGAAAGCGGTGAGATCAAGGCTAATCACCCCGTCTTCACAAGCCGCATGGCGAAGCACAACGCCCGTCTTGAGGTTATCGAGCAGGATATCCGTCGGCTGGAGACGGCGCTGAAAGCACCGACGCACAAAATCACAGCCCAGGCTTTGGAGAAGTTTGCGGCTCTCGTGCGGACAAAGCTTCGTGATCCCGATCCCGTCGTCCGGCGCGGTTACGTCCAAATGCTGGTCGACGAGGTCGTCATCGACCGTGACCTCATCACGATCCGCGGCAGCAAGCTCGCGCTGGAGCATGCCCTGACGGCGGAAGGAGCTCCCAAAACGGGAGTTCCAACTTTTGTTCGGGAATGGCGCACCCGAGAGGATTCGAACCTCTGGCCTCTGCCTTCGGAGGGCAGCGCTCTATCCAGCTGAGCTACGGGTGCGTTGAGAGCCGCGATTAGAGGGCTTTGCCTTCGCCTGCAAGGCGGCTTCGCCGGGTGGCGCGGTCTTGGGGCGGTAGCGGCAGATATCGGCGATGACGCAGCGCCAGCATTCGGGCTTCCGCGCCTTGCAGACATAGCGACCGTGCAGGATCAGCAGATGGTGCGCGTCGCGCCGGTAAGGCGGGGGGGTCACCTTGTCGAGCTTGAGCTCCACCTCCAGCACGTTCTTGCCCGGGGCGAGGCCGGTGCGGTTGGAGACGCGGAAGATGTGGGTGTCGACGGCGAAAGTCTCGTGCCCGAACGCGGTGTTCATCACGACGTTCGCCGTCTTGCGGCCGACGCCGGGCAGCTTCTGAAGGGCGTCGCGGTCCTCGGGAATCTCCCCGCGATGCTCCTCCACCAGAATCCGCGAGAGCGCGATGACGTTCTTCGCCTTGGTGTTGAACAGGCCGATCGTCCTGATGTGCCGCTTGAGGCCCTCTTCGCCGAGAGCGAGCATCGCCCCAGGGCCCTGCACTGTCCTGAACAGCTCCCGCGTCGCGATGTTGACGCCGGCGTCGGTCGCCTGGGCCGACAGCACCACCGCCACCAGCAGGGTATAGGTGTTCACATATTCGAGCTCGGTCTCGGGATTGGGGATGCGATCGGCGAGGCGCCGGTAGAGCTCCGCGACTTCGGCTGCCTTCATTGCCTCACCCGCCCACCCTGAGCTTGTCGAAGGGCTGTCCTGCCTTCCGGCGCAAGGAGAAAAACAGGGCTTCGACAAGCTCAGCCTGAGCGGAAACTGGGGT
The DNA here is from genome assembly GCF_042666435.1 of Enterovirga sp. GCM10030262. Classification (NCBI taxonomy): domain Bacteria; kingdom Pseudomonadati; phylum Pseudomonadota; class Alphaproteobacteria; order Hyphomicrobiales; family Methylobacteriaceae; genus Enterovirga; species Enterovirga sp. GCM10030262. The sequence goes on along the minus strand of NZ_JBHTDC010000001.1, from coordinate 867,596 downwards.
CATCAAAGTCCCAAAACATCGTTCATCGTGTAGCGCGCCGGGGGCTTGCCCGCGAGCCAGAGGGCGGCGCGGATCGCACCCTGGGCGAAGATGGAGCGGCTTTCGGCGCGGTGGCCGAGCTCGATCCGCTCGCCTTCGCCGGCGAAGACCACCTGATGGTCGCCGGCCACCGACCCGCCGCGAAGAGAGGCGAAGCCGATGCGGCCGGGCTCGCGTTCGCCCATGCCGTCGCGGCCGCGATCGGCGACGGCATCGAGGTCGACCCCGCGGCCTTCGGCGGCGGCCTTGCCGAGCAGAAGCCCGGTGCCCGACGGCGCATCCTTCTTGTGGCGGTGGTGCATCTCGACGATCTCGATGTCCCAATCCTCGCCGAGCCGCGCCGCCGTTTCGCGGACGAGATGGGCGAGAAGGTTGACGCCGAGCGACGTGTTCGCCGCTTGCAGAACGGCTGTCCGCATGGCCGCGTCGTCGATCATCCGCTGGTGCTCGGCGGTAAGCCCGGTGGTCCCGATCACGATCGGCTTTCCCGCCGCGACGGCCTCGCCGAGATGCTTCTCCAGCGCGTCGGGGGCCGAAAAGTCGATGAAGACGTCGGGCGCGTCGTCGACGATTGCGGCATCGGGACGCACTTCCAGTGCGCCGGCGATCGCCCGCCCCATTCGCCCGCTTGCTCCCAAAAGCCCTATGCGGAGCATGGGGCCCGCACGCCAATGTTCCCAATGTTCACGGTCACCATGTCAAACCCTACATTCCTGTTCAGCAGTCGAGCCAAGGGCGGGCGTATTGAACGGCAATCAAGGAGTGGCCCTCTATCTGACATCGCAGCGTGCATGGCAGGCAGCTTGGCGGAAAATCCGCATGTAGGAAAATGAAAATCGCGCGCGTGCTGGATAGCAGAAGCGATTGCTGAGCTGCATGTCTGGGTTCGACCAAAGCTGACTCTAGCGTTTACGCGTCAGGCTGTTCGGACTTCGATTTGAACGCAAGGACAAGCGCGGTGGCGATGCAGAGCACGAAGCCGAGAACGATTGCGACATTGGCAAGCGACACAAGCATGGAGGTTCTCCGTTGTCGGCTGTGTCCTTACCTGAGCTAGAGTCAGCTTTCCACCCATTCCCGACATTCCAGCCCTCGGCTAAGGAGCCGTATGCGGGACATCCGGAACATCGTCATCCTCACCGGCGCGGGCATCTCGGCCGAAAGCGGCGTCGCCACTTTCCGAGGACCGGATGGACTGTGGGAGGGGCATCGGGTCGAGGATGTGGCGACGCCCGAGGCGTTCGCGCGCGATCCGGCTTTGGTCCAGGCCTTTTATGACGCGCGGCGGGCGAAGCTGGGAACGGTTGAGCCGAACGCCGCCCACAAGGCGCTGGCGCGGCTCGACGCGGAATGGCCGGGCGAGCTTTTGATCGTCACGCAGAATGTCGACGACCTGCACGAGCGGGCAGGGGCTCGCCGGGTGCTGCATATGCACGGCGAGCTCAAATCCGCCTGGTGCCTCGCCTGCGACGGGCGGATCGCATGGGAGCAGACGCTGGCGGACGGGCCCAGCTGCGTCGCCTGCGGGGAGAGCGGGCTGCTGCGCCCGGACATCGTCTGGTTCGGCGAGATGCCGTACCGAATGGACGAGATCGACGCGGCGTTGAGGGAGGCGGACCTGTTCGTTTCGATCGGCACGTCGGGCGCCGTCTATCCCGCCGCCGGCTTCGTCCAGACCGTCCGCTATCTCGGCGCCCGCACCCTGGAGATGAACCTGGAGCCCAGCCAGGGCAGCCTGTTCTTCGACGAAAGCCGCATTGGGCGAGCGGGGGATTTGGTCCCGGCGTGGGTTGAGGAGGTGTTGTCCTAAGGCGTCATCAGCTAAGGCTGAATCCAAGCGGCGGCGGCGACATGAAGACAGTCTGGATCCCAGCCTTCGCTGGGATGACGAAGGATTACTCCACCCAGTCCAATCCGATCTCCCGGTAGAGCCCCCGGTCCTCCTCCCAGTCCGGCTTGACCTTGACGTGGAGGAAGAGGTGGACCTTGCGCCCCAGGAGCTGGGTCAACTCCTCGCGCGCGGCGGTGCCGATCTGCTTCAGGCGCGCGCCGCCTTTGCCCAGGACGATGGCGCGCTGGGTGGGGCGGCCGACGAGGATCTGCTGGTGGATGGCGACCGAGCCGTCCTTGCGCTCTTCATATTTCTCGGTCTCGACCGCGCTCGCATAAGGAAGCTCGGCGTGGAGCTGGTGGTAGAGCTGCTCGCGCGTGACTTCGGCGGCGAGCATGCGGTCGGTGGCGTCGGAGACCTGGTCCTCGGGAAAATGCCAGGGGCCTTCAGGCATCCGCGCGGCCAGCGCCGACTTGAGGCCGGCGAGGCCGTCGCCGGTGGTGGCGGAGACCATGAAGATCGTCTCGGGGCTCAGCGCGGCGTCGAGCCGGGTGGCGAGCTCGAGCAGTGGCTCCTTGGGCGTGACGTCGACCTTGTTGAGGATCACCACCTTGGGCTCGCGGCGTTCGGCGAGGCTCTGGACCAGCGCCTCGGTCTTGCGGGTGAGGCCGGCCTTGGCGTCGATCACCAGCGCGATGAGATCGGCGTCCGAGGTGCCGCCCCAGGCCGCGGAGACCATCGCCCGGTCGAGCCGGCGGCGCGCCTCGAATATGCCGGGCGTGTCGACCAGCAGGAGCTGGGACTCGCCCTCGATGGCGACGCCCATCAGGCGGACGCGTGTGGTCTGCGCCTTCGGGCTGACGATCGCGACCTTCTGGCCGACTAGCGCATTGACCAGGGTCGACTTGCCCGCATTGGGCGCGCCGACCACGGCGATGAGGCCGCATTTTGAACTTTCCTCAACCATCCGATTCCCCGCTTAGCCTGAGCTTGTCGAAGGCCTGCTTTTCTTCCGTCTTGTTACGCGCCAGCCTGCTTATCTCGTCCCAATCGCCGCGTATCAGCGCAAGTTTCTTTGCTCTGCTCCACCCCTTGAGTTTCCGCTCCGCCGTTTGGGCTTCGTAGCGGGTGGGGAAGCTTTCCGACCAAACCAGTTTCACGGGCAGGTAATCGCGGGTGAAGCCCGGGAGTGTTCCGGTTTCGTGCTGTGCGATGCGGCGATCGAGATCATCGGTGTGGCCAACGTGAAAACGCCCTGCGTTGCAATGGAGCATGTAGGTCCAGAATGTCATTGTTGTTCGTTCGTGAAAGAAGGGCAGGCCTTCGACAAGCTCAGGCTAAGCGGGGGGCGGAAATCGGCGCACCTTTTGCTCACGTCAGTTTCTCCAGCAAGGCCTTGGCCGCCGCGGTTTCGGCTTCCTGTTTGGAGAGGCCTTCGGCGCTCGCGGTGCCGACATTGGCGATTTCGACCGCGACCATGAAGCGCGGGGCGTGGTGGGGGCCGGAGCGGCCGGTGAGCTGGTAGACGGGCGGGCGCCGGTCGTGCGCGGCGGCCCATTCCTGGAGCGCCGATTTGGGGTGCTGGGGCGCCTTGTCGCGGAGGCTGACGCGCTCGCCCCAGGCGCGGCGGACGAAGGCGGTGGCGGCCTCCAGTCCTTCCTCCAGATAGAGGGCGCCGATCAGCGCCTCGACGATGTCGCCCAGCACGTTGTCGCTGTCGGCGGCGCCGTCGTCGCGGGCCTGCTTGCCGAGGATCGCCTGCCCGCCGACGCCCATCTCGCGCGCCACTTCGGCACAGACCTCGCCGGAGACGAGCGCGTTGAAGCGGCGGGAGAGCTTGCCCTCGGGCTCGCCCGGGAACAATTCGTAAAGCCAGGTCGCCATGACGAGGCCGAGGACGCGGTCGCCGAGAAACTCGATCCGTTCATAATGTTCGTCACCACGGCTGGAATGGGTGAGCGCGCGGGTGAACAAAGCGGCGTCCTTCGGTTCGTGCCCCAAGGCATCGGCGATCCAGCGCAGGATATTCTCCGGGGCGCTCACCTCAATAGGTCTCCCCGATCCGGTCCCACCGCGCCGCCGAGACCCAGGTCCAGGGCTTCAGCCACTCGGCCGAGCCGTCGGTGGAGAAGAAGACGATCAGCGCTTCGCCGATCAGATAATCGGCGGGGAGAAAGCCTACCCCCTCCTCGGCGAGCGAGAAGCGGCTGTCCAGGCTGTCGTCGCGATTGTCGCCCATCATGAAATAATGGCCCTCGGGCACGACCTGGACCGGCGTCTCGTCGGCGACGCCCTCCATCTGGTCGAGAATATAGTGGGAGCGGCCATTCGGGAGCGTCTCGCGATAACGGTCGAAGGCGCAGAAACGGCTGCCATGTTCGTCCGTCACGATCCGCGCCATCGCCGGATCGACCGTGCGGCAGGGGCTGTTCGGCGTGACCGGCATCCGCCAGTCGGCGACGCGGACGCGAGGAACCTCCTCGCCGTTGAGCCAGAGCGCGCCGCCCCTCATCTGAACCGTGTCGCCCGGAAGGCCGATCACCCTTTTGACATAATCGTCGTCGCCTCCGCCGGGATAGCGGAAGACGGCGATGTCGCCGCGCTCCGGCGCATCGCCCAGGATGCGGCCGTCGAAGCCGCCGATCCCGAACGGCAGGCTGAAGCGCGAATAGCCATAGGGCCATTTGGCGACGAACAGATAATCGCCGATCATCATCGTCGGCAGCATCGACCCGGAGGGAATGCTGAACGGGGCGACGATGAAGCTCCTCAGCATCAGCGCGAAGAGGAAGAGGAGGAGGAGGAAGCGGGTGGTCTCCTTCAGGCCTTCCTTTTTACGGGCGGGGGGAGCCGCGCTGTCGGCGGGCTTCATGGTTTCGCTGCTCTCCATTCGGGCTGCTTTCGCTTGAGGCGCGGGAACGGTCAAGCAATCAGACAATGATCCTTCATCCCGCGTAGCTCGATGGTTCGAGCGCGGCCTAGGCACTGGCGGTTCCCGCTCCTAGATAGGCGCGGACGGACCAGGGAGTGAAGTGGATGAAAGATGCGTGGGCGGACGTGGAAAAGGCCGAAACCCAGCCGCTCACCGCCCTGTTCAAATCCGAACCCGGCCGGCTCGCCCGCCTCGGCATCGAGGAAGCCGGTATCCGCTTCGATTTCTCGAAGACGCACCTGAGCGACGGGCTCCTTTCGGCGTTCGAACGCCTCGCCGAGCAGCGCGATCTCGCCGGCGCCCGCGACGCACTCTTCTCCGGCAAGCAAGTCAACGTCACCGAGGGGCGGGCGGCCGAGCATAGCGCGGAGCGCGGGCAGGGGGCGCCGGAGAGCGTCGCCCGCGCCCGAGGCTTCCACGCGCGGATGCGGGCGCTGATCGACGCGATCGAAGCGGAGGCGTTCGGCCCCATTCGCCACATCCTTCATATTGGCATAGGCGGGTCGGCGCTCGGCCCCGATTTCCTGATCGACGCGCTTGGCCGCGACAGCGATCGTTACGAGACGGCGGTCGTCTCCAACGTGGACGGCGCCGCGCTGGAGGAGGCGATCGGCCGCTTCGATCCGATGACGACCTTGCTGGTCATCGCGTCCAAGACGTTCACCACCAGCGAGACGATGCTCAACGCGCAGTCGGCGCTCTTGTGGATGGAGCAGGGCGGCGTCGCCGATCCCTATGGCCGCGTCATCGCGCTCACTGCCAGCCCGGACCAGGCGATCGAGTTCGGCATCGACGAGACCCGCATCCTGCCCTTCGCCGAGACGGTGGGCGGGCGCTATTCCTTATGGTCCTCGATCGGATTTCCGGTCGCGCTGGCGCTTGGCTGGCAGGCGTTCGAGGAGTTGCTCGAAGGCGCGGCGACGATGGACCGCCATTTCCGCCTGGCGCCGCTCACCGATAACGCGCCGGTGCTGGCCGCGTTCGTGGACCGTTACTACGCCAACATCCGCGCAGCCCAGACGCGGGCCGTGTTCGCTTATGACGAAAGGCTGCGGCTGCTGCCCTCCTATCTCCAGCAGCTCGAGATGGAATCGAACGGCAAGAGCGTCACCGTGGATGGCGAGCCGGTCGGCCGCGCGACCTCGCCGATCGTGTGGGGCGGCGTCGGCACCGATGCGCAACATGCCGTGTTCCAGCTGCTCCACCAGGGCACGCACCTCGTCCCCGTCGAGTTCATCGCCGCGATCGAGCCGGAGCATGACCTCGCTTTCGATCATCACCGGCAATTGCTCATCAACTGCTTCGCGCAAGGCGCGGCCTTAATGGCGGGGAAGGAGGCGGACGATCCGGCACGCAGCTATCCCGGCGACCGGCCCTCGACGACGATCCTGCTCGACCGCGTCGACCCGGCGACACTGGGCGCGCTCATCGCCTTTTACGAGCACCGCGTCTTCGTGAACGCGGTTCTGCTCGGCATCAATCCTTTTGACCAGTTCGGCGTCGAGCTGGGCAAGCAGATCGCCAAGGCGATCGACGGCGACGACGGTTTCGATTTCGATCCGTCGACCAAGGCACTGATCGAACGGGCTCTGGGAGCGGCTAACTAATGCCGTCACCCCAGCGAAAGCTGGGGTCCAGACGGACTTAGCAGGGATTCCAGCTTCCGCTGGAATGACGGAAGGTAGAAAATGGCAAAATACGACTATGACCTCTTCGTCATCGGCGCGGGCTCCGGCGGCGTGCGCGCTTCCCGGGTCGCGGCGGCGCATGGCGCGAAGGTGGCCATCGCCGAGGAGCATAAGGTCGGCGGCACCTGCGTCATTCGCGGCTGCGTGCCCAAGAAGCTGCTCGTCTACGGCGCCCATTTCGCCGAGGATTTGGCGGATGCCCGCCGCTTTGGCTGGGAGGTGCCGGAAACACGCTTCAACTGGGCGACTCTGCGCGACAATGTGCTGACCGAGGTGACGCGCCTGGAAGGGCTCTACAGCGAGAATCTGGAACGCCACGAGGTCGAGATCATCAAGCAGCGGGCGACCGTCGCCGGGCCGCACGAGATCGCGCTTGCCGACGGCCGGACCGTCACCGCCGGCAGGATATTGGTCGCCACCGGCGCAACGCCCGTCGTGCCCGACTTCCCTGGAGCCGAGCACGGCATCACGTCCAACGAGGTGTTCCACCTGGATGCGCTGCCCAAGCGCATCGTCATCGCCGGCGGCGGTTATATCGCCAACGAATTCGCCGGCATCTTCCATGAATTCGGAAGCAAGGTGACGATGGTGAACCGGTCCGACATCATCCTGCGCGGATATGAGGAGGCGCTGCGCGACCGCCTGCTCCAGATTTCGATCACCAAGGGCATCGACTTCAAGTTCAACGCCGCCTTCGAGAAGATCGAGAAGGCGGAGGACGGCACGCTCACCGCTTATCTGACCGGCTGCGATCCGATCGAGGCGGATGCGGTACTGTTCGCCATCGGACGAAGGCCGAACACCGACGGGCTGGGGCTCGAAAATGCGGGCGTCCGGATCGACGACAAGGGCGCGGTGGTCGTCGATGCGGACAATATGTCGAGCTGCGACAGCATCCATGCGGTCGGCGACGTGACCAATCGCGTTCAGCTGACTCCGGTGGCGATCCGCGAAGGGCAGGCCTTCGCCGACACCATCTTCGGCGACAATCCGACGCGCGTCGATTACGAAAATATCCCGTCGGCCGTGTTCAGCCATCCGCCACTTGCGGGGGTCGGCCTCACCGAAGGCCAGGCGCGGGACCGGCTGGGGACGGTGAAAACCTACACGTCGGACTTCCGGTCGATGAAGAATGTGCTGGCCGGGCGCAACGAGCGCTCGCTCTACAAATTGGTGGTGGACGGGACGACGGACGAGGTGGTCGGCCTCCACATGATCGGCCCCGACGCGCCGGAAATCCTCCAGGCCGCCGCCATCGCGGTGAAGGCGAAACTCAAGAAGGCCGATTTCGACGCCGTGGTCGCGCTGCATCCGACGATGGCGGAGGAACTGGTGCTGATGCGGTAGGGGAGGGTGGACCTCACCCGTCATTCCAGCGAAAGCTGGAATCTCCCTCTCTTCGCGGGAGAGGGTGATAAGGAAGTAAGATCCCAGCTTTCGCTGGGATGACGAGGAGCGGGATCGTGCCATCTGACGGTTACATGAGCGGCTTCGGAAGCCATTTCGCCACCGAGGCCGCGCCGGGCGCGCTGCCCGTGGGCCGCAACTCGCCGCAGAAGCCGCCCTTCGGCCTCTATGCCGAGCAACTGTCCGGCACCGCCTTCACCGCGCCCCGCCATGAGAATCGCCGTGCCTGGCTCTATCGGATGCGGCCGAGCGCGGAGCATCCGCCCTACAGGCGCTATGAGGGCGCAAAGCTCTTCGCCCCCGGCAATCCGGAGGCGCCTCTGGCGCCCAATCGCCTGCGCTGGGATCCGCTTTCCATGCCGGAGGGGCCGACCGACCTCATCGACGGCATGGTGACCATGGTCGCCAACCGCGATCCGGCTTCGCTAGAAGGCGTCGCCGTCCACATCTACCGCGCCAACCGCGACATGGAGGATCGCTTCTTCGTCGACGCCGACGGCGAACTGCTCTTCATCCCGCAACAAGGCCGGCTGGCTTTGCTGACCGAACTCGGCCGCATCGACATCGCGCCGGGCGAGGTCGCGCTCGTGCCGCGCGGCGTCCGCTTCCGCGCTTTGCTGCCGGAAGGAGAAGCGAGGGGCTATGTCGCCGAGAATCACGGCAGCCTGTTTCGCTTGCCCGATCTGGGTCCGATCGGCTCCAACGGTCTCGCCAATGCGCGCGATTTCGAGACGCCGGTCGCGGCCTATGAGGACCGCGAGGGCGCGTTCGAGCTGGTCCAGAAATACCTGGGCTCGCTCTGGACGACCACGCTCGATCACAGCCCGCTCGACGTCGTGGCCTGGCACGGCAATCTCGCACCGTGGAAATACGACCTCAATCGCTTCAACACGATCGGCACGGTCAGCTTCGACCACCCCGATCCGTCGATCTTCACCGTGCTCACCTCGCCGTCGGACGTGCCCGGCCGCGCCAATGCCGATTTCGTCATCTTCCCGCCGCGCTGGATGGTGGCGGAGGACACGTTCCGCCCGCCCTGGTTCCACCGCAACGTGATGAGCGAGTGCATGGGCCTTATCCACGGCGCCTACGACGCCAAGGCCGAAGGTTTCGCGCCGGGCGGCATGTCCCTGCACAACCTGATGTCCGGCCACGGCCCCGATGTGGCCAGCTGGAAAGGCGCGAGCGAGGCGGAATTGAAGCCGCACAAGATCGAGGGCACCTTGGCCTTCATGGTCGAGAGCTGCTGGCCGTTTCGGCCTACGGAGTTCGCGCTGGAGTGCGAGCAGATGCAGCTCGACTATGACGAAGCCTGGGGCGGATTTCCGAAGGCGCGAGTGCCGTAAAGTCCTCCCTGTCGCCGCAGGCGATGGGGAGGGGGACCACACGAAGTGTGGTGGAGGGGTAGCTGCACTGACCGCTGGCTGTTCGCGCGCGATCCTCCAAACCCGGTGCTCTTACCCCTCCACCATGCTTCGCATGGTCCCCCTCCCCATGAGCTCCGCTCACAGGGAGGATCGTCGCCCCTCGACTTCGCTCGGGACGAGCGGCTAGGAGCAGGCGAGATCAGGAGACCCGCACCCATGAAGACCCGCGCCGCAATTGCCTTCGAAGCCAGGAAGCCGCTCGAGATCGTCGAGCTCGATCTGGAGGGGCCGAAGGCGGGCGAGGTCCTCGTCGAGATCATGGCGACGGGCATCTGTCATACCGACGCCTACACGCTCGACGGCTTCGACAGCGAAGGCATCTTCCCCTCGATCCTCGGCCACGAGGGCGCCGGCATCGTTCGGGAAGTCGGCACTGGCGTCGCCAGCGTAAAGCCGGGCGATCACGTCATCCCGCTCTACACGCCCGAGTGCCGCCAGTGTAAATCCTGCCTCTCGGGCAAGACCAACCTCTGCACCGCGATCCGCGCCACCCAGGGCAAGGGCCTGATGCCCGACGGCACCAGCCGGTTCAGCTACAAGGGTCAGACCATCTACCATTATATGGGCTGCTCGACCTTCTCGAACTTCACCGTGCTGCCCGAGATCGCCGTGGCGAAAATCCGCGAGGATGCGCCGTTCCAGTCGAGCTGTTATATCGGCTGCGGCGTCACCACGGGCGTGGGGGCGGTGGTGAACACGGCCAAGGTGGAGCCGGGCGCCAATGTCGTCGTGTTCGGCCTCGGCGGCATCGGCCTCAACGTGATCCAGGGCGCGAAGATGGTCGGCGCCGACAGGATCATCGGCGTCGACATCAATCCCGACCGCGAGGAATGGGGCCGCCAATTCGGCATGACCGACTTCCTCAACAGCAAGGGCCTGTCGCGCGAGGAGACCGTCGCCAGGATCGTCGAGCTGACCGATGGCGGCGCCGACTATAGTTTCGACGCGACCGGCAACACCGAAGTGATGCGGACCGCGCTCGAATGCTGCCATCGCGGCTGGGGCGAGAGCGTCATCATCGGCGTCGCCGAAGCCGGCAAGGAGATCGCCACCCGGCCGTTCCAGCTCGTCACGGGCCGCGTCTGGAAGGGCACGGCGTTCGGCGGCGCCAGGGGGCGGACCGATGTGCCGAAGATCGTCGACTGGTACATGAACGGCAAGATCGCCATCGACCCGATGATCACCCACGTGCTGACGCTGGAAGAGATCAACAAGGGCTTCGACCTGATGCACGCCGGCGAGAGCATCCGCTCGGTGGTTGTCTACTGAGAGGCGGAAGAGAATCGTTCGGGCTGAGCTTGTCGAAGCCCTCCACTTCCAAGGAAAGACGGCCCTTCGACAGGCTCAGGGGCGAACGGAGTTGATGATGACCTTGGAGACCGTTTCGACCAACCGCAGCCACGGCGGCATCCAGGGCGTCTACCGCCACCCATCCCGCGAGACCGGCACGGACATGACCTTCTCGGTCTTCGTGCCGCCCCAGGCCGAGGCGGGGGAGAAGAGGCCGGTGGTCTGGTATCTCTCCGGCCTCACCTGCACCCACGCCAACGTCACCGAGAAGGGCGAATATCGCCGCGCCTGCGCGGAGCTGGGGCTGATCTTCGTGGCGCCGGACACGTCTCCGCGCGGCGACGACGTGCCGGACGACGAGGGCTATGATTTCGGCAAGGGCGCGGGCTTCTACGTGGATGCGACCGAGGCGCCCTGGTCGAAGCACTTCCGCATGGAGAGCTATGTCGCGCGCGAGCTGCCCGAACTGATCGCCGCGCATTTCCCGGCCGACATGGCGCGCCAGGCGATCACCGGCCATTCGATGGGCGGTCATGGCGCGCTCACCCTCGCCTTGAAGAATCCCGGTCGCTTCAAGTCCGTCTCCGCCTTCGCGCCGATCGTCGCGCCGGCGCGGGTGCCTTGGGGAGAGAAGGCGCTGACCGGGTATCTGGGCTCCGACCGCGCGGCCTGGCGCCGCTATGACGCCGCCGCGCTGATCGAGGACGGCGCGCGCGTGCCCGACATACTCGTCGATCAAGGCACTGCCGACAATTTCCTGGCCGAACAGCTAAGGCCCGAGCTCCTCGCCGAGGCCTGCGACAAGGCCGGCATCCCCCTCATCCTGCGGGTGCGGGAAGGCTACGACCACAGCTATTATTTCATCTCCACCTTCATGGAGGATCATCTGCGCTGGCACGCGGAGCGATTGGCGCGGTAGGCCGATCAGATGATCGGGTGCCGCTCCCAATTGGGGGCATCGACCCGTTTGGCGATGCCGCGGTGCATGTCCTTCACCGTGTCGCTGGCGGTGTGGACGAACAGGAACGGGAAGACCGCGTGGATCAGGCAGGCGATGCCGCTGCCGACCAGCCGCAGCCCCGAAACCCCGGCATGGGCGAGATGCTCGCCATAGCTTTCGCCGACCTCGCGCGGATGATGGGTGAACGGATTGTGCGCCATTTTTTGCCTGCTCTGTCGTGGTAATCGCGCAAGGCCTCTTGCCCGCGCCGTCGTAACGATCCCATAGCGGAAAGCCGTCCTTCTATCCAGAGAAAGCCATCTACGATGTTCGATCGGTTCGCAGAACCCCTCGCCGATCCGCTGCACGCGGTCATGGCCCGGTTCCGGTCGGACCCGCGCCCAGACAAGGTCGATCTCGGGGTCGGCGTCTATCGCGACGAGACCGGCCATTCGCCGATCATGCGGGCGGTGAAGGAAGCGGAAGGGGCTGTTCTCGCGCAGGAGGACAGCAAGGCCTATCAGGCGCTCCACGGCGACGACCGCTTCGTCGGCGGGATGACGGAACTGGTCTTCGGACGCGGCCATCCCGCTCTCGACCGGCTAGCCGCCATCCAGGGCACCGGCGGCACAGGCGCACTCCGGATCGCGCTCGATGCCGCCTTCGCCGCCCATCCGGCGACGCGGATGCATCTCGGCCTGCCGAGCTGGCCCAACCACGCCACGCTCGCCGGCGCCGCCGGGATGGAGCTTGTCACCCATCGCTATTTCGACTTCGACCGGCAGGCGATCAACCTCGAGGCCGTCACCGAGGCCGCGGAGAGCGTTCAGGCCGGCGACCTCTTCGTGTTCCACGGCCCCTGCCACAACCCCACCGGCGCGGACCTGTCGCGTGACGATCGGCGCTCCCTCTTCGCGGCGCTGGTCGAGCGCGGCGCGGTGCCGATCATCGATGCCGCTTATTACGGATTGGGCGACGGTCTCGAAGCGGATCTCGAAATCATCCGCGAAGCCGCGGCCACACTTCCGCGCGCGCTCATCGCCGTCTCCTGCTCCAAGGCGTTCGGCCTCTATCGCGAGCGGGTCGGCATCCTCTTCGCGCTGTGCGTCGATTCGGGCGAGCGCGACCGTGTCCAGGGCCAGATGGAGCGCATCAGCCGCTCGCTCGTGTCCATGCCGCCTGCTCATGGCGCCGCCACCGTCGCGCAGGTCCTCGCCGACGAACGCCTGCGCGCTTCGTGGGAGGATGAGCTGGCGGCGATGCGCCGGCGCCTTCTGGGCCTTCGCGACGAGCTTGGCGCCTTCGCGTCCGAAGTCTCGATGCTCCGCCATATCCAGTCGCAGCGCGGCATCTTCTCGATGCTGCCGCTCACCGAGGAGCAGACCGTGACCCTCGGCCGCGACCACGCCATCCACATGCCCCAATCCGGCCGGATCAACATCGCCGGGCTCAAGACCGGCGACGCGGAGCGGCTGGCGGTCGCCCTCTCCGCGGTGACGCGCTAGAACATTCCTACAAGCACGAGGTGAATATGAAACTCGATGGTTCAATATCGGCGGTGGTGACCGGCGCGGCGTCGGGCCTTGGCGAGGCCACCGCGCGGGCGCTGGCGGCAAAGGGCGTGAAGGTCGCTTTGTTCGATCGCGACGTGGAGAAAGGCGAGAGAGTCGCGGCCGACATCGGCGGCATCTTCTGCGAGACCGACGTCACGTCGAACGAGGCAGTGGACGCCGCCTTCGCCAAAGCGCGCGAGGCCCACGGCCAGGAGCGGATCTGCGTCAATTGCGCGGGCGTCGCCAACGCCGTGAAGACGGTCGGGCGCGACAAGGAGACCAAGGCGGTCAAGCGCTACCCGATCCACCAGTTCGAGCTCGCCATCCAGATCAACCTGATCGGCACGTTCCGCGTTCTCGCCGCCTCCGCCGCCGGCATGGCCGACCTGGAGCCTATGGAGGATGGCGAGAAGGGCCTCATCATCAACACCGCGAGCGTCGCGGCGCAGGACGGGCAGATCGGCCAGGCCGCTTATTCCGCGTCCAAGGCCGGCGTGCTCGGCATGGCGCTTCCCATCGCCCGCGACCTGATGAACGAGGGCATCCGGGTCAACACCATCCTGCCCGGCGTGTTCGAGACGCCGATGGTGGCGATGATGCCGCAGAATGTGAAGGACGCGCTGGGCGCGCAGGTGCCTTTCCCCAAAAGGCTGGGCCAGGCTGAAGAATATGCGCGACTGGCCGTATTCATGGCGGAGAACGTCTATCTCAACGGCGAATATGTGCGGCTCGACGGCGCCATCCGAATGACCCCGCGCTAGGGCGGCGTCCACCATGCTGAACCAGGAGGTTGGAGATTATATTTAACCATATGGTTCGGCATTGGCTGCTGGCGGGATTGCTGGCGCTTGCCGGCTGTGCGGGCGGCGGCCTTTCCGGAATCCCGCAGGAGCCGGGCGCCGCCCATCCGGCGTTGCAGGCGCTCGCGCAGCGGGCCGACGGCGGCGACAAGCAGGCCCAGCTCGCGCTCGGCATCTTGTACGAACAGGGGCGCTTTGTGCGCGAGGACCTCGATCGGGCGGAGAATTTGTACGAGCGCGCCGCGAAGCCGAGCGGCGGCACGATCTACGTCTATCAGCCGCCGGTCGGGAAGGGGGCAGGGCAGGTCGTGCCGGTCAACATGGGTCCCCGCGTCGAGGGCCTGGCGGAAGCGGCGCGGCGGCTGGAGCGGCTGAAAAAGCGGCGAAAGCTCTGTGTCGAATGTATCTGAACGGCTGCATCGCCGGGGAACGACGGGTTTGAGGGAGCGCGGCATGAAGATCATCGGCAGCTATGTCAGTCCCTATGTCCGCAAGGTCCTCGCCTGCCTGGCGCTGAAGGGACTTGCCTATGAGATCGACCCGATCACCGCCTTCTACGGCAATGAGGAATTCGAGCGGCTGAGTCCCTTGCGCCGCATCCCCGTGCTCATCGACGGCGATCTGGCCCTGAGCGATTCATCGGTGATCTGCGCCTATCTGGATGAGGCCATGCCGGGCCATCCCCTGTTCCCGGCGGACGTGAAGGATCGCGCCCGCGCCCGCTGGTTCGAGGAATATGCCGACACCCGCCTTGGCGACGTCTTCATCTGGGGCCTGTTCTACCCCAAGATCGTCCAGCCGATCATCTGGGGCGAGGCTGGCGACCAGGCACGGATCGACCGGACGCTGGCCGAGGACCTGCCGCGCGAGATGAATTATCTGGAGGGCCAACTCCCCGAAGAAGGCTTCCTCTTCGGCTCCGAGATCGGCCTCGCCGACATCGCCATCGCCACCTTCTTCCGCAACGGCGCCTATGCGGGTTTCGAGCCGGACGCGGAGCGCTGGCCGCGCGTCGCCGCCTTCGTTGAGGGGACGTTGGCCCATGCCTGCTTCGCGACATTCCTCCCCTTCGAGGATGTCCAGCGGAGCACCGATCCACAGGGTCGCCGCCGAGCCCTCCTCGAAGCTGGCGCTCCGCTCACGGCGGAGACGCTGGGGACGCGCGAGGCGAAGAAGGGCGTGATGCGGCTTTGACCGGCGTAGATAAGCAGCGACGCAAAGCGGGATGGCTAGATCGCATCCTACCCTCGTCCAGGCTGAGCCTGTCGAAACCCTGTCTTTGCTCGTCCGCACAAAGAAAGGAGAGTCCCTCGACAAGCTCAGGACGAACGGTTCAATGTAATGGCCGGTGCGCGCGAGAAGGAGGCTGAAAATGGCGAAAAACGGCACCGCGGACCGACGCTCGACGGCTTCTTGGAAGAGGAAGGTGTGCTTGCCGAGACGCAGGCCAAGGCGATCAGGACGGAAGTGATTGTTTGGCAGCTCGGCGAAGCGATGCGGCAGCGAGGGCTCAGCAAGAGCGGCCTCGCGCGGCTGATGCACACCAGCCGGACCCAAGTGGACCGCGTGCTCGACCCCGACAATGGCAATGTCACGCTTGAGACGCTGCAAAGGGCGGCGGCGGTGGTGGGGAGGCGTGTGGAGGTGCAGCTGGTTTAGGAGCGCGCAATCGGCTCGGGGAGATGAGTACCGCGTCCGAATTCGTAGCATATTATCGTGAACAGCTGCGAGAGCCGGAGTCGTTCGAGCATGTGCGGACACTCATCTATCCGGTCGATGAAAACGGACAGCACGAACTTGTGATGACCTATCGAGCCCGCAATGGGTTCGGCGGCTTGAACCTCGAGACCGTGCGCGCAGAAATCGCAAACAGTGATTGTGGTTTCCGCCTCACTGCTGCCTGATGTGCGAGCTTATTGCCGCCGCCCCTCGATCAGCGAGTCGACCAGCGCCGGTTCCGCCAGCGTGCTCGTATCCCCAAGATTGCCGAACTCATTTTCCGCTATCTTGCGGAGAATGCGGCGCATGATCTTGCCGCTCCGCGTCTTGGGGAGGGCGGGGGTGAAGTGGATGATTTCCGGGGTCGCGATCGGGCCGATTTCCTTGCGGACGTGGGCGCGGAGCTCCGCCTCGAGCGCATCGCTCGGCTCCTCGCCTGCGATGAGGGTGACGTAGCAGTAGATGCCCTGGCCCTTGATGTCGTGGGGATAGCCGACCACGGCCGCCTCGGCGACGAGCGGGTGGGAGACGAGGGCGCTCTCGACCTCGGCGGTGCCCATGCGGTGGCCGGAGACGTTGAGGACGTCGTCGACGCGGCCGGTAATCCAATAATAGCCGTCCTCGTCGCGGCGGCAGCCGTCGCCGCTGAAATATTTGCCCTTGTAGGTCGAGAAATAGGTCTGGACGAAGCGCTCGTGGTCGCCGTGAACGGTGCGCATCTGGCCCGGCCAGGAGCGGGCCATGCAGAGATTGCCCTCCGTCGCGCCCTCCAGCACCTCGCCGTCGGCGTCGACCAGCTCCGGCACCACGCCGAAGAAGGGCTTGCCCGCCGATCCCGGCTTCATATCGTGCGCGCCGGGGAGGGTGGTGATCATGATGCCGCCCGTCTCCGTCTGCCACCAGGTGTCGACGATCGGGCAGCGTTCGTCGCCGACGACCTTGTGATACCAGAGCCAGGCCTGCGGGTTGATCGGTTCGCCGACCGTGCCGAGGATACGGATGGAGGAGCGGTCGTGGCGCTTGACCGGCGCCTCTCCCTCGCGCGCCAAGGCGCGGATGGCGGTGGGGGCGGTGTAGAAGATGTTGACCTTGTGCCGCTCCACCATGTCCCAGAAGCGGCTGAAATCGGGATGATTGGGGACGCCCTCGAACATGACGCTGGTCGCGCCGTTGGCGAGAGGACCATAGACGACATAGCTGTGCCCGGTCACCCAGCCGACGTCGGCCGTGCACCAGAAGATTTCGCCGGGCCGATAGTCGAAGACATAGTGGAAGGTGGCGGCGGTCCAGACGGCATAGCCGCCGGTCGTGTGGAGCACGCCCTTGGGCTTGCCGGTCGAGCCGGACGTGTAGAGGATGAACAAAGGGTCTTCCGCGTTCATCGGCTCGCAGGGGCAGTCGTCGGAGGCATCCGCGGCTGCCTCGTCGTACCAGCGGTCGCGGCCTTCGACGGTGGCGACATCGTTGCCGCAATGGCGGATGACGAGCACGGTATCGACTTCGACCGCCTGTCCTGAGCCTTTCGAAGGGCCGTCGAGCGCGGCATCGACATTGGCCTTCAAGGGCACCAGCTTGCCGCCGCGCATGCCGCCATCGGCGGTGATCACGAACCGGCTGCCGCAATCCTCGATCCGGCCCCGCAGCGCCTCGGGCGAGAATCCGCCGAATACGACCGAATGCACCGCCCCGATCCGCGCGCAGGCAAGCATCGCCACCGCCGCCTCCAGGATCATCGGCAGATAGAGGGTGACGCGGTCGCCCTTCTTGACGCCGAGCGCCTTCAAGGCGCTCGCCATGCGGACGATTTCGGCGTGGAGCTCCCGGTAGGTGAGGGTTTTCGTCACGCCCGGCGCGTCCGCCTCCCAGAGCAATGCGACCTGGTCGCCCCGCTCCGGCAAATGCCGGTCGACGCAATTGTGGCAGAGGTTGAGGATCCCGTCCTCATACCACCGAATATCGACCGGATCGAAGGACGACCCATCGATCCGCGTCGGCGCCTTCACCCAGTCGAGCCGCCTCGCCTGCTCCGCCCAGAATGCGTCCGGCTCGTCAATCGACCGGCGATAGAGCGCCTCATATTCTTCCGGGCTGCAATGGCTGCCTTGGATGGCGGAAGCCGGCGGGGAGATGCGGTCGCTCATGGTGCCTCTGATCGTTCGCGCGTGGGGAGGGAACAGTAACGGCTCGCTCCGGGCAAGGCCACGGCACAAATGCGAGCCCACGGACATTGTAGACCTGTTCCCCATGAAGAGGAGAGGCTGGATTGACGGTGCATGATGCGTTCAAGGTGGAGAGGCAAACAAGCGAGGCCCCGGGGCGGCATTGTGCTGCTCCACATCCGGGGCAGGGGCGAGTTCGCCCACCAGCACGACGCCGCCACCCGCCGGGAGATCGGCCGCAGGCTGGCGGCGCTGAAGGGCTTCCGCTTCGATGGCGAGCACGATGCGGGCCGGGATTATCCGGGGCCGCTCTATCTGGTGCCCAGCGATACGATCCTGAGCGACGAAGCGTCCGCGCTCGGCATCGCCGGCGAGGGCGATCTGTTCGGCGGGGTCGTTCCCCATGCCTTCGTCGCCACCAAGGCCATCACCCACCCTCTCGTCGATCCGGGCGCGGAGGCTCCGCCAGGCTGGTCGCACGATTTCGCGCGGCACATGGAGGGTGCGGTCGTGGAGGGATTCACCGCCTTCACCTTGGACGACGCGCGGCGTGCGGCGCTCCGGCTGCTCGAGCGGGGGCCGCTGCGCCTCAAGCCGGTGCTGGCGACGTCCGGGCGCGGTCAAGTGACGGTCCGGGACGAGACCGAGCTCGACGCGAGGCTCGGCGCGCTCGACACGGACGGGCTGTCGGAGGTCGGCCTCGTGCTGGAAGAGGATCTGGCCGATGTCGAAACCTACAGCGTCGGCCAGGTGCGATTGGACGATCTGCTGGTGAGCTACGTCGGCACCCAGGGCACGACGCCCAATGCGCGCGGCGAGGCGGTCTATGGCGGCTCCGACCTGCTCTTCGCGCGCGGCGGCTTCGACGCCTTGCTCGACTTCGACCTGCCGCAGCCGATCCGGCTCGCCGTGATCCAGGCGTCGCAATATGACGCGGCGGCGCTGGAATGCTTCCCCGGCTTGTTCGCGTCCCGCCGCAATTACGACGTGGCGCAGGGGATCAACTGCCGCGACCGCCGCTGCTCGGGCGTGCTGGAGCAAAGCTGGCGCCTCGGCGGCGCGACAGGCGCCGAGATCGCGGCGCTGGAGGCGTTCCTGGCCGACACCGGTTTGGAGCAGGCGCGCGCGTCCACGGTCGAGCGCTATGGCGGGAGTGGCCGGCCTCCGGCCGGCGCGACGATCTATTTCCAGGGTACGGACGATGTGGAGGGTCCGATGGTCAAATATGCGGTGATCGCGCCATGAACGAAGGCGGCAGGGTGACGGTCGGCGTGGAGGGCCAGACGATCGAGGGCACGATCCTGACACCGGAAAAGCTCGTGCCCGGCATTCTTTTCGTCCACGGCTGGGGTGGAAGCCAGAAGCATGACCTCGACCGCGCCCGCAAGATCTCGCGGCTCGGCTGTCTGTGCTTCACCTTCGACCTGCGCGGCCATGCCGCGACGGAGCCGCAGCGCGAGACGGTGACGCGCGGGCAGAACCTCGCCGACCTCCTCGCCGCCTATGATTTCCTGGCCGGCCAGCCGGCGGTCGACAAGTCGGCCATCGCCGTGGTGGGGAGCAGCTATGGCGGCTATCTCGCGGCGATCCTCACTTCGCTCCGGCCGGTCAATTGGCTCGCGCTGCGCGTCCCCGCCCTTTACCGCGACGAGGATTGGGACATTCCCAAGGCGGCGCTCGATCGCGACGATCTCAACACCTACCGCCAGACTTGGCTGAGCCACAGCGACAATCGCGCGCTCCGCGCCTGTTCCAAATTCGAGGGCGACGTGCTGATCGTGGAGTCGGAATGCGACGAGATCGTCCCGCATCCCGCCGTCGGCGGCTACACGGCCTCGTTCCGCGCCGCCCGGTCGCTCACCTACCGGATGATCAAGGGCGCCGACCACGCTCTGTCGACCGACAAGGACCGCGCCCAATACAACAAGCTGCTGAACGGCTGGGTCACCACCATGGTGCTGGGCGCGCGGATGGGGGATTAGTCCCGCCGTCATTTCGAGGAGAGAAGCGACGCGGCAATCCAGTTGTTCGGCGCCGGAACTGGATTGCTTCGCTTCGCTCGCAATAACGGCTAGAAGCTCGTCCCCAGCCGCACGCCGGCGCCGACATCGGGCGAGCCTTTCGACAGGCCGGCCGATCCATAGAGACCGAGCGAGAGGCGGTCCGACAGTCCGGCGTTGATGCCGGTCGAAATCTGCTGTTCGTCGGGGATGAGGGGGCTGATGCTCTCGGCATAGCCGTAGGTGACGTGGCCGCGCACCCGCTTGTCCATCCACACCGCCGCGCCGGCCCGGGCGGACAGGCTGTTCCCCAGGTCGTATTGCTCGGGGTCGCCGGGCATGGTGTAGCCGACGCCGACGAAGGGCGTGACCTGGCCGAAGCTCCTGGAGAGCTCGGCGCCCACGGCATAGTCGAACTCGCCGGTGCCGAGCCGCTTGGCGGTGGAGGCGGTCGGCACCTTCACCTGTCCGGAGAAAGTGAGACCGATATCCTCGCTCGGGACGGTGTAGGCGGCGCCTAGTTCCAGGTCGCCAATGCCCTCGCGGCGAACGCGGCCGGGCGGCTCGGTGGGATCGACGATGATCGGCAGCCCGAGGATGCCTCCGCCTCCGCCGACCACGTTGCCGGGCGCATCGACGCGCAGATAGGGGAGGGTGGCGCTGAAGAGGAACTGGCCCGATTGCACGCGCAGGCTGGTCGGCACTTCCCAGGTCTCGATGCTCTCGCCGGTGCCATAGTCGCCCTCCCGATAGTCGAGCCCGGTCGAAAGCTCGACCGTCGGCTCTGTCATGGCCGGAGCCGCGAGCGCCAGCGCCGAAATCGCGAAAAGGATCGATGAATTGCGCATGGGGTCGCTCCCGCCGTGATTGTCGTTCGGCAGGGGAACGGAAGGCGTGGCGGGTTTAATCCCCGGCGGCGGAATTATTCCAGCCGGCCTGCATCGCCGTTCGCTCGGCCTCGGGGTCGAGCGGCGCTGCGGCCATCATCTCCTGCGCGGCCTGAAGGACCACCGACGAGCCCGCCTGCCGATATTGGCTGGTGCCGCCGTCCTCGGACGGTGCGGTCATCATGACGTGCCAGTTCCCGTCCTCCTGACACGCCAGGCCGGCGAAGGCGGGAGCATCGAAGGAACGGCAGAACCGCCCCTGCCGATCGGCGAAGCTGACGCCGATCCGCGTCGCCGCATCGGACGCCTGGGCCGAGGCGAGCTGCGTATCCAGCGCTTTGGCCAAATCGTCCTGGGCGATCAGCGCGCCACCGTCCACGGCGATCTGCCCGCCACGCTGGAGCTGGATGAGCTGTCCGGCCAGCAGCCCCACCGCCAGGCTGGCCGCGATGGTGCCGAGGTTGCGCCAGACGGGCCGGTGCCCTTTTTCCCGCGCCGCGCTCAGCGAGACGACATCGTCCCTGGCGGCGCCGCTCGCGCCGAGCATCGCCAGCAACCGATCCGGCACCTCTTCGGCGGCGACCGGCCCGTAATGTCCCGATAATGTCGCCCGAAGCCGCTTCTGCTCGGCAAGCTTCTCCCGAAGCGCGGCGTCCTCCGCCAGCGCCCGCTCGACTGCTTCGCGCTCGGCGCTATCAAGCTCGCCGTCGGCATAGGCCATCAGCCTTTCGTCATCGATCTTCATCATGCCGCCTCCAACCTTCGGACGAGCGCCTGGCGGCCGCGCGTCAGCCGCGAGGTCAAGGTGCCCATCGGTATGTCGAGTATCGCCGCCGCTTCCTTGTAGGCGAGCCCTTCGACCAGCACGAGCGCGATCACCTCGCGCTGCTCGTCCGGAAGCTGGCTCATGGCGCGATCCACGTCGTGCATCTCGGCCTTGATCTCCGCATCGCCCGCCACGCCGACGGTTTCGCCCGCTTCTTCGGGCGCGAAGGTCTGTGCGCGGCGTGTGCGGGCCCGCACCTCGTCGATCCAGCAATTGCGCATAATCCGGTACATCCAGGCATCCAGTCTCGTTCCCTGCTGCCACTGGTCCTTCGCCTTCAACGCCCGCTCCAGCGCCACCTGGCTGAGATCGTCGGCGTCGGCCGCGTCGCGGGCGAGCGAGCGGGCGAACCGGCGGAGCCGGGGCAGCAAGGTCAGCAGCTCGCGTTCGAAGGCCTGAACAGGCGTCTCCATTGTCGTCGTGGAGGAAACGGGCGTCCGGAGACGTTTAATCCCCGGGACAGGAAAAATATGCAAAGGAGCGGCCGCTATGTGGCCCGGCAAACAGCTCAGGACAATGGCGCTGGGCGCGCTCGCCTGCCTCGGCGCAACCGCGGCGGGCGCGCAATTGCTGCCCGACGGGGGAGTCGGCTCCGCCCTCCCGGGAGGTGTCGGGCCGGTGCTGGACCGGGTTGGACGGACCGGCATCGACGCGCTCGACAGCGCCACGCGCGCGGCCGACCGTCTCGGTTCCGCGGCACGGCGGCTGGCGGAGGACCGCGCCGGACGGCTGCGCGATCTGGTGCGTTCCCATCCTGAAATCCTGGAAATGACCGACGCGGGGCCGGCGGTGCGCGGCGAGATCATCGCGATCGACCCCCATCCGGCGGTACTGGTCGCAGCCGTGAAAGCGGGCTTCTCGGTCGCGGCCGATGAGGATTTTCAGGGGCTCGGCATCCGCTCGGTAACGCTTGCGTCGCCGCGCGGCCTGTCGATCGAGGACGCGATGGAGCGGCTGGAGGACGTGGCGCCCGGCGGCGACTTTACCGCCAACCACATCCATATGCGGAGCGGTGCCACGTCCATCATGACGGCCGCGTCGCCGGCCCTGGCGCAGGGCGGCGGCGGCCGGCCCGATATCGGCATCATCGACGGCGGCGTCGGCGCGCATCCGTCGCTCGGCGGAGGCGTCGAGCAGAAAGGTTTCGCCGCCGGCGCTCCGGCCGCCAGCGCGCACGGCACGGCGGTCGCTTCCCTCGCCGTGGGAACCGGCCCGATAAAGGGCGCCGCTCCCACAGCGGACCTGCTCGTCGCCGACGTCTACGGGCGCGATCCCAAAGGCGGCAATGCGCTGGCCCTCTCCAGGGCGCTCGCCTTCATGGCCGCGCGTGACGTGCCGGTGGTGGGCGTCAGCCTCGTCGGCCCCGCCAACCCGCTCGTCGCCAGGGTCGTCGAGAAGGTGCTCGCGCGCGGCACCCGCATCGTCGCCGCCGTCGGCAATGACGGCCCAGCCGCGCCGCCCGCTTTTCCCGCCTCCTATAAGGGCGTGGTCGCCGTCACCGGCGTCGACGGCAGGAACCGGGCGCTGATCGAGGCAGGCCGCGCCCTCCATCTCGATTATGCCGCCCCCGGCGCCGACATGGCCGCCGCCGAGGTTTCGGGTGGCGTCGGCGAGGTGCGCGGTACATCCTATGCGGTGCCGCTGGTCGCAGGGCGCTTGTCGGAGGCCGGCTCCCTCGCCGCCCTCGACGCGACCGCGAAGGATCTCGGTCCCAAGGGTCCGGACGAGCGCTTTGGCCGAGGCCTCGTCTGCGGCGAGTGCCGCACGCCTGCCCGCTAGAAAATATCTTACCGGACGGGATTAAACCGGAAAGCCGTCTCGTTAGCCCGGGTGAGGACCTTTCAAGCCTCATCGAAAAGGCAAGGAGACAGAAAATGAAACTCAAGCTCGCAACCGTCTCGGCCGCGTTCGCGCTGATCGCGGCGCCGGCTTCCGCGCAGCTTCTCGGCGGCGGCGGACTCGGCGGCAATCTCGGTGGGTCGCTCGGCGGCACTTTGGGCGGCACCCTTGGCGGCGTCAGCAACAGCACCAGCGGCACGGCGAGAAGCTCCACCGCCACCCGCCTCGATCGCAACGTCGACACCCGTCGCGGCCGTGCCGACGCGAACGGCCGCGCGTCCGGCTCCGCCGCCGGCTCGCTGGACGGCGCCACCTCGTCCGTCCTCGGCTCCGGCAACGCCTCCGCGCGCGCCAATGGCCGTGCCTCCGGCAATGCCGGCGTCGGCGCCCGGGCGATCGGCACCGATGCGGTCGATTCCACCGTCGCCAACGCCGTCAATATCGCCGGCGGCGCGGCGGGCGGCGCCAACGCTCTGGCCGGCAACGGGTCCGGCTCCGCATCGGGCGCCGCGTCAGGCGCGGGCGATACCGGCCTCGGCTCACTCGTGGCAGCCGGGTCGGCCGCCGCCAACGCCGCCGGTGCGATCTCGGTGAGCCCCGGCATGGTCGTGCGCGACGGCGCGGGCCGGGCGATCGGCACTGTGCAGCAGGTCCGCGCCACCGCCAACGGCGCCGTCGATACCGTGCTGGTCGCGGCCGGCGATCGGGTCGCGGCGCTGCCGGCGGATAATTTCACTATTTCAGGCGACGCTCTCGTCTCGGCGATGGGCCGCGGCGAGGTTCGCAGGGAAGCGGGCAGGCAGCAGGAGGAGTGAGTTCGCGCCGGCGAGGCTCGGAACCACGGTTCCGGGCGTCGCTCCGTCGCGCTCAGCCGATGCGATACTCGCCGACGCCCTCGCCCAGATACGGGTTGTTGGCCTCGCGGATACGGGCCGCCTCCTCATTGTAGAGGAAGGGCAGGAAGGCGTAGCGCTTGCCCCGCGTCACCGGGGTCGCCTCGTGAAGCAGGGAGCAGGAGAAGACGACCGCGCCGCCGGTCGGCGCGCGATAGGTGCGGCCGCCATATTCGGGAAAGCGCAGGTCGCCGCCGTCGTAGTCGCCGGCGTTGAGGTTGATGGTGACCGCGAACTGGCGATGCGCGGTGCCCTTCGTGGTATTGTCGCGGTGGGGGCGGAAATGGCCGGCACCGGCGGTGTAGCAGGCGACCAGATAGCGCTCGATGCGGGTGGCCTCGAAACGGAAGGCGCGATCGAGGGCGGGGCTCAGCCGCCGGTTCATGCGCGCGACCAGGCGGCCGCGCAGCGCCTCGTCCTCGATCATGCAGTCGCGCCTTTGCTTGTGGGCGGCATCGACGATCAGGGTCGTCTTGCCGTCGACATCGCGCATGAACCCCGATTCGGCACCGCCGTCGCTCTCGTATAGGTGGATCAGCTCGCGGCACAGCTCGGGCTCGAACACGTTGGGCACCAGCAGCACCGGCGCCCATTCGTCCTCCGTCGGCGTCGAAACCAGGGTTTCCAGCAGGTCGAGCGCCTCCCCGCCCTGGTCGATCGGGAAGCGCTGGACGACCCGCAGCGCGCGATCGAGGATCAGCCAATGGGGCCGGTATTCGACCCCATCGCCATCGCCGCGTCCGCCCAACGCGCCATAAGCCGCGCTGACCTTCCGGTCATAATCGAGGAAGAAGCGGATGCCGGGGAGCGATTGCGCGATGCGGCCCTGGGCCGCGTCGTCCTGGTCGAGCGTCACGCCGAAGAAGCAGGCCTTGTGGTCGTCGAATAGGCGCCGCCGTTCCAGCGCCAGGCGCAGCGCCGCCGCGCAGGCTTCAAGCCTCGCGGAGCCCAGGAACAGCATCGCGACATGGCGGCCGGCGACGGTCTGGAAAGCATATTGCGGCGCGCCCGACAGAGCGGGCGCCTGGAACCACGGCGCATGGTCGCCCGGCAGGAGGAGATTCGCGGTCATCGCCGCAGATTAACCGCCGGCGCGGGCGCGGCAAGCGATTACCAGAGCATCTCCCGATAGCGGGCGAAGCAGCGTTCGCCGCATTTCAGGCGGATCAAGGCGCCCTCGGCGATGGCGGTCGCGCGGCGCGGGTCTTCCTCGACCAGCGGGCGCAGCGCCTCGCGGTTCCAGTCGGCGCTGTGCTTGACGTCGAGCACGGCGTGCAGATCGAAATAGCGCCGCTCCTTGCCCGAGAACCCGAGGCGTCTCAGCCCGGCCGCCGTGCAGGCCGAGCGCCCCGGCGCGGTCAGCTCGATGACGCCGAGCGCACCGACCGCATGCCAGGCGTAGCGGCGCGTCGTCGCCATCGCGGTCATGGCATTGGCGACGGCCAGGCTTTCCCACAATGTCGTATCGACGCGAGGGTTCAGCGCTAGCGTCTCGACCAGATGGTCGAGCATCGGCCCGTGCATCCCCTTGGGATTGCCGCGGCCCATCTCGTCCCAATAATTGCGGGCGAGTTCCAGTTTCGGGAGGGTGGGGAGCTTCACCTGCGCATAAGCGACCAGGTCGTCGAACCCGGCTTCGCCGGCTGCTTCCTGCTCCAGGAACCAGCTGATCGGCTCGATGCCGGCTTCCTCCGCGATCCAGGGGAAGAGCGGGTCGCCTTGCCCAGGTCCGGTGTCCCGCAGCGCCTCGAACCAAGCGACGAAGGCATCCACTTCGGTGGGAGCCGCCGCCGCTTCGTCAGCGACCTCGTCCCGCAAGGCCTCGATGAACCCGCCTTCCAGCCGGAGCATCCTGACGTCGCGCTCCAACGTCTTCTGCCAGTCCTCGTGGGGGAATCCCGGCGCGAGCCGCTCGTGATTCCAGTGGGCCAGCCCGCGCTGCAAGCTGTCCGTGAAGAACTGGCCGGCTTCCGCCGACGGTAATCGGGTGAATGCATTGGTCGCCATTGAGGATGGTCTCGTCGAATTAGAGTCGCATCACCAACGACTTGATGGAAACGATGTTCCTGTTCCCGTCGCGAGGGCGCGGTTTTGCCTGGATACAGGAAAGTCTGCTATGGGCGCCGGCTGAGCCCGGTTTGATTTCGTGCCCGTTCTCCCCATGTCAGGTGGCCGCGGGAGGCGCGCGCGACCGCGGGGAGCGGGATCGCCGCCGCGAGCGTCCGATTTTTGGAGCGATTATGCTGACAGCCAATTTGCGATTGCCGGCCTTTCGCGTGCCGACGCTGGATCGGCGGCACTGGCCGGCGACGCTGGTGCTGGCGACGCTGCTGGCGCTCTATCTGGTCGCCGGCCTGAACGTGATCGGCATGTCGGGCATAGACGGCCGTGCCGCCGCCCGCGTCACCGACGATCTGTCGAGCGCGGTGCGCGAGCAGGTCCTGCCGACGGCCGAGCCGCTCGAATTCCGCCGCGTCGATCCGACCGACGCGGTCGCGTTCAACGCCGCCATCCCGCTGGCGACCGGGCCCAATCCGGCGGCCGTGGCCTTCGCGTCGCGCGCCCAGAGCCAGGCCGACCGCGCGCGCGCCCTCGAATGCCTCACCTCCGCCATCTATTACGAGGCCGCCACCGAGCCGACCGACGGCCAGCGCGCGGTGGCGCAGGTGGTGCTGAACCGGGTGCGGCATCCGGCCTATCCGAGCAGCGTCTGCGGCGTCGTCTATCAGGGGTCGGAACGGACCACCGGCTGCCAATTCACCTTCACCTGCGACGGCTCGCTCCGCCGCGCGCCGATGGCCTCCTATTGGGAGCGGGCGCGCAAGGTCGCCGAGGCGGCGCTGGCCGGGAACGTCTATGCGCCGGTCGGCTGGGCCACCCATTATCACACCAATTGGGTCGTGCCTTACTGGAGCTCCAGCCTGGTCAAGGCGGCCGAGATCGGCACGCACATCTTCTACCGCTGGTCCGGCGGCTGGGGAAAGCCCGCCGCCTTCGTCGAGCGCCATGGCGGCGCCGAACCGGATCTGGCTCGAACGGCGCGCCTCGCGGCGCTAACCACGACGCCGCCCGAGGCGGTCGCGGGAACGACCGACGCCCTGGCTGCGGAGGCCGCTGAGACCGGTTCGGCGAGCGTCGACAGCTTCCAGCGCGCGGTGCTCCGGCGCTACGAGCCGGCCAGCCGCGAGGGCGTCGCCACGGTCCTCGCGAAGCAAACCCGCAACGGCGATGCGATCGCTTCCTCCTATCGCTGGGCGATGACCGGCGACCGGCCCGGCGACGAGCAGGCGCCGCTGGGCAAGAAGGCCGCCGAGGCTCCCGCCCCGCCCGCCTGTCTGGACGGGGTAAAGAAGGCCGGCGAGACCGCCGGTGCGGCCCCTAAGGCGGTCGGCTGCTGAGCTGATGCGGGCGGACGTTCGACCTGAACGGCCGTCCGATCCGCCTGCGATCCGCTCTCTCCTCCAGCAGGCCTTCCCGACCGCGGCGGAGGCGGATCTGGTCGATCGGTTGCGGCGCGATGGGGATTGCGCCCTGTCGCTGGTGGTGGAGGCGGACGGCGAAGTGGTCGGCCATATTCTCTTCTCGGCGGTAGCGGCGCCGTTTCGGGCGCTCGGCTTGGCGCCCCTGGCGGTGCGGCCCGACCGGCAGCGACGCGGGATCGGCGATGCGCTAGTTCGGCAAGGGTTGGCGCTGGCCGCTGCCGGTGGGTGGGAAGGCGTGTTCGTGCTGGGCGAACCCGCTTATTATACGCGTTTCGGGTTCGACGCGGCGTTCGCGCGGGGCTTCGGCTCGCCTTATGCCGGCCCCAATCTGATGGCCCTGTCGCTGCGAGGCGATCCGCTTCCGGCGCGCGAAGGCCCGGTCTCTTATGCGCCGGCTTTCGCGGCGCTCCGCTGACGCTCCTCAGCCATTCTCGAGGCTTCGCCGGTGGGTCTCGGGCAGGAAGAACAGCCCGACCACCAGGGTCAGCAAGGCGACGACGACGGGGTACCAGAGGCCGTAATAGATGTCGCCGGTGGCCGCGACCATGGCGAAGGCGGTGGTCGGCAGGAAGCCGCCGAACCAGCCATTGCCGATATGGTAGGGCAGCGACATCGACGTATAGCGGATGCGGGTCGGAAACAGCTCGACCAGCAAGGCGGCCATCGGGCCGTAGACCATCGTCACGTAGAGGACGAGGATGGTCAGGATGAGCACGACCAGCGGCTTGTCGATCGCCGCCGGATCGGCTCTGTCGGGATAGCCGACGGCGGCGAGCGCCGCCCCGGCCTCCGCTTGGAACCCGGCGATCGCCGCCGCTCGATCGGCGCCCCGAAGCGACGCCGCATCGGCGCTGTGGATGATCGTGTCGCCGATATGGAGCTCGGCCACCGCCTCCGGCGCGGCGGCGACGTTGGCGTAGGAGACGCTGGCCCTGGCGAGATAGGATTTGACGATGTCGCAGGAGCGCGCGTCGAACCGGTTGCGGCCGATCGGATCGAACTGGAGCGAGCAGTCGGCCGGGTCGGCGACGACGCGGACCGGGGCGCTGGCCTGGGCCGCGTGGAGCGCCGGATTGGCGGCCTTCGACAGCGCTTCGAACAAAGGGAAATAGGTGAGCGCCGCGAGCGCGCAGCCGGCGAGGATGATCGGTTTGCGCCCGATCCTGTCGGAAAGCCAGCCGAACAGGATGAAGGCGGGCGTAGCGATGGCGAGCGCGATGGCGATCAGGATATTGGCGGTGGCGCCGTCCACCCGCAGCGTCTTTTCGAGGAAGAAGAGCGCGTAGAACTGGCCGGTATACCAGACCACCGCTTGGCCGGCGACGGCGCCGAACAAGGCGATGAGCACGATGCGCAGGTTGGACCAGCGCCCGAACGCCTCGGTGAGCGGCGCCTTCGATCCCTTCCCTTCCGCCTTCATCTTGCGGAAGACGGGACTCTCCTCGAGTTGCATCCGGATCCACAGCGAGACGGCGAGCAGCAGGATCGAGACAAGGAACGGAATCCGCCAGCCCCAGTCGGCGAACGCCTCCTCGCCCATTGCCGAGCGAATGCCGATGACGACAAGCAAGGCCGCGAACAGGCCGAGTGTCGCGGTGGTCTGGATGAAGCTGGTGTAGAGGCCGCGTTTGCCGTCCGGCGCATGCTCGGCGACATAGGTCGCGGCACCGCCATATTCGCCACCGAGCGCCAGGCCCTGCAGCAATCGGAGCAGAACGAGCATGACCGGCGCGGCGACGCCCATCGACGCGTAGCTCGGAAGCAGGCCGACGCAGAAGGTCGACAGGCCCATGATCGCCATCGTGACGAGGAAGGTATTCTTGCGGCCGACGAGATCGCCGATCCGGCCGAACAGGATCGCACCGAACGGCCGCACCGCGAAGCCCGCCGCAAAGGCCGCGAGCGCGAAGATGAAGCCGGTCGTCTCGTTGACGCCCGAGAAGAATTGCGCGGAGATGATCGTCGCGAGCAGGCCGTACAGGTAGAAATCATACCATTCGAAGACGGTGCCGAGCGACGACGCGGCGATGACGAGCTTCTTGCTCTGCTTCTTTACGCCGGGGGTGGGCGGATCGCCCGCGCCAGGAATCGTCGCCATATCCACCCATTTTGCCGGAGGAACGCAGGACCGATGGTGCCGGGTGTCGGACTCGAACCGACGACCTACCGCTTACAAGGCGGTTGCTCTACCAGCTGAGCTAACCCGGCGTCCGGCTCCAGATGCGTCATAGGACGCCGAAGGTCCAGCCCTCGGTGCGGGCGATCCGCTGAGTGAGGCCATGGGGGTTCCAGTAATTCGGATCGTCGGCGATGCGCCGTAACCCGGCCGCGGCGATGAGCACGTCCGTTTCGTGATCATTGGGCTGATGAGCGATGAGGGTCGGGCGGCTGCCGAGTCCGGCGAGCGCCTGATCGAGGGCTTCCAGGGTCCGCACCTTTCGGCCGCTGAGCCCGGCGAGGCGAATGAAGACGCGGGTGTAGATTTCCACCACCAGGCTGCCGGAGGCGGGCAGCGCATCCATCGGCCCGTCCTGAGCGAAGTCGAAGGGCCAGACCGGCACCTTGCCCTCCAGCCTATGGAGCAGGCGCATTCCGGCGAAGCTCGCTTTGGCCACCTGCGCCGCGCCGATGGCATCATAGAGCGTCGAGGCCTTGCCGCCGCCGGTGGCGTTGAAGGCGTGCTCGCAGACCCGGTGGTGGAGATAATCCGCCTTCGCCCCATCCGCCGCGCCGAAATAGAAATGGCGGCGGTGGTGGGTCTCGAGGAAGCTGGCGGCGCCGAGATCCTCGTCGTCGCAAAGAGCGTCGACATAGGCCCAGAAGGATCGGGCGTCTTCGGGCGCGGCGTCGCCCGGCAGATAAGCGCCCCGCTCCACGATCGGCGGCGCATAGCTGAAATCGAAGCCGTAGAGGGTGGGCGCCTCGTCCGCCGTCGCCAGCAGCCATTCGAGCACTTCGGTGCGCGACCATGGCCTGTCGCGATCGATCAGCCGGGGTGCCGCGTCACCCGCCTCGCAAACGGCCAATGCGATGCCCTTGTGCCGCCGCCCCTTGGCGCCCGACCAGTCGATCGCGGCGAAGCGCTGGAAGCGGTTCATGTAACCCACGTCGTCCCGGCGAAAACCGGGATTTCAGGACAGGAAGGCACGGCCCTTCTCCACGAAACCCCGGCTTTCGCCGGGGTGACGGCTCTGTCTACACCAGAGGCGGCTGATCGTCGGTCGGCGGCTTGGCCGCGCGCGGGCGGGCAGGGGGCTTGGGCGCGCGGTTCCCCTCGGTCCATTGCTCGAGCAGCTTGTGCGCGGTCGGCCGGCCGCCGAGGCCGAAGGCGAGGGCGCAGGCGACCGCCGCCGAGCCGATGATCGAGGCGAAGGCGATGATCACGATCTCGTTGGCGAGGCCCATGAAGCGCAGGCCCATGGCGACCGCCAAAGCGATGATCGACCATTTGAGGATGGCGGGGAGCCAGCCCTCGGTCCCGGCGCCGCTGACCAGGTTGGCGACGATGCGGGCGATGACGACGCCGGCGAGGATGATGCCGGCGCCGAACAGCACCCGGCTGCCGAGCTCCAGCACCTGGGCCAGCATCATCGCGATGATCGCCGAATCGAGCAATTCGGCCGCCTTGATCGCGAAGAAGATCAGGATCGCGACCATCACGATCGTGCCGACGGTGCGCGAGGGCGTCGTGCTGGCGGAGGAGAAACCGAGCGCGCCGACCGAACGGTCGAAGCCCAGTGAGGGCAATATCTGTTCGATCGCCTGCTTGGCGAGCTTGCCCACGAAATAGCCGATGGCGAGCAGGATCACGGCCCCGACCACGTTGGGGATAGCATCCAGGATCGTGCGCAGCATTTCCGTTGCCGGCCCGGAAATGGAGGCGATCCGCAGCGCCTCCAGCGCGGCGATGGTGAAGGGGATGATGACGAGGAAGAAGGCGATCAGGCCGACGGAGCGGCTGATCGATGCCTTGCTGCTCACAACGGGAGGCGAATCGGCGGGGGCGGCGGGCGCCATGCCCGCATTTTCCACCAGGCCCGTCTTGCGCAGCCAGCCGTCCGCATTGGCCGCGAGGAGCGATCCTTCGACGACGCGCTGGACGATCCTCGCGATGACCAGGCCGAGGAAGAAAAGCAGCCCGCCGGCGACCAGGTTCGGGATGAAGGCGAAGGTATTGGTGGTGAGCTCGCGCACCGGGTCCAGCACTTGGCCCAGGCCCAGCGGCTGCATCGCCAGGAGGATGCCGACCAGCAAGATCAGCCAGAAGGCGATGTCGCCGATCAGGCTGCCCACGGTCTTGCCGGGCTGCGCTTCGCGATGGCGCTTGAGCGCCGGAATCCGGTCGACGACCTTGGCGATCGCCCATTTGGCGGCGCGGGCGAGGATCCAGGCGATGACGAGGATGGCGATGGCGCCGAGGATGCGCGGCAGCCACTCCATCGCCTGGTCCTGCCAGTAAAGCGTTTCGGATTCCGTCCGGTACATCGTCGCTCCCCCTTCTTTCCTGAAAAGCCTGTCGGGCAGGTCGTGCCGCTACCGTAAGAAATGCCTGGAGGTCGCGCTAGTTCCTTGTCCCTTCAGCGAAGCGCGGCGAGGATGTCCCTGGTGAAGCTGTCGAGATCGAAGCCCGTTCCCGGCCCGTCATAGCCGCGCCGGACGATGACGAGACGGCGGGACGGCGCGATCACCAGATATTGCCCGCGATTGCCGCGCGCGATGTACGCGTCTCCCGGCAGCCCGCTGTCCCTGGGGAAGGTCCAGAAGCCGGCGCCGTAACCATATCCGCCGGCGGGTGGCTGGGCCGGGCCAAGGCGCCAGACATAGGTCCCCCAGCCGGGCGGCAGGATGCGCTCGCCGTTCCAGACGCCGTCGTTCAGGTAAAGGAGCCCGAGCCGCGCCAGATCGCGCGCCGTGGTCCAGACCTGGCTGGACAGGATGAAGCCCCCCTCCCAGTCCGTCTCCGGCACGGTCCGCGTCATGCCGATCCGCCACAGCAGGCCGGTCATCGGGAAGGCGAGCTTGTCTTCGCCTTCGAGCGTCGCTTGGAGCCCGCGCACCGCGAGCAAAGTGTCGTTATTGGCGTAGCGCCAGCGCGTTCCCGGCGGCGCCTCCAGCGGCCAGGCCACCGCCTGCTCGGTCACCGCCGTGCCGCCGAAATAGAGGGCGTCGGTGCGGTTGCCGGCATGGTCGGAATGGAGGCCGCTGGCCATGCGCAGCAATTGGTCGGTGGTGATCGCCGCGCGCGGATCGCCGGGCGCCCGCCATTCCGGGATCGGCGCGGGCGCATCGACGTTGATCTTCCCCTGCTGGACGGCCGCGCCGACGATGGTCGCGGCGAGGCTCTTGGCGACCGACCAGGTGCGCTGCGACATGTGCCTGTCGAAATCGTCGCGATAGCGTTCGGTGACGATCTTGCCGTCCTGCACGATCAGCAACGCCGTCGTCTCGCTGCCCTGGCCGTAGGTGCGCCGGTCGAATGCCGCGTCGATCGCCCGGTCGAGCGCCCTGGCGTCTCCCTTCGCGGTCGCCGTCGCATCGCGGTCGCCATTGGGCCAGGGCAGGCGATCCGAGCGATCGATGGCGGGGTCGACCGTCAGCCGGGGCAGCAACGAAGCGGTTTCCGGACGCGCGCCGATCGGGAGCTGGGCGCAGCCGAGATGCGGCCGCCAGGCGGCGACGCGCGGCGGCATCGCCTCGTCGAAGGCAACGCTCACTATTTTCGCCTCGCGGTCGATGTCGGCGGCCAAGGTCGGCATGATCGGCTCCAGCTCCGCATAGGTGCGTTGGAGGTCGTCGCGCTCGACCTGCTCGACGCTCTGGCCGGCATTGAACAGGTCGCTGCACAGGAACGACGCCTTGTATCCCGCCGCCAGCGCGCGGGTGTAGCGATCCGGATTTTGCGCCGAGACGGGGCTGACAGCCAGCAGGAGTGCCCCGGCGAAAGCCGGGGTCCAGAAACGGCGCGCGACTGGACCCCGGCTTTCGCCCGGGAACTCATTTT
Source organism: Enterovirga sp. GCM10030262 (assembly GCF_042666435.1). Classification (NCBI taxonomy): domain Bacteria; kingdom Pseudomonadati; phylum Pseudomonadota; class Alphaproteobacteria; order Hyphomicrobiales; family Methylobacteriaceae; genus Enterovirga; species Enterovirga sp. GCM10030262. The sequence goes on along the minus strand of NZ_JBHTDC010000001.1, from coordinate 833,883 downwards.
CGTATTTCGGCACGGCGTTCCTCCCAGAAGGCGATGCGCTCGGCGATGCGCTTCTCGAAGCCGCGGTCGACGGGTTCGTAGAAGGTCTGCGGCTCCATCTCCTCGGGCCAGTAATTGTCGCCGGAAAAGCCCTCCGGAGCATCGTGATCATATTGGTATCCCTTGCCGTAGCCCACCTGCTTCATGAGCCTGGTGGGCGCGTTCAATATGTTCTTGGGCGGCATCAGCGAGCCCGTGTCCCTTGCCGATCGCCAGGCCGATTTCTGAGCCGCATAGATCGCGTTCGATTTGGGCGCGGTCGCCAGATAGAGGCAGGCCTGGACCAAAGCGAGTTCTCCCTCCGGCGAGCCGAGGAAATCATAGGCATCCTTGGCGGCGAGGCACTGGACCAAAGCCTGCGGGTCGGCGAGGCCGATATCCTCGGACGCCGTGCGCACCAGGCGGCGGAGCAGATAGAGCGGCTCCTCGCCCGCGACCAGCATCCGCGCGAGATAGTAGAGCGCCGCCTGCGGATCGGAGCCGCGGATCGCCTTGTGGAGCGCGGAGATGAGGTTGTAATGCCCTTCGCGGTCCTTGTCGTAGACCGCGACCCGGCGGTGGAGCAGCGCCGAGAGGCCGGCCGGATCGAGCGGTTCGGCGATGTCGATCGAGAACAGGGTTTCCGCCTGATTGAGGAGGAAGCGCCCGTCGCCGTCGGCGGTCGCGACCAGCGCGTCCCGCGCCTCCGGGGTGAGGGGGAGGGCCCGCTCGATCAGCGCCTCGGCGCGGTCGAGAAGCTGGCACAGCGCTTTCGCGTCGAGCCGGTTGAGGATCAGCACCTGCGCGCGCGAAAGCAGGGCCGCGTTGAGCTCGAACGACGGATTCTCGGTCGTCGCGCCGACCAGAACGACGGTCCCATCCTCGACAAAGGGAAGGAATCCATCCTGTTGGGCGCGGTTGAAGCGGTGGATCTCGTCCACGAACAGCAGGGTCCGCGCGCCGATGCGCGTATGCTCCTTCGCCTCGGCGAACACCTTCTTGAGGTCGGCCACGCCGGAGAAGACCGCCGAGATCGCCACGAAACGCATGCCCACCGCGGCGGCCAGCAGGCGCGCGATCGTCGTCTTGCCCGTGCCCGGCGGCCCCCACAGGATCATCGAGGCGAGCTTCCCTGCCGCCACCATACGCCCGATCGCGCCGTCCGGCCCGGTCAAATGATCCTGCCCCACGACTTCGTCGAGCGCGCGCGGCCGCAGCCGGTCGGCCAGCGGCGCGTTCGCCGGAGGCGCGTCGGGCTGGCTCGCCTGCCCCGGTTCGTTCGCGAAGAGATCGGCCACGGGATCGCTCTAGCCCGCTTTGCGGCGGCGTGGAACGCCCGGCGCGATGCGATTGACAGGAAACCTATCTAAGATATATCTTAGACATGTCTTAAAGCAGGAGTCGGTCATGAGCATGCGATTCAATTGGGGCGATTGCGGCCCCCGGTCGAAAGGTTTTCCGGAAGCGCTCTTCAGCCTGGCCGCCGGGCGGAGCGGGTCGTGGGGGCCGGGCGACTGGAGCTTCGAGTGGGGCGACGGCCGCGGCGGCCGGGGTGGCCGGCACGGTCGCCGCCACGGCGGCCGGCGGCGCATGTTCGAATCGGGCGAACTCAAGCTCGTGTTGTTGAAGTTGATCTCCGACCAGCCGCGCCACGGCTACGACCTCATCCGCGCGATCGAGGAGATGACCGGCGGCGCTTATGCGCCGAGCCCCGGAATCGTCTATCCGACCCTCACCATGTTGCAGGATATGGGACTGATCGAGGAAGCCGAGGCGGAGGGCGCGCGCAAGGCGTTTGCCGTGACGAGCGAGGGCGAGGACGAGCTGGCCGACAAGGCCGATGAGGTCGCGGCCTTGTTCGATCGGCTGGGCGATCTCAAGCCCGACACCGAGCGCGCGGGCCGCGCCCCGATCAAGCGCGCGGTGGGCAATCTGCTCTCGGCGCTCTGGCACCGCGTCTCCCACGAAGAGATGGACGAGGACACGCTTCACCAGATCGCGGCGGTACTCGATGAGGCCGCGCAGAAGATCGAGCGTCTCAAATGAAGCGGCTCATCCGCCCAAGCGGGTGAAGTCCGGCCGGGGCGTGCGAACCGCGGCTCGGACGGCCTCGGCCAGCGGGGCGCCGCCGGCCGAGGCGATGGCGGCAAGGAAATGGTGTTCGCTGCCCTTGTCGCCGGCGCGGGCCATATAATCGCGCCACAGCGAATAGAGCCCGTCGCCGTCCGGCGCCGCGCGGCGAAGCGCCGCGTCCAGCGCGAGGTTGAGCAGCAGACCGCAGCTATAGGCGGCTTCGAACCGGCCGGCCGCGATCGCGTCCCGAACCGAGGCGCCGTCGAGCAGCTCGGTGCATCTTTTGTCCGCTCCCTCGATCTTGGCGGCCAGGAACGCGGCCGATCGCGGCTCGGTCTCGCGCGTTGCGAGCACCGCCAGCGCCTCCGCGCCGCCTTCGTGGATCCAGGCTCCCTCGGGCGCCGGAGTGAACAATTGCCGCTGGTAGAGATGCGCCGCCTCGTGCGCGAAGAACCAGCTCAGTTCGTCGCCGAAACCCGGTTTGGCCATCTCCTCGGCCCAGTGAGCGCCGTAGAAATGGGTGAAGACCTGGCCGGGCAGGGTGCCGCCCTGCCGGCCCCAGCCGCCCTGGTGACCGGCGTCGTAGGATGCGAACAGCATCGGCCGCGCCGGCAGCGTCCCGAATTTCGACGCGAAATGGCGCATGAAGGCGGGTAGTCTCGCCATCAGCGGATCGCGGATCGTCGCCGGCAGCGCTCCGTCGATCAAGGCAAGCAGATCGGCGGTCGCGACGGGCTCGCCGGCGCCGACATAGATGTTGCGGCCGCTGTCCCGATCTATCCATTCGGCGGCGCCGAGCTTGCGTTCGCCATCGACCAGAATCGCCCGCCCATCAGGCACATTCACCCGCATCCGCCATTGCGCATCTTCGGGGCAGGCTTCGGCGCAGGCGAACATTCGGCCGCTGTGGAACAGGGTGCCGCCATCGCCGAACGGCGCAAAGGGCGCATAATCCTTGGGCAGTTCGCGATAGAGCGGTGGCATCGTCAGCGACACGGCGGCGAACGGCCTGCCGTCGATGCGCCGCACCGCCTCGCCCGCAGGGGTCGCGACGATCTCGAAGCCGGACTCGGCGGCCCAGTTCTGCTGGCGGCTTTGATCGGGCGAACGCCGGAAGACGAGCCGCGTCGCCGGCGCGTCGAGGCGGTAGCGAACGGTCCAAACCCCCTCCGCCGCGGCGTCGATCACGATCCGTGGTAGTGCCGGCGCGGCGGCGACCGCCGCCGTCGGTGCCAACATCAAAGCCGCGATCGACAGGCCGATCCGCATCGCGTCCCCTTTCGAATGCGCCCACAGTCTAGCCCAAAGCGTCGTACTTGGGCAAAGCGGCTCATTGGCAGGAGGATCGATGGACAATCTCGCGCACAGCCTGGTCGGGGCCGCGCTTGGCGAGGCGGGGCTCAAGAAGAAGACCGGGCTCGGCATGGCGACGCTCATCATCGCCGCCAATATCCCCGATCTCGACGCGCTTGGCCTGCTGGTCGGCGAGAACCTCGCCTGGCGGCGCGGCTGGACGCACGGCCCGATCGCATTGGTCCTGCTCCCGCTCCTGCTCGCCGCCGTCATGCTGGCCTTCGACGCCTGGCAGGGGCGCCGCGGCACGCGTCCCGCCGGCCGCGCGCCGGTTCATCCGGGCTGGCTGCTCGCGCTCGCTTATATCGGCGCGCTCTCCCATCCCCTGCTCGATTTTCTCAACACCTACGGCATACGCTGCCTGATGCCGTTCTCGGAGCGATGGTATTACGGCGACGCCCTGTTCATCATCGATCCGTGGGTGTGGCTGGCGCTCGGCATCGGCGCCTGGATGGCCCGGCGGCGTTCGACCGGCGGGTCCGCTCTCGCCGCTCTGGTCGCGGTCGCGCTTTATGCCGGCGGAATGGGCGCCGCGAGCCTGGCGGGCGAACGGCTGGTCGCGGACGCGGTAGAGCGGCGTGGCCTTCCCAGACCTGAGACGGTCGTCGCCAGTCCGGTGCCGGTCGATCCCTTCCGCCGCGCCATCGTCTACCGGGTGGGCGCCGGTTACGGCTTCGGCACCTTGCGCTGGACGCCGCGCGCCGAGCTGGTGCTGGCGCCCGGCCTGGTCCCCACCAACATGGCCGATCCGGCGATCACCGCGGCCGCGGCGGGCGACGAGGAGGTGGCGGATTTCCTCTATTGGTCGCGGCTGCCGTTCGCGACCGTCCACCGGGAAGGGGGGCTGGCGCAGGTCACGATCGGCGATGCACGCTACGGCCGAGCACCGGACGACGGTACGTTCAGCGTCAGCGCGACGGTTCGCGAACGAGGCGCAGCGACCGGCCGAGCGCCCACAGCCCCACCGCCAGCATCGCGCCCAGAATGACCGCATAGAAATGCGCGCTCGCTTTTTCGGGTCCGAACAGCAGATGGTCCAGCGTCGGCACGAGCAATGCCAGCATCAGCCCGCAATAAACGCCCCAGGCCGCGGCCAGCGGTGCGGCGCCCAAGCTCGTGCTGGCCCTGGCCGCCCAGATCATTGCCGCCGCGACGATCAATTCGTCGAGCGCCAGCGGCAGCATCCGGGCATCGCCCCACCAGCGCGCGATCTCGCTCAGCCCGATCGCCAGTGCCACGGCCAGGGTGACGATGCGCAGCGCGCGCATCAGGGCACTGGGCTGGGCGGCGGCGGTCGGCCTCCCGCCGCTCGCTGGCGGACGATGCGGCAATAGGATTCGACCAAGGCCTGGTTGACCTCGTCCCAGCCATAATGGCCGCTGACCTCGCAGCCGGCGCGGCCGGCCGTCTCGCGGGCTTCGGCGTCGCGGCAATAATGAGCAAGCGCGTCCGCGAAGGCGTCGATCGCGCCGGGCCGGATCAAGCGGCCGGTGACGCCGTCGGAAACGAGGCTCTCGCTGCCGGTCGCGGCGGCGGCGACCACCGGCAGGCCGGTCGCCATCGCTTCCAGGGTGACGTTGCCGAACGTCTCGGTCACCGACGGATTGAACAGCATGTCCATCGAGGCGACCGCGCGGCCCAGGTCCGGGCCTTTCTGGAAACCGGCGAAGACCGCCTGCGGCAGCCTCTTCTCGAACCAGTCTCGCGCCGGCCCCTCGCCGACAACCAGCACCTTGTGGCGCACCTGCCGCTTTTCGAGATGGTCGATCGTGTCGGAAAAGACGTCGAGGCCCTTCTCCATCACCAGCCGCCCGACGAAGCCGATCACCGGCACGTCGTCGTCGATGCCGAGGCCGCGGCGCCAGAGCAGGTCGCGCCGGCCGGGATTGAAGATCTCGCGGTCGATGCCGCGCGTCCAGATGCCGACATCGTAGTTCATCCGCTGCTCGCGGAGCAATTGCGCCATCGAATCGGACGGCGCGAAAATGGCGTCGCAACGGCGATAGAAGCGGCGCAGGATGGCGAGCGCCACCGGTTCGAGGAAAGCGAGGCCGTAATAACGCGGATAGGTCTCGAAGCGGGTGTGGACCGACGCGATCACCGGCTTGTCGAGCCCGCGCGCGAGGGTGATCGCGCGGTGACCGAGAATGTCCGGGCTGGCGACATGGAAGATGTTGGGCTCGAATCGCCGGATGTCGTTCTTCACCTCCGTCGGTATCATCATCGGGAAGCGATATTCGGAGCGCCCGGGAATGGCGAAAGCGGGCACGCCGACGACATCCCCCATCGGCGGCAGCGCCGGCTCGTCGACCGTCGGCGAATAGATGCGAACGGCCGCGCCCTCGCGCAGCAAATAGCCGACCAGGCGGTTCAGCGCCTGGTTGGCGCCGTCGCGGACGTAATTATAGTTGCCGCTGAATAGGGCGATGCGAAGGTCGGACGCGTCCATCGTCGTCCGATAGCGGCTCCTCCGGAAAACGCCAATGGTGGGCATTTCGACGCTGGACCGGCCGGGCGGGGTCGCTAAGAAGCCGTATGACGCACAAACTTTCCGATCCAGCCGCCCCGCCCGCCGAGGTGATTGCGTTCGACCAATTCCTCGCCGTCGACATCCGGGCCGGGACGATCATCGGAGTCGAGCCGTTTCCCGAGGCGCGCAAGCCGAGCTGGAAGCTCCGGATCGATTTCGGCCCCGGGATCGGCATCAGGAAATCGAGCGCGCAGATCACCGAACATTATAGCGCCCAGGATCTGATGGGGAGCCAGGTGGCGGCGGTGGTGAATTTTCCGCCTCGGCAGATCGGCCCCTTCATGTCGGAGGTGCTGACCGTCGGCTTTCCGGACGAGAGTGGCGCCGTCGTGCTGGTCCGGCCCGACCATGAGGTGCCGAACGGCGCCCGCTTGTTCTAGGCTAGGCCCGGACCCTTCTTGTCCGATCGATTGTGCTGCCATAGTCATTCGCTGTCTCAGGCCTGACGCTCGGCACGGCCGAGAAGGACAAGGCCAGGACGGGGCGGAGGCTATATGGCGACGGCGGTGGCGGACGATTATGTCGTGGATCCGAAGCGGGACCGGCTGGTCATCGTCGCGTCCTCGCTCGGCACCGTCTTCGAATGGTATGATTTCTTCATCTACGGGACGCTCGCGGCGATCATCGGCCGGCTGTTCTTCCCGGCCGGCAACGAGACGCTGCAATTCCTGCTCGCTCTGGCCTCGTTCGCGGTAGGCTTCGGCTTCCGCCCGCTCGGCGCGGTGCTGTTCGGCTATCTCGGCGACCGGCTGGGGCGCAAATATACCTTCCTCATCACCATCACGCTGATGGGCGTCGCGACGGCGGGCGTCGGGCTGGTGCCGAGCTATGCCGCGATCGGCATGGCGGCGCCGGTCATTCTCATCCTGCTCCGCATCGCGCAGGGGCTGGCGCTGGGCGGCGAATATGGCGGCGCGGCGATCTACGTCGCCGAACACGCGCCCCGGAACAGGCGCGGCTATTATACCGGCTTCATCCAGGCGAGCGTCGCCGGCGGCTTCGTCCTCAGCCTGGTCGTGGTGCTCGGATCGAAGCTGCTCGTCACCGATGCGCAATGGGCGGAATGGGGGTGGCGGGTTCCCTTCCTCTTCTCGCTGCTGCTGCTCGCCATCTCGCTGTGGATGCGGTTGAAGCTCAACGAGAGCCCGGTCTTCCTGGCGATGAAGGCGAAGGGCGCGCTGGCCCGCAATCCGCTCAAGGAGAGCTTCTCGACCCGGCGCAACGTGAAGCTGATCCTGGTCGCCATGCTCGGCATCGCGGCGGGCCTCACCGTCATCTGGTATACGGCGATGTTCCAGGTGCTCTATTTCCTCCAGAACGCGCTGAAGGTCGAGGATACGACCGCGCAGCTATTGGTCGGCGCGGGCGCGGCGGCGGGTCTCTTCTGGTTCGTCTTCTTCGGCTGGCTGTCCGACAAAGTCGGGCGCAAGAAGCCGATCGTCATCGGCTATGCGGCGACCCTGCTGCTGCTCTTCCCGCTTTTCCATATCATCGCGGATGCCGGCAACCCGGCCCTGGCGGAGGCGTCGCGGCGGGCGCCGGTCGTGGTCGCCGGCCCGGATTGCAGCTACAATCCCTTCGCCACCCAAGGCCAGGCGAGCGAATGCGGGCGGCTGCTCGATTATTTCTCCAGGAAAGGCGTGCACTATACCAAATCGGAGGCGCCGCTCACCGACGTCACGATCGGCGGGACGAGGGTTGCCGACACCAGTCCGGAAAGCCTGGACGGCGCCTTGTCCCGTGCCGGCTACAGCTTCGACAAGGTGCGGCCGGAAGTGGGCGATATCGCCCTCATCCTTCTCGCCATTCTGGCGCTCGGCGCACTTTCGGGCGCGACCTTCGGCCCGGTCGCGGCGCTGCTGACCGAACTCTTCCCAAGCCGCATCCGCTACAGCTCCATGTCGATTCCCTATCATGTCGGCACCGGTTATTTCGGCGGCTTCCTGCCCTTCATCAGCCAGACGATCATCGCCCGGACGGGCGATCCCTTCTCCGGCCTCTGGTACACGATGGCGGTAGTGGCGATGGCCTTGGTCGTGACGATCTTCTGGCTGCCGGAGACGGCGGGGAAGGAATTGGACTAGGGCGGGCAGGAACGCTATCGGCCCGGGCGTGACCCGGCCGCACGATCCCCTCCGCCTCCGTCTTGACGGCGACGCCCTCGTTTCCAACTGGCGCTGGCTCGCCGGGATGAGCGGTCGCGCGGCCTGTGGAGCGGCGGTCAAGGCGGATGCTTACGGCGTCGGCGCGCACGAGACGGTGAAGCGTCTCGCCGATGCGGGCTGTCGCGATTTCTTCGTCGCCACCTGGGCCGAAGCAGATGCGGTGCTGCCGCATATCGGCGAGGCCTCGCTGTCCGTGCTCCACGGGCTTGCCGAGGAGGATATGGCGCAGGCGACGGGCTCCCGCGCGCGGCCGGTGCTCAACACGCCGTCCCAGGTGAAGCGCTGGCGGGAGAGCCGGCAGGGGCGCGCCTGCGACGTGATGATCGACACGGGCATGAACCGTCTCGGCCTGTCGGCGGCGCACGTCGCCGAAGGTCTGCTCGACGGCCTGGATATCGACACATTGCACAGCCACCTCGCCTGCGCGGACGAGGATGTCGCGATGAACGGGCGGCAGCGCGAGGCCCTGCTGGCGGTGTCCGCCAAAGTCCCCGCGAGACGGCTCAGCCTGTCGAACAGCGCGGGGATTTGCCTGGGCGCCGATTATGCCTTCGATCTGACCCGTCCCGGCCTTGCCCTTTACGGCGGCGTTCCGCGCCGTGAGGCGGAGGGGCATATCAGGCAGGTGGTGGAGGTCGAGGCACAGATCGTCCAGCGGCGAAGGATCGGACGCGGAGACACGGTCGGTTACAACGCCACCTTGACCGCCGACCGGGGGATGGAACTGGCCATCCTCAACCTCGGCTATGCCGACGGCTATCTGCGTGGCTTCTCCAATAGCGGCCGGGCGAAGATCGGCGGCTCTTACGGCCCGGTCGTCGGCCGCGTCTCGATGGACCTCACCGCGATTTGCGTCGACGCGGCGCCGGAGCTGGCGGAAGGCGATTGGGTGGAGCTGGATTTCGACCTGCCGCGCGCCGCCGCCCAGTCCGGCCTCTCCCAATATGAGTTGCTGACGACGCTCGGCGCCCGCTATCGTCGCATCTGGTCATGAACGACGCGGCGGCAAATCCAATTCTGGCCTTCTTCGCGGGCATCGGCGCTTTCACCATCGCCATGGTCGCGACCGTCGGCCGGGTGACTTTGTTCGCCTGGCGCACGATCGTCCGGGCCCTGGCTCCGCCGTATTATCCGATCCGGCTGCTCGAACAATTGCTGCATATCGGCTGGTATTCGCTGCCCGTCGTCGGCCTCACCGCTTTGTTCACCGGCGCCGCGCTCGCCCAGCAAATCTATGTCGGAGGCTCCCGCCTCAACGCCCAGTCGGCGGTGCCGGCGATCGTCGTCATCGGGATCGTGCGCGAGCTGGGGCCGGTGCTCGTCGGCCTGATGGTGGCGGGGCGCGTTTCCTCTGCCATGGCGGCGGAGATCGGCACGATGCGGGTCACCGAGCAGATCGATGCGATGGCGACTTTGCGCACCGATCCCTATCGCTTCCTCATCGCCCCGCGGCTGTTCGCTTCGGTCATCGCGATGCCGCTCCTCGTCCTCGTCGCCAACGCCATCGGCATTTTCGGCGGCTATCTGCTGGCCGTTTACAAGCTCGGCTTCAATGCCACGTCGTATCTCGAGACGTCCCGCGAATTCCTGGAAAAGGACGATCTCATCATGTCGCTGGTAAAGGCGGCGGTGTTCGGCTTCTTCGTCGCTTTGATGGGCTGCTATCACGGTTTCCGCTCCGAAGGCGGCGCCGCAGGGGTCGGCAAGGCGACGACCAACGCAGTGGTCTCTGCCCTAGTACTCATCCTCCTCGCCAACCTTCTCATCACCATCATGGCCTTCGGATGAGCGACTCGAAGATCGTCCTGAACGACGTCGCCAAGTCCTTTGGCGACACGATCGTGCTCGACGGCGTCAGCCTGGAGATAGAGAGCGGAGAATCGATCGCCGTGATCGGCCAGTCGGGCACCGGCAAGTCGGTGCTCATCAAATGCATCCTCGGCCTCTTGCAGCCGGAACGCGGCTCCATTCTGATCGACGGGGAGGAGGTGGTCGGGGCAAGCGAGCGCAAATATGCGCGCATCCGCAAGAAATTCGGGATGCTCTTCCAGGGCGGCGCTTTGTTCGATTCCTTGCCCGTGTGGCGCAACGTCACTTTCGGCCTGACGCAGGGCCGGTTCCAGAATTCGGCGAAAATGCGCGCCGTCGCCGAGGAGAATCTGGAGCGCGTGGGGCTCAGCCGCGACGTGCTCTATCTGCGCCCCTCCGAATTGTCGGGCGGCATGCAAAAAAGGGTCGCTCTCGCCCGCGCCATCGCGCCGCGACCTGAAATCCTCTTCTTCGATGAGCCGACGACCGGCCTCGACCCCATTCGCGCGGACGTCATCAACGACCTCATCGTCAGCCTGGTCGAGGATGCCGGCATCACCGCGCTCACCATCACCCACGACATGGCGAGCGCGCGCAAGGTCGCCCATCGGGTGGCGATGCTCTATGGCGGCCGCATCATCTGGCACGGCCCACGCGACCGCCTCCACGACAGCGGCAACCCTTATGTGGAGCAGTTCGTTCAGGGCAATGCCGAGGGGCCGATCCGATAGCGTGGAGCCGGGCAATGACGGCTTTCCCGGCAACTGAGGAGTCTCATGACCACCATTGCTCATCTGTCCGACGTCCATTTCGGCCGCCACGATCCAGCCGTCGTCACCGCGCTGGAGGAATGGTTGATGGAAAGGCGACCGGAGCTGGTGGTGATCAGCGGCGATTTCACCCAACGGGCGCGAAGAGCGCAGTATAGACTAGCCTGCGCGTTCGTCGAACGGCTGGAGGCGAGCGGGCTGGCGGTCCTTGGAGTGCCGGGCAATCACGACGTGCCCCTCTACGACGTCTTTCGCCGCTTTGTCCGCCCCTTGAACCGCTACCGCCGCTATATCGACGACGAGCTGTGCCCCTGGTTCGAGAGCGAGCGGCTGGCGGTGCTCGGCATCAACACGGCACGCTCACTGACTATCAAGGACGGGCGCATCAACCACGAGCAGATGCGGACGATCCGGGAGCGATTCCGCGCTGTGCCGGAGGCGAAGACCCGGATTCTCGTTACCCACCATCCCCTGTTCGCCATGCCGATCGGGGAAGAGGCGGAGCTCACCAAGCGGGTCGGCCGCCACGAGGACGCGCTCCTCGCCGTCGCCGATGCCGGTGTCCACATCCTGCTCGCCGGCCATTTTCACCGCAGTTACGTGCGCTCGGCGCGCGACATGGTCGAGAATGCGGGCCCCGCATTGGTCATCCAGGCGGGCACCGCCACCTCCACCCGCCTTCGCGCCGACGAAGTGCAAAGCTTCAACTGGATCCACGCCCGCCGCAACGATGCCGTCGATCTGCAATTGTTCGGCTGGGAGGGCGGCGGCTTCGCGGCCGGCGATCACGCCCGCTACGGCTTCGACGGTGGGATCTGGCATCGGGCGAGCAACCAGCCGGCGTAAGAAAAAGGGCGGCCGAAGCCGCCCTTTCGCAGGTGCCGGGTCTCGGCTCTCAATAAGCGAGACCGTAATGGCCATAGACGCGTTCGCCATAAGCGCGGTCGTAGGTCGGCTCGTTGCCGCGGTCGTAGGAAGGCGCCCCTTCCAGCCGGTCCTTGTCGAGATCGACCATATAGCCGCCCTTGTCGGTGTCGTAGGTCAGCGTGTCCCAAGGCAGGGGATAGAATTTTTCGCCCATGCCGAACAGGCCGCCGAAGCTCAGCACCGCATATTGGACGCGGCCGTTGCGCTTGCCGACCATGAAGCTGGTGACCGTCCCGAGCTTTTCGCCCTGGCGGTTGTACACGGCGGTTCCCTCGACCTTGTCGGACGAAATCAAATCGTGCGTCTCGTCGCGCGCGATGGTGTTGCTGTCGGTATCGAAAGCCATTGCAAGCATCTCCTTCATGAGGTTGGGGATGCTTTGGAAAACGGATGGGCAATGGCTCCGTTCCGCAACGGCTTTGCGCTAAGGGACGGAGCGGGCCGCCTCCCGGCTCAGTCGCGCTCGATGCACATGGCGACGCCCATGCCGCCGCCGATGCAGAGCGTGGCGAGGCCTTTCTTGGCGTCTCGGCGCTGCATTTCGTAGAGCAAGGTGGTGAGCACGCGCGCGCCGGACGCGCCGATCGGATGGCCGATCGAGATCGCGCCGCCGTTGACATTCACCCGGTCGGAATCCCAGCCGAGCTCCTTGCCGACCGCCAGCGCCTGGCTGGCGAAGGCTTCGTTGGCCTCGATCAGGTCGAGATCGGCGATCGTCCAGCCGGCTTTCTCCAGAGCGCGGCGGCTGGAGGGGACGGGCCCGATGCCCATGATCGATGGATCGACGCCGGCCGAGGCGAAGCTCTTGATGCGGGCCATGATCGGGGCGCCGCGTTTTTCGGCCTCCTCGCGGCTCATCAGCACCAGGGCGGCGGCGCCGTCGTTGAGGCCGGAGGCATTGCCGGCGGTGACGGTGCCTTCCTTCTTGAAGGCGGCGCGAAGGCCGGCGAGGCTGGCGACTTCTACGCCCTCGCGGATGAATTCGTCATGCTCGACGACGGTCTCGCCCTTGCGGGTCTTGACGGTGACGGGCGCGATCTCGTCCTTGAAACGGCCTTCGCGGCGGGCGGCCTCCGCCTTGTTCTGCGAGGCGGTCGCGAATTCGTCCTGCTCGGAGCGGGTGATCTGATATTGCTCGGCCAGATTCTCGGCGGTGATGCCCATGTGATAATTGTTGAAGACGTCGGTCAGCCCGTCCTTGATCATCGTGTCGACCAGTTCGAGATTGCCCATTTTCTGGCCGGCGCGGACATTCTGGGCGTGCGCCGACAGGCTCATGCTCTCCTGGCCGCCGGCGACGACGATGGTCGCATCGCCGGCCATGATCGACTGGGCGGCGACCGCGACGGCGCGGAGGCCCGACCCGCAGACCTGGTTGAGGCCCCAGGCGGGAACCTCTTTCGGCACGCCGGCGGCCATCGATGCCTGCCGCGCCGGGTTCTGCCCCTGCGCGGCTGTCAGCACCTGGCCGAGGATGACTTCCGAGACTTCCTCCGGCGCCACTCCCGCCTGGTCGAGCGCCGCCTCGATCGCGACGCGGCCAAGCTCGTGGGCTGGGGTTCCGGCGAAGGCGCCGAGGAAGGCGCCGACGGGCGTGCGCTTGGCGGCGGTGATGACGATCTCGGTCACGGGCAATCTCCTGGCGATTTGTTGCGGCGCACCTAGCACTCGGCGGCGTTACGGGAAAGCCATGCGGCGAGCGGCTCCCAAAGCGAGGCCCTGGCCCGGCCGCCCACCATCATGCCGACATGGCCGGAGGCGAGGTCGAGCCGCTCGCCGACGGGGAGGGCACTGGCCTGGGGAACGATGCGGTCGGAGGTCGAGACGATGTTGAGAAGGGGTGAGCGGAAAGCGCCGGGATCGACGGGCGCGCCCGCCACGCACCATTCGCCCCGACCAGGCAGATCGTCCTGGATGAAGCCCTCGAACATTTCCCGGGCCGCCGCTTGCGGAAGCGGGGGGCCGTCATTGGCCCAATCCTCCAGACAGACGAACGGCCGCGCCTCCGCGCTGTCCGGGTCCATCGCCGCGAAGGCCTCGAACTTGGCGACGGTGCGGGCGGGATCGAGGCTCCAGAAGGCGCTTTGCAGCACCTCCATCGGCAGCATGCCCAAGGCATTGGCGGCCGGCTCGGCCCGTTGCCAGAGGCCGGTCAGGGAAGCGCGTGCTTCGTTGGGAAAGCCGGCGAAACGCCACGGCGCGGCGATCAGGGCCAAGCCGCCAACCCGCCGACGCGTCGCGGCAGCGACCGCCATGGTGCCGCCGAGACAATAGCCGACGAGCGCCGGAGGTTCGCCGAGCGCGTCGATGAAAGGCAGGACGATCTCTTCGACATGGCCGGCGACGGAGAGGGCGCGGCGGCTCTCCACGTCCCATCCCCAATCGAGCAGCAGCGGCCGGAAACCCTGTCCGGCCAGCCAGCGCAGCAGCGACCTGTCGGTGCTGAGGTCGAGGATATTGGGCGGATTGATAAGCGACGGGACGAACAGCACCGGCGGTCCGCTTCCCCCATAATCGCGCAAGCTGGCGCCCTTGATCTGCGCGATCGCCGGCATCGGCTCCGGCGCCGCCGCGCGCGGCGCTTCCTGATATTTGCGCAGGCCTTCGAGCGCCGTTGCCATACGCTTCGGGTCCGCCGCGGTCTGCTCGCGCAGCAACTGGAGGAACAGCGGCAGCGGCCGGGGCTTGTGTTGCGGCGCGGCAAGCTTTGGTGCTAGTGCGCTATCCTTGCTTTTCAGGGGATGCGGCATGGCGGCTTCGGCGCCCGGTGATACGGTCATCATCAAGAAATACGCCAATCGGCGCCTCTATAATACCGAAAGCTCGTCCTACATTACGCTCGAGCATCTGGCCGAGATGGTCCGCCAGAAACGCGAGTTCAAAGTCGTCGATGCCAAATCGGGCGAGGACATCACCCACAATGTCCTGACGCAGATCATCATGGAGGAGGAAGCGAGCGGCCAGTCGATGCTGCCGGTCAATTTCCTCCGGCAGCTGATCGGCATGTACGGCGATGCGATGCAGCCGATGGTGCCGCAATTCCTCGAGGAATCGCTCGACGCCTTCCAGCGCAACCAGTCGCAGTTCCGCGACGCGATGGCGGGGGCCTTCGCCGCCGGCCCGTTCGCCGACCTCGCCAGGCGCAACATGGAAATGTTCGCCGCCGCGACTGGCGGCAAGGCCGCGAAGGCCGAGGATAAGGCCAGTCAAGCGGAGCCCGACACGAAGGCGGAGCTGGCCGAACTCAAGGCCCAGCTCGCCGCGCTCCAGGAGAAGCTCGACAAGCTGGGCGGCTAAGCCATCATCCCGGCGGAGGCCGGGATCTCGTGGCGGAAAAGGCTCTGTGCCTGTTCTCGGCGGGACCCCCCGGCCTTCGCCGGGGTGACGATTGGGCCGGAGCCGCGTGCCTTACTCCGGCTTGACGAACTTGAGCGTCATACGGTCGCTTTCGCCGATCGCCATATATTTGTCGCGGTCGACATCCTTCAGCTGCAGCGAGGGCGGCAGAGTCCAGACCCCGCCGGGATAATCGGCCGTGTCCTTGGGGTTGGCGTTGACCTCGGACGCCTTGACGAAGCGGAAGCCGACCTTCTCGGCGAGCGCCTTCACGGTCGAGGTCTTGACGTAGCCGCTGCCCTTCTCGCGCGCGGCGTCGGCGTCCTCGGGCAGGCGGTGCTCGACCACGCCCAGGGTGCCGCCGGGCTTGAGCATCCGGAACGCTTCGGCGAACACCGCGTCGGCGATCGGCGTGTTATTTTCCGAGCCGAGCCAATTGTGGACGTTGCGGAAGGTCAGCACCACGTCGGCGCTGCTAGCCGGAATCGCCGAGGGCTGGCCGTCTTTCACCGAGGCAACCTTGACCTTGGCATAAGACGGATCGCTGGCGATCTTCTTTTCGATGCCGGCCGTGTTCGACGCGGCGACCCACAAATGGCCCGCATCGGCGAGATAGGGCGACAGCACTTCGGTGTACCAGCCGCCGCCGGGCCACAATTCGACGACCGTGTCGGTGGGATCGACGCCGAAGAAGGCGAGGGTTTCCATCGGGTGGCGATATTGGTCGCGGGCGCGGTTGGCCTCGCTGCGCAACGGGCTGGCGAGCGCGGCCTGGAGCGCGGCGTGATTGGCGTGATCCGTCGCGGCCGGGGCGGTATGGGCGCTGTGATCGACCGGAGCGGGCGTGGCTTGAGCAGGTGTGGTTTCGTCGGGCGTTGTTTGAGCGGCTTGGGCGAGCGCGGCCGAACCGGACATCAGCGCCGCGGTCAGCGCGATCGTGAACAGCTTGGCTCGCATGGGGGGCTGGCGCATTTTCGTCCTCTCTCTAATGGGGGGCGGAAATGGTCATGACGGATAGGAAATGACGACGCAAGCCGCGCTCTGGACTTTTGCGGGGGCATCGCTGGCGCTCGCCGCGGCGGCCGTGCTGGCCGAGACGCGCCGGTCGAGGCGGCGAGACGTCGACCGGGTCGGCTGGATGCCGTGGACCCTGATTCAGGTTATCGCCGTGCTGGCCGCCATGGCCGCGGCTGCGCTGGCGCTGAAGCTTTAAAGGCAGGCCTCGAGATAGGGCTGGTCGAAGCCGAACTGCTTGGCCTTTTCGAGCGTGTAGGGGCGAAGTCCCATCGAGCGATATTCGCCGATGATCTTGCCGTCGGCGCTCTCGTCCAGATATTCGAACTTGAACAGCTCCTGCGTCACGATGACGTCGCCCTCCATGCCGATCACCTCGGTGATGTTGGTGGTGCGGCGGCTGCCGTCGCGGAGGCGCTTGACCTGGACGATGAGGTCGACCGAGTCGGCGATCTGGCGGGAAATGGCTTCCTTGGGCACCTTGATGTCCGACATCATCACCATATTCTCCATACGCGCGAGGCATTCGCGCGGGGAGTTGGAGTGCAAGGTGCACATCGAGCCGTCATGGCCGGTGTTCATCGCCGCGAGCATGTCGAAACATTCCGCGCCGCGGATTTCGCCGAGGATGATGCGGTCGGGGCGCATACGGAGCGCGTTGACGACGAGGTCGCGGATCGAGATCGCGCCCTGGCCTTCGAGGTTGGGCGGGCGGGTTTCGAGCGGCAGCCAATGCGGCTGCTGGAGCCGAAGCTCGGCCGCATCCTCGATGGTGATGACGCGCTCGCCCGGGTCGATCAGCTTCGACAAGGCGTTGAGCATCGTCGTCTTGCCCGATCCGGTGCCGCCCGAGATGACGACGTTGAAGCGGGCCGCGCCGGCGATCTTGAGCGCCGTCGCCATCTTGTCCGACATCGAGCCGAAGCCCTTCATCATGTCGAGCGTGATCGGCTTGTCGGAGAATTTGCGGATCGAGATCGCGGTGCCCTTGAGGCTCAAGGGCGGGACGATGACGTTGACTCGGCTGCCGTCCATCAGGCGGGCGTCGGCGAGAGGCGTGGTCTGGTCGACGCGGCGGCCGACCTTGTTGACGATACGCTGGGCGATCTGGAACAGATGCTCCTCGTCGCGGAACTGGATCTGGGCGAGCTGGAGCTTGCCCTTTTTCTCGACGAAGGTCTGGTTGGGCCCGTTGACCATGATGTCCGAGATTTCGGGGTCGTTGAGCAATTCCTCGAGAGGCCCGAGGCCGAGCAGTTCGTCGACCAGCACCTTTTCCAGCGCGAATTGTTCGCGGCGGTTGAGGTTGATCTTCAGCTCGGCGAGCACTTCGCCGATGATCGGCCGGAATTCCTCGGCCAGCTCGTCCTTAGACAAAGTGGCGGCGGCCTCGGGGTCGACCCGTTCGAGGAGGCGCGGCAGAACCTGCTCCTTGATGCGGTGGATCGAGGCTTCGAAGCCTTCATTCTTCGACGAGGGCGCTTCCCCCGACAGCGCCATCCGGTCGGCGAGGCGCGACATCGCGTCGCCGGGCGCTGGCTCGAGCGCGCCATCGTCCGGGGACAGCGGCAGAGCTTCGAGCGGCGGAAACTGGTCGCCGCCTTCGATGGGGGGCGTCGCCGCCCCGCCGCCGCTTTTCATGGGCCGCGCGACACCGAACGAGGGACGCTGTCCCCCCGGCCCGCTGGCGCCGCCCCGTCGTCCGAATGCACTCATGCCGTGCGAACCTCACCTGATCCCGTGTTCTCTGCGCGGACTGGTGAATAAGCGGGAAACTTTGACAATTGCCTAACCCCGTCGGGAAGCGGATGATCGGGCGGGAGGATAAGCGGGATGCGGACGGCGGCGATCATAGGGGCGGGGCTGCTGCTGATGGCGGCGGCGCCGGAAGGCGTCGAGCAATTCGGCTGGATGAGCGGCGCATGGGTGAGCCGGGACGGTGACGAATGGACCGAGGAATATTGGACTCCGCCCCGGGGCGACATCATGATCGGGGCGGGCCTTTCGGGGAAAGGCGATGCGGCCTCGAGCTTCGAGCATATGCGGATCATGGCCGGGGTGGACGGGGTCGTCGCCTTCCACGGCATGCCGAACGGCGCGCCGGCGGTTCGGTTCGTGCTGGTGAGGAGCGGCGGGAAGGAGGCGGTGTTCGAGAATCCGGCCCACGATTATCCGCAGCGGATCAGCTACCGGATGGAGGGCGAGACGCTGGTCGCGACGACATCGCTGATCGACGGCGGCAAGGCGCGGAGCTGGACGTACCGGCGGCCTGAATAAAGGCAAATGCGCCACGTCAGCCCAGCGAAAGCTGGGATCTCATTTCTCCATTGGCGCGTCTGGAAAGGCAGAGAGATTCCAGCTTTCGCTGGAATGACGATCCCTTGGCGCCGGCTCAGGCGGGAACGTCGGCCTTTTCGGCGAGGATGGTGAGGCCCTTGTCGTTCACTTCCGCGAAGCCGCCTTCGATGGCGATGCGCTCGGGCTCGCCGCCGGCGGCGCGGTAGATGGCGACCTCGCCGTCGCGGATCGTCGACATGAAGGGCGCGTGGCCGGCGAGCACGCCAAAATCGCCCTCGCTGCCGGGGACCACGACCATGTGGACGTCGTCGCTGCGGATCAGGTGCTCGGGGGTGACGAGTTCGAAATGAAGGTCGGCCATTTTTCTGTCCTCTCCCCTCCCGCTGGCGGGAGGGGCTGGGGGAGGGAATGTCTGTGGGGGAGGTTACAGGCCCTCCCCCGACCCCTCCCGCGAGCGGGAGGGGAGGTAGGTCACGCCGCCTCGGCGGCCAGCTTCTGGGCCTTCTCGACCGCTTCCTCGATGCCGCCGACCATGTAGAAGGCCGCTTCGGGGAGGTGGTCGTATTCGCCGTCGACGACCGCTTTGAAGCTCTTGACCGTGTCCTCGATCGCGACGAACTTGCCGGGGATGCCGGTGAAGACCTCGGCGACGTGGAAGGGCTGCGACAGGAAGCGCTGGATCTTGCGGGCACGCGACACGACCAGCTTATCCTCTTCAGACAGTTCGTCCATGCCGAGGATGGCGATGATGTCCTGCAGCGACTTGTACTTCTGCAGCACCTCCTGGACGGCGCGGGCGGTGTCGTAATGCTCCTGGCCGACGGTCCGCGCCGTCAAGACGCGGCTGGTGGAGTCGAGCGGGTCGACCGCCGGGTAGATGCCGAGCTCGGAGATGGCGCGGTTGAGCACGGTCGTCGCGTCCAAGTGGGCGAAGGACGTGGCCGGCGCCGGGTCGGTGAGGTCGTCCGCGGGGACGTAGATGGCCTGGACCGACGTGATCGAGCCCTTGTTGGTCGAGGTGATGCGCTCCTGGAGGGCGCCCATGTCGGTCGACAGGGTCGGCTGGTAGCCCACCGCCGAGGGAATACGGCCCAAGAGCGCCGACACTTCCGAGCCCGCCTGGGTGAAGCGGAAGATGTTGTCGACGAAGAAGAGCACGTCCTGGCCCTCCTGGTCGCGGAAATATTCGGCGATGGTGAGGCCGGAGAGGGCGACGCGGGCGCGGGCGCCCGGCGGCTCGTTCATCTGGCCGAACACGAGCGCGACCTTGGAGCCCTCGGGGGTCGGATTGCCGTCCTTGTCCTTGGCGATAACGCCGGCGTCGAGGAATTCGTGATAGAGATCGTTGCCCTCACGGGTGCGCTCGCCGACGCCGGCGAACACCGAGGTGCCGCCATGGCCCTTGGCGATGTTGTTGATCAGCTCCTGGATGAGCACGGTCTTGCCGACGCCGGCGCCGCCGAACAGGCCGATCTTGCCGCCCTTGGCGTAAGGCGCGAGCAGGTCGATGACCTTGATGCCGGTGACAAGGATCGCGGTCTCGGTCGACTGGTCGGTGAAGAGCGGCGCGTCGGCGTGGATCGGGGCGGTATCGCTGTGACCGATCGGGCCGCGCTCGTCGATCGGCTCGCCGATCACGTTCATGATCCGGCCCAATGTCATCGGGCCGACCGGCATCCGGATCTGCGAGCCGGTGTCGCTGACCTTCTGGCCGCGAGTGAGGCCGTCGGTCGAATCCATCGCGATCGTGCGGACCGTGTTCTCGCCGAGATGCTGGGCGACCTCGAGCACGAGGCGGTTTCCGTTATTGTCGGTTTCGAGCGCCGACAGGATCTCCGGCAGGTCGCCGTCGAAGCTGACGTCGACGACGGCGCCGATAACCTGGCTGACGCGGCCGGTGGAGGTGGGGGCGGTTGCCATGTTCTGCTTCCTTGCCTTCTATTCTTAGAGCGCTTCAGCGCCGGAGATGATTTCGACGAGTTCGGTGGTAATCGCGGCCTGCCGGGTGCGGTTATACTGGATCGAGAGGCGGTTGATCATGTCGCCGGCGTTGCGGGTCGCGTTGTCCATCGCCGTCATGCGGCTGCCCTGCTCGGAGGCGGCGTTCTCGAGCAAAGCGCGGAAGATCTGGACGGCGACGTTGCGGGGTAGGAGTTCGGCGAGGATTTCCTCCTCGTCCGGCTCATATTCGACGGCGGCGGCGACGCCCGAAGTTGAGGAAGTTGACGCTTCCTCCGGCATCGGCACGGGGATGATCTGCTGCTCGGTCGGCTCCTGGACCAGGGCCGACTGGAAGCGGGCGTAGAAGAGGTGGGCGACGTCGAACCCGCCATTTCCGAACCGCTCGACGATGTCGCCGGCGATCGCCTGGGCGTCGGCGAAGGAGACATATTTGATCGCGCCGGTGTCGTGCTGGCCGACGATCTGCTTGGGGAACAGGCGGCCAATGATCGCCCGGCCCTTGCGGCCGACCAGGTAGAAATGGACATTCTTGCCGTCGCGGATCAGCGCGTCGGCCTTCTTGCGGGCGGCGCGGACGATGTTCGAGTTGAACGCGCCGGCGAGGCCGCGGTCGGACGTCGCGACCACCAGCAGGTGGACCTGGTCCTTGCCGGTGCCGGCGAGCAATTTCGGGCTTTCCGGGCCGACGGTGACCTTGGCGGCGAGGCTCGCCATCACCGCTTCGAGGCGGGACGCATAGGGACGGCCGGCCTCCGCCGCCTGCTGCGCACGGCGCAGCTTGGCCGCGGCGACCATCTTCATCGCCTTGGTGATCTTCTGGGTCGACTTGACCGAGGCGATCCGCCCTTTGAGTGCCTTGAGGCTGGCCATTTAGTCTCTCTCGTTTACCGGCCGAGGCCGGTATCCAGTCTGGGCCCCGGCCTTCGCCGGGGCACAATCGTTACGCGAACGTCTTCACGAAATCGCCGAGGATCGCCTTCAGCTTGTCCGAAGTCGCGTCGTCGAGCGTCTTGGTGTCGCGGATGGTGGCGAGCACGTCGGCATGGTCGTGGCGCATGTGGCTGAGCAACGCGCTCTCGAACCGCACCACGTCGCCGGTCGGCACATTGTCGATGAAGCCGTTGACCCCAGAGAAGATCGAGACGACCTGCTCTTCCATCGGCATCGGCTGGAACTGGGGCTGCTTCAGCAACTCCGTCAGCCGCGCGCCGCGGGCTAGCAGGCGCTGGGTCGAGGCGTCGAGGTCCGAGCCGAACTGGGCGAAGGCGGCCATTTCGCGATATTGGGCGAGCTCCAGCTTGATCGAGCCACTGACCTTCTTCATCGCCTTGGTCTGCGCGGCCGAGCCGACGCGGCTGACCGAGAGGCCGACGTTGATCGCCGGACGGACGCCCTGGTAGAATAATTCCGTCTCCAGGAAGATCTGGCCGTCGGTGATCGAGATGACGTTGGTCGGGATATAGGCCGACACGTCGCCGGCCTGGGTCTCGATGATCGGCAGCGCCGTCAACGAACCGTTGCCGTTGGCGTCGTTCATCTTGGCTGCGCGCTCGAGCAGGCGCGAGTGGAGATAGAAGACGTCGCCGGGATAGGCCTCGCGGCCCGGCGGGCGGCGCAGCAGCAGTGACATCTGACGGTAGGCGACGGCCTGCTTGGAGAGATCGTCATAGACGATGACGGCGTGCATGCCGTTGTCGCGGAAATATTCGCCCATCGTCACGCCGGTATAGGGCGCGATATACTGAAGCGGGGCGGGCTCGGACGCGGTCGCGGCGACGACGATCGAATATTCCATCGCGCCATTCTCTTCGAGCGCGCGGACGATCTGGGCGACCGTGGAGCGCTTCTGGCCGATGGCGACGTAGATGCAATAGAGCTTCTGGCTCTCGTCGTCGCCCGCGTTCGCCTTCTTCTGGTTGATGAAGGTGTCGAGCGCGACCGCGGTCTTGCCGGTCTGGCGGTCGCCGATGATGAGCTCGCGCTGGCCGCGGCCGACGGGGACGAGGGCGTCGAGGGCCTTGAGGCCGGTCTGGACCGGCTCGTGCACCGACTTGCGCGGGATGATGCCCGGCGCCTTGGTCTCGACGCGCTTGCGCTCGGTATATTCGATCGGGCCCTTGCCATCGATCGGGTTGCCGAGACCATCGACGACGCGGCCGAGCAGACCCTTGCCGACGGGCACGTCGACGATCGTGCCGGTGCGCTTGACGGTGTCGCCTTCCTTGATCTTCGAATCGGTGCCGAAGATCACGGCGCCGACATTGTCGGCCTCGAGGTTCAAGGCCATGCCCTTGATGCCGTTGGCGAATTCGATCATCTCGCCGGCCTGGACGTTGTCGAGGCCGTGGATGCGGGCGATGCCGTCGCCGACGCTCAGCACGGTGCCGACTTCGCTGACCTGGGCTTCGGTGCCGAAATTGGCGATCTGGTCCTTGATGACCTTGGAGATTTCAGCGGCGCGGATATCCATGTTCAGCCTTTCCCAGACGGCGATATCGCCGTCATCCTTTCATTGCGTGCGCGAGAGTGTTCAATTTGGTGCGGATGGAGCCGTCGATCATCTGGCTGCCGACCTTGACGACGAGCCCGCCCAATATGGCGGGATCGACGGAAAGATCGACGGCGACGTCGCGGCCGAGACGGGTCTTCAAGTTGGATTTGATCGCGGCGACCTGATCGTCGTCGAGCGGGTGCGCCGAGATCACGCTGGCGGTGGTCTCGCCGCGATGGGCGGCGGCCAGGAGGTCGAAGGCGGCGATCATCTTGCCAAGTTCGGCCAGGCGGTTGTTGTTCGCGAGGACGCCGAGGAACTTGGCGGTCAGGGGATCGAGCTTCATCGATTTGGCGACAGCGGCGACGGTCGTGGCCGCTTCGCCACGCGAGATGACCGGGCTGGTGGTCAGCGCGCGGAAATCGCCCGAATCGGCGAGCGCGCGGCGCAGCGAGGCCAGGCTCGCGCCGACCGCCTCCAGCTGCTTCTCGTCGCGAGCCAGCTCGAACAGAGCGGTCGCGTAACGACCCGCCAAACTTGCCTGTATGCCGCCGGAATTATCCACGCGCGCCTCAACTCCCAGATCGGATTTCGTCCCATGCGAAAAGGGGGCTTCAAAGAGCCCCCCGAATGGGTCGCGCGGGCCGTAGCAGGGGCTTTGCGGCGATGCAAGACGGGCGTTGGCAGGGAGGCGGGTGGCGCGAGGCAAGTCGGGTAATCGTCGGGAATAAATCGTCATGCTGAACTTGTTTCCGCATCCAGCTACGATCCGCCGCGGCGTTGGTGGCCTGGACCCTGAAACAAGTTCAGGGTGACGGGACACAGGGTGACGGGAGACAGGGTGACGGAGACGGATGACGTTGTGTGCGGGGCGTCGCTTTGAAAGCAAGCTTCGGGGTGCGGGGGTTAAAGCGGGGGCGTATATGGACCTTATGAAACCGCAGAAACTCATCGACGAAGAGGCCGCCTGGAGCGCGGTCATGGCGCGTGACCGGACGGCCGACGGACGCTTCGTCACCGGCGTCCTGACCACCGGCATCTACTGCCGCCCCAGTTGCGCCGCGCGGCACCCCAACCGCGAGAATGTGCGCTTCTTCGCCAGCGGCGCGGAAGCCGCGGAGAGCGGCCTCCGGGCGTGCCTGCGCTGCAAGCCGGACGAGGTGACCCGCGAGGCCGCCGCGCTGGCGAAGGCTTATGCGCTTCTGGAGCGAGCGGAATCGCCGCCTGCGCTCGACGCGCTTGCGGCCGCCGCCGGCTATTCCCCGCATCATTTCCATCGATTGTTCAAGCGCGCGACCGGCGTCACCCCGGCCGAATATGCGCGCGGAAGAAGGGCACAGAGCATGACACAGAGCCTCGAAACCAACGGCCGCGTCACCGACGCCATCTATGATGCCGGCTATTCCGGACCTGGACGCTTCTACGCCGACGCCAAGACGCGGCTCGGCATGACGCCGTCCGCGTGGCGCGACGGCGGGCGCGGCGAGACGATTCGCTGGGCCACGGCCGAGACCGACCTCGGCACGATGCTGGTGGCGGCGACGGACAAGGGCATTTGCCGCCTGTCCTTCGACGAGGACGAGGCGGAGCTGCACCGCCGCTTCCCCAGGGCGGCGATCGAGCCGGGCGGCGCCGCCATGGCCGACTTGGTCCGGCAGACCGTGGCCGCCGTGAACGCGCCGGAGAGGCCGCACGACCTGCCGATCGACGTGCGCGGCACGGCGTTCCAGCAGGCGGTGTGGCGCGAACTCCAGCGCATTCCGCCGGGCGAGACGCGGACCTACGCCCAGATCGCCGCCGCGGTCGGCAAGCCGGGGGCGGTACGCGCGGCGGGATCGGCCAACGGCGCCAACAATGTCGCCGTCCTCATCCCCTGCCACCGCGTCATCCGCACCGGCGGCGCCCTCGGCGGCTACGCTTATGGGCTGGAGCGCAAGGCGAAGCTGCTGGCGAAGGAGGGGCGTCGATGACCGGCTATCGCATCAGCGGATTGCCGCTCGCCGATTTCGAGCCGCTGTTCGGGCTCGACGACGCGGCGTTGAAGGAACAGAGGGCGATGCGGGTCATCGCTTTGGACAAGCCCGGCTATCCCTGCCGCGTCACATTGGAGGATGCGGAACCGGGCGAGACGCTCATCCTCCTGAATTACGAGCATCAGGCGGCGGCGACACCCTACCGTTCGGGACACGCCATTTTCGTGCGCGAGTCGGCGCGCGAGGAGGCCGTGTTCGAGAATGAAGTGCCGCCTTTGCTCTCGTCCCGGCTGCTCTCCGTCCGCGCCTATGACGAGACCGGCATGATGGTGGACGCCGATTGCGTCAACGGCGCCGAGCTGGAGCCCCTGATCGCCCGCCTGTTCGACGACTGCGGCACGGCCTATCTCCACATTCACAATGCTAGGCGAGGCTGCTTCGCCGCACGGGTCGAGCGCGCCTGAATCCGTGCGCAGCTCTGCGGACATGTCTGTTTTGCGTGGAAAGCAGCCAATCAGGAGACGGTAAGCGATCCCCAGAGCCACAGGTGCATCAAAGCTGCTGGTGCAGCGAGACCAACTCCCCACCAAAGAAGTGATCGTTTTGGTCGAAACAGCGCCCATAGATAAGCAATAAGGGCCGGAATCAGCAGTCCGGTGACAAGGAATATTGCTGTCACAGCGGCTATCGTGGCCGGATCAGACGTGCTGCCAGGGGAGTCGAAGAAGAGGAGACTCAGCGCGGCTGCGAAGAATGCATAGGGAATGAAAGCAAGCATGCCTACGACCAGAGCCGCCGCCATAATTCGGATACCGATCGACCTGTCTGCAGCAGCTTCCGGGGGGTGAACGAAGTTTTCGAACATGCAGCCATTCTAATGCGGGAGTGATTCTCCGCAATGGCTCGTTTCGGAGGTGGGACATCCGGACTTCCGTCAGACCCCTCCTACAGAAAGCTGTAAGGGTCCACCTCCACCGCCACCCGCACGCCGCGCGGCCAGTCGAGCTTGCCGAGCCAGTCGCGGATGACGTCTTGGACGTCGAGCGAACGCGCGGCGTGGACGAGGAGGCGTTGGCGGTGGCGGCCGCGGAGCATGGCGAGCGGGGCGGGGGCGGGGCCGAAGACGGCCATATTCTCGACGCGCGGCGCGGCGCGGCCGATGAGGCGGGCGGTCTCGGTGGCTTCTGCGAGGTCCTCCGATGAGATGATGATGCCGGCGAGGCGGCCGAAGGGGGGCATGGCGGCGTCGCGCCTCGCTTCGGTCTCGGCGGCGTAGAAGCCCTCGGCGTCGCCGCTGACGAGGGCGTTGATCACGGGCGCGGCGGGCTCGGAGCTGGAGCCCCTGATCGCCCGCCTGTTCGACGACCCGGGCACCACCTATCTCCACGTCCACAATGCGAAGCGAG
This sequence comes from Enterovirga sp. GCM10030262, assembly GCF_042666435.1. Classification (NCBI taxonomy): domain Bacteria; kingdom Pseudomonadati; phylum Pseudomonadota; class Alphaproteobacteria; order Hyphomicrobiales; family Methylobacteriaceae; genus Enterovirga; species Enterovirga sp. GCM10030262. The sequence continues at coordinate 807,758 of NZ_JBHTDC010000001.1, read as the reverse complement.
GCTGCTTCGCAGCGCAGATCGATCGCGTCTGAGCAAGGCCGCGGCGGTCGCGAATGTTGGCAAAGGGCAAAACGAGGAGATCCCGTCAGAGGTTGACGTTCAATCCAAGTCGATCACCGCGCGATACCGTTCGCCCTCGATCTCTTTGAAAATGAGCGCGTACGGTGTCGGACCGTCAAACGCACCGCCCGCGACCGCGAATGCAGAGTCAATGGCTGATCGCACCCCTGCGAGAGAGAGTAAGGCCCGATCCTCCCCATAACCTGCGAAGGCCAGGGGCTTGGCGTCCAGCACCGGCCACTCGAAAGGATTGAAGCAAGCGACGCCGGGGGTCCGTCGAAAAAGCTCATCCTCAAGGGCAGGGTCCGCACCATTGAGCTCAATATCATGGAAGGTGAATTCCGCGTCATTTAGGAAGCCACCAAGGCTACCACTCGCAATGCAGCGGGCACAGACTATGGGACTCTGCTCAGCGTAAATGTTACCCGTGTATCTCCACGCACAGGGACGTGCGCAGACATCGCAAACCTCGCTTGTTTGCTCAAACGAGCGCCCGTTCTGATAGGCCCCTGGATTGAACCGAAAATAAGGTTTTTCGTCGCTCATTCGTATGCCCTTCAGCCCGCACCATCTGACTTCTCGCCAACGTCCGCAAGTCGTTGGATTCGCGGATTCGCCTAGTCTACCACGCCCTACAGAAAGCTGTACGGATCGACATCCACCGCCACCCGCACGCCGCGCGGCCATTCCAGCTTGCCGAGCCAGTCGCGGATCACGTCCTGGACGTCGAGCGAACGCGCGGCGTGGACGAGGAGGCGTTGGCGGTGGCGGCCGCGGAGCATGGCGAGCGGGGCGGGGGCGGGGCCGAAGACGGCCATATTCTCGACGCGCGGCGCGGCGCGGCCGATGAGGCGGGCGGTCTCGGTGGCTTCGGCGAGGTCCTCCGATGAGATGATGATGCCGGCGAGGCGGCCGAAGGGGGGCATGGCGGCGTCGCGCCTCGCTTCGGTCTCGGCGGCGTAGAAGCCCTCCGCGTCGCCGCTGACGAGGGCGTTGATCACGGGCGCGGCGGGCTCGTGGGTCTGGACGAGGACTCGGCCCGGCTTCTCGCCCCGGCCGGCGCGGCCGGAGACCTGCATGATCTGCTGGAAGCTGCGCTCAGCCGCGCGGAGGTCGCCGCCGGAGAGGCCGAGATCGGCGTCGACCACGCCGACCAGGGTGAGGTTGGGGAAGTGATAGCCCTTTGTCACCAACTGCGTGCCGACGACGATGTCGATCTCGCCCGCCTCCATCCGGCCGACGAACTCCGCCGCCTTGGCCGGGGACCAGATCGTGTCCGAGGTTACGATCGCAGTGCGGGCGTCGGGGAACAGGGCCTCCACCTCGTCGGCGATCCGCTCGACGCCGGGGCCGACCGGGACGAGGCTGTCCTCCTCCTTGCATTCGGGGCAGGCGCGGGGCGGCGGCATCATGTGGCCGCAATGGTGGCAGGCCAGGCGGTGGACGAGGCGGTGCTCGACCATCCAGGCGGTGCAATTGGGGCATTGGAAACGATGCCCGCAATGGCGGCAGAGGGTGAGCGGGGCGTAGCCGCGCCGGTTGAGGAAGAGCAAAGTCTGCTCGCCCGCTTCCAGATTGGCTTCGATCTCGCGGACCAATGTGGGCGCCAGCCAGCGGCCGCGGGGCGGCGGATCCTGGATGAGGTCGATGGCCGCGATGTCCGGCATTTCCGCGACGCCGTAGCGGTCGGGCAGCCTGACCTCGGAATAGACGCCGATCTCCGCCATCTGCCTTGTCTCGATCGCCGGGGTCGCGGAGGCGAGGATGACCGGCACCTGCTCCAGCTTCGCGCGCATCACGGCTACATCGCGGGCGTGATATTGGACGCCGTCCTCCTGCTTGAAGCTGGTCTCGTGCGCTTCGTCGACGACGATCAGGCCGAGCATGCGATAGGGGAGGAACAGGGCCGAGCGCGCGCCGACCACCACCCGGGCGTCACCGGTCGCGATGGCCCGCCAGGCACGGCGGCGCTGCGATTGGCGGAGGCCTGAGTGCCAGGCGACGGGCTCGCAGCCGAAGCGGGCGGCGAAGCGCTTCAGGAAGGGCTCGGTCAGCGCGATCTCGGGCAGGAGCACCAATGTCTGCCGTCCCTCCCGGATCGCTTCGGCCACCGCCTCGAAATAGACTTCGGTCTTGCCCGATCCGGTCACCCCGTCGAGCAGGAAGGGCGCGAATTCTCGAGCGCGCACCGCCGCGACGAAGGTCGCCGCCGCCGCCTGCTGCGCTTCTTCCAGCGCCGGCGGGTCGTGGTCCGGATCGGGGAGGGGGAAGGGGTCGTCGACCGACACTTCCACCGCCTCGATCGCGCCGGTCTTGACCAGCCCACGGATCACCCCGTCCGAAACGTCCGCCGCCAGCGCCAATTCGCGCACCAGACCCTGGCGCTCGCCGATCCGCTCCAGCGCCTGTCCGCGCTGCGGAGTCATGCGTTCGGGCACCATGCCGGTGGCGCGATATTCGGTCACGGTCCGCGTGCCGTCCAATGCGCTCGCCGAGGAGATCGTCATCCGCAGCACCGACGCGATCGGCGCGAGATAATAATCCGCCGTCCATTCGATCAGCCGCCGCAGCGGCTCCGCGATCGGCGGAATGTCGTAGACGTGGAGCAGGGGGCGGAGGCGCTTCTCGTCCACCTCGCCGGCGTCCAGCCGCTCGGGCTCCCAGACCACGCCCGTCATCTGCCTCGGCCCCAGCGGCGCCAGCACGATCGTGCCGGGCGCGATCGCGCTTCCCTGGGGCGCGCGATAATCGAGCGGGCCGAGGGCGGCGTTGAGGAGGATGACGCGGACGCGGTTCATGGGGCCTCGCCCATATCGCCATTCGCGCTTATTCCCAAAAGTGACGTTGCAAGGAGACGCCGAATGATCGCGCGCAGGTGGCATGGCCGGATTCCGGCGGCCAAAACGGAGGATTATCTCAAGCTGATGCGCGAGGTGGGCCTGGCCGACTATCGCTCGACCGAGGGCAATGTCGGCGCCTGGTGCCTCCACCGCCAGGACGGCGACGTCGTCCATGTCGAGATGTTCACCCTCTGGCGGGACTGGGAGTCGATCCGGCGCTTCGCCGGGGAGGATGTCGAGGTTGCCAAATATTACGATTTCGATCCGGATTACCTGCTCGAGCTCGAGCCGCGGGTGACCCATTTCGAAGCGGCCGGGGGTTGATGTTTCCCTGCCGAAGCTTCGGGGTGGCGCAGGCCGCCGCCGCAACCTAGTGGAGGGAGCGCCCGTTACGGCCGGGCAGCAAGGGAGCCTTCGGATGGACCAGTCGCTTACCCGCCGCAGCCTCATCGGCGTCGGCCTCGCAATGCCTTTGCTCGGGTTGGCGGCCTGTGTCGGCGGGCCGCTGGGGCTCGATCATGCGGCGGCGATCCGGCGTCTGCTCAGCTTGTCGTCGCAGCGCGCCTTCGCCCGCTTGCTCGTCGAGAACGGCTTCTTTGAGACCGAAGTGGCGCGGGTGACGCTGCCACCCGAGCTCGGCGGCAACGGGCCGACCTCTTTGCTCGCCGCTCTCCTACGGACCGAGGCCGTGCAGCGGCGCCTCCTCCAGCAGGTCAACCGGGCCGCCGAGACCGCGGCCGACGCGGCGGCGCCGATCGTCCTTCAGTCGATCCGCAGCCTGCGCTTCACCGATGCGGTCGCGATCGTCCGGGGCGGATCGAGCGCCGCCACCGATTATCTCCAGCGCAGCATGGGCCGCGCGATCTTCGATGCGATGCTTCCCGGCGTAGGCAGCGGGCTGCGGCTGTTCGACAGCGCGATCCTGCAGGAGGCGCTGCGGGCCGCGACCGGGATCGATTTCGCCGAGCTCCAGCATGACGTGACCTTGAAGGCGAGCGAGGGCATCTACCGCGCCATCGCCCGCGAGGAGGCGGCGATCCGCGACGACCCGGCCGCGACCGGCGATCCGCTGCTGGAGGCCGCGTTCGGGCTGCTCGGATCGGCCTGACCGGCTTTCGCCCGGGGGGAGAAGAGGCTATCAGCCCCCGCGAAACCCCTTGCCAGGAAAGTCCCCCATGAAATTCTTCGTCGACACCGCCGACATCGCCGACATACGCGAGCTCGCCTCGGAAGGCCTGCTCGACGGCGTCACCACCAACCCCTCGCTCATCCACAAATCCGGCCGCCCGTTCTTGGAGGTGGTGAAGGAGATTTGCGGGGTGGTCGACGGCCCGGTCTCTGCCGAGGTGGTCGCGACCGACCATGAATCGATGATGCGCGAGGCCGAGATACTGCGAAAGATCGCGGACAATATCGCGGTCAAGGTGCCGCTCACCGTCGACGGGCTCAAGACCTGCAAGAAACTGACCGGCGACGGCACGATGGTGAACGTCACGCTCTGCTTCTCGGCCAACCAGGCCCTGCTCGCGGCCAAGGCGGGCGCGACCTTCGTCTCCCCCTTCGTCGGCCGCCACGACGATGTCGGCTATCCGGGCATGGAGCTGATCGCCGACATCCGCCTCATCTACGACAATTACGATTTCGCGACCGAGATATTGGTGGCGAGCGTGCGCAACCCGATCCACGTCCACGAAGCGGCGAAGATCGGCGCCGACGTGATGACCGCCCCGCCCTCCGTCATCCGCCAGCTCTTCAAGCACCCGCTGACCGACAACGGCCTGAAGGCGTTCCTGGCGGATTGGGAGAAGACGGGCCAGACGATCGGGTGAGCGACCCGTCACGAGGGCGGGCGCCGGCCCCCGCCCGATCCCACCGGGCGCGGACAATTCCGGGGAGGACAATTCCGGACAATTCCGGCAGCAACTCCGGGAGCAATTCCGGGGGCACTATACTTAATTATTTTCCGGCCGGGCGCGGTGCAGCCAGACAAAGTCGCACGGAATTAAGTATAGTGTCCCCGGAATTACGGGAAGTATAGTGTCCCCGGAATTACGGAATTATACGTAGTCGGCATAGAACCCGCCGGTCATCGACCCGCGGCACACCTCGGCTTGTTGGGCAACAGCGGCTCGATCGCCCGCCACTCGAAATCGGTCAAATCGTATCGGCTCATTCAGCCTTGAATCAGAACCGAGCCGCCTTGGGAATCCTGTTATGGGTTCACGGCCTAGCCTCGTTTGTGTCTACCGCGAACTTCCGCCGGCTCAGTGGGAATAATTCAAACCACCCTTTCCTTCGCAGAGCGGAACGGGCTCCTTTCCCTCAACGCTCAACAGGCCCTGTCGATAGACGCGGTTCTCGTATGTCTCTCGCCAGTAGACCACCAGGTCGCGATCCAGGACTCCGAGCTTCAGCCGGAGGTCGGGCTTTATCCCGCCTTCCGCGAGCATGTGTCCGATATTCGAGATGTGTTTGGTACCCATGGAATTCCCTCGCATCTCCTCAATCACGAGGTTGTCCCTGTCGATGCTCATCCGCAACAGGCCGGTCGGCGAGTCAATGTGCGCGGCTCGATCCTCAAGAAACCAAACTCGGTCCATATCGAAAGAGCGATCGGCTGCAGAGCAATGGCCTATGCTCACCGCAAATTCGGCGTCAGGGACAATGAGCATGGGGGAAGCGGCAGGCGCTCTCTCCGTCGCCTGTACGAGCAGAAGTAGAAGACCCAGCATCACACAGCTTCTCCCGCAAGAATGATCGCAGCCTGCACGCGCGAGTCGACGTTCGCAATGCCCCTCATGCGAACATCGCTTGCCGACCGCTACGGTCGAAGGGGCTTCATTTCGCCATCGCATCTTAACCATATCGCGGTTAAGCTCGGCGCCATGGGCATGGTGATCAACTTCGAGGACCGCGCGGTGGCCAACCTTCGCGCGCGGGTGGCGGCGGCGGAGGAGGCCAATCAGGATCTGATCGCCTTCGCGCGCGGCCATTCGGGGGCGGTGCACTCGATCCACGAGGCCGTGCTGGCCGCCGTGGAGGCCGAGGGGTTCGACCATCTCATCCACATCGTCACCCAGGAATGGCCGCAGATATTGGGGCTGGACGCGGTCGCGGTCGCTTTGTTCGTCGGCGACAAGGGGATGCGTGCCGACGCCTCCGGGCTTCAGTTCGTCGATCCGCGCGTGATCGAGCGGTCGATCGCCCAGTTCGACGGTGTCGTGCTGCGCGGCTGCGAGCGGGGCCATCCTTTGTTCGGCCCGGCCTGCGACCTAATCCGCGCCGAGGCGCTGGTGCGGCTCGACAGCGAGGCGCCGCTCCCCAGGGGCCTGCTCGCGCTCGGCCAGCGCGGCGCGCAGGGCTTCGAGACCCGCCACGGCTCCGAGCTTCTCGTCTTTCTCGGCCGCGTGCTGACCCGCTGCATGGGGCGCTGGCTGATACCGGGTGGCTGATTCGCTGACGGATCATCCGGCACGGGATATCGCCGCGCGCTGGCGGGACCATCTCGCGCGCGACCGCCGCCGTTCCGACCATACCGTCCGGGCCTATGTCGCGACCGCACATCGGCTAATCGATTTTATCGCCGGCTACAAAGGCGAGGTCGTGGATGGAGGGACACTGACGAGCCTTCGGCCGTCCGATCTCCGCGCCTTCCTGACTCACCGCCGGGCGGGGGGCCTCGGGAACAGCTCGGCGGCGCGCGAGCTGTCGGCGGTGCGCGGCTTCCTCGCCTTCGCGGCGGCGGAGAGCGGGAACACGGCCGCGCCGCCGCGCCTCAAGGGGCCGAAGAGAGCGCGGAGCGTGCCCCGGCCGATCTCGCCCGCCGAGGCGGTGTCGCTGGCCGAGGACGTGGCGGAGGACGCGGCCGAGGAGTGGATCGGGGCGCGCGACCTGGCATTGCTGCTGCTGCTCTATGGGTCGGGGCTTCGGGTGGCGGAGGCGCTCGACCTGGACGGCACGGCCCTGCCGCTGGGCGAGACGCTCGCCGTCACCGGCAAGCGAAACAAAACGCGGATCGTGCCGCTGCTGGCGCCGGTGCGCGACGCGATGGAGCGTTATCTCGCTTTGTGCCCTTATCCTTCAGCCGGGGACCGGCCTTTGTTCCGAGGGGCGCGGGGAGGGCCGCTTCGGGGCGAGATCGTCCGCCGCGCGGTGCGGCGGGCGCGGGCGCGGCTGGGCCTGTCGGACCGGACGACGCCGCACGCGCTCCGCCACAGCTTCGCGACCCATCTGCTCGGGCGCGGCGCTGATCTCCGCTCCCTTCAGGAACTGCTCGGCCATGCCAGCCTGTCGTCGACGCAAATCTATACCGCGGTCGATACCGCGCACCTGATGGACGTCTACCGCAACGCCCATCCCCGGGCCTAGCGTTCGTGCTTCGCGTGGCGCCTGCGCCAGGTGAGCTGGCGCCAGATGTAGGTGAGGACAATGAGGCCGATCACCGCCGAGGAGAGCGGGCCGAGGATATGGTCGATCTCGCCGAAGCGGCGGCCGAGCAGATAGCCGGCCACGGCCAGCGCGGAGCTCCACCCGGCGGTGCCGATGGCCGACCAGATGAGGAAGGTGCCGAGCCGCATGTGCAGCAGCCCGGCGGGGATCGAGATGACCGAGCGTATCGTCGGCATCATCCGGCCGACGCCGACCAGGATCGGGCCGAAGCGGCCGAACATCCGTTCCGCTTTCTCGACATCGTACCAGTCGAGCGTCAGCCAGCGGCCGTGCCGCTCGATGAAAGGGCGAAAGCGCTCCACGCCGATCATCCGGGCGACGACATACCAGAAGAAGTTGCCGCACATCGCGCCCAGCGTGCCGCCGAGGATGACGCCCCACAGGGTCATCGCGCCGTTCGCAGCCGCGACGCCGGCGATCGGCATGATTACCTCCGACGGGATCGGCGGGAACACCGTCTCCAGGAACATCAGGAAGAAGACGCCGAAATAGCCCGCTTGCTCGATCAGGCGGATGACCCAGTCGGTCACTGAAGCTTCGCCTCGATCGCGTCCCAGATGATGCCGGGCGTGTCGGTGCCGTTGAAGCGGTCGATGGCGACGATTCCGGTCGGCGAGGTGACGTTGATCTCGGTCAAATAACCGCCGATCACGTCGATGCCGACGAAGAGCAGCCCGCGCCTCGCCAGTTCGGGGCCGATGGTCTCGCAAATCTCCTGCTCGCGCGCCGTCAGCTCGGTCGCTTGCGCGGTGCCACCGGCGGCGAGGTTCGAGCGGATCTCGCCCTTGCCGGGGATGCGGTTGATCGCGCCCGTCGCCTTGCCGTCGATGAGGACGATGCGCTTGTCGCCTTGCGTCACGTCGGGAAGGAAGGCCTGGACCATGAAGGGCTCTACCCAGACATGGCTGAACAATTCCGTCAGCGCCCCGAGATTCTGGCCCTCACGGCCGATCCGGAATACCGCGCCGCCGGCATAGCCGTAGAGCGGCTTGACGACGATCTCGCCATGCCGTGCCTGGAATGCGCGGGTCTCTTCCAGCGAGCGGGTGATGAGGGTCGGCGGCATGAATTGCGCGAAATCGAGCACGAACAATTTCTCGGGCGCATTGCGCACCGACGCGGGATCGTTGACCACCAAAGTGCCGGGCTGGACGCGCTCGAGCAGGTGGGTGGCGGTGATGTAACTGAGGTCGAAAGGCGGGTCCTGGCGCATCAGCACCACGTCGACGTCGTCGGCGAGGTCGAGCGTCTCCCACTCGCCATGCTCGAAATGATTGCCCTGCTCGCGGCGGACTTCGACCCGGCGGGCATGGGCCCGCACCCGGCCGTCGGAATAGCTGAGGTGGGGCGCCAGATAGTGGAAGAGGCGGTGGCCGCGCTGCTGCGCCGACAGCATGATCGCGAAGGTCGAATCGCCCGCGATGTTGAGGCCTTCCATGGGGTCCATCTGGACGGCGACACGCAACGACATCGGCAAATTCTCCGGACGATCTGTGGCGGCCTCTAGAGAGCCGGACCCGCTCTGTCACCCGTGCCAGACGTTGGCGAGATGGCGGGGCAGGCGGCGCGGGACGATGAAGATCGCGTCGATCCGCATGTCGTCGCCCGGCCGGACGAAGCGGGCGGCGACCGCCTCGGCGGCGGCGGCGACCCGGCGAAGACGATAATCATCGAGCGACATCTCTATGTCCGCCTCTGTCGCCCGCGCCTTCACCTCGACGAAGGCCACCGTCCGCCCGCGCCGCGCCACCAAGTCAACCTCGCCGACCGGCGTCCGTACCCGGCGCGCGAGAATGGCCCAGCCCTTGAGCCGGAGCCACAAAGCCGCGACCGATTCCGCGCGCCGTCCCCCTTGTTCGGCGCGACGGCGGTTCATTTGAGCGCGAGCGCCCGTTCGTAGACCTCGCGGCGCGGCAGGCCGAGCGTGTGCGCAACCTCGGCCGCCGCGCGCGAAACCGAGAGTCGGGTCATCGCCTCGCGCAGCGCGGCCTCGACATCCTCCTCGCCCGCAGGTTCCGGTTCGCCCGGCGGGCCGACGACGATCACGATCTCGCCCTTGGGCGCCGAATCGGCATAACGCCCGGCGAGTTCGGACAGGCTGCCCGTCACGGTCTCCTCGAACCTTTTGCTGATCTCGCGCACCACCGCGGCTTCCCGGTCGCGGAGGCCGTCGCGCAGCGCCGCCAGCGCGGCGCCGAGGCGGGGGCCGCTTTCATAGAGAATCAGCGTCGCCCGAACCGTCGCGATCTCGGCGATGGCGGCGGCGCGGGCGCCGGTTTTGGCCGGCAGGAAGCCCAAGAAGAGGAAGCGGTCGGTCGGAAGGCCCGCCAGGGTCAGGGCGGCGATGGCGGCGCAGGGGCCGGCGACGGTGTGGATCGCGACCCCGGCCGCGCGGGCGTCGCGGACGAGCTTGTAGCCCGGATCGGAGATGAGGGGCGTCCCCGCGTCGGAGACCAGCGCTACGGCCTCGCTCGCCATCCGCGCCACGAGATCGCGTCGCGTGCGCTCGTCGCTATGGTCGTGATAGGGCTTCATCGGCCGCTTGACGCCGATATGGCGGAGAAGCTTCGCGGTCACCCGGCTGTCCTCGACGGCGATCAGGTCGGCCTCGGCCAGCACTGCCGCGGCGTGCGGACTCAAGTCGGAAAGATTGCCGATTGGGGTCGCGACGATATAGAGGCCGGGTAAAAGGGTCATCAGGGATAACGTCATGGCAGAGCAGCTCACTCGCCCGCAAGCGCGGCGCTCGTTCCTCCGGATCGCGGCGGCGGCGGGACTGGGCCTGCTGATCGCCGGCTGCCAGATGGTGCCGAGCGGACGCCCCCGGCCCGCGCCGGAGCCGGTGCCGACCCCCACGCCCACGCCGACGCCCGGTCTCCCCGAGGACACGAATCGCAACCGGGTCGCGGTGCTGGTCCCGCTCAGCGGTCAGAATGCCGGCGTGGGGCAGTCGATCGCCAACGCCGCCAACCTCGCCTTGCTCGACACGGGCGGCCAAAAGATCCGGATCACGGTTTACGACACGGCCAAGGGCGCCGCCGCCGCCGCCAACGAAGCGCTCGCCGACGGCAACCGCCTGTTCCTGGGCCCCCTGCTCGCCGAGGATGTCCGCGCCATCGCGCCGCTCGCCAGGCGCGCCGACGTGCCGGTGGTGGCCTTTTCGAACGATGTCGCTGTTGCCGGCGACGGCGTCTATCTGATGGGTTTCGACCCCGCCCAGTCGATCGACCGGGTCGTCGGCCATGCCCGCTCGCAAGGGCTGGAGCGCTTCGCCGGCCTTATCCCCAACGGCGATTACGGCCGCCGCGCGAGCCAGGCGCTGATCGATTCGGTCGAACGCGCCGGCGGCCGGATGGTGGCGATGCAGCCCTATGATCGCAGCACCCAGTCGCTCCGCTCCGCCGTCACCCGGCTCGGCGGCCAATCCGGCTATGACGTGATCCTCGTCGCCGACAGCGGCCGGATCGCGATCACCGCCGCCCCGCTGATCCGCGCCGGCGCGTCTCCGCAGGCACGCATCCTCGGCACCGAATTGTGGAAGAGCGAGGACGATCTGGGCGGCACCGCCGCGTTGCGCGGCGCCTGGTTCGCCAGCGTCCCCGACACGATGTTCAACCAGCTTCGCACCCGCTATCGCGCCCGCTACGGCGCCAATCCATATCGTCTGGCGAGCCTCGGCTACGATGCCGTCCTGCTGGCGGTGCGGATCGGGCAGGACTGGCGCATCGGCCAGCGTTTCCCGGAGGAGGCGCTGAGGAGCGACGAAGGCTTCATGGGCGTCGACGGCGCCTTCCGCTTCGGCCGCGACGGCGTCGCCGACCGGATGCTCGAAGTGCTCCAGGTCGGCGCCGGCGGCAACAGCGTCGTCTCGCCCGCGCCGCGCAGCTTCGGCGACTAGAGGACAATCTCGGCGAGGATCGCGTCGAGGAGGAGCATTCCCGCCTGCGTGACGCGAAGGCGCTGGCCGTCGCGCGACAGCAGGCCCTCCCGTGTCAGCCGGTCCACCGCCCGGGCGTCGACGAGCGTATCGAAAGGGCGGCCCGCCAGCGCGGCGATGCGGGCCCGGTCGACGCCCTCGTGCAGCCTCAGCCCCATGAGCAGCGCCTCGACGGTGGCGGCGGCGGGATCGAGCGGCGTCTCCTCGACGATGCCATGGCCGTTGCGGGCGAGCGCGGAGAGCCAGTTTTCCGGCTTGCGATGGCGCTGGGTGGCGTGGCCGCCGCGCCGGCCATGGGCGCCCGGCCCGACGCCGAGATAATATTCGTAGCGCCAGTAAGCGAGATTGTGGCGGCTCTCCTCGCCGGGGCGGGCATGGTTGGAGATTTCATAGGCGGGAAGGCCGGCCGCCGTCGTCATCGCCGCCGTAAGCTCGTACAGGCCGGCGGCGAAATCGGGATCGGCCGGATGCAGTTCCCCTTTCGCGGCAAGCGCGGCGAAGCGCGTGCCCGGCTCGATCGTCAGCTGGTAGAGCGAGAGATGGCCCGTGCCGAAGGAGAGTGCGCGGGCGAGCTGCCTTTCCCATTCCGCCTCGCACTGGTTGGGCAGTGCGTAGATGAGGTCGCAGCTGACCCGGCCGAACGCGCGCTGCGCCGTCTCCAGCGCGGCGAGCCCCTCAGCGACATCGTGCGCGCGGCCGAGGAAATGCAAGGCCTCCTCGGCCAGCGATTGGAGGCCGAGCGAGACTCGGTTGACGCCGGCGGCGGCGAGGTCGGCGAAGCGCGCGGCTTCGACAGACGAGGGATTGGCCTCGAGCGTGATCTCGATACCGGGAGCGAAGCCCCAATGCCGCTCCGCCGCCTCGATCAGCGCCGCCACGGTCTCGGGCGGCATCAACGAGGGCGTGCCGCCGCCGAAGAAGATCGAGCCGAGCCTGCGCCCGGGCTCGACCCGCGCCTCATGGGCGAGATCGGCGATGAGGGCGTCCCGCCATTGCGCCTGGTCCACCGAGGCGCGGACGTGGCTGTTGAAGTCGCAATAAGGGCATTTGGAGACGCAGAACGGCCAGTGGACGTAGAGGGCAAGCGGCTCCGCCCCAACCGTCATCCCAGCGAAAGCTGGGATCTCCCTGTCCTTTTCCCGGACGCTCAACAAGGAAAGAAGATTCCAGCTTGCGCTGGAATGACGTGTCGGATTTCGCTCACAGCAAAGCCGCCACCAATTTGCGGAAGGCGTCGGCGCGGTGGCTCATCGCATATTTGTCGGCGGGGTCCATCTGGCCGAAGGTCATCTCGCGGCCGATCGGCTGGAACATCGGGTCGTAGCCGAAACCGTTCTCGCCGCGCGGCGGCCAGACGAGCAGGCCGTCGACCCGGCCTTCGAAGCTCTCGCACTGGCCGTCATCGGGCCAGCAGACCGAGAGCGCGCAGACGAAATGGGCGTTGCGGCCCGCCTCCGGCCCCTTGGCGAGAACTTCCTCCTCTACCCGCTCCATCGCGAGGTGGAAATCCTTGCTCTCGCCCGCCCAGCGCGCGGAATAGATGCCGGGGCGCCCGTCGAGCGCGTCGACGCTGAGGCCGCTATCGTCGGCGAGGGCAGGGAGGCCGGACAGGTCCGCCGCCAGCCGCGCCTTCAATTCGGCATTGTCGACGAAGCTGTTGCCGGTCTCGTCCGGCTCGGGGAGATCGAGGTCGGCGGCCGAGACCGGCTCGATGCCATAAGGCCCGAGCAGGTCGGCGATCTCGCGGACCTTGCCCGGATTGTGGCTGGCGATGACCAGCTTGCCGGGTTGCAGGCGCCTCATCGGCCGGTCGCCCTGTCCTGCGCGGCGAAGATATCGGTGCAGCCGATGCGGGCGAGGCGGAGGAGGCGGAGCAGGCCCTCTTCATCGTAGCATTCGCCCTCGGCCGTCACCTGCGCCTCCACGATATTGCCGTCGCTGGTCAGCACGAAATTGCCGTCGCAGCCTGCGGAGCTGTCCTCGATATAATCGAGATCGAGCACCGCCGTTCCATTATGGATGCCGCAGCTGACCGCCGCGACCTTGCGCTGGATCGGATCGGTTGCGAGCTGCCCGGCTTCGATCAGCTTGTCGATGGCGATGCGCAGCGCCACCCAGGCGCCCGAAATGGCGGCGGTGCGGGTGCCGCCATCGGCCTGGATGACGTCGCAGTCCAATGTGATCTGGCGCTCGCCCAGGGCCTGGAGATCGACCACGGCGCGCAAGGAGCGCCCGATAAGGCGCTGAATTTCCTGCGTCCGGCCGGACTGCTTGCCGCTCGCCGCCTCGCGCCGCCCCCTTGTGTGAGTCGCGCGCGGCAACATGCCATATTCGGCGGTGACCCAGCCCTTGCCCTTGCCGCGAAGCCAGGGCGGAAGGCTGGTTTCGACCGAGGCGGTGCACAGCACGCGGGTGTCGCCGAAGCCGACGAGGCAGCTTCCCTCGGCGTGGCGGGCGAAGCCGGCTTCCATGGTGATCGCCCGCATCTGATCGGGCGCGCGTCCGGATGGGCGCATGTCTATCCTTTCGGTGGTTCGCGCGGGGCCTTAGCGAGCCCTCCTTCGTCATTCCAGCGAAAGCTGGAATCTCCCTTCTTCGGCCCAGCCAGCGAAAGAGAAGTGAGATTCCAGCTTTCGCTGGAATGACGGATGACTACATTCTCCTCATGTCCGCCGCTCCCATCTCCGAAATGACCGACCGCGCCCGTGACGTGTTCCGGATGGTGGTCGAGGGCTATCTCGATTCCGGGCTGCCGGTCGGCTCCCGCACGATCTCGAAGCTGCCCGGCATCAGTTTGTCGCCCGCCTCGATCCGCAACGTCATGCAGGATCTGGAGGAACTGGGCCTTCTCAGCCATCCCCATACGTCGGCCGGCCGCGTCCCCACCGAGGGCGGCCTTCGCCTGTTCGTCGACGGTATGATGCAGGCGGCGGCGCCGACCGCCGAGGAAAGGGCGGCGATCGAGGCACGGCTGGAGCGCGGCGGACCGATCGAGGAGGCGATCTCGGCCGCGACCGCCGTGCTGTCCGGCCTCTCCGCCTGCGCCGGCATCGTGCTGGTTCCCAAGCGCGAGCCGGTGCTGCGGCAATTCGGCTTCGTCCCGCTGTCGCCCGATCAGGCGCTGGCCGTGATGGTCGGGAGCGACGGCAGCGTCGAGAATCGCGTGGTCGATCTCCCGCCCGGAATCTCTCCCGCCGCCCTCGGCGAGGCGGGTAATTATGTCAGCGCCCGCCTTTCCGGCCTCACTCTCCCCGACGCGCTCGCGCGCCTCGCCACCGAGATCAGGGACGGCGAGGCCGCGCTCGACCAGGTCTCGCAGGAACTGGTCGCGCGCGGCCTGGCGGTCTGGTCGCGCGACGGCGCCCAGCGCCCGGTGCTGATCGTGCGCGGCCAGGCCAATCTGCTCGACCGGGACGCCGCCGCCGATCTGGAGCGGGTCCGCCAGCTGCTCGACGAGCTGGAAGGCAAGGAGGAGATTGCCCGCCTGCTCGACAGCGCCACCGCCGGCAAGGGCATGAAGATCTTCATCGGCTCGGAGAATAAATTGTTCGCCCTTTCCGGCTCCTCGGTCATCGCCGCGCCCTATCGCGGCGGCGACGGCAAGGTGGTCGGCGTGGTGGGCGTCATCGGGCCGACGCGGTTGAACTATGCGCGCGTCGTGCCCATGGTGGATTTCACGGCACAGGCACTATCGAGATTGATGGCATGAACGACGACCAGATTATGCGCGAAGACACCGGCGAGACCCAGCCCGAGGCGAGGGAGCTCGACCGGCTGGCGGAGCTGGAGAAGGAGCTGGAGGAGGTCCGCCAGCACGTCCTCTACGCTCAGGCGGAGACGCAGAACGTTCGCCGCCGGCTGGAAGCCGAGAAGCAGAATGTCTCGGCCTATGCGACCACCGGTTTCGCGCGCGACATGCTAAGCGTGAAGGACAATCTGGACCGGGCGCTGGCCGCTGTCCCCGATGAGCTGCGCCAGGACGACAAGTTGAAAGGCCTCATCGCCGGCATCGAGGCGACCGGCCGCGAGCTGGACACCGTCTTCCAGCGCAACGGCATCGTCCGGGTCGAGGCCGTGGGCCAGCCGCTCGATCCCAACCGCCACCAGGCGATGGTCGAGATACCCAGCGACGAGGCCGAGCCCGGCACCATCATTCAGGAAATGCAGGCCGGCTACATGATCAAGGACCGGCTGCTGCGGCCGGCCCTGGTGGGAGTGGCGAAGAAGGGCGGCTAGAAGGCCGCGTCATGCCCTCGCGGCGCGGATGAGTGGCGCCTCGGCGATCCGGCGGCGGCACCGGGAGGCCGCGGGCGCACCGCTCGCCTCCAGCGGTTTCGGCCCCCCCTGCGCGGCCAGATCGAAAAGCGGGATCGGCCTGCCGAGCAGGAAGCCCTGAACTTCGTCACAGGATTCCGACCTCAACAATTCGAGCTGTTCGACCGTCTCGATCCCCTCGGCCAGAACCGGAATGTCGAGGCTCTTGCCGAGCGCCATGACCGCGCGGACGATGGCCAGCGATTGCGGGCTCCGGCCGAGGCCCTCGACGAAGGTACGGTCGAGCTTGATCTTGTCGAATGGAAAAGTCCTGAGCGTTTCCAGGGAGGAATAGCCTGTGCCGAAATCGTCGAGCGCCACGTGCACGCCCAGGGCCTTGATCTGGCGAATGACGTGAAGGGAACGGAGCTGGTCCTTGATCAGCGCAGTCTCGGTGAGTTCAAGCTCGAGGCGGTGCGGGGGCAGTCCCGTTTCCACCAGAATTTCATGGATGGTCCGGGCGAAGTCGCTTTGGCTCAACTGAACGGCGGAAAGGTTGACGCCGACCCTGTACGGCGGCGTCCATGAAGCGGCGTCCCGGCAAGCGCGGCGCAGAACCCATTCGCCCAGTGATTGTATGAGGCCGTGCGATTCGGCCAGCGGAATGAATTCGGTCGGTCCAATCGGTCCCCTGGTGGGGTGGGTCCAGCGCACCAGCGCCTCATATCCCCGGATTTCGTCGCCCGCTATCGAGGTCTGCACCTGATAGCATAATGTGAGCTCCTCGTTTGCGATCGCCGCGGACAGGTCCTCGACCAGCGCACGCCGCGATCGCACGGCCTCTCCCAGTTGCGGATCGTAATAGCAGGTATTCTGGAGAGCATCAGCCTTCGCGCCGTACATTGCGAGGTCCGCATTCTTGGTCAGCGCCTCGCAATTCTCGCCGTCGCGAGGGAAGACGGCGACGCCGATGCTGGCGCGAATGGAGGCGCTGCTGTTGTCGAGGATGATCGACATTTGGGTCGCTTGCTCGACGGTCTCGACGAAGGCGTGCAGATCGGCCTCCTCGGCGAACATCGTGACGGCGGCGAATTCGTCGCCGCCCAGCCGAGCCGCATAGCCGCCGTCGGTGGCGATGGACCGCAGGCGCTCCGCGAGGCAGATGAGGGCCTTGTCGCCCGCCGAATGGCCCCAGCCGTCGTTGATCTCCTTGAAGCCGTCGAGATCGATGCCGAGCACCGCCAGCTTCATGCCCCTGGCCGCGGCTTCGCGGAGCTTTCGCGCCATAAAGTCGCTGTAGCTGGTTCGGTTGGGCAAGCCGGTCAGCGGATCGTGCAGCGCCATGTGACGCAGCCGATCGTCCGAATCCGACCGTGTCCGGCTGTCGATCAGGTGCGAGGATATGCCCGAGCCGACGATGACCAGGCCAACCACCGCTATCGACAGCGCCATCGCCTGATAGGCGGCGGAGTTCGAATCCATATTGGCGCTCATCGGCGTCACACTGAACGCGGCCATCGCGGTAAAGTGCAGGCTGACGATGGCGAGCACCATCAGGGCGGTCGGCAAGTGCGCCCCAAGGCCCTCGCGGGGTTGCCGCGCCGTATGAAGAGCGGCCCCGGCCAGGGTGGCGGCAAGCACGATCGAGGCGACCACATAGGCCGAATCCCAGGCAACGAGCCCTTCGACGCGGTAGGCGAACATTCCGGTATAATGCATGGCGGCGATGGAGAGGCCGACCAGAGCGCCGCCCGCGGCCGGCGCAACCCGGGTCAACCCGCTGGTCGCCACGACGAAGCCAATTCCCGTGCCCAGCATCGCGATCAGGAGCGACATGGCGGTCAGCACGGGCTCGAAGACGATGGGGACGCCCGGCTCGTATCCAAGCATGGCTATGAAATGGGTCGACCAGATCGAGGCGCCTCCGGAAACCGCCGTCAGGAAATGCCAGCCGAAGCGGGGCGCGCCCAATGTCCCGACGGCACGTCGGTGCAGCCTGAGCGTCACCAGCATGCCGGCGACGCAGACGCCCGCGGCCAGCGCTACCAACCAGATGTTGTGCTCAGTGGCGAGGCAGCTCACGACGCGCATCATCAAGCGTTCCCCTCCACGCGTTAGTACGGATCGCATAGCGGAGGATCGTTAAAAGATTGCCCTCATCGGCGTCGCCCGCGAAAGAGCAAAGCGCCGGATAGGGCCAAGGTCGAGCGATTGAGCCCCGGGGCTTAAGACGCGGTCGGCGCACGACGACGCGCCTTTGCCTCCCTTGTCCCAAAAATGGAATGCAAGGCGCTGGGCACTTGCGTCCTTCGGCGGAGTGTGGCGCTATGCGCGCCGGGGGGAGCCCGGTGATCGCGTCGAGCTTATGCGGATTGTTCGGGCACAGCGTGGACAAGGGCCGCGTATGGTTCGATAATCTCAATTTCAGGACGAGTTGCCTTCGGTGCAGGCGGCCATTGCTCCGCGACGACAAAGGCTGGCGCCTGTTCGACAGCGTCACCGATCTTCCCAAAGGCGGACCCGGCCGAAAACCGCACCCCCGCCACGACATCTGACTCGGCGGGGATTTATCCGAACGAAAGCAGATTGTCATACAATCCCAGCGGTGGCGCGCCGGGCACCTTCGCGCCTTCGCGCAGCAGGAAGGCGTGGCGCACTATCTCGGCTTGCTGCTCGATGCCGTAGCGCTTCAGCGGCCAGCCGGGCTTGATTGCGTAGCTGTAGCGGCAGAAGGGGTGGCGCATCAGAGGGAGATAGAAGCGACCGCGGGTCTGAGCCTGCCAGACATGCGTCATCTCATGGATGAAGAGGCCCTGGGCGTGCAGCGGGCGGTCGGCGAAATCCTCGCACCAGAGGCCGCCTCGCGGATGGAACCAGATGTGGCCGTCGGGGGCCATGGCGACGCGCTTCGGCTGTAAGGGCCACCATTTGCGATTGCGGATGCGGACGGTGTCATAGTCGATCGCCCCGCCGAAGACGGAAGCGGCGAGGTTGCGTTCCGCTTGTGTGAGCGGGCGGGAGGTCATGCCGAATTCCCGTTCGTCCCGAGCGCAATCGAGGGGCGCTGGCACGGACTCATCACATACGCCCCTGGACCTTGGTTCATCCTGAGCGGCCGCCGCAGACGGCAGCCGAAGGGCTCGGGACGAACGAGGCTTGGATTTCTCACTCCGGCGCCGGGTCGCCCGCCGCGATCACCTTCGCCCGCACCGTCAGCGGCGGGGCTTCGGCGAAGCGGAAGGCGAGGACGAGGGTATCGCCGGGATTCACCGTCGGATCGAGGCTGAACAGCATCAGATGCTTGCCGCCGGGCGCGAAGCGGAGCGGCTCGCCGGTCGTGAAGGGGGCGGATTCCATGGCGCGCATCGAGGTCATGCCGCTCGCCATCGCCATGCTCTCGTGCATCTCGACCCGGCCCGGGGCGGGGCTGGTGACGCCGGTAATGGCTTCGGGAACCGTCGTCGAAGTGGCGGTGAAATAGCCCGAGCCCGGGCGGCCGCGGACGGCCGGGAGGCGGACCCAGGCGTCGGTAACGCTGACCTTGGGTTCGGCCGGCGGAGGGGGCGAAGAACGCGGGTCGCAGGCGGAGAGGAACAGCAAGGCGGCCAAAGCGGGGAGGGTGGGGAAACGCATGTCCCGCCCATAGCGCGGCCCGACTTCTTGTAGCAATCCGAAGCGCCCCTATATCGCCACCGTAACACCCGCGTGCCCTTGTGAGCGCGCGGGCGGGCATTTTATTGGGGCATAAGAGGATCATATGGCAAAAGTTATCGGTATCGATCTCGGCACCACCAACAGCTGCGTCGCCGTCATGGAAGGCGGCAAGCCCAAGGTTGTCGAAAATGCGGAGGGCGCGCGCACGACCCCGTCCATCGTCGCCTTCGCCAAGGATGGCGAGCGGCTGATCGGCCAGCCGGCCAAGCGCCAGGCGGTCACCAATCCCGACAGCACCGTGTTCGCGGTCAAGCGCCTGATCGGCCGCCGCTTCGACGATCCCGTGACCAAGAAGGACATGGAGCTCGTCCCCTATACGATCAGCAAGGGGCCGAATGGCGACGCCTGGGTCAAGGCCGGCGGCGAGGATTATTCGCCCTCGCAGATTTCCGCCTTCATTCTCCAGAAGATGAAGGAGACGGCGGAGCAGTATCTCGGCGAGACCGTGACCCAGGCCGTCATCACCGTGCCCGCTTATTTCAACGACGCCCAGCGCCAGGCGACGAAGGATGCCGGCCAGATCGCCGGCTTGGAAGTGCTGCGCATCATCAACGAGCCGACCGCGGCGGCGCTTGCCTACGGGCTGGAGAAGCAGGACGGCAAGACGATCGCGGTCTACGATCTGGGCGGCGGCACGTTCGACGTCTCGATCCTGGAGATCGGCGACGGCGTGTTCGAGGTGAAGTCGACCAACGGCGACACCTTCCTCGGCGGCGAGGATTTCGACGCCAAGATCGTCGAATATCTGGCGGCCGAGTTCAAGAAGGCCGAAGGCATCGACCTCACCAAGGACAAGCTCGCGCTCCAGCGCCTCAAGGAAGCCGCGGAGAAGGCGAAGATCGAGCTTAGCGCGGCCCAGACCACCGAGGTCAACCTCCCCTTCATCACCGCTGACCAGAACGGTCCGAAGCATCTGGTCAAGGCGATCACCCGCGCCGACCTCGAAAAGCTGGTCGAGAGCCTCATCAAGCGCACGCTCGAGCCCTGCAAGAAGGCGCTGGCCGACGCGGGCCTCAAGGCCGACGCGATCGACGAGGTCATCCTCGTCGGCGGCATGACCCGTATGCCGAGGGTCCGGGAAGTCGTGAAGGATTTCTTCGGCAAGGAGCCGCATACCGGCGTCAATCCCGACGAGGTCGTGGCGATGGGCGCCGCGATCCAGGCGGGCGTACTGCAGGGCGACGTCAAGGACGTGCTGCTGCTCGACGTGACGCCGCTGTCGCTCGGCATCGAGACCCTGGGCGGCGTCTTCACCCGGATGATCGACCGCAACACGACCATCCCGACCAAGAAGTCGCAGACCTATTCGACAGCGGAAGACAAGCAGAACGCCGTCACCATCCGCGTCTTCCAGGGCGAGCGCGAGATGGCGGCGGACAACAAGATGCTCGGCCAGTTCGATCTGGTCGGGATCCCGCCGGCGCCGCGCGGCGTGCCGCAGATCGAGGTCACCTTCGACATCGACGCCAACGGCATCGTCAACGTCCACGCCAAGGACAAGGGCACCGGCAAGGAGCAGCAGATCCGCATCCAGGCGTCGGGCGGGCTGTCCGACTCCGACATCGAGCAGATGGTGCAGGATGCCGAGAAGTTCGCCGACGAGGACAAGAAGCGCCGCGCCGCCGCCGAGGCGAAGAACAATGCCGAGAGCCTGATCCACACCACGGAGCGGCAGCTCGAGGAGCATGGCGACAAGGTGGACGAGACGCTGAAGGGTGAGATCCAGACGGCTGTCGATGAAGCCAAGACGGCCGTCGAGGGCGGCGATCCGGACGCCATGACCGAAAAGGCCCAGGCGCTCGCCCAGGTGGCGATGAAGCTCGGCCAGGCGATCTACGAGAAGGAGCAGGCCGCGGCCGCGTCTCCTGAAGCCGGGGCCGAAAGCGCCGAGACGGCCAAGGACGAGGACGTCGTCGACGCCGAATTCTCCGAGGTCGACGACGAAAACAAGGGTTAAGACATGCAGTGCCGTCATTCCCGCGAAAGCGGGAATCCCGCTTTTCTCCGCCTCTGTGCCGAAGAGGTGAGCGGGACCCCGGCCATCGCCGGGGTGACGGCCTGTGGGGGCCGTCATGCTTGATACCGATTATTATGAATTGCTGCAGGTCTCGCGGACGGCGGACGACAAGACGATCAAGTCCGCCTACCGCCGCCTCGCTATGGAATGTCATCCGGACCGCAATGGCGGCTGCACGGATGCGGAGGCCAAATTCAAGGCGATCAGCCAGGCCTATGATTGCCTGAAGGATCCGCAGAAGCGCGCCGCCTATGACCGCTTCGGCCATGCCGCGTTCCAGAATGGCGGGATGGGGGGCGGCGGAGCGCAGGATTTCGGCAGCTTCTCCGACATATTCGAGAACATTTTCGGCGAGTTCATGAACGGCGCCCAGGGCGACCGGCGCGGCAACGTGCTGCGCGGATCGGACCTGCGTTACGATCTCGAGATCAGCCTGGAGGACGCTTTCACGGGCAAGCAGGTCGAGCTTCAGATCGACGGCACGGCCGGCTGTGAGCCGTGCGGCGGCAGCGGCGCCAAGCCGGGCACGGCGGCGCGCACGTGCAACATGTGCGGCGGCCGCGGCCAGGTCCGCGCCAGCCAGGGTTTCTTCGTCGTCGAGCGCACCTGTCCCAGCTGCCGCGGCGTGGGCGAGGTCATCGCCGATCCGTGCGACAAGTGCCGGGGCGAGGGCAGGGTGGAGAGGCGCAAGTCGCTCCAGGTCCGCGTGCCCCCCGGAGTCGACGAAGGCACCCGCATTCGCCTTTCGGGCGAGGGCGAAGCCGGCGCGCGGGGCGGTCCCGCCGGCGACCTCTACATCTTCGTCCATGTCGCGCGGCACTCGTTATTCCAGCGCGAGGGCACGACCCTGTTCGCGCGCTGTCCGGTCAGCTTCACCACGGCGGCCCTGGGGGGTGTGATCGACGTGCCGGGCCTCGATCGACAGCATCACGAAATCCGAATTCCGGCCGGCATCCAGTCCGGCAAGCAGATCCGCCAGCGCGGCGCGGGGATGCCGGTCCTCAACGGCCGCGGCCATGGCGACATGGTCATCCAGGTCGAGGTCGAAACGCCGACCCGTCTGTCGGCGCGGCAGAAGGAGCTGCTCGAGGAATTTCGCACGACGGAAACGGGCGACGAATGTCCGGCGAGCTCCAGCTTCTTCAAGAAGCTCAAGGGTTTCTGGGGCGACGTAACAGCCTGACCTCGTTCGTCATTCCCGCGAAAGCTGGAATCCAGGCGGCGTCAGTGTCTGCACCGAGTCAGCTTGGATTCCCGCTTTGGCGGGAATGACGTGCTTACTGCGCTTGTCCTCCGAAGACGCGGTCGAAGATCGTGTCGACATGCTTGAAATGATAGCCGAGGTCGAAGCGCTCCTCGATTTCGGAATCCGAAAGCAAAGCTGAAACCTCCGGATCGGCCTTGAGCAATTCCATCAGCGACAGCGCGCCATCCGATTCCCAGACCTGCATCGCGTTGCGCTGGACGAGGCGGTAGGCGTCCTCTCGGCTGGCGCCCGCCTGGGTCAGGGCGAGGAGGACGCGCTGGGAGTGGACGAGCCCGCCCATGCGGTCGAGATTCTTCTGCATGCGCTCCGGGTAGATCAGCAATTTGTCGATCACGCCGGTGAGGCGGGCGAGCGCGAAATCGAGCGTGATCGTGGCGTCGGGGCCGATATAGCGCTCGACCGAGCTGTGGCTGATGTCGCGCTCGTGCCAGAGCGCGACATTCTCCATCGCGGGAAGCGCATAGGCGCGAACCATGCGGGCGAGGCCGGTGAGATTTTCGGTCAGAATCGGATTGCGCTTGTGCGGCATCGCCGACGAGCCCTTCTGGCCGGGCGAGAAATATTCCTCGGCCTCCAGCACTTCGGTACGCTGCAAATGCCGGATTTCCGTCGCCAGCCGCTCGACCGACGAGGCGATGACGCCCAAGGTCGCGAAGAACATGGCGTGGCGGTCGCGGGGGATGACTTGGGTGGAGACGGGCTCGACGGCGAGGCCCATTTTCTCGGCGACATGGGCTTCGACGCTGGGGTCGATATTGGCGAAGGTGCCGACCGCGCCTGAAATGGCGCAGGTCGCGACATCCTCTCGCGCGGCGACGAGGCGGGCGCGGTTGCGGGCGAATTCGGCATAGGCCTGGGCGAGTTTGAGTCCGAAGGTCACCGGTTCGGCGTGGATGCCGTGGCTGCGGCCGATCGTCGGCGTGAGCTTATGCTCGTGGGCGCGGCGCTTCAGCACTTCGAGCAGCCCGTCCAAATCCGCGATCAGCAAATCCGCCGCGCGGGCGAGCTGGACCGCGAGGCAGGTGTCGAGCACGTCCGAGCTGGTCATGCCCTGATGGAGGAACCGCGCCTCCGGTCCGACATGCTCGGCGACGTTGGTCAGGAAGGCGATGACGTCGTGCTTCACCTCGGCCTCGATGACATCGATCCGCTCGACCTCGAACGCGCCGCGCTCCCATACCGCCTCGGCGGCTTCCTTCGGCACGATGCCGAGCTCGGCCATCTTGTCGAGCGCATGCGCTTCGATCTCGAACCAGATGCGGAATTTGGCTTCAGGCTCCCAGATGCTGGTCATCTGGGGCCGCGCGTAGCGAGGGATCATGGATGCGTCCTGTCAGGGGATGTGGCGGGGGCGATAGCAAGGTCGCGCCGGGGCTTCAATCGGATGGCGCAACGGAAACCCGCGCTGTCCCAGAAATGTCCGAGGGCCTGGAAGTGGTTGCGTTGGAGCGGTTCGCGCCCAGCCTTCAGATCAGCCCCATCGCCCGCAGGCTCTTATGCCCTTTCGCGCCGATGATGATGTGGTCGTGGACGGCGATCTTCAGGTGCCGCCCGGCTTCGACGATGTCGCGGGTGAGGCGGATATCCTGGCTGCTCGGCTGCGGATCGCCGCTCGGGTGGTTGTGGACGAGGATGAGCGCCGTCGCGTGGTAATCGAGCGCGCGGCGGATGATCTCGCGGACATAGACCGCCGCCTCATCGACCGAGCCTTCGGACATGGGCTCGTTGCGGATCAGCATGTTCTTGGAATTGAGGAACAGGACCCGCACCCGCTCGACCGGATTGTGGGCCATGTCGGCGTGGAGATAATCGAGCAACGCCTGCCAGGAGCCGAGCACCGGCCGCTCCTTGACCCGCGATTCGAGCAGCCGAAGCGCAGAGGCCTGGGCGATCTTGATCGCCGCCGCCGCGCCTTCGGAAACGTCGCCGATGCGGGCGATGGCTTCCGCGTCGGCCGAAAGCAACGCGCCGAAACCGCCGAAATCCTCGATCAGCCTCTTCGCCAGCGGCTTGGTGTCGCGGCGCGGGAGGGCCAAAGCGAGCAGATATTCGACGAGCTCGTGATCGAGCAGGGCGTCCGCGCCGCCCTCGAACAGCCGCCGCCTCAGTCTCGCGCGATGCCCGCTCCCGTCGATGGAACGCTCCCCCATGAGCGTGATTTAAGCTTGATCCTGTTCTTAGGCAAACAGGCGCGATAGGGCCGAACGGTAACGGGTGCGGAACGCTCGGCGCGAACGGAGGTTAAGGGACGATGGTCGTCAGAGACATGACAGCAACAGTCCCTGTTTTTCCTCGCTGAGACGCGGCGAATGGACGAGGAGGAAGTAGCGAGGCGGCGCCGGCCGCGATGGCAGCTGGTGCTGATCGGATTAGCGCTGCTGGTCCTTCTGCTCTTTGCCATCATCTGGGTCCAGCGCCGCCAGATCGCGGCGGATTTCATCGACCGCGAGCTGGCGGAACGCGGTGTCCGGGCGAGCTACGACGTGAAGCGGATCGGCTTCAGCCGGCAGCAGCTGGAAAACCTCGTCATCGGCGATCCCGCCGACCCGGATCTCACCGCGCGCTCCGTCGAAATGCGGTTGCGCCACACATTGCTTGGTCCCGAAATCAGCCTGGTCACCGCCCGCGGCGTGCGTCTTTACGGCCGCGTCGTCGATGGCAAGCTCACCTTCGGCAGCATCGACCGGCTTCTGCCTCCGCCGAGCGGCAAGCCGTTCGCGCTTCCGGACCTCAACGTCGATGTGGCGGACGCGGCGATCGGCCTGACGACGCCGCTCGGCCGGATTGGCGTGGGACTGGAAGGCAAGGGCAATTTGGCCGACGGCTTCGAAGGCAAGGCCGCGGTGGCGTCCTCGTCGCTCAGCGTCTCCGGCTGCGTCGTCGACGATCCGTCCGCTTATCTTCAGGTCGGCATCGACGACCGCCGTCCCAGCATCAAGGGTCCGGTCCGCGCGGACCGGATCGACTGCGAGGACGCCGATGCCGAGCTCGTCAGGCCGAACATCATCCTCGACGCCGATTTCGCGGAGGATCTGCGCGACTGGAGCGGCGAGGCCGCCCTCAGCGTCGCCCGGCTGCGGCTCGGCGACAAGCGCGCGTCGGGGCTGGTCGGTACATTGGGCTTCGAAGGCGACGGCAATCTCACGCGAGGCGGCGTGACCCTCGCGGCGACCGAAGCCGAACTGTTCGGAACCGGGATCGGCCGCGCGACGCTCGACGGGCGCTATGCCTATGCCGCCAGGGACAATCAGCTTTCGCTGGTCGGCGATGCCGGCGGCGAGACTATCGTCGGCGGCGGCGCGCTGATCCAGCCGATCGTCTCCGCTCTTTCCTCGGCCGGCGGGACGCCGCTGGAGCCCATCGGCGATGCGCTGGCGGGTGCGGTCGGGCGCGCGGCGCGCGACGTGAACGCGACGGCGTCGATCCGCCTCGTCAACGGCCGATCGGGCGGAGCGGTCAGGATCGAGCGGCTGAACGCGATCAGCGAAAGCGGCGCCCGGCTGGCGCTTGGCGGCGCCGGCGACGGCCTCACTTATTACTGGCCGCAGGGCGCGGCCCGGCTGGACGGCAATGTGGAGCTGTCGGGCGGCGGCCTGCCCACCGTCCGGGCGAGCCTCAACCAGGCCGGCGCCGGCGCGCCCATCAGGGGAATCGCCCAGGTCGCGCCGATGAAAGCGGGGAATGCGAGCCTGCGGCTGGCCCCGATCCGCTTCACCTCCGGTGAGGCCGGCGCGACGCGGGTCGAGACCGTTGCCCTTATCGACGGCCCGTTGAATGGCGGCCGGGTCACCGGCCTCGCCGTGCCCGTCTCGGGGCGGTTCGGCGGCGGAGCTTTCGCGTTCGGCGAAGGCTGCACGCCGGTCTCTTTCCGCTCGCTCGACATCGCCGGGTTGCGGCTCGGCCCGACCCGGCTGCCGCTCTGCCCGACCGGACGCGCGTTGGTCTGGAAGACGCCGGGCGGCGGCATACAGGGCGGCGCCGAAATCCGCGCGCCGCGCCTCGCCGGGCAGCTCGGTGGATCGCCGATCTCGCTGGCGGCCGACCGCGTGGCGCTCGGTCTCGCCGATCCAGGCTTCACCAGCGCCAATGTGGCGATCCGGCTCGGCGGCGGCGGCTCCGTCCACCGGCTCGATCTCGCCAGCCTGTCCGGCGATTTCACCAGTACCGGCGCCGTCGGCGCCTTCTCCGGCGGGTCGGCCAAGATCGCCAACGTCCCCCTGCTGCTGAGCGGCGCCGGCGGCAAGTGGAGCATACTCGGCGGCAATCTCACCATCGACGGCGCGATGACCGTGGCGGACGAGGCGGACCCCGCGCGCTTCTATCCGCTCGTCACCGACGATTTCCACCTGACGCTGATCGACAGCGTGGTCGAAGCGGATGCGTGGCTGACCGACCCCGAAACGGGGACGCGGGTGACAAAAGTCGACATCACCCATTCGCTCGATACCGGTGCCGGCAATGCCGTGCTCGACGTGCCCGGAATCACCTTCGGCCCGGATTACCAGCCCGATGAGCTCACCCGCCTCACCACCGGCGTCGTCGCCCTGGTCGACGGCACGGTGACGGGCAAAGGAGAGATCGCCTGGAGCGCCGAGGGCGTTACCAGCACGGGCAGCTTCTCCACGACCGACATGGACCTCGCGGCGACCTTCGGCCCGGTCGAGGGGCTCACGACGACGATCAACTTCACCGATCTTCTCGGTCTCGTGTCGGCGCCGGGGCAGGTCGCCGAGGTCGATCTCATCCGCACCGGCATCGACGTGTTCGACGGCCTCGTCCGCTATCAATTGCTCCCGGACCTGCGCGTCCGGGTCGAGAGCGGACGCTGGCCGTTCGCCGGCGGCGTGCTGATCCTGGAAGAGACGATCCTCGATTTCAGCAGGCCGGCGCCCAAGACTTTGACCTTCCGGGTCGTCGGCCTCGACGCCGCGCGGTTCGTCGAGATCATGGAATTCTCCAACATCGCCGCGACCGGCATCTTCGACGGCGTGGTGCCGATGATATTCGACGAGAGCGGTGGCCGCATCGTCGGCGGCCGGCTGGAGGCGCGGCCTCCGGGCGGCACACTTTCCTATGTCGGCGCGGTCAGCGACCAAGACCTTGGCGCCTATGGCAAGCTTGCCTTCGACGCGCTGAAGTCGCTTCGCTACGACCGCTTCGTCATCGAGCTGGACGGGTCGCTCGACGGCGAATTCCTGACCCAGATCGAACTGGACGGCATCGCGACCAACACCGAGCCGCTGGGCGGCATCGCCGGCGCCATCGTCGGCCAGCTCGCCAAGATCCCGTTCGAGTTCAACATCAGCATCCGGGGTCCGTTCCGCTCGCTGATCGCCACCGCGCGATCGCTGGAGGATCCCAGCCTGCTGATCCAGCCCGTCCTGCCCGAAATCCTGCAGGACCTCCCCGCCGAAACGATCGTTCAGCCTGAAGAAAGCGAGACTGTGCAATGACAGGGTCGATATTGACGAGAGTGGGTCTCCTGGCGAGGCCGGCGGCGAAGCGGGGAAAAATGCTACTCGCCGTCCCGCTGATCGGGATCCTGGCAGGATGCGTTCAGGTGAGCGCGCCGGACAAGCCGATTGAGATCAACCTCAACATCAATATCCGACAAGAGGTTGTCGTCCGTCTCCAGCAGGATGTACGCGATCTCATACAAGAGAATCCGGGAGTATTCTGACATGAGCCGCCGACTGAAACTGATCCTCGCCGCCGGCATCGGCCTCGCCGCGATCATGGGCGGCGCCGGCGCCGCTTACGCGATGATGCAGGCCGACAATTCGGCGCAGCTCCGCGCCACCGGCAAGGTTGGCGAGCAGGCCGACGGCTATCTCGGTATCGTCGGCGGCGGCGACGCGGGCCTCCGCGCCCAGGTCGACGCGGTCAACATCAAGCGCCGCGCTTATTATACCGACCTCGCCGCCAAGCGGAACGCCAAGATCGAGGAGGTCGCCGCCGCGACCGGCTGCCAGCTGCTCGCCTCCAAGGTGCAGGCCGGCCAATATTATCGCCTCCCCGACGGCGTCTGGCGCCAGCGCGAAGCCGGCCAGGCGATCGCGCTGCCCGGCTATTGCGCATAGTCGGCGTCTTTTCCCGAGAGGGGCCGCGGACACGATTCGATCGAATCTTCTCATCCCTCAGAGCAAGATGGATTCACGCTGACCCGCACCGTCATTGCGAGCGGAGCGACGCCATCCAGATGCCCGCTGCGAGATGACGATCTTGGCGTCGCGCTCGTCGTTCGGCGGCGATGGCGTTGGTGTCGAACGCCCCTTCGGCAAGCTCAGGGACTGGCGGAGCGTCCATACCCGCTACGATCGATGCACCACACCTTCTTCTCTGCCATCGCCGCAGCCGTCATCTTCTGGCTTGGACGGCAATGAGTCCTGAGCCTAGGTCACCTTGCCCCGCACGGCGAAGCGCGGGTCGCGCCAGCGGCCGGTTTCGAGGATGTCGGCGAGGCGTTCGACCGCAGTCCAGATGTCCTCATAGCCGAGATAGAGGGGGGTAAGGCCGAAGCGGATAACGTCGGGGGCGCGGAAGTCGCCTATAACTTCGGCCGCGATCAGCGCCTGGCAGATTTCGAAGGCGTGGGGGTGGCGGTAGGAGATGTGGCTGCCGCGAAGGGCCGGGTCGCGCGGGGTGATGCATTCGAGACCGTGGCCGGCGCAGCATTCTTCTACCAAAGCGGCGAAGAGGTCGAACAAGGCAATGGACTTGGCCCAGGCGGCGTCCATGTCCACGCCGTCGAAGCTCTCGACGCCGCTTTCCAGCGCCAGCAGGCTCAGCATCGGCGGCGTGCCGGCGAGGAAGCGGGAGATGCCGGGGGCGGGGACGTAATCGTCGGCGAAGGCGAAGGGGGCGGCGTGGCCCATCCAGCCGCGCAAGGTCGGGAGCAGCCGCTCCTGCAGATGCTCGGCGACGTAGAGGAAGGCGGGGGCGCCGGGACCGCCGTTCAGATATTTGTAGCCGCAGCCGACCGCCAGCTCGGCGCCATCGCGATTGAGGTGGAGCGGCACCGCGCCGACGCTGTGGCTGAGATCCCAAAGGGTGAGCGCGCCCGCCCCCTTGGCCGCGCGGGTGACCCCGGCCATGTCGAAGCGCTCACCGGTCTTGTAGTGGACGTGGGTGAGCAGGAGGAGGTTGGTGTCCGGTCCCAGCGCCGCCTCGATCCGGTCGCGCGGGGCGGTCTCCAGCCGCAGGTCCGGCACCAGTTCGGCGGCACCGCTGGCGACGTGGAGGTCGGTGTGGAAATTGCCCGGCTCGGACAGCAGTACCGGCCGATCCGGCGAGAGCGCCACGGCGGCCGTGATCAGCTTGAACAGGTTCACGCTGACCGAATCGGCGACGATCACTTCGTGCGGCTTGGCCCCGATCAAAGGCGCGATCCTGGCTCCGATCCGCTGCGGCGCCCCGATCCAGTCATGCTCGTTCCAGCTGCGGATGAGCGAGCGGCCCCATTCGCGCTCCACCACCTCGCGCTGCCGGGCGACCGCCGCTTTCGGCAGCGCGCCCAGCGAATTGCCGTCGAGATAGACAAGGCCGTCGGGAAGGCGGAAGCGGTCGCGACACGCGCGCAGCGGATCGGCGCCGTCGCGCGCGCGGACGTCGTCCAGCGTCATCTCTGTTCCCCGGCGAAAGCCGGGGCCCAGTTGGACGGTGCGACTGGACCCGGGCTTTTGCCGGGGAACAGCCTGTCCCGATGATCGAGGCCTCCATTCATCGCTTCAGCGCCTTCTCGATCTCTTCGACCGCCGCCGCCCAGGCTTCGGTCTCCGGCACGATCAGCTCGACATGGCCGGTGGCGTCGATCATGCGCACGGCCACGCTGTCGCCCGCCGCCCGCATCGGCGCGGCATAGCCCTCTGCATAAGCAATGGGAATGATCCGGTCCTGCATCCCGTTGATGAGCACCTGCTCGACGCCGAGCGGCGCCAGGCGCGGGACAGAGGTGTCCTCGAAACGGCCGCCGGTCAGTTGCCCGACCACCTCGGTCCCGCAGCCGCTCCCCGGCTCGCGCGCCGCTTCCTCGAGGTCGGGCAGGCCGCCCAGGCTGACGACGCTGTCGATCGGGAGCGGGTTGCCGGTGCGCAGCGGGCTGGCCTCCGGCAGGCGCGGACGCCCCGCCAGCCAGAGGGCGAGATGCCCGCCCGCCGAATGGCCTACGGCGACCAGCGGCGAGATATCGAGATTGTAGCGCTCCGCATGGACGCGCAAGGCGTCGGCGGCCGCCGCGGCGTCG
Source organism: Enterovirga sp. GCM10030262 (assembly GCF_042666435.1). Classification (NCBI taxonomy): domain Bacteria; kingdom Pseudomonadati; phylum Pseudomonadota; class Alphaproteobacteria; order Hyphomicrobiales; family Methylobacteriaceae; genus Enterovirga; species Enterovirga sp. GCM10030262. Next base: position 776,978 of record NZ_JBHTDC010000001.1, on the reverse strand, counting down.
AGGAAGGTTCCGGGATAGCCGCCGCCCTCGCGGTCGACGCCGCGATAGTCGATGTTCCACACCGCGATGCCGCGCTGCCTGAGATCGTCGGCGATCCAGTTCATGATGGTCCGGTCGGCGATCGCGGTCGTCCAGCAGCCGCCGTGGATCATCAGCACCGTCGAGTGCGGACCTTCGCCCTGGGGCAGCCACAGATCGACGACCTGATAGAGGTCGTCGCCATAAGGGATAGCGGCGTCGGGCTCGGGGCGCTCGCGCTCGAGCAGGTCGGGCCAGGCCATCAGGGCGGCGGGGGTCGCCGACGGTTCGGGGGAAGACGGGGTCACGGAGCAGCCGGCTAACGCCAGGCCGACGGCAAAGGCAAGGGGGAAGGATAGGGGACGCAAGGGCGGCTCTCCGTTTGGTCGGCTCCGAACTAGCCGCCCTTGCTTGTCTTCGTAAGCCCCCAGCTCAGCAATGGGCGCAGGTCTCGTTGGTCTCGCTGTCCCGGCGCCAAGGGGCGTCGAACGCAATCCTGTTGAGCGTCTTGAACGCCTCGCCGAGCTTGCGGAACGCCTCGGCTATGGAAGCGCTGATCTGTGACCCGTGCTCGGCCCACAGGCGGCTGTCGAACTGCTCATGCATGTCATGGCTCCTTCATCTGGTCCGTGCCGTTTCCCTCGGCACATCGGTCAAATGGAGGAATCCGAGCCTTCGCGCCAACTAAACGCTCGACAGAGGTGATAAGCAGACCTTATCATCCGGCCATGCGCCACCTGCCTCCTCTCGCGGCCGTCCGGGTGTTCGAGGCGGCCGCTCGGCACGAGAATTTCACCCAGGCCGCGGCCGAGCTGGGCATGACCCAGGCGGCCGTGAGCTATCAGGTCAAATTGCTCGAGGAACGGCTGGGGACCGCGCTTTTCCACCGGATTCGGCGTCAGGTTTCCCTGACCGAGGCCGGTCGCCGCATCGCGCCTCTGGTGTCGGCGGCGTTCGACGGCCTCGACGATGCGTTCAGCATCGCGCGCACCGATGCTGAGGCGGTGCTGACGATAAGCTGCTCGAATACCTTCGCTTCCAATTGGTTGGCGGTTCGATTGGGCGGGTTCCAGATGCAGCGGCCCGGCCTCGCCGTCCGCCTCCACACCGCCGACCATATCGTCGATTTCGCGCGCGACGAGGTCGATGTCGCGATCCGCAACAGCCCCGAGCCGTGGCCCGGGCTGGTCTCGCACTTCCTGATGCGGGTGCCGATCGTTCCCCTCGCCAGCCCCGATTTTCTTGCGCGTCATCCGCCCATCCGGACGGTGGAGGACATCATGCGGCTGCCGCGCCTTTCGCCGGACGACATCTGGTGGGACGCCTGGCTTGAGCAGGTGGGCGACGGGCTCAGCCGGGAGCGCGCGCCGGGCATCCGGCTCGATTCGCAGGTGATGGAGGGCAATGCCGCAATTGCCGGGCAGGGGATCGCCGTCGTCAACGCGGCGATGTGGCGCTCCGAACTGCGCTCCGGCCGGCTGGTCCAGCCGCTCGACGCCGTCGCTTATGGCCGCCGCCATTATTGGCTGGTCTATCCCGAATATCGGCGCAACTCCCCCAAGGTCCGCGCCTTCAGGGAATGGCTGCTCGCCGAAGCCGCGCGCGATGCCGAGGACGACGTCTACGACATCTATCGTCAGCCCGGGACGGCGGCGGACGGAGGCGATGAGTCCGCTTCATCCTGATCACCGGCTTCCCGGTCCACGCTGCCATCGTCGTGCCCTCGGTGGAGGCGCGATGCCAACAGGCGATAGAGCCAGCCGAGCAAGGCGAGCAGCAGCGCCCATGGCAGGATTGCCGCGATCACGGTGATGATGAGCGCGAGGCTACGCCCGAACAGCGCCCCGATTCCCGCGAACGCCTCCCGCAGCGGGTCGCTAAAGCCGCCGCCGAGCGGCGCGCCGGATTGATAATTTATCTCGAACGTCGACATGGCGACGCGGCCGCGCATCTCGGCCAGCCACGAACGGGCCTGTTCCAGCTCTTCCTGAGCCCCGTTGATCGCCCGCTCCGCCTCGACCGCCTGGGCGATGTTGCCGCTGCGGGTTTCGAGCAAGGTGGTGAGCCGGTCGACCAGCACCTCCTTAGTCCGGATGCGGGCGGCGGTATCGACGATCTGCTTCGACAGATCCTCGGCGGCGATGCCCCGGTCGACTGTCTCTGCGCCCGCACCGGTGGCGGTTTCCACGATCTGGTTGCCGAAGGCGCGGGCGACGGGCGCCGCGACCTGAAGCTTGAGCGAGCCGGCGACATAGTCGCCGCTGCCGGCGCTCCGCTTGAGGTCGATGACGCGGCAGCGGGCGGGGCCGAGTCTTTCGCACAGCTCGACATGGCGTTCCTGGGTCTGGCCGACCGCATCCGACGGCAGGCGGAACGTGTAGCTGTAGACGTAGGCGATCTGAGGCAGGGCGACCTCGACCGGCGATGCCAGTGAGCTGGGCGATGATTCCGGCGACCGGGAAGCCAAAGGCTGCTCCGCCACGTCGAAGCTCTGCATTTCGCCGCCCTGCGATCCGCTCTCCCCGTCGCTGCATGAAGCCAGGACCGCGAGGAAGGCGAATGGAATCAGCAACCGAGCACGCATGGGCGACCCCCCTTTCGCGGGAGCCTACACGAATTGGGAACGAATAAAAATTGCGCTCTCGCGCAAGGGATTCGCGGCTGCTATCGCTCCGTCCATGTCCGAACCCACCGATGTTTTCGACCAGATTGTCGACGCCCCTTTCGACGACGCACTGTCCCAGCGTTACCTCGTATACGCCCTCTCCACGATCACCGCGCGCTCGCTGCCCGATGTCCGGGACGGCCTGAAGCCGGTTCATCGGCGGCTGCTGTGGGGGATGCGGCTGCTGAAGCTCGATCCGGCGGCCGGGTACAAGAAATGCGCGCGCGTCGTCGGCGACGTGATGGGCAAATATCACCCGCATGGCGACCAGTCGATCTACGACGCGATGGTCCGGCTCGCCCAGCCTTTCTCGCTACGCTACCCGCTGGTCGACGGGCAGGGCAATTTCGGCAATGTCGACGGCGATAACGCCGCGGCCATGCGCTACACCGAGGCGCGCCTCACCGCCGCCGCCTACGAATTGATGGCCGGCCTCGACGAGGGCACGGTCGATTTCCGGCCGACCTATAATGGCGAAGAGGAGGAGCCGGAGGTCTTTCCGGGCCTGTTCCCCAATCTGCTCGCCAATGGCGCGAGTGGGATCGCGGTCGGCATGGCGACGTCGATTCCTCCGCACAACATCGCCGAGGTGATCGACGCGGCGGTGCATCTGATCGATGATCCCAAGGCGGAGGATGCGACGCTGATGGACTTCGTCGCCGGCCCCGATTTCCCGACCGGCGGAGTCATCGTCGACGGGCCGGAAGCGATCGCCCATGCCTACAGGACCGGCCGGGGCGGCTTCCGGGTGCGGGCGAAATGGGAGACGGAGGATCAGGGGCGCGGCACCTGGACGGCCGTTGTCTCGGAAATCCCGTTTCAGGTGCCGAAGGGCAAATTGATCGAGCAGGTCGCGGCGCTGATCGCCGAGAAGAAGCTGCCGATCCTGGCCGACATACGCGACGAATCGGACGAAGCGGTTCGGATCGTGCTGGAGCCGAGGAGCCGCACGGTCGAGCCGCAGATGCTGATGGACAGCCTGTTCCGCCTCACCGACCTCGAAGTCCGGATTTCGCTCAACCTCAACGTGCTCGACGCCCAACGCACGCCGCGTGTGATGAGCCTGCGCGAAGTGCTCACCGCCTGGCTGGCGCACCAGATCGAAGTGCTGGTCCGCCGTTCCGAGCATCGGGTGGCGAAGATCGTCGACCGGGTCGAACTGCTCGAAGGCTATCTGATTGCCTTCCTCAACCTCGATCGCGTCATCCAGATCATCCGCGAGGAGGACGAGCCCAAGCCGGTCATGATCGCCGAGTTCGCCCTCACCGACCGGCAGGCCGAGGCGATCCTCAACATGCGCCTCAGGAGCCTGCGCAAGCTGGAGGAGATGCAGATCCGCAAGGAGCGCGACGCGCTTCAAAAGGAGCGCGCCGAGCTGGAGAAGCTCATTGAATCGCCGGCGCGGCAGCGCACCCGGCTTAAGAAGGACCTGGCGGCGCTGCGCGAGCGCTACGGGCCGGAAACGGAGCTCGGCAGGCGGCGCACCCTGATCGAGGAAGCCGGGCCGGCGCGCGAAATCCCGCTGGAGGCGATGATCGAGCGCGAGCCGATCACCGTCATCATGTCGCAACGCGGCTGGATTCGGGCGATGAAGGGCCATGTCGACCTCGCCCATTCGGAGGCGCTGAAGTTCAAGGAAGGGGACGGCCCGGCTTTCGCCTTCCACGCCCAGACGACCGACAAGCTGCTGCTCGCGGCGCAGAACGGCCGCTTCTACACGCTCGCTGCGGACAGGCTGCCGGGCGGTCGCGGCTTCGGCGAGCCGGTGCGTTTGCTGGTCGATATCGAAGGGGAGGGGGATATCGTGGCGCTGCTGCCCGCTTCCTCGGCGACGAGGCTGCTGCTGGCCTCGTCGGACGGCCGGGGCTTCATCACCTCGACCGCCGGCGCCATCGCCGAGACTCGCAAGGGCAAGCAGGTGGTGAACGTCCGCGCCGACGCCAGGCTCGCCATCGTCCGGCCGGTCGGCGAAGGCGACGATTATGTCGCCGCGATCGGCGACAACCGGAAGATGGTCGTCTTCCCGCTGACCGAGCTTCCCGAAATGGCGCGCGGCCAGGGCGTCCAGCTCCAGCGCTATCGCGACGGCGGCCTCGCCGACGCGGTCACGTTCAAGTTCGCCGAAGGGCTGAGCTGGGGCATGGGCGGCGCCAGCGGGCGGACCCGCACCGAGGCCGATTTGTCGGCCTGGCGAACGGCCAGGGGGGCGGCGGGCCGAATGCCGCCGGTCGGTTTCCCTCGCGACAACCGCTTTTAGGAGTCCGCCGGAGCCAGAGCCGGCCTCGGCGCGGCGCGAATGTCCGGGCAATCAACAATTAACCGGGGCAGCGTATGCCCCGGTACATGCATGCTGCGACCCCGCGACCGCGGAGTAAATCATTGCAAGCCGCCATGACCCCGCCCGCACAGGGGTTGGCGGCGCGTGGCCTTTCGATACCGGACGAAGCGATCGAGCGCGCGCGCCAGGATTATCTCGACGCTTTACCCATCGCCGCGGCCGTAATCTGCGTCAGTTGCGACGGCGAGGCCTATATCGACATGGCCAACGAAAATTTTCGCCAGCTCACCGACTGGAACGGCTACGAAGGAAAATGGGTCAGCCAGATCGCCTTCCTGGAAGAAGGGCCGATCGGCGGCGCGCTCGACGCCTTCCTGGCGGGCGAGGAGAAAGCGCGGCAGTTCGAGACCAGCGACGGCAAGCCGATCGCCGCTCGCCACTTCACCGTCCGGCTGGCCCGGCTCAAGGCGACGCCTTTCTCGACCCGGCGCTGCCTCATCTCGCTGATCGACAAGACGGCGCAGGTCGAGACCGAGAAGAGCCTTCGCGCCGAGATGCTGCGCGACAGCCTGACCGGCCTTCCCAACCGCCTCGCCTTCAACGAGAAGATCGAGGCGATCCTGGAAAGCCCCGGCTTCCACGAAGGCAGCCACGCGGTCGTCGTCATCGACATGACCCGCTTCAGCCGGGTCAACGAATGTATGGGCGCGATCGCCGGCGACGAGCTGCTGATCACCTTCGCGCGGCGGCTCTTCTCCGCGCTGAGGGCCGGCGACGTGCTGGCGCGGACCGGCGGCGACGAGTTCGGAATCCTGGTGCGTCTCGGCAAGGGCCTCGACGACGCCGTCCAGCTCGCCGACCGCGTGAGATCGGTGCTGACCGCGCCCTTCCGCCTGTCGGAGCTCGAGATACGGGTCGATTGCACGATCGGCATGGCGCTGCTCAGCGGCGGCGTGGAGCTTGCCGAGGAAGTCCTGCGCAACGCCCAGTTCGCCCTGAAGCGCGCCAAGCAGACGGGGGGCACCCAGATTTACGAGGCCAACCAGGCCAAGGCGGCGCGGCGGCGCTTCAGCATCGAGACCGAACTTCGGCGGGCGATCGAAGGGGACGAGCTGAGGCTCGATTTCCAGCCATTGATCGACCTTCCGACCGGCCGGGTCTCGGGCTTCGAGGCGCTCGCCCGCTGGGACCATGAGGAGCGCGGATCGATCTCGCCCTCCGAATTCATCCCCGTGGCCGAGGAATCGGGGCTGATCGTCTCGCTCGGACGCTGGGCGCTGGACTCCGCCGTCCAGACGCTCGCCGGCTGGGACCGCAGGGCCGGCGCGCCGCTGCCGCTCCATCTCGCCGTCAACCTGTCGGCTATCCAGATCGCGCGCGACGATGTCCCAGCCGCCGTCGAAGGGGCGCTGCGGCGCAGCGGCCTTGCCGGCGACAGACTCACGCTCGAATTGACCGAGAGTGCTATCATCCAGGATCCTGAGCGCGTCCTGGGCGTGCTGGAGGCGCTGAAGGGCCTCGACACCATTGTGGCGATGGACGATTTCGGAACCGGCTACACTTCGCTCTCCTACCTCCAGCGCCTACCGATCGACGTGCTGAAGATCGACCGCAGCTTCGTCACCGGGATGCTGAAGGACAAGGACTCGCTTGCCATCATCCGCGCGGTGCTGTCGCTCGCGGACGCGCTTGGCCTCGCCACGACGGCGGAGGGGATCGAATCGGAAGAGCTCGCCAAGGCGCTGGCCGAACTCGGCTGCACCCACGGACAGGGCTTCTTCTTCGCCCCGGCGCTCGATCCCGACGCCGCCTTCGATTACTGGCGGTCGCGCAGCGCCTGATCGACCCGGGCGCGGGCGAGCTTCCGTATTTCTTCCGGATCGGCTGAAAAGCCGCCTTGGATCCAGGCCCGCTCGACCTTCCGAAGAATGCTCGCGACGACCGGGCCTGGCCTCAGGCCCATGGCGATGAGGTCGCCCCCGGTCAGCGGGAAAATGGGCTTCTCCCACGCTGCCAGCGCCTTGACCCTTTCCGCCGGCGCCTGGGCCAATAGCAGCCGGTCCGTCGCTTCCTCGGCGCCGATCCGGAAGGCGAGCGCTTCCGGGGCGTCGGCCGTTCCCTCCTGGCTCGCGGCGGAGATGAGGCGCTTGGCCGCGCGCTTCGACAGCCGCAGGCGGGCCGCCACCGCGGCCGCTATCTCCACGTCGGGAGGCAGCAGCGCCGCCAGTCGTCGCAGCGGCGCGGTCTCGACGCCGGCCGCTATCTCGCTCGCGACGAGAGCGTCCAGCCGGTCGACGCCTTCCATGACGATCTCGGGCAGCACCGGGCGAAGGATGCCGCGTTCGACCATCAGGCGCAGCGTCCCGGCGGGCGCGGGAAGAGCGAGCAGCTTCAGGAGCTCGTCGGCGATCCGCTCGCGCGACAGGGCCATCAAATCGTTGGCCCGCGCCACGCAGGCCTCCAGCGCCGCTTCGTCGGGTTCGCCTTCGCCGAAGCGGGCGTGGAAGCGGAAGAAGCGAAGGATGCGCAGATGATCCTCGGCGATCCGGGTCAAGGGGTTGCCGATGAAGCGCAGGCGCCGGGCCACGAGATCCGCCTCCCCGCCGAAATAATCGTGGACGGCGAGGGTCAGCGGGTCGGCGGAGAGGGCGTTGATCGTGAAATCGCGCCGCGCCGCGTCCTCGCGCCAGTCGTCGGTATAGGCGATGGTGGCGCGCCGGCCGTCGGTCGAGACGTCGCGGCGGAGCGTCGTCACCTCGATCGGGCCGCCGCCCAGCACGGCGGTGATTGTGCCGTGGGCGAGACCGGTCGGCACGGCCTTGATGCGCGCCTTGCCGAGGCGCTCCACCACGGCCTCCGGTTCCAGCCGGGTCGCCAGATCGACGTCGCTGACATCGAGGCCGAGCAAAGTGTCGCGCACGCAGCCGCCCACATAGCGCGTGTCGCCCGCCTCGACTCCGAGCGCGCTCAGCAGCTCCGCCATGCTTTCGCGGGTCTGCCAGGGAGAGGGGGGCAGCTTCACGCGGCCAGTTCCAGGCGGCGGCTCAGATTGACGATCATCGCGGCCGTCGCGCCCCAGATGCGATGGCCCTGCCATTCGATCTCGAAATAGCGGCGCTCGCAGCCCTCCCACAGGATCGTGCGGACGATCTGATGCTCGGGCCGGAGCAAATGATCGAGCGGCGCCTCGAAAATGTCGGCGACTTCCGACGGCTGCGGCGTCAGCGGAATGCCCGGCGGCACGACGCCGACGACCGGCGCCACTTCGTAACCGGTAATGGTGCGATAGCGGTCCCCCACGCCGATCACCTCCACCCGACCGCGCGGCAGGCCGATCTCCTCCTCGGCTTCGCGGAGGGCGGCGGCAACGGGGCCGTCGTCGTCCGGGTCGATGCGCCCGCCGGGAAAGGCGACCTGGCCGGGATGACGCCTGACCGTGTCGGCGCGCACCGTCAGGATCACCGTCGGTTCGGGCCGATCGACCACCGGCACGAGCACGGCGGCCGGCGTGACGCCCCGATGCGGCCCGACGAGCGGATCGTGCGGATCGCCCTCGATCAGAACGGGCGTACGCCGATGGCCGAGGTCCAGCGCCTCGCGCAAGGTCTGGGCGAGGCTCATCGCCCCGCGTCCATCGCGAAGAATGCGCCGCCGCTCCACAGGCCGGGCGGATGGCCGCCCTCGGCGAGCACCAGTTCGGCAAGCTCGTAATAAACCGGCCGCGACACCAGGGCGTCCAGCCCGCCGCGCACCTCGACATAAGGGTGCAGGCCGTGGCCGCGATCCTCGAAGCGGAGCGGATGGCCGGCGTCGGCGACGACCGCTTCGTCCGTGTTGAGGCGAAAGGCCAGCATCCTGTCTCGTCTTTGTCCCTCGCTCTTGAGTTCGATCGCGAGGAAGGGCGCGTCCTCGACATCGATCGTCAGCTTCTCGACCGGCGTCACCAGGACATAGGCGCCGTCCGGCTCGCGCCTCAATATGGTCGAAAACAGCCGCACCATCGCCGGCCGGCCGATCGGGCTACCTTCGTGGAACCAGGTGCCGTCGCGGGCGATGCGCATCTCGCTATGGCCGCAATGGTCGGGGTTCCAGCTCTCCACCGGCGGCAGCTTGCGCTCGTCGGCCAGCCGCGCGATCTCGGCGAGCGACAGGCCGGTGAGGTCGGCGGGGGGAGCGGCGGCGGACATGGCGATCCGATTAGGCGAGAAGCGGGCCGAGCGCAAAGCTTGCCGCGCGCCGCCGCCGGTCCTATCGCGCGGCCATGACGGCAAAATTTGAAGGACCCAGGACCGCCATCGTCACAGGCGGCGCCAGGCGTATCGGCGCGTCGCTCGCCCGCGCGCTGGCCGCCGACGGCTGGCACGTCCTCATCCACTGCAACCGTTCGGTGGCCGAGGCGGAGGCGCTGGCCGCCGAACTCGGCGGCGCTTCGGTGGTTTCGGCCGATCTCGCCGATCCCGCCACCGCCGACACGATCATGGCGGCGCTGGACGACCTTCCCCCGCCGAAGCTGCTCGTCAACAACGCGTCGCGCTTCCTCTATGACGCCGTCGACGATTTCACGCTGGAGAATTGGGAGGCGCACCAGGCAGTGAACCTGCGCGCGCCCGCCTTGCTGTCCCGCGCCTTCGCCGCCCGGGCCGAGGGTAGCGGGCTCATCGTCAACCTGCTCGACGCCAAGCTCGCTTCGCCCAACCCGGATTTCTTCACCTACACTCTGTCGAAGATGGGCCTGGCCGGCCTGACCGAGCTGCTCGCGCGTTTTTATGCCGGTCGCGGCATCAGGGTCTGCGGAATCGCGCCGTCGGTGACCTTGGTCTCGGGTCCGCAAAGCCGCACCAATTTCGATCAGGTCCACACGCTCAACGCCCTCGGGCGCGGGGTCGATGTGGATGAGATCGTCGCCGCCTTGCGCTTCATCGTCGCCACGCCGACCCTCACCGGGCAGACCATCACCCTCGACGGCGGGCAGCGCTTCCTCGCGCTGCCGCGCGACGTGCAATTCTTGTCGCCCTCCGGCGACGTGCAGTTCCTGGAGACCAAGACATGACCAACGTCGCCACCCTGGAAGGCCTGGTGCCCGACCGGCTGAGCCCCCGGACGCGCAAGATCGTGCTGGAGGATTATTGCCTGCCGGTGGACATCGGCTTCCATGATTTCGAAGTCGGGGCGCCGCAGCGTCTGTACGTCACGGTCGAGGTATGGGTGGATGAATCATCCTTCGCCGCGGAGGACGACGAGTCCGCCGCGTGGAATTACGATTTCCTGCGTACCGAAATAGGACGGCTGGTCGACGACCGCCGCTTCAACCTCCAGGAGACGCTGGCGCGCGCCGTCTACGACGTTGTCGCGGCGCGGCGCGGCGTCACCGGCCTGCGCGTCTCGACCCGCAAGCCGGACATCTATCCGGACTGCGCGGGCGTCGGCGTCGAGTTGTCCTCCTTCTAGCGCTGAGGCCTGGTGCGGGCGCAGGGTCCCAAACTCTCCATGACCAGCCGGTAATCGGCCTCGATCGCGGCGGCCTGGCTCGGGTCCGCCTCGGCGAAGCTCTGCGGGGGCAGACGGCCCGGCAAGGTGCAGGCCAGACGGTACCAGAGCAGGGTGTCCGGCTCCGGCGCCGCCGCCGCATTGTCGACGATTTCGCTCAACGCCACCGCCCAGCGCGGCTCCTCGCCGGGGCGGCGCAGGATCGACAGCGACACCGGCCTGCCATCGGCGGCCTGGAGAAATATCTGCGTCTCGCTCTCGCCCGGCAGAGTGCCGGGAACGTGGAACGCCCGGCCGATGCCGGTAATCTCGGGCGGCGCGTCCGCTCGCGTCGCGTCGTGAAGGATGTCGCGCAACTGGTCGGCGAGGGCGGGGCTGTAGGGCAGTTGCGCGTCGGGCGCGGCCAGCCTCAGCTCTCCGGGCCTCTCCGCCACGGTGGCGGCGAGCAGGATGAACTGGGTGTCGTCGCGCAGCTTCGGCGCGCGGCCCCGCGCGTCGTTGGGAAGGTCGACCAGATAGGTCACCTGGCCCGGCAGGCCGCGAGCGCCGCGGATCAGCGAGAGAACGTCCGCCTCGACATAGAAGCGCGTCATTCCGGGCTCCAGCCCGACCGCCCTTTCATCCTTCAGCCGGATCGCGTCGCGGACCTGGACATGGGCCGCGACCGGGGCCGCGAGCGCGAGATCGGCGACATCGGCATAGGTGAGGGCGGGCGCGGTGGCGGGCGTCTGCGATTCGGCGGGAACGGCCGCGACGGCCATCAGAATCGCGATGCCCCGTGGAAATCTCGAAAGCCGCATAAATTCTCCCTCTCGCTCGTCGGTATTAAGCTCGCAATTCCCATAGGTTTAGCCGCATGAACCCCGGATTGCAGCCAATTCCCGCTTGCTTTTGCGGAAAACCACAGGAGGATTGCGTCGCGGGACGGGTCGCGATAGAGACACGGGCTTCGTCCATGATATATTAAGACATGGACGGACCCGGAATGGTTCGGCTGCGTTGTCTGTCAGCCGAATTGGATATTAAAATTTCGAGAGAGGGAGTGTGGCTGTTTAATGTCCTATGCTGATCAAAAGATGAGCTCGGGCCGCATTTCGGCGATCGTCATCGTCGCGCTGCTCCATGCTCTTCTCGGTTACGCCTTCGTCACCGGCCTTGCCTATAATGTGGTGAAGCAGGTCGCTGCCGATCTGAAGACGTTCGACGTCACCGAGGAGCCGCCCCCCCCCGAGGAGCCGCCGCCTCCGCCGGAAGATATTCCGATGGAGCCGCCGCCCGTCGTGTCGCCGCCGCCGATCGTGCGCACCAACGTGGTCGCGCCGCCGATCGTCCGGACGGTGCGCGAAGCGCCGCCGCCCGTCATCACGCCCCGGGCGCCGCCGGCCCCGCCGCCCGCGCCCCCGCCGCCCAAGCCCAAGCTCGCGAGCGGAGCCACGCCGCGCAGCAACCCCGGCAGTTGGGCCACGAACGACGACTATCCTTCGGCCGCGCTGCGCGCGGAGGAAGAAGGCGTGACGGGCTTCCGACTTACCGTCGGGACCGACGGACGCGTCTCCGAATGTTCGGTCACGTCTTCGAGCGGCTCTTCCACGCTGGATGCCGCGACTTGTAAGCTGATTACCCGGCGCGCCCGTTTCACGCCGGCCAAGGACGCGAACGGCAATCCAGTGACCGATACGTACAGCAATCGTATCCGTTGGCAGATTCCCGAAGATTAAGCTTTTCTGGCGAATTTCGCCCCGCCATTTCAGTTTTTGATATATGAGAGGAAAGTTAAGACCATGACGACCCCAGCAGCCCCTGCCGGCGAAAACCCCTATGGCCTGATGGCCGCGCTCGAACAGGGCGGTGCCATCGCCTGGGCGGTGTTCATCATCCTCGTGGTCATGTCGGCCGCCTCGTGGTACATTCTCTTCGTGAAGCTGTTCGAGCAGCAGAAGATCATCAACCAGGGCAAGCGCGCCCGAACCACATTCTGGCAATCGGCCAACCTTCGCGAAGGCGCCGCCAAGCTCGAGAAGAACAGCGCCTATCGCCAGATCGTCGACGATGCGGTCGTCGCCCAGGAACAGCATAGCAAGCTGACCGATCCGATCGACCAGCACGACTGGATGCTCGGCTCGCTCGCCCGCAGCCAGGGCGCCATCCAGTCGAAGCTGTCGACCGGCCTCGCCTTGCTCGCCACCGTCGGTTCGGTGTCGCCCTTCATCGGCCTGTTCGGCACCGTCATCGGCATCTACCGCGCGCTGATCAAGATCGGCGCAGCGGGTCAGGCGTCGATCGACGCCGTCGCCGGCCCGGTCGGCGAGGCGCTGATCATGACCGCGCTCGGCCTCGCGGTCGCGGTGCCGGCGGTCATGGCCTATAACTGGCTGCAGCGTCGCAACAAGGCGATCGCCGAGGAAATGGCGCGCTTCACCAACGACATTCACGGTTACATGATGTCGAACGGATCGGTGAAGCCGATGACGGCCACGCGCAGCGCGGCCAAGCCGACCGCGCCCGCCGGCACCGTCGCCACCGGTGGCGCCACCACCGGCGCTGCCAGCCCGAAGAAGCTCTGAGCGGATTTCGGCGGGGCGGCCCATGCGGGCTCCCCGCCGGCAATCGCCAGAGACGTGCACGGTACCGAGACTCGATTAGATGGGAATTAGACTATGGCCATGAGTGCAGGCCCGGCCGAAGGCGGCGACGAGACTCCGATGTCCGAAATCAACGTCGTCCCGCTGACGGACGTCATGTTGGTGCTGCTCATCATCTTCCTGATCACCGTTCCCGTCGTCATGCAGACGGTTCCGGTCAGCCTTCCGAAGGTTCGGTTCGAGCCGACGACCACCAAGCCGGAGAACGTGTCGCTCTCCGTGCGCGGCGATGGAGCCGGTGGCTGCGAGGTCTATTGGAATCTGACCCCGGTTAATTCGGAAGAACTGCTCGACCGCGCGGTGGCCAAGCTCGAAGACGAGATCGAGCGGCAGGGCGGCGTCGAGAATTTGACCGAGGAGACCATGCCGGAAGCGCATATCCGCGGAGACATCAACACGCCGTACAAGTGCATCGGCGGCGCGATCTTCACCATGCAGCGCGCCGGTTTCGCGCGGGTCGGCTTCATTTCCGAGCCACCGCCGGGCGGCGTCGTCACCCGCATGTAATCGCGCACGAATCCAGGAGTAATATACAATGTCGATGTCAATGGGCGGTGGCGAAGACGAACCGATGATGGATATCAACACGACGCCGCTCATCGACGTCATGCTGGTGCTCCTCATCATGTTCATCATCACCATCCCGATCCAGACCCACGCGGTGAAGCTCGATCTGCCGATCGACGATCCCAATGCCGTCGCGCCGCCGGTCGATCCGGTGAAGAACAAGATCGTCATCGAGCCGACGGGCGTGGTCCTGTGGAACGGCACGCCGGTCGACCCGGTGACCTTGCGCCAGTATCTCGACATCACGACGACGATGACGCCGACCCCCGAGCTTCATCTCCAGCCGCACCCCGATGCGCGCTACGAGGATGTCGACGAAGTGCTCGCGATCACCAAGCGCGCCAACGTCTCGGCGATGGGTTTCGTCGGCAACGAGGCCTACGCGAACTTCTGAGGCTGCGAAGCATCGCGACAAGATCGGGCGGTCCTTGCGGGCCGCCCGTTTTTTTTGGGCGAGGGGCGGGCGTCCGCCGGGAAGGGGAACAGCATATGGCGCGGAATGACTGGCTGATCGCCGCCGGGGGGCTGAGCGCGCTCGCGGCGTTGCTGCATCTGGCGTGCATCGTCGGAGGTCCGGACTGGTATCGCTTCTTCGGGGCAGGGGAGGGCATGGCCCGCAAGGCCGAGCAGGGCTCGCTCTATCCGGCCGTCGTCACTTTGTGCATCGCAGCCATCCTCGCCATCTGGTCCGCTTACGCCTTCGCGGGCGCCGGTCTGCTGAGGCCGCTTCCGCTCATGCGAACGGCTTTGGTGGCCATCACCGCCGTCTATCTGCTGCGCGGGCTGGTGCTGTTGCCGATGCTTGCATTCCGGCCGGATCTCGTGGGGAGCTTCGCGGTCTGGAGCTCGGCGATCGTCCTCGTCTACGGAATGGTCCACGCGGTCGGAACCTGGCGCGCCTGGCCCGTCCTTTCCACCGCCGCGGGCTGAGAGCGACCGCCGGCGATCGCGCTACGCCGCCAGCCCCTCGAACTGGAGCCGCGCTAGTCTAGCGTAGAGGCCGCCGCGGGCGGTGAGGGCGTCGTGCGTCCCTTCCTCGACGATGCGGCCGTGGTCCAGGACGAGGATGCGGTCGGCCGCCCGCACGGTGGCGAGGCGGTGGGCGATGACGATGGTGGTGCGGCCCTCGACCAGCCGGTCGAGCGAGGCCTGGACCAGGCGCTCTGATTCAGCGTCGAGGGCCGAGGTCGCCTCGTCGAGGAGGAGCAAAGGCGCGTCGCGGAGGATGGCGCGGGCGATGGCGAGGCGCTGGCGCTGGCCGCCGGACAGGCGCGCGCCGCCCTCGCCCATGAAGGTGTCGAGGCCCTGGGGGAGCCGGCGCAGGAATTCGGCGGCGTTGGCGGCCTCGGCGGCGGCCCACAAAGCGTCATCGTCCGCCTCCCACTGGCCGTAGCGCAGATTGTCGCGCGCCGAGGCGGCGAAGATCACCGTTTCCTGCGGCACCACCGCGATGCGCTCGCGGATGTCCTCGGGGTCGGCGGCCCTCACGTCGACACCGTCGAGGCTCACCACGCCCTGTTCGGGATCGTAGAAACGCTGGGCGAGCTGGAACAAGGTGGATTTGCCGGCGCCCGAAGGTCCGACCACGGCCAGCGTTTCGCCGGGGCGCACGTCGAGGCTGAAGCCGTCGAGGGCGCTCACTTCCGGGCGGGTGGGGTAATGGAAGGTGACGGCGTCGAACCGGAGCGCGCCGCGGGCCGGCTGCGGGAGCGCGACGGGAAGGGCCGGCGCCTTGATCTCGGGTACCTGGGCGAGCAACTCCGCCAGCCGCCCGGCCGCGCCGGCGCCGCGCAGCAGCTCGCCATAGACTTCGGTCAGCGCCCCGAAGGCGCCGGCGACGAGGGCGCCGGTGAAGACGAAGGCGGCGACCGTGCCGCCGGTGAGGCGGCCTTCCGAAACGTCGATCGCGGCCTGCCACATGACCCAGGTGATCGACCCGAACATCAGCGAGATGACGATCGCGGTCATCACCGCGCGCAGCCGGATGCGGCGCCGCGCCGTCGTGAACGCCTCCTCGACGGCGCTGCCGAAGCGGGCGCTCTCGCGCCTCTCCTGGCCGAACGCCTGGACGATCTTCATCGCGCCCAGCGTCTCCGACACGATCGCGCCGACGTCGGCGATCCGGTCCTGGCTGAATCGCGACACGTCGCGCAGCTTGCGGCCGATGAGCACGATAGGGAGGATGACGAGCGGGATGCCGAGCAGCAGGCCGGCGGTCAGCTTGGGCGCCAGGGTGAAGAGGTAGATGATGCCGCCGACGCCCATGACGATGTTGCGCAGCGCCACCGACACGGTGGTGCCGACGACCATCTCGATGACGGCGGTGTCGGCGGTGAGGCGCGAGGCGATCTCCGAGGGGCGGTTCTCCTCGAAGAAGCGGGGTTCGAGGCGCAGCAGGTTGCGGTGCACGGCGGTGCGCAGGTCCGCGACCACCCTCTCGCCCAGCCAGGAGACGAAGTAGAAGCGCACCGCGGTCGCCAGCGCGAGCACGATGACGATTCCGAACAGATAATAGAAATGGGTGGCGACATCGCCGCCGCCCGCGGCGAAACCCTTGTCGATGACGCGGCGGAAGCCGTCGGGGATGGCGAGCGTGGCGCCGGCGGCGATCAGCAAGGCGAGCGCCGCCACCACGATATGCCCCGGATAACGGATCGCGTGGCGCCAGATCATGGCGAGATTGCCGAGCTTTTTGGACGGAGGCGTGTCGAGGGTGGGATCGGCCATGGCCGCGGGACTAGCAGCCTCGCCCACGCCGCTCAATCGAAAGCACAGGGGCGACGGACCATTCGGACCCATCGACCGATCGGTCGGTTATTACGGTAGATTGTTGCCTCGCCTCCGCGCTATGCACGGACGGTGGGGGTGGAGGTTTAATGTTATACGACGCGTATGAAATGCAGCGCTCGCTGCTCGCCGGCGCCAGCACACTCGCCAATATCGGCGCCGGCTGGATGCAGAATCCCGCAAATCCATTTGCCTACAGCAGCATGGGGCCGATCGTGGCGTCCGCTCTGGATGTCTTCGCCCATGTGTCGGCGCCGCGCGGCAAGCCCGAATTCGGCATCGAAACGACCATCATCGCCGGCGATGAGGTCGCGGTCCACGAGGAGATCGTGCTGCGCAAGCCGTTCGGACAGCTGAAGCGCTTCCGCCGCGAGGGGATCGAGGACTCGCCGCGGCTGCTGATCGTCGCGCCGATGTCCGGCCATTATGCGACCCTGTTGCGCGGCACGGTCGAGCGGATGCTGCCCGGCCACGACGTCTATATTACCGACTGGCGCGACGCGAAGCTGGTGCCGCTTTCCGACGGGAGCTTCGATCTCGACGACTATATCGATTATCTGATCGAGTTCCTGACCCATATCGGACCCGGCGCGCACATGCTCGCGGTCTGCCAGCCGTCGGTGCCCGCTTATGCGGCGGCCGCGATCATGGCGGCCGACAAGCATCCCGCGCGGCCGAAGACCCTGACCATGATGGGCGGCCCGATCGACACGCGCGAGGCGCCGACGGCGGTCAACAGCCTCGCCACCCAGCGCCCGCACAGCTGGTTCCAGCAGAACGTCATCGCCACGGTGCCCTACACCTATCCGGGCGTCGGGCGGCACGTCTATCCGGGCTTCCTTCAGCTCGCCGGCTTCATGACGATGAACCTCGGCAGCCACCTCAACAGCCATTGGGAGATGTTCAAGCATCTCGTCGACGGCGACGGCGAGAGCGCGGATTCGACCAAGGAATTCTACGAGGAATATCGCTCGGTCTGCGACATGACCGAGGAATTCTACCTTCAGACGGTCGACGCCGTGTTCCAGCGTCATCTGTTGCCCAAGGGCGAACTGACGCATCGCGGCCGCAAGGTCGACCCGGCGGCGATCACCGATGTCGCGATCCTCGCCATCGAGGGCGAGCGCGACGACATTTCAGGCATCGGCCAGACGAAGGCGGCGCTCAAAATCTCGACTTCGCTGCCCGACGCGATGAAGCAATATCATCTCGCCAAGGGCGTCGGCCATTACGGCATCTTCAACGGCAGCAAATGGCGGACCAGGATTGCTCCCGTGGTCGAGAAATGGATCGACCGGCACGACGGGTGACGTTTCCTATACCTTGAAAACACCTACCTTATTCCTATCTCCCCCTCGGTTTCAAAATCGAAAGGAGGTGGTCCGATGTCTCATTGTCACATGTCGAACGCGGCTGAACGGGTGAGCGTCTCCTCCATGGGGGTCCGCGCCTGACGTTCCGGCCGCGAGGCTGACAATGTAAGGGCCGTCCCATCGGGGCGGCCCTTCGCATATCAGGTGCCGCTGACGGCGCGCTCCACATCGAGGGCCGCTTCGACCATCCGCTCCCAGGTATCGACATCCCCGGCCGATGCCATCTTCCGGTCGGGCTCCCGCATGGTGCGGAGGATCGACAAGGCGTCGTCGGTATATTCGTGCCAGCTTTCGTCGACATTCGGCCCCGCCGAAGGATCGTCGCCCTCCGCGTTGATGCTGAGGTCGCGGCCGGCGAGCACGCGGGCGATGCGCTCGACGAGCGTCAGGTTCGATACGGGCATTCGTCTCTCCCTCGTTGCGAGGGTAGAACGGAGGAGAAGGCGGCGGGTTGCGTCTAGTCGAACCAGGGCATCAGCAGCCGCGCGACGAAAAGGGCGGCGAGGATCCAGAGCAGGACCACGATCGCCGCGCCCCAGGCCGAGCCCGGCCGCTCCGCCGCCGCAGCGGCGACCGCGCGATGCTCCTCGAACACCCCGTCGGGGAGCATCTTCACGAATAGCCAGATGCCGAGCGGGATCAGCACCGCGTCGTCGATGAGCCCAAGGACGGGGATGAAGTCCGGGATAAGATCGATCGGCGACAGCGCATAAGCAGTAACAAGCAGCCCGAACGCCCGTGCATACCAGGGCGTCCGCCGGTCCCGCGCCGCCAGCCACGCGGCGTGGGCGTCGACGCGGATGCGGTGGACGAGAGATACGGGGCTTTTGCGCAAGCGCCGGATCACAGCACCTCGAACAATCCCGCCGCGCCCATGCCGCCGCCGACGCACATCGTGACGACGACGTAGCGGACGCCCCGCCTTTTGCCTTCGATGAGGGCGTGGCCGGTCATGCGGGCGCCGGACATGCCATAGGGATGGCCGATCGAGATGGCGCCGCCATCGACGTTCATCCGGTCGTCCGGGATGCCGAGCCTGTCCTGGCAGTAGAGGACCTGGACGGCGAAGGCCTCGTTCAGCTCCCACAGGCCGATATCATCGACGCCGAGGCCGAAGCGCTCGAGCAGCTTGGGCACGGCGAAGACGGGGCCGATGCCCATCTCGTCGGGCTCGATGCCCGCCACCGCCATGCCGATATAGCGGCCCAGCGGCTGAAGTCCCCGCTCGGCGGCGAGGCCCGCTTCCATGATGACGGAGGCCGAGGCGCCGTCCGAGAGCTGGCTGGCATTGCCGGCGGTGATCATCGCGTCCGGCCCCATGACGGGCTGCAGCGAGGCGAGGCCTTCCAATGTCGTTTCCGGCCGGTTGCCCTCGTCCCTGGTGAGCGTGATCTCCTTCATCGAGGTCTCGCCCGTGGCCTTGTCCTTGACCGCCATGCGGGCAGTGACGGGGATGATCTCGTCGTCGAACCGGCCGGCTTCCTGCGCGGCGGCGGTGCGCTGCTGCGAGCGCAACGCATATGCGTCCTGGCGCTCGCGGCTGACGGTGTAGCGCTTGCCGACCACTTCGGCGGTGTTGATCATCGGCATGTAGACGCCGTTGTGCATCGACAGCAGCTCAGGGTCTGAGCCGAGGCGCATCTCCGGCGTCTGCACGAGCGAGATCGATTCGACGCCGCCCGCGACGCAGACGTCCATCCGATCGACGATGACCTGCTTGGCGGCGGTGGCGATCGCCATCAGGCCCGACGCGCATTGCCGGTCGATCGACATTCCGGCGACGGTGACGGGAAGGCCGGAGCGCAAAGCGGCGGTGCGGCCGATCGTGGTCTGCACCCCCTGTTGGAGCGCAGCGCCCATGATCACATCCTCGATCTCCGCCGGATCGACGCCGGCGCGCTCGACAGCGGCGCGGATCGCGTGGGCGGCGAGGGTGGGGGAGGGGGTGGCGTTGAAGGCGCCGCGATAGGCGCGGCCGATCGGCGTGCGGGCGGTGGAAACGATGACGGCGTCGCGGGTCATGTGATTCTCCTGATCCTTAGGTGAAGATGAGGCCGATCCAGTCGGCCTGCAATGCCGGGCGGTCTTCGCCCTCTATTTCGACGGTGACGGCGTGGAGGAACTGCCATTGGCCCTGTCTTTTCTCCTCAACGGCGGCGAGGGTGAAATGGCCGCGGACGCGCTTGCCGGAGCGGACCGGGGCAATGAACCGGACCTTCTCGAAACCGTAGTTCACGACCATCCTGGAGGTGTCGGGAACTAGTATCGCGCCGGCCGCCATCCGGCTGAGCAGCGACAAGGTAAGAAAGCCGTGCGCGATCGTCCCGCCGAAAGGAGACCGCGCCGCCGCCTCCGGATCGACGTGGATGAACTGGCGGTCGCCGGTGACGTCGGCGAAGGTGTCGATGTCTGCCTGGCTGATCTCGATCCACGACGATGTTCCGACGACCTCGCCGACCCGCTTTCGTATCTCGTCGAGCTTCGCGACGGGCATTCGGTTTCCCCCATGATTGTCCCGGCCGGGCGGCCACCATTTCCCACCGGAAAATGGCTGTTGTGATGTAATGCGCTTTCTCGCGGCAAAACCGGTATCCACTTTTGCCTGAAAGCGCTCTAGGGGCCGGTCTAGAGCCGCGTCGCGGCGTGACACAAGTCCCTCGGGAGCAGCAAAAATGGCGGACGCTACGGCATCGGCGCGCGCGGAAATTTCACGATTGCATCGGGCCCCGGAGCCGGAGGTTCTGGCGCCATTGCTCAAGGACGCGAATCTCTCGCCCGAATCGCGGCTGCGGGTGGAGAGCCGGGCGCTGGGGATGCTCGCGGAGCTCAGGAGCGCGCAATCGTCGGGGTGGGTCAATCAGTTCCTCCAGGAATATCGGCTCAATACGTCCGAGGGTATCGCCTTGCTCTCGTTGGCCGAGGCGTTCCTGCGCGTCCCCGATCCCGAGACCGCCGACCAGCTGATCGCCGACAAGCTCGGCAATGCCGACTGGAAAGCCCATGCCGGCAAATCCCATTCGACCCTCGTCAATTCGGCGACCTGGGGGCTCGTCATCGGCCGCGCGCTCGTCAGCGACAGCGTCCAGGCGAGCGCGCTCAAGAAGCTGATCGCGCGCGCGGGCGAGCCGTTCGTCCGCCAGGCCGTCGGCGCGGCGATGCGGATGATGGGCGAGATATTCGTCATGGGCCGCACCATCGAGGAAGCCTCCGCGCGCATGAAAAAGCGCGAGAACAGGGGCTTCACCGCCAGCTTCGACATGCTCGGCGAGGCAGCGCGCACCTTCCCCGACGCGGCCCGCTATTTCGCCGCCTATGAACAGGCAATCCGCGCGATCGGCAAGGCCAGCGAGGCGGGGCATTCCATCTCGGTGAAATTGTCGGCGCTGCATCCGCGCTACGAGGTGGCCCATTATGATCGCTGCATTCCCTCGCTGATCGAGCAGGTCGAGGCTCTCGCCGGACTGGCCAAGCAGTGGAATATCGCGCTGACCATCGACGCCGAGGAGAGCGAGCGGCTGGAGATGAGCCTCGACATCATCGAGACGGTGGCGGGGCTGCCTTCGCTCAAGGGCTGGGACGGGCTCGGCATGGCGGTGCAGGCCTATGGCAAGCGTTGCCGGCCGACCCTGGCCTGGGCCGACGCGATCGGCGCCGCCACCGGCCGCCGCATGGCCGTGCGGCTGGTCAAGGGCGCTTATTGGGACAGCGAGATCAAGCATACGCAGGAGCAGGGACTGGCGGACTATCCGCTGTTCACCCGCAAGGCGGCGACCGACGTCTCCTACCTCGCTTGCGCCAAAGACATGCTGGCGGCGAAGAACATCTATCCCGCCTTCGCCACCCACAATGCGCTGACCGTCGCGACCATCCTCGAATGGGCCGGCGACAGCCGCGATTTCGAGTTCCAGCGGCTGCACGGCATGGGCGAAGGCCTGTATGAGAGCCTGGTGCGCGAGCAGGGCTATCATACCCGCATCTACGCGCCCGTCGGCGGCCATCGCGACCTTCTCGCCTACCTCGTCCGGCGGTTGCTGGAGAATGGCGCCAATTCGAGCTTCGTCCACCAGCTCGCCGACGAGAAACTGACCGACGCCGATATCCTCGCCGATCCGGTGGCGAAGATCGCGGCCGTGGGCGGCACCCGTCATCCCGGCATCCCGCTGCCGAAGGACCTGTTCGGAACGGAGCGCTCGAACAGCGAAGGCATCGACCTCAACGACCGGCCGGAGCTGGCGCGGGTGGCGAAGGAGGTCGGCACTCCACTGCCTTTCCTCCGTCATCCCCGGGAAGGCGTGGATGACGCCAAAGCGGCGGTGTCGCGCGCGGTGGCCGGCTTCGCGGCCTGGTCGACGCGGAGCATCGAGGATCGGGCTGCCTGTCTGGAAAGGCTCGCGGACTTGCTGGAAGAGCATCGCGACACCTTGATGGCGATCGCCGTGCAGGAGGCGAAGAAGACGATCCCCGACGCGCTCGGCGAAGTGCGCGAGGCGGTCGATTTCTGCCGTTATTATGCCGTGCAGGCGCGCAAGGGCCTGCAACCGGTGGAGCTTCCCGGGCCGACGGGCGAGCGCAACCTGCTACGCATGGAGGGACGCGGGGCCTGGCTCTGCATCGCGCCGTGGAACTTCCCGCTGGCCATCTTCCTCGGCCAGGTGTCGGCGGCTCTGGTGGCCGGCAACACGGTGATCGCCAAACCGGCGCCGCAGACTCCGGAAATCGCCGCTTATGCCGTGGGCCTCGCCCATGCCGCGGGAATCCCCGAGGACGCGCTGGTGCTCGCGATCGGCGGGCCGGAAACGGGCCAGGCGCTGGTCGAGGATGTGCGCATCGCCGGAGTCGCCTTCACCGGCTCGACCGCGACCGCCAAGCGTATCGCCCGCACCTTGCTGGCGGACGATGAACGGCCGATCGTGCCGCTCATCGCCGAGACCGGCGGCATCAACGCGATGATCGTCGATTCGACCGCCTTGCCGGAGCAGGTGGTGCAGGACGTCGTCACCTCCGCCTTTCGCTCGGCGGGTCAGCGCTGCTCGGCGCTGCGGGTGCTGCTGCTCCAGGAGGAGATAGCGGATCGGACGCTCGAAATGCTGTCGGGCGCGATGGACACTTTGATCGTCGGTGATCCGGCCGATCCGCGAACCGATGTCGGGCTGGTGATCGACAGGCAGGCCTATGACCGGCTGATGGGCCATCGCGCCGCCAGCCAGGATCGCTGGATCAAGACGGTGGCGGTGCCGGAGGAGGGGCTGTTCGTTCCGCCCACCGCGATCCGGGTCGATCGCATCGAGGATGTCGCCCGCGAATGGTTCGGGCCGTTGCTCCACGTCACCACCTGGAAGGCGGGGCAGCTCGGCGAGACGATCGCCCGCATCAACGCCAGCGGTTTCGGTCTCACCATGGGCCTCCACAGCCGCATCGCCCGCGCCGCCGACGCGGTCGAGGAGGTCGCGAGGGTCGGCAATCTCTACGTTAACCGCTCGATGATCGGCGCCATCGTCGGCTCGCAGCCGTTCGGCGGCGAAGGACAGTCCGGCACAGGGCCCAAAGCGGGCGGGCCGCATTACCTGCCGCGATTCTGCGCCGAGCGGGTGACCTCCACCGACACGACGTCTTCGGGCGGCAATGCGACGCTTTTGTCGCTGGACGACGTCGGCATCTAGGGATTGGTCGAAGGCGGTGCCGGCTTGGTCGCGCGACGCTGTCGCGCGCCGTCGCTTCGCGCGACTGGCGAGGCGACCAGTTGAACGCAATGAGGCGCGGATGCTCTACCACCTTTCGATCGAGGCCGACGACCCCGGCCATGTCGCGGACGTCTTCGCGGAAATCTGGGGCGGCGTCGCGCTCCCTTTCCCGTCGGTGATCGACGGCAGCTGGGTGGCGCTCGCCGGCGACGAGCGCGGCACGATGATCGAAGTCTATCCGCGCGGCACCGAATTGCACGAGATCGAGGGCGACGCCGACGCCATCGGCCTGCCCGGACGTCCGCGCCGGAACAACGCCACCCATATGGCGATGGCGACCCATCTGGACGTGCAGGCGATCTTCCGTATCGCCCGGCGCGAGGGCTGGATCGCCAAATATCGCAAGCGCGGCGGCGTGTTCGGAGTCATCGAGATGTGGATCGAGGATTGCCAGATGGTCGAGATATTGACGCCGGAGATGCAGCGCGAATATCAGAAGGCGATCACGGTCGAGAACTGGCGGCGCATGCTCGCCGCCCGCGCCGCGCTGGTGCCGGCGGCCGCCTGAGCCGCACAGGCCGAACGCTTGGTATAGGAAGCTTCACCCGCCCAGGTTCTCGGTCGCGACCATCTTCACCTGCGGGTAGGGCATCACCATGGTGCCGTCCGGCGCCGCGGTGAAGGTGGTCTGGGTCGGATAGGCGAATTCGACGCCGAGTTCCTGGAAGCGGCGCAACATGCCGAGCATCACCTGCTGGCGCGTGCCCATGAATACGGCGTAATCGGCGGCGTCGACATAGAAGACCAATTCGAAATCGATCGACGAAGCGCCGAACTGGAAGGCGTGGGCGCGGTCGAAGGTGGCGAAGGGCTGGGCCTCGACGATCGCCTTGAGCTCTTCAGGGATCCGCGCCAGCAGGTCGGCTGGGGTCTGGTAGATGAGGCCGAAAACCATCACCACGCGGCGCCGTTCGAGCAAAGCCCAGTTCTGGATCCTGGTATTGAGCAGGTTGGCGTTGGAGATCACCACCTCCTCGCCGCCGATGGAGCGGATGCGCGTGCTCTTGAGGCCGATATTCTCGACCGTTCCGGTCATCTGATCGAAGGTGATGCTGTCGCCGCGGCGGAACGGCCTGTCGAAGATGATCGACAGCGCCGCGAACAGGTCCGAGAAGATGCCCTGCGCGGCGAGCCCGATGGCGATGCCGCCAATGCCGAGGCCCGCGACGAGACCGGTGACGTTGACGCCGAGATTGTCGAGGATGAGGATGATGGCGATGGCGAACAGGGCCACCGACACCAGCAGGCGGATGATGCCGATGGCGGAGCCAAGGGTGCTGTTTTCCTCCGCCTCGCCAACGCGGTGCTGAATGAGGCCGAGGATCAGCTCGCGCACCCAGATCGCCGCCTGGAAGGCCGCCGCGATCACGAACAGGAAATTGATCGCGCGCAACAGGCCCGGCGGGGTCGCCGCATATTCGGCGACGATCTCGGCCGAGCACATGATGATGAAGAACAGGCTGGTCTTCGACAGGACGCGGCCGAAGATGGCGCGCCAGCGAAGGTCGGCCGTGTTGTCGCCGATCAGGCGGTGGCCGAAGGCGCGCAGGCCGAGCAGGATCAAAGCGATCACGGCGCCGATCGCACAGGCGATCAATATCTCGAGGCTGTTGCCGGTCACCCAGGCGGAGGTCGCTCCGGCAAGCTCCACGGTCTTTTCGGAAAGGTTTTCGGCGGCATCTGTGACGGTGCCGTTGCTGTCATTGGTCATCAAGCTGCCTTGGTCTCGGTTTCTGCCGCGGCGGCCTCATTCTCCAGGAATTCGATCAGGCCCCGCTCGGCGCTCGACAGATATTTGGTCGCGCGGGGGCATTGCAACCCGCCGAGCGGATCGCGCGGGTTCTGCTTCACCGCTTCGATCAGGGCGGGATGGACATAGGATTTGCGGCTGATCGCCGGGGTATTGCCGAGCGCCTCGGCCACTGGCTCCAGCATCTCCTTGAGACTTATGCCTTCTTCCCCGGCGCCGCAGATTTGCTCGAAAGCGATCGTGCTCGCGCCCCAGGTCCGGAAATGCTTGGCGGTGAATTCATCGCCCATGGCCTCGCGGATATAGGCGTTGACGTCGCTGGAACCGACCGCGCGCGGATCGCCCTCATCGTCGACGAACTGGAAAAGCTGCTGGCCCGGCAGATCCTGGCAACGCCTGACCAGCCGGGTGAGGTTGCCGTCGGTGACCGACAATTCCTGGAGCTTGCCGGATTTGCCCTGGAACCGCATCTTGACCGTCTTGCCTTTGACGCGCGCATGGCGGTTGCGCAGCGTGGTCGCGCCGAAGCTCTTGTTCGCCTTGGCATAGCTTTCGTTGCCGATCCGGATATGGCCGAGGTCGAGCAGCCGAACGACGGCGGCGACCACCGTTTCGCGGTCCAGTTTCCGGCCCGCCATGTCCTCCTCGACCCGGGCGCGCAGCAGCGGGAGGGCGCGCCCGAAGCTTGCGCAGCCGTCATATTTGGCGGCCTCCTGCTGGGCCCGGAAATCGACATGGTAGCGGTATTGCTTCCGCCCCTTGTCGTCATAGCCGATCGCCTGGATATGGCCTTCCGGCGAGGGGCAGTACCAGGCATCCCGATATGCGGGCGGGAGGCCGATGCCGTTCAACCGGTCGATCTCGTCCCGGTCGGCGATGCGCTCCCCCTTGGCGTCGAAATATTGCCAGTAGCGGCCGCGCCGCTTGCGGGTGATGCCGGGCAGCGCGTCGTCGACATAGCAGAGCATCGGCGGAACTTTCCTTTCGTGACAGCGCGATAAAGGTTCGCGCCGCCGCTTCGTTCCGGAACGGCGCCCGGCCGCCGCCGGTTGATAGCGAAACCCAACCCGAATTGGAGACGATCATGCCGAACATATCGGACGCCAGAATATTGATCATCGCGACGAACGGCTTCGAGGATTCCGAGTTGCTCGACCCGCGCCGGACATTGATCGACCGGGGCGCCAGGGTGACGCTCGCGTCGCTCGACACCCGGGAGATCGAAGGCGACAACGGCGAGAGGGTAAAGCCCGACTGCGCGATCGAAGACGTGGACAGCAAGGAATATGACGCGTTGCTGCTCCCTGGCGGGACCAAGAATCCGGACAAGCTGCGGACCGAGGAGCAGGTCGTCTATACGGTCAGGAAATTCGTCGATGCCGGGAAACCCGTCGCCGCGATCTGCCACGGCCCTTGGCTGCTGGCGGAAGCCGACGTGATACGCGGCCGCACGGTCACGGGCTGGCCCTCGATCCGAACCGACCTCCGAAATGCCGGCGCCGAAGTGGTGGACCGCGAGACGGCGGTGGACGGCAATCTCGTCACCAGCCGCAAGCCCGAGGATATCCCGGCCTTCACCGAGGCGTTCATCCAGGTCGTCGAGAACGCAGAGGCCCCGCTGGAGGCCGTCTAGGCTTCAGGTGGTGGCGGGTTCCGCCTCGGTTGCGGCGCTCGCCCAGCGGGACGGAACGGCGTCGCGCGCCTTGCGCGTCACATAGGCGTCGAATCCGATCTGCACGGCGAGCAGCATGTAGATGAACGGCTGGAAGGCGATGCCGACGAACAGCGACCCGATCAGATAGACGAGCTGGCCGTGCTGGAGCGCCGTCGCCAGGGGCGCGATCCATTCTTCGCCCTCGTCCGCCTTCCGGTATCGGCGGCGCAATATCTCCATCCGGACGACGCCGATGCCGTGGATCAGGAGGAACAGGATGAGGCCCGGAAAGCCCTGCTCGCCGAGCATCTCGAAATAGCTGCTGTGATAGGCGCGGCCCGAATCCTGGCTGGTCGTCTGAGCAACCATTTCGACCGCCCCGGCGGTCTGGCTCGACACGGTATCCACCTGCAGCCGGTTCTGGCGATAGGCCTCGAAGCCGCCGCCGAGCGGATGGTCCTGCACATAATCCAGCGTCCAGGCCCAGACCGCCAGGCGGGTCGTCGCCGAGCTGTCCGCCTGATAGGTGGAGATGGTCTCCATCCGGCTGGTGAAGGTTTGCGGCAGGAAGGGGATGGCGGCGACCAATGCGATCCCGACCATGCCGACATAGACGAAGCGGTTTTTGGCGTCGCGGAGCATCAGTATCGCGAGAGCGGCGATGCAGACCAGGCCGGTTCGCGCCTCGGTTCCCACCGGCATCAGCAGGCATGCGAAGATGAGGGCGTAAGCGAAGCCGCGCACCCGCCAGTCGCGCGGATAGATCGTGCCGAAGCGGGCGAGCCAGAGGATGACGGGTATGATGGCGATGGCGACGGTCGAGATCGTGCTGCCTTCGTAGAGGCCGCTATTATTGTCGATCATCAGGTTGAGCGCGCCGTAGCCGCCGCCAGAGGCAACCGTCTTCAAACCGCCGACGATGATGATCGCGCCGGCCGACAGAATCATGAACAGGAGATAGGCTTCGATCCTCAGTCTGGTGCGCAGGGTAAAGGGGAGGAAGATCGCCCACACCATCGCCTTCCAGACCCATTCCCATTTGTCATAGGCCTCGATCGGGAAGTCGGCGCTCAATGTGGTGAGGCCCGCATAGCCGAGCAGAATCAGCATCAGCCATTGCCGCCCCGTCACTTTGAAATGCCGCTTGTCGTCGGCGATGAACCAGCCGGCGACGGCGAGGCCGGCGACGATCATCGACACCGGAATGCTGTTCAGCAGATAATAGCTCAGCCGCTGCGGCGCGACGATGTCGACATAGGCGTAAGCCAGCACGAACAGGAACGGCCGCTTGAGCGCCATCGCCAGGAGGGCCGCGAGGAATCCGACGAACGCGAGGTCACGCACGGGGGAGTGGCTCCTTCGGCGCGGGCGCGGGCTGCTTGTCGTCGTCGAGATCGGGACGGGCGAGGAGGCGCCATGCCGTCACGATCATCAACCCGTGGGTCAGCGCGAGCGCGAAATTGTCGATCATGCCTCTGGTCCCGTGCCCGTCATCGCTCCTTCATAGAGGCCGGCGGTTGACGCGCCGTTAAGCTTGTCGTGGCAGAGCGTCGCCATGCGGATCCTGCATGTGCTCGACCACGGCCTGCCGCTTCACAGCGGCTACACTTTCCGGACGCGGGCGATCCTGAAGGCGCAGATGGCGCGCGGCTGGGAGGTGGCGTGCCTCACCGGCGTTCGCCACACGAATCCCGGACCCGATCCCGAGACGATCGACGGCATCACCTTCTACCGGACTCCACCCTCGGCCGGCGGACCTTCGCCGCTCGGCGAATGGCGCGAGGTGCGGGCGCTGTCCGCGCGGCTCGACGAACTCGTCGCGGCATGGCGGCCGGACCTGGTGCATGTCCACTCGCCGGTGCTGAACGCGCTCGCCGCTTTGCCGGTCGCGCGGCGGCGGAAGCTGCCGCTGGTCTATGAGATACGGGCCTTCTGGGAAGATGCCGCCGTCGGCAACGGCACCGGTCGGGAAGGTTCGCTTCGTTATCGGCTGACCAGGATGCTGGAAACGCACGCCGCCCGCCGCGCCGACGCCGTCGCCGTCATCTGCGAAGGGCTGCGCGGCGATCTGATCGCGCGGGGCATCGACCGGGACAGGATCGTCGTCGCCCCCAACGGGGTCGACATGGCCTTGTTCGGGACGCCACTCCCGCCCGATCCGGTTTTCGCCAGGAGTCTCGGTCTGAACGAGGCTGAGGTGATCGGCTTCATCGGCTCCTTCTACGATTATGAAGGGCTGGACGACCTCATCGCCGCGATGCCGCTGCTGCTTGCCGAACGGCCCAAAGCGCAGCTCCTGCTCGTCGGCGGCGGGCCGATGGAGGGGGCGCTGAAAGCCCAGGCCGAACGCTCGCCCGCCGCTTCGCGCATCCATTTCGTCGGCCGGGTGCCGCACGAGGAGGTGGACGGCTATTACGCTTTGATCGACATCCTCGCTTATCCCCGCAAGGCGATGCGGTTGACCGAGCTGGTGACTCCGCTGAAGCCGCTGGAGGCGATGGCGCAGCGGAAATTGGTGTCGGCATCCGACGTCGGCGGCCACCGCGAGCTGATCGACGACAATGTGACCGGCACCCTTTTTTCCGCCGGCGATCCGGCCGCGCTGGCGGCCGCGCTGAGCGGTCTGTTCGCCGATCGCGACGGCTGGGAGGAGCGCCGCGACGCCGCCCGCCGCTTCGTCGAGGAGCATCGTAACTGGTCGTCAAACATTGCGCGCTACATTCCCGTTTACCAGAAGCTGACGGGCAAGATTCTGCGATGATAGAGAATGATATCGTGACGAGGGCAGGCGCGCGCGGCGCGTCGCCGCTCGATCTGCCGATGGCGGCGCTGGCGGCCTTGTCGGTGGCGTTCGTCGCCTATGCCATGCCGGACCCGCTTTTCTCCGGTGCTGTCGAGGCGACGGGCCTGCCCGGCCTGCTGCCGGCCGCGCAACCGCCGCTCGGTTCGACGGCGCGCCTCGCCGTCGTGATCGCCGGCACCATCGCCGCATTCCTTTGCACCTGGTTGCTGCTTCGCGCCCTGGGCACTCGGCCTTCGCCGCGCCGCCGCGCATTTTCCCGGGAAGTCCATCTGGAGACGCCAAGGCTTCGCCGGGCCGACGCCCATCCCGACGCGCCCTCGCGCCGTCCGCTGGTCGCCGGACTCGACCTTGGCGAGCCGTTCATCGAGATCGAGCAGGAAATCCCCGCCGCGCCGGAGCCCTGGGGCCACGATTTGCCGCGCTTCATCGCCGACGGACCCGCCGTCGAAGAGGTTTCTCCCCTGGCGCAACAGTCCGAGTTCGTTGCTGACCCTGCCGCCGAACCGCCGATCGAGCTCGAAGTGCAGAGCATCGGAGACCTGATGCGGCGGCTGGAACTGGGCGTGGCGCGCCGCCGACACGCTCGCGCCGCTCCCGCCCCAGCAGCCGCCCCGGCTTCCGAGCCGGTGGTCGCCGCGAACATGGACGAACCGGCGGACGAGCCTGCGGACGACCGCTTGCGCAGCGCGCTCGATGCGCTCCAGAAAATGGCCGCGCGCGGCGCCTGAGCCGTCACCGGTCCTCGACCGTCAACGCTTCCAGCCCGATCCGGACCAGCGGCGCGCCGTCGGGGCCGGTCAGGCGCTCGCTCGACACCAAGGCGATGTCGGCGACGATGTGGCCGCCCAAGTCGAACTCGGCCGCTTCGAGATTGTCGACGAAGGCCGCCGCCGCGTCCTCCGCGCCTTCGCCCTCCAGCCTGAGGACTATCCGGTGGCGCGCGCCGGTGAAGGTCACGCTCGCCCAGGCACGGCTGACGATCTCCTCATAAGCGAGGGCGCGAAAGTTCCCAATGTTCCTAGTGACGGCGCGCAAAAGGGCGCTCGTCGCGTCGGTCAGCGCGGCCACGAATTCCTCCCGCCCTCGCGTATGTCGAGATAGGCCGAGACTCGCGCGGCGGTCGCGGGTCTGGGCTCGCGGCCGTTGCGCAGATCGAAGACGAAGCGGGGATCGTGGACCGCTTCCCGGCCGAAACGGGTGGGCGGCGTTCCGCTCCGCCTCAAATAGCGTTCGACGCGCGGCAATAGCATGAGCGGCTCCTTTCGACTCGACCGTGTTCCCATTATGTTCACCATCCGAGGCGAATTCCTACTTGTCTAGGAAAAATCCTATGCTATGAGCGAAAGGATGGATGCGCGCGCGGAACTAGAGCGGCTGATCGGAGAGCGGGGCGAGGATTATGCCGGCCTGTCGCGGCTGATCGGGCGCAACGCGGCTTATGTTCAGCAATATATCAAGCGCGGCATTCCGAAGCGGCTGGCGGAAGCGGACCGGCGCCTGCTCGCCCGTTATTTCGAAGTGCCCGAGGAGCGCCTCGGCGGCCCCGCGCCCGATCCGGGGCGGGAGCCGGACCATGTCGTCGTGCCCCGGCTTGATGTCGGCGCCAGCGCCGGCCATGGCGCTCTGCCGGGGGAGGAGCGGTTCCGCTCGAGCCTCGCCTTCGACGCCGGCTGGCTTCGGCGGCTAGGAACGGGCGACGTCCGGCTATTGTCGACGATCCGGGTGGAAGGGGATTCGATGATTCCGACCCTGGCCGACGGCGACGAGATCATGGTCGACCGCGGCGACGCCGCCGAGCGGCTGCGCGACGGCATCTACGTGCTGCGCATCGACGAGGCGCTGATGGTCAAGCGTCTGGCGGTGAACCCGTCGGCGCGAACCATTTCCATCAGCAGCGACAATGCGGCCTATCCCGGCTGGCCCGATTGCCGTCTGGAAACGATCGATGTTGTCGGCCGCGTGGTCTGGGCTGGGCGGCGGATCGGATGATCTAGGGCCGGTCGCGCCACCAGATGAAGAGCGCGAGCGCCAGGCCCGCCCCCAGGCCAATGAGGAAACCGGCGCTCGGTTGACCCGCCGCGACGCCGCCCACGGTGCCGACAAGCATGCCGGCGGCGACGAGAAAGCCCCCCGCCTGCGATGCTTTCTTGCGGGGGCCAGTCATTGCATCTCCCGAAACGTTACCGGCAGCGGCCTTCCCTACAGCGCGAAATCGCCGGCGATCGGTTCGACGATGCCGTCGAGGCGGATCATGAAGTCGGCGCTGCCATCGCCATTGGTGTCGCCCTCGATATAGGTATTGCCCTGCGCGTGGGAATAGCGCAGCTCGCCGGCCGCGCCCGAGAAAGCGGCGTCGCCGACGAAGGTGAAATTCTGGTCGCCGCCGACATCGGCGTTGGCGTCCACCTGCCTCAGGTTGATGCGGTCGCCTTCCGTCCGGTTGAAATCGGTGATGATGTCGGCGCCGTTGCGGGTGGCCGCGGTGTCGCCGTCGTCGAACACGAATTGGTCGGCGTCGGCGCCGCCCGTCATCGTGTCGCGCTGCGTGCCGCCGTTGAGCGCGTCCTTGCCGGTCCCGCCGTCCAGGATGTCAGCGGCCGCCTCGCCGAACAGCCGGTCGTCGCCGGCGCCGCCGTCGAGCGTGTCGACGCCGTCCTCGCCGTTCAACCGATCGGCGCCGGCGTCGCCGAACAGGCTGTCATTGCCGAGCGCTCCGTAAAGGATGTCGGCATCGTCGCCGCCATGGAGCGTATCGACCCCGCTCTGGCCGCGAAGCGTGTCGTTGCCGCCGAGACCGGACAAGGTGTTGGCGATGCTTGATCCGAAGATCGCGTTGTCGAGCCCGTTGCCGGTGCCGGTGGCCGCCGCCCCGAACAGCCGCAGCTCCTCGATATTGTCGGCCAGCACATGATCGACGAACGCCTTCACCTGGTCATAGCCCTGGCCCAGCCCCTCGATCGTCTGGTCGCCAGCGTCGTTGACGAAATAGATGTCGTCGGCGGCGCCGCCGCGCATCTGGTCGTTGCCGCGGCCGCCGCGCAATACGTCGTTGCCGCCCGCGCCGATCAGCACATCCTTGCCGGCCTGGCCGCCAAGGGAATCGTCGCCGCCGCCGCCCTCCAGCCGGTTGGCGCCGGTGGTGCCGGCGATATTGTCGGCGAAGGCCGAGCCGATCGCATTCTCGATACCGTCCAAAGTGTCGACTCCCGCGCCGAGCGTATCCTGCGCCGTCGCCCGCGACAGCCGCAGCGCGATGCCGGCGCCGGCATCGGCGTAGCGCGCCGTGTCGATGCCCGACCCGCCAAGCAGGATGTCGTCGCCATCGCCGCCGTCGAGCTGGTCGTTGTTCGCGCCGCCGTCCAGCCTGTCGTTACCGCCAAGGCCGCTCAGAACGTCATTGCCTTCGAACCCGGCCAGCCTGTCGTTGCCGGCCGTGCCTTCGAGATTGTCGGCTTCCGGAGTGCCGCCCCCGGACGCGCGCCCGAAGATGACGTAAGCACTGCCGGAATCGAGGCCGGCGCGGGCATCCCGCTTGGCGCCGACCACGAGGTCGTCGAAGCCGTCGCCGTTGAGGTCGCCCGCCGACGCGACGCTGTAGCCGGCCCAGTCGAACGCGCCGCCCTGGAGGATCAGGCCGTCCTCGGGCGCGAGGCTGGACAGATCGATCGGGCCGAAGCCGCTCGCCTTGCCGAAGATGACATAGGCCTCTCCGGCCGAGGTGCCGCCGTCGTCTCCGTGAGGCGCACCGACGATGATGTCGGCGAAGCCGTCGCCGTTGAAGTCTCCGGCCGAGGAAACCGCGCCCAGCTTGTCGCCCTCTGCGTCGCCGCTGATGACGAAGCCGTCGCCCGCGGCGAGGGACGAAAGATCGATGTCGGTGAAGCCGCTCGCCTTGCCGAACAGGACATAGGCCGCGCCCGCGTCCACGCCCGCTTCGTCGTTCCCCGGCGCGCCGATGACGATATCGTCAAAGCCGTCGTCGTTGATGTCGCCCGCGCTCGAGACGGTGACGCCGGCATTGTCGTTGTCAGCCTCGCCGCGGAGCGTGAAGCCGTCGGCGGCGGCGAGGTTGCCGACATCGATGTCCGCGAAGCCGCTCGCCTTCCCAAAGATGACATAGGCCTCGCCCGGCCTGAAGCCGCCATAGTCGCCGCCTTCGCGAGCGCCGACGATGATGTCGTCGAAGCCGTCACCGTTAATGTCTCCCGCCGAAGAGACGGCGGCGGCATAAGCGTCGTAAATGGCCCCCTCGATGCGGAAGCCGTCAGTGGGATCGAGGACGGCGAGGTCGATGTCCGCGAAGCCTCCGGCCTTGCCGAAGATCAGGTAGGAGACACCGGCATATTCCCAGCCGTAGGTCGCCTGGCCGTAGGGCGCGCCGACGAGCATGTCGTCGAAACCGTCGCCGTTCACGTCGCCGGCCGACGCGACGCGGGTGCCGGCACTGTCGAAGCGCGCGGCGCCCTCGATGACGAAGCCGTCGGCGGCGGCGAGGCTGCCGAGGTCGATGTCGGCGAGGCCGCTCGTCTTGCCGAAGATCACATAGGCCGCGCCCGAATAGTCGCCGCCGTAATCCGGGCCATAGGCGCCTACGATGATATCATTGACGCCGTCGCCGTTGATGTCTCCGGCCGAAGAAACGCTGGTTCCAGCCTCGTCATAGATATTGGCGCCCTGGATGACGAACCCGTCCGCAGCCGCGAGATTGCCGAGATCGACCGTGCCGAAGCCGCCGGCCTTGCCGAAGATAACATAGGCCTCGCCCGCCCGGTCGCCGCCATCGTCGCCATAGGGGGCGCCAATGATGAGATCGGCGAACCCGTCGCCGTTGACGTCGCCGGCCGAGGAGACACTGGTGCCGGCGAAATCGCCTGCGGCATCGCCGATGATGACGAAACCGTCGCTCGCGGCAAGGCCGCCAAGGTCTATGGATGCCATGATTTACTCCCCCGCAAACGTCCAGTCCAAGCCCGGTGTAATTCGATTGCAAACGGGAGTATCTGACTTTTCACACTATTCGCATCCCCCAATAAGGGGATGACGGTAAAAACGAGGGAGCCGAATGCACGCGCAGTCGCGATCAAGGCGAGCTTCTGTTGGGGCCGGAACGATCCGACATGAACATTCCGCGCGCCGATTTCGATGTCCAGCCTCCTTTTGCGAGCGATGGTGAACGCTTCGTTGAGTACGGCAATGCGGCATTTTGAAAGGCTGGCAGCGTAGGGGAGCGCCCGGATGTAATTTGCGTAAAGGCTCCCCCGTGCACCATGTCCATGTCTCCGACCGCGCGGCTTTGGCCGAGGCGACCGAGCTGATCGCGGTTTTCGGCGAGCTGGCCGTGGTCGAGGCGGCCAATCGGGCGGATCGCAGCCGCTCGCTCGGCAACGTCCTCCATTTCTGCCACTGGCGGCAGATCGAGCGGACGATCGAGATGCTCCGTGGCGAGGATGTGACGGGCACCGTCCATTAGCGGCGGACGGCTCCATTCGGTGCTGGCGGAGGGGTGCGCCTCCCGCTAGATTCGCGCGATGTTGCAAGTCGCTGCGGGGCGGCCTGTGGTGGCCGTGCTGGCCGCCGCCGCCCTCATTCTTTGTCACGAGAAAGCGCCGGCGCAGGACGCCGACTCGATGGGAGAGCTGGAGGCGCCGCTCGACCCGTCGGCGCCGCTCGCGCCGCTGCCCGATCTCGGCGTCGAATGGCCCGACATGGAGGCCGAGGCCGGCGAGGATATCGCCGAGACGCCCGACACCGATATCGCCGACGCGACCGGGGAGCGCGGCTACAGCGTTCGCATCGAGGGACTGGAGGCGGCGCCCGCCGAAAATCTGCTCGCCCAGTTCGGCGCGCTGTCGACGCTCGAGGAGAATCGCGACGACCCGGCCAATGCGGCGCAGATAGACCGGCGCGCCCGCGAGGATGCGGACCTGCTCGCCGAGCTGCTGCGCGCCCACGGTTTTTACGATGCGATGGTCGATACGCGGGTCGAGGCAGCGGAAGGGAACGCCTCTTTGGTCGTGACCCTCCAGGTCGAGCCGGGGCCGCGCTACAGCTTCGCCGAGGTGCGGCTGCCCGGCATCGACGCGGCCGGCGAGGATGCGACCGCGCTGCGCGAGGCATTCGGGATCGACGAAGGCGAACCGGTCGACGCCGCCCGGGTGACGACAGGGCAGGCGGCGCTTCGGCTGGAGCTGGGCGCGCGGGGCTACGCCTTCGCCGAGGTCGGCGCGCTCGACATCGTCGTCGACCACGAGACGCGGACGGCGACCCTGGTGCTGCCGGTCGATCCCAACGGCGCGCGCCAGTTCGGGCGGATCATCGTCGAGGGCGAGCCCCTGTTCAGCGCTCGCCACATCGACACGATCGCCCGCTTCGAGCCCGGGGACGATTATGAGGCGCCGCTGATCGACGATCTGAGGCGGGCGCTGATCCAGACCGGCCTGGTCTCCGCCGTCACCATCCGCCTGATCGACGATCCCGCCAGCCGCACCGTCGATGTCGCGGTGACTCTGGAGCCGGCGCCGATGCGGACTATCGCCGGCGCGGCGGGCTACGGCACCGGCGAGGGTGTCCGGATCGAGGCGAGCTGGCAGCATCGCAACCTGATCCGGCCCGAGGGCGCGGTCACCTTCCGGGGCGTCGCGGGGACAAGAGAGCAGCTCCTGTCGGCGACGCTCAGGCGCAACAATTTCCGCGAGCGCGACCAGGTGCTGACGGCGCAGATCGCCGCCAGCCACATCGAGCGCGACGCCTATGAGGCGAACACGTTCCTTCTGGGCGCC
This sequence comes from Enterovirga sp. GCM10030262, assembly GCF_042666435.1. Taxonomy (NCBI): domain Bacteria; kingdom Pseudomonadati; phylum Pseudomonadota; class Alphaproteobacteria; order Hyphomicrobiales; family Methylobacteriaceae; genus Enterovirga; species Enterovirga sp. GCM10030262. The sequence continues at coordinate 740,434 of NZ_JBHTDC010000001.1, read as the reverse complement.
GGCATCGAGCGGCAGACCAACATCATCTGGCAGAAGACATGGACCTGGTCGCTCGGCGCCGACCTCATCGCCAGCGACGAGCGCGACGTCGATGTCGACAGCGGCATGACCCGGCGCCGCACCTTCTTTATCGCCGCGCTGCCGGCGACGCTCTCCTATGACGGGTCGAACGACCTGCTCGATCCCACGTCGGGCTTCCGCCTGTCGAGCCGCTTCTCGCCCGAGGCGTCGCTGCAGAGCGGCAGCTTCTTCTACGCCCGCGCCCAGGTGGACGGCAGCTTCTACCAGCCGGTCTCGGACCGGGTGGTGATCGCCGGGCGGACGCGGCTCGGCACGATCGTCGGCGCGAGCCGCGACCGCATCGCCCCGTCGCGGCGTTTCTATGCGGGCGGCGGCGGATCGGTGAGGGGCTACGGCTTCCAGCGGCTGGGACCGCGCGACCCGGTGTTCGACGATCCGATCGGCGGCCGCAGCCTCGCCGAATTCGCGATCGAGGCGCGCGTGAGGGTAGATGCGTTCGGCGACAAGCTCGGCATCGTGCCTTTCATCGACGCCGGCAACATCTACGAATCCTCGCTGCCCAAATTGGACGACCTGCGCTTCGGCGCCGGCATCGGCGTTCGCTATCACACCAATTTCGGGCCGATCCGGGTCGATGTCGGGACGCCGCTGGACCGGCGGAGCGGCGACCCGCGGATCGCCGTCACGGTCTCGCTGGGGCAGGCCTTCTGATGGCCGGCGAGGACATCGCCGAGGAACGCCCGGCACGCCGGCCGCGGCGGTGGCTGTCGGGCGCGGCCAAAGGCGCGGTCGGGCTGATCGTCGCCCTGCTGGTCGCGCTGGCCGCCTTGATCGGGTTTCTCGACACCGATGCCGGCCACCGCTTCATCGCCGACCGCATCGCCGCGCTCAGCCCCTCTTCCGGCCTCAAGATCCGGGTCGGGCGTATCGAAGGATCGATCTGGGGCGACACCCTTTTGCGCGATGTCCGGCTGTACGATCCGCAGGGGTTGTTCGCGGAATCGCCCTTGATCGAACTGGACTGGCGGCCGACCGGCTGGCTGACGAACCGGCTGATCGTCGACGACCTCGCCTCCAAACTCGTCATCGTCCACCGCCTTCCCAAGCTGGTTCCGAGCGACGAGCCGACGCCGATCCTTCCCGATTTCGACATCCGCATCGGCCGGCTGGAGATCGCCCAATTGCGCTTCGAGGAGGGGGTGGCGGGCGAGCGCCGGATCGCCAGCGTCTCGGGCGAGGCGGACATACGCGCCGGCCGGGCGCTGATCGAGATCGAGGCTGAGGTGAAAGACGGCGGCGACCGGCTGAGCCTGCTGCTCGACGCCGAGCCGGATCGCGACCATTTCGACGTGGATGTCAGCCTCGCCGCTCCGGCCGACAGCGTCACCGGCGCGATCCTCGGCACCAGGCGGCCGATCGCGCTCGAAATCCATGGCGACGGACGGTGGAGCGCCTGGGCGGGGACGGCGCGGCTCGCTCTCTCGGGACGGAGCACGGCCGATTTGTCGCTGCGGGTCGACGAGGGACGATTCCGGCTCTCGGGCTGGCTGATGCCGTCGCAATTCCTCAAGGGCAAGCAGGCGCGGCTGACGGCGCCGAGGGTGCTGCTCAACGCCGCCGCCACGCTCAAGGATCGGCGGCTCGACGGAACCCTGTCGCTGCGCTCTTCGGCGCTGAGGATCGAGGCCAAGGGCGTCGTCGATCTCGCCACCAGCGGCTTCGATGACGTCCGCATCGGCGCCGACCTGCTCCGCCCCCCGGCCCTATTCCCCAACATGACCGGCGAGCGGGTGCGACTGACGGCTTTGCTCGACGGCCCGTTTCGCCGCGCTACCTTCGCCTATCGGCTGACATCGCCGCGCGTGGCCTTCGACGATACCGGGTTCGAGGATGTGCGCGCCGAAGGGCGGGGGCAGCTTTCAAAGGAGCCGGTCAAGGTGCCCTTGCTGCTGACCGCGCGGCGGGTGACCGGCGTCGGCGACGTGGCCGGCGGCATTCTCGCCAACCTCCGGGTCCAGGGCGTGCTCCAGGTGACGGCGCGGCGGCTGACGGGGGAGGGGCTCACGCTCACCTCGGACAAGCTCAAGGGCACATTGGGCATGTTCGTCGATCTGGTGAACGGCGACTATCAAATCGTTCTCTCGGGTGGGCTGACGCGCTACCTCATTCCCGGGCTCGGCATCGTCGACGTGACCAGCGAGTTGCGGATCGTCGAAGGGGCGGGCGGGCGCGGCACTTTGGTGACCGGCAAAGGCCGCGCCTGGGTGCGGCGGTTCGACAACAAGTTCCTGGCCGGGCTCGCGGGCGGGCTGCCCGAGATCGAGGCCGATCTGGTGCGCGGGCCGGACAAGATCCTGCATTTCCGCAACCTCAGGCTGACCGCGCCGTCGATCCGCATCTCGGGCAACGGCTATCGCCGGCGCGACGGCACCTTCTGGTTCGAAGGCTCGGGCGAGCAGGCGGAATATGGCCCGTTCGCGATGACGCTCGACGGCCGCATCGAGCGGCCGAAGCTGGCGATCCGGCTGGAGCGGCCCAACGAGGCGATGGGGCTCGCCGACGTGCGGCTCGATCTCGACCCGACCGCGGAGGGCTTTGCCTACCGCGCCGAGGGGCAGTCGTATCTCGGGCCGTTCACCTCGCGCGGCGCGATCCTGCTGCCGAGCGGCCGGCCTGCCACGATCCAGGTGGCCGCCCTCAACGTGTCGGGCACGAGCGCATCGGGGATGCTGCGTTCCGACCCGGGCGGCTTCACTGGACAGTTGAACGTCGCGGGCGGCGGGCTCGACGGGCGCCTGATGTTCCGCCCGGCCGGCACGGTCCAGCGGATCGAGGCGCATCTGACGGCGCGCGACGCCCGCTTCGCCGGCCCGCCGCCCATCGCCATAAGGCGCGGCAAGCTCGACGGCGTGATCCTGCTCGATCCCGGCGGAACGTCGGTCGAGGGCACGTTCAGCGCCGGCGGCCTCAGCCGCGGCCCGCTGTCCATCGCGAATGTGACCGCCGAGGCGCGGATGCGCGGCGGCGTCGGCCAGGTCCGCGCCAATATCGCCGGCACGCGCGGGCGCGACTTCGTGTTCCGCGCCGTCGCCGATTTCGCGCCGGGGCGGGTGCGGCTCACCGGCGGCGGCACTGTCGACCGGCGGCCGATCGAGCTCAGCGAGCCTGCGGTCCTCACCAAGGCGGGCGACGCCTGGCGGCTGGCGCCGACCGCGCTCACCTTCGCCGGCGGCAACGCCACCGTCGCCGGCCTGTTCGGGCCGGATGCCACCGAGCTCAACGCCCGGATGGAGCGGATGCCGCTCACCATTCTCGACATCGCCTGGCCGCGCCTCGGCATGGGCGGGATCGCGTCGGGCACGCTCGATTATCGCGCGCCGAGCGGCGGCGCGCCGCCGACCGGGGCGGTGAACCTGCGCGTGCGCGGCCTCACCCGATCGGGGCTCGTCCTGTCGTCGCGGCCGGTCGATGTCGGCGTGGTCGCCAAGCTCGACGGACGCGGCGCGGCGATGCGCGCGGTGGCAGTGAGCGAGGGCAAGACGATCGGGCGGGCGCAGGCGCGGCTGTCGCCGATCGGGTCGAGCGGCGATTTGGGCGAGCGCCTGTCGCGCGCCCCGCTCTTCGCCCAGCTGCGCTACAACGGGCCGGCCGACACCTTGTGGCGGCTGACCGGGCTGGAACTGCTCGATTTGAGCGGACCGGTGGCGGTGGGCGCCGACGCACGCGGCACGCTCCACGATCCCCGGATCACGGGATCGGTGAGGACCGAGCGCGCGCGGCTCGAAAGCGCGGTCACCGGCACCGTCATCGAGAATATCCAGGCGACCGGCCGGTTCGGCGGCTCGCGGCTCGTGGTCGACCGCTTCACCGGCACCACCAAGAAGGACGGCCGGGTCTCCGGGCGCGGCAGCTTCGACCTTGCCGCCGCGCGCGGCTTCGGCATCGACGTGGCGATCGACGCCCAGGCGGCGCAGCTCATCGACCGCGACGACATCAAGGCGCAGGTGACCGGCCCGATCACCATCCGCTCCGACGGGTCCGGGGGCACCATCGCCGGCAAGGTCGACCTCGTCAGCGGCAGCTTCAAGCTCGGCAGCGCGACCGCGGCGGCGCAGGTGCCGCGGCTCGAGGTGACGGAAATCAACCGGCCCGATACCGAGGCGGCGCCCGAGCGCGTCCCCGCGCCGTGGCGGCTCGATCTCGACGTTCGCGCCGACAACCGCCTCATCGTCACCGGCCTCGGCATCAACAGCGAATGGAGCGCCGCCCTCGCCATCGGCGGCACCGTCACCCAGCCCCGCATCGAGGGCCGCGCCGAGCTCCTTCGCGGCAGCTACGATTTCGCCGGCCGCCGCTTCGACCTCGAACGCGGCACCATCCGCTTCCTCGGCGAGACCCCGATCAACCCGACGCTCGACATCGTCGCCGAGGGCGGCCTCCAGGGCCTCAACGCCACCATTCGGGTCACCGGGCGCGGCCAGAAGCCGGAGATCGCCTTCACCAGCACGCCCGCCTTGCCGCAGGACGAATTGCTGAGCCGGCTGCTCTTCGGCACGTCGATCACCAACCTGTCGGCGCCCGAGGCGCTTCAGCTGGCGGCGGCGGTGGCCTCGCTCAACAATTCGGGCGGCGGCCTCGATCCGATCAACGCGGTGCGCAGCGCCACCGGCCTCGACCGCCTGCGCATCCTCCCCGCCGACATCTCGACCGGCCAGGGCACGTCGATCGCGGCCGGCAAATATATCGGACGCCGCGTCTATGTGGAGGTCATCACCGACGGCCGCGGCTATTCGGCGACCCAAGTCGAATATCAGATCACCCGCTGGCTTTCCCTCCTGTCGAGCATCTCCACCATCGGACGCGAGAGCGTCAACGTGCGCGTGTCGAAGGATTATTAGCAGTCCAGCGCGCCTGTCGAGCCGCTCTGGCTTGCGTCGTCGCTTCACTCCTCGCAATGACGGTTGGAAGGACGGTCTCGGCCTATCTCGACGAATGCCTCGGGACGCGCCATGGTGGAGAAAATCGCATGACATCGGGGGCGGCATGAAGAATTGGAACGCGCGGAAGCGGATCATCGCGGCCGAGGAGTTGCTGCCCGAGCATCGGCTGGCGCGAAGCCTTTCCTGGCCGCATCTGATCGCGCTCGGCGTCGGCGCGATCGTCGGCACCGGCATCCTCACCCTGATCGGCGTCGGCGCCGACAAAGCGGGGCCGGCCGTCATCCTCTCCTTCCTCATCGCCGGCCTGATCTGCGCTTGCGCGGCCTTGGCCTATGCCGAGATGGCGACGATGATCCCGGCGTCGGGCAGCGCCTACACCTATTCCTACGTGGTCATCGGCGAGCTGGTCGCCTGGGCGGTCGGCTGGAGCCTGATCCTCGAATACAGTTTGGTGGTGAGCGCGGTGGCGGTCGGCTGGTCGGGCTATGCCGCGCCGCTGCTCCAGGCATGGCTCGGCGTGCCGATGGCGATGATGCAGGGGCCGGAGCTGGGCGGCATCATCAACCTGCCCGCCATCTTCATCATCGCGGTCATCGCCGGCCTGCTCATGCTCGGCACCAAGGAGAGCGCGACCCTGAATGCGGCTCTGGTGCTGGTGAAGATCGTGGCGCTGATCGTGTTCGTCGTGGTCGCGCTCCCTTATTTCAACGCCGCCAATCTGGAGCCGTTCAGCCCCTACGGCTTTCCCAAGAGCGTCGACGCGGAAGGGGTGGAGCGCGGCGTGATGGCGGCCGCGGCGATCATCTTCTTCGCATTCTACGGCTTCGACGCGATCGCGACGGCGGCTGAGGAGACCAAGAATCCCGATCGCGATCTCAAGATCGGGATCGTGGGTTCGATGGTCGCCTGCGTCATCATCTACATGGCGGTCGCGATCGCCGCGGTGGGCGCGCTCGCCTATACCCGCTTCGCCAACAGCCCGGAGCCGCTGGCGCTGATCCTGCGCGAGCTGGGGCAGCCGGCCGCGGCGACCTATCTCGCCGTCTCGGCGGTGATCGCGCTGCCGACGGTGATCCTCGCTTTCTTCTACGGGCAGAGCCGCATCTTCTTCGTGATGGCGCGCGACGGGCTGCTGCCCCGGGGCCTGGCCAAGGTCTCGGCGCGGGGCACGCCGGTGCGCATCACCATATTCACCGCCGCCGTCGTCGCTGTGCTCGCCGGCTTCATTCCGCTCGGCGACCTCGCCGCCCTCGCCAATGCCGGGACGCTCACCGCCTTCATCGCCGTCGCCTTGTGCATGCTCATCATGCGCCGCCGGGAACCGGACGCGCCGCGCCAGTTCCGCACGCCCTTGCCCTGGGTGGTCGGGCTCGGCGCGATCCTCGGCTGCCTCTATCTGTTCTACAGCCTGCCCGAGAAGACGCAGGTCTATTTCTTCTTCGCCCATGTCGTGGGGCTGGCGATCTACCTTCTTTACGGGAGCCGGCGAACGACGACCCGGTAGCCACCGCCGACGGGCGTCGCAACGGCATCTTAACCATTACCATGCAGACCGGATTTCCTCACACAAAGAGGGATTCCGCAGCCCATGAAGCGCCTCTCCGATTTCCTTTTCGCGCTGGTCGTGACGGCGGTCCTCACCGCCGCGCCGGCTCATGCCTATCTCGATTCCGGCACGATCAGCCTGGTGCTGCAGATGGTGACCGGAATCGTCGCCAGCGTGCTGCTGTTCGGCAAGGTCCAGCTCGCCCGCATCACCGGCCTGTTCAGGCGCAGCACGCCTTCCGCGCCGACCGCGGATAGCCGCGAGGACTGATCCGATGAAGTTCGATCCGGGCTCGTTCCGCGATCCGGCGGGGCGCGTCCTCCATGCCGACGGCCGCGTCTTCCGCGCGGTGTTCGATGCGGGCAGCGTCCCTTATGAGCAGGCGCGCGCGGCAGGCGTGTTCGGCAAGGCGGTCGAGCGCGGCCGGCTGATCGGCCTGACGGAGCGGGAGCCCGAGGCGTCGCCCGCCATGGCCGGCGCTCCCCGCTACCTGCTGGAGCATCCGCGGATCGATTTCGTCTCCTATCCTTATGAATGGACCTTCTCGGCGCTCAAGGCCGCCGCTCTGCTCCATCTCGACCTACATCTGGAGCTGCTCGAGGATGGCTTCACCTTGTCGGACGCGACCGCCTACAACGTCCAGTTCGAAGGCACGAAGCCCGTCTTCATCGATCATCTGTCGATCGTCCGCTACGAGGAAGGGGCCTTGTGGACCGGCCAGCGCCAGTTCGCGATGCAGTTCCTCAATCCGCTTCTGCTCTGGGCGAAATGCGGGCTGGCGCCCAATGCCTGGTATCGCGGCAGCGGCGAAGGCCTCGCGCCCGAGGACATGACGCGGCTGCTGCGCGCGCGCGACAAGCTCTCCTTCACCGTCCTCGCCCATGTCGTCGCGCCGAGCTACGTCCATCGTCGCGGCGTTTCCCGGGGGCTGGAAGGGAAGCGCGCCGCCGCCGCGCGGCTTTCGAAGGAGGGCCTCGTCGCCATCCTCCAAGGACTGCGTTCCTATATCCAGAAACTGCGCCCGCCCGCGCAAAAGACGATCTGGGCCGATTATGCCGGGCACAACAGCTATGACGAGGAGCGCCGCTCCGCCAAGCACGGCTTCGTCGCCCGCGCCGTCGCCGCCGCCGAGCCGCGCCTGTTGTTCGATCTCGGCTGCAATAGCGGCGATTTCAGCCGGACGGCGCTCGACCATGGGGCGCGCTCGGTGGTCGGCTTCGATTTCGATTTCGGCGCGCTCGAACGAGCCTATGCCCGTTTCGACCAGGACGGCGGGCGGATGCTGCCCTTGTGGCTCGACGCGACCAATCCGAGCCCATCGCAGGGTTGGGCCGGCGCAGAGCGCAAGAGCCTGGCCGCGCGGGCGGATGCGGATGCGCTGCTCGCGCTCGCCGTCATCCATCATCTGGCGATCGCCAAAAACGTGCCGCTCGACATGGCGGTGGACTGGCTGATGAGCCTGGCACCGGTCGGCGTCATCGAGTTCCCCTCCAAGAGCGACCCGATGGTGCGCGAGCTGCTGCGCGGCCGGGCGGACATTTTCCCCGATTATGGTGAGGAAGCGTTCCTTGCTCACGTGAAGGAGCGCGGGGCGATCACCGACCAATGCCGACTCGGCGAGGACGGACGGCTGCTCGTCGCCTACGACCGCCGGCGGTGACCGCCGCCTCCTCCGCGTCCTGGCTGTCGCGCCTGCCGCTCGCCGGCGGCGCGGTCGCCTTGATCGTGACCCTCACCCTGTGGCTCTCCAACATGGGCCGCGTGCCCTACGAGGACGCGCTGCCGACGATCGCCTTCATCCTCGGCCTGGCGGCGCTGGCCGTGCTGGCGCTGCGGCCGGGGGCGGGAAGCTGGGCACGCGCCGGCCTGATGTCGGGCATCGCCGCCGTCTATATCCTCTATGTCCCGGTGGCGGTATTCGCGATCTCGACCGCACCTTGGCTTCACGCCGTTTTGTTGTTTCTGGCGGGCGTAGCGGCGGTGCTGGCCGCCCGCCGCATTCCGCGCGATATGCCCGCCCTTCTCACGCTCAACCGCAAGATCAACCTGATCCTGGTCGCCGTGGCGGTCGGCATCGCCGGAGTGGCCTTGTTCCGGCAGGTCGATCTGGAGCGGCAGAGGCCGGCGCCGGACCAATTGTTCGCCGCGTTCGAGGGGCGGGCATCGGCGGCGAGCCCGGACGTGTGGCACCTGATCTTCGACCGGTACGGCAACAGCGCCACGCTCGCCAATGCGTATGGCTACGACAACGGCCCCTTCCTCGCGGCGCTGCGGGCACGGGGGTTCGCGGTCGATGAGGGCGCCTTCTCCAATTATCAGCGGACCGGCCATTCGGTCGCCTCGACGCTCAACGCTTCCTATCTCGACCCGCTGTCGGGACGGGCGAACCCGGCGGACTGGGTGCCGCTCTACCGGTCGATGACGTCGAACCAGGCGCTGCGCTTCTTCGAGCGCCAAGGCTATGACACGGTGTTCGCCGGCTCGTGGTGGAACCCGACCCGGGCAAGCGCGCTCGCCGACCGCAACATCAATTACCGCGCTTTGCCGGAGCTCGGGCGGCTGGTCCTCGCCCAGTCGGCCGTCGGATTCGCGATGGACCAGCTGGCGCTGCCTTATGGCGACGGGCGGGAGGATCAGTGCCGGCGCGCCGGGCACAAGTTCGATCGGCTACGCGCGCTGGCGGGGGACAGCGGACGCAAATATGTCTTCGCCCATTTCCTGGTGCCGCACCCGCCCTTCGTGCTCAACGCCGACGGCTCCTGCCGCTCGCTGGCCGAAGCGACGGCGGCGAGCCGGCGCGACAATTATGTGGCGCAGATCGAATATACCAATCGCGAAATGTTGCGGCTGGTCGACGCGGTGCTCGCGGGTCCGCGCCCGGCGGTGATCGTTCTCCATTCCGACGAAGGGCCGTGGCCCGAGCCCTATGTCGGCGATGAGCGCTTCCTCGGACGCGACCCGGTCGCCGTCGACTGGACCAACCTCGGCCGCGCCCAGCTAGCCGAGAAGATGGGCGTGCTGATGGCGATCCGCCACGTGGACGGCGTTCCCGCCGCCGCGCCCGCCTCGCCGGTGAACGTCTATCCGACGATCCTGCGCGCTTATTTCGGGAGCCCGATCCCCGATCCGGCGCCGCGCCATTTCGTCTTTGAAAGCGACGCGGCGCTGTACAGCTTCAAGGACGTGGCGCCGGACCTGGAATGAGACGGGTCATGACGAATAATACATGTCATATTCGACCGGGCTGGGGGTCGTTTCCCAGCGCATCTGCTCTTCCCATTTGAGCTCGATATAGGCGTCGATCTGGTCGTCGCTGAACACGTCGCCCCTGGTCAGGAAGGCGCGGTCGTTCTGGAGGGCGATGAGGGCCTCGCGCAGGCTGCCGGCGACGGTGGGCACGTTGACCAGTTCGGCGGGCGGCAGATCGTAGAGGTTCTTGTCGATCGCGTCGCCGGGATGGATGCGGTTTTGGATGCCGTCGAGGCCGGCCATGACCAAAGCCGCATAAGCGAGATAGGGGTTGGCGAGCGGATCGGGGAAGCGGCATTCGACGCGCTTCGCCTTCTCGCCGGTGCCGTAGGGGATGCGGCAGGAGGCGGAGCGGTTGCGGCTCGAATAAGCGAGCAGGACCGGCGCCTCGAAGCCCGGCACCAGCCTCTTGTAGCTGTTGGTAGTCGGATTGGTGAAGGCGTTGCAGGCCTTGGCGTGGTTGATGATGCCGCCGATGAAATAGAGCGCGGTCTCGCTCAATCCGGCATAGCCGTTGCCGGCGAAGAGCGGCTTGTTCTTGTCCCAGATCGACAGATGGACGTGCATCCCGGAGCCGTTGTCCGCCCTGATCGGCTTGGGCATGAAGGTCGCGCTCTTGCCATAGGCGTTGGCGACCATGTGGACGACATATTTGTAGATCTGCATCCGGTCGGCGGTCTCGGTGAGCGTGCCGTAGGTCATGCCCAGCTCGTGCTGGCTGGCGGCGACCTCGTGATGATGCTTGTCCATCGGCAGGCCCATCTCGATCATGGTCGAGACCATCTCGCCCCTGATGTCCTGCGCGCTGTCGACCGGCGCGACCGGGAAATAGCCACCCTTAGCGCGCGGCCGGTGGCCGAGATTGCCGCCTTCATATTCGCGGCCGGTATTGGTCGGCAGCTCGATGTCGTCGATGCGGAAATAGGAGCTGTTATAGCCGTCTTCGAAGCGGACATCGTCGAACATGAAGAATTCGGCTTCCGGCCCGACATAGATGGTGTCGCCGATGCCGCTCGCCTTCACATAGGCTTCGGCGCGCTTGGCGGTGGAGCGGGGGTCGCGGGCGTAGAGCTCGCCCGAGGCCGGATCGACCACGTCGCAGAACAGGATCATCATCGGCGTTGCGCTGAACGGATCGACATAGACCGCGTCGAGATCGGGCTTCAGGATCATGTCGCTCTCGTTGATCGCCTTCCAGCCTTCGATCGACGATCCGTCGAACATGAAGCCGTCCTCGAGCTGGTCCTGGTCGATGAGGCCCGACACCATGGTGAGGTGCTGCCACTTGCCCTTGGGATCGGTGAAGCGCAGGTCGATCCATTCGATCTCCTGCTCCTTGATCATGTCCAATATGGTGCCCGCGTCGTTGGCCATGTGACTTGTCCTTGCTGCCGATATGCCTCGCGACTCCGGCCGCGATCACGGACAGCTTTTGCCGCCCCGTCCCGCGCCGTCCAGCGCCGTCGCGCGACGGGTGAACATTTCACGTGGAGAAGGGGCGCGTTGCTCCTGCCGGGCGGAGTTTCTGGCGGAGATGCCTAGATAATTAAGTATGGTGTCCCTGGAATGCGTGCACTGTCACCGTAAATCCGCGGAAACTCCAATTAGTGCACTGTCACCGTAATTCTGTCACCGTAATTCGAGCGGCGGGAATTAAGGTTGGGGCTCCCGAAACTGAGTTTCGGGCAGAACCAGCCGGGGAACACGAGCCATTGCGCTACCGTGGCAAAAAAGTGCATTCAGTAAACTGGCACCGTAATTCCACCGTAATTCACCACCGTAATTCACCACCGTAATTCACCGTAATTCGGAATTATAGAGAAGCGGTTTCCAACTTAGAAAAAAAGTCACCCGCCAACGGCGTCGATTCAATAAAAATACGCGCGTCAAATGGTCCAACAACCCCGTTTCTAACATTTTCTAGTAGTTTCTGTGGAGAGCTAGGAAGACTGTGAATTGCAGTAAAAATCAACTCGGCCCATTCTTTGACATCTTCACAGGACAACAATATTGGCGGAGTCATAAAGGCAGGAAAATTGGTAATGTAGGCTGACATTCCTAGCCTGTCTCTACATGTCTCCGATAGCATAAAGCCAATTACGCCCAGAAGCATCGGCCCTGTCTTCCTTATCTTGATATCAGATGAGAAAACTCGACACAGCTCCCCAGTATCCGGTGAGACTGAGAAATCTCCGGGCAATGATGATATTTCTTGCCATCCCAGCTCCACGATAAATGCGTCTCTCATTTGGCGGCGACTTATCAACGTCAATCTCCCAAAGAGAGAATCGATATTACTCCCGTTTCATATCGCACAGAATCACCATAACCCAATCCACCGCCCAAGGCTCCTCGGCTTAGTATAAACCGCCTTGGTTATAGATTAAGGTATCTTTCTGTATCTGCAACGATGATCTTTGCGCAAAAAATCCTGTTTTCACCTCCCATCCCATGACTAGTCCATTTATCGATGTAAGAAAGTCAATTATCCTAAGGCCGATATCAGTCTTCACATAAACTTGCTCTCCAATAATCACATACCCTTGTGATGAAAGAATCTTTCTGGCGTAAGCTTCGCCATTTTTCCCACGCAGCCAGTTGTCGCGGAGTTGAGAAGCTAGTTCAGTGACGTCTCCGAAGCCGCTCACTCCTGCTATCCCGCCGCTGATCTCCCACCCAGCAAATTCATACTCGAAGCTAGCCCGAGTTCCTGTGACGCAAATGACGCCAGTTGGACACGGAGATAGGCCTTCCTTAGGGTCCGTTCCGGTGTCGGTACCAGCCGCCCCTATGGACCCGCCAACCGCCGCGCCAAACCCGCCAATGGAAGTACTCGGCGTGGTCGACCACCCGCCTCTCGTGCTGTATCCGCTGTATCCGGCCGCAACACCTGTCACGGAGTCGAGGCGCGGAAGTCGGCTGCCGGTAGCGACGAGATCGAGAGCCATGCCACTCGGGTCAACTCCATTCACTGGGTCGTTTGCGACATAAGCATAAAGGTTCATCCCCGAGCCATGCCCGATCGGGTCCGTCTGCATGAACCTTCCCAGCCTCGGATCGTAGAACCGCGCCTTGTAGTAATAGAGCTTCAACTCGGGGATCCAAGTTTGGCCAGTATATTGGAACCGGCCATCGTTGCCTGAGCCGGGGTTGCCATATTCGTCGTACGTGTTCTTCACCACCGCCGCGCCGCTTCCGTCGCTGATCGCGACCACGCTGCCCCTCTCGTCGGCGTGGAGCCAGCGGCGGGTTGTGTTGTCGGTGCCGGTATATTCGACCAGGGGCTCGTCGGCGCCGGGGCCGTGGACGTAGCGGCGGACCAGGGTGCCGGGGCCGTTATGCTCGGAGATGAGGTCGACGCCGTCATAGACGAACCTTCGCGTCGCCAGGCCGGTGCCCGACGTGGAGCGGAGCCGCATCAGCGGGTCATATTGCAGCGTCACCTGCTGCCCGCCCACGGTGGCCGATGTGAGCAGGTTTTCCGCGCTGTAGGCGTAGGTCGCCGTGCCGCCCGGCGCCGACGCATCGCTGGTGAGGTTGCCGCGCGGGTCGTATTGCAGGGTGTCGCCATCCACCTGCGTCAGCTGGTTGAGCCCGTTGGCGGTGGAGGGGATCGTGGCCGCAACATGGTCGTCGAAGACGTAGCTGTCATTATCGCGGGTCGTGCGGCCGATCTGGCCCGCCGGATTGTAATTCTCGAACCCGAGCGTCAGGTCGCTGGCGGTGCCGGGCATATTCTGCGTCAGCGAAGTCAGCCGCGAGACCGGGTCATAGGTGTAAGCCGCGGTAATTCCGGGGACACTATACTTAATTCGCCTTCCCCTTCCGTTTCGGCCCGGGCCTGCGCTTCGCCAGCTTGCGCTCGGTGCGCTGTTCGAGCCATTCGACGAACGCTGTGTCGCCCAGCGGGCGGCCGGTGCGCTGGCTCGCCTCGATCGCGGCCTCGTCCGCCGGGTCGACGTCGCCCGCCTCCAGGCCCGCCCGCAGCATCGCTCGCCAGTTGCGGTGGACGCCCGCCATCGCGGCGAGATCGGTGAAGCCGTCGCCCTGGCCGCTCACATGCGCCCGCGCGCTCGACCAGCGCCAATCCTCCGCCCGCGCGGCGAGCTTGGCGCGCACCGGATTGAGCTCGACATAGCGGATCGCGGTCATCAGATGCGCCTCGTCCATCGGGTAGGAGGCGAAGCGCCCCTGCCACAGATAGCCGGTCCAGCCGTGCGCGAAATTGACGCGGCGCGAATAGCGGCGGTGGGCGTCGCCGAGCGCGGCGCGCAGGCCGTCCGCGGTCGCCGGCACGAGGATCAGGTGGACGTGGTTCGGCATCAGGCACCAGGCGAGGCAGCGCACGCCCTCGCGCCGGCACGCCTCGGCGACGAGGTCGCGATAGGCGGCATAATCCTCTTCGACGAAGAAGACCGGCTGCCGCCGGTTGCCGCGCTGGGTGACGTGGTGGGGGATGCCGGGGACGACGATGCGCGCGAGACGGGCCATGCGGCGAGCCTAGGCGCGGCGGACGGGCGGGTCAATTAAGTATAGTGTCCCCGGAATTCGTGTCCCCGGAATTCCCGGAATTCGCAGTTAGTGCACTGTCGCCGTCATTCCACCGTAATTCTAGTGCGCTGCCACCGTAATTCTAAATTATTATAACCAGTACGGCTGCCAAAATTGCCATAGCAGATCGCAAGATACCAGCGGACCTAATAGAAGGATCTCTCTTCGCTTTAAAATACATAATCCCGGCAAGATGAGACCACCACAAAGAAAAAATGAGGAGAAAAACTTCAACTGCGATTTTCATTGGCAAATCCCTAGCTTTTTCCCAGCAAAGTTCGAGATAGCTCCATCGGTAACTCTATCAGCAACGTAAATTGCGGCTCCAGAGGCAAGCGCAATCCCCACAAGTTTCAATGTTACAACTGAGCTCGCGCCAGCGAAGACTGTATGTAGTCCGTAGCCGCTGCGCGCAACATGTAGAGCCGTAGTTCCCAGTTCGGTGGCTCCCGCGATTAAAACACCTCCGACCGCAGCTGTGCACGCACTCCTAGAATTTTCAGATTGTTTCTCAGGCTCACTCTTTTGCGGCCTATTTCCGGTTCCTGGTTGTCTCCCATTCCACCATAAGAAGCCAGCTGAACATATCCGAACGCTCCGTTCAGAGTACTGAAGTTCCCTGTGTATTTCCAATCTGTATATTGTTCTCCGGTGGTAGGGCTGAACCACGCTGCCCGCTCCCAAAGCACTGTTTCCAGAACATCGGCACGTATCAAGCCTCCACTGTCTAATAATCCACCACCACTGCTTCCGCCGCTTGAGAATCCCCATCCAGCACTCGATCCATCCTCATTGACCTTGCGCTCAATTCGGCTTGGCCACCAACCGGTCCCGGGGGGATCGACCAGATTCACCGGATCGCCACCCACATAGGCGTAGAGGTTCATGCCTCCGAATATCCGATCGGATCGGTCTGCATGAACCGTCCCAGCCTCGGATCGTAGAACCGGGCCTTGTAGTAATAGAGCTTCAGCTCCGGGATCCAGGTCTGCCCGGTATATTGGAACCGGCCATCGTTGCCCGCGCCGGGATTGCCGTACTCGTCGTAGGTGTTCTTCACCACCGCCGCGCCGGTGGCGTCGCTGATCGCGACGATGGAGCCGCGTTCGTCGGCGTGGAGCCAGCGGCGGGTGGCGTTGTCGGTGCCGGCATATTCTACGAGGGGCTCGTCCATTCCCGGGCCGTGGACGTAGCGGCGGACCAGAGTGCCGGGGCCATTATGCTCGGAGATCAGGTCTACACCGTCGTACACGAACCTGCGGGTGGCGGTTCCAGAAGTGGTCCGCAGCCGCATCAGCGGGTCGTATTGCAGGGTCACCTGCTGCCCGCCGACCGTCGCCGAGGTCAGCAGATTCTCCGCGCTGTAGGTGTAGCTCGCCGTGCCGCCAGGCGCCGAGGCGTCGCTGGTGAGGTTGCCGCGCGGGTCGTAATGCAGCGCCTCGCCGTCCACCTGGGTGAGCTGGTTCAACCCATTCGGAACGGAGGGGATCGTGCCGGCGGCGTGGTCGTCGAAAACGTAGCTGTCGTTGTCCCGCGTCGTGCGTCCGATCTGTCCCGCCGGATTGTAGTTCTCGAACCCCAGCGTCAGATCACTCGCGGTGCCCGGCATGTTCTGGGTGAGCGAGGTCAGCCGTGAGATCGGGTCATAAGCGTAAGCCGTGGTCGTGCTGTTGGTGCGGTTGATCGCTATGCGCCGGCCGCGCGTATCGTAGTCGTAGGTCGCCAGCATCACCGAGGCCGGGTCGCCGAACACGCCCTCGCGCACGCTCGCCATCTCGCCGGTGACCAGATAGCCGTAGCTTACGACGAACCCGTCATCATGGGTGATCCGGGTTCGCCGGCCGGCGAGGACGTATTGATAGGCGGTGGTGAGATCGATGCCGCTGGCGAGGTACGCCGTGCTGCCCGTCACCCGCGACAGCGCGTCGTGGGCGAAGCGCGGGCGGAGCAGCGGATCGGCGAGCATCGGCGTCTCCCGAGCGAAACGCCGTATCGTAGCATCGGCTCCACCCGATGGCGAGGGGAGGGAATTAAGTATAGTGTCCCCGGAATTGCACATTGCCTTGAGCGGCGGTCGTCATCCGGTTCAGCCAGTCATAAGCGTAGGTGACATTGGTTTCGGTGCCGGGGAGGTCCTTCAGCACCAGCCGGTCCAAATCGTCATAGCCGAACGCGATGACCGTTTCATCGCGCAACGTCCGGCTGGTCACCCGCGAGCCCGCGTCATAAGCGAGCAGCTCGAAATCCAGGGTCGAACTCTGGTTCGGAATCGTCTTCGACGGGTATCGCGTCTTCGCCAGCCGGTCGAACAGGTCGTATTCGTAGGTGGTGCGGTTGGCCTCGGCGTCGGTCACCGTCGCGAGCCGGCCGTTGGGCGTGTAGGTGCTGGTGACGTCGTCGCGGACCCAGTCGGTGCCGATGCCCGACTGGACCTTCACCACCCGGCTCGCGGCATCGTAAAAGGTCCGGCTCAAGCGGTCGCGCCCGAAGCCTCCCATCGTGCCGTGGCTGCACGCCGAGTTGGGCGGTGTGACGCGATTTGCGGTGGGCTCGGGTGTCGGGATGCTTGGCCTGACACTTGCCGTTTCACGCGCGCCCATTGCAGTCCGCTAAAGCGCAAACTCGTGTGGGACGAAAAATGTAGGCCAGGCGATCTTTCGCTTACGAACGGCGATCACGCCTCAGAACGCCCGCCGCCGCGCCGCGATCAGCATCCTTAGCAGCATGGCGACGGGGCGCGGCACGCCGACCTTGCCTTCCAGCCACAGGCTCACCGCCGAGCGGCTGACGCCGATCGCGGCGGCGAGGTCGCTTTGGGTGCGGTAGCCGAGCGTGCGCATCGCGGCGCGCAGCTCGTCCGGCGACATGGAAGCGAGGAGGGGGTCGTTCACGGTGGCTCGGGCGTCCCCCACCTCAAATCGCGTCCGAGCCCCGCTCGCCGGTGCGGATGCGCAGCGCCTCCTCGACGTTGGTGACGAAGATCTTGCCGTCGCCGATGCGGCCGGTGCGGGCGGCGTTGGCGATCGCCTCGACGACGCGCTCGGCGAGGCCGTCGTCGACCACCACCTCCAATTTCACCTTGGGCAGGAAATCGACCACATATTCGGCGCCGCGATAGAGTTCGGTATGGCCCTTCTGGCGGCCGAAGCCCTTGGCTTCGAACACCGTGATGCCCGAGACGCCGACATCGTGGAGTGCCTCCTTCACCTCGTCGAGCTTGAACGGCTTGATGATCGCTTCGATCTTCTTCACTTTCCAGTCCCTCGCTGCCGCGGCCCGTGACATAGCGCCGCCGGGCGACGGCGCAAGCGCTGCCGCTCCGTCATCGGCCGGCCGGAACGACGATCTTGACCCGCTCGCCGGGGCTGAGCGGATCGTCCGGAGCGCGGCCGTTGAGCATCAGGAAATGGTCGAGCGGGTGATCGCTCGCCATCCGCCCGGCGAGCGCCTGCGCCGTGTCTCCGGGGGCGGCCGCGACCACCGCGATCCGGCGCGGACGCAGGCTCCGGGCTTCCTCGGCGGAGAGGAATCGGAACGATCCGAACAGCTCGTCGAGCGCGGGCTGGGCACCGGCCGTGCCGGGGGCGGCGATGATGAAATGATAGGCCTCGCCGCCGGCCCCGGCATAAGCCGCGATCGCCAGGCGCACAGAGTTTTCGGGCGTCCGGATGAGCAGCGGCAGGGTCGCCGCAGGGATCCCGTTGACCGTCGCGTGCGCGATGGCGCCCGCCTCCGCCGGCGCATCGCCGACTATTTCCCGGGCGAGGGCGGCGACATAGGCCTCCAGCCCGCCCGGCGGCAGGCGGCCGCCGCCGAATTCGCCGCGCAGCCCGCCTGGGCCGTCGATCAGGATCGCCTGCGGGCTGTTGGTCAATGTGAAGCCCGGCGGCGCCTCGAACCCGATCCGCATCACCGGGTGGACGAACCGCCGGCCGTCGACGAAACCCTGAGAAGGATCGTCGCCATAGAGGAGGCCGTCCACCGCCCGCAAATAATCCAGCTGTCCCTCGGGCAAGGCGTTGTCGGCCACGCCGGTCGCGGCGGCGGTGGCGCGGGCGCGCTCGATCCGGTTCCGGGTGAGCGGGTGGGTCATGGCCCATTCGGGCATGCCCTGCGCGTCGTCGCGGCCGCGCGTCCTGGCCAGGAACTGCTCGTTGCGGCCGAGCGCGCCGAGCATGTCGGCGGCTTCGTAGGGATCGTAGCCGGCCGCCTTCATATAGGCGATGCCGAGATCGTCCGATTCATATTCCTGCTTGCGCGAGTAGCGCAGGGTGAAGAATTGCGCCGCCTGGCCGGCGATCCGGGTCAGCGTCTCGGAATCGGTGATCAAGCCCACGGCGAGCACCCCGAGCTGGCGCAGCAGCGAACGGTTCTGCTGCCGGCCGCTGTGATCGGCGACGATGTGGCCGATCTCGTGGGCCAGCACCGAAGCGAGCTCGGCCTCGCTGTTGACGATGCCGAGCAGCCCCCGGGTGACGTAGATGTAGCAGCCCGGCACCGCGAAGGCGTTGACCACGTCGGTGTTGACCAAGGTGAAGGTGCATTGGCCTTCGAGGCCGGCGGCTTCGGCGAGACTCTCGCCCACCTGTTCCACATAATCCGCCTGGCGGCCTTCATAGGCTCCGCCGAATTCCGCCAGCAGCTGCGGATGCTGCTCGGCGCCGAGCCGCCGGTCGTCCGCGCCGACGGACGGATCGTTCGTCCCCCCGCGGTCCCCGCAGGCGGCGGCGAGGGCGGCGGACCCGGCCACCAGCAGCATCGTCGAAAATCGCATAATGTCTCCAACCAAGGCTACGCATGACGGCCCCCAATGGCACCACCGCCAATCGATTGACAGCGCGTCGGGCGAGTCCCATCCTGCCGTCTCCGAGCGCGGAAACTGGATCGGGTTGCTTTGGGATCGGCTGTCGCGGCGCTCCAAGAGGGAGAAGCCAGATGGGACTGGAAGTGATCGACGGAACGGTCGAGGCCGCGACGCCGCCGAAATCGAACGGCAAGCGTGTCATCTACAAGAACATCACTTTCAGGCTGGCCGACGGGACGGAGCGGCGCTTCGGCAACCTGGTAGTCGCGCCGAGCGTCGCCGAAATGCTCCAGCCGGGCAGCGCCGGACGTTTCTACGGCTACAGCGCGATCGACCATAAGGGCATGTTCGCGGCCCGGACACAGAACGGGCGGTCCGATTTCATCATCCCCAGCGGCAACGAGCGCAATATGAAAATGATGATGATTGTCGGGGCACTGGCCTTCGCCGTCACCCTGTTCGCGCGCAACGGGATCATGTTCCTCGCCGTGATCGTGGGCATCGCCGGCGCGATCGGCTATGTCCGCTACCGCAAGACCCGGCTGGAAGCCCGCGCCCGCTACGATGCCGACGCATCCCATGCGCCCTCCTTCGCCCCGGCCGCGACGGACGGCGCGATTCCTCTGCCGTAGCGAGGCGAGGGGTCAGTAAGGCGGCTTGTCGAAGCCGGCCGGGCTGGCAGTGAAAATCTCGCAGCCGTCGTCGGTGATGCCGATCGAGTGTTCGAACTGGGCCGAAAGGCTGCGGTCGCGGGTGACGGCGGTCCAGCCGTCGTCGAGCAGCTTGGTGCCGGGCTTGCCGATGTTGATCATCGGCTCGACCGTGAAGAACATGCCGGGGCGAAGCTCGGGGCCGGAGCCGGGGCTGCCGACATGGACGACCTCGGGCGCGTCGTGGAACAGTCGGCCGAGCCCGTGGCCGCAGAAATCGCGGACGACGCCGTAGCGTTGCTTCTCGGCATGGCGCTGGATGGCGTGGCCGATGTCGCCCAGATGGTTGCCCGGCCGCGCCTGCTCCAGCCCCAGCATCAGGCACTCATAGGTGATTTGAACGAGCCTCTTCGCCTTCACCGGCACGTCGCCGCACAGATACATGCGGCTGGAATCGCCGTGCCAGCCGTTCAGCAAAGGCGTCACGTCGATGTTGAGGATGTCGCCGTCCTTGAGCGTGCGCTCGCCCGGGATGCCATGGCAGACGACGTGGTTGATCGAGATGCAGCAGGCGTGGGTGTAGCCGCGATAGCCCAATGTGGCCGGGACGGCGCCGGCGTCGCGGATCATCCGGTGGACGATGGCGTCGAGCTCGCCGGTGGTGACTCCGGGCGCGACGTGGGGGACGAGCGCGTCGAGTATCTCGGCGGCGAGGCGGCCCGCGGCGCGCATCCCGGCGAAGCCCTCGGGCCCGTGCAGCCTGATCGCGCCGCTCCGCGCGGCCGGCGTGTCGCCGCGTTCCATGGTCAGATATTCGGTCATGGAGGCAATATAGGTTGCCGGCCGCGGCTTGGCGACCCCCGCCGGCTGTGGCAGGGAGCGGCCATGACGAGCGAGCGCATCTGGACGGCGGGGCTGCTGATCATCGGCGACGAGATCCTCTCGGGCCGCGTCCAGGACCGCAACGTCGCGCCGATCGCGACCTGGCTCAATCTCCAGGGCATCCGCCTGGCCGAGGTGCGGGTGGTGCCGGACGATCATATGCGGATCGTCGCGGCCGTGGACGCGCTGCGATCGGCCAACGACTATCTCTTCACCACCGGCGGCATCGGCCCGACTCATGACGATATCACCGTCGACGCCGTCGCGGCGGCGCTCGGCGTCGGCGTCGAGGTGCATTCGAAGGCGCGGGCGGTGCTGGAGGCTTATTATGCCGGGCGCGGCGGGCTGACCGAGGCCAGGCTCAGGATGGCGCGGGTGCCGGCGGGCGCCGAGCTGATCGAGAACGGCATGTCGGGCGCGCCCGGCATAAGATGCGGCGACGTCTTCCTGCTCGCCGGCGTGCCCCATATCGCCGCCTTGATGCTGGAGGCGCTGTCGGGGACCCTCGAAGGCGGGCGGCCGCTCCTGTCGCGCACGATCGGCTGCTGGGTGCCCGAGAGCGAGGTCGCCGACATCCTGCGCGAGACGGAGACGGCGCATGAAGGCTGCCGGATCGGCAGCTACCCCTTCTTCCGCGAGGGCAAGGTCGGCGCCAATTTCGTCATCCGCGGCGCCGACGAGGCCGCGCTGGAGGCGTGCGCCGGCGATCTGACGGGGCGGCTCGAGGCGGCGGGGCGGACCGTGGTGCCGAACGGCATCTGAGGCGGCGCAGGCGGAGGCGGTCGCGGCCAGTTGTTTCCCGTCCGCATCTTTGGCATGAACTGAAGGGCCGGACGCCTGGGAGAAGCGTCCGGCCCTTGCGGGTGGAGTGAGACGTCCACCCATCCTTCCGGCCGAGCTAGGGGGTCCGGCCGGAAGGTTCGCTGCTCCGCCCGTCAGAAGCGGAAGTTCGCGGAGACGAAATAGTCGCGGCCGAGCGGGTCGTAGGTGCCCGGATAGGTGTTCGACTGCTGCTGGTTGTCGCCGATCAGCTGCGGCTTCTTGTCGAACAGGTTGTTGACGCCCATCGCCATCGAGAATTGGTCGCTGATGTCGTAGGCGAAGGAGAGGTCGAACAGATCGTAGGAATTGACCCTCTCGACGACATAGTCGGTGTCCGGATCGTCGTCGCTGACGCCGCTGACATGCCGCCACCGCAGCGAGCTCGTCAGCGGCCCGTCGATCCAGGACAGGCGCGAGGTCCACTTCCACTTGGGCGTCGGCTCGCCGCAGGCGAGGATGCCGAACCTGCCGGCGCATTCGTTCACCTCGCCGGGCAGGTCGGCCACCGGCGTGATGTCGAACTTGTCGGTATAGGTGCCCAAGAAGAAGAAGTTGAGGCGGCTGTCGTCGCTCATCAGGCCCATGCCGAGCGGCTGGGAATAATCGACCTGGAGATCGATGCCGCGGGTCTCGAACTTGCCGATATTGGCGTTGAGGATGGCCGGGATGAACTCGCCGCCGATCTGGCCGTTGCGCGGGTTGCGGACCACCGCCTGGCAATAGGGGCTCTGGAGATCCTGGATGACGTTGTAGCAGAGGTTCAGCGTGTTGCCGAGGCTGCCGCCCAACACCGAGATCGCATCCGTGACCGTGATGTCATAGCCATCGATGGTGATGGCAAGGCGCGGGATGAAGCTCGGGCGGATGACCGCGCCGATCGTGTAGGTATCGCTGGTTTCCTCCTGCAGATTGGGGTTGCCGCCGAACAGGCCTTCGATCTGGGTGTCTTCCTGGATCGATTCATCGAACACCAGGTCGGCCGGGACACCGGTCTGGATGCAGAGCTGGCGCAGGGCCGCCGTGCGCTGGGCGACCGGCGTGCTGTCGCCGCACGGATCGGTCGCCGGCGGGAAGCCGTTGGCCTGGCCGCCGAACAGTTCGCCGACATTGGGGGCGCGGACCGCGCGCTGATACTGACCGCGGAAGGTGAGGTCGGGGATCGGAGCCCATTCCGCGCCGGCGGCATAGGTCCACACGCCGCCGACGGCGCCGAGCGAATAATCCGAATAACGGGCGGCGCCGCTCAGCTCGAGCCGGTGGAAGCCCGGCCGGTCGGCGATGATCGGCAGCCTGAGCTCGGCGAAAACCTCACGGACATTATAGCCGCCGTCGGTCGGGTCGCCGCCGTTGAAGCCGATCACGTCGCCGGACGACAGCGCCGTATCCGGGATGAAGCTGCTCGCCACCGATCGATATTCGACGCCGACGGCGAGACCGATATCGTCCGCGCCCATTCCGAAATTACCGAGCGAGCCGGACAGGGACGCGCTCGCCACTTGGAGCGTGGAGATATTGTTGTTCTGCGCCAGGATCGAGATCTGATCGACCATGCCGGGCGTGAGCGTGCCGCGGCCGAAGATATTGATCGGCGCGGCGGTGCCGTCGAGGCCCGCCTGGAAGGCCGAGCGGGAGATGTTGCCGCTCTGGATCTGGGCGTTGCGGGTGCGGGCGTAGGAATAATAAGCTTCGTAATTCCAGCCGCCGAAAGCGGGACCCTTGACGCCGGCGAGGACGCGGAAGGCGTTGCGCTCGTCGAATTGGTTGCGAGCGCCGGTTTCGGTGACCCGCCGCTGGATGAACATATCGACCATGCCCGGATCGTCGGCGACGCCCGCCGCGACGTTCTGCGCGGTCTCGGCCGCGTCGATCGCCTGCAGCGCCGCGAAGTCGGCATCGGACAGGAAGGGGCGCTGCTGGGCGACGTTCAGGCTGAACGTGCCCGTGACGGGAGTCGCGGCAAGCTCGTTCTCGACGCGGTTGTTGACGAACGCGGCCTCCAGGAAGGCGGTGACGCTGTCGGATATCTCGTAGGAGCCGTAGCCGCCGAGCAGCCAGCGCTCCTGCGGGACCATCAGATAATTGGCCGGGGCGAAATTGTAGAGATCGGTGTCCAGCCGCGGGCGGCTGGTGCCGGGCTGCGCGAAGAAGGCATCCTCGAAATTGCCCGGAATGTCCTCGGCGCCGAGCACGCCGTCATAGAGAAGCCTGCCCTCCTCGACGGTCGACGAGCCGCCCGCGACGAGAATTCCGTCGTCGTCGATCAACTGGTCGGACGAGAATGCGCGGTCGTCGGCGAAAACCGACTTGCGCTTATAATATTCGCCGAAGACGGTGACGCTGCCGCGGCCGTCGGCGAATTCGGTGCCGAGCGCCATGAAGGCGTTGAAGCGGGCGCCGTCGCCCTCTTCGGTCAGCGCGTAGGAGGCGCCGCCCTCGAAACCGTTGAGGTCGGTCTTCAGGCGGAAGTTGACGACGCCGGCGAGCGCGTCCGAACCGTACACGGCCGAAGCACCGCCGGTCACCACGTCGACGCTGTCGATCAGGAACTGTGGAATGGTGTTCAAATCGACGACCTGGCCGGTATCGAAGAACATCCAGCGGCGGTTGTTGACCAGCACCATGGTGCGGGCCACGCCGAGGCCGCGCAGGTTCAAAGTGGCGACGCCGCCGCCCGGATTGTTGGAGAAGGAGGTCGTGCCCGGGATGACCTGCGGCAGGGTGTTGATGACCTGCTCGACATTGACCGCGCCCGAAAGCTTGAACTCCTCGTCCTGGATGACGGCGAGCGGGCTGGTCGAGGTCAGGTCGCGGCGCTGAATGCGCGAGCCGGTGACGACGATGGCCTCGCTGCCTTCGCCCGCATCCTCGTCGATCGAAACGCCCGCGGCGTTTTCCTGAACGTCTTCATCGACCGGCTGGGCGAAGGCCGGCGCGGCGAAACCGAGCGCGGCGACGCTGCTCAGCAGCATCGCCCGGCGTGGCAGACTGGAGAAATTGGAAATCATCTTTACCCCCTGACAGGCTTGTTTCCGGAGCGCGTTTCCCGGCTCCTCTCCGCCATATTCGCGGGCCGCGTTCGGGCAGGCGGGCGATTTCGACGAACGGCCGAGGGGGTTCGGCCAATGACTCCGGGCTTGCGCGTTTCTTCGACGCACGACACGGCGCGTCGCCGCTGCGTCCGGCCGCAGTGCGTGGAATCGGAGAAATGCTAGCGATGGACGGGGACGGAAAGGCTCAGCCGGCCTCGCTCCACAGGCGCAGCAGATTGAACTGGACGCGCTGGAGCCGCGAATAATTGGCGAAATCCATCTTGAGGCCTTCGAGCGCGGCGACCTCGTTCAGCTCGTAAAGCAAGTCGCGCAGGGCGGTATCGCGGATGCGGCTCTGCATGAAGGTGAGGCCGACGAGGCGCTCGCCGCTCTCCACCGGCTCGACCTCGTGGAGGGTGGTCGACGGATAGACGACCGCTGAACCGGCCTTGCCGCGGACACGATGGTCGACATCGCCCAGCCGGATGCGAAGCGCGCCGCCGACATAAGTCTCGGGATCGGAGAGGAAGATCGTGCAGGACAGGTCCGAACGGAGCATGATGTCGCCGACCTGCATGAACGCGGCGTCGGCATGGAGGCCGTATTTCATCTGCTTCGAATAGCGGGTGAGGAGCGGCGGCGCGGTGCGCACCGGAAAAGCGTAGTTGGTCAGATCCTCGGAGCGCCTGAGCGCCGTCATCATGATCGTCGCCGAACGCATGTAAGCGTCCTGATCGTGGAGGTGGACGTTATCCTTGACCGGGGAATGCGGATTGCTGCTCCGGCCGTCGATGAAGTTCGCGCTGCCCGCGATGCGGCGAAGCTCGGCGATCTCGTCCGCCAGCAGGAGGTCGTCAATCAGTTTGAACATCGGCGCCCGTCGCTGGAAGGAGCTGGCTCATGGAGCGGGCGAAGGGAATCGAACCCTCGTCGTAAGCTTGGGAAGCTTCTGCTCTGCCATTGAGCTACGCCCGCTTGGAATTCCGGTATCTAGAAAGCCGGGCGGGGCTTGTCGAGAGCGATGGTTGGGCTCAGAGTGAGCGCGGCAAATCAGGGGAGTTCGGGCGATGGCGGATGCTCTTCGCAAGCGGATATGGGCCGGCAGGCTCAGCTGGTGGGCGCTGGCGCTCAGCCTCGGCGGCGTCGTCGCGGCGCTGATCGGCGCAATCGGGAGCGGGCGGGGCCTGTGGCCCTTCATGACCGGCTTCCTGATCCTGCGATGGGCCTTCTACGCGGCGGTGGCGGGCGGAGTGCTGGCGATCGTCGCCTGGTTCATGGCCCGGCGCGCTCCGGGCTCGCTGGGCATCGTCAATCTCGTCGCTTTGGCCGTGGCCATCGCCTTTGCCGCATATCTGCTCGTCCAGGTTCGCACGGCCCGCAGTGTGCCGCCGATCCACGACGTCACCACCGATCTCGACAGCGTGCCGCGTTTCTTCCGGTTGTCCCTGCGCGAAGACAATCTCGACAACGTGCCGGCGGAGGGCGATCCGGAGCTGATGCGGATGACGCCGGTAGAGCGGTGGCGGGCGTTGCACCGCGAGGCTTATGGCGATCTCGCCACGATCCAGGTGCCGTGGAGCGTCGATGAGACGGTGCGGCGGGCCGAGGCATTGGCGCGCGAGCGCGGCTGGGAGGTGGCGAGCGCCGATCCGCGTGGCATCGTCGAGGCGACCGACACCAGCACCTTCTTCCGCTTCAAGGACGACGTGGTGGTGCGGGTGACGCCGAACCCGGCGGGCGGAAGCCATGTCGACATGCGTTCGGTCAGCCGGGTCGGAGTGAGCGACGTCGGCGTCAACGCCAGGCGCATCCGGGCCTTCCTGGACGACCTGCGAGCGAATTGACGCCGCTCGGCGAAGCGGGTCCGGGCGCGAGGCCCGGACCCGTTCCAGCGCCTAGCCGCCGTTCACCCTGCTCCATACGAACCAGCAGAAAGCCGCCAGCGGCACCGCCGTGGCGAGCAGGAAGACGAGAAGATCACGCGCCCCGAGCCGAAAGCGGCGGTGATGATCGCGCCGGAAGGCCTTGAGGTGGGGTCCGATGCCGTCCCTCGCGGTGAGCAGGCCGATTTCGAGATGAGGTCCGGTCTTCAGGAACCGGACGATCTCCTCGGTGTCGGCCGGGGCGATGTCGGGATAGAGGGCGAGCAGGCCTTCGACCCGCTCGGCGCGGGCGGAGAGTTTCGTTTCAACCATGATGGGAATCCGTCGCTGCGACGGCACGGCGCGGCCGCCG
Source organism: Enterovirga sp. GCM10030262 (assembly GCF_042666435.1). NCBI lineage: Bacteria > Pseudomonadati > Pseudomonadota > Alphaproteobacteria > Hyphomicrobiales > Methylobacteriaceae > Enterovirga > Enterovirga sp. GCM10030262. Next base: position 713,705 of record NZ_JBHTDC010000001.1, on the reverse strand, counting down.
CGTTTTCCGCGGGTCGGCAAGGCGGGCGCTCGTCGAGGGTAGTCGGGCCGCCCAAAGGGCGGCGGCTCGGCTCAGGCGGACGCGGGAGGCGCGCGGGCTCGGAAGCCCCGCGTCGCGGTGCGAGGCGGGACCGCCTCGAGCGCGGGAAAGGCGGCGCCGGCGGAGCGGGCGGGCGGGAAGGACAGTTGGCCGAGAGGCGGACCGGAAGGATAGTCCGGGAAACGTGGCCCGTCGTCGAATGGCGCGAGGCGGTCGGGGGCGATGAACGAAGGGCCGGCGGACAAGCGAAGATCGGCGAGCGCCGGACGCGGAGCCAGCATCGCGGGAAGATCGCGGGCCGTGACCGTGGAACCGGGGAGGGATGCCGGGCCCGGCGCGGGCAGCTGGATGCCGGCGAGCGCGAGCGACAGCAACAGGCAGAGCAGAAGCATCGGCCCCCGGGGCCTCGATCTTTCAATCCGGTTCGTCACGTCACTATTGCGTCTCGTTTATCGCGCTTCGCGAGCCTGTCCGAGCGCGCCCTTTTAATGTAGGGTGAAGCGACTGAATTGAAAGGCGAGTCGCTCCCAGGTGCCCACCCCGAAGCGATGCGCCCGCCCCGGCCGGGGACGAGGTCCGGGGCACCTCTTGCGTCCCTTTTCGCGCGGACATAAAAAAGGCGGCCCGGGTTCGGACCGCCTTTTTCTGTTTTCCATCCTTCGGAGAAGGAGAGGGCCTTAACGCTTCGAGAACTGGAAGGAGCGGCGGGCCTTGGCCTTGCCGTACTTCTTGCGCTCGACGACGCGCGGGTCGCGGGTCAAGAAGCCTTCGCGCTTGACCGTGGTGCGCAGCCCCGGCTCGTAGCGGGTGAGCGCGGTCGAGATGCCGTGGCGGACAGCGCCGGCCTGGCCCGAAAGCCCGCCGCCCTTGACGGTGGCGACGACGTCATACTGGCCGCGGCGCTCGGTGATGTCGAACACCTGGTTGATGACCAGCCGCAGGGTGGGGCGGGCGAAATAGACCTCCTGGTCGCGGCCGTTGACGACGATCTTGCCGGTGCCGGGCTTCAGCCAGACACGGGCGACGGCGTCCTTGCGGCGGCCGGTGGCATAAGCGCGGCCCTGCTTGTCGAGCTGCTGCTCGCGCAGAACGGCCTGGATCTGCGGTCCCTGGGTAGAGACGCCGTGATCCTCGGAGCCGGGGATCGGCGCGGCGGGCGCGGCGTCGGCGGCCGGAGCCTCGGCGGGCGCATCGGCGGCCGGGGCGGGCGCGTCAGCGACGGGCGCCTCGGTCTTGGCCTCGGTCAGCGCCGCGAGATCGGAAAGCGATTGACGATTGTCGGACATCAGGCACCAACCTTGTTCTTGCGGTTCATGCCCGCGACGTCGAGAGTTTCAGGGGCCTGGCCGCCGTGCGGATGCTCGGTGCCGGCATAGAGGTGAAGCGCGCGCATCTGATCGCGGCCCAGCGGCCCGCGCGGGATCATGCGCTCGATCGCCTTTTCGAGCACGCGCTCGGGGAAGCGGCCCTCCAGCACCTTGGCGGGCGTGGTCGACTTGATGCCGCCGGCATAGCCGGTATGCTTGTAATAGACCTTGTCGGTCAGCTTCTTGCCGGTGAACCTGACCTTGTCCGCGTTGACGATGACGACATGGTCGCCGCAATCGACATGCGGGGTGAAGCTCGGCTTGTGCTTGCCGCGCAGGATGTTGGCGACGATCGAGGCGAGACGCCCGACCACCAGGCCGTCGGCATCGATCAGATGCCATTTCTTCTCCACCTCGGCCGGCTTGGCCGACTTGGTGGTCTTCATCAGCGCCTTCATGGGCGTGGACCTCGTTCTGAAATGAGCCGCGCCGCCCGAATCCGAGCGGCGCTGGTGGCGGCCAATTGGCAGGGAGGGGGCGGAAAGTCAAGAATATCGCGGGTTTCCCGAGAGGTAATATATTACCATCCTATCATTTCAGTTGGGGAGGCGTCGATGTGCTGGAAAAGCGCAAGACGGCTTGCCGTGTGGCGGCGCCGCGTATATACGTGTATATCCTTACTAGAGGCGTGTCCGATGAACGCAGTCAGCAGCAAGACCTTCAAGAGCGGGAACAGCGTGGCGGTGCGATTGCCCAAGGCGCTGGGTATCGCGGCCGACGTCGAAGTGGTGATCGAGCGCAATGGAAATGCGCTTACCATCCGGCCCAAAGTAGACCCTGAAGCGGAAAAAGCGCGTCTCGCCGCACTGCTGGCCGATCTGCGGGCGATCGGCGCGCCTCCGGATGGCCCGCAGGAGCGCGAACCCTTCGAGTTTCCGGATCGCCCAGGCCTTTAGGTGATCTTCATCGACACCAACATCGCGATTGCTCTACGCGATGTCGACCCGGAAACGCACCGGCTTGTCGGCGCCCTGGGATCGGTCCCCGTCATTTCCATCGTCACCCGGATCGAACTCGAGAACGGCGTCAATCGAGAGCCCGCCGGCGTCAATCTCCGTCGTCGCTTGCTCGATCGCTTTCTCGGCACGATCGCGGTTGAGATGTTCACGCATGCGGACGTGAGGGTCTATGGCGAGATTGTGTACAAGCTGGGCTATTCGCGTCCGCTGACCCTCGACCGGCTGATCGCGGCGCAGGCGCTGGCGCGTGATGCGCGCCTGATTACATGTAACGGCGCCGATTTCCGGAAAATCCCTGGGCTCCGCCTGGAAGTTTGGCCCAGCCAGGCCTGATCACCCGCTATTTTTCAGAATCCAGGCTTGATAGTCGCGGGTCGTCGCCGCGATCGGCCAGATGGCGATGGCCGGCACGTCGTAGCCGTGGCGTTCGGCGATTGCGGCGGCAAGGGGTTCGGCGCTTTCCCAGCTTGTCTTGAAGATCGCTGCCATCTCGTCGGCTTCTTCGATCTCGCCCTGCCAGCGGTAGATGGAGTGGCAGTCTCCGAGGATGTTGACGCAAGCGGCGAGGCGGCGCTCCACCATCTCGCGGCCGATCCGCCGCGCTTCCTCTTCCGACGCGAAGACGACGTAGACCGACACGATTTCGCTCTTGAGGATCGTGGTCATGCCGGCTGCCGCCCGAGCCGGTGCGATGCCCAGACGATCGCGCCGAGGAGGAGGGCAGCCATGGCTTGGTGGGAGACGGCGATCCACAAAGCCACGCCGCTCAGCAACGTGCCGATGCCGAGCAGGATCTGGAGGATGACCGCCGCGACGACGGCCAGAGCGGGCCAGCGGATGCAGCGGCGCCAGGCTTGCGCGGCGAGGATCGCAGCGATGGCGGCGACGGCGAAAGCGAGCCAGCGGTGGACGAACTGCACCACGATCGGATTATCGACGAAGTTGCGCGCGAACGGCTCGTAGATCGGGGCCGCGGCCGGGAACCATTCGTCGCCCATCTTCGGCCAGCTCGAAAAAGCGTAGCCGGCTTCGAGCCCGGCCGTATAGGCGCCGAACAGCAACTGGAGGCCGAGGATCGAGAGGGTCCAGATGGCGAGCGTCGGCATCTTCGCGGGCCGCGCGGCGGGAGCGCTGGCGAGCGTGCGAAGGTCCAGCGCCGCCCAGATCAGGGCCGCGAAGATGAGCAAGGCGGCAAGGAGGTGGACGGCAAGACGGATGTGGCTGACCTCCGGCCGGTCGATCAGCCCAGAGGCGACCATCCACCAGCCGATCGCCCCCTGTAGCCCGCCGAGGAAGAGCAAGGCGGTCAGCCGCCAGCCATGGCCCCGGGGGATGGCGCGCCTGAACGCGAACCAAAGGAGCGGGAGGGCGAAGGCGAGGCCGATGATCCGTCCGAGCAGCCGGTGGACATATTCCCAGAAATAGATGTTCTTGAACTCGCTGAGCGACATGCCGCGATTGACCTGCTGATATTGCGGGCTTTCGCGATAGGCGTCGAACTCCGCCTGCCATTGCTCGGCGTTGAGCGGCGGGATGGCGCCGGAAACCGGCTCCCAGCGCACCATCGACAGGCCTGATTCGGTGAGCCGGGTGATGCCGCCGACGATTATCATCAGGAGGACGAGCGCGGCGACGGCGAAAAGCCAGCTGGAGATCGCGCCGGGACGCGCGCCGGCCGGCGCCGAAACGGCGGAATGTGCCTGGGATGCCATGAGACGGCGATATGGCCCGGCGCGGCGCGGTTGCCAACCGCAACTTTACGGCAAATGTAATGTTGTATCTTTACTCCTGGCCCCCTATAGAGGGTGCGTCACCACGGATCGAAGCAGGATATGTTCGCGCAAACGGCAGGAGGAGGGACGTTCGACCGGCTGGCCATCGGCCTGTCGGGGCTGTGCCTCGTCCATTGCCTGGCGAGCGCGGTGCTGGTGGCGATGCTCGCTTCGGTCGGCGGGCTGCTGGTCGATCCGATCGTCCACGAGATCGGCCTGGTGCTGGCGATCGGCCTCGGCATCGTCGCGCTCGGGCGCGGCGTCGTCGAGCATGGCTATATGATGCCGTCGGCGGTGGGCGGGCTCGGGCTCGGCTTGATGGCCGGCGCGCTGACGCTACCGCATAGCGGGCTGGAGGTTGTCTATACGCTCGTCGGCGTCGCGATCCTGGCGCTCGGGCACGATCTCAACCGGCGCGCGGTAACCTGACCGCCGACTATCTCGGCCGCGGTCTTGTTCCCGGCGTGAGATCGGCCTAAATCTCCTTTCATGGTTCACGTCCACCACAGCCATGCCGGCAAATCACTGTCGAGCGCCGCCCGCGCCACCATGGAGCGTTCGGGCGAGCAATGGACGGCGATGCGCTCGGCGATCTTCGAGGCGCTGGCGGGCTTCGATAAGCCGGCCTCGGCCTACGACATCGCCGACCAGGTCTCGAAATCGCAGGGGCGGCGGGTCGCCGCCAACAGCGTCTACCGCATCCTTGACCTGTTCGTCGGCGCGAACCTCGCGCGCCGGGTAGAGAGCGCCAACGCCTATGTCGCGAACGAGCATCCCGATTGCCTGCACGACTGCATTTTCCTCATCTGCGACACGTGCGGCCAGACCACTCATCTCGATGACGACAGTCTTTCGCAGGGGGTGCGCGATGCTGCCCGGCGGACAGGCTTCGCGCCGCAACGGCCGGTGATCGAAGTCCGCGGCCGCTGCGGCGACTGCGAACCGAACTGAAGGGTTCGACAGGCCGTCGGCGCCCCGTTAAGAGCGGGGGGCGAAAAGGACCAAGTGAGTAATGACCGAGCGCCCGCTTACGCCGCTTCTCGATACCGTCGACACGCCCGATAATCTTCGTGCCCTGAAGAAGGAGCAGCTGCGGCAGCTCGCCGACGAGCTGCGCGCGGAGACGATTTCGGCGGTCTCGGTGACCGGAGGGCATCTCGGCGCAGGGCTCGGCGTGGTCGAGCTGACGGTCGCGCTCCATTACGTGTTCGACACGCCGACGGATCGGCTGATCTGGGACGTCGGCCACCAATGCTATCCGCACAAGATCCTGACCGGGCGGCGCGAGCGCATCCGGACGATCCGCATGGGCGGCGGCCTCTCGGGCTTCACCAAGCGGTCCGAGAGCGAATATGATCCGTTCGGGGCGGCGCACAGTTCGACTTCGATCTCGGCGGCTTTGGGCTTCGCGGTGGCGAATAAGCTGGCGGATAATCCGGGCAAGGCGATCGCCGTGATCGGCGACGGGGCGATGAGCGCCGGCATGGCCTATGAGGCGATGAACAACGCCGAAGCAGCGGGCAATCGGCTGGTCGTCATCCTCAACGACAATGACATGTCGATCGCGCCGCCGGTGGGCGGGCTGTCGCATTATCTGGCGCGGCTGGTCAGCTCGAACAAATATCTGTCGGTCCGGCACCTCGCCCAGCGCTTCGCCCGCAAGCTCCCCGAACCGCTCCACAATGCGGCCCGCAAGGTCGAGGAATATGCCCGAGGCATGGCCACGGGCGGCACCCTCTTCGAGGAATTGGGCTTCTATTATGTCGGCCCCGTCGACGGCCATAATGTCGAGCGGCTGGTCGACATCCTCGAAAATGTCCGCGACGCCGCCGAGGGGCCGATGCTGGTCCATGTCGTCACCAAGAAGGGCAAGGGCTATGCCCCCGCCGAGGCGGCGGCCGACAAATATCACGGCGTCCAGAAGTTCGACGTCGTCTCCGGCGTCCAGGCCAAGGCGCCGGCCGGGCCGCCCAGCTATACCGGCGTGTTCGCGAAGGCGCTGATCGGCGAGGCGGAGCGCGACGACAAGGTGGTGGCGATCACCGCCGCGATGCCGTCCGGCACCGGCCTCGACAAGTTCGAGGACCGCTTCCCCGACCGCACCTTCGACGTCGGGATCGCCGAGCAGCATGCGGTGACCTTCGCCGCCGGCCTTGCCGCGCAGGGCTACCGCCCATTCTGCGCGATCTACTCGACCTTCCTGCAGCGCGCCTACGATCAGGTCGTCCACGACGTCGCCATCCAGAATCTGCCGGTGCGCTTCGCGATGGACCGCGCCGGGCTGGTCGGCGCCGACGGTGCGACCCATGCGGGCAGCTTTGATTTGGCCTATCTCTGCACTTTGCCCAATTTCGTGGTGATGGCCGCCGCGGATGAGGCCGAGCTCGTCCACATGGTTCACACCATGGCGCTCCACGACAGCTCCCCCATCGCGGTCCGCTATCCGCGCGGCAACGGCACCGGCGTGGCGCTCCCGGCGGTGCCGGAGCGGCTGGAGATCGGCAAGGGCCGCATCGTCCGCGAGGGCAAGAAGGTCGCCATCCTCTCGCTCGGTACCCGTCTCGAGGAAGCGCTCAAGGCCGCCGACGCGCTGGAGGGCAAGGGCCTCTCGACCACGGTCGCCGACCTCCGCTTCGCCAAGCCGCTCGACGAAGCGCTGATCCGCAAATTGCTCACCAGCCACGAAGTCGCCGTCACCGTCGAGGAAGCCGCGATCGGCGGCTTCGGCGCCCACGTCCTCACCATGGCGAGCGACGCCGGCCTCACCGACGCCGGCCTCAAGCTCCGCACCATGCGCCTGCCCGACACGTTCCAGGATCAGGACAAGCCGGAGAAGCAATATGCGGAGGCAGGTCTCGACGCCGACGCGATCGTCGATACCGTGCTGAAGGCGCTGCGCATCAACAGCGTCGGCGTGGTCGAGGGCGCGCGGGCGTAGGAGGCCGAATGAGCCATCTTCATGAATTAGCGCGTGAATTGAAGGCTGATTATGAAGGCGCTTCCACGAGTCAGAAAGTCGTTCGTATCCACTTGTTCGGGATAAAGCGTGCGGAGGCTCTGAAGGGCGTTTCCCTTCCCGATTTGCTGGGTCGCGCGGGGATGCCAGATTCCTATAAGACTGAGTTGCGCAAGGGCATTCGCCTTGCAGAGCATGTTGATCTTAGGCGCTAGCTAATCCGCCAATCCCAAGACCAAAACCAGCACGCCGTTGAGCCGATCGGTGCTGGCCGCATCAAGGTGTCCGATCACGGGGCCGCACTTTCCGCGCCGCGTGATAGTGATCTTGTCGACCTGAAACTGCGTCGCCGTTCGCAAACCGTTCGCTTCGCTCTGCGCTACGTACACGCGTCGTTGGCCGACATCCTGCCGGACATGACTGGTCCCCGGACAAATAATGACATGATCTGTCGGGGCGAGGCGGTCGGTCTCGACAATGACGGCTGGCCGAGGTTTGCCTTGGTCTCCTGGGAGGGCGACTGTAACGATATCGCCGCGCTTCAATCCCAAGCCTCCGGATCAGACGCTTGCAGCGCCTCGATGAAGAGCATCGTCTTCTCTTCTTCGGGCGCGTTGCGCAAAATCGCGGCCGCCCTAACGGAGCGCTCCCAAAATCCCGGCGCGTCGACGTTTGGCACCCACATCCGGATCTCGCGCAGGCCCGCCGCCTTCTTTCGGGCGCGGTAACGGCGGAACTTGTCCTGGCAGGCTGGGCTGGAGTCGTTCATTCCATCCAAGGTAGCGCGCTACTCATGCCGGTACAAGAGGCGCCTCCCGCCCGCCTCACTCGCGCCCCTCGCTCGTTTTCCCATGCGGGGCGGCGTGGCCGTGGTGGCGCAAATAGCGTTCGTCGATATCCTCGATCATGCCCTTGGCCTTCGCGCCGGCCTGAAGCTCGATCAGTTTGTCGATCTTGGCTTCCAGGCGGTCGTCATTCTCTTTCGACGAAGGTGAACCGATGTAGAGGAAATAAGCGAGGCCGACGACCTGCCAGAGCAATTGCAGGAATTCGGACTGCCAGTTCTCGAACGTGTCCCGGCCCATCTCGATCAGATAACCGGACATTTCGGGGCTCTGGCCATGCTCGCGCGCCTCGTCCACGAACGCGTACCAGCCGAACATCCAGTGCAGTAGGATCGAGACAAGGAAGAAGCCCGCCGTTATCCAGGCATAAGCATATTTCTTGAAGATACCGGGTTTCATGATGTGGCCCCCTTGTTCTTTCGGGAGCGAAACGTGGCTGGTTGGGCGGAGGTTCCGGAGCGATATGGTCAAGACCAGGGCGGACCAGATGCTGGTGGAGCGCGGCTTCGTCGAAAGCCGCGCCAGGGCGCAGGCGCTGATCCTCGCCGGGCTCGTCTATTCCGGCGAACGCAAGGTCGACAAAGCGGGGCAGGCCCTCGCCGCCGACGCCCCGCTGGAGGTGCGGGGCAAGGAGCATCCCTGGGTGTCGCGGGGCGGGATCAAGCTGGCGCATGGGCTGGACCATTTCGGCTGGGACGTCGCCGGAGCAGTGGCGATCGACGTGGGGTCGTCGACCGGCGGGTTCACCGATGTGCTGCTGCAACGGGGGGCGGCGAAGGTCTTCGCGATCGACAGCGGCACCAACCAGCTCGCCTGGAAGCTCAGGCAGGATCCGCGCGTCGCCGTGCATGAACAGACCAATGCGCGCTATCTCACCGGCGCGATCATCACCGAGCCGGTCGACCTGATCGTCTGCGACGCGAGCTTCATCGGCCTCGCCAAGGTGCTCCACACCGCGCTCGATTTCGCCAGGCCAGACGGGCGGCTGATCGCGCTCGTCAAGCCCCAGTTCGAGGCGGAGCGGAGCGAGATCGGCAAGGGCGGCGTCGTGCGCGACCCCGCGGTCCACGAGCGCGTATGCGATTCCGTCGCCAAGTGGCTGGAATCGCGCGGATGGCGGGTCGCGGGGTTGACCCGGAGCCCGATCACGGGGCCGGAGGGAAATGTCGAGTTCCTGATTGCGGGTTACCGCACTTGAACAACGGTTCGTCAAGGGTTAGCGGCCTCCGGTGCACAAGCTCCGAATTATCATTTTGTTGGCGTCGTTTGGCCTCGCGTCCGCGTGCGGCGGCGGCGGCGCCGAGGAGCGCGACCGGGCGGCGCCGTTGGTCACGGTGGACGCCGCCTCCACGATGCGATTCGTCGAGACGATCGACGCGGTTGGGACGGCGCGCGCCAACGAACAGGTGACGCTCGCCGCGCCCGTGACCGAGCGGATCGTGCGCCTCAATTTCGAGGATGGCGATTTCGTCACGCGCGGGCAGACGATCGCCGTGTTGGCGGTATCGGAAGAGAATGCGCAGCTGAACGAGGCTCAGGCCCGGGCCCGCGAAGCCGGACAGCAACTGGACCGGGTGGAGGCTCTGAGGGAGCGGGGCTTCGCGACGCAGAGCAGCCTCGACGCGCAGGCGGCGCTGGCCGCGCAGGCGCGGGCGGCGGCGGCGGGCGCCCAGGCGCAGATCGGCGACCGCATCGTCGAAGCGCCTTTTTCCGGCTGGGTGTCGCTCAGGAACATTTCACGCGGCGCGGTGGTGAGCGCCGGCGACGAGATCGTGACGATCAGCGACGTGAGCCCGATCAAGCTCGATTTCGCGGTGCCCGAGACGATGCTGTCGGCGATCCGGCCGGGGCAATCGATCGTGGCGACGGCGGCCGCCTGGCCGGACCAGCCTTTTCGCGGGCAGATCGATACGATCGCGCCGGTCATCGATCCGGCGACCCGCGCGGTGACCGTGCGCGCCATGATCCCCAATCCAGACCGCAAGCTGAAGCCGGGAATGCTGCTCACCGTCGCGATCGAGACCGAGCCGCGCACGTCGCTGTCGGTGCCCGAACTCGCCGTCATCGGCGAGGGCGACGCGCGTTTCGTCTTCGTGGTCGGCGAAGACGGCGTGGCCCGCCGGACGGAGGTGCGGACGGGGCTTCGCTCGCAGGGGAGGATCGAGATACTCGACGGGCTTCGGCCGGGGCAGCAGGTCGTGACGGAAGGCGTGGTCAAGCTCACCGACGGCATGAAGGTGAGACTGGCCGGCCCGAAAAATGCCGAGCCCCCCGGCGCCGGCCGCATGGCCAAGGGCGGTTAGCGTCGGTGATTGGTCGCGATCCCCTCTCCTCGTCATTCCCGCGAAAGCGGGAATCCCGCTTCTTTGTATTCCTCGCCGGTGAAAGACAAAGCGGGATTCCCGCTTTCGCGGGAATGACGGAAGGTGAGGGGAAAGACGGCCCCGGAGCGGCGGTGGCCCGATGAAACTCTCCGACATCTCCGTCAAACGCCCGGTCTTCGCCGCCGTTCTCGCAATGCTGACGGTGGTGGTCGGCATCGTCGGCTTCTTCAGCCTCTCCATTCGCGAATATCCGGACGTCGATCCGCCGGTCGTGTCGGTCGACACCGTCTATACGGGCGCCGCCGCTAGCGTCGTTGAAAGCCGCATCACCCAGGTTCTGGAGGAGCGGCTGTCGGGCATCGAGGGACTGGAGACGATCACCTCCCGGTCGCAGGACGGCGAATCCGACATCACGCTTGAGTTCGCGCCGGGCCGCGATGTCGATGTGGCCGCCAACGATGTGCGCGACCGCATCGGCAGCGCGAGCGACGATCTCCCCGACGAGGCGCGGCCTCCCGAAGTGCGCAAGGCCGATTCCAGCGCCTCGCCGATCATGTTCCTGGTCATCTCCAAGCCCGGCTGGGATCGCCTGCGGCTCAGCGATTATGTCGACCGCAATATCGTCGATCGCTTCTCCTCCATCGACGGCGTGGCGCGCGTGTTCGTCGCCGGCGACGCGCGGCCAGCGATGCGGATCTGGCTCAAGCCCGATCGGCTGGCGGCCTATGGCCTTACCCCCGCCGATGTCGAGGCGGCGCTCAGGACGCAGAATGTCGAGCTCCCCGCCGGGCGGCTGGAATCGGCTGCCCAGAACGTCACCTTGCGCGTCGAACGGCCTTTCTCGACGCCGACTGAATTCTCCTCGCTGATCGTCGGCCGCGGTAACGACGGCTATCTCGTCCGCATCGGCGACGTGGCCCGGGTCGAGGAAGGGCCGGAAAACCCCTATTCCGCCTTCCGCTCCAACGGCCAGCCGGCGGTCGGCCTGGGCATCGTGCGCCAGTCGGGCGCGAATACGCTCGCCGTCGCCGACGCGGCCAAGCAGGCGGCCAAGGACATCGCGCCAAGCCTGCCCGAAGGAATGACGATCTCGGTCGGGTCCGACGATTCCGAATTCATCAACCGCGCCATCGAGAAGGTATGGGTGACCCTGGCCGAAGCGGCGGTGCTGGTCGTGCTGGTCATCTTCCTGTTCCTGGGAAGCTGGCGCGCCACGCTGATCCCGGCGGTGACGGTGCCGATCTGCATGCTGGCGAGCTTCGCCGTCTTGTGGATGCTCGGCTATTCGATCAACCTGCTCACCCTGCTGGCGCTGGTGCTGTCGATCGGCATCGTCGTCGACGACGCCATCGTCATGCTCGAGAACATCTATCACCGCATCGAGGAGGGCGATCCGCCGCTCGTCGCCGCTTATCAGGGCGCGCGGCAGGTCGCGTTCGCCATCGTCTCCACCACTTTGGTCGTGTGCGCGGTGTTCGTCCCCGTCATGTTCATCGCCGGCACCACGGGCCTCCTCTTCCGCGAGCTCGCGGCGGCGATGATCGGCGCCGTCGCCTTTTCGGGGTTCCTCGCCTTGAGCCTGGCGCCGATGCTCTGCTCCAAGCTTCTGCGCAATGAGGAGCGCGGGCGGCTGGCGCGCTGGATCGACGCGCGGCTCAAGGGGCTGGAGGCCTGGTATGCCCGACGCCTCGACGGCGCGATCAACCGGCCGCTCATTCCCGCGGCCGCGGTCGGTGGGCTGCTCCTCGTCGCGGGCGCGCTGTTCCTGACCCTGGAATCGGAGCTGGCTCCGGCGGAAGATGTCGGCGTCCTTTCCGCCAATGTCACCGCACCCCTCGGCACCGGCTATCGGCAGATGGACGAATATGTGCTCGCCGCCCAATCGCTGCTGCTCCCGCTCCTGGACGAGGGGGCGGTTCGCACGGTCATCACCCGCACACCCGGCGGATTCGGCGCGAGCGACGATTTCAACAGCGGCGCGATCACCGTCTTCCTGAAACCCTGGGAGGAGCGTGAGAAGACGACCCAGGATGTGGTGGACGAAGTCAACCGGCGCTTGTCCACCCTGCCGGCGGTGCGCGGCAACGCAGCGGTGCGCTCGTCGCTGGGTCGGGGGCGGGGCCAGCCGATCAGCTTCGTCATTGCCGGCAACACGTACGAGGACCTCGTTGTGGCGCGCGACCGGATCCTGGCCGCCGCCCAGAGCAATCCCGGGATCATCAACCTCGATTCCGATTATAAGGAAACCAAGCCCCAGCTCCGCATCGAGGTGGACACGACGCGGGCGGGCGATCTGGGCGTTTCGGTCAACGAGGTGAGCCAGGCGCTCCAGACGTTGCTCGGTTCGCGGCGCGTGACCACCTATATCGACCGGGGCGAGGAATATCGCGTCGTCGTCCAGGCCGAAGGGCCGGAGCGTGCCACGGAAGCCGACCTTGCCTCCATTTACGTGAGGAGCCGCACCGGCGCTCTGGTGCCGCTGTCGAACCTCGTGACCACCCAGGAAACGGCGGGAGCGCGGGAGCTCGGCCGTTTCAACAAGCTTCGCGCGATCACGCTGGAAGGCGGCCTGGCACCGGGCTATTCGCTCGGCGCGGCCCTCGATTGGCTGGAGGCGCAGGCGATAGCGTCGCCCGAAGTCACCGCCATCGGCTATCGTGGTGAGAGCAAGTCCTTGAGGGAGGCGGGCGGCTCGATCGTGATCGTGTTCGCGCTGACGATCCTGATCGTCTATTTGCTCCTCGCCGCCCAGTTCGAAAGCTTCGTCCACCCGGGCGTCATTATCACGACCGTGCCGCTTGCCGTTGCGGGCGGCGTCATCGGCCTCGCGCTCATGGGCCAGACGCTCAACCTCTACAGCCAGGTCGGCATCGTCATGCTGGTCGGCCTCGCCGCCAAGAACGGCATTCTTATCGTCGAATTCGCCAACCAGCTGCGCGACGCCGGTCAAGATATCGGGGCCGCCATCCGCGAAGCCTCGCGCCGGCGCCTGCGCCCAATCCTGATGACCTCCATCGCGACCGTGGCCGGCGCCGTGCCTCTCATGCTTGCCACCGGCGCCGGCGCCGCCGCCCGCACCGCCATCGGCGTGGTCATCGTGTGGGGCGTCACGATCGCGACGGCCATCACGCTTTTCCTGATTCCCGTCCTTTACTCTCGGCTCGCGCGCTTTACGGGGTCTCCGGAAGAAGTGAGCCGCAAGCTGGAGGCGCAAATGGCGCGACCGCTTCCGGCGGAGTAAGGGGAAAATCGATGACGGGGATCGCATCCAAGGCGCAGCTGCGCATGTCGTTCCTGCGTTATGCCCTCTTTGTCGTACCGCTGGTCCTTTTGCTCGGCATCCTCTCGGGGCGTGCGTCGAACAGCGGCTACGGCAATGCCTGGTTCGCCGCGCTGGCCAAGCCCGAGGCGATGCCGCCCGGATGGGTGTTCGGCGCCGCCTGGACCTTCCTTTACATCCTGCTCGGTCTCGCCCTTGCAATGATCCTGCACGCGCGCGGCGCGAGGGGGCGGGAGAGGGCGATCGGCCTGTTCGTCGCCCAACTCCTGATCAACTATGCCTGGTCGCCGGCCTTCTTTGCCTATCACAAGGTCGATCTGGCGCTCGGCATGATCGCCGCGATGATCGTGCTCACCCTCGCCGCCGCCTTGCTCTTCGCCCGGATCCGAAAGGCGGCCGCCTTGCTGCTGCTGCCCTATCTCGCCTGGCTCTGCTTCGCCGCCTACCTCACCTTGGGGATCGCGACGCTCAACCCGGGCGCGGAGACCCTTGTGCCGCGGGCGGGCAGCGCCGATATCTCCCTCTGAACGACGCCGAGGAGAGACGAGATGCAGTCCGAAAACCGCCTGTTCGACGATTTCGTCAAGGTCCTGAACGGCGCCGCCGGCACCTTCGCCGGCATGGGACGCGAAGCGGAAGCAGGCTTTCGCGAGCGGATGCGCGAATGGATCGGCGGGCTCGACATGGTAAGCCGCGACGAATTCGAGGCGGTGAAGGCGATCGCCGTCGCCGCGCGCGAGGAAAACCAGGCGCTGAAGGCCCGGATCGATGCGCTCGATGCCGCCGGCGCCGCGCCGACGCCCCCCCGCGCCAAGGCAAAGAAGCCGGCCACGCCCAAGGCCGGGCGGGGCGACTAATCCACAACTTTGTTGCAGCGCAACCACGCCCGCCCTTGCGCTCGGGCGAGTGCCGGTGCACGATTCGGCCGTGGGAAAGAGCGTGGGAAGCTGAATGATGGACGTCGACGAGTTCGAGATGGAGCGCGAGACCAGCGCCCCCATCGACATGCTCGAACATTATTTCAACGCGCATGGCTGGGCCTATGAGAGGAACGGCGACGAGGAGATCGTCGCCACTTTCCAGGGAAGCTGGGCGCAATATGAATTGCGCGCGATCTGGCGGGACGACGACAATGTCCTCCAGTTCCTCGCGCTGCCCGACATTCGCGTCCCCGCCGACAAGCGCGGCCAGACCTATGAGACGATCGGCCTCATCAACGAGCAGCTCTGGCTCGGCCATTTCGAGCTCTGGGCCACCTCCGGCCTCGTCCTCTTCCGCCACGCCGCCTTGCTCGAAGGCGAGGAGGGCGGGACGCTTACCCTCCAGCAGGCCGAGACCCTGGTCGAAGCCGCGATCGAGGAATGCGAGCGTTTCTACCCGGTCTTCCAATTCGTCCTGTGGGCCGACAAGACCCCGCAGGAAGCCATCGCCGCCGCGCTCATCGAGACCCAGGGCGAGGCGTAGGTCGGAGTCTCTCAGCTTCGTCATTCCCGCGAAGGCGGGAATCCCGCTTCTTTCTTCGCCGACGGACGCATAATAGCGGGATCTTCGCTTTCGCGGGGATGACGGAGGGAAGATGAACACCCCAATCCAAATTCCCGGCCCGCTCTGGCTGATCGGCTGCGGCAACATGGCGGGCGCGATGCTCGACGGCTGGCTGGCCGCGGGCCTGGACCCCGCTCAAGTCACCGTCATCCGCCCCAGCGGCCGCCAGCCGGCACCCGGCATCCGCACCGTCACCGTGCTCCCCGAGGACGAAGTTCCCGCTTTGCTCATGCTCGGCGTCAAGCCGCAGAAGCTTGATGAAATCGCCCCCGGGATCGCTCCCGTGCTGGAGCGCGAGACGATCCTGATCTCGATCCTCGCCGGCGTCGAGCTCGCCGCGCTCCGCTCCCGCTTTCCCGGCCCGCGCGCCATCGTCAAGGCGATGCCGAACCTCCCCGTCGGCATCAACAAAGGCGTGGTCGAGCTCCACACCGATACCGGGGACGCCAAGGCCCGCGCCGACGTCGAGCAGCTGATGTCCGCCCTCGGCCAGGCTCTGTGGTTCGAGGACGAAGCCTATTTCGGCCTCGCCTCCAACCTGACCGCCGCCGCTCCCGCCTTCCTCTACCGCTTCCTCGACGCGCTGGCCGCCGCCAGCGCCGAGCTCGGCCTCCCGCCCGCGCAGGCCTCCCGCCTCGCCGCTCTGATGGCGGAAGGCGCCGCCGCGCTGGCCGCCACGTCCGACGAGACGCCGGCGCAACTCGCGCGAAGGGTCGCCAGCCCCGGCGGCACCACCGAGGCGGGGCTCAATGTTCTGGACGCGGAGGACGGCCTCCGCGCGCTGATCCTTCGCACGCTGGAGGCGTCGCGGCGGCGGGGGCAGGAGATGGCGGAGGCGGCGCGGGCCAGTCCAAAACTGTAAAGCCACGCTTGACATGCGTAGCCCCTCGCGCTACATAGGCTCGTGGATATCGAGAGTATCACACACAAGGCGTTGCGTCGGTATTTCGAAACCGGAAACGCGTGCGGACTGCCTGGGGATATTGTCGAGCGGCTGCGCAAGATGCTGGCCTATATCGACAGCGCCGCGTCGCTCGACGAGCTGGTTGTCCCGCCGAACTATGGCCTTCACCGGCTGACCGGCGACAGGAGCGGCACATGGTCGATGACGGTGACTCGCAACTGGCGGATGACGTTCAGGCTCAGCCGCGAACAGGCGATCACCGATCTGGATTTGGAGGATTATCACTGATGGCCATGACCATGCATCCCACGCTCGCCGTCCACCCGGGAGACTGGCTCGCGACCGAGATCGTCGCCCCGCACGGCCTCAACGTCAGCAAGCTCGCGCGCCATTTCGGCGTCACCCGCCAGGCCGTCAGCGCGCTCCTCAACGGCCGCGCCGGCCTCTCCGCCGACATGGCGATTCGCTTCGAGAAGGCTTTCGGCGTCCGGGCCGACACGCTCCTCCGGATGCAGGCCGTCTATGAGCTCGCTTTGGCCCGCGCCCACGAAGCCGACATCGACGTGGCCCCCATCGCCGCCTGAGGCTGCAAGAACACGCCCGCCGCGTCGCCAGCCCCGGCGGCACGACCGAAACGGGGCTCAACGCGCTGGGCGCGGAGGACGGGTTGCGGGCGCTGGTGCTGCGGACGCGATCCCTCAGGCGACCCTTTCCGCCGGCGCCGAAGTTGACCGACCGAGCGGTCAGCCTTATCGCGCGGGCATTCCATCCACGCGGGACTCGAGGGCAAATGGCATGACCGACCAGCGCAGCTATGACGACCGCGACGGGTGGATCTGGTTCGACGGCGAATTGCGGCCCTGGCGCGAGGCCAACATCCACATCCTGACCCATGCGCTCCATTACGCCTCGTCGGTGTTCGAGGGGCAGCGCGCTTATGGCGGCGAGATTTTCAAGCTGTCCGAGCACAGCGCCCGGCTGCGCAGGAGCGCGTCGATCCTCGGCTTCGACCTCCCCTGGAGCGCCGACCAGATCGACGCCGCCTGCCGCGAGACGCTGAAGGCCAACGGGCTCGTCGACGCCTATATGCGCCCGGTGGCCTGGCGCGGGTCCGAGCAGATGGGGGTCGCCGCGCAGCGCACCAGGCCGCACCTCGCCATCGCCTGCTGGACCTGGGGCGCCTATTTCGGCGACGAGGCGGCGAGGAAGGGCATCCGGCTCGACATCTCGCCCTGGCGCCGCCCCGCCCCCTACACCGCGCCGACCGACGCCAAGGCGGCCGGCCTCTACATGATCTGCACCATGGCCAAGCACGCCGCCGAGAACAAAGGCTATAACGACGCCCTGATGTTCGACTGGCGCGGCCAGGTCGCCGAGGCGACCGGCGCCAACGCCTTCTTCGTCAAGGACGGCGCGATCCACACGCCCGTGCCGGACTGCTTCCTCGACGGCATCACCCGCCGCACCGTGATCGACCTCGCCCGCAAGCGCGGCGTCGAGGTGGTCGAACGCAAGATCTGGCCGGAGGAGCTGGAGGGCTTCGAGCAATTCTTCCTCACCGGCAGCGCGGCCGAGGTGACCCCGGTGGCCGAGGCGGGACCGTGGAATTTCGAGGTCGGCGCGCTCACCCTCCAGCTTCGTCAGGATTATCTCGACCTGGTCAACAAGCGGACGAACACTTAGCCCTTTCGCTGCGGCTTCGCGCGGCTATAAGGCCGCCAGCGCGCCATGCTGGGGCGTCGCCAAGTGGTAAGGCACCGGCTTTTGATGCCGGCATTCGCAGGTTCGAATCCTGCCGCCCCAGCCAGAGCGCCGTCGTCCGCCGACGACGATCGCCACATCGAACCCTTCCGCGATCAGGCGAGCGCCTCGACGATGGTGGCGTTGGCGATGCCGCCGCCTTCGCACATTGTCTGGAGCCCCCAGCGCTGGCCGCGCGCGCGGAGCGCATGGACGAGGGTCGCCATCAGCTTGGTCCCCGACGCGCCGAGCGGATGGCCGAGCGCGATCGCGCCGCCATGGACGTTGAGCCGCGCCGGATCGGCGCCGGTCGCCTGGAGCCAGGCGAGTGGGACGCTGGCGAAAGCCTCGTTGACCTCGAACAGGTCGATGTCGCCGAGATCCAGGCCCGCCCGGTCGAGTACGCGGCGGGTGGCGGGGATCGGCTCCTCCAGCATGATCACCGGGTCGCCGGCGGTGACGGCGAGGGCGTGAATGCGGGCGAGCGGGGTCAGGCCGTGCGTCTTCAAGGCCCGCTCGCTCACGACCAGCACGCCGCTGGCGCCGTCGCAGACCTGGCTGGCATTGGCAGCGGTGACGCGGCCCCCTTCCCTGAGCAATTTGACGCCGGCCATCCCCTCCGGCGAGGCGTCGTAGCGTATGCCTTCATCCCAGTCGTGGACCGCTTCCGAGCCGTCGGCGCGGGTGAAGGGGAGCGCGACGATCTCGTCGGCGAAGGCGCCGCTCTCGGTCGCGGCCGCCGCCTTGCGGTGGCTGTCGAGGGCAAAGGCGTCCATATTCTCGCGGGTCAGTCCGTATTTGTCGGCGATCATCTCGGCGCCGGTGAACTGGCTGAATTCGGCGACGCCATAGCGCTCCTTGATGCGCCGGCTCCACGGGCCCTCGCCGAGGCCGGCCTTGGCGGACAGGATGAAGGGCGTGCCCATGGGGACACGGGTCATGCTCTCGACGCCGGCGGCGATGACGACATCCTGGGTGCCGCTCATTACCGCCTGGGCGGCGAAGTGGAGCGCCTGCTGGGAGGAACCGCATTGCCGGTCGATGGTGACCGCGGGGACGCTGTCGGGCAGCCTGGAGGCCAGCACGGCGTTGCGGCCGACATGGAAGCTCTGCTCTCCCACCTGGCTGACGCAACCCAGGATGACATCGTCCACCGCGGCGGAATCGATCCCGCCGCGGGCGACCAGGGCGTCCAGTATCTCGGCCCCCAGATCGGCGGGGTGCCAGCCGGCCAGCGCGCCGCCGCGCCGGCCGCCGGCCGTTCGCAACGCTTCGACGATATAAGCCTCGGCCATCGATTGCCTCTTTTCCTGCCGGGACGGTTCTGCCTGCGTCCGCTTGTCCGAAATTTTTCCGCCGCCTTCATGGCACGGCCCGCGGTTGCCGCGAAGCCCCTTGCGGCTGCGGCTTCGCTCCATCGCTTTGCGCCGCCCGCGTCCGTTTCGAATTCCTTGTCACTTCCCGTCGCTTCGGTGCCGACCGGCACTTGATTCAGGTCGGGGGCCGCGATACCGAGCGCAACATAGGGAAGCTCCGGGGGTGCGTAGGTGAAGTTTGCAGGAACTGGCGGTGTCGCGATCCATGCGTGCGCGCGATTTCGGTCGCCCCGGTCCGCCGGCGCCCCATGTCCGTCGCGTCGGCCGGTCACCGCGTGACATCCGCGAGCGGCAAGAGCGAGCCTTTCTCGCAACGCCTGGGATTCTATCTCAGCTTGCTTCTGGTCCTGTCCGCGGTCACGCTGGGCGGACGCTCTTCGGGTACGCCGCTTTCGGAGGCGCTGTTCCAGATCCTCGCGGTCTGGCTGCTGGTCTGGCTGGCGCTGTCGCGCAGGACGGCCGCTGAATCGCGCCTCTCCACGGCCGCCATCGTCCTGATACTCGCCACGTTGGCGGTTGCATTCTTGCAACTGGTGCCGCTCCCTTACAGCCTCTGGGCCGCGACCTCCGGGGCGCCGGAAGCCGCGACCATCCTGGAGCGGATCGGGGAAGCCGGCGGCGCCAGGCCGCTGACGCTCGACGCCAGCGCGACGCGGGAGACGATCCTCACTTTGCTCCCGCCGATCGCCTTGTTCCTGGCGATGTTCGAGATGCGGGCGTGGGAGCGGCAGCGGCTTGCGTTGGTGGTCATGGTCGCGGCGGCGGCATCGCTCGTCGTGGGGTTGCTGCAATTCGCCAGCCAGACCGATTCCCTCTATCTCTACCAGACCACCCATGAGGGTTATTCGGTCGGCTTCTTCACCAACCGCAACCACCAGGCCGATTTCACCTTGATCGGCGCCTTGCTGGCCAGCGCCGTGTACCGGGTGAACCGGGAGGCCCTTGCGAAATCGCCGCTGGTGCCCGCGCTGATCGGCGCGATCGTCGTCGCGTTTGTGGTCGTCAATCTGGTCGCGACCGCCTCGCGCACCGGCATCGCCTTGTCGATCCCCGCGCTCGTGGCTTGTGGGGTCATCGCGCTCGGCTTCCGCAAAGGGGGAAGGTCGCTTGGTATCGCCGCATTGGTCGCCGGCGCCATCGGGGCCGTGCTTATCTTCGTCCGGCCGGATCTGTTCAGCTACGTGCTGGGACGGTTCGACGACGCCGAAAGCGACCTGCGGTTCCAGATATGGCCGGTCATCATGGACCTGATTGGGCAATATATGCCGCTTGGCTCCGGGCTCGGCACCTTTGTTCCAATTTTCCAAACCGCGGAGGAATTGGACACGGTCAAGGACCGATATGTCAATCATGCTCATAACGACTATCTCGAGATAGCGCTCGAGATGGGAGCGATCGGAATTTTCCTCGTCATCTGCTTCATGGCATTGTTCGCCTGGGCCGTCGCCGCCGCGTTCAGGAGTGAGCTGCCGCGCAAATATGCCCCCCTGTGCGCCGCCGCGGCCGCCGGTATCGTAGTGCTGCTGGCCCATTCGGTGGTCGATTACTCCTTGCGCACGTCCTCGCTCGCGATAACCTTCGCGCTCCTGATGGGCCTGTTGATGCCGCTGCCCGCCACGGGCGCGCGCAGGCCCGAGCGCATGCCCCGGCAATAGCATGATAAACACCGCGAATCCGGCCGGGCGCGCAGCCGCGCAGCCCCTTTTTCGCCTTTCCTCTGAATAGAAGCCCGTCTAGAGAGGCAGCATGATCCGAGTAGCTTTCACCGCAGGCATGGCGTGCATCGCCCTGGCCGGTTGCGCGTCCACCCGCCCCGTCGTTCCGATGGGCGCGGAGGCCTATCGCACCTTTCCATCGTCCACGCAGATCCCCGCCGTGAGCGAGTACAGGATCGGCGCGTTCGATGTCATCAGCATCTCCACCTTTCAGGAAGAAGGTCTGTCTCTCGAAGAGGTGAAGGTCGATTCCGGGGGCGGCATCATCTTCCCGCTGATCGGCCCCGTCCAGGCCGCCGGCCGCACCGCCGAAGAGCTCGCGAACGACATCGCCGCCAAGCTGGGCCAGCGCTATCTGGTCGATCCGCAGGTGACGGTGGCGGTGAATTCGTCGGCGCAGCGCAAGGTCACCGTCGAAGGCGCGGTCAACGCCGCCGGCGTCTTCCCGATCGAAGGCCGCACGACGCTTCTGCAAGCCTTGGCGCTGGCCCGCGGACCGAACGAGATCGCTTCGCTCGACGACGTGGTGATCTTTCGGACGATCGACGGGCAGCGCATGGCGGCGGCGTTCAACCTGGTGGACATAAGGCGGGGGATTGCCGAGGATCCGGCCATATTCGGCAACGACATCGTCGTCGTCGGCGCGTCGAACGGCCGTCAGATCTATCGCGACATCCTCTCCGCTTCGCCGCTTATCGCGGGCATTTTCCGCCCGATCGCGGGTTCGGGTAATAACAATTGAGCCGGCGTGGCGGACTCCAAAGAGAAGTGATTTAGTTGCATGAAACCCACATCAGGCTTCCGAGCTGAACAGACGCGCTCGATCGAGATCGAGCCCACGCGGATCGAGGGCGCTACCCCGTTCGGCGGGTCGGGCGGCGACGACCGCGGCGCGGGCGGGCTTCATCTCGATTTTCGCCGGATCTGGGCCGGGATATATCGGAACCGCTGGCTCATCGGCGGCATTCTGCTCGGCGCCATCATTCTCGGCGTTATCGCGACGGCGTTGACCACCCCTTTGTACCGGGCGGCGACCAGCCTCGAGATCGAGCGCGAATCCGCCAACGTTCTCAACGTCGAGGACGTCGTGCAGGAAGAAGCGGTCCAGGACGTCGACCAGTTCCTTCAGACGCAGGTGCAGATTTTGCGCAGCCGCTCGCTCCGCCAGGCTGTCGCCGAGGATCTCGGCTTGCTCCGGGACAACAGCTTCCTTCTGGCGATGAACGTCCCCATTCCCGATGAATCTCTGCGTCCGGAGGCGCAGCAGAATATCCGTCGCGACGCCGTGCTGGATGTCCTCGAGGACAATCAGGCGATTACATTGTTGCCGTCTTCGCGGATCGTCCAGGTCAGCTTCTCGAGCCCGGACGCGCAGCTTTCCGCGCGGGTCGCCAACAGCTTCGCCGAGAAATATATCGAGGGAAATCTCGCCCGCCGCTTCGACATGAGCAGCTATGCTCGGAACTTCCTCCGCGACCAGCTCGCCAAGACCAAGGAGCGGCTCGAAGCCTCGGAGCGGGCGATGAACGCCTATGCCCGCCAGGCCGGCCTCATCGAAGCCGGCCCCACCACCGCCTCGGAAGGCGGCCAGTCGACCTCGACCTTGACCGCGGCCAGCCTCGTGCAGGCGAATGCCGCGCTTGCGGAGGCGCGCAACGCCCGCATCGCCGCCGAGCAGCGCTGGAACAACGCGCGCACCGCGCCCGCGCTCAGCCTGCCGGACGTGTACCGGAACCCGGCCGTCACTCAATTGTACCAGCGCCGCGCGCAGCTGCGCGCCGATTACGAAGAGGGTCTCCAGCACCGGCAGGAGGATTTCCCGGCGATGCGCCAGATGGCGGCGGAGATCGCCCAGATCGACAAGGAGCTTGAAACGATCGCGTCGGGCATTCGCCGGTCGGTCCAGGAGGCCTATCAGTCGGCCCGCGGCCAGGAAGCCGCCATGGAGCGCGCCGTCGCGGATCTGACCTCCCGCCGCCTCGGCGAGCAGGACCGCAGCGTCCAGTACAATATCCTCAGCCGCGAGGTGGAGACCAACCGCATCCTGTATGATGGCCTCCTGCAGCGCTTCAAGGAACTGAGCGCCGCCGCCGGCCTCACCGCCAACAACATTTCCGTCGTCGACCAGGCCGAGCCGCCGCGCTTCCCCTATACGCCGCAGCCTGTCCTCAACATCCTGCTGGCGACCATCTTCGGGCTCGTCCTCGGGGTGCTGGCGGCACTGGCTCGCGAGAAGCTGGCCGGAAGGGTGCGGGTTCCCGAGGATGTCGAGCAGTCCGTCGGCATCCCGGTGCTCGCGACCATTCCGATGGTCGAGAAGCAGGATCTCGGGGAGACGCTCAAGAATCCCCGGTCTCCGGCATCCGAGGCCTACCATACGCTGCGCTCGACGCTCGAGCTCAGCACCTCGGCCGGCGTGCCCAAGACTCTGCTCTTCACCAGCGGACAGCAGGGCGAGGGCAAGTCGACGAGCGCGCTCCAGATCGCGACCGATTTCGCCAAGGGCGGCAAGAAGGTTCTGCTCGTCGACGCCGACATGCGCCGCCCGTCGCTCCATCGCAAGCTGGACCGCTTCAACGAAACCGGCCTGTCGAGCCTGCTCGCCGGCCAAGCCACGCTGGCCGGGGCCGTCCAGGAGCTTGGCGACGCCAGCAACCTGCACTTCCTCGCCAGCGGCCCCTTGCCTCCGAGCCCGGCGGAGCTGCTGTCGAGCTCGATGCTTCGCACGACGCTCGATCAGGCCGCTTCGGTCTACGATCTCATCGTCCTCGACGGTCCGCCGGTCCTGGCGCTCGCCGACGCCTCGATCCTTGCCGCGGTCGCCGACGGCACCGTCGTGGTGATCCAGGCGGACAGGTCGCGCACGCAGCAGGTCCGGTCGTCGATCGACCGGCTGCGGGCGGGCGGCGCCCGCCTGGTCGGCGCGGTATTCACCAAGTTCAACGCCCGCCACATGGGCTATGAATATGATTACCGGTACAATTACGAGTATCGCGCGAGCGAGGAGGAGTAGCGCGCAGCTGCTTGTTGTGACGGCAGGAGAGCCCGGGGCATGAAGACGTGGTGACAGCTGGCAGCCGCCGTGGGCGGTCGTTCGTAACGATCGCACTCGCCATCCTGATGTCCTTGTTGCTGGCGGCGCAGGGTCTCGGGCAATGGGCGAACAATCGCGGGCTCGGCATTATGCTCGAAGCGCTCGGATCGCGGGACGCGGATTTCCTTGCCAAGAGCGCGCAGCGGTCGTTCGAGCTCAGGAACTACGCCGCCGCCGAGGCTGTCGCTCGCAGGGCGGTGGAGGGCGCTCCGCTCCACCAGAAAGCGTTGCGCATCGTGGGGATGGCGCAGGTCGCACAGGGCAATCCGCAGGGCCATGAAACGGTGCGGGCGGCGGGATTGCTCGGCTGGCAGGATGTGCCGACGCAGGCCTGGCTGATGATCGACGCACTCCAGCGCGGGCAGCCCCAGGAGGCGATATTTCGCGCGGACGCGCTCGCCCGCCGCGCGGGAGTGCGGCCGGAGCTTCTGCCTTTGATCGTCGCGTTCGCCGACGATTCCACCACCCTTCCAACATTGCTCGATCGCCTCGAACTGGCGCCGACCTGGCGGCAGGATTTCTTTCGGATGGCGTCCGAGGCGACGGCGACGCAGACGAACACCCTCGACATGCTGCTGAGGCGGCTCCAGCGCGGCGACGCGCCTCCGACGCGCGAGGAGGTCACGCCCGTCGTCCGCCGGCTGGTCGTTCTCGGCAATTATGACCGCGCCGATGCCCTCGCCACCGACCTGCTGGGCAAACCCAGATCGGGATCGGGGAATCTGGTCGATGACGGAGGCTTCGCCCTCGCCGACGTCTATCGGAGACCGAACAACGAACGCACGCCGTTCGACTGGGAGATCGGCTCGACGCGCGGCGCCACGGCGACGGTCGGCGCCTCGGCCGGGCAGGACGACGGCGCGCTGTACGTCGATTCCAACGGCGCTCAGCCTGCCGTGCTCGCGACGAAGGTGGTGCGCGTACCGCCCGGTTCCTACCGTTTCGCCTTCACCGTCGTCAGCCCGGATGCGAACGCTCTTGAGCGCTTTAACTGGTCGGCCACCTGCCTGCCCGGGACGCAGCCGCTCCTCGAAGAGACGAGCGCGGCGCTTGTCGCCGGTCAGGCGAAGCGGGTGGAGCTTCCGCTCACCGTGCCGGCCAGCGGTTGCGAGGCCCAGACCCTAAGGCTGCATGCCAAGTCCACGTCCCCGCGCGAGACGGTCGGGGCGCGTTTCGACGACATCGAAATCCGTCCGCTGCCCTAGCAAGGCGCCTGTTTCTGTCGAGCCATGTTGGCGATCCGGCGAGCAAGAGCTAAGAACTTAAAATGAACAGCAATTCCCAGTTCCGCGGCTCGAACTTTCAATATCAGATGAGCCAGGCCGCTTTGGCTGCCGTCGGGAGTGGCGCGGCGCTCGCAATCCTGATGTTCATCGGCGGTTTCGCCGCCGGAAGCGCCAGCGTCGTCTATGCGAGCATGGCGCTTCTGGCGTTCCTGATTCCCGCCGCGACAGGGCTGTTGCGCGGTCGCCAGTTCGATATCTTCGAGCCGGTGAATCTCGTCGCGGGGGCGATCCTGTTCGCGACCACGATCCGGGCCTTCTATCTGATGGCGAGCGACTCTTCCCGGGCCGAATTCCTGATGATGGGCGCGTCTTTCGACGCGGTGAACGCGCAGATTCCATGGATGCTGCTCGGCATCGCGGCGCTCTCCATTGGATATATCGTCGTTCCTTACCGGGTTCCGCTGGAGCGGTTGTCCTTCGTCCAGCGGTTCACCGTCAGCCGGGGCCGATTGTGGACCGCGATAGGTTTCGCGACCGTCACCGGGCTCGTCGGCGTCGGTCTTTTCATGACCCGATTCGGGATAAGCCTGTCGGACGGCATTCTGGCGCTCAGCAGAAAACGCGCGGCGGAATTTGTCGGAGATTCTGGAGAGATCATTTACGGAAAGGGTTATGAGGTCTTTTTGGGGCAGTTCTCCCAATATGGGTTCATCCTGCTCGCAGCGGTGCTGTGCGCTGGTTTGTTGCGATGGAATGGCCGGAATATCGGCGCCGTCTCGGCCCTGTTCTTTCTCTCGATAATTGTTCCGTTCATGAGCAGTTCGCGATCTTCGATCCTCCTGCTCCTGATTATTGCCTGCATTCTGGCATATTATTACGGGCGCATTCACCTTAAGGCCATTCTTATTGCCGCGGTAATCGCGGCGACGGTCGTAACGGGAATGGGCGCCCTGCGCGAGTTCAATCAGCAGGGCGCAATCGAGCGGGAAGGGGCGGTGGACGCGATCATCGGGTCCGGCAACGGAATCGACTTCGTTCGAACGGCGGCTATCATGGAGCGGGTGCCGTCGGTACGGCCCTTCCAGAACGGCACAACCTACGCAGCCCTTTTCACCTCGGTTATCCCGCGCGGCATCTGGCCGGAAAAGCCGAACCCTAGCATGGGAGTATGGATCAAAGGCGAGCTGTTCGGCCAGTCGGTCCGCAAGAACGGGTGGCCGCCGGGAATGATCGCCGAGGCTTATATTAATTTCGGCATCCCCGGAATCCCGATCGTGATGTTCATTTTCGGAGGGTTGCTGCGTGTCTTCTACGAGAGCTGCAGGCCGCATCTGGGAGTGTCGCTGCCGATCACGATTTTATACGCCGTGTCGATCTGGCGCCTTGCCTTCGGCACCATCGGTCTGAATTTCGCGCACGGTATCCTGCAAGTGCTGCAATATGTCATCCCGATGCTTGCATTGCTTTGGCTGGCGAGATCGCCCCGCAGGCGAAGGGGGCATAATCCCGCTCTCGGTCACATGCCTATGGACAGGATTCCCAAATCCTCTGGGGTATGATTCAACTCGTCTGAGGGTCCACCTACCGGCCCGTCATGTGGCTCGATATGGATGCTCGAACAAGCTCAACATGACGAGATGGTGCAATCCAAAGTCATCAGGCCCCAATCCCGCCCCGCTTTAGAAGGCCTCCCGATAGTCCGGCTTCACCAGCGCGCGCAGGGCGTCGGTGACCGGCACCTCCACCGGATAGGCGCCTTCGGCCCACGGCCCCGCCTCATAGGGCGGGATGAGGATGCCGAACGCGTCGAATCGACGGTCGCTGTCGCTGTCCACGGGGACGATCACCTGCTCGGCGAGGTTCGGACAGCCGGTCATCCAATCGTCGCCCTCCAGAGGTAGTTTTTCCTCCCGCCGCGTCGCCCGCTCCTGGTCCAGCGCCGCGCAATAGGCGCCGTTCATGGCCGCGAACGCCGCGGCCGGATCGGAGAACAGGTCGGCGGCGGCGATGGCGCGGCCGGCCTCGCGGTCCCACAGGATCGAATCGAACGTCAGGCTGCCATGGGCGCCGCCGGTGAAGGTCTCCAGCGTCGCCGCGATGCTGAGCAGGGGCGCGCTATCCCCTCGAATCGTCCAGACCTTGCTGAAATAATGCCCGTTGAAGGGGATATCCTCGGTCCTTATGGCTTTATCATCGCGCGCCGTCGCCAGCGCCTCGGCGCGGTCGCGGGCGAGCGCCTGTTCCAGCGCCGCGTCGAGGCCGGGGATGGCGGCCGCCTCGGCGGGCCAGCCATAGGTGAAATCGACGGGTTCCCCTTTCTCCTCGACCAGCCTGGCCGCCGCCGCCGCCGGGGCCGCGGGTGCCGCCGCCTCGGCCTCGGCTTTGGCGGGTTGGGCCATGGGTGCGGTTTCGGTGCCGCAGGCCGAGAGGATCAGGGCGGATGCGAGGAGAAGCTTCTTCATGGCGATAGAGCTAGCGGAAAGCGTGGCGGCCGGTCCAGAACTCTGAAGGCCGCTATTCTCAACTCCGCTCGGGGGCGCCGCGCTGTTGACTTGGGGTCCGCCCCTTCCTAAAGGAACCGCGCCCTGGCGGGTTCGTTCGCCGGCATGTCCCACGCCCTTTGTCGCACCTCGCCGCGCGCGGGGTCGCACCCTGGGAGAACGACGTGACGGAAGACGAATCCGGGCAGGCCCCTAAGCTTCAGGAAGATGCGCGGCTGGCATCGCTCGACGAGCGGTTACGCCAAGCGCAGCACGACGAAGCGGTGAGGACGGGAAGGACGCGTAAGCCGGCTGATCGCAACGAGCAGCTCGGCAATCGCGTCTTGTCCTATCTGATCGGGGGGCTGCTTGGCGGAGCGGCGATCGGCTGGGCGCTAGACCAGCTTTTCGACACTTCTCCCTGGCTCCTGCTCATCATGCTGTTCCTGGGAACGGCGGCTGGGTTCTGGAACATCATCAAGCTTTCCAACCGGCGCCCGGAGTGATTTCGGGCGTTTGGATTATTGAACGGGAATGAAACGCGTGGCGGCCGAATCAGGCAAGATCGACCCGATGCACCAGTTCGAGGTGCAGACCATCTTCGAAGGCTTCGAGCTGGGCGGGCAACAGATCGCCTTCACCAACTCGGCGCTGTGGATGGTGCTGACCGTGGGCGTCCTGTGGCTGTTCATGCTGGGCGGCATGAAGCGCCAGCTCGTGCCCGGCCGCTGGCAGGCCGCGGTCGAGGGCATGACCGGCTTCATCGACAGCATGATGCTGACCAATATCGGGCCGGAAGGGCGCAAATATACGCCCTACGTCTTCTCATTGTTCATGTTCATCCTGACCGCCAATCTGATGGGAATGCTGCCGGTCGGCATATTCGGCCTGCACCCGTTCACGGTGACGAGCCACTTCACCATCACCGGCGTGCTCGCGATCCTGTCCTTCTCGATCGTTCTCGTCGTCGGCTTCTGGCGCCACAAGCTCCATTTCTTCTCCCTGTTCGTGCCGCACGGTACGCCCTGGTACATGATGCCGCTGATCGCGATGATCGAGTTCGTCAGCTTCATGGTGCGCCCGTTCAGCCTCGGCCTGCGGCTGTTCGTCGCGATGACCGCCGGCCATATCCTGCTCAAGGTGCTGAGCGGCTTCGTCATCAATTCGACCAATGCCGGCATCGGCTATGGCGTCGCGATCGGCATTCCGACCTTCGGGCTGATGATCGGCATCACCGCGCTGGAGATACTGGTCGCGGCGATCCAGGCCTATGTGTTCGCGCTTCTGACCTCGCTCTACATCAACGACGCGGTCAATCTTCACTGAGTTTTCGTCAACGTTCACAACGATTTTTGAAAGGGAGTTTCAACATGGACGCAGAAGCCGCAAAGCTGTTGGGCGCGGGTTTCGCCGCTATCGGTGTCGGCATGGCCGCATTGGGCGTGGGTAACGTGTTCGGCTCGTTCCTCGAGAGCGCGCTTCGCAACCCCGCCGCCGCGGATGGCCAACAGGGAAGGTTGTTCATCGGCTTCGCCGCCGCCGAGCTTCTCGGCCTGCTGGCGTTCGTCGTCGCCATGATCCTGCTCTTCGTCGCCTAACAGCGACTAGAGCGGGCGGACCCAAGCCATGCCTCAGATAGCCCAAATCGACGCAACCTTCGCGTCGCAGCTCTTCTGGCTCATCGTCACGTTCGGCATCATCTATCTGGTGATCGGACGGGGGATGCTGCCGAAGATCGGTGCGACCGTGGACGCGCGCGACAAAAGGATATCGGACGATCTCGCGGAGGCGGAGCGCGCGCGCGCCGCGGCCGACGAGACCGAAGAGGCGTATCGGGCCAGGACCGAGCAGAGCCGGACCGAGGCTCTCAAGGTGACGCAGGCCGCCAAGGACGCTTCGGCTCGCGAGGCGGAGGCCAAGGCCAAGGCCGCCGATGCGGAGCTTGGCGCGAAGGTCGCCGAGGCCGAGGCGCGCATTCGCGCCGCGTCCGAAGCGGCCATGGCCGACATCGAGACCGTCGCCGCCGAAGCGGCGCGCGACATGGTCGCGAGGCTGTCGGGCACGACCACGACCCAGGCCCAGGCGGCCAAAGCAGTGAAGGCAGCGCTCGCCAATGGCTGACGTCAGGACCATCGACCCCAACACCGCACTGGTGGAGCAGAACCTTGCCAACCCCACCGAACTGGAGGGAATGGAGCATGGAGGCACCGCGGCGCTGACCGAGGCGGACGTGGAAGCTCATCCCGAGCCGACCGCGCTCGGCCTCGACGCCACCGCCTGGGTCGCCCTGGCGATGATCGCGGTGATCGCGATCATGCTGTGGAAGAAGGTGCCGGCCGCGATCGGCAAGGCGCTCGACAAGAAGATCGCCGGCATCCGCGAGCAATTGGACGAGGCCGCCAAGCTCCGCGCCGAAGCCGAGGCGCTGAAGGCGGAATATGAAGCCAAGGCCGCCGCCGCCGGCGCCGAGGCGGCGACGATGCTCGAACGCGCCCGCCACGAGGCCGACGCCATCGTCCAGCAGGCCAAGACGGACAGCGCCGCCCTCGTCGAACGCCGCGCCCGCATGGCCGAGGACAAGATCGCCGCCGCCGAACGGAGCGCGATCCAGGAAGTCCGCACCAGGGCCGCGACAGCCGCCGCCGCTGCCGCCGCCGCGCTGATCACCGACCGGCACGACGCCGCCGCCGACAAGGCGATGGTCGACCAGACCATCGCCGGGCTGGGGCGGTCGCACTAACCCAAAAATCCTCCCCCTCAAGGGGGAGGGGGACCAAGCGAAGCTTGGTGGAGGGGTGCGGCCTCCCCGAAATAATCCCGACCGTCGCACCCCTCCGTCACGCTACGCGCGCCACCTCCCCTCGACGGGGAGGATTTTCAGGCGACGCCGCCCGGGTCCTTCTCGTTGAGTCGCGGATTTGAGAGGGTGCCTCCCAAGGGAGGAACCTGATGCTGAGCGGTCCCCAGTCCACGATCCGGATGGCGCGGCGGCTGCGGCGGGAGATGAGCCTGCCGGAAGTGCTGCCCTGGTGCGAGCTGCGCAAGCGGCCCGAGGGGCTCAAGTTTCGCAAGCAGCACCCGGCCGGGTCTTATGCGGCCGATTTCTTCTGCCACGAGGCGAGGCTGGTGATCGAGGTCGATGGCCAAGCGCACGAGCGCGGAGACCGATCGGAAAGGGACAAGGCGCGGGATGCCTGGTTCGTCGAGCGGCGGTTCAGAATGTTGCGGATCCCGGCGGCGGAGGTGTTGGGCAATCTCGAAGGGGTTGTTCAGTGGATCGTGCAACATGCCAAATCCTCCCCGTCGAGGGGAGGGGGACCACCCATAGGCTGGTGGAGGGGTGCGGCCTCTCCGGATAAGTCCGAACGCTGACACCCCTCCGTCGCGCTGCGCGCGCCACCTCCCCTCGAAGGGGAGGACTTTTGGAGGCGCGACGACGACGGGTGGCGCTGGGCGGCGGCGGCTCCTAAATCCCCCTTGTGACCGACCCGACCTCCCCGAACCGCTTCAACGAGGAAAATGCCACCTACACGGTGCGCGGGACCGACAAGCCCGATCTTGAGGCGGGCGTGGCGGCGATCCGCAACGTCGTGCGGACCTTGCCGACGCGGCCCGGCGTCTACCGGATGCTCGATGCGCGCGGCGAGGTGCTCTATGTCGGCAAGGCGCGGGCGCTCCGGAACCGCGTCACCAACTACACCCAGGTCTCGCGCCTCACCAAGCGGCTCCAGCGGATGGTCGCGCAGACCCGCGACATGCTGATCGTCACCACCAACACCGAGGCCGAGGCGCTCTTGCTCGAGGCGCAGCTCATCAAGCGCTACCGGCCGCCCTACAACGTGCTGCTGCGCGACGACAAAAGCTTCCCCTTCATCCTGCTGCGCGAGGACCACGCTTTCCCCCGCGTCCAGAAGCATCGCGGCGCGCGCCGGGCGAAGGGCCAATATTACGGCCCGTTCGCCAGCGCCGGCTCGGTCACCCGCACCCTCAACGCGCTCCAGAAACTGTTCCTGCTCAGGAGCTGCTCCGACAGCTTCTTCGCCAACCGCTCGCGGCCCTGCCTGCTCTATCAGATCAAGCGCTGCTCCGCGCCCTGCGTCGGCCGGATCGACGCCGACGGCTATGCCGAACTGGTCGGCGACGCCAAGGATTTCCTCGGCGGCAAGTCGACCAAGGTCCAGGCCAAGCTCGGCGGGCTGATGAGCGTGGCGGCGGAGCGGCAGGATTACGAGCTCGCGGCCGTCTATCGTGACCGCCTGCGCGCGCTGACCTTCATCCAGGGCACGCAGACCATTCACGCCGAGGGGCTGGGCGACGCCGACATCTTCGCGCTCGCCTGCAAGGAAGGCGCGATGTGCATCCAGGCCTTCTTCATCCGCGGCGGCAACAATTGGGGTCATCGCAGCTTCTTCCCCGCCCACACCAACGAGGTGCCCGAGGACGAGGTGCTGACGAGCTTCCTCACCCAATTCTACGAAGAAGTGCCTCCGCCGAAACAGATCCTGCTCGATCGCCCGCTGGCGGAGGCGGCCCTGCTCGGCGAGGCGCTGGGCGAGCGCGCGGGGCACAGGGTGATTCTCCGCGTCCCCCAGCGCGGCGCCCATATTCGCATGATCCGCCAGGCCAAGCGCAACGCCGAGGAAGCGCTGGACCGCCGCCTCGCCGAGACCAGCACCCAGCACCGGAACCTGCGTGCGCTCGCCGAACTGTTCGAGCTGGAAGGCCCGCCTGAGCGTATCGAAGTCTATGACAACAGCCACATCATGGGCACCAATTCGGTCGGCGCGATGATCGTGGCGGGCCCCGAGGGCTTCCGCAAGAACGCCTATCGCAAGTTCAACATCAAGCGCGCCGAGACCGCGCCCGGCGACGATTTCGCGATGATGCGCGAGGTGCTGAGCCGCCGCTTCGCCCGGCTGGAGAAGGAGGATCCGGACCGCTCGAAAGGCGACTGGCCGAGCCTGCTGCTGATCGACGGCGGCAAGGGCCAGCTCTCCGCCGTCTGCGAGGTGCTGGAGGATGCCGGCGTCCACGACGTGCCGGTCGTCGCCATCTCCAAGGGTCCAGACCGCAATGCCGGCCGCGAGGTCTTCCACCTTCCCGGCGGGCGCGAGACGACGCTGCCGCCCAACGACCCCGTCCTCTTCTACCTCCAGCGGCTCCGCGACGAAGCCCACCGCTTCGCCATCGGCGCCCACCGCACGAAGCGCGCCAAGAGCTTCGCCGCCAACCCGCTGGACGAGGTCCCCGGCATCGGCCCCAGCCGCAAGCGCGCTTTGCTGATGCACTTCGGCACGGCGCGGGCGGTGAAGGGCGCGGCGCTGGAGGATCTGGAGAAGGCCCCCGGCATCTCGAAGACGATGGCGCGCGGCATCTACGATTATTTCCACCCGAGGGGGTGAGCGCCCGGAGCGTCGGCGGCGCTTTCAGGCCACAGCGCCGCCCGACTTACTCCTCGCGCCCTGGACCCTGCCCCTGCGCTTCGAGGAAATTCCGGGTCGCGCCGAGAATGAGCTGGTTGCCGATGCTGTTCGTGGCCTGATCGAACAGATGCTGGCCATAAGGAAACCGGATAAGCCGGATATCGACGCCGCCTCGCCTGGCTTCCGCCGCGAAACGATAGGTGAGGCGCGGGGGCAGCAGATGATCGTTTTCGCCGACGACCACGAGCGTGGGCGGCGCCCGGGGGCCGATATGGGAAGCCGGGTCGATCCGGGCATAGCGATCCGGATAGCGCTCGGGCGAGCCGCCGACATAGGCATTCGCATAGGCACGCGCCATGTCGCCCAATTGCGGGAAATCGTTGCGATAGACATCCGCAAGGTGGACGGCGGGATAGATGGTGGAGACCGCGGCCACCCGGGGCACGCTGCCCCCGCACGACGAGCGCAATGTGCCTTCATTGGCCCTGTATCCGGCGTTGAGCGCCAGGTTGCCGCCCGCTGAATCGCCGATGAGCGAAATCCGCGCCGGATCGCCGCCGAGACGCCCAACGTTCGCCTTGGCCCAGGCGAGCGCGCAGCCGACCTGCTCCGTCGTGCTGTCCCACAAATGGCGGTCGGGCGAAGAGAGCGGGTAGTCGATCGAGATGGTCAGCCATCCCCGCCGCGCGAACCAGCGCATATTCTCGCCCCCCGCGAACCTGTCGCCGGCGACCCAGCCGCCGCCATGGACGTAGATCAGCACGGGCGCGGGGGAGCGCGGCTTGGCGCGATCCGGTTCATAGACAAGGAGGCCGAGGGGTTCGCCATCGAGGCTGGAATAGACGAGATCATGATCGGGCAGCGCCGGGAGCGGGGCATGGCTCGCCAGCGCAAGCACCATGTCGACCGGCACATCATTGTCGTCCGCCACGGCAACCATTCGGCCGACCGCGACCGCCCCGACGACCACGACCGCGACCGCGAACAGGCTCAGGCCCTTCCGCAGCCGGCGCCTGCCTTTGGGGCCGCCCATCCAGATGAAAGCGGCGGCCAATGCAGGCAGCAGGATAAACCACGGGCTGAACCAGTTGAGGATGAGCGAGCCGTAAGGAGCAAGATATGGCAGCGCGTAAACATGGGCGCCCAGCAGCAACAGTGCGAAGACGACGGCCACGAAGCCGCCGACGATCAAGGCCGACCAGCGGACTATCTTTATAAGTCTATCCAACGACGTGCTCCCCCCGGACGCATCCTCATTCGTCCGCGCCTTTCAGCGCGGGAGGCACGTTTAGCACATGTCGCGGCGCGTCGCTTCGAGAACAAGCGCATCCGCGCGGGTCGCCTCGTTCATGCCTACGCGCGGCGCCCTGGCGGCCATCCTTCCGCGGACCGGCGGACATATTTCGCCCAGACATAGGGCCAGGGAATGGCGACCAGCAGGATGATGGTGGGGATGATATCCGTCACGGTCGCCATCCGCTCCGCGTCCATGGCGCCGGCCGTCCAGAGCGGCACCGCCACGGCGATCATCCAGATCGATTTCCAGAGCACCTCGAAGAGCAGGACCGGCAGCATCCGCAGCGGATATCGCACGCCGACCAGCGCCAGGATCGACACCGCGCCCAGCATGGCGCTGACCACGGAGTTCATCAGCGGCCAGTCGCTCGAGTGGCTGAGGATGGCGGGCCAGATGAACAGGAACAGACCGACGGCGACGAAAAGATAGGCGGCTCGCAGCACCCAGAGCCGGAGGTTCGACACTTCGGTCATGCTTGCTCGCTCCGTGATTCACTCGCCGCGGATTGGTCGTCCTCCGCCGCCTCTGGCAGGAACTCTAGGATGTCGCCGGGCTGACACGACAAAGCGGCGCAGATCGCCTCGAGCGTCGAAAAGCGGATCGCGCGCGCCTTGCCGGTCTTCAGGATCGAAAGGTTGACGATCGTGATGCCGACCCGCTCGGCGAGCTCGGTCAGCGTCATCCGCCGGTCGTGGAGCAAATCGTCGAGCTTGACGGCGATCGCCATGTCACACCGTCCCTTCGAGCTCTTCGCGCATCAGCGTGCCTTCCGCGAACACGCGGGCCAGCACGAAGGTGAGGATCACGGCGAGCCAGCCGCTGGTCGAAAAGCCGGCGTCGAGGTGAAGCGGATAGGCCGGGGTCGATAGCGCCTTGCCGATGCCGCCGATGACGAGGCTGAGCAGCTGAAGCGCGAGCAGGACCCAGGCGATGGCCTGTAGCCGCTCCGCATTGGCCGCGATGAACGGATCGCCCCGGCGCACCGTTTCGACGATCGCGAGCAGCCGCTTGAGGACGATATGGTTGAGCGGAATGGCGACCAGGCCGAGCGCGGCGATGGCGCGCAGCCCCATTAGCAGGGGGCGGAGCGCGGAGGTCGGCGGGATGCCGAGCGCGGTCATCGTCCACTCCTCCGCGACGATGGTGGCGATCAGCAGCACGAATATGGCCGCGCCGGACAGCCAGTTCAGCACGATCAGGATGCGCAGCAGCACATAAGCGGTCGGCAAGGCGGCGGAATAGCTTCGTGTCATCGAACCTGACTCCATATATTATCGATAAACGATATTACACATATCGATATTCGGCAAGTGCTTTTTTTGCGCATGATGAATGCGGCGCCCGATAGGTGAGGAGGCGCATGCGGAATGATGGACTGAGGAAAGCGGTCGCTCCATTCCCCCTCGTCTCCCAGGGCTTGACCCGGGGTCCCGCTTCCTCTCCTTTCAGCAGATGTCACATCGTGGCGGGCCCGAATAAGCAGCGGTGGAGATTTGCGACATGGCGGAGCTTGTCTTTGGAATGAACCAGTCCCTGGACGGCTATGTCGACCATGAGGAATTTGCGCCAGGCCCCGCGCTCTTCCGTCACTGGATAGAGCATGTGCGCGGCCTTGCCGGCAGCGTCTACGGTGGCCGCATGTACGAGGTCATGCGTTATTGGGACGAAGACCGTCCTGAGTGGGACGCGGAGCGGCGCGAGTTCGCGGCGGCGTGGCGAAGCCAGCCGAAATGGGTCGCATCGAACTCATTGACCTCGGTCGGCCCCAACGCCACGCTCGTCGCGGATGACTTCGAGGCGGTGATGCGCGGGCTAAAGGCTCAGCGCGCTGGCGAAATTGCGGTGTCCGGACCAGACCTGGCACAAAGCCTGACCGATCTTGGTCTTATCGACGAGTATCGACTTTACCTTCATCCCGTCGTGCTTGGCCGGGGCAAGCCGTTCTTCGCCGGCCCTCGGCCGCCGCTCCGCCTTTTGGCCAGCGATCATATAGGTGAGGACGTAATCAGGTTGACCTACGTTCCTGCCTGATCCGCTCCGAGCGCCCGGCTGATGGCCGTCGGCCTGTCGCGGACGCTACGGTCGTAGCTACGGCGGCGATGGCGGATACAGTCCTCCTTCTTACTCATCCCCTTTCTACACCTCATACTCGTCCTCTGGCGGCGGCAGCGGGCGTAGCGGTGGCGGTAGTTCGGGCAGGACCAAGAAGCCACGCTGGTCGTCGGCAAGCTCCCCCGTTTTCTACACCGCCGAACAAGTCCGGGCGTTCGAGCCGGTTCGTGAAAACGTCGAGAGTCTGGCGGCCTCGCAGCCGGATTTGCGCGATGTGTTTCTCTGTCACGCATGGGACGACAGACAGGACTCTGCCAAGGAACTGCATGATCTGCTCGAAGCTCGCGGTGTCAGGGTGTGGTTCAGCGAGAAGGACCTTGGCCTCGGGGTGCCGATGATGCGGGCGATCGACAAAGGCCTGGTGAATTCCCGCCTCGGGATCGTTCTGGTGACCCCGGCCATGCTGCGTCGCCCTCCGGCCGAGGGCGTCGCAGACAAGGAGCTGTCGGCACTTCTCCGGCGTGAGCGGCTCGTCCCGGTGGTGCACGGAACGACCTATGAAGAACTTGAGAAGGTCAGCCTCCTGCTCGCGTCTCGCGCCGGGTTGAGCACTGCCGAAGAGTCGATGGCCGACGTTGCGGCCAAGCTCGCCGAACTGGTCGCGGTTTGAGTCACAAGGTCAATTGGCTCGACAGATTCGGGGCGGCGCACCCAGCCTTGCCGCCGCCCAATTCAGCCAAGCCAACCGCCCTATCGAGCCGTTAGCGTCATCGCGCCGTAAGCAGAAAGACGGCTGGAAAACGCGAGCTGCGGCGAAAAGCGTACCACCTTTGTTCCATTTTCCGCTTTCCTACACGCCCGCGCCCCTGATAGCCTCGCCCCATGTCGCTCCCCGCCTTCCTCCGCTTCACCCCCGTGCCCGTCCGCGCGCGCCATGACGGCTGGACGCCCGACCGGCAGTTGCGCTTCGTCCTCGCCGTCGCGCGCGGAGCGGGGACAACGGAGGCGGCGCGGTCGGTGGGGATGAGCCGGCAGACGGCGCATGCGCTGCGGTTGAAGGCCGGCGCGGCGCGCTTCGCGGCGGCGTGGGATGCGGCGGCGGCGTTCGCGGAGCAAGCGGCGCGGGCCGGCCGGGGGGCGCCGCCGTCCGCCTTCGGGCTCGAGACGATCTGGGTGCCCCGTTTCTATCGCGGCCGGCTTGTCGGCTTCGTCGCCCGCGAGGATCATGGTGAGGCGATGCGCACCCTGGCCGCGCTCGACCATATGGTCGGGCGAATGGACGATGATCGTTCGGACGCCGCCCGCGCCGCCGATTTCGAAGCCCTGCTCGCGGCGCTCGATCCGAAAGCTGCCGAAACTGACACGATTCGGCCGTGAGCGGGAGACTCCCGTTAGCTTTCGGGGCCGATGCCGCCTTCCTCTCCGCCCTGTACCCAAGCTCCGCTCGTCCTGAGCTTGTCGAAGGGCTGTCCTTTCTGGCCCGGCAAGGGAGGGCAGGGCTTCGACAAGCTCAGCCCGTCCGGGGATCCAGGCCCGGAGTCAGGTCTGGATTCCCGCCTCCGCGGGAATGAAGAGAGGTCTTTCGTGGGAATGACGAATGATGACCGGAGGAAAACCCTTCTTTCACCCCGCCGGGTTAGAGGAAAAGGCATGAAATGCCGCGTCCTCCTCACCGTCGATACCGAGCTGACCTGGGGCCATTATGCCCGCGGCGGCCCGTGGCGGGAGAATTTCGCGCGCGCTTACGAGGCGGCGGGCGTCGGCATTCCCTATCAGCTCGGCATCCTCGCCGGGCACGGCCTCAAAGCCTGCTTCTTCGTCGATCCGATGCCGGCCTTGGTCTACGGCATTGAGCCGATCTGGCGCATGGTGCGGCCGATCCTCGAAGCCGGGCAGGAGGTGCAGCTTCACCTCCACAGCTTCTGGCACGACTTGGCCGAGGGGCGGGCCGAGCCCCGCTACGAGCTCACCGATTTCGATCCCCAGGGACAGCGCGATCTCATCCGCACCGCGCGCGACCTGCTGGTCGAGGCCGGCGCTTCGCTTCCGGTAGCTTTCCGCTCGGGCAGCTATGCGGCCGACGATTCGACCCTGGACGCGCTGGCGGCGCTCGGCCTTCGCTACGACAGCAGCCACAATGGCAGCCACCATCCCTGGCCGAGCGCCCTGTCGATCGCGCCGGCGCAATGCGCGCCGGTCGAGCATCGCGGCATCGTCGAAATTCCGGTCTCCCAGATCGAGGACAAGGTCGGCCGCCTTCGCCACCTCCAGCTCTGCGCCCTGTCCTCGGCCGAGCTGCGCCAGGCGCTGCTCCACGCCGCCCGGCATCGCCATCCGGTGACGACCATCGTCAGCCATAGCTTCGAGCTCGCCAGCCGCGACGGCCTGCGGCCCAATCACGCGCTGCGCCGGCGTTTCGAGACACTCTGCGCCTTCCTCGCCGAGCAGCGGAATAATCTGCCCACCGCGCATTTCACCGATCTCGACGATCTGCCGCTGGATCGCTCCGCCGCGCCGCTGCCCGCCAATGCCTTGCGCCGGGCCGACCGGATGGTTCAGCAGCTCTGGTCCAACGCAATCTATGAGCGGCGGCTGTGACCGCTTCGGTGGCCCTCCCGCTGCGCATCGGCGCGCGCACCGTCTGGCGGTTCCAGCGGCGCCTGGTGCAATCGGGCGTGTCGCTGGAGCAGGGGCTTCGATCGGAGCCGCCTGTCCTCCCGCCGCTGCCGCCCGGCGCCGACGGCTACATGGTCAACGCGCTTCCCGCCGCCCGGCTCGCATCGCTGGCGGCGGCGCATCCGGCACTGAAGCCCTTCATACGCCAGCGTTACCGGCGCAGCTACGCTTCGCTCGAAGGCGGCTTCGACGCTTATCTCGCCGGCTTTTCGGCCAGGAGCCGCTCCACATTGAAGCGCAAGGCCCGCAAGCTCGCTGAGCGATCGGGCGGCGCGGTCGACGTTCGCACCTACAGCGCGCCCGGGGAGATCGACGATTTCCATCGCCACGCCCGCGCCGTCTCCGCCAGAACCTACCAGGAACGGCTGCTCGGCGCCGGCCTGCCCCAGGGGGAGGCGGCGCTGGCCGAGATGAAGGACCGCGCCAGCCGCGACGCGATGCGCGGCTGGGTCCTGTTCCTCGACGGCGCGCCGGTCAGCTACCTCTACGCCCCGGCCGAAGGCGGCACGCTGATCTACGCCTATCTTGGCTATGACCCGGACTATTCGGAACATTCGCCCGGCACCGTGCTCCAGCTCGAGGCCATGCGCGAACTGATGGAAGAAGGCCGCTTCCGCCTGTTCGACTTCACCGAGGGCGACGGCCAGCATAAGCGCCAGTTCGGCACCGGCGCGCTCGACTGCGTCGACCTGTTGCTGGTCCGGTCGACGATCGCGAACCTGCTGGCCGGCTATGCGCTCAACGGTTTCGACGGGGCCGTGGCTCTGGCCCGGCGCGCCGTCGGCCGGCTCGGCCTCGAAAGGCTCGCCCGCTCGCTGATGCGCTGATAGGCTGCCGCTCCCATGCGGATCGAGACCCAGGCCATCATCCTCGCCGTCCGCGCCCATGGCGAGCATGGCGCCATCGTCCGTGCTTTGACCCCCGTTGACGGCGTCCAGCCCGGTTTTGTCCGCGGCGGCCGCTCGCGGAGGCTCCGCCCGATCCTGCTGCCCGGAAACCTGGTTCAGGCCGAATATCGCGCCCGCACCGAGGAGCAGCTCGCCCAGTTGAGCGTCGAGCTGGTCCACAGCCGCGCGCCCCTGCTCGCCGAGGCGCTTCCCGCCGCCGCGATCGACTGGGCCTCGGCCCTCACCGCCGCCGCTTTGCCCGAGGGCCAGGCCTATCCCAGGCTCTACGAAGCGCTGGACGGCGTTCTGGGAGCGGTGGAGGCTTCGCCCAACGCCAAAGGCTGGGCGGCGGCCCTGGTCCGCTACGAATTGCTCCTCCTCGCCGAGCTCGGCTTCGGCCTCGATCTCGCCCAGTGCGCCGCGACGGGCGCGACCGACGATCTCGTCTTCGTCAGCCCCAGGAGCGGCCGCGCCGTCAGCCGGGCGGGGGCGGGGGAGTATCGCGACCGGCTGCTGCCTCTGCCACCTTTCCTCCTCGCCGGCGGCGCGGCCGAATGGGACGATATCTTCGCCGCCTTCCGGCTCACCGGCCATTTCCTCGCCCGCGACCTGCTGATCGAGCGCCAGGCGGACATACTCGCGGCGCGCGAACGGCTGATGGAGCGGCTGCGCCGCGTCACGCGTTGACGGGCATGGCAGGAAGGTGGACAGTTCCGGCGTGAAAGCCCTTTTCCCCCACAGCGCGACCACGCGCGACGTCACCGTCCGCGTCTCGGTGAGCTTCCTGCCCGAGCAATCGGAGCCCGCGAGGGGGCGCTGGTTCTGGGCCTATCACGTCCGCATCGAGAATGAGGGCGGTCACGCCGTCCAGCTGGTCAGCCGCGAATGGACGATCGTCGACGGCCGCGGCGGCCATCACGAGGTGCAGGGGGAAGGCGTGGTCGGCGAACAGCCGGTGATCGAGCCCGGCGGCTCCTTCGATTATGTCTCGGGCTGCCCGCTCCACACGCCCACCGGGTCGATGGAAGGGCGCTATCACATGATCGGCGCCGACGGCCGCGCCTTCGCCGTCGCCATCCCCCGCTTCCCGCTGACCGCGCCCGCCGTCACGAGCTAGGCCGCATGTTCGTCGACGAAGGTGCGGCCTTCGTCGCGCGCGCCGCCGTTCGCCGAATATTTCTTCCCGCAGGTCGAAGAGGCCAGGCCGGCTGGGCCGGGCTGGGATAGCCGGCGCTTCGGGCGGGCACCCATCGGATTCACGGCAAGACGGACAATGACAAAGCAGGACTTTGCCTTTCGCGGCCTCCTGGTCGCTTCCGCCGCGGCGTCTTGCGACGCAGCGCGCGCGCTCGCTACCCCGGCGGCGCGCCGGCCGCGGATGCTTTGAGCGAGGAACCGATGCCGCTGTCGTCCGAAAGCATGCGGGAGTTCGCGGACTTCCACCGCGAATATCTGTCCGACCATATCCAGCTGGCCGACGCCAAGGCGGGTGTCGTGCTAGGCGTCTCGGGCGGCATCGCCGGCTATCTGCTGTCCAAGCCCTATTTCCGCGATGCCATCACAGGCACGGTCGGGCCCTATGCCTTGCTCAGCTGGGTCGCCCTGGTCGCGCTGCTGCTCGCCTTCGCCTCGGCCTTCGCCGTCATCCTGCCGCGCTACAGCAAGGCCGCGCCCGGCCCTCTCTATTTCCACTCGGTCGCAAGCTATGGCGACGTCTCCTCCTATCTCGCCGACATTTCCGACAATACGGCGGAGAGCCTGGCGAGACAGATGATCTCCAATTGCTACCACGTTTCGGTGGTCTGCTCGCGCAAATACCGGGTGCTGCGGGTCTCGATGTGGCTCTGCGCCACCGCCATCGCCGCCTCCGGCCTCAACGTGATGTCGCTGGAGCTCTGATTCAGGCGAGCAAGGCGGCCAAGGTCGTCGCCGACGGGACGAGGAGCAGGAGCGCGAACAGGGTGTCGAACACCCTCACCGGGACCAGCCGCTCGCCTCGCCGACGATGGAAGAGCAGATCGGCGGCGGTGATCCACAGGATCGAGAGGCCGCAAAAGCCGGTCACCGCCAGCGCCACGCAATAAGGCGCCAGCCAGGGCCCCTGCCAGGCGGCGTAAAGCGGCCACAAGAGGAGGGCGGCGAGGCCGGCCGCGGCGCCGGTTCCGGTCGCCCTGCCGAGGGTCCAATATTGCAGCATCAGCGGAGCAACGCGACGGCGCGGCTCATCAGCATCGCGAACCGCGCCTCCGCGAGCCTCGCCACCGGGTCGTTCCAGCTCCCCGAGACCGCATACCAACCGCCGGCCTCGTTGCGCAGGAGGACGGTCATGTTGACGACCCCGGCCTCGGAGCCGCCCTTGTAGCCCAGATAGTCGAACGCCTCCGCCGCCGCGCCGCCGATGCCGGGATTGATCGCGAGCAGCGCCAAAGCGCGCTCGTCGCCATGGCGGCGGAGCCAGTCCATCGTTCGCACCAGATCGTCGGTCGAGGCGAACCATTCGGCCGAGTCGATCGCCAGCGGATCGCCGGCGAAGCGGGCGATGTCGATGTCCGCCGGGTCGATCTCGGCGAGGGACGACAGCAATGCCCGCCGTTTGCCCTCGTCGCCTTCGATCCAGGCCTGGCGCGGCGCTTCCTCGCCAGCCTTGAGCGCGAAGGCTTCCAGGGTCGACAGGAAGGGCCGGTTGCGCTCCGCCGCGCGAACGCCGAGGGCGGGGAGCAAAGCCTCCACGTTCTCGCGGCCGAGGAGATGGAGCAACGTATCGGCCGCGCTGTTGTCGCTCTGGGAGATCATCAGTGCCGCCAGGGTGTGGAGCGTCAGCGGCGATCCCCGCGGCCAGGCCTGGAGGAAGCCGGAGGGGAGGCTGCGATGCGTCAGCGGCGCCGCATCGTCCCAGCGCCGTTCGCCTGCCCCAATGGCGCGGACCAACTCGGCCAGCACGAACAGCTTGAAGCTGGACCCGATCGCCATCGGCCGCTCGGCATGATGCGTCGCGATCGGCCCGGGCGCGCCGTCGCTCAGCCTCGCCACCGACAATGACGTGTCGGCAGGAAGCCCGGCAAGCTCTTCCAGGATGGTCGCGAAGCTGTCGTTCGTCACCTCGCTGCCGGTGATCAGCAGCCCTTCGATACGATGCGGCGCGGCGGCCTCGATGACCAGGTCGATGGTCGCGGTCCCGCGCGCGAAGGCGAGCATGACAACGCCCATATTCGGGGATTTCACGTCGATGCGATCGACCGCGCGCGCGACGCCGAGCTGGGCCGTCATCTGCTTTGCGATCGCGGCCAGCCGGTCCTCCGGCACGTCGGTGAGGAAGGCGGGCGTGAACATCGTCTTTGGCCGCGTAGTGCCGTTGAACAAGGCGACCAGCTCGCCGGCCCGCGCCGAGAAATCCGCCGTCGGCTCGGCCGCCTGGGCGGAAGCCACCGCGGTCATGCCGAGCAGGATCGCCGACGCGCGCCGGAGCAGGGCCTTCAGCGCCACCCCCTCATTGGTCCCGGAACCAGCCGGTGATGGCGAAGCGCCCGACCGGGCTGAAGGGGGGCACGTAGCTGACATTATGCTTCTGCGGCACGGCGAACAGGTTGAGCGCGTTGAAGCGCGGCCGGAAGCCCGCGACCGCGTCGCCCTCCTCGTCGTAGAACATGAGGTAGCCGCCCCATTCGGGCCGCCACTCGCCAAGGGTCATGTTGAGCACATAAGCGACGCGCCAGCCTTCGGCGACATGGCTGTCGTCATGCTCGGCGAGGAAATGGCCGGGGGCGTAGAGCGTCGCCTGCGCGTCCGCCTTGCGCAGCTCCGCCATGCCGGTCACTTCGCGCACCAGGTCCATGAACGGCTGGTCGTTGATATGCTCGATGAGGAGATCCTGGGGGCTGCCCTCGTCCCACTTCTGGAGATAGGCGTCGAGCATCGGGTAGGTCGAATAGACGAAGGCATAATCCTCGCCCTGCACCGCCGCCGTCACCTTGCGGCCGATTTCGGCATTCTGCTCGGGCGTGACCCTGGGCAGATCCTCGCGGCGGATGACGTGCGGCCCGTCATGCCCCGCCTGCCACGCCAGCGCCCAGGGCGTGTGCCGCATCAATATCTTGCGGACCTCCTGCGCGGTCTGCTCGGTCAGCACGTCGCGGATCTGGATCCTGCGGTCCCGCGCGAACTGCGCCGCAAGCGCCTTGCGGTCGAGCCCCGGATTGACCTCGAACAAGGGGATGCTCACGCGTCGATCTCCTCTTCGTCGAGCTCGGCGGCGTGGCTCTGGATGAACTGGAATCGGTGCTCGGGATTCTTGCCCATCAGCCGGTCGACGAGGTCGCGGACGCCGGCGCGCTGCTCATATTCCTCGGGCAGGGTGATGCGGATGAGGCTGCGCGTTTTCGGGTCCATCGTGGTTTCGCGAAGCTGCTGCGGGTTCATCTCGCCCAGGCCCTTGAAGCGGCCGACCTCGACCTTCCTGCCCTTGAAGAGCGTCCGCTCCAGCTCGGCGCGGTGAGCGTCGTCCTTGGCGTAGGCGACGGTGCCGCCCGAGGCGAGGCGGTAGAGCGGCGGCTGGGCAAGAAAGAGCGCGCCCTTCCTCACCAGGTCCGGCATTTCCTGGAAGAAGAAGGTCATCAGCAAGGTCGCGATGTGGGCGCCATCGACGTCGGCGTCGGTCATGATGACGATGCGCTCGTAGCGCAGGGTGTCGATTGTGCAGCGCTCGCGGGTGCCGCAGCCGAGGGCAAGCGTCAGGTCGGCGATTTCCTGATTGGCGCCGATCTTGGCGCTGTTGGCGCTGGCCACGTTCAATATCTTGCCGCGTATCGGGAGGATCGCCTGGGTCTTGCGGTTCCTCGCCTGCTTGGCCGAGCCGCCGGCGCTGTCGCCCTCGACGATGAACAATTCCGTCCCCGCCGGATCGTCATTGGCGCAATCGGTGAGCTTGCCCGGCAGGCGGAGCTTGCGCGACGAGGTCGCGGTCTT
Source organism: Enterovirga sp. GCM10030262 (assembly GCF_042666435.1). Lineage (NCBI taxonomy): Bacteria > Pseudomonadati > Pseudomonadota > Alphaproteobacteria > Hyphomicrobiales > Methylobacteriaceae > Enterovirga > Enterovirga sp. GCM10030262. Next base: position 668,786 of record NZ_JBHTDC010000001.1, on the reverse strand, counting down.
GCGCTTGACTTCGCGCTCGGCCTTGCGCTTCAGCCTCTCGTCCATCCGGTCGAGCACGAAGCCGAGAAGCGCGCGGCCGCGGTCCATATTGTCGGCCAGGAAATGGTCGAAATGGTCGCGGATCGCGGTCTCGACCAGTCGCGCCGCGTCCGGGCTGGTCAGGCGGTCCTTGGTCTGGCTCTGGAACTGCGGGTCGCGGATGAAGACCGACAGCATGATCTCGGCGCCCGAGACGATGTCGTCGCCCTGTATGTCCTTCGCCTTCTTCTGCCCCGCCAGCTCGCCGAACGCCCGGATGCCGCGGGTCAGCGCCGCGCGGATGCCCTGCTCGTGGGTGCCGCCGTCGGGGGTGGGGATGGTGTTGCAATAATAAGAGGAGCCGCCCTCGCTCCACAAAGGCCAGGCCACCGCCCATTCGACCGATCCCTGGCCGTCGGCGAATTCCTGCCGCCCCCGGAAGAATTCGGCGGTCGCGCATTCGCGGGTGCCGACCTGCTCCCTCAGATGATCGGAAAGGCCGCCCGGGAACTGGAACACCGCCTCGGCCGGGGTGTCGTCGGAGATGAGCGCGGGATCGCATTTCCAGCGTATCTCGACGCCGGCAAACAGATAGGCCTTGGACCGCGCGAGCCGGTAGAGCCGCGCCGGCCGGAACCGGGCGTCTTCGCCGAATATGGACGCATCCGGCGTGAAGGTCAGCGTGGTCCCGCGCCGGTTCTGGGTGGTGCCAACCTTGTCCAGCGCCGAGGTCGGATGGCCTTTGGAGAAGCTCTGGCGATAAATCTCCTTGTTACGCGCCACCTCGACGATGGTCTCGGTCGAGAGCGCGTTGACGACGCTGACGCCGACGCCGTGCAGGCCGCCCGAAGTCGCATAGGCCTTGTGGCTGAACTTGCCGCCCGAATGGAGCATGGTCAGGATCACCTCGAGCGCCGACTTGCCCGGATATTTGGGATGCGGATCGATCGGGATGCCGCGGCCATTGTCGGCGATGGTGAGGCGGTTGCCGGGCTCCAGCGTCACTTCGATCCGGCTGGCATGGCCCGCCACCGCCTCGTCCATGCTGTTGTCGAGCACTTCGGCGGCGAGGTGGTGGAGCGCCCTCTCGTCGGTGCCGCCGACATACATTCCGGGCCTGCGGCGGACGGGCTCCAGCCCTTCCAGCACCTCGATCGAGGAGGCGTCGTAATCGGTCGAGGCGGGGGCGGTGGACGAGAACAAATCGGACATGGCCAAGGCTATAGGGCGCAGCGCCGCACCCTGCCAAGCGGAGCTTGCTTAACGATGGTTCTGCGCGAAGCGTTAACGCTTTGGGCATAGCCTCGCCCCTTCGAGTTGGGCGCGTGGGAGAGCCTTGATGCTGGTGGATCTGATCCGGAGGGGCCTGAGCGGACCGCCCAACAACGGCGAGCTGGCGTTCGAATCCGCGACCTTCTCGCTTTCCACGCAAGTGCCGCGGCCGACCGAAAAGCGGGCCGAGGAGCGCGTCGTCCCCAATCTTCCGCTCGCCAAATTGGTGACCCTCGACTGGCGCGATCTCTGCCGTGTCCGCAACATCTCGGCCGGCGGGCTGATGGCGGAGACCACCGGCGCCGTGCCGCCCGTCGATACCGACCTCTATGTCGAGTTCAGCTCCGATCAGCGGATCCACGGCACGGTGGTGTGGACCCGGCCGCCGATGCTCGGCATCAAGTTCGACCAGAGCGTCGACCTGCGCGAATTGCTCGCCGCCAAAAGGCCGCGCGGTGGCTTCGTCCAGCGGCCGCCGCGCCTGGAGATCGCCTGCGGCGCGACCGTGCGGATCGGCCGGCTCTACCACAAGGTCGAGGTCCACGACATTTCGCTGGGCGGGGTCAAGGTGGAGCTGGGCGACTGGCAGTGCGTCGGCAAGCCGGTGACGATCACCATCGAGAGCCTGCGCCCGATCCGCGGCATCGCGCGCTGGTATCGCCAGGGCTATGCCGGCATCGTCTTCGACAAGCCGCTCGCCTTCGAGGAGTTGGCCGAGTGGCTGGGGAAGAGGGTGGAGGTCGCCAGCCTCAAGACGGGGGCTTGGGAGAAGGGGCGGTAAAACTCATCGTCATCCCGGCGGACGCCGGGATGACGAGAGCGGCGAAAGCGCTTCAGCGTATCCGCGGGCCGCCGAAGGGGAGCGGGGGCGGGGGGCGGCGGTCGCGGCGGGGGAGTTGGGCCTGATAGGCGACGCCGCAATGGTCGACGCAATAAGGGAAGCCCGGATTGGCGGTACGCCCACAGAAATGGAAATCGGGCTCGCCGGGATGGCCGATCGGCCATTTGCAGATCTTCTCGTTCAAATCGAGCAGGCTGGTCTTGTCGGCGACCTCGGCGCTGGGCTTGGCCGGCACCAGGCGGCGCGGCGGCGCGGGCGGGATCGGCGATTGCTGGTCGCCCGGGCCCTGGCGCAGGAAGCCGCCCGGGCCGACCGAGACGATGCGCGGTTGCTGCGGCTGCGGCTGCGGCTGGGTTTGCGACTGAGGCGGAGCGACGGGCGCGGCGCTGGCCGGAGCCGGGGGCGGCGCGGGCTCGGCCGGTGCATCCTGGGCGGGGGCGTCGGCGGGAGCGACTTCGGCCGCGGCGGAGGCCGCCGGCACCGGGCTCGCCGGGGCGGCCGCCTCGTGCGCCTTGACCGGGGAGGGACGCGCCTGGAGCCCGAGCCGGTGGGCCTTGCCGATCACCGCGTTCCGCGACACGCCGCCCAATTCGTCGGCGATCAGGCTGGCGGTCATGCCCTTGCTCCACATCGCCTTCAGGCGTTCGATGCGCTCGTCGGTCCACGACATGGATATTCGTCCTCAATAATCGCGGCTCATGGCCCTCCGGCGTCCGCCGCGAGCGGCGGCGCCGTGGATGGCCGGCCTTCCAATGGGTTCGCGCCGACCCTGGCGCTCCTTTGACGGGAGCGTCGTTGGGACGGCCTCAAGCCTCCCTATGTGAAGGAGGCGGGGCGAATGTTCAAGAGGCGCGGGCGGCCGGGCCGCCCCGGCGCCCTCATCCTCATGCCGGGCTGTCGGCCGGCTTCTTGCCGCCGGCGGCGATGAAGCGGTCGATCTCCTGCTCCAGCACCGGCAGCGGCACCGATCCCAGCGCCAGGATCGTGTCGTGGAACCAGCGCTGGTCGAAATCGGCGCCGAGCGCCTTCTCGGCCTTGGCGCGGAGGCGGCGGATGGTCATCTCGCCCAATTTATAGGCGACCGCCTGGCCGGGCCAGCTGATGTAGCGGTCGACCTCGGTCTCGACCTCGTGCTGGGAAAGCGCGGTATGGTCGGCGAGATAGGCGATCGCCTTGTCGCGGCTCCAGCCCATGGCGTGGATGCCCGGATCGATGACCAGACGCACCGCGCGCCACATCTCGTAGGATTGGCGGCCGAACTCCTCATAGGGCGTGCGGTAGATGCCCATGCCGATGCCGAGCCATTCGGTATAGAGGCCCCAGCCCTCGCCATAGCCGGAGAAATAGGTCTCGCCGCGGAAGTCCGGACGCTCGGGCGCCTCGAGCGCGAGCGCGGCCTGGAAGCTGTGGCCGGGCGCGCATTCGTGCAGGGTCAGCGCCGGGATATTGTAGAGCGGCCGCGCGGGGAGGTTGTGGGTGTTCATCAGGCAGGATTCGAGCCCGCCGCGCCCGGCGGTGTAGAAAGGCGCGATCGCGTCCGGCACCGGCAGGATGGTGAAGCGGCCGCGTGGCAGCAGGCCGATCGTGTCGCCGATCTTGCCGTCGACGCGCTTGGCCACATAAGCGGAGAAGCTGAGCAATTCCTCGGGCGTTTTCGCGTAGAAACGCGGATCGGTCTTGAGGAAGGTCAGGAATTCCTTGAAATCGCCCTTGAAGCCGGTTTCGGCGATGGTCGCGCGCATGTCGGCCTGGATGCGGGCGACTTCCTTCAGGCCGATCTCGTGGATCTGCTGGGGGGTGAGGTCGAGCGTCGAATATTGCCTGATGTTGGCGAGGTAATAGGCCTCGCCCTCGGGCATGTCGGCGGCCGCGATCGTGGTGCGGGTGTTGGGGAGATAGTCTTCGCGGATGAAGGTCAGCAGTTCGGCATAAGCGGGCGCGACCGCGTCGCGGATCACCGTCTCCGCCTCGGCCCGCAAAGCGGCCTGCTCGGCGGCGGGGATGCCGTCCGGCATCATCTCGAAGGCGTCGTAAAAGGGGTTCCTGGCGGAATCGGCGTCGGTGAACGGCACGATCGAAGAATCGCGGCCGGTGAGCGTCACGCGGGGCACGCTGAAGCCGCGCTCCAGCCCGGCCCGCATGTTGACGATATGCTGGTCGAAATAGCGCGGGATGTCGCGCATCCGATTGAGATAGCGGCGATATTCCTCGGCGGTGCGATAGCCCTGGCGGGGGTTGAGATAGGTCCAGAAGCTGCTGTCGCTGTCGAACGGCATCTCCCATTCGCGGAAGCGCGCGTCGGAAATGTCGTGCTCGAGATTGGTGCGGAAGACGGCGGCGTTGATCCGCTCCTCGGGCGATAGCTGGTCGACGGGGATCGCCTGCAATTGCGCCAGCGTCTTTTCGAGATAGGCAAGGCGCCGCGATTGCGCCGCGGCGTCGACGTCGGGCAGGCGATCGCCCGCCACCCAATCCTCGTCCTGCTTGACCCGATGATATTCGTTCATCCGCCAGGCCCATTCGGCGTCGTAGAGGGCGCGGAGCCGGGCGTCAGCGCCGGCGGCCTCGGCCGTGGCGGATGCGGTCTGCGCCGTTGCCGGGGCCGCGAGCGCGATCGGGGAAAGACCGGCGAGCAGCAAAGTCGCCAAAGGAAGGAGATTTTTCGTCACGGGCGGCCTCGGCTGTTCTGGGAGCGGCGAGGATAGAGGCGATCGTATACGATTTGCAACCGGCAAGATTGGGAGACGCCCTCCTGCCGCGTGCGATTTCGCTTGCTCCTCGGCGAGCGGCGCGGGAAAGGGCGACGGCGATTTCCTGGAGTGGAAGATGGTTCGAAAAGCGGTTTTGTTGGGCAGCCTCGCGGCGGCCTTGTTGATCTCCGGGTGCAATACGGTCGGCGGGGTCGGGCGCGATCTGGAATCGGTCGGCGAGACGGTGTCGGACGCCGCCCGCTAACTCACAGGTCGGGCAGGGTCTGGGCGGCTTCGCCCCAGCCCTGGAGGGTGCGGCCGGAGGCGCGTTCGAGCAGGGTTTCCGCATCCTTGACCGTGAAGCGGCCGCCGGATCGCGTCGCGTCCAGCTCGTCCCAGGCGATCGGCGCGGACACCGGCGCGCCTTCGCGGGCGCGGGCGGAAAAGGGCATGATCGCGGTCGCGCCGCGCTGGTTGCGGAGCCAGTCGAGGAAGATGCGGCCCTTGCGCTTGGCCTTCGACATGGTCGCGGTGAAGCGCTCGGGCTCGGCTTCCGTCAACGCCAGAGCGAAGCGGTTGGCGAAATCCTTGACGGCGGGCCATTCAGCCTGCGGCGTCAGCGGCACGACCACGTGAAGGCCCTTGCCCCCGGTCAGCAAAGGAAAGGTCTGGAGGCCCATGTCGGCGAGGTGCCGCTTGAGGTCGCGCGCGGCGCGCTTGACCTCCTCGAAGTCGAGGCCTTCATCGGGGTCGAGATCGAACACCAGCCGATCCGGCTTCTCGACATCGTCGACCTTGCTGCCCCAGCCGTGGAATTCGATCGCCCCCATCTGGACGCAGGCGATCATTCCGGCGGCCTGCGCGACGTAGATATAATCCTCTTTGTGGCCGTCCTTCTCCCTGATCGGAACCTGGAGGACATGCTCGCCGAACGTGCCGGCGTCGTGCTTCTGGAAGAAGCATTTCTTCGCCCGGCCCTGCGGGCATCGGACCAGGCTGATCGGACGGTTGGCGGTCCACGGCAACATGATCAGGCCGACCGCGCGGTAATAGTCCGCGAGCTGGCCCTTGGTGACGTTGGAATCGGGGAAGATCACCCGGTCCGGATTGGTGATCTTTATCGTGTCGGCCGGGGCGGCGACCTTGGCGACGGGTTGCGGCTTTTCCTCGACCACCGCCCCGGCCTCCTTGTCACCCCGCAGTCCGAGGAAGCTGGCGTGGCGGACGACCCCGTCCGAAGTGAATTCGGCGAAGGCGATCTCGGCGACCAGCTCGGGCTTCACCCAGTGGGCGCCGCGCGCCTCGGCCCTGGGAACCTCCAGCGCGGCCTTGCCGCTTTTCAGCTTGCCGAGCTTCGCGAGCAATTCCTGCTCGGTCTTGACGGAGAAGCCGGTGCCGACCTTGCCCGCATAGCGCAATTTGCCGTACTCGTTGACCGCGAGCAGCAGCGAGCGCAGCGACCGGGTCTTGCTCGCGCTGGGCGTCCAGCCGACGATCACCAATTCCTGCCGCAAGGTGCATTTGACCTTGAGCCAGGCCTTTGAGCGGACGCCACGATAGGGCGCGTCGGCTTTCTTGGAGACGATGCCTTCCTGGCCGGCTTCGCACATCGCGTCGAACAGTTTCTCGCCCGCGCCGACGATATGATCGGCGTAGAGGATCGGCGGACGGCCGTCGCCCAGCAAGGAGGCCAGCCGCTGCTTGCGCTCGATATTGGGCAGCGCGGTCAGATCCTCGCCATCGATCTGGAGCGCGTCGAACAGGAATAAGGTGAGCCCGCGCCCGCCTTCGCTGATCGCCTGCTGGAGCGCCGAGAAGCTGGTCGCGCCCTTGTCGTCGACGCTGACGATTTCGCCGTCGAGCAAGGCGGGGCCGATTTCCAGTTGGCGCGCGGCCGCGACGATCTCGGGGAATTTATCCGACCAGTCGAGCCCGGTGCGGGTGTAAATCCTGGCCTCGCCGCCGGCGATGCCGAGCAGGCAGCGATAGCCGTCGAACTTCATCTCGTGGATCCAGCCGGCGCCCGAGGGTACGGCGTCGACGAGGGTGGCTTTTTGAAGGGCGCGGAAGGGCGGGGGGGCTTCGTCACCCCGGCGGAGGCCGGGGTGACGGTCCGCGGGCCGTGACTTCTTGTTATGAGATCCCGGCTTTCGCCGGGATGACGAGGGAGGCTTCAGCTCCTTCGCTTTCTTGCCCTCCGCTATCTCCAGCATCGTCCGGCCGGTCTTGACCGAGGTCAGATATTTTTCCGTCAGCCCTGCGGAGCTGCCGGCATGTTCGTCCTCGACCTTGCGCAGGATCCAGTTCTCGTTCTTCTCACGCCCGCGCGGTTTGAGCCGGAACATCACCCACTCGCCCTTCATCCGTTCGCCGTCGAGGGTGAAGTGGAGGTGACCTTCCTCGATCGTCTTGCGCGGATCCTTGCGCGGATCGGGCGTCCAGGTGCCGCGATCCCAGAGCATCACCGTGCCGCCACCATATTCGCCCTTGGGAATGGTGCCTTCGAACGTGGCGTAGCTCAGAGGATGGTCCTCGGTGCGCACCGCGAGGCGCTTGTCGTCGGGATTGGGGCTCGGGCCGCGCGTCACCGCCCAGCTCTTGAGCGTGCCGTCCATCTCCAGCCGCAGGTCGTAATGGAGCCGCGTCGCGTCATGCTTCTGGACCATGAAGCTGTTGCCGCTGTCCGGCGCGATTTTGCCGGAGGGCTCGGCGGTCTTCGAAAAGTCCCGCTTCTTGTTGTAGACCGCGAGCGGATCGGATTTGCGCGCCATTCCGCTCAACCGTTCGTGTCGAGCGAAGTCGAGACATCCCGCCGCGCGAAGCCGGGGCAGAATATCTCGGCTTCGCTCGATTGGGCCCCTCGACTTCGCTCGGGGCGAACGGGGACGGGAGCGTGCCCGTTCATCTCAAGCCCGCTTGCGCGCTGGCGCGGCTTTTTTCGCCGGCGCCTTCTTGGCCGCCGGCTTCTTCGCCGCCCCAGGCTTCTCGATCGATTTCTTGAGCGCGGCCATCAGGTCGACGACGTTGGAGCCGCGGCTTGGCGCCGGCTCGTCCTCCGCCTCGATCTTCGCGCCCTTCGACTTGCGCTTCTTCTCGATCAGCTCGTGCAAAGCGTCGATATAGCGGTCGTGGAATTTGGACGGGTCGAACTTCGCCGTCTTCTTGTCGATCAGCGTCTCGGCCAGCTCCAGCAGCTCCGGGTCGGGCTTGACGTCGCCGATGTCGCGGAAATAGCCCTGCGCCTTGTTGACCTCGTCGGCGTAGCGCAAGGTCTCCATCAATATGCCGCGCCCGCACGGTTTCAGGCTGATGATATATTCCTTGCCGCGCATGGCGAGCTGGCCGAGCCCGACCTTCTTCGTGTCGCGCAAAGCCTCGCGCAGCACCACGAACGCTTCCTCGGCGAGATCGTCGGCGGGGACGACGTAATAAGGCTTCTCGTAGTAAAGCGGGTCGATCTCGTGGGCATCGACGAACTGGGTCAGCTCCAGCGTCTTCTTGCTTTCCAGCTTGACGGCTTCCAGCTCGCTTTCGTCGAGCAGCACGTAGCTGCCTTTCTCATATTGATAGCCCTTGACGATCTCGTCCGGATCGACCGGGCCGACGCCCGGCACGACCTTTTCATATTTGATGCGCTTGCCGGTCGGCTCGTGGATCTGGTTGAAGGCGATCGTGGCGCCGCTCTTGGTAGCGGAATAGATTTCGACGGGGATCGAGACCAGAGCGAGCCTGATCTGGCCTTTCCAATAGGGACGCGCGGCCATGTGATGCCTCCGAAATCGATTCGCAGGCGATTCAATCCTCGGAGAGGGGCGGCGGTTCCCTACGCGGGAAGATGGATTGCTTCGTCGCTTCGCTCCTCGCAATGACGACGATATTCTCAACCGTCATTGCGAGCGTAGCGAAGCAATCCAGCTACACCGGAATCTCCGTCGTGTACTTGACCTGCCGCAGCGCGAAATTGCTGGCCGCGTTGGCGACGCTTGGATGGGCGAGCACGCCGCGCATCACGAAACGGTCGTAATCGGCGACATCGCGGACGGCGATGCGGAGGAGATAGTCCCACTCGCCGGACATGGCGTAGCATTCGACGATCTCCTCGCGCAAGCGGATGAACTCTTCGAATTCGGCCCTGGCGGTCATGGTCTGGCGGGTCATGCGGACCTGGCACAGGACGTTGACCGACCGGTCGAGATGCTCCGCATTGGCGAGGCGGACGGCCCGGCCGAGAACGCCATTCGTCTCCAGATTGCGGACGCGGCGCCACACGGATGCGGAGGACGCCCCGACCTTCTCGGCCAGCGCCGCGTGGCTGAGGCTCGCATCGCGCTGCAATTCGCGGACGATTCGGCGGTCGATCTCGTCCAGCTGGTCATTCTGTTTCATGAAATCGAGTGTAGCGAAACAAAGCTATCAATTCCAGCGCGGTTTGGCGCAAATCTGATGCCCATTTGGCCGCGCGCAAGCGTAGATGTATCGGGAAGTACCCCGCCATAAGCGGGGCGCGACAGGAGTGCAGATGACAGAGAATTTTCTCTTGGCTGACGAGCCGAGGCTTTTCGACCGGCTGGAGGCCCAGGCTTCCGACTCGCTGCTGGCGCTGATCGGGCTCGCCAAAGCGGACACGCGGCCGGAGAAGATCGACGTCGGCGTGGGCGTCTATCGCGACGCGGCCGGCGCAACGCCGATCCTGCGTGCGGTGAAGGCCGCCGAGAAGGTGCTGATCGAGACGCAGGAGACCAAATCCTATCTCGGATCCGAGGGCGACGCGCGCTTCGTCGAGCTTATCAAGCCGATCGTCTTCGGCGGGCTCGGCGCGCGCAGCGACCGGATCGTCGGAGTCCAGACTCCCGGCGGCTGCGGCGCGCTGAGGCTCGGCGCGGAGCTCATCAAGGCGGCGGGCGGCAATTCCCGCATCTTCGTCGGCCAGCCGACCTGGCCCAACCATGTGCCGCTGATCGGCGCCGCCGGCGTCGAGTTCGTCGCGCATCCTTATTACGACAAGGAGACGCGGACGGTCCTGTTCGACGAAATGATCGAGGCGCTGAAGGGCGCGCGCGCCGGCGATCTCGTGCTGGTCCATGGCTGCTGCCACAATCCGACCGGCGCCGATCTCAGCCTCAACCAGTGGCGCGAGTTGGCCGATCTCATCGCCGAGCGCGGTCTCCTTCCCTATGTCGACCTGGCTTATCAGGGCTTGGGCAACGGACTGGAGGATGACGCGGCGGGGACGCGCCTGGTCGTCGAGGCGGCGGAGCAGGCCTTGGTGGCGCAGAGCTGCGACAAGAATTTCGGCCTCTATCGCGAGCGCACCGGCGCCCTGTTCATCAAGGCGTCCAGCGCCGAGCAGGCTCAGGTCGCGTTCGGCAACCTTCTCGGCCTCGCCCGCACCATGTGGTCGATGCCGCCGGACCATGGCGCGGCGATCGTGCGCACCATATTGGAAACGGAGGAGCTGGAGGCGGACTGGCGCGCCGAGCTCAAGGAAATGCTCACCCGCATCCGCAGCCTGCGCGCGCGGCTCGCCGCCTATGACGAGCGGCTGGCGTTCATCGACGAACAGAATGGCATGTTCTCGATGCTTCCGCTGACGCCGGAGGCCGTGGTCGAGCTGCGCGCCAGCCACGGCATCTACATGGCGAATAGCGGCCGCTTCAACGTCGCCGGGCTGTCGGACGACAATGTCGACTATTTCGCCGCGGCGGTCGTCGCAAAGCTCGATGGCTGACGAGATGCTCGCGACGGCGCCGCGCGCCCGAGCCAACGCGCCCGATCCGGATTATGACTGGCGGCGGATCGCCTATCTGGTCCAGGTGTCGCGCGCGCTCGACAGACTGGAAGAGACGCGGCTCGTCCCCGAGAAGAAGATACTCTATCAATTCTCGGCGCGCGGGCACGACATGGCGCAGATCATGCTCGGCAGCCGCCTGACCGGCGCGAAGGACGCGGCCTGCGGCTATTATCGGTCGCGGCCTCTGCTGCTGTCGCTCGGGGTGCCGCTGGAGGATGCGCTGGGGTCGGGCATGGGCCGGGCGGGCGGCTATTCGGACGGGCGCGATATCGGGGTGGTCTTCAACTATCCCAATCCCGGCGGGCCTCCGGCGCTGCCGATGTGCGGCGGGGTGGGCGCGCAATATACGCCGACCGCCGGCTGGGCGCAGGCGATCGAATATCATCGCGATGTGCTGAAGGACCGCGCCTATGAGGGCGCGATGGCGGTGGTACTGGGCGGCGATGCTTCGGTCGCGACCAACGGTTTCTGGTCGGCGCTCACCATCGCCACGACGCAGAAGCTGCCGATGCTCTTCTATATCGAGGACAATCAATACGGCATCTCGGTGCCCGGCAGCTATCAGACGCCGGGCGGCAATATCGCGCGGAACCTGGAGAGCTTCGCCAACCTCCAAATCCTCTCCGGCGACGGCACCGAGCCGGCCGAGGCGGCACGCCTCCTCAAACTGGCGTCTGAGCATGTGCGGGGCGGGAAGGGGCCGGCTTTGCTGCGCCTCACAGTGCCGCGCCTCCAGGGCCACAGCTTCCAGGACACGCAGACCTACAAGTCGGAGGAGTTCGTCGAATCCGAATGGGCCCGCGATCCGGTGCCCAAACTGAAATCCTATCTGGTCGGCTCGCTGCTCGACGAAGGCGAGTGGGACGACATCGCCGCCGAAGCCGAGGCCGCTGTCGAGAAGGCGCGCGAGATCGCCGAGGCGAGGGGCGTGGCCGATCCGGAAACCTTGCTCTCTAACGTCTTCTACGAAGGCGAGATGCAGACGCTCGGGGGGCAGTGGACGCATGGCTATGAGCCGCCATCCTCGACCGACGAGCCGAAGCCCGAAGGCCAGCGCATCAACATGGTCACGGCCATCCGCCGCACATTGGACCATGAGCTGGAAATCAATCCGCGCGTGCTTCTCTTCGGCGAGGATATCGGGCCGAAGGGCGGCGTCCACGCCGTGACGCTCGGCCTCCAGGACAAGTTTGGCACCGGGCGCGTGTTCGACACCAGCCTGTCCGAGGAAGGCATAATCGGCCGTGCCGTCGGCATGGCGATGGCGGGGCTGATGCCGGTGCCTGAAATCCAGTTCCGCAAATATGCCGAGCCGGCGCTGGAGCAGATCAACGATTGCGGCACGATGCGCTGGCGCACCGCCAACCGCTTCGCCGCGCCGATGGTGCTGCGCATCCCCGGCGGCTTCTTCAAGTGCGGCGACCCCTGGCACAGCCAGACCAACGAGGTGCAGTTCGTCCATAATCCCGGATGGAAAGTGGCAGTGCCGAGCAATGCCGAGGACGCAGTGGGTCTGCTCCGCGCGGGCCTTCGCGGCAACGATCCGGTCATCTTCTTCGAGCATCGCGCAATGCTCGATGATGTGTGGGCGCGGCGGCCCTATCCGGGCGACGATTATGTGCTCCCCTTCGGGCGTGCGAAGAAGACGCGTGAAGGAAGCGGCATCACGATCGTCACCTGGGGCGCGATGGTCCCGCGCTGCGAGGAAGCGGCGAAGGATTTCTCCGCCGACGTCATCGACCTGCGCACCCTCTTGCCTTGGGACCGCGAAATGGTGCTGGAATCCGTCCGCCGCACCCGCCGCTGTCTCATCGTCCATGAAGATTTGCGGACCGGCGGCTTCGGCGCCGAAATCGCGGCGGTGGTGGCGGACGAAGCGTTCATGGATTTGGACGCGCCCGTCTCCCGCCTGACGATGCCGGATATCCCCAGCCCGCATAATCCGGTGCTCTTGAACTGGGCCGTCCCGAGCGTCGAGCGCATCCGCGCGAAGATCGAAGAGCTGGTGGGGTTTTGAGGATGAGCAAGACCGTCATGCCAGCGAAGGCTGGCATCCCAGGACCAGAAGTCACGGCCCTTCTCCCCGAGACCCCAGCCTTCGCTGGGGTGACGAGTGGGGCCTCGTCATGATCGACGTCATCGTGCCCGTCGAGCAGGAGGGAACCCAGGCCGTGGTGCGCGCCTGGCTGAAACAGGTAGGCGACCGGGTCGAGATGAACGATCCGCTGGTCGAGCTGGAGACCGACAAGGTGGCGGTCGAGGTGCCGGCTCCGGCGGCGGGCGTGCTCAAGGAGATAGTGCTGGAGACGGATGCGGAGGCTTTGCCGGGCGCGGTGCTCGGTCGCATCGCCACTGAAGAGGAATCCGTTCGCCCCGAGCGAAGTCGAGGGGCCCGGCCGAGCGAAGCCGAGGCATTCATTCTCGGCTCCGCTCGAAAGGGTGTCTCGACTTCGCTCGACACGAACGGGTTGCGCGATCCGGAAATGCGCCTGTCGCCAGCCGTGAAGCGCGCGTTGCTCCAGCACGATATCGACCCCACCCTCATCCAGGGGACCGGCCGCGATGGCCGCATCACCCGCGCCGACGTCGACAAGGCCGTCGAGGAAGCGACGCACGTGCGGCCCGTGGAAGGCGTCATCCCCGCCACCTCGGGCATCCGCTCGCACAGCGTCCCGCACGACCGCATGCGGCTGCGCATCGCCGAGAACATGCTGGGCTCGGTCACCCAGGCCCCGCATGTCACCGCGGTGTTCGAGGCCGACTTCTCAGCCATCCAGGCGCATCGCGCCCGCCATAAGGACGCCTTCGCCAAGAAAGGCGTGAAGCTCACCTACACCGCCTACATCGTCGCCGCGGCAGCCGAGGCGATGAAGGTCGCGCCGGCGATCAACAGCCGCTGGCATAAAGACCGGCTCGAAATCTTCGATGACATCAATATCGGCGTCGGCACCGCATTGGGCGACAAGGGCCTGATCGTCCCCGTCCTCCCGAAGGTGCAGACGCTGTCTCTCAAGGGGATAGCCGCCGGCCTCGACGCGCTCATCGAGAAAGCCCGCGCCGAGAGGCTGACCAGCCAGGACGTGAAGGGCGGAACCTTCACCATCTCCAATCACGGCGTCTCGGGCTCGCTCTTCGCCACCCCGATCATCATCAACCAGCCCCAATCCGCGATCCTCGGCGTCGGCAAGCTGGAGAAGCGCGTCGTGGTGCGCGAGGTCGGCGGCCAGGACGCCATCCAGATCCGCCCGATGGCCTATGTCAGCCTCACCATCGACCACCGCGTCGTCGACGGCCACCAGACCAACGCCTGGCTGAGCCGGTTCGTGGAAGTGCTGGAGGCGTGGCCGACGGAATAATCGTCATTGCGAGCGAAGCGAAGCAATCCAGCGCTGTATTGGATTGCCGCGTCGCTTCGCTCCTCGCAATGACGATTAGGGTGTGTTCATCGTCATCAGCTCGTAGGTCGCGACCACCTCGTCCTTCTGGTTGAAGACGTAGACCGCCCAGCGGACCTCGCCTTTCTCCTCGTCGCGCACGCTCTTCGATTTGACCGTGAGTTCGACGCGCATCGAATCGCCGGGATAGAGCGGGGTCTGGAAGCGGAGGGTTTCGAGGCCGGTATTGGCGAGCACCGGGCCGGGCGCGGGATCGACGAACAGGCCGGCGGCGAAGCTCAGGATGAGATAGCCGTGGGCGACGCGACCGTCGAAGATCGGGTTCGCCTTGGCCGCTTCCTCATCCATATGGGCGTAGAAATTGTCGCCCGTGAAGGCGGCGAAATGCTCCACGTCTTCGAGCGTGACCGTGCGGCTCTCCGTCTTGAGCGTGTAGCCGATCTCCAGCTCGGAGATGCGTTTGCGGAAGGGATGGACGTCGCCCGTCGGCTTGTCCGCGCCGGGCAGCCATTGATGCACCACCTTCGACAGCATTTCCGGCGCCCCCTGGAGCGCGGTACGCTGCATATAATGGGTGACGCCGCGTATGCCGCCCATCTCCTCGCCGCCGCCGGCGCGGCCGGGGCCGCCATGGACCAGGACGGGGAGGGGGGAGCCGTGGCCGGTGGATTCCTTGGCGCTGGTGCGGTCGAGGATGACCATGCGGCCGTGATAGGCGCCGGCGTTCAGCACGAATTCCTCCGCCACCTTGTTGTCGAAGGTGAACAGGGAAAGGGCCAGGCTGCCCATGCCGCGATTGGCGAGAGCAATCGCGTCTTCCAGATCCTTGTAGGGCATGATCGTGGAGACGGGTCCGAACGCCTCGACATCGTGGACGGCGTCGGCGGACCAGGGCGTATCGGTGCGGAGCAGCACGGGCTCCATGAAGGCGCCCTTCTCATGGCCGGGAAAGACGTGGTCGGGATTGCCCGAGACGATCCGCGCCTGCTTGTGGAGCCTGGCGATCTGCTCGCGCACGTCGTGAAGCTGGCGGGCACTGGCGAGGGCGCCCATGGTGACGCCTTCCTCGCGCGGGTCGCCGATCCTGACCTTGGCGAGGCGGGCCGAGAGCGCGTCCTGGACCGCGTCGAGATGCTCGGCGGGCGCCATGGCGCGGCGGATGGCAGTGCATTTCTGGCCCGCCTTGACGGTCATCTCGCGCGCCACTTCCTTGACGAACAGGTCGAATTCGGGCGTGCCTGGCGCGGCGTCCGGCCCGAGGATCGAGGCGTTGAGGCTGTCGCGCTCGGCGATGAAGCGGACACTCTTGCGCGCTATCACCGGATGCGACTGGAGCTTCATCGCCGTCTGGGCGGAGCCGGTGAAGCTCACCACGTCCTGAAGGGTCAGATGGTCCATCAGGTCGCCGACGCCGCCCATGACGAGCTGCAGCGCGCCTTTGGGGAGTATGTCGGCTTCGATCATGATCCTGACGCACGCTTCGGCGAGATAGCCGGTGGCGGAGGCGGGCTTGACGATCGCCGGAACGCCGGCGAGCAGCGTCGGCCCCAGTTTCTCCAGCATCCCCCAGACAGGGAAGTTGAAGGCATTGATATGGACGGCGACGCCCTGGAGCGGAGTGAAGACGTGCTGGCCGACGAAGCTTCCACCTTTCGATAGCGGCTCCATCGCGCCGTCGATGAGGATGCGGCCGTTGGGGAGCTCGCGCCGGCCCTTGGACGAGAAGGAGAAGAGCGTCCCCGCGCCGCCCTCGATGTCGATCCAGCCGTCGGTCCGCGTCGCGCCGGTGGCGTAGTTGAGCTCGTACAATTCCTCCTTGCGCGCCATGATCGCGTTGGCGAGATCCTTCAGCATCCAGGCGCGCTCGTGGAAGGTCATCGCCCGCAAAGCGGGGCCGCCGACTTTGCGGGCGTGGTCGAGCATCGCCTTGAAATCGAGGCCGTTGCTGCCTGTTTCGGCGATCACGTCTCCGGTGACGGCGCTGTGCACCTCGGCCAGGCCGCCATCGCCCGCGACCCATTGGTCGGCGGCGTAGTTCAACAGCTTCAGCGTCTTCATCGGGAGCCTTTCACGTCACTCCAGCGAAAGCTGGAATCTCATTTCTACTGTCTCCGGTCCTTGATATGGGAACGGAGATTCCAGCTTTCGCTGGAATGACGGAGCCTAGCGCCCCGTGAAATTCGGCGTTCGCTTTTCGAGGAAGGCGGCGATGCCCTCGCGATAATCATTGCCGCCGCCGAGCGAACGCTGGGCGTCGCGCTCCGTGTCGAGATGGTCGGAGAGGGTCGCCGTCCAGCCGGCGCGGATCATCGTCTTGATACTGGCGAGGCCCGCGGTCGGCGCCGAAGCGAAGCGGGTGGCGAGGGCGTCGACCTCCGCATCGAGCGCGTCGTCATCGACCGCTTTCCAGATCATCCCCCATAAAGCGGCGTTCTCGGCGGAAAGCGCCTCGCCGGTCAGCGCCAGCCCCATCGCCCGCGCCTGGCCGATCAGGCGCGGCAATATCCACGTCCCGCCGCTGTCCGGCACCAGGCCGATATTGGCGAAGGATTGAATGAACTTGGCCGACTTCGCCGCGATGACGATGTCGCAGGCGAGCGCGATATTGGCGCCCGCGCCGGCCGCGACGCCGTTGACGCGAGCAATCACCGGCATGGGAAGCGCGGTCAGCCGCCGGATCAGCGGATTGTAACGCAACTCCAGCGACTCGCCGAGATCGACGCTGCCCCCCGGCGCCACCGCGCGGTCGTTCAAATCCTGTCCGGCGCAGAAGCCGCGTCCGGCGCCGGTCAGGACGAGCACGCGGGCGTCGCCCAACCGACCCAGCGCGTCGGCGACTTCCTCGTGCATCTCGACCGTGAAGCTGTTGAGCCGCTCCGGCCGGTTGAGGGTGAGGCGGGCGATGCCGCTTTCGAGGGAGAGGAGGATGGTTTCGTAGGTTGGCATGGCCACCGCATAGCCCTTCCCCCCTTGCGGGGGAAGGATACGTAGACTTGGCGGGTTGCCGCCTAGTCGCAGTTGGATGGGGGGTCGCGAGGGTAAGCTCGCGCGGCGGCTGCGCCGCCGACCCCTCACCAAGTTTCGCTAGTCGGCTGCGCCGCCAAGCTTCACTATCCTCTCCCGCAAGGGGAGAGGCGCTGTTATGGGTACGTCATGACCCACACCCAAGCCTATATCTGCGACGCCGTGCGCACTCCCATCGGCCGCTACGCCGGCGCGCTCGCCCATATCCGCGCCGACGATCTCGCCGCCATTCCGATCAAGGCGCTGATCGAGCGCAACCCGAACGTCGACTGGGCCGAACTCGACGACGTCATCCTCGGCTGCGCCAACCAGGCCGGCGAGGACAATCGCAACCTCGCCCGCATGGCCGGGCTGCTCGCCGGCCTTCCCGACACGTCCGGCGGCGTCACCCTCAATCGCCTGTGCGGCTCCGGCATGGACGCGGTGGCGATGGCCGCGCGGGCGATCCGCGGCAGCGATGCAGACCTCATCATCGCCGGCGGCTCGGAAAGCATGAGCCGCGCCCCCTTCGTCATGGCCAAGGCGACCTCCGCCTTCGACCGCAACGCCGAGATGTACGACACCACCATCGGCTGGCGCTTCGTCAACCCGAAGATGAAGCATGCCTATGGCGACGACTCCATGCCGAGCACCGGCGAGAATGTCGCGCAGGAGTTCCAGGTCTCCCGCGAGGACCAGGATGCCTTCGCCGTCCGCAGCCAGGACAAGGCGGCGCGGGCGCAGGAGAACGAGCGGTTGGCGGCCGAGATCGTCCCCGTCACCATCCCCCAGCGCAAGGGCGACGCCCTTGTGGTGGATCGCGACGAGCACCCCCGCAAGACCAGCCTCGAAGCGCTGGCCAGGCTCCGCCCCATCGTCCGCTCCGACGGCACCGTCACCGCCGGCAACGCCTCGGGCGTCAACGACGGCGCCGCCGCCCTCATCGTCGCGTCCAAGGAAGCGGCGAAACGCAACGGCCTCACCCCCCGCGCCCGCGTCGTCGGCACCGCCGTCGCCGGCGTCCCGCCGCGCATCATGGGCATAGGCCCCGCGCCCGCGTCCGAGAAGCTGCTCAAACGCCTCGGCCTCACCATCGCCGACATGGACGTGATCGAACTGAACGAAGCGTTCGCCGCCCAGGGCCTCGCCGTCATGCGCCAACTCGGCCTCCCCGACGACGCCGAGAATGTGAACCCCAATGGCGGCGCCATCGCGCTCGGCCACCCCCTCGGCATGTCCGGCGCCCGCCTCGTCCTCACCGCCACCGAAGAACTCCACCGCACCGGCGGCCGCTACGCCCTCGCCACCATGTGCATCGGCGTCGGGCAGGGCATCGCGATGGTGATCGAGCGGGTGTAGCTCTGTTGGCCAACGCGCTCTAAGCTCTGTTCTCGATCGGTTGCCAAAATGTGGCGGTAGCCAACTCGGCGCTGGAGAGGATGGATGGCCGTTTACAGACGAAAGATGCTGGCGCGCCGCGCACGTCTGACCGCAGCGGCATTGGCTACATTGGCCCTTTGCAACCCCACTGCAGCCTACACACCGCCCGTCGCCTACGTCTTTTTCGAATCCGGTAGCGCGAAAGTTGATCCGAAGACCAACCCAATACTGGAGCAGTTCGTCATCGAGGCTTATCAACAAGGCTTTATAGAAAGGCTGGCTGTTGTCGGCCATGCGGACCGTGTTGGCACTGAGCCAGCCAATCTTGCTCTCTCGCGTCGTCGAGCCGTCGCAGTTCGCGATTTCTTGATCGTGCACGGGATAGAGCCCGCTGCGATTATGTGTGGCAAATGGTATGGAGAACTGCGTCCCATGATCAGGACCGCTGACGGCGTGGCGGAGGCGAATAATAGGCGCGTGGAGGTCGTTTGGGGCAATGCTTTGCCCTCGGATTGTGAGTTCGTCCACCAGCCGTTCTAATCAACCGGCCACCCCCATTCATTGACCGATCGGTCGGTGAATGGTAGAATGCGGGCCAAGGAGCCAGTGATGTACACCACCGAATTGCAGAAATCGGCCAAGCCCGCCGTCGAGCATATCGAGGATCCCGAGAAACTCGCCGCCTTCGAGGCGCGGGTGGCGGCTGACGAGTTCATCGAGCCCAAGGACTGGATGCCCGAGGCCTATCGGCGCACGCTCACCCGGCAGATTTCGCAGCATGCGCATAGCGAGATCGTCGGCATGCTGCCGGAGGGCAACTGGATCACCCGCGCGCCATCGCTTCGGCGCAAGGCGATTCTGCTCGCCAAGGTGCAGGACGAGGCGGGGCACGGCCTCTATCTCTATTCGGCCGCCGAGACGCTGGGGACCAGCCGCGAGGAAATGATCGAGGCGCTGCATTCGGGCAAGGCCAAGTACAGCACCATCTTCAACTATCCGACGCTCACCTGGGCGGACATCGGCGCGATCGGCTGGCTGGTCGACGGCGCCGCGATCATGAACCAGGTGCCGCTGCAGCGCACCAGCTACGGCCCCTATGCCCGCGCCATGGTCCGCGTCTGCAAGGAAGAGAGCTTCCACCAGCGCCAGGGCTATGAGATCATGATGCACCTCGCCGCCGGGACGGCCGAGCAGAAGCACATGGCGCAGGACGCCTTGAACCGCTGGTGGTGGCCGTCGCTGATGATGTTCGGTCCGCCCGACGCCGACAGCCCCAACACCGCCCAGTCGATGCGCTGGCGCATCAAGCGCGACACCAACGACGATCTCCGCCAGAAATTCGTCGACATCACCAAGCCCCAGGCGGACGCGATCGGCCTCACCGTGCCGGATGCGGACCTCGAGTGGGACGAGGCGAAGGGCGGCTACGACTTCGGCGAGATCGACTGGGAGGAATTCTACGCCGTGGTGAAGGGCGAAGGCCCCGTCGCCAAGGAGCGGATGAAGGCGAGGCGCGACGCGTGGGAAACCAACGCCTGGGTCCGCGAGGCCGCAGTGGCCTATGCGGAGAAACGGACCGTCAGGCAGGCGGCGTGACCCGCTTTCCTACACGCGCCCGACGCTGATATGGTTGCCGCATGAACCCGTCCGCCCCCTTCAAGAGCCGTTTCCGTGGTCCGTGCCCCGGGATCTCCTTGGCCACCGCGAACATTGGGAACATTCGCCGCCTTTCTTTGGCTTTGTTGGAGGTCGCCTCGTGAGCAAGGACTGGCCGCTCTGGGAGGTATTCGTCCGATCGAAGGGCGGGCTCTCGCACCGCCATGTCGGCAGCGTCCACGCGCCCGACGCCGAGATCGCCGTCCGCCACGCCCGCGACACCTATACGCGGCGGATGGAGGGCGTGAGCTTGTGGGTCGTCCCATCGGCCCAGATCGTCGCCTCCGACCCCGCCGAGGACGGCCCGATGTTCGAGCCCGCCGAGGACAAGATCTACCGCCACCCGACCTTCTACAACATCCCCGACGACGTGAAGCACATATGATGCGCTCTGGTAACCCCAAGCCGATCAGGCTGAGCTTGTCGAAGCCCTGTATTTCCTTGGTCCCGAGCGGGAAGGGAAAAGCAGCCCTTCGACAGGCTCAGGGCGAGCGGAGTCTCTAGTGGCTTCCCTTCCCCCCATTGACGTGCCCAAAGGCGCGACGGGCGCGGGCGCTTTCGACCCGCGCGCCGAGCGCCATGACCATCCAGTATTCGACTACCTCCTCCGCCTCGGCGACGACAGCCTGATCCTCGGCCAGCGCCTCGGCGAATGGTGCGGCCACGCGCCGAGCGTCGAGGTCGATCTCAGCCTCGCCAACATCGCGCTCGACCTGATCGGCCAGGCGACGCATTTCCTGGGCTATGCCGGCGAGGTCGAAGGGCGTGGCCGCGACGGCGATAAGCTCGCCTTCCACCGCGACGTGCTGGCCTTCCGCAATTGCTTGCTGGTCGAGCAGCCCAACGGCGATTTCGCGCAGACCATGGCGCGGCAGTTCCTTTTCTCGACCTGGCAGAAGCTGCTGTTCGAGCGTTTGACGGCCTCCAAGGACGAGCTCACCGCCGCCGTCGCCGCCAAGGCGGTGAAGGAAGTCGCCTATCATGAGGAGCTATCGGCCGAATGGGTCATCCGCCTCGGCGACGGCACCGAGGAGAGTCGGCGACGGATGATCGACGGCCTCGACTGGAACTGGCGTTTCATCCCCGAGCTGTTCGAGATGGATGTGGTGGCGCGCGAGATGGCCGAGCGCGGCATCGGCGTGGACGTGACCGTCTTCCGCGGCGACTATGACCGGAAGCTACGCGCCGTGCTCGACGAAGCCGGGCTCGAAGCGCCCACGGACCAGCGCCCCATCCTCGGCGGCCGCGACGGCCACCACAGCGAACATCTCGGACATCTGCTCGCGGCGATGCAGCACATCCCCCGCTCCTATCCGGACGCGACATGGTAGCGGTGCAGATTGAAGAGACCCGTTCGTCCCGAGCGAAGTCGAGGGATCCCTTCGAGCGAAGCGAGAACAAAGGCCTCGGCTCCGCTCGGCGGGGTGTCTCGACTTCGCTCGACACGAACGGTGTGTGGGAGGTTCTGCGGAACGTACCCGATCCGGAAATCCCCGTCCTCTCCATCGTAGACCTCGGCATCGTCCGCGAGGTGACGGCGGAGCGGGTGGCGATCACGCCGACTTATACCGGCTGCCCCGCCACGGTCGCCATCCAGGCCGACGTCCGCGCCGCGCTCGACAAAGCCGGCTTCGGCCACGTCCGCATCGACACAATGCTCTCGCCGCCCTGGACCACCGACTGGATCAGCCAGGAGGGAAGGGCGAAGCTCCAAGCCTATGGCATCGCCCCGCCGCAGGCTCCCGGCCAGCGCGAGGTCGCCTGCCCGCAATGCAACTCCACCGACACGGAGGAACTCAGCCGCTTCGGCTCCACGCCCTGCAAGGCGCAATGGCGCTGCCGCTCCTGCCTCGAGCCGTTCGACCTGTTCAAATGTCACTGAGCCGCTTCCTGTGCTCCCCGGCGAAAGCCGGGGCCCAGTTTCTTCGGCCGTGCGGCTGGACCCCGGCTTTCGCCGGGGCACGTAGGGCCTGAGAATGTCGATGGACTTCCACACCCTCACGGTCGCAGAGATCGTCCCCGAAACCGCCGACGCCAAGTCGATCCGCTTCGAATTGCCCGAGGCGCTGAAGGAGACGTTCCGCTTCAAGCCGGGCCAGCATCTCACCCTCAAATGCGACATCGGCGGCGAGGAAGTGCGGCGCAATTATTCGCTCTGCGTCGCGCCCGGCGACGGCCAGCTCAAGGTGACGGTGAAGCGCATCGCGGGCGGGCTCTTCTCCAACTGGGCGAACGACAATTTGAAGCCCGGCGACACCGTCGACGTGATGGCGCCGCACGGCTCCTTCACCTGGGATTTCGATCCCGCCCAATCCAACCATTATGTCGGTTTCGCCGGCGGCTCCGGCATCACGCCGGTCATCTCGCTCATCAAGACCGCGCTCCAGACTGAGCCGGAAAGCCGCTTCACCCTCTTCTACGGCAATCGCGACAGCTCTTCGGTCATCTTCCTGGAGGAGCTGGCGCGGCTCAAGAACCGCTTCATGGGGCGGCTCGAAGTCTATCATTTCCTCGCCGAGGAGGCCGAGGACATCGATCTCTTCAACGGCATGCTCGATCGCGCCAAATGCGACGAGATACTGACCCACCTGGTCGAGCCGGGCGAAGCGGACGCCTTTTTCATCTGCGGCCCCGGCCCTATGATGGACGCGGCCGAGGAGGCGCTCATCGAGCTCCGCGTCGACAGGCACAAGATCCATATCGAGCGCTTCACCGCCGACCGTCCCTCGGCCGCCGTCGAAGCGCAGATGCAGGCGCTCCAGGACCAGGCGCGCGGTCTTCCGATGATGGTCACGCTCGACGGCCGCAAGCGCAAGGTCGGCTTCGACGCCGAGGCCGGCAACATTCTCGACAGCGCCCGCGCGGCTGGTCTGCCCGCGCCCTACGCATGCAAGGCCGGGGTCTGCGCGACCTGCCGCGCCCGCGTCGTTTCGGGAGAGGTCGAGATGGCGGTCCATTACGGCCTCAGCGACGAGGAAGTGGCGGCGGGCTATGTGCTGACCTGCCAGTCGGTGCCGAAGAGCGAGGGCGTGGAACTGGATTACGACGCCTGAGCGTCAAAGCTTCATAGTCTCCAGCCCGTTCAGCATCATGTCCACCGCCAGGTCGGCGAGCTCCTCCGCCGAGACCGCGCCGCCGGGCCGGAACCAGGTATGGGTCCAGTTGATCATGCCGAAGAACAGCATGGTCAGCGGCAGCATCGCCGGTCCCGCGTCGGCGCGGATTTCCCGCACCAGGCTCTCGACCACGGCGATGATCCGCCGTTGCTTCCTCACCACTTCCGCCCGGCGCCCGGGCGGCAGATTGTCGAGCTCGTTCAGCAGCACCTTGTGGCTGTCCTGCGCGTCCTCGTAGAGCCGCATGAAGGCGAGGGCGAGCGCGTGCAGCCGCTCCCTCGCATCCCCGGTGCGCATGACATCGTCGGCCGCGTCCACCAGCGCCTCGAGGTGCGCGGCCATCACTTCGTAGAGGATATCCTCTTTCGACGGGAAATAATGGTAGATGAGCGATTTCGAGGTGGCGCACGCCTTGGCCAGATCGGCCACCGACGCGCCCTGGAATCCTTGCCGCGCGTAGAGATGCGTCGCCGCGGCGACGATTGCGTCGCGGCGCTTGTCGTAATCGGGGGATTGCGGCCTCGCCATCCCCGCACCTTAAGCGCGCACTGGCGCCGCCGCCAAATCAATTGGCGGAACGGCGCCCGGCATTGCCGCGCTCGGCGGCGGCGGAGGCCATATTATAGCCTCGCATATTCTCGTGATAGTCGATCACCGCGCGGACGGTTTCCTGCATGGTCCGCATCCGCTCGATATTGGGGGCGCTGGTCCGGCGGATCATCACGGCGACGGCATAGGAGCGCCCGCCCGGGGCGGTGACGATGCCGATGTCGTTATAGCCGGCCTGAACCCCTCCGAACACCTGCCCGGTGCCGGTCTTGTGCGCCAGCGTCCAGCCGGGGGCGAGGCCGCCCTTCAGCCGTTGCGGGCCGGTACGGGTGTTCGACATGGTGTTGAGCAGGCGCTGGGTCGAGCCCGGCGACAGCAATTCGCCGCCCTTCAGCCGCGTCAGCGCATCGACGATTCCGAGCGGGGTCGCCCCGTCCATCGGATCGGCGATGTAACGCTCGAACGCGGCCCGCCTGACGGATGTCGGCAAAGCGTTGCGCGCGGCGAAGAAGGCGTTGCCGATCGAGTAAGAGGATTTCCAGTCGAGCCCCGCGATGCGGCTCTGGAGCTGGCGCTCGCCGGGTCCGAAGCGGATGCCCTCTATGCCCTTGCGATCGAGATAGTCGCGAACCGCCTGCGGCCCTCCGGATTTCCACAAGAGAAAGTCGTTGGCGGTGTTGTCGCTCTGGGTGATGGCGCGGTGGAGGAGGTCGCCAAGGGTCGTGGAGAAGCCGCCCTTCAGGACCTGCGAGCGGATAGGTTGATGGAACAAAGTCAGGTCGTCGCGGCGCACGGTGACCGGGCTGTGCAGGCTGAGATTGCCCTCGTCCGCCTCGGCGAGCGCGGCCAGCGCCACCCAGAATTTGCTGACGCTCTGCTGCGGAAACCAGGTCGTGCCGTCATAATGGCTGGTCCAGCCCGACTGGACGTCCTTGACCGCAATGCCGATGTCGCCCCGAAAACCGCGGCCGAGCGCATCGATGCGGGCGTCGAGAATGCGCTGCGCGGTCTGGACATGGGCCGGCAGAGCGGGGGCGGGCGGTGGCGTATAGGAAGGCGAAGGAGCGGTCGCGGCGCGCGCGCGGGGCGCCGGCGCGACTTCGGCGGATCGGGCCTGCGGTATGCAGGCGGCCAGCAGAGCGGAGACGGACAGCGCACCGAGAAAGGCGGCCTTGGTGCTCCGCGGAATGCTCCGCCGCGCCTCTCGCTGGATCCCGCTCTTCACCTTGCCCTCCCAATGCATTCATGCCTGAAAGGACCGACCATAACGCATAAGGCGTGACTGTCAGCTTAATCCGGGCCGTACGGGACGAGCCGTTCATCGAGCGCGGCGAGGTGAATCGCCCTTTGGAACTAGTCGCTTAGCCAATCGTCCGCGGCGGCGCCAATGGGCATTCCGGGCGGGATATCGGCGGCGCGATCCGGCTCGGCCAGCAATTTGTCGAGCGCCTCCCGGTCGGTCAGCAGCCGCGCGAGACCCCGGCTCCAGTCACGATGCGCTTCGCTTTCTTCTCCGGCGAGATTGCCGGCGAGCCGGTGCAGCCGCTCGTCCAGCGCCAGCGCGATTGTCGACGACAAGGTCGGGTCGCGCCGCACCCGCGCCAGCGCCAAAGCGGTGGTGGTTGCGACACGCTGACGCACATCCGCGCGGCCGGAATCGCGGGAACCCGAAGGGAAGGTCGCGCCGATCAGGCGGTCGATCAGCTCGTCAGCGCCCAGGGCATCAGGATCGAGCCGGTCCTGCTCGGCCAGCCGGTTGAGCCGCTGCGGCGCCAGCAAAGTGTTGAGCGTCACCGACGCGGCCACTTCCGCCGCGACCATGGAGTCGAACACGGGTCCGCCGGCGGTGCGGAATATCTCGATATCATATTGGCGGTCGTTGCTCCCCGACCAGCCGGACGAGAGCAAGGGCACCAGCCGCGCAGGCACCTCCAGCGCGGCCGGCTCCAGCGTCGCCAGCAAAGCGTCCAACGCCCGCCTTTGCGCGTCGGCAGCGACCGGCGGCGAGGTTTCGAGTCCGTCGCCACGCAGCGAATAGGAATAATCGACGCCGCCGAGGAGCTTGGCGGCGGCTTCGACCTGATAGCGGTGGAGCAGCCAGATCGGCACGAACTTGCGGCGGAGGTTGGCGACCGGCTCGCCGGACGCGAGCGCGCCGAGGCCGAAATTGTCCACCGCCGCGCGGCGGACGGCGATCATTCGCTCGAGCTCGGCGGCTGGATCGGCGAAATCGTCCCACAGGCTGCCGCGCGGCTGAGCGGCGCCGACCGGACGGGCGTCGTTGTCCGCCGTGAAGAGCAGCCCCTCGGCAACGGCCGCGGACGCCTTGGCGCGCGCCTCGGTTTCGTCGGCGCTGCCATAGAGCCAGTCGATCGCGAACATATCCCAGCGGCCGAGCCCGACGCCATAGGCGTCGGTAAGCGAGGGTACGCCGTCGACCAGGGTTACGCGCGGCGCGGGATAATCCATCACCGAATAGCGGCCCTGGGTGCTCGCGGAGAAATTATGGGCGAGACCGAGCGCATGGCCGACTTCATGGGCGGCGAGCTGGCGAAGGCGCGCGAGGGCGGCGATCACCGGATCGTTCGATCCTCCCGTCCCAACCTTGTCGGCTCCGACCAGGCTCTCGAAGATGAGCATGTCCTGACGGACGCGAAGCGAGCCTAGAAGCACGTTGCCCTTGATGATCTCGCCCGTGCGCGGATCCTCGATCGCCTGGCCGTAGGACCAGCCGCGCGTCGCCCGGTTCACCCAGTTGACGACGTTGTAGCGAATGTCGAGCGGATCGACGTCCTCGGGCAAGATTTCGACCCGGTAGGCGTCGATATAGCCGGCATCCTCGAAGGCCTGCTTCCACCAGTTCGCGCCCTCGTAGAGAGCCGTCCGAACCGGTTCGGGAGCGGACCTGTCGATATAGAAGACTATCGGCTCCCTGACGCGCGACCGCGGCGCGTCCGGATCGATCTTTTCCAGGCGAAAGCGATTGACCAATTCCCGTACGATCGGTTCCCCGAGAGGCGCGGAATAATCGAGCACCTGCGTCGCAAAGCTTCCAGTGCGCGGGTCGAAGGGGCGGGGCCGGTATCCGGGTTCGGGCAGCTTCACCAGCGAATGGCGGACAACGAAGCTCAGATTGCCGCTCTCGGGCGCGATGTTCCTAACTTCCGCGCCGGGATCGGTGGAGACGAAGGTCTGGCGCGCCTCCATCTCGATATTCTCCGGGAAGACCTTGACCGAAGCCGGATCGGCGACGGTCAGCTCCGGCACCAGCTTGAATTCCTTTTCCACGCTGTCCTTCAGCGCCCGGGCGATGCCGATAGCGTCGCGCGTCAGGAAGCTCGAAACATCGACGAGCAAGCGCCCGTCCGCCGTCTCCGCCGCTATGTCTCCCATCCACAGCGTCGAATAAGCGAAGCTGTCGCGCGCCGCCGCCTGCTCGGCCTCGGTGCCGCTGGTGGCGCGGAAGCGGGAATTCTCGATCTCGGCGACGATCTTCTTGCCGACCCGGCGGAAGACGAGGAGCTCCGAGCCCCCGCTCAGCGCGCGGTCCAGCCCGGCGACCGCCGATCCGAGGCCGGTCTTCAGGGCGGTGACATAGAGATAGCGGCCGGAAATGCCATCTTCGTCCGGCGCCGGCAGGGAGAGCAGGATGCGGCCGTCCTTGCGGTCGACATGCACCGGGAGCAGGCCCGAGCGCGCCGTCGTCCCCTGGAGGACGTCCGCAGCGGGGGCAGCCGATAGCGCGGCGGTGGACGTTCCGGCGAACAGCAGCAGGGCCAGGCAGGCGGTGGCGGTCGGCTTCATCAATTCCCCCTCTTTGGCTTGCTTGCTATCCGCGCCCGCCCTTGCTGTCGAGCGCGTGCGAAGCAGCTTTTGCCGACGAAGCGTGTCCGCCGGGCGACCGGCTCGTCAAGGCGCGGCCATCACGGTATTGATACAATGTAACGTCTCCCGTAAGCGGGCGACGATTTCTGGAGACCCTGATGACCAAATTCGCCTTCCTGTTCGCGACCTCCGCACTCGTCGCCTTTCCGGCCGGCGCGCAGCGGCCGGAGCCGCCGGCCGAGACCGTTGAGGCCGCGCAGGCCGCGGCCCAGGCCGATCACGTTCATGAAGATCCGCCGGCGACGATCGTCATCACCGGTCACAGCATTCAGGAGGTCGATCTTCTGGCGGGCAAATCGGTCCTTTCCGGCGCCGATCTGGTGCGAGATCTGAAGCCGCAGATCGGCGATACGCTGGCCGGCCTTCCGGGCGTTTCGGCCACCTCCTTCAGCCCCGGAGCGTCCCGTCCCGTCCTTCGCGGCTTCCAGGGCGAGCGCGTCCGGGTGATGACCGACGGCATCGGCTCGATCGATGCTTCCAACACGTCGGCCGACCACGCCGTGACCATCGATCCGCTGACCGCCGAGCGGATCGAGGTCATTCACGGCCCCGCCGTGCTCCTCTTCGGCAGCCAGGCGATCGGCGGCGCGGTCAACGTCATGGACCGGCGCATTCCCCGCCGCGTGCCGGACGAGCCGGTCCATATCGACGCCATCGCGGCTTATGGTTCGGCCGCCGACGAACACAGCGTCGGCGCCGCGGTCGACGTGCCGCTGACCGACAGCCTCGTCGCCCATATCGACGGCAGCTACCGCAACACCGACGACCTGGAGGTTGGCGGCTTCGTCCTTTCGCCCGAGCTACGCGCCGAGCAGCTGGAAATCGCCGCCGAAGAGGAAGCGGAAGGCCATGTGGAGGAGGCCGAGGAAGCCCGCGAGCTTGCCAACCTCAGCGGCCGCATCCCCAATTCCGCCACCGAGACGAAGACCTTGGGCGCCGGTCTCGCCTTCATCCGCGACGGCGGCCAGCTCGGCCTGTCGGTCAGCTACTATGACAGCAAGTACGGCGTCCCTTCGCGCCCTGGGGCCGAGCACCACCATGAAGAAGAAGGCGGCGAGGAAGAGGAGGGGCACGCCCATGGCGACGTGCCGGTCACCATCGGCCTCGAACAGTTTCGTGCCGACCTGCGCGGCGAAATCGAGGCCGGCGGCGACTTCATCGACAAAATCCGCGTTCGCCTCGCCGCGGCCGATTACGAGCATACCGAGTTCGAAGGCGAGGAAGTCGGCACGGTCTTCAAGTCCAACGGGATGGAAGGCCGATTCGAGCTGGTGCAGGCCGATCGGGGCGGCTGGCATGGCGTCACCGGCGCCCAATATTTCGTTCGCGATTTCGAGGCGATCGGCGCCGAGGCGTTCGTTCCGCCCAATGAGAGCCGCCAGCTCGGTCTCTTCACGGTTCAGGAGATGCACTTCGGCCGGGCGGGGATCGAGGCCGCCGGGCGTTTCGAACGTAGCGACGTCAGCGCCACGACCCTCGGCCTCGACCGGAGCTTCAACACCTATTCGGGGGCGATTGGCGCGTCCTACGAGCTCGGCAATCGAACCAAGATCGGGGTCAACGGCTCCCGCGCCGAACGCGCGCCTTCGGCCGAGGAGCTGTTCTCCAACGGGCCGCATATCGCGACCCAGGCGTTCGAGGTCGGCAATCTCGATCTCGCCAAGGAGAAGAGCTGGGGCGCCGAAGCCTATGTCCGCCACGACGCGTCGAATTACTCGCTCAGCGCCACCGTTTTCGCCAACTGGTTCGACGACTACATCTTCCAGGCCGCGACCGGCGAGGAGCGCGACGAGCTCCCCGTCTTCCAATATTTCCAGCGCGGCGCCCGCTATTACGGCTTCGAGCTGGAAGGTTCGGCCAAGCTGTTCGAGGCCGCCGGCTTCCGCTTCAACGGCGACGTCGTGGCGGACTATGTCAACGCGACGATCGAGAAGGGCGGCCCCGTGCCGCGCATCCCGCCGCTCCGCATCCTCGGCGGCATCGAGGCGCAGTCCGACCATGTCGACGGCCGCCTGGAGGTCGAATGGTCGGACGAGCAGGAGCGGATCGCGGCCTTCGAGACGCCGACCGACGGCCACACTTTGGTCAACGCCTCGGTCGCCTGGCGCCCGTGGGGGAAGAGCAACCCCACCACCTTGCTGCTGTCCGCCAACAACATCTTCGACGTCGACGCGAGGCGCCACGCCTCCTTCACCAAGGATTTCGTGCCTTTGGCTGGTCGGGACATAAGGCTGAGCGCGAGGGTGAGCTTCTAGCGTCGCTCGATCCGTTTCAGACGTTCATCGCCTGTTGGTGTGTGGCGAAGCTGATGCTATGCTGCCGGAGCGAAGGAGAGTTTTTCTATGCCCTCGTCACTTGGTTTGACAGGTGATCTGGACGATAATGACCTAATTGAAGACGTCGAGGAGGCATTTGACGTCCAGTTCTCTAAGGAAAAACTTAAGCAGTGTTGGACCGTGGGGGATCTTTTTAAGCTGATCGAGGCCCAGTTACCTGGTGCGCGCTCGATAGAGAGCTGTGCAACAGCAATGTGCTTCTATCGGTTGCGTCGAGCGCTTCAGCCCCGGATTGTAACTGAGCTACGGCCCAAGACACCCATCGAAGGGCTGGGAAGCTTGTCGGTGCGAAAATTGCACTGGATCATCAAGCACGAATGCGGCTTGCGACCGCCACCCCAGTACGTGTCACTCTGGGGCTGTATCGCGCTCCTGCTTTTCGTGGCACTTCCTATGGGCATGCTGACTGTAGGTTGGCCATGGTGGATGGCTGCTGCCTCCGTCATTCCTCCGGTTGCGCTCTATCGAGTGGCACCCATTCGCCTGCCGGGAAGTGTGAAAACGGTCGGGGATCTGGTGCGGATGGTCTCGTCTCGAAGCATAGGCAAGTTGTATCAGCAGGGTGCGCGTCTCGGTTCATCCGAAGCCTGGGCTGCATTTAGGGACGTTCTCAGCGATCACTCGCTTCTACAGAAGGAAGCGATCACGCCAGACACTCTGATTTTGGCCCCGCGGAAGGCCGTGTCGTAGCGGCCGGTTCGTTTCCCCCCAACGCTTCCGAGGCAACGAAAAAAGCCCCGCCGGATCGCTCCGGCGGGGCTCTTCTTTCTTCAGTCTCTACCGGGCCTTCAGTCCTGCAGATATTCACCCGCATCCGCGTCGGTGCCGTGGCCCTCCGGGGCCACCGCGGCGAGGGGGTCGTCGCCGATCGCCGCTTCGGGGCCCTGGGCCAGCTCGGCGCGATGCTCTTCCTCGGCGGTGTTGGCAAGGATCATCGCTTCCTGCAGCTTCTTGTGCTGGGCGCGGAGCGCGGCGTCGCGGCTGGAGGCGGCGATCCGCATCCGGTTCATGCCTGCGCCGGTGCCCGCCGGGATCAGGCGGCCGACGATGACATTCTCCTTGAGGCCGTCGAGCGTGTCGATCTTGCCCTGCACCGATGCCTCGGTCAGCACCCGGGTCGTCTCCTGGAAGGAGGCGGCCGAGATGAAGCTGCGGGTCTGCAGGCTCGCCTTGGTGATGCCCAGGAGCACCGGCTTGCCTTCCGCGGGCTTCTTGCCCTTGCCGAGCTTGGCATTGGCCTCACGCATCTCCTGGTGGTCGATCTGCTCGCCGACCAGGAAGGTGGTGTCGCCGCTCTCAATGATCTCGACCTTCTGCAGCATCTGGCGAACGATCACCTCGATATGCTTGTCGTTGATCTTCACGCCCTGGAGACGATAGACTTCCTGGATTTCCGACACGAGATACTCGGCGAGCGCCTTGACGCCGAGCACTTCCAGAATGTCGTGCGGATCGGGCGAGCCGCCGATCAAATTGTCGCCGCGCTTGACGAAATCGCCTTCCTGCACGTCGATCACCTTCGATTTCGGCACCAGATACTCGACCAGCTCGCCCCCATCCTCGGGACGGATGCCGATCTTGCGCTTGGCCTTATAGTCCTTGCCGAATTCGACCCGGCCGGAGACCTTGGCGATGATCGCATTCTCCTTGGGCTTCCTCGCCTCGAACAGCTCCGCCACCCGCGGCAGACCGCCGGTGATGTCGCGGGTCTTGGCGGCCTCGCGGGAGACGCGGGCGAGCACTTCGCCCGCCGCGACCGTCTGGCCGTCCTCGACCGAGAGCATCGCGCCCTGCGTCAGCATGTAGCGCGCGGCCTCGCCGCTATCCTCGTCGAGAAGGGTGATGCGCGGGCGCAGATCCTCCTTGGAACGCGCCGAGCCCCGGAACTCGGTGACGACGCGCTGGGCGATGCCCGTCGCTTCATCGACCTGCTCGGCGAGGGTCTTGCCCTCGACCATGTCCTGGAACTTCACGATGCCGCCCTTCTCGGTGATGACCGGCATCATGAACGGATCCCATTCGGCCATGCGGTCGCCCTTGGTGACGATATGGCCGTCGTCGAACATCAGATGCGCGCCATAGGGGATGCGGTGCACTGCTCGCTCGCGCCCGTCCATGTCGACGATGGCGAGCTCGCCGTTGCGGGCCATGGCCACGCGCCGTCCGCGCGAGTCCATGATGGTCGGCAGATCGCGGAATTCGATCTTGCCGTCCGACGAGGCTTCGAGGCTCGACGTCTCGTTGAGCTGGGCCGCGCCGCCGATGTGGAAGGTCCGCATGGTGAGCTGGGTGCCCGGCTCGCCGATCGACTGGGCGGCGATGACGCCGACCGCCTCGCCGATATTGACGGGCGTGCCGCGGGCGAGGTCGCGCCCGTAGCATTTGCCGCAGACGCCATGCTCGCTCTCGCAGACGAGGGGCGAGCGGATGTTGACTGCTTGGATGCCCAGCTCGTCGATCCGCAGCGCCGCGGCCTCGTCGATCAGCTCGCCTTCCTTGGCCAGCACATCGCCGGTCTTGGCATCGACGATGTCCTCGCCCGGGGTGCGACCGAGGATGCGCTCGCCCAGGGAGGCGATGACGGCGCCGCCCTGCACGATCGCGCGCATGTCGAGCACGTTGGAGGTCTTGCAATCCTCCTCGACGATCACGCAATCTTGGCTGACGTCGACGAGGCGACGGGTGAGGTAGCCCGAGTTCGCCGTCTTGAGCGCCGTGTCCGCGAGGCCCTTGCGGGCGCCGTGGGTGGAGTTGAAATATTCAAGGACGGTCAGGCCCTCCTTGAAGTTCGAAATGATCGGCGTCTCGATGATCTCGCCCGACGGCTTGGCCATGAGGCCGCGCATACCGGCGAGCTGCTTCATCTGCGCCTGCGAACCACGGGCGCCCGAATGCGCCATCATGTAGATCGAGTTGATCTGCGCCATCCGGCCGTCCTCGCCGATCGGCTGCGCCTTGATCTTGTCCATCATCGCGTTGGCGACCTGGTCGCCGCAGCGGCTCCAGGCGTCGATCACCTTGTTGTACTTTTCCTGCTGGGTGATGAGGCCATCCTGGTACTGCTGCTCATAGTCCTTCACGAGGTTGCGGGTCTCGTCGACGAGGCCTTCCTTCTCGTGCGGGATGATCATGTCGTCCTTGCCGAAGCTGATGCCGGCCTGGAAGGCGTGGCGGAAGCCCAGCCCCATGATCGCGTCGGCGAACAGCACTGTCTCCTTCTGGCCGGTGTGGCGATAGACGGTGTCGATGACGTCCGCGATCTCCTTCTTGGTCAGCAGGCGGTTGACCGTCTCGAACGGCACCTTGTGGCTCTTCGGCAGCGTCTCGCCGAGCAGCATCCGGCCCGGCGTCGTCTCGAAGCGCTTCATATATTGCTTGCCGGCCTCGTCCGTCTGCGGGACGCGGCTGATGATCTTCGAGTGCAGGGTCACGGCCTTGGCGTTCAAGGCCTGGTGGACCTCCGACATGTCGGAGATCATCATGCCTTCGCCAGGCTCGCCTTCGCGCTCCATCGACAGATAATAGAGACCCAGCACCATGTCCTGCGAGGGCACGATGATCGGCTTGCCGTTGGCGGGCGAGAGGATGTTGTTGGTCGACATCATCAGCACACGCGCTTCCAGCTGCGCTTCAAGCGACAGCGGGACGTGCACGGCCATCTGGTCGCCGTCGAAATCGGCGTTGAATGCCGCGCAGACGAGCGGGTGAAGCTGGATCGCCTTGCCCTCGATCAGCACCGGCTCGAACGCCTGGATGCCGAGACGGTGGAGGGTGGGCGCGCGGTTCAGGAGGACGGGATGCTCGCGGATCACCTCATCGAGGATGTCCCAGACTTCCTTGCGCTCCTTCTCGACCCACTTCTTGGCCTGCTTCAGGGTCATCGACAGACCCTTGGCGTCGAGGCGCGAGTAGATGAACGGCTTGAACAGCTCGAGCGCCATCTTCTTGGGCAGGCCGCACTGGTGGAGCTTCAATTCCGGACCTGTGACGATGACCGAACGGCCCGAATAGTCGACGCGCTTGCCGAGCAGATTCTGGCGGAAGCGGCCCTGCTTGCCCTTGAGCATGTCGCTCAAGGACTTCAGCGGACGCTTGTTGGCGCCGGTGATGGTGCGGCCGCGGCGGCCGTTGTCGAACAAAGCGTCGACCGATTCCTGCAGCATGCGCTTTTCGTTGCGGACGATGATGTCCGGCGCGCGCAGCTCCATCAGCCGCTTCAGGCGGTTGTTGCGGTTGATGACGCGGCGGTAGAGGTCGTTCAAATCCGACGTCGCGAAGCGGCCGCCGTCGAGCGGCACCAAAGGACGCAGCTCGGGCGGGATGACCGGAACGACTTCCAGGATCATCCATTCCGGGCGGTTGCCGGATTCGAGGAAGCTCTCGACGACCTTCAGGCGCTTGATGATCTTCTTGGGCTTGAGCTCCGACTTGGTCTCTGCCAGCTCCTTGAGGAGATCCTCCTTCTCGCCTTCGAGGTCGAGATTCTCCAGCATGTGGCGGACCGCCTCGGCGCCGATGCCGGCGGAGAAGGCGTCCTCGCCATATTCATCCTGAGCGGTGAGAAGCTCGTCCTCGGTGAGGAGCTGGAACTTCTCGAGCGGCGTCAGGCCGGGCTCGGTGACGATATAGGCCTCGAAATAGAGGACGCGCTCCAGCTGCTTGAGCTGCATGTCGAGCAGCAGGCCGATGCGCGAGGGGAGCGACTTCAGGAACCAGATATGGGCGACCGGCGCGGCCAGCTCGATATGGCCCATGCGCTCGCGGCGGACCTTGGAGACGGTCACCTCGACGCCGCACTTCTCGCAGACGATGCCCTTATACTTCATGCGCTTATACTTGCCGCACAGGCACTCGTAATCCTTGATCGGACCGAAGATGCGCGCGCAGAACAGGCCGTCGCGCTCGGGCTTGAACGTGCGGTAGTTGATCGTCTCGGGCTTCTTGATCTCGCCGAACGACCACGAGCGGATGCGCTCCGGCGAGGCGATGCCGATCTGGATCTGGTCGAACGTCTCCGGCTTGGCGACCGGGTTGGCGAAGTTGCTCAGTTCATTCATCGGGTATGACCCTCTCTAGAAATTCTGCCCCTCTCCCATTTCGGGAGAGGGAGGGGCCCGCCGCTCGAAGAGCGGTGGGAGGGTGAGGGCATGGCCATTTCCAGACCCTCACCCTGGCGCTTCGCGCCTGTCCCTCTCCCGCAAGGGGAGAGGGGCTGTTCTTACTCCGCGGCGATCGCCGGAATGTCCTCGCCATTCTCGTCGATCGTGGTGTTGAGCTCGACGTTGAGGCCGAGCGACCGCATCTCCTTGACGAGCACGTTGAAGCTCTCCGGAATGCCGGCCTCGAACGTGTCGTCGCCCTTGACGATCGCCTCGTAGACCTTGGTGCGGCCGATCACGTCGTCCGACTTCACCGTCAGCATTTCCTGCAAGGTATAGGCGGCGCCGTAGGCCTGGAGCGCCCAGACCTCCATCTCACCGAACCTCTGGCCGCCGAACTGCGCCTTGCCGCCCAAAGGCTGCTGGGTGACGAGGCTGTACGGCCCGATCGAGCGCGCGTGGATCTTGTCGTCCACGAGATGGTGGAGCTTCAGCATATAGATATAGCCCACCGTCACCTTGCGATCGAACTCGTCGCCGGTGCGGCCGTCATAGAGCGTCACCTGGCCGCTCTCGTCGAGCCCGGCCATGCGCAGCATCGCCGACACGTCCGCCTCGCGAGCGCCGTCGAACACCGGAGTGCCCATCGGAACGCCGCCGACCAGGTTGGACGCCAGCTCCATCACCTGCTCGTCGTCGCGGGCATCGATGTCGCCGTCATAATGCTCGCCATAGATGTCCTTCAATTTGGCGCGGACGCCCTTGACGTCCTTCGGATCGATGTCCTTGCCCTTGTCGTGCATCTCTTCCAGCATCGCGCCGATCTGCTTGCCGAGGCCGCGCGCGGCCCAGCCCAGATGGGTCTCGAAAATCTGGCCGACGTTCATCCGGCTTGGCACGCCGAGCGGGTTGAGCACGATATCCGCATGGGTTCCGTCCTCGAGGAACGGCATGTCCTCGATCGGCAGGATGCGGCTGATGACGCCCTTGTTGCCGTGGCGGCCGGCCATCTTGTCGCCGGGCTGGAGCTTGCGCTTCACCGCGACGAACACCTTGACCATCTTCAAGACGCCCGGCGGCAGCTCGTCGCCACGCTCCAATTTCTCGACGCGGTCGTCGAACTTGGCCTTGATGACGGCTTCGGCGTCGTCATACTGGACCTTGACCGCTTCGAGGTTGCCCTGGACCTTGTCGTCCTTGACCGCGAACTTCCACCATTCGAAGCGCTCGACGCCGTCGAGCAGCTCCTGGTCGATCTCGACGCCCTTCTTGACGCCCTTGGGCGCCGCCGTGGCGGTTTGGCCGACCAGCATCTCGCGAAGCCGCGAGAAGGTGGCGCGCTTGAGGATGGTGCGCTCGTCGTCGGCGTCCTTGCGAAGTCGGTCCTTTTCCTCGGTCTGGATCGCGCGGGTGCGGTCGTCGATGTCGATGCCGTGGCGGTTGAAGACGCGGACCTCGACCACCGTTCCGGCGACGCCCGGGGGCAGGCGCAGCGAGGTGTCGCGAACGTCGGACGCCTTCTCGCCGAAGATGGCGCGGAGCAATTTTTCCTCCGGCGTCATCGGGCTCTCGCCCTTGGGCGTGATCTTGCCCGCCAGGATGTCGCCCGGCTCCACTTCGGCACCGATATAGACGATGCCCGCCTCGTCGAGGTTGCGCAGCGCTTCCTCGCCGACATTGGGGATGTCGCGGGTGATGTCTTCCGGCCCGAGCTTGGTGTCGCGGGCCATGACTTCGAATTCCTCGATATGGATCGAGGTGAAGACGTCGTCCTTGACGATGCGCTCGGAGATGAGGATCGAATCCTCATAATTGTAGCCGTTCCACGGCATGAACGCGACCAGCACGTTGCGGCCGAGCGCCAGCTCGCCGAACTCGGTCGACGGGCCGTCGGCGATGACGTCGCCGGCATTGACCACGTCGCCCACCTTCACCAGCGGACGCTGGTTGATGCAGGTATTCTGGTTCGAGCGCTGGAACTTCATCAGCGTGTAGATGTCGACGCCCGACTTGCCGGCATCGACTTCGCCGGTCGCCCGGATGACGATGCGGGTGGCGTCGACCTGATCGACGATGCCCGAACGACGCGCGCCGATGGCGGCGCCGGAATCGCGCGCGACCGTCTCCTCCATGCCGGTGCCGACGAACGGCGCCTCGGCGCGGACCAGAGGGACCGCCTGCCGCTGCATGTTCGAACCCATCAGCGCGCGGTTCGCGTCGTCATTCTCCAGGAACGGAATGAGCGAGGCTGCGACCGAGACGAGCTGCTTGGGGCTGACGTCCATCAGGGTGATGATGTCGCGCGGCGCCATCAGGAATTCGCCGGCCTGGCGGCTGGAGACGATTTCCTCGCCGAAGCTCTTGTCTTCCAGAAGCTCGGCATTGGCCTGCGCGATCGTGTGCTTGGCCTCCTCCATCGCCGACAGATAGACGACGTCGTCGGTCACTTTGTTGTCGACGACCTTGCGGTAGGGCGTCTCGATGAAGCCGTATTTGTTCACGCGGCTGAACGACGCGAGCGAGTTGATCAGGCCGATGTTCGGGCCTTCGGGAGTCTCGATCGGGCAGATGCGGCCATAATGGGTCGGATGGACGTCGCGGACCTCGAAGCCCGCGCGCTCGCGGGTGAGGCCACCCGGCCCGAGCGCCGAGACGCGGCGCTTGTGCGTCACTTCGGAGAGCGGGTTGGTCTGGTCCATGAACTGCGAGAGCTGCGACGAGCCGAAGAATTCGCGCACCGCGGCGACCGCCGGCTTGGCGTTGATGAGGTCGTTCGGCATCACGGTCGAGACGTCGACCGAGCTCATCCGCTCCTTCACGGCGCGCTCCATCCTCAGGAGCCCGACGCGATACTGGTTCTCCAGCAGCTCGCCCACGGAACGCACGCGGCGGTTGCCGAGATTGTCGATGTCGTCGATCTCGCCCTTGCCGTCCTTCAGATCGACGAGGGTCTTCACCACGGCGAGGATGTCCTCGGTGCGAAGCGTGGTCACCGTGTCCTCGGCATCGAGGTCGAGGCGCATGTTGAGCTTGACGCGGCCGACGGCCGACAGGTCGTAGCGCTCCGGATCGAAGAACAGGCCGGCGAACAAGGCGTCGGCGGTCTCGCGCGTCGGCGGCTCGCCGGGGCGCATGACGCGGTAGATGTCCGAGAGCGCCTGGTCGCGGTCCTCGGCCTTGTCGGCCTTCAGGGTGTTGCGCATCCACGCGCCGACATTGACATGGTCGATGTCGAGCAGTTCGATCCGGTCGATGCCGGCCTTGTCGAGCTTCTCGAGATTTTCCGGCGTCACTTCGTCGCCGGCCTCGATATAGATTTCGCCGGTCTTGTCGTTGACGAGATCATAGGCCGAATAGCGGCCGAAAATCTCCTCGGTCGGGATGAGCAATTGCTCCAGCCCGTCCTTGGCCGCCTTGCTGGCGCCGCGCGGCGTGATCTTCTGTCCGGCCGGGAAGACGACCTCGCCCGACTTGCCGTCGGCGACGTCGAAGGCCGGCTTCTGGCCGCGCCATTGCTCGGCGACGTAAGGAATCTGCCACCCGCCCGCGCCGCGGACGAAGGTCACCTTGTTGTAGAATTCGTCGAGGATTTCCTCGCTGGTGAGGCCGAGCGCGTGCAGCAGGGCCGTCACCGGCAGCTTGCGCTTCCGGTCGATGCGGACGTTGACGATGTCCTTGGCGTCGAACTCGAAATCGAGCCACGAGCCGCGATAGGGGATGACGCGGGCGGCGAAGAGATATTTGCCAGAGGCGTGGGTCTTGCCACGGTCATGGTCGAACAGCACACCCGGCGAGCGGTGCATCTGGCTGACGATGACGCGCTCGGTGCCGTTGACGATGAACGTGCCGTTCTTCGTCATCAGCGGCATGTCGCCCATATAAACGTCCTGCTCCTTGATATCGAGGACGGAGCGGGTCTCGGTATCGGGATCGACCTCGAACACGATCAGGCGCAAGGTGACGCGCATCGGCGCGGCATAGGTCATGCCCCGCTGGCGGCACTCGTCCGTGTCGTATTTGGGATCTTCGAGCTCGTAATGGACGAAGTCCAGCTCGGCGGTGCCGGCGAAGTCGCGGATCGGGAAGACCGAACGGAGCGTCTTTTCAAGGCCCGACACATAGCCGTCCTGCGGCCGCGAGCGGAGGAACTGCTCATAGCTTTCGCGCTGAACCTCGATGAGGTTCGGCATTTCGCTGACTTCGTGGATGTTGCCGAAAATCTTGCGGATGCGCTTGGACGCGGTGGAACGCTGTTCCGTCGCCGGAGCTGCCTTGGTCGCCATGTAAAAATTCGCCTCGTCTGCCTGCCGTTCCCCGGCGACAAGCCGGGGTCCAGTCCTGATTCAGGTGCGCGGAAACGCAAAAAGCCGCGCGTTCTCGATGCGAAAACGGCAGCTTCAGCGTCTATGAAACCTCAGCCGATCCATGCGTACGATGCGCTGCGCGACGGCGCATCATGTCCCGAAAGGCTGTGGTGATGGGCGCGATATAGGGCGGGGCAGGGGGCATGTAAAGGCCCCGCCGCGCCGATTCAGTCGCCCTGGATGGCGCCGTCATTGTCCTTGTAGCGGCTCTCGATGAAGCGCCCCTGCGTCTCGAACGCGGTCAGATCCTCATGCGCCAGCTTGCGGCCGAGATCGTCCAGCGCCGATTTGGCCGCTTCGAGGCCGGAGGCGAGGCGCTCGTCGACCGTCAGGCCCTCGCCGTCGCGCTCGTGGCGATAGGCGGCGGGCACCTTCTCGTAGCGGTCGATGAGGTCGGGCAGATGCTTGCCCATCAGCCGCCGCGCATCCTGGGCAAGGGGATCGAGCTGGTCGACCTCGGCCAGGCGGGATTCGAGCAAAGGCAATTGCGCGCTGATCGCGTCGACGGTGCGCGCGGCGGGAGCGGGGAGGGCGGGGCGGTGGCGAACGAGCAGGGTGTCGAGCTGCCGCACCACCGCCTTGTTGGGGAGCTGCTCGCTATATTCGACCCGTTTGGGCTCGGGGGACCAGCTCGAGAAGAAGACCAGGATGCACATGATCGCCATCGCGACCAGGAAGAGGCCGGTCCAGCCGATCGGCGAGACGAACAGGCCGAAGGCGATGGTCGCGACGATGAGGGCGCCGATCGCCATGCCGATATTGGCGAGGCGCCGGCCGACCGCGCGCGCGCTCCGTCCCACCCGGCGCCGCGTCGCCGCCGGCAAATGGCCGTCGAGCCGGGCGGCCATCTCGTCGAAGCGGGCGATTGCCTGGTCGACGCCGCGGGGGTGACGGGTCATCCTTGCCCCTCCCGATCCATCCCCGTCATTCCAGCGAAAGCTGGAATCTCCTTTCCTTTCAGGAGCAAGGGAGATCCCAGCTTTCGCTGGGATGACGCGAAGATGAAGGTGGCACGGCTCACTTATTACCCCTCCAGCGCCGTCAGCGGCGAGGCGGAGCCGCTGAGCCGGTTCTGCTCGACCCCTTCGGCGCGGGCGATATAGCCTCGGCTCTTCTCGACCTCGCTGGTGAGCACGGTGACGGTCTGCTTCATGTTGCCGAGCGCTTCGAGCTTGAAGCGGTCGATCGTGTCCATCGTGTCGTAGATATTCTGGAAGGCGCGCTGGAGCGTCTCCAGCGGGATGGTCGAGGACGCCGCCTGCTTGTGGATCTCCCCCGACTGGTGCTTGAGCAATGTGCCGGTCGAATCGATCATGTTGGCGGTGGTGGTGTTGAGCGCGGTGATCTGCCCCAGCACCAATTTCTGGTTGGTCAGCGCCTGGGCGACGGTGACCGCGGTGCGCAGGGCCGAGACGGTCGTGGTGGAGGCGCGGTCCACGCCCTTGACCAGCTCGACATTGTTCTTCTTGACGAGGTCGAGCGCCAGGTAACCCTGCACGCTGACCGCCATCTGGGTCAGGAGGTCGGTGGTGCGCTGGCGGGTGTAGAAAAGCGCGGTTTCGCGGATCGCCTTGGCCTTGGCCGGATCGGTGGCGTCCAGCTCGTTCGCTTTCTCCTCCAGCCGCGCGTCCATCGTCTTGGAGATGTGGATCATCTGTTCGAGGCGGCCCATAGTCTTCCACAGATTGGCGCGCTCGGTGTCGATGGCGGCATTGTCCATCAGCAGCTCGTCCTTGCCCGAGGCCAAGCGCGCGAGGACCGCCGCGATATGGCTCTGCGCCGACTGATATTGGCGGAAATAACCCTGCAGCTTGCTGCCGAAGGGAATGATGCCGAGGAAGCGCTTGCGCCCGGTGAGCTTGCCCTGGCGGCCCGGATCGAGTTCCTCGACCGTCTTGCGGAGCTGGGTCAGATCGGCGCCGATGCCGGTGTCGCTGTCGATCGCCTTGACCGGCCGGTCAAGGAAGCGGTTGGAATGGCCGGCGGCCTCGGCGATCTCCTTGCGGCCCATCGAGGTCAGCTGGTCGATCTTCTTGCCGAATTCGGGGCTGTTGGCGTCGGTCGCGACCAGGTCGTCGACGAAGGAATCGACCTTCAGCTCCAGCGCGGTCCGCTCCTCCTCCTTGAGCGGCACCAGCCCGGCGGCCTCCTGCGGCTGCACGGTCGCGAGCGCGTCGGGCGCTTCCAGCTTCAGCTTGGTCTCGGTCGCCATCGGATTCCCCTTTCTCCGCCTCTCTTGGCGAAGATGGGGCACATACGGGGCGAAGCGCAAGAGCTTATGCTGTGTTATTTCGATAAGTCACGTCGGCGGGGGCGCGGGCTCGGCGAAGTTCACGAAGTTCCTGGGGTGAGGCGGCTTTTTTCGGCCCTCGGCGCGGAAAAGCGAGGTGAGGCGTCCACCGGGCGAAGCCGTGGCAACTTCTCTATACTTTCAAGGAGCCAAGGCGGCCCGACTCGCCGCCGCGATCATGGTGGCACGAAGCGCGCGTGTAGGAAAATCCTCGCGGGCACGCCCTTCGCGCCTCGCGACCGCGGCTGACGCTCTTCATCGCCCCGTCAAGGGCGTACACGGGCGGCCCCGGGGTCAGCCAATAGGGCTACGGCTTCTGGGGCTGGAGTGAGAGTCTCCGGAGCCGCCGACCGAGGGAGCCGGCGCGGCATCGAAAGGGATCATGCCCCCGGAATTGCGTGTCCCCGGAATTGTGGAGCGACACGGTCGCAAGGGGGCGGGCCTTTGAAAATCTTCGAAGTCGTGCTCTTGTGCCACACGCAATTGGAAAGGTTCCGGCCATGGCTATGATCGACGGCACATCCGGCAACGACACATTGCTCGGCACGATTCTCGACGACGAACTGCGCGGGCTCGGCGGCGACGACCTGCTTCGCGGGAGGGCGGGAGACGACCGGCTGAATGGCGGCAGCGGGTTCGACCTGATGGTCGGCCGCGCCGGAGGCGACGTCTATTTCGTCGACAGCGAGCTCGACCGCATCCGCGAGTTCGCCGGCGAGGGCATCGACTCGGTGAATTCCTCGGTCTCCTTCCGGCTGCAGCGCGGGATCGAGAATCTGAGGCTGACCGGCACGGCGGAAAGCGGCCGGGGCAACGACCTCGACAACCGCATCATCGCCGACCAGGACAATGCCGACCGCGTCGCCAACGTCCTCAACGGCGGCGAAGGCGCCGACTTCATGAGCGGCGGCTGGGGCAGCGATACCTATTTCGTGGATAATCCCGGCGACACCATCGAGGAAGATGGATCGGACATCGACACGGTTCGCACAACGGTCAGCTACACGCTGGCCGGGTCTGCTTTCGGCGAATTCGTTGAGAACATGGTCCTGATCCGCTCCGACGCTATCGACGGAACCGGAAATGGCTTCAATAACCGAATCGTCGGCAACGATGCGAATAACGTCATAAAAGGGGAATTGGGGCGCGACGCCCTGATCGGCGGGGCCGGTGACGATAGCCTTTATGGGGGAGGAGCAAATGACAGACTCTTCGGGGGTGTCGGAAATGACGGCTTCTATTTTGAAGAACTCAGTTCCTTCGCCGATCGCATCGTGGATTTCTCATCCACGGACGACGCGGTATTCCTGGATCGCGCAGTTTTCACCCAGATAGAGGAGGGGGCTCTTGACCCTGAGTCGTTCGTGATCGGCACAGAGGCACAGGATGCAAATGACCGCGTCATTTACGATCCGGATTCAGGCTGGGTGAGATATGACCCGGATGGCTCAGGGGGGCAAACGTTCAACGTGTTCCTGACTCTCCCACCGGGTACCGTGATAGAGCATACAGATTTCGTCGGTTACGGCTGATCCATCTAGTAATTCCGAGTAATTCCGGGAACAGTAATTCCGGGGACACTATAATTCCGGGGACACTATACTTAATTCCCGCCCCTCACAATTCCGGAGCCACTAACCTCAATTCCCGCCGCTCGCCATCGGGCGGAGCCGATGCTACCATGC
Organism: Enterovirga sp. GCM10030262; assembly: GCF_042666435.1. Taxonomy (NCBI): domain Bacteria; kingdom Pseudomonadati; phylum Pseudomonadota; class Alphaproteobacteria; order Hyphomicrobiales; family Methylobacteriaceae; genus Enterovirga; species Enterovirga sp. GCM10030262. Next base: position 625,416 of record NZ_JBHTDC010000001.1, on the reverse strand, counting down.
GCCGCGTTCCGCTCGGGAGAAGCCGATGCTCGCCGATCCGCTGCTCCGCCCCCGCTTCCCTCCGCCCGGCACCGCGTTTGGCCGCGCCAGTTCCGGGAAACACTAACCTCAATTCCATCCACACCCCCGCCTCCATCGCAAACGCCGCTTGCTCCCTTCGCCGTCCGGCTCTAGCGACGGCGCGATGAACGACCGGCCCTCGAACTGGATGCGCGCCGAGCCCGGCACCGCCGTCATCAGGGGCGTCAACTGGGGCGGGCTCAAGACGCTCTACCTGAAAGAGGTAAGGCGCTTCTTCAAGGTGCAGCTGCAGACGATCTGGGCGCCGGCCATCACCACCTTGCTGTTCCTCGTCATCTTCACCGTCGCCCTGGGCCGCGCCGGGCGCGAGGTGATGGGGGTGCCGTTCGCCGATTTCCTGGCGCCCGGCCTCATCGTCATGGGCATGATCCAGAACGCCTTCGCCAATGCCAGCTTCTCTTTGCTGGTCGGCAAGATCCAGGGCAATATCGTCGATTATCTGATGCCGCCGCTGTCGACGGGCGAGCTGATCGCCGGGCTGGTCGGCGCGTCCGTGACCCGCGCCTTGCTGGTCGGCGGCGCGGTGTGGCTGATCATGCTCTTCTACCCGGGGGTCGATGTCGTGCCGAGCCATATCGGCGCGGTCGTCTGGTTCGGACTGATGGGGAGCGCGATGCTCGCCTTCCTCGGCCTCATCACATCGATCTGGGCGGAGAAGTTCGATCACGCCGCGGCGGTGACCAACTTCGTGGTCGCGCCCTTGTCGCTGCTCTCGGGCACCTTCTACTCGATCGAGAGCCTCTCGCCCGTCTTCCAGGCGGTGAGCCACGCCAACCCCTTCTTCTACATCATCTCGGGCTTCCGCTACGGTTTCCTCGGCATCGCCGACTCCCCCGTCGTGTTCGGCGCCGTCCTGCTGCTGGCGATCAACGTCGCGCTCGGCGCCTTGTGCTATTGGCTGCTCCGCTCGGGCTGGAAGCTCAAGAATTAGGGGCGTCGGTCAAGTTGACCGGCGAGTCGCTTCTCTCCTATTGGACGGCGAAGGGACGGCCTTTCGGGGCCGCCTTTCCCGCTACCGCCGCCTTTCAGGAGCCCCCCATGCCGATCACGCCGCTCATGCCCGTTTATCCCCGCTCGCCGGTGCGGCCGGTAAAGGGGGAGGGCGTCTATCTCTATGGCGAGCAGGGCGAGAAATATCTGGATTTCGCGAGCGGCATCGCGGTCAATTTGCTCGGCCACGGTCACCCGCATCTGACCAAGGCGATCCAGGAGCAGGCGGCGACATTGATCCACGTCTCCAATCTCTATGGCAGCCCGCAGGGCGAGGCCTTCGCCCAGCGCCTCGTCGACCTGACCTTCGCCGACACCGTCTTCTTCACCAATTCGGGCGCCGAGGCGGTGGAGTGCGCGATCAAGACCGCGCGCCGCTACCATCATGCCAAGGGTCAGCCCGAGAAGCACACTCTCATCACCTTCTCCAACGCCTTCCACGGCCGCACGATGGCGACGATCAGCGCCACGAACCAAGAGAAATTGCGCGACGGCTTCGCGCCCTTGCTGCCCGGGTTCACCGTCGTCGAGTTCGACAATCTCGAAGCGGCCCGCGCCGCCGTCGACGATCATAGCGCCGGCTTCCTGGTCGAGCCGATCCAGGGCGAGGGCGGCATCCGCCCGGCCAGCCAGGAGTTCATCAAGGGCCTGCGCGAGATATGCGACGCGAACGACCTGATGCTGGTGTTCGACGAGGTCCAGTGCGGCGTCGCCCGCACGGGCAAGCTCTACGCCTATGAGCATTATGGCGTGGAGCCCGACATCCTCGCCTCGGCCAAGGGCATTGGCGGCGGTTTCCCGATGGGCGCCTGCCTCGCCACCGAGAAAGCGGCGTCGGGGATGGTGATCGGCACCCACGGCTCCACTTATGGCGGCAACCCGCTCGCTTGTGCGGCGGGGCAGGCGGTGTTCGACATCGTCGCCAACGATGAATTCCTGGAGCGCGTGACCCGGATGGGCGAGCGGCTGCGCGGCGCGCTGGAGCAGATGATCCCCAATCACGACCATCTGTTCGAGAGCGTGCGCGGTCTCGGCCTGATGCTGGGGGTCAAGATGAAGACCGACAGCCGTGCCTTCGTCAGCTACCTGCGCGAACACGGCCTCCTCGCCGTCGCCGCAGGAGACAATGTGCTGCGTGTGCTGCCACCGCTCATTATCGAGGAGGCGCATGTGACCGAGTTCGTCGAGCGCCTGTCCGAGGCGGCGCGCCGCTACGAGGCGCCCAAGGCGGCTGCCTGAACATTAGAGCGCGAAATCCGAATCGTCTCCGCTCATCCTGAGGAGGGACTTCGCCAAGCTCAGCGGCTCCTCAGGATGAGCGAGTGCGGTTTCGTGCCGGTGGCCAGCGCCCCGGGCTGGTGGAAAAGCAGCGCTTCGACAAGCGCAGCCCGAACGGTAAGGGGATCGATCCGAGCGCGGATACTCGACATGCCGGCTGCGCTCCCTACATCGGCATCATGACCTCCGACCAATCCACCGCGACGCTGACCGCCCATCTCGACGAGGCGGTGGGCTTCACCCTTCCCGCCCGCCACGCCCGCGGCCGGCTGGTGCGGCTCGGCGCGGTGCTCGACGAGGTCCTCTCCGCCCACGCCTATCCGGCGCCGATCGCGCGCATCCTCTCCGAGGCGCTGACGCTCACCGCCCTGCTGGGGGCGATGCTCAAGGATGCCGGCGGCCAGCTCACGCTCCAGGCGCAGACCGAGGCGGGGATCATCGACCTGCTCGTCTGCGACTATAAAGGCGGCGAGCTGCGCGGCTATGTCCGGTTCGACAAAGAGCGGCTCGCCGAAATGCACAGCCTGCCGTCGCTGTTCGCCTTGTTCGGCAAGGGCTATCTCGCCATCACTTTCGATCAGGCGGCGAGCGGGGAACGCTATCAGGGCATCGTGCCCCTCGAAGGCGAATCGCTGGCCGAGGCGGCGCAGAGCTTCTTCAGCCAGTCGGAGCAGATACCGAGCCTGGTCCGACTGGCGGTCGACGATACCGGCCACGTCGCCGGCGGCATCCTCGTCCAGCATCTCCCCGAAGGAGAGGAGGGGCGCGACCGGCTCCATACTCGTCTCGACCATCCCGAATGGGAGCATGTCCGGGCATTGTCCGAGACGATCAAGGCGGGCGAGCTGGTCGATCCGAACCTGCCGTTCGAGACCCTGCTCTGGCGGCTCTTCCACGAAGAGGAGGAGATCAGGGTGCTGGCGGGGATTCCGCTGGAAAAGGGCTGCCGCTGCAATTTCGAACATATACGCGGCGTCATCTCCCGATTCGGAGAAGAGGAGCGGAGCGACATGGTCGACCAGGACGGCTTCATCAGCGTCGACTGCGAGTTCTGCTCGCGGGTTTTCCCGATCTCGATCAGCGACCTGGAAGCTTAGACGCGCCGGGTGTCGAGTCCGTCGATTTGAGCGAGCAAATCTGCTACAAAGGGGGTTCGTGGCACGGTGGGCCAGCCGCGATCGGGCGCGGGCGTGGGGATGCCTGCTGGTTTGGAGTGCCGCGATGACTAGGTTGAACGGCGCATTGTGCCGGGCGTTGATCGTCCTCGGCGCGGCCGCATCGATGACGGCGCCTGCCTTGACGCAGGGCCGCCTCAGCGCGCTCGCCGGGCTGGAGCCGGGCCTGTGGCAATTGCGCGACCTCGACGACGATCGCTCGGCGCCGGCTTCGATCTGCGTCGCCGACCCCGCGGTGCTGATGCAGGTCCAGCATCGCAATTCGCCTTGCTCGCGGCTGGTCATCGCCAACGACGCCGCCGGCGCCACGGTCCATTATACCTGCCCGGCGAACGGCTTCGGCCGCACGACGCTACGGGTGGAAACGCCGCGCCTCGTTCAGATCGACACCCAGGGAATCTCGGGCAACGCGCCCTTCGCCTACCGGCTCGAGGCGCGGCGGACCGGCGCCTGCCAGGGAAATCGTGTCAGCGGCCGCCGTTAACCCTCTGTTTACCATGGACCGGGTATAAGGACATCGTGCCGAGTTGGGCACGCTTTCCTCCCTAGCAGGCTTCACGGCCTCAACTGGGCCGTCCGCACCGGGCGGCCCGTTTCTTTGGGCGCCTTGCGCGCGCCCGCGCCGCGGCCTAGAGGGCCGCCTTCCATGACCCGCAGCCCTCCTCTCGCCATCGTCCTGCTCTCGGGCGGGCTCGACTCGATGGTCTCCGCCGCGATCGCGCGGGAGCAGGGATTCGGACTGCTCGCGCTCACGATCGACTATAACCAGCGCCACCGCATAGAGATCGAGGCGGCGGGGCGGATCGCCGCGCGGCTGGGCGCGGAGCGGCACATCGTGCTGCCGCTCGATCTCACCGGCTTCGGCGGCTCGGCGCTCACCGCCGACATCGACGTGCCCAAGGCCGGGGCCGAGGAGGGCGTGATCCCCGTCACCTACGTGCCGGCGCGCAACACCATCTTCCTGTCGCTCGCGCTCGGCTGGGCCGAGGCGGCGGGCGCCCGCGCCTTGTTCATCGGCGTCAACGCGCTCGATTATTCGGGCTATCCCGATTGCCGTCCCGATTTCGTCGCCGCCTTCGAGCGGCTCGCCAACCTCGCCACCCGGGCGGGGGTGGAGGGCGATGGCTTTTCGGTTCTGACGCCGCTGCTCCACATGAGCAAGGCCGACATCGCCGCCGAGGCGGCGCGGCTCGGCCTCGACGCCGGCCTCAGCTGGTCCTGCTACGATCCGACCGCGGCGGGCGAGCATTGCGGCCTGTGCGACGCCTGCCGCCTCAGGGCCAAGGGGTTCGCCGAAGCCGGCCTTCCCGACCCGACGCATTATGCGGTGCGTCCGTGAGCTACGCGGTCAAGGAAATCTTCCTGACCCTCCAGGGCGAGGGGATGCAGGCGGGGCGCCGCGCCGTCTTCCTGCGTTTCGCCGGCTGCAATCTGTGGACCGGGCGGGAGCAGGACCGGGCGACGGCGCAATGCAGCTTCTGCGATACCGATTTCGTCGGCCTGGATGGCGAGAATGGCGGTCGCTACGACGCCGCCGCGCTGGCCGGCAAGGTCTCGGCCTTGTGGGGCGGGGAAGGGCGCCGCCTGGTCGTGATCACCGGCGGCGAGCCGCTGCTCCAGCTCGACGCGCCCCTGATCGACGCCTTGCACGGCCATGGCTTCGAGATCGCGGTGGAGACCAACGGCACGCTTGCCGCGCCGCCGGGGATCGACTGGATCTGCGTCAGCCCGAAGGGGAGCACGAATATCGTCCAACGCTCGGGCGACGAATTGAAGCTGGTCTGGCCGCAACCCGAGATCGATCCCGGCGAGCTCGCGACCTGGGCGTTCGACCATCATCTGGTCCAGCCGATGGATTGCGCCGACGCGGAAGGCGCGAAAGCCGCCGCGATCGACCTGGCGATGCGCGATCCGCGCTGGAAGCTCAGCCTCCAGGCGCACAAGCTGCTGGGATTGCCCTAAGGTCGCTGCCGGCTTTTAGCGCCCCGCGACCGCCGTCATGCAGCTTTCCCGAAGCCGGTCGCGCCGCCAGCAATCCTCGTCCAGCGGGGGAAGGACGGGCATCCGGATCAGCTGGGGATTGTAGACGGCGATGCGGTCGTGGGTCGGGACCAGGCTGCTCCTCAACTCGCGCATCCGCTGCTGCGCGGTCACGTAGAACTGGCCCTTGGGCTGGGTCAGCGCCGCCTTGGCGATGTCGCTCGCGACCTGGCAGAAGCCGAACTGGGCCTGCAGCGTCGAGAAATTATTGTAGGTGGAGGTCGTATAATCGTCGAAGCGCTTCTGGCCTTCCTTGCCGTGGACGCGCTTGAAATAGGCGTTCATCGTCGAATAGGCGTCGGCCAGCTCTTTCGAATGGTGCGCCAATATGCCGTTATAATTGTCGACCGCGCGCAGATAGGGCGAGAATTGGCACTGGAGCGCGGCGACGTTCAGCCCGGCCCGCAGGTTCCACAGCAGGTGGGCGCGATATTCGGCGGCGGTGGCGCCCGGAACCGGGATTCCGACCAGCGGATCGCTGCCTTCGACCGGCCCCTTGGCGAAGCCGGGATCGGTGATGAACATCTGCGCCGGCGCCGCCTGCGAGACCGACAGGGCGATCGCGGCGGCCGCCGTCCATGCGGCCCGACCCCAGTTTCCAGCCAATTTCACGCGCATCCAAACCCCTCCAGCCGGCGGCCATGTTGGCCGCTCCCCCTGTCCCTATGCTTAACGGGGCGCCCGGGGCAATCCAGAATATGGTTTGTTTTCTGTCGCCTTCGCGGCACGGCTCGGCGGTGGGCCGGGACACGACGCCAAAAGAAAAGGCCGCCCGGGGGTTCCGGACGGCCTTTCCAAACCAGAATGACGGGTCGGAATTACATTCCGTTGGTCATGTTGGCGTCGGTGCCCATGTTCATGTCGGCGCCCATGTTGGCGTCGGTCATGTTGGCATCCATCGTCATGTTGGCGTCCATCGCCATGTTGGCGTCGGTGCCCATGGCGCCGTCGACGGCGGTGACGTCGTTGGTGGTGCCATCCATCATCGGATCGGTGGTGGTCATGTCGACCGCCATGTTGTTGACTTCGGTGTCGGCGCCGCTGTCGCAGGCGACGACGAGGAGGGCCGCGCCGGCAACCAGCGACGAGGTCAGGACGGTCTTGAGAAGGTCACGCATTTAGAAACTCCCTAGATTGATGGCTTGGGTGGGGTGGCCCCCCTTTTTTGCCAAACCGGTTTGCACAATAGACGGAAAGAGGAAGGCTCTCAAGCCTTCTATATTCTCCCCCCGAGAGAGAATAGAAAATGGTCGAGCCCCTGTTTCAGTGCCAGATCGAAACGTTTCTGCCCGTTGGACACCCCCATCTCGTCGAGGCTGGTCACTGGAAACTCCGCAATACCGCATGGCACTATCCCTGAGAAGTGGGAAAGTTCCGGAGCCACATTGATCGAGAAACCGTGCAGCGTGACCCAGCGGCGCACCCGCACGCCGATCGCGCCGATCTTCGCCTCGGTCCCCTTATGGGCCACCCAGATGCCGATCCGCCCCGGCGCGCGGAACGCCTCGACGCCGAGCCCGGCCAGCGCGCCGATCAGCCAGCCCTCCAGCGCGTGGACGAAATTGCGCACGTCGCGCCCCCGCCGGTCGAGGTCCAGCATCAGATAGCCGACCCGCTGGCCGGGGCCGTGATAGGTGTAGCGGCCGCCGCGCCCGGCGTCGAAGACGGGAAAGCCCTCGGGGTTGAACAATTCGGCCGGGTCGGCGCTGGTGCCGGCGGTGTAGAGCGGCGGATGCTCGAGCAGCCAGACCAGCTCGCGCGCGCCGCCGTCCCGGATCGCAGCCGCCCGCGCCTCCATCTCGGCCAGCGCGCCCGGATAAGGGGTGAGGCCGGGCGTGATCCGCCATTCCAGGTCCGCCGTCGCCATGGCCGGGCTTCGGCCACAGATCGGTCCGGCTTTCAAGCCTTGCTTGAAACTCCGTCCACGCGCGGGCAAAGGCGGCGGAGGAAAAGGGGCTCCGGCACATGAAATTTTCGTACAGCGCGGTCTGGGACGATGCGGCGAGGCTGCTGCGCGCCAATGCGTCGCTGCTGCTCGCCGTCGCCGGCGTGTTCCTGTTCCTGCCTTCGGTCCTCACCGGCTATTTCGCGCCCCAGCCGGCCGGCGGCGGCGAGGGGCCGACCCTGGCGATGCTGGTGGCGCACATCAACGAGAATTGGCCTTTGCTGCTCGTCGTCAACATCGTCGGCTTCGTCGGCAACCTCGCTCTGCTGATCCTCGCGCTCGACGACGACCGGCCGACGGTCGGCGCGGCGCTGAAGGCGGCGCTGCTGCTGGTGCCGCTCTATTTCCTCGTGTCCCTGGTGTCGGGCCTGATCGTGATGGCCGGCCTGTTCGCCTTCATCGTGCCGGGCCTCTACGTGATGGGCCGGGTCGCGCTCACCGGACCGGTGATCGTCGCCGAGGGCCGCCGCGGGCCGATCGCCGTCATCCGCCGCAGCTTCGCGGTCACGAAAGGACATGGCTGGGCCCTGGTCGGCCTGATCCTGATCGTCGTCCTCACCTTCTTCATCGTCAGCCTGGCGCTGACCACGGTCTTCGGCTCGATCTTCCTCCTGTTCGACAAGGCGGCCGGCGGCGGCGGAATCGGCGCTTTGCTGCTGCTCATCCTCGATGCCGCCGTCGGGACGATCTTCAACACCGTCCTCATCGTGCTGCTCGCCTCGCTCTACCGCCGGCTCGCCTCCGGGGCGCCCAGCAACGGGATCTGAGGCGCGACGTCGGCTGGAAGCAGGCCGATGGCCCGCGGATCGGGAAAGCTCTCGAAGGCGCGCCGCCAGGCCTTGAAACCGGCCTTGAGATAAGCGGGCAGCGCCGCCGGGTGATCGAGCGTGCAGGTATTGACCCGGACGCGCGCGATGCCTTCGCGCCACGCCAGCATCAGCGTCCGCGCGAACAGCCAGCCGCCATGGCCCTTGCCGGCCAGCTCCGGCACCAGCCCGAGGAAGGCGATCAAACACTCGCCCTCCTCGCGGAAGGAAAGCTCGACCAGCCCGACCTCCACGCCCGCGCGGTCGACCACCGCGTGGACCTCGCCCAAAGCGGCGGCCAGCGCCGAATCGTCCATCGCCAGCCGCGAGACCCAGAGCCAGCGCCCGCCGACCCGCTCGAACAGCAGGCGATATTGGGCCGGCGCGATGTCCGGCCAGGCTTTCAGCCGCAGCGGCGAGGCGGGCAGGGGCCGCGGCCGCGGCCGCTCGGTCATTTCGAGACAGGTGACCACCGCGCCGACATGGCCATCGGGAATCTCGATCAGGCCCATGTCGCCATCGGCGGCAGGCTCATCAGGATGGCGTCGACATTGCCGCCGGTCCTGAGGCCGAACAATGTGCCGCGGTCGTAGAGCAGGTTGAACTCGGCATAGCGCCCGCGATATTCGAGCTGCCGCGCCTTGTCGCCGTCGGTGAAAGGCGTGTCCATGCGGCGGCGCACCAGCCGGGGGAAGACGTCGAGGAAGGCCTCGCCGACATCGCGGGTGAAGGCGAAATTGCCGTCGAAATGCTCTTCGAGATGGTCGTAGAAGATGCCGCCGACGCCGCGCTGGACGCCGCGATGGGGCAGGAAGAAATACTCCTCCGCCCATTGGGAGAAGCGCGGATAATAAGTCGGGTCGTGGGCGGCGCAGGCGGCGCGGAGGCGGGCGTGGAAATCGGCCGTATCCTCCTCATAGGGGATAGGCGGATTGAGGTCGGCGCCGCCGCCGAACCAGCGTCTGGTCGTGCACAGGAAGCGCATGTTCATGTGGACGGCGGGGACGTGCGGATTGGCCATGTGCGCGACCAGGCTGATGCCGGTCGCGAAGAAGCTCGGATCCTCGCCCGCGCCATGGATGGTGGCGGCGAATTCGGGGCTGAAGCTGCCGCCGACAGTGGAGACGTTGACCCCCACTTTCTCGAACACCTCGCCCTTCATCACCCCGCGAACGCCGCCCCCGCCGGGGGTTCCGTCCGGGTCGGTGCGGTCCCATTCGATATAGTCGAACGCGGCCCCGCTTTCGGCTTCCCGCTCGACCGCCTCGAATTCCGCGCAGATGCGGTCGCGCAAGGACTCGAACCAGTCCCGAGCGCTTTGTTGTTCTTCGTCCAGCTCGATCATCCGTGACTCCCGCGCGACCCGATGCCGTGGTGTGGCGCGGCTTGCAAGCCGCGCGGCGGCCCGCGCCCGTGGATTGCGCAATCCGCAAGGGCCCATTGCGGACATTCTCTGCCAATGGCAGCATCCCGTCATGAAGTGTCGTACCCTGCTGATCGTCATCGCTGCTAGCTCGCTCGAAGGTTGTCTGTCAGCGGCTGCCGCGGGCATCACGAGCAGCATCCAGTGCGATGCGACCGAGAGCTCCGCCGAGTTCATTACCCAGATGCTGCTGGATCGCTCTAATCCCGGCGAGGCCGACGAGAAGCTGGGAGGATTGGACGAATGGGCTCACACCCAGGGGCTGGGAGGCGCAGCCTACCTGGCCGCACGATTCGGAGCCGTATCTCCATCGGCTGACCAGGATTGGCGCTTCGCGGTGAAACTCGTCGAGGCTTTCATTCCGGTCTATCGTGCGAACGATGCAGGGCTGTACCAAACCTTCTTCGCCACTTGGACGCGGCGCACGAAACAACGATGCCCTGGCTGGCGCGGCTCCTTCTTACCGTTCCCGTCTGCTATCCATTAGGGGTGAGTCGGGTGCCTGCTGGTTCCCGGCAATGAGCGACTGAATCAGCAATTCATTGCGGATGTTCGAGGCTGGTCGCTACTGTAGCGGAATGAACGCGCCAGATGACCTACTTTGGTTGATGCAATGGTATCTCGCGCAGTGCGATGAGGACTGGGAGCACCAGTTCGGTGTCACGATCGACACGCTCGACAACCCCGGATGGGGTCTGACCATCGATCTGGATGGCACCGCATTGGAAGGCCTAAACTTCACGCCAATTTACCAAGGGGTGCCTGACGCGGAAGAGCCTGTTCAGGGCGGAGACGGCGACGTCCCTTGGCTTGTTTGCCGGGTCGACGGCTCGAAGTTCAAAGGTTGGGGTGGCCCGCGCGATCTCGGCCGCCTCATTTCGGCATTCCGCTCCTGGGCGGAGGGCCAGATCGAGCAAACCGCGAACGGCACCTGAGTACGGCCCGTCGCCAGTCGTTGAGCGAACAAAAAGGGCCGCTTCGCGGCTGGCTGTCAAGGGCGATGCAGCTGGCGAGCAGCGGCACGAACGATCTCGATCAGCTCGTCCTCTTCGTGGTCGATGCCGACCGGCCTTTCTCGTCGGGGTCCAGATTTGACGCGAAGCGTCGAATGCGCGCTATCGCGCGCGATCTCGGCTGGGCTGGACCCCGGCTTTCGCCGGGGAACAGTCGCTTACATGTTTCGAGGAATAGGGCCGGACTATTTTCCTACTCGTTCTTTTTATGTTCTAAACTCCCGGATGAGCGGGGAGGGTGATTCGCGGCGGTGGAAGGCGCCGATCGGGGCGGCGGCAAAGGCGGCTTTCCTGGCGGCTCTACGCCCCGGCTCGCTGCGCCAGGAGGCGGCCGCGGCGGGCGGTTATGCGCTGAACAGCTTCTATCGCGTGGCGCGGGGCGATCCGGCGTTTCGCGCCGGGTCGGACGAGGCGCACGCGGTTTCGGCCCAGGCGGAGCGGCGGCGGCCGGCGGGACCCGACGAAGCGCCGGAGACGCGGATCGTGTCGAACAACCGCCGCGTGTTGCAGCGGCGGAAGATGCGGCATGTGTGGTTCGACGAGAAGCGCCAGCAGGTGTTCCTCGCCCATTTTGCCTGGAGCTGCGACGCCACCGCCGCCGCCGCGGAAGCCGGGGGTCTGCGAGCGGACCGTTTACGCCTATCGCCGCAAGGATACGGTCTTCGCCGGGGAATTCCAGGAGGCGCTGGAGCAGGGCTATGTCCGGCTGGAGGGGGAAGCGGTGCGGCAGCGGCTGGGGGCGCAGCAGCGGCTCCGCGAGGCGATCGAGGAGGCCGAGCCGACCGCCTTGCTCTCCGGCGAGGCGGCGAACGAGTTCGAGCGCGTGATGAAGCTGCTCGCCGGGTGGGACCGGCGCGGCGGCCGGCCCGCCCCGCGGGAGTGGCGCCACGGCCATCAGAAGCGGATGAGCTTCGACGACGCGATCACGCTGCTCGACAAGCGACTCCGCGCCCTCGGCGTCAGGCGAGGCGTGCCGCCGGGGAGTCGATGGAATGAACGGGTGGGCGCCTGGGTGCCTGCCGTCTGTGCGGGCGGAGGTTCCGGAATTGGGTCACGCAAATAACGACCTCCGCGGTGCCGGAGCGCCCGTCGCCGCCCACCGAACTCAGGGCTTCGGCCACCCCTCCGTCTGCCTCAGCGCTTCGCCCAACGCGATGCCGGCGGCGACGGCGAGGTTGAGGGAGCGGGTGCCCGGCACTTGGGGAAGGCGGATGCGGAGTGCGGCGCGTTCATGGACCTCAGGCGGCGCGCCGGCGCTCTCGGAGCCCAGGAGGAGGATGTCGTCCGGCCGGAAGCGTGCCTCCGGCAACGGCACATCGCCTTTGGTCGTGAGCAGGACGACGCGGCCTGTCGCCTGGGCCTCGAACGCATCCCAGCTTTCATGCCGGGTCACGTTGGCGATCTCCGCATAATCCATGCCGGCCCTCTTGAGCGCGCGGTCCCCCCAGGGGAAGCCGCAGGGCTCGACGATGTCGACCGGCACGCCGAGGCAGGCCGCCAGCCGCAATATGGTGCCGACATTGCCCGCCTGGTCCGGCTGATAAAGCGCGATCCGCATGGGTTCTCGATAGCGCTTGGCGCGTCCGGGTCAAAATCGCTGTTGGCAAAGCGCGTCCCGCGCGGCTATCAGGCCCCGAAGCCGCAAATGGGGGTTGCCTGACGCGGCGTGTACACGAGTCGCCGCGGCAATCCGCCCATGGCGACTTTTGGCACATCCGATTTGAATCGCTGAAGGGTTGAAATGGCGACGGTTCGACATGCCGATGATACGGGTGCGGAAGCGGGGACTCCTGAAGAAGGAGGCGTCCGCCGCCGCGATTTCATCAACATCGCCGCGGTGAGCTTCGCTGGCGTGGGCGGGGTGGCGACGCTCTACCCGCTTATCACGCAGATGAATCCGTCGGCGGATGTGCTGGCTTTGTCCTCGATCGAGGTCGACGTCTCCGCGATCGAGCCGGGCCAGGCGATCAAGACCATCTTCCGCAAGCAGCCCTTGTTCGTGCGGCACCTGACGCCGCAGGAGATCCAGGCCGCCAATGCCGTGCCGATCGGCGAGCTGCGCGATCCGCAGACGCTCGCCGAGCGCACCAAGGAAGGCAAGAATCAGTGGCTGATCACGATGGGCGTCTGCACCCATCTCGGCTGCGTTCCGCTGGGCGCGGCCGAGGGCGAGAACAAAGGCGAATATGGCGGCTATTTCTGTCCCTGCCACGGCTCGCATTACGACACCGCCGCGCGCATCCGCAAAGGCCCGGCGCCCACGAACCTGCTGGTGCCGGAATATGCGTTCGCGTCCGACACATTGGTCCAGATCGGCTGAGGTAGATTGAGATGAGCTTTCCCTGGGCGGAAGAATATCGGCCGAAAAACGGCTTCATGCGGTGGATGGACGAGCGGCTGCCGCTCCCGCGCCTGGTCTGGAATTCGGTCGGCGGCGGCTATCCGGTGCCGCGCAACTTGAACCATTTCTGGAATTTCGGGGTCCTCGCGGGCGTCGCGCTTACTATCCAGATCGTCACCGGCATCATCCTGGCGATGCATTATGCGCCGACCGCCGCGGGCGCGTTCGAGTCGGTCGAGCATATCATGCGCAACGTCAATTCCGGCTGGCTGCTGCGCTACGCCCACGCCAATGGGGCGAGCTTCTTCTTCATCGTCACCTACATCCATATCTTCCGCGGCCTCTATTACGGCTCGTACAAGGCGCCGCGCGAGATGGTGTGGCTGCTCGGCCTGGTCATCTTCCTGCTGATGATGGCGACGGCGTTCATGGGCTATGTCCTTCCCTGGGGGCAGATGAGCTTCTGGGGCGCGCAGGTTATCACCGGGCTGTTCGCGGCGATTCCTTTGGTCGGGGAGCCCATCCAGCAATGGCTGCTCGGCGGCTTCGCGCCCGACCAGGCGGCGCTCAATCGCTTCTTCTCGCTCCACTACCTGCTGCCGTTCGTGATCGCGGGAGTCATCATCCTCCACATCTGGGCGCTGCACATTCCGGGATCGGGCAATCCGACGGGCGTCGACGTCAAGACCCCGCAGGACACGGTGCCCTTCCATCCTTATTATACCGCCAAGGACGGCTTCGGGCTCGGCATCTTCCTGATCGCGCTTGCATTGCTCATGTTCTTCGCGCCGAATTTCCTCGGCCATGCCGACAATTACATCCCGGCCAACCCGCTCTCGACGCCGGCGCATATCGTGCCCGAATGGTATTTCTGGCCCTTCTACGCGATCCTGCGCGCCTTCACCGTCGACTTCATCCTGCCGGCGAAATTGTGGGGCGTGATCGCGATGTTCGCGTCGATCCTGCTCTTGTTCTTCCTGCCCTGGCTCGACCGGTCGCCGGTGCGCTCGGGCAGCTACCGGCCGCGCTTCAAGCAGTTCTTCTGGCTGCTCGTCATCGACGTGCTGATCCTGGGCTGGTGCGGCGGCCTTCCCGCCGAAGAGCCGTACGTGATGCTGAGCCAGCTCGCGACCATCTATTATTTCGCGCATTTCCTCATCATATTGCCGCTCGTCTCCAGCCTGGAGAAGACGCTGCCGCTGCCCAATTCGATCACGGAAAGCGTGCTGCACGGCGAGAAAGCGGAAGCCGCGCCACTGGGCGTCCAGCCCGCGCCTGCTGAGTAAGGGGTAAGACAGGTCATGATCCGTTTGATTGGCGCCCTGGTCGGAGCCGGCTTCATCCTCGTCCTGCTGGTCTCTTTGATCACCGGCGCGAGCGCGTTCATCCAGGAGCCTCCCCAGCCGACCGTGGAACATGAATTCCACCGCGAGGCGAAGGACGTGGCTTTCGCGAGCGAAGGTCCGTTCGGCACCTTCGACCGCCAGCAGCTGCAGCGCGGCTTCCAAGTCTACAAGGAGGTCTGCGCGGCCTGCCACGGCCTCAACTTGGTCGCGTTCCGCAACCTCGAGCAGATCGGCTATAACGAGGCCGAGGTGAAGGCGATCGCCGACCAATGGGTGATCGAGGTGCCGAGCATCGATCCCAATACCGGGGAGGCCGCCACCCGCAAGGCGATCCCCGCCGATCGCTTCCCGCATCCTTATGCCAACGAAGTCGCCGGCCGCGCCGCCAACAACAACGCCTTCCCGCCCGATCTCTCGCTGATCACCAAGGCGCGCAACGGCGGCGCCGAATATATCTATTCGCTGCTCACCGGCTATCAGAACCCGCCCGCCAACCTGCCGGCGGAGAACCGCCCGGGGCAGGGGCTCCATTACAATCCCTATTTCGCGAACCTCAACATCGCGATGCCGCCGCCGATCGTCGCGGACGGCCAGGTGACCTATGCCGACGGAACCAACGCCACGGTCGACCAGATGGCGAAGGACGTGTCCGCCTTCCTCGTCTGGACCGCCGAGCCCAATCTGGAGAGCCGCCACCGCACCGGCATCGCGGTTCTGATCTTCCTGCTGATCGCGACCGGGCTCGCTTATCTGTCCTACCGCAACATCTGGGCGACGGCGAAGCGCGACGTGCGCGCCATCGGCCCGCTCGATCCGGAGAACATGGCCAAGCGCGACGCCGCCAGCCGCGAAGCGGGGATGGACGGATAAGAGCCGTCGCCTTGAGGAAGCGCGATGCCGAATGGTAACGACGACCTCAAGGCGCTGATCCGGACGATATCGGATTTTCCGCGCCCGGGCGTCCAGTTTCGCGACATCTCCACTTTGCTGCTCGACGCGGCCGGGTTCGCCGCGGCCATCGAGCGCATCGCCTTCCGGATCGAGGAGAAGCCCGATTTCGTCGCCGCCATCGAGGCGCGGGGCTTCGTCGTCGGCGCCGCGCTCGCCCAGCGGCTCGGCGTCGGGCTCCTCCTCATCCGCAAGGACGGCAAGCTGCCCGGCGCGACCATCGCCGAGGATTATCTGCTCGAATATGGCGCCGACCGCCTGACCATGCATATCGACGCCTGCGCTCCCGGCGCCCGAGTCGAGCTGGTCGACGACCTCATCGCCACCGGCGGCACGGCCGAGGCGGCGACGCGGCTGGTGCGCCGGGCGGGGGCGATCGTGCTGGGCGCGAGCTTCGTCATCGACCTGCCCGGCCTCGGCGGCGCGGAGCGGCTGCGCGAGCAGGGCTTCCCGGTGCGAAGCCTCATCGCCTTCGAAGGCGGCTGAGCGCGGCCGCAATTGTTCCGCCCCAGGAACTTGCGCCGCCGCCGACGCGTTTACAGCGGGTTGAAGGTTCAGACCCCGTTCAACCTTTCGGACGGAGTCTCCCCGCATTCCCAGGATCCATTCGGGAGAGTCGCCCATGTCCGTGCCCCGCACACTCGTCCTCGCCGCCGCCGCCACTTTGGGCCTCAGCGCCTGCACCTATGACGACGGCTACGGCTATGGCGGCCTGTCCGTCGGCTACGGCAGCGCCGGCTATTACGACCCCTATTTCGGTGGATATGGCTATGGCGATTATGGCTACGGCTATGGCGCGCCGTCTTATTATGGCTGGTACGACAATTATTATTATCCCGGCATCGGCGTCTACGTCTACGACCGAGGCGGCCGCCGCCACCGCTGGAACGACGGCCACCGCCGCTATTGGGAAGGCCGGCGCGGCTCCTGGCGCGGCGAGCGCCGGGCCGAATGGCGCGACTTCCGGCGGGATCGGCGGGACTTCCGCCAGGACCGGCGCGGCGACCGGCGCGATTTCCGACAGGACCGCCGCGAGGATCGACGTGAATTGCGCCGTGATCGCCGCGAGGATCGCCGCGACCGCCGCGATTAAGCCGGACGCCGCCGCATCAGCACGATCGAGGTGAAGGTGAGGACGGCCACGTCGTCCTGGTTGAACACGGTGACCAGGGTTCGGAACGATCCGATGTCGGGCTTGCTGCGGGACGGCGTCACCTCCGCGATCTCGCTCTCGACGCGCAAAGTGTCGCCGGGATAGACCGGCTTAAGCCAGCGGAGCTCGTCCACGCCGGGCGAGCCCAGGCCGGCCTGCGGCTCGGCGCCGAGATTCTCGACGATCATCGCCATGGTCATCGCGCAGGTATGCCAGCCGGATGCGGCGATCCGCCCGAAATGCGTCTGGGCCGCCGCCTCGTCGGAGAGGTGGAAGGGCTGCGCGTCATATTGGCGCGCGAATGCCAGCACCTCCTCGCGCGTGACATGATAGGAGCCGAACGACGCCTTCCGGCCGACTTCCAAGTCTTCGAGATAGATCATTTATGCTGCTCCCGTCATTCCCCGCGAAAGCGGGAATCTCGGTTGTCTTGTGGGATCAACGGTAGGGAGATTCCAGCTTTCGCTGGAATGACGAGGGGTGATTCCGCTCGGTTTCGCCTTACACGTTGAACCGGAACAGCATCACGTCGCCGTCCTTGGTCACATAGTCCTTGCCTTCGGACCGGAGCTTGCCGGCGTCGCGCGCGCCGCTCTCGCCGCCGCACGCCACGAAATCGTCATAGGCGATGGTCTCGGCGCGGATGAAGCCGCGTTCGAAATCGCTGTGGATTTCGCCCGCCGCCTGGGGGGCCTTCGATCCCTTTTCGACCGTCCAGGCGCGTGCTTCCTTGGGGCCGACGGTGAAGAAGGTGATGAGGTGGAGCAGATCATAGCCGGCGCGGATGATGCGGCCTAGACCGGTTTCCTCAAGACCCAGGTCGGACAGGAAGTCGGCGCGGTCTTCGGGCGCCATCATCGCGATCTCGGCCTCGATCGCCGCCGAGATCACGACCGCCTTCGCGCCCTCCGCCGCGGCGCGCTCGAACACCCGCGCGCTCATCGCGTTGCCGCTCGCCGCATCGCCCTCGTCGACGTTGCAGACGTAAAGGACCGGCTTGGCGGTCAGCAGCTGCGCCTGATCGAGCGCGCGCTTCTCCTCCTCGTCGGCCGGCTCGGTCAGCCGCGCGGGCTTGCTGTCGCGCAGCAACGCCAGCGCCTTGCCGAGCACGCTTGCCTGCACCTTCGCCTCCTTGTCGCCCTGCGCCGCCTTCTTGGCCGCCGCCGGCACGCGCTTCTCCAGGCTTTCGAGGTCGGCGAGCATCAATTCGGTCTCGACCGTTTCCGCATCGGCGATCGGATCGACCTTGTTCTCGACATGGGTGACGTCGCCCTCGGTGAAGCAGCGCAGCACGTGGACGATCGCGTCGACCTCGCGGATGTTGCCCAGGAACTGGTTGCCGAGCCCTTCGCCGGTCGACGCGCCGCGCACCAGCCCGGCAATGTCGACGAATTCGAGCTGGGTCTCGATGATGTTGGCCGATTTGCCGATCCTGGCGATCGTCTGGAGCCTCGGGTCCGGCACCGCGACCCGGCCGACATTGGGCTCGATCGTGCAGAACGGATAATTGGCCGCCTGCGCCGCCGCCGTCTCGGTCAGCGCGTTGAACAGGGTGGACTTGCCGACATTCGGCAGCCCGACGATACCGCAACGAAAACCCATTGGTGCTCCACTTCGTCATGCTGAACTTGTTTCAGCATCCATCTTGTCGCGGGCCGCGATGCTCGAAATTGGACCCTGAAACAAGTTCAGGGTGACGGAGAAAGGCCATTGCCCTTCACAATCTCGATTGCCGGTACTAGTTCGACCCCATGCCCGACCTTTCCGACTTCCCGATCACCGCCCGCTGGCCCGCCCGGCACCCCGAGCGCCTCCAGCTTTATTCGCTGAACACGCCCAACGGCGTCAAAGTCTCGATCATGCTGGAGGAGACGGGGCTGCCCTACGAACCCCACCTCGTCGACATCGGCGAGAACGAGACCTGGACCCCTGAATTCCTCTCGCTCAACCCCAATGGCAAGATCCCCGCGATCATAGACCCCGACGGCCCGGGCGGCCGGCCGCTGGCCCTGTTCGAATCCGGCGCGATCCTCCTCTACCTCGCCGAGAAGACGGATCGCTTCCTCCCCGCCGATCCGGCGCGGCGCTACGAGACGATCCAGTGGGTGATGTTCCAGATGGCCGCGATCGGCCCGATGTTCGGCCAGGTCGGCTTCTTCCACAAATTCGCCGGCCGCGAGTACGACGACAAGCGACCCCGCGACCGCTACGTCAACGAGAGCAAGCGTCTCCTCGGCGTCCTCGAAACCCGTCTCGAAGGCCGCGACTGGCTGATGGGCGACGACTACACCATCGCCGACATCGCCACCTTGGGCTGGGTGCGGAACCTGATCGGCTTCTACGAAGCCGGGGGCCTAGTTGAGTATGACGAGCTCAGAAACGTCCCCGCCTGGCTGGAACGCGGCCTCGCGCGGCCGGCGGTGCAGAGGGGGCTGGAGATTCCGAAGAAGCCTTGAGAGGGCCTATTCAGCGCCGGTTTTCTGCCTGTCCGTCTCTATGGCAAGGTGCTTGGTAACGCCGGCAACGAAGGCCCCGCAAGAATTGACCTCGACAGGCTCAATTCGCTTGCCCGCCATATCCTTCGAAGCTTCCAGGACGCGTTTAACCAAGTCCGCATGAGAATCCGCGCGCGCCGTCAACCGGCCAAAAAAGAATGGCGCGATGCGGCGGGCGCGTTCCTTCACCTGCGGATCGGAATCATTGGCTAGCTGACTAGCCAGTAGAAAACAGCGCACATCCCAAGAAATGTCCGGGTCGAGAGAATAGCTCGTTTGCGCACCAGCCGGAACGGCCGACAGGATCGACAGCGAAACCAGCAAAACTCTGAATGATCGTAGCATCATGGCTTCCCCGAGAACAGGTGCAGGTAGCGAACGCTCGCCATATCCACAATGGATTGCGCGCACGGCAGGAACAGCCGCTAGTATAGACCGCATGCTCTTCCGATTCGCCGTTCTCGCATTAATGGGACTCTCGCTGTCCGCTGGCCACGCGCAGGCGTCACCACCTCTTCCAGATGCTCCCGCGCCGGCGCCCAAACCCACCACCGTCCGCGTCGCGCTTCAGACCAGCCTCGGGCCGATCGTGCTGGAGTTGGAGAAGGAGCGGGCGCCGGTCACGACCGCGAATTTCCTGCGCTACGTCGACGAGAAAAGGTTCGACGGCATCGCCTTCTACCGCGCCACCAAAATAGGCGAGGGCTATGGCCTGATCCAGGGCGGCGCGAAAGGGGATGCGGCGCGCGTGCTGCCGCCGATCGCGCACGAGCCGACGTCTAAGACCGGTCTCAGCCATGTCGATGGCGCGATCTCGATGGCGCGCTATGCGCCCGGCACGGCCGATGCCGATTTCTTCATCACCATCGGCGATCTCGAATCGATGGACGCGGACCCGGCGCAGCCCGGCGACAATCAGGGGTTCGCGGTGTTCGGCCGCGTCGTCGAGGGCATGGACGTCGTCCGCCGCATCCTCGCCGCGCCGACATCGCCGACCGAGGGCGAGGGGGTGATGAAGGGGCAGATGCTGGCGAGCCCGGTGCGCATCGTGAGCGCGGCGCGGGCGGAGTAGGGGGTTCAATGCGCGGCCTCCCGCTAAGCCGACGCGGCCCTCGCCGCCGCGCCGGTGTCGCCCGGCAAGGCGACATCCGGCAGGCAATCGCGATACCAGGCCAGCGCCCGGTCGATGCGGTCGCCATGATGCGCTTCGACCGCCTCGTCGCGCTGCCGCGAATCCGCCGGCTCGAACACGGCCGAGCCGTCCTTGGCGTGCATCTTGCGCTTTTCGGCCACGCTGCGCGACAGATCCTCCAGGGACAGCCCGAGCCCGAGCGCGCGATTGGCGATCCCGGCCGCAGCGAGCGGCGACGCCGCCAGCTCCTCGTAGGAGATGATCCGGTCGCGGTCCCAGTCGCGCAGCCGCATCGCCCGATCGAACCGGCGCAATTGCAAATGATGGAGCAAGGCCGCGAAATGCGCGACCTGGTCGAGCGGGTGGCGCGAGGCCCCGGCCGCCGCGCCGAGCAGCGATACGTCGCCGGCATGGCCGGCCGCCAGATGCGCCGTAGCCCGCGCCGCGAAGGCGAGCCGTTCCCGTCCGCCCCGGAAAACCGCGCGGAGGAACGCGCGCGGCCGCATCGTCACGAACACCGCCTCTGAATCGGGATCGCACAAAGCCGGCAGCAGGTTATTCGCCCAGTTGCTCGGCTTGACCACGATCGTCTCGCTCCCCGGGGGCGACGCGAAGAGGTTGGCGCAGGCGAGGCGGACGAGCTGCCGGGTCCGGCTGTCACCCTGGTCGGAACGCGCGCCCGAGACCACCCAGTCGGCGATGTCGACCAGGCTGTTGGGCTCGCGCACCGCCAACGTCTTGCCGGGGCAGTCGAGGAGGCGAGAGAGCAAGGTCGAGCCGCCAAAGGCGCCGTGGAAGATGAACCGCCGCCTCGGCGCGGGCACCGGCTCCAGCGCGCGCAGCACGTCGTCTATGCGGCGCGTGATCGGACGGCCGGTGGCGAGCGGGGTCCGGCCGTCGACGAAGCTCGCCGCGCGCAGGATGCCGGACGAGGTCGGCAGGTAGGTCAGCCGGCTTTCGACGGGATCGACGCGGTGGAGGAGAAAAGCGGGGAGCGAAGGGGCTTCGGGGGTCTTCGCCGGCGGCATAAGCAGGGCACTCCGCGCGACCGGCCTCTCCGGTCGCCCGACTGTGTTGCTGCATTAGTCATGCCAGACACTCGGGGAAGGCTAAGCTGTTGGATTGTCTAGTCAGCGCCGGCCAAGGCTCTTTCGCCGGGTCGCGTCGATTGTTCGGAAACGCGCAGCTTTTGTCCGCCTCCGGACGCCTGGCCTGGATAGGCGGACGGCGGTTCAGGGCGACGGCGGCGCCTTGATCCGCCAGGGCGGGAAGCGGCGGTTCTCGCCGGCATGGTAGAGGCATATTTCGTTTCCCGAAGGATCGACGAGCCGTGCCTCGCGCCACAGCCAAGGCTGGTCGGCCGGCGGGTGCGCGAGCGGCAGGTCCAGCCCCGCCACGAACGCATCGACGTCGTCCACCTCGAAATAGATGATCGTGCTGCTCGCCACCGCGTCGACCCGGTGGATCGAGAGAGTCTCGCCGTTCGGAGTCTCGAACCGGGCGTAGCGCGGAGGGGAGTCGACGATCTGGGTGAGGCCGAGCCGGGTGTAGAAATCGACCGACGCGGCATAATCGGTCGTGCCGACGGTCACCTGGTTGAGCTTCATCGGCCTTCCTATCAATCCCGCAGGCGCAGCGCCACTTCGCTCATGAACCGCGCATCGTCGCCCCTGGCGAGCCACTCCGCCTCGGCGGCAAGGGCGCCGAGCAGGTCGGAGAGGTCGTCCATCTCCGTCTTGGCGTAATTGCCGAGCACATATTTGGTCACCCGGTCCTTGTGCCCGGGATGGCCGATGCCGATGCGGACGCGGCGGAAGGCGTTGCCGACATGGGCTTCGGTGGAGCGCAGGCCGTTATGGCCGGCGGTGCCGCCGCCGGTCTTCACCTTGACCTTGAAGGGGGCGAGGTCGAGCTCGTCGTGGAAGATGGTGACGTCGGCCAGGTCCTTCTTGAAGAAGTCCATCGCCGCGCGGACGGAGCGGCCGCTGTCGTTCATGAAGGTGGCGGGCTTCAGCAGCAGCACGCGCGTGCCGCCGATCCGGCCCTGCCGCGCCCAGCCCGAAAAGCTCTTCTTCGGCGGGTCGAAATCGTGCGTCTCGGCGATGGCGTCCACCGCCATGAAGCCGACATTGTGCCGGTGCATCGCATATTGCGCGCCCGGATTGCCGAGGCCCACCCAGATCTGCATCGGTTCGAAGCCGCCAATCTCCCCCGCCGTCATGCCAGCGGAGGCTGGCATCTCCCTTCTTCTCTTCAGGAAAGGAAAGAGAGATTCCAGCTTTCGCTGGAATGACGGCACGGAAATTCTCTACGCCTCGGGCTTGTCGCCGGCTGGGGCCTCGCCCTCGGCGGCTTCGTCGCCCACGGTCGGAACCTCGTCGGCTTCGGGCGCCTCGGCTTCCGCTTCGGCTTCGGCCGCGGCGTCCTCGGTCTCCATCTTCATGCCGGACGAGGGCACGATCGTCGCGATCGTGAAGTCGCGGTCGTCGATGGCGGACTTGGTCCCCTTGGGCAGGGTGACGGCCGAGATGTGGATCGAATCGCCGATGTCGAGGCCGGCCAGGTCGATCACAACCTCGTCGGGCATGTCCGACGCGTCGCAGGTGAGCTCGAGCTCGTGGCGAACCGTGTTGAGCACGCCGCCGCGCTTGATGCCGCGCGAGCCTTCCTCGTTGACGAAGCGGATCGGCACCGCGACGGTGACCGTCGAATGCTCGGAGATGCGCAGGAAGTCGACGTGCAGCGGCCGGTCGGTGACGGGATGGAACTGCACGTCCTTGGGGAGCGTGCGGGCGGTCTTGCCGCCGACGTCGACCATCACCACCGAATTCATGAAATGCCCGGTATTGAGCATCTTCATCAGCGCCTTTTCCTCGACATGGATGGCGAGGGGCTCTTCCTTGTTGCCGTAGACGACGGCGGGCACGCGGCCTTCGCGACGCATGGCGCGGGAGGCTCCCTTGCCTGCCCGTTCGCGCGTCTCGGCCGACAGCGTCAGCTGTTCGCTCATGTGAATATCCTTAAATCAATGAATCGAATATCCGCCGCGCACGCCTCCAGGGATGACCATGAACGGGGAAGCGGCGGCCTATAAGCGAGGGGAGGCGCGGAGGCAAGGGACGGGAGAGGTCATTGCACCCGCTCCGC
The DNA here is from genome assembly GCF_042666435.1 of Enterovirga sp. GCM10030262. Lineage (NCBI taxonomy): Bacteria > Pseudomonadati > Pseudomonadota > Alphaproteobacteria > Hyphomicrobiales > Methylobacteriaceae > Enterovirga > Enterovirga sp. GCM10030262. Next base: position 602,103 of record NZ_JBHTDC010000001.1, on the reverse strand, counting down.
CTTCAGCCCTTTCGCCTCCAGCATCGCCTGCACCGAATCCCGGCCCGCCAGATGCCCCGCGCCGACCGCGACCAGCACTGTCCCCGGCGTGTCGAGCCGCGCCTCCAGCCAGTCCGCCCAGGCGCGGTTGCGGTTGGTCATCAGCACCGCGCGCAACTCCGGCGACAGGCCGGTCTCGCTGTCGAAAGTGCGGGCGATCGCCTCGACGTCGCCGGCCGCCCAGGCCTTCATCATCTCCTCGAACTGCGCCTTGGCCTTCTCGGGATCGTCGATCGAGCCGACCAGGAAGGCGCGCTGCGATTCCTCGGACAATGTGTCGAAGAAGCCGAATTGCTGGGCCACCGTCTCCAGCCCGCTCATCGGCTTGTCGGCCTTGCGAAACTGCGCCGCGAGGCCCTGCTCGACGCCGGCTTCCGCCTCGAAGCCCATCGACCGGAAGCTGCTGGCGAACAGGCTCATCGCCGCCGCCCAGGTCTCCATCCGGTCGAGCGCGCGGCCGGATATGCCGGCGCTCTCGATCAGCCTGGCCAGCGCCGCGCGCTTTTCCTCGGGCACCCGCTGCATCAGCGGCGGCAGGCCGGGGGAGAGCGCCATCTCCATCATCGTCCGGCCGGTCTTGCCGAGGTCGGTGCCGGTCGCCGTCTCCAGCACCAGCTCGTCCGATTGGGCGATCGCCCGCTCCAGCGCCGCCGTCCGCCATTCCACGTCCCGGGGCAGGATGTGGATGGTGCCGAACAGATAGATGGCCGTGTCCGCGTCGGAGAGCTTCCACAAGGCCGGAGCGGCCGCCGCCGTCTCGGCCTCGGCCCGCGGCTGGGCGGTCGCGCAGGCGGCGAGCGAGACGGCCGTCGCCGCCGATATGAGCCGCGCCGACGCTCTTCGCAGACTGGACCACCAACGCATCATATTCTCTCCCGCATTCCGGTCTTGTCGCCGGGCCCGCCTGAACCCGGCCTTGCTTGACCGCCTTTCGCCCATGCGCCAAAGCGGCGCCAGATTTATTGCACTCGCGAAGGCCGCCGATTTGGGCACGAAAGCGTTAAGTTTCCAGAAGCTGATCCTGACGCTCCACGATTATTGGAGCGAGCGCGGCTGCGTCATCCTCCAGCCTTATGATGTCGAGATGGGCGCCGGCACCTTCCACCCCGCCACCACCCTGCGCGCGCTGGGGCCGGACCCGTGGAAGGCCGCCTATGTCCAGCCCAGCCGCCGCCCGACCGACGGCCGCTACGGCGAAAATCCCAACCGCCTGGGCGCTTATTACCAATATCAGGTGATCCTGAAGCCCAGCCCGCCGGACCTCCAGCAGCTTTATCTGGGCTCGCTCGCCGCGATCGGCATCGATCCTTTGCTCCACGACATTCGCTTCGTCGAGGACGATTGGGAAAGCCCGACATTGGGCGCCTGGGGCCTCGGCTGGGAAGTCTGGTGCGACGGCATGGAGGTGACGCAGTTCACCTATTTCCAGCAGGTTGGCGGCTATGATTGCAAGCCGGTCTCGGGCGAATTGACCTACGGCCTCGAACGCCTCGCAATGTATATCCAGGGCGTCGACAGCGTCTACGACCTCGCCTTCAACGATGAAGGCGTCACCTATGGCGACGTGTTCAAGGCCAACGAGCAGCAGTTCAGCGCCTATCATTTCGAGGTGGCGAATACGGACACCCTGTTCCGCGCCTTCAAGGACGCCGCCGAGGAATGCCGCGCCTGTGTCGACAAGCAGCTCCCGCTCCCCGCCTACGACCAGGCGATCAAGGCCAGCCACATCTTCAATACCCTCCAGGCGCGCGGCGTCATCTCCGTCGCCGAACGCCAGGCCTATATCGGCCGGGTGCGCGACCTGACGAAGAGCGTGGCGACCGCCTGGATGGAAAAGAACGGGTGGGTAGCGTGAGTATTGGTTCACGCGGAGGCGCGGGGGAAGAAAAGGAGGCGCGGAGGGGGCATTCGCGCGAAGCGCGCTTCCTTTCGTCCCGATTCGAAGAAATGAAGGCGCTTCGCGCGGTCAGAGCGTCCTTCTCCGCGCCTCTCCTTTCTTCTCCGCGCCTCCGCGTGAAACTCCCTTCTTCCCTTCGCGCTTCCGCGTCTTGGCCAAAGGCCAAGTTTATCCTGGGCGCCTGCAAGGCAGCCGAAGGGCGTGAACCCTTTTTCTTCCTGAGCGCGCACCATGTCTGACTTCCTCCTCGAGCTCCTTTCGGAAGAAATTCCCGCGCGGATGCAGGCGAAGGCGCAGGCCGATCTCGCGCGCTTGTTCTCCGAGCAACTCGCCGCCGCCGGCCTCAAGGCGGTGGGAATAGAAACCTACGCCACCCCGCGCCGCCTCGCGCTGATCGCCCGCGGCCTCCCCGCCGAAACGCAAGCGGTTAGCGAAGAGATCAAGGGCCCCCGCTCCTCGGCCCCGCCGCAGGCCCTCGAAGGGTTCCTGCGCAAGACCGGCCTCGCCCCCGAGCAACTCGTCGAACGCGACGGCATCTTCTTCGCGGTGATCGACAAGCCCGGCCGCAAGACCGCCGACGTCCTCGCCGAAGCGATCCCCCAAATCATCCGCGCCTTCCCCTGGCCCAAGTCGATGCGCTGGGGCGACGCCTCGGCCTCCACCGAAAGCCTCCGCTGGGTCCGCCCGCTGCAGGGCATCGTCGCCCTGTTCGGCGAGGACATCGTCATATTCGAGATCGCCGGCATCAAATCGGGCGCCGCCACCGTCGGCCACCGCTTCCACCATCCCGGCATCATCACCATCGGCGGCGCCCACGATTATGCCGAGAAATTGCGCGCCTGCCACGTTCTCATCGACCCCGCCGAGCGCCAGTCGATCATCCGCGACGGCGCCGCCAAGGCGGCCGCGGCCGCCGGGCTGGTGGTCGTGCCGGACGAGGGGCTGGTGGTCGAAAATGCCGGCCTCACCGAATGGCCCGTGCCTTTGCTCGGCAGCTTCGACCCCGCCTTCCTCGAAGTCCCGCGCGAGGTGATCCAGCTCACCATGCGCACCAACCAGAAATATTTCGCCTGCGTAAATCCTCCCCTTCGAGGGGAGGTGGCAGCCCGGAGGGCTGACGGAGGGGTGTCGGCCTCTCCGGAAACGCCCGCACCCCTCCACCATTCGGCTTCGCCGAACGGTCCCCCTCCCCTCGACGGGGAGGATCAGCTCGCGCCCAATTTCATCTGCGTCGCCAATATCGAGGCGTCGGACGGCGGCACCGCGATCGTCGCCGGCAACGAACGCGTCCTCTCCGCCCGCCTGTCGGACGCCAAATTCTTCTGGGAGCAGGACTTGAAGGTCCCGCTGGAGGAGCAGGCGAAAAAGCTTGGGTCAATCGTCTTCCACGAAAAGCTCGGCACCGTCGCCGACAAGGTGGAGCGGGTGGCGAAGCTGGCGCGGTGGCTGGTGGAGGAGGGGATAGTAGGAGGCGAAGGGAAAGCGGAATCCGTTCGTGTCGAGCGAAGTCGAGACACCCTTTCGAGCGAAGGCGAGAATAGTGAAACAGAGGGCCTCGGCTCCGCTCGGCGGGGTCCCTCGACTTCGCTCGGGACGAACGGGTATGTCTCATCCCTTCCAGGCCAAGCCGAAACCGCCGCCCGCTTGTGCAAGGCCGATCTCGTCACCGGCATGGTCGGCGAGTTTCCCGAGCTTCAGGGCCTCATCGGCGGCTACCTCGCCCGCGCCCAGAGCCACCCCGCCCCCATCGCCGACGCCATAAGCGACCATTACAAGCCGGTGGGGCAGGGCGACGAGGTGCCCGCCGCCCCGGTGACGGTGGCGGTGAGCCTGGCGGACAAGCTGGATACGATCGCAGCATTTTTTGCAATCGGCGAGAAACCGTCGGGGTCGAGAGATCCTTTCGCTCTCCGGCGAGCAGCCCTGGCCATAATCGCGCTAGTCGTGGAGAATGGTCTTCGTATTCAGCTCACAAGTTTATTGCTTAGGGGGGGGGCGCGAGCCGTCATTCGGTTTACGGAGAAGGACGCCCTGGCTGCTGTCGAGATTATCGAGAAGCGTTTGAATTTAGAGGCGGTCAGCGACCGCGAACTCCGTTCTTTGCCCGGCACTCAACGGGAACCGAAGGTAAAGTCACTTACTCAACTCAAGGGCACTGTTGTCGATGCGCTCGACTTCTTCGCCGACCGCCTCAAAGTCCAGCAGCGCGAGGCCGGGGTCCGCCACGACCTGATCGATGCCGTCTTCGCCCTCGGCGGCGAGGACGATCTCGTCCGCCTGCTCGCGCGGGTGAAGGCGCTGCAGGCGTTCGTCGAGACGCCGGAAGGGACCGACCTCCTCGCCGGCTACAAGCGCGCCGCCAACATCCTCAGGAAGGAGGGCTTTTCCCCCTCTCCCCGGCGGGGAGAGGGTCGGGGTGAGGGGGTTCTGACTCCGAGTGAACCTTCTGACGCCGAACCCCCTCACCCTACCCTCTCCCCCAAGGGAGAGGGAAAAGAGCTTTCCTACACGCCCGAATCCGAGGAAGCTGCCCTCATCGCCGCGCTCGACTCGGCCGAGCCCAAGGCCCGCGCCGCCGTGGAGGCGGAGGATTTCGAGGGGGCGATGGCCGCGCTCGCATCCCTCCGCGAGCCGATCGACCGTTTCTTTGACAAGGTGACCGTGAATGATCCCGATCCCGGCAAGCGCGAGGCCCGTCTCGATCTCCTGGGCCGCTTCCGCGAGGCGGTCCATGCGGTCGCCGATTTCTCGCGGATCGAGGGGTGACGCGCATCCCCATGGCGACCGCGAACATTGGGACCATTGAAGGGCGAAATTGAATGGCTCGCTACGTCTATCGGTTCGGCGGCGGCGCCTCCGAGGGGAAAGCCGGGGACCGCAACCTGCTCGGCGGCAAGGGCGCGAACCTCGCCGAAATGGCGTCGATCGGGCTGCCGGTGCCGCCCGGCTTCACCCTCTCGACCGAAATGTGCGCCCGTTATTATGCGGAAGGGGAGGCCTTCCCCGACAGCCTGCGCGCCGAGGTGGCGGACGGCATCGCCCATATCGAGGCGATCACCGGCAAGAGCTTCGGCGACGCGGCCGACCCGCTGCTCGTGTCGGTCCGCTCCGGCGCCCGCGTCTCGATGCCCGGCATGATGGACACGGTGCTGAACCTCGGCCTCAACGACGAAACGGTGGAGGGCCTCGCCGCCGCATCCGGAGACGCCCGCTTCGCCTGGGACAGCTACCGCCGCTTCATCCAGATGTATGCCGACGTCGTCCTCGGCCTCGACCATGGCGCCTTCGAGGAAGCGCTGGAGATCGCCAAGGAGGACAAGGGCGTCCACCTCGACACCGATCTGGAAGCCGCCGAATGGGAGGCGCTTGTCGGCCGCTACAAGGAGCTGGTCGAGGAAACTTGGGGCAAACCCTTCCCGCAGGACGTCCACGACCAGCTCTGGGGCGCGGTCGGCGCCGTGTTCGGCTCCTGGCAGTCGGAGCGCGCCAAGGTTTACCGCCGCTTGAACTCCATCCCGGGCGATTGGGGCACGGCGGTCAACGTCCAGGCGATGGTATTCGGCAATATGGGCGACACGTCCGCCACCGGCGTCGCCTTCACCCGCGATCCGGCGACGGGCGAGCGCGCTTATTATGGCGAGTACCTGATCAACGCCCAAGGCGAGGATGTCGTCGCCGGCATCCGCACCCCCCAATATCTGACCCGCGCCGCCCGCGAGAAAGCGGGGGCGAAGCCGCTGTCGATGGAAGAATCGATGCCGGACGTCTATGCCGAGCTGGCGCACGTGTTCGACCTGCTCGAAATGCATTATCGCGACATGCAGGACATCGAGTTCACCGTCGAGCGCGGCACACTCTGGATGCTCCAGACGCGTTCGGGCAAGCGCACCGCCAAGGCCGCGCTCAGGATCGCCGTGGAAATGGCGGCGGACGGCCTGATCGGCGAGGAGGAAGCGGTGCTTCGGGTCGATCCGGCGGCGCTCGATCAATTGCTCCACCCGACCCTGGACCCGGCGGCGGCGCGCGAGGTCATCGCCAAGGGCCTGCCGGCGTCGCCGGGCGCGGCCTGCGGCCAGGCCGTGTTCGACGCCGACACGGCCGAGCGCTTCGCCGCGATGAACGAGCCGGTCATCCTGATCCGCACCGAGACCAGCCCCGAGGACATTCACGGGATGCATGCGGCGAAAGGCATCCTCACCGCGCGCGGCGGCATGACCAGCCACGCGGCGGTGGTCGCGCGCGGCATGGGCCGGCCGTGCGTCAGCGGCGCGAGCGGCCTGGCGATCGATCCGAAGGCGCGGCTGATGCGGGTCGGCGGGCGCGAGGTGAGGGAAGGCGACATCGTCACCCTCGACGGCGCGACCGGCGAGGTGATGCTCGGCGCGGTCGCCACCGTCCAGCCCGAGCTCAGCGGCGATTTCGGCACCCTCATGGAATGGGCGGACAAGGCGCGCCGCATGAAGGTCCGTGCCAATGCCGAGACGCCCGGCGATTGCCGCGTCGCGCGCGAATTCGGCGCCGAGGGCATTGGCCTTTGCCGCACCGAGCATATGTTCTTCGACGCCGAGCGGATCAGCAACGTGCGGCAGATGATCCTCGCGGAGGACGAAAAGGGCAGGCGTGCCGCGCTCGCCCGGCTGCTCCCCGCCCAGCGTAGCGATTTCGAGGAGATTTTCCGGATCATGGCGGGCCTGCCCGTCACCATCCGCCTGCTCGATCCGCCGCTCCACGAATTCCTGCCGCACAGCGAGGAGGAGTTCGCCGCCGTCGCCGAGGCCGCCGGAACCACCGTCGATGTGCTCAAGCGCCGCGTGTCGGAGCTGCACGAGTTCAACCCCATGCTCGGCCATCGCGGCTGCCGGCTCGGCATCACCTATCCCGAAATCTACGAGATGCAGGCGCGTGCGATCTTCGAGGCCGCCGTCGCGGTCGCGAAGGAGAGCGGCGACGCGCCGATCCCCGAGGTCATGGTCCCGCTGGTCGGCACCAAAGCGGAATTGGCGATCATCCGCCGGCTGATCGAGCGCACTGCCAAGGCGGTGTTCGACGAGCAGGGGGCCTCCGTCGACTATCTGGTCGGCACGATGATCGAGCTTCCCCGCGCCGCGCTCCAGGCCGGATCGATAGCCGAGGAAGCCGAGTTCTTCAGCTTCGGCACCAACGACCTCACCCAGACCACATTGGGCGTCAGCCGCGACGATGCCGGCCGCTTCCTCACCACCTATGTCGAAAAGGGCATTTACGCCCGCGACCCGTTCGTCAGCATCGACGAGGAAGGCGTGGGCGAGCTGATCGCGCTGGCGGCGGAGCGGGGCAAAGCGGCCGTGCCGGGCCTCAAGCTCGGCATTTGCGGCGAACATGGCGGCGATCCCACCTCGATCGCTTTCTGCGAGAAGACCGGCCTCGATTACGTCAGCGCCTCGCCCTACCGCGTCCCGATCGCGCGTCTGGCGGCGGCCCAGGCCGCGCTGAGGCCGTGAGTCCCAATCGCTCAGCCCCTCCTCAGGATGAGGGGACCGGAGATCAAAGCGTCGTCCGGTCGCGGTCCACCGGGTGTTTCACCGCCGCATGGCGCAGCGATTCCATCTCGCCCGCTTCCCTGTGCAGCCGCTTGTTCTCGGTTTCCAGTTCGGCGGTGCGGCGCGCCTCGTCGCGGTAGCGCCGCTTCCACTTGGTGCTGGCGAAGAGATAGCCTCCGAGGACAAGCCCCAGGATGAAGGCCAATATCGTCATCACCCACTGGTCAAGGGTAAAGGGGTCCATCGCTCGCTCCTATATCGTTTCGGATACAATCGGCGAGGGGCGGCGGTTGTTCCGCCTCCGGACTAACCCTTCATCAGATTGTCGGAGATCGAGCAGGCCGCGGGCCCAAGGATGACGATGAACAGAACCGGCAGGATGAACAGGATCAGCGGCACCGTCATGATTGCCGGCAGCCGCGCCGCTTTCTCCTCGGCGCGCATCATCCGCTCGTTGCGGAATTCGGCGGAGAGGACGCGCAGCGCGCTTGCCAGCGGCGTGCCGTATTTCTCGGTCTGGACCATGGTGGTGACGACGCCGCGGATCGATTCGAGATCGATGCGCATGGCGAGATTCTCGAAGGCCGAGCGGCGGTCGGTGAGGAAGCCCAGCTCGATCGAGGTCAAGGCGAATTCGTCGCCGAGCTCCGGATAGGCCTTGCCGAGCTCGCGGGCGACGCGGTTGAAGCCGGCGTCGACGGTGAGGCCGGCCTCGGCGCAGATGACCAGCAGGTCGAGCGCGTCCGGCAGGCCCTTGCGGATCGCCGCGGTGCGCTTGCTGATCTTGTTCTTGAGCCAGATGTCGGGCGCCTTGTAGCTGCCGATCAGCGCGCCGGCGCAGGCGCCATATTTCTTGAGCGCGCCCCATTCGGGAAACCAGTCGAAGACGTAGATGCCGAGAATCGCGATCGTGCCGACCACCACCGGCAGCACGAAGCGGGCGAAGATGACGACGAAGGCGAGGTCCTTGGAGCGGATGCCGGCCTGCATCAGCTTGATCTGCGCCTTCTCGACCTGCTCGTCCTGGAGCATCTTCAGCGAGCCGAGCAGGTTGCGGACCTTGTCTGCCGCTTCGTTGCGATTGCTGATCTTCTTGCGGCGCCTGGAGGTCGAGGCGACGATGCCGGCCTTCAACTGCTCGCGGCGCTCGTTGAGCGCCCGCACCCTCTTCGCCATCGGATCGCGGACGGTGGTCGCGGCGTAGATGGCGACGAGCACGGCGAAGGTCGCGACAGCGGCCATCACCGTCGCCACCATGAAGATGTCGACGCCGAGGATGGTCGGGGAGGCCGAAGGAGGTGCCATGTCTAAGCCTCGTTCCTCAAATCTCGAAATTGACCATCTTGGCCATGATCATCGCCCCGATGCCCATCCACACCAGCCCGCCGAGGCCGGCGACGATCAGCCGCTCGTCGACGAAGAAGTCGCCCATGTAGCTGGGGTTGATGAAGTAGATGAGGCCGAAGACGATGAAGGGCAGCGAGCCGATAATGTAGGCCGAAGCCTTGGATTCGGACGACATGGCCCGGATCTTGAGCTTCATCTGGGCGCGCTTCCTCAGCACGTCGGCGAGGTTGGCGAGGGTCTCGGCGAGATTGCCGCCGGTCTCGCGCTGGATGGCGAGCGTGATGACGAAGAACTGGAATTCCGGCGTGCCCAATCGGTCGGCCGTGTCCTGCAGCGCCGCCTCCATCGTGCGGCCGATCTTCATCTTGTCCGACACCGCCTGGAACTCGACTCCGATCGGTCCCTGCACCTCGCTGGCGACGACGCCGATCGTCTCGGAAATGGGAAGGCCGGAGCGAAGGCCGCGCACCATCAGCTCGATGGCGTCGGGGAAGCGGGCGTTGAACTGGTTGATGCGGCGCTTGATGAGCTTGCCGATCACGAAATGCGGCAGCCCGACGCCGACGAACAGGCCGACGAAGATGGCCAGAAAGAGCGGCGCGCCCCGCAGGGTGAGCAACAGCGCCGTCACGAGCACGAGCGCGATCGAGGCGATCAGATACTGGCCGATGGACCAGGGCTTGCCGGTCTGCTGGATGCGCCGGCGGAGCAAGGCGGGGTTGGGGAGGAAGCGCTGGGCGAACCCGTCCATCTTCGTCTGGCGGACGCCCGACAGCAGCTTCTTCATCTGGGCCTGGGCGGCGATTTCGGACGATTTGCTGTGGCGTTCCCGCACGCTTTCCAGACGGCGTATCCGCGCCTTGGCGGGCGACGGGCCGGCGACGGCGAAATAGACGAGCGCCAGCGTGCCCAGAAGCCCTGCCGCCATCATCATCATCGGAAACATCGTCTCGCCCCTATCTCGCCTGGTTCATCCTCCGCCGGCGGCGGAGCGGTCGCGGTTCAGGCGACCGCTTTCGCCGGCTTTCTGGTGAACCCCTTGAAGCTGCCGATCTTGCCGAGCAACGAGACGCCGCCCTCGCCGGGTTCGGGCCGGTCGTCGCCGCTGTCGACCGCCGACACCGTCATCGTCACCAGCTGGTTCATCGGATGCGTGATCTTCGGGCTCGAACTGGCCTTGGCGAGCGGCTGGCCGAGCTTGGCCGCCTGGGTCGCCGCCTTCAGGTCGAGCGGGAAGACGATGTCGACCTTGCGCTCGATCGACTTCTCGAATTCCTTGCGGTTTATCTCCTGAGCGCCGCCGGCGACGGCCTTGTTGGCGACCACGATCACCCGCGCCTGGGGCGCGTTGGCCTTGAGCCAGGAAAGGATGCGGATGGCGTCGCGGGTCGCGGCGAGCGTGAAATCGACCACGACGATGCAGACGTGCGCGTCATGGACGAGGTGCGGATGCTGGACCAGCATCTGGCGCGGCAGGTCCATGACCGTCGTCTCGAAGGCGTTGCGCATCTCCTCCTGGAGCTGGAAGAAGGCGGAGCCGTCGGTCAGCATCGGCTGGTTGATAGGGGCTTCGGCCGACAGCACCGAGAGCTTGTCGTTCGCCCGCACCATCGCGCGTTCGATGAACAGCCCGTCGATCCGGCTCGGATTCTCGATCGCGTCGGTGAGGCCGCGGCCGGGCTCGAGATCGAGCGAGAGCGCGCCTGTGCCGAAATGCACGTCGAGATCGAGCAGGGCGGTGGTGCGGCCGATCTTGTCGCCCATCAGCCACGCGATGGAGGAGGCGAGGGTGGACGCGCCGACGCCGCCGCGGACGCCGATCACCGCCGCCACCACGTGCGGCCGCTCCAGCGAAGGCTCGTTGGTGCGCGGTCCGGAGATGGTCATCTGGGCATTGGCGAAGGCGTCGCGCACCTGGTCGGCGCTGAACGGCTTCAGGAGATAATCCTGGATGCCGCTGGCGACGAGGTCGCGATAGAGGCGGACATCGTTGACCTGGCCGGCGGCGATCACCACCGTGCCCGGCTCGCAGACTTCGGCCAGCGCGTTGATGTCGTTGAGCGGATCGCCCGATTCCGACAGGTCGACGAACAGGATGTTCGGACTGGCCGAGACCGACAGCGACTGAACCGCGTTCCGGAGGCCCCCCTTGTTGACCTTCTCGGGCGCCCAGCCATGCTCGACGGCGATCGGACGGAGCATCTCCGCCGTCTCCTCGTCGCAGACGAAGGCGGTGAAAGGATCGCGCAGCGAAGCCCCGCGCATGGCCTGGAATGGTGCGTTCATCAGTTGCTATCCGTCTTTTCTGCTTTCAGAGGCCCGGCGCCCGTCGGCGCTTTCTCACGGTAGGTCTTGATCGCCTTGGAAGCGGTGGCGGCGTCGCCGTCGAGACTTCCCTCCTGGCCGAGCACGAGGTCATTGGGGTCGGCGATCATCGCCGCCAGGTTCGAATTGACGGCGCAGCCATAATTGGGAGACGTCGTGTGACGCGCCCCGACTTCCGTGGCATCCCAGATCGGGCAGCCGGGAACGACCGCCGCCGAACGGCTGACGATCACCCGGATGGAGCCCGGCTGGACATTGCCGGCCGTCACCGGGGCGCCCTCGCTCAGCAGGAGGCCGCGCGAAGCGGCTATGTCCGCCACGTCCGCGCGGCTCGCGGCATCGGCATAGGCGCCGCCCGAATCGATCGAGACGCGGTCGCCATAGCCCACGTCGATCGTGTCGAACCAGGCGGCGAGACGCTCCTGCTCGGAAGCGGGGACGCCCCCGGCGGCGGCGACATCGAACACATAATCGGTGCGTTGCACGACCGGCTGATTCACCGAAGTCATCGTGGGATTGTGATGAGGCGAAAGCCCGTATCCGGATCCGGTGCACGCGCTGGCCGCGATGCCGAGAGCGAGAAGGGCAGAGGATGATTTCAGACTTGCCATGTTCAAGCTATCCTTGTCTGCGGCGGCGATCAGAAGCTGAAGCCGGGCTGGGCGGAGGCGGCACCTTGCGGGTTCGCCGAGCGGCCCGCCTGCGCGACGGGCGCCGGCGCGGTGGTCAGCGGTTCCGCGCTGCCCAGGGCACCGATGCCGGGCGCCACGACCTGCGGCTGGCCGACCCGCGGCACCGGGCGCTGCTCGCCGGTGCGGCTGTCGTGGCGCTGGTCGGCGATGACGCGCTGGCCCTCGTTCGGGGAGCGGAAGCCATCGGTCGGAAGCGCGATCTGGTTCGCGCTCACTGGCTTCACCAGATAAGGCGTCACCACGATGACGAGCTCCGACTCGTTGCGGCGGTAGTTGCTCGACCGGAAGAGGGCGCCGAGAATCGGGATGTCGCCCAGCAACGGCACCTTGTCGACGGTGTTGTTGCCGCCGTTGCGAAGGAGGCCGGCGATCATGAAGCTCTGGCCCGAACCCAGCTCGACGGTCGTTTCCGCGCGCCGGGTCGTGAGCGCGGGAATCTCGAAGCCGTTGAGCGTGATCGCGCCTTCGGAGGTGAGCTCGGATACTTCGGGGCGAACTCGCATCGAGATGCGGCCGCCGTCGAGCACGGTCGGCGTGAAGGCGAGGCTGACGCCATATTCCTTGAACTCGATCGACGTGCCGTTGATGCCGTTCGACGCGGCGATCGGGAATTCGCCGCCGGCGAGGAAGCTCGCGGTTTCGCCGGACAAGGCGGTCAGCGTCGGCTCGGCCAAGGTGGTGACGAGGCCGCTATTCTCGTTGAGATCGATGGCGCTCGCGACATTCACCCCGAAAAGCTCGCCGAGCAGGTTGAAGCTGTTGCTGCCGTCCGGTTTCACGAACGCGCCATCGTCGGTGATGAAGTCGCGTCCCGTCGAGCCGAAGAACTGAAAGCCGCTGGTGAGATCGACCGCCTGGAGGTTGACGCCGATCTGCTTCATCAGCGAGCGGTTCACCTCCGCGATCTTCACTTGCAGCATGACTTGCAGCGGAGTCGCCGTCTTGAGCCGGCTGATGACCTGGGTGCCTTCGCCGACGAACGCCTGCACGAGGCGTTCGGCCTCGGCGCCATCGGCGGGCGCGGCGACCGTGCCGGTGAGCAGGATCATCCCGTTCATCGGCGTCGCCTGGACCTGCGCCTCGGGCATGGTCAGGCTCAGCATCTCGCCGATCGAGCCGATATTGTTGCCGACCCTGACGTTGGCGGAATAGATGACCTTGCCGGCGCGGCTGGTGGCGAAGACGGTCGTCTCGCCGGCGGTCTTGCCGAAGATGTAGATCTGGTTGGCGGAGCGCACCTGGACGTCGGCGATGGCCTCGTTGGCGACGAACAGGTCCGACATGCTCGAATCGAGACTGACGAGCCGGCCGGTGCCGACCGACAGGGTCACGTCGTTGGCGGGCCTGACCGCGCCGGGCTGCGCCACGGCGGGTGCAGCGGCGGAGACAGCGACGGCGGCGGCCAGGGCCGCGGCCATGGCCGTGCCGAGCGTTGCGCGCTTGATGTTGCTCTGGGTCATTTTCACTTGGCTCCCACCGGAACGACGGTGACGGTATTGCCGCGGGCTACGCGGACGATGGGCCCGACCGGGACGGCGGCGGGGACGCCGGCAACTGCCGCCCCCCCCGCGCCGTCGATGGGCGCGGCCTTGCTCGGAACGGTGCTGCGCTGGAAGCGCGAGACGTCGGCGCCGAGCGTGTAGGTCGTGTTCTTGTCGGTCGGCTTGGCGGCGACGGCGAGCAGCAGGCGCTTCTCGGCATTGGGGTCGTCGCCCTCGGGCACCTCGACCTCGCCGGAGGCGATGGCCATTTCCAGCTCCGCGGAATTGTCGGCCAGCGAGCGCAGCGACAAGGAGAGCTGACCGATGGTCTGGGCGACCGCGATCTTCTCGGCGATTTTCGGGGTCGCTTCCAGAGTGACCGTCGACACCGACTTGACCACGGGTTTGCCTTCCTCGTTGCGCACATTCATGCGCTGGTCGGTGGCAAGGACGCGGATGTTGCGGATGATCGTCTCGGACGCCCGCAGCGGAGGACCGTCACCGCCGCCGGGCACTTCCTGGGTCAGCACGAGGTCGATGCGGTCGCCGGGGAAGACAAAGCCGGCGACGCCGCTGGTCGCGGAGACGGCCACGGTTATCGCGCGCATGCCCGGGCCGAGCGCCGCGGCGAGGAAGCCGCGATCGCCGGGCTTGATGAGGGCGCCCTGGCTGATCGGCTGGCCGGCGGTGATTTCGGTGCGAACGACGGTACCGAGCAGGTCGGCGGGATTCACCGCGGCCTCGCCCTTGATGTAATAAGCGTTCTGGACGAGCCCTTCCGGCCATGCCTGGTAGCGCAGCGCCTCGGCGTCGATGATCGTTCCGACGGGCAGCGCCCGGGTGGAGACCAGAACCTCCGGACCGGCGGGGACGACCGCGGTGGCCGATGCCGAGGGAGCGCCCGCTCCGGTGAACATGTTCCTGGCCATCACCGCGGTGACCGCGGCGATGACGAGCGCGCCAATGAGCAGCACGATTTTTTTCACATCCATGACGCCTGTCGCCTCCTGCGGGGCCTATTCGAACCCGGCCTATCAATCATCCAAACTGGTTAAGATATCGTTCGCCAATCAGCCAAAATCCGCCGAATGCGATGGCGACCCCATAAGGAATTTCGAGCCGCCCTCCCGCTTTGGCGAGCCGGTGCCGGACGAGCATGGCCACAGTGAGCACGCCGCCCGCCAGCGACATGATCACGAGCAGCTTGAGCACCGCCAGCGGCGGCAGCCACAGCGCCAGCGCCGCCACCATCTTGACGTCGCCGCCGCCCATCGCGCCGATGCGAAAGGCGATGGCGAAGACCGCGAAGACGCCGGCGGCGATCGCGATCTGCGCGACGACCTCCGGCCAGAGCGGGAGCCCCGAGAGCCACCAGAAGGGAATGGCCAGCAACGCGATCGCCGCGTTCAGCCAATTGGGAATGATGCGCGCGCGCAGGTCGCCGGTCGCCGCGACGAGAAGCATCGCGGCTAGAATGGCGACCAAAATGTCTGCGACAATCCCCGGCATGACCGACAGGTCTAGACGGGGTTACTTGCCAAACCGTAACCAGCGTCCATGAAACTGACGGCGATCGACCGGCGCGCCCATCCCGCCGGGGCCGAATTCTCGGTCTGGCAGGCGGCGGACGGCTGGTCGCTGCGGCGTATGGATTGGCCGCAGGCGACAGCCACGGCCGCGCGCGGCAGCCTCTTCTTCGCCGGCGGGCGCGGCGATTTCGTCGAGAAATATCTCGAATCGCTCGGTCATTGGCATGGCCGGGGCTGGAACGTCGCATCGTTCGACTGGCGCGGCCAGGGGGATTCTCGTGGCGCCATCGTCGGCGGCCATGTCGACAGCTTCGACCCGCTCGTCGCCGACTGCGCGTCCTTGCTCGAAGACTGGATCGCGAGCACGCCCGCCCCCCATTTCGCGATCGGCCATTCGATGGGAGGGCATTTGCTGCTGCGGGTGATCGCCGAGCACCGGCCGCCTCTTGCGGCGGCGGTGCTGGTCGCGCCGATGATCGGGGTCAATGCGACTCCGATCCCGCCCTGGCTCGGCAGTCGCATCGCCGGCGCGCTGACCCGCCTCGGCCTGAGCAACAGGCGCGCGTGGAAGCATAATGAGCGGCCAGCGCCCGCGGGCTCCACGCGGCAGGCCTATCTCACCTCCTCTCCCGACCGCTACGCCGACGAACAATGGTGGCACGAACGCAGCGCGGGCTTCGATCTGGGACCGCCCACCTGGGGCTGGCTCAACGCGGCCTTTCGCTCGATCGCGAAGCTGACGCCGACCGTCCTGGCGGGCGTCGACCTGCCCATCCTGATCCTCGGCGCCGCCAGGGACCGGCTGGTGAGCCCGACCGCGATACGCCGGGCCGCCAGGATTCTCCCCAAGGCCGAGCTGTTGGTGTTCCGCGACGCCGCCCACGAGCTGCTCCGCGAAAGCGATGCCGTCCGACTGGTCGCGATGGCGCGCATCGACCAGTTCCTCGAAGACCATGCTCGCCCGTGACGAAGCGCGCCGACATCGTCATTATCGGCGCCGGCATTGCGGGGGCCAGCCTCGCGGCCGAGGTGGCCGACCATGCTTCCGTGGTGCTGATCGAAGCCGAGGCGCAGCCGGGCTATCATTCGACCGGCCGCTCGGCTGCTTTCTGGTCGGAAACCTATGGAGGCCCGATGGTGCGGCCGCTGACCAGCGCGTCCGGCCCTTTTCTCGCCGATCCGCCGGCGGCGTTCGCGGACCGGTCGTTCCTGTCGCCGCGCGGCGCCCTCCACATTGCGGGCGGAGAGGGACAGGCCGCGCTCGACGGGCTGTGCGATGAGTTTTCCGGAAGCGGCGTGACCATGACGCGGCTGGACCGCGACGCGTTGGAGACGATGATTCCCGGTCTGCTGCCCGGCTGGGACGACGGCGTGATGGAGCCTAGCTGCACCGACATCGACGTTGCCCGCCTCCATGCCGCCTATCTCAAATCCGCCCAGCGGCGCGGCGCTACCCTCCTCGTCGGCGCGCGGGTCGAGAAGATGGAGCAAACCTCGGGCGGCTGGCGGCTGGAGACGCGCGAGGGCGCTGTCGAGGCGGGCGTCGTCGTCAACGCGGCCGGCGCCTGGGCGGACGAAGTGGCGCGGCTGGCCGGCGCGAGGCCGCTCGGCGTCCAGCCTTACCGGCGCACGATCATCCAGCTCCGCACCGACCCCGCCGCGCCCGCCGATCTGCCGCTGGTGATCGACGCGCTGGGCCGCTTCTACTTCAAGCCCGAGGCGGGCGGGCGCCTTTGGCTCAGCCCCCATGACGAGACCGCCTGCGCCGCCTGCGATTGCGCGCCGGAGGAAATCGACATCGCCTCGGCGATCGACCGTTTCCAGCGCGTGGTCGACTGGCAAGTCGAGCGGGTCGAGCATAGCTGGGCGGGGCTGCGCAGCTTCGCGCCCGATCGCCTGCCCGTTTATGGTTTCGATGCCAGCGTGCCGGGCTTCTTCTGGTGCGCGGGGCAGGGGGGATTCGGCATCCAGACGGCGCCGGCGGCGGCCAGGCTGGCGGCGTCATTGCTCCTGGGAACGACGCCCGAACCCATGATCGCGGGGATCGACTCCTCGCTTTACCTCGCCGGCCGTTTCATGAACTGAAGCGCGGCGTCGCAGGCGAGCTTGTCGGCGCGTTCATTTTCGGCATGGCCGGCATGGCCCTTCACCCATTTCCAGTCGATGCGGTGCGGCCTGGCGGCAGCGAGCAGCTCTTGCCAGAGCTCGGCATTCTTGACCGGCTGCCGGGCAGCGGTTCGCCAGCCATTCTTCTGCCAGCCGAATATCCATTTGGTGATGCCGTCGCGGACATAGACGCTGTCGGTGGTGAGCGTCACATGGCACGGCTTCTTGAGCGCCTCAAGCGCCCGGATCGCGGCGAGCAATTCCATCCGATTGTTGGTGGTCACCGCTTCGCCGCCGGAAATGTCCTTCTCGCGCGCGCCCGAGCGGATCACGGCACCCCAGCCGCCGGGGCCGGGATTGCCCTTGCAGGCGCCGTCGGTGAATATCTCGACGCGCGGCAGTTCCGGGTTGGTGGACAGGGTCAGGCCGCCGCTTCGAGGCTGCGGGGAAGCTTGAACACCATCCGTTCCTCGACCCCTTCGACCGGCTCCTCGCGCACGTCGAAATGGCCGGCCAGCCGTTCGACGACCTCGCGGACGAGTATTTCGGGGGCCGAGGCGCCCGCGGTGATGCCGAGCGTGGAAACGCCATCGAGCCAGCCGATGTCGATGTCGCTCGCGCGGCCGACGAGCCTGGCCCTGACGCCCTCGCGCTCCGCCACTTCGACGAGGCGCACCGAGTTGGAGCTGTTGGGCGCGCCGATCACGAGCACCGCGTCGCAGCGCCGGGCGATGTCCTTCACCGCCTGCTGGCGGTTGGACGTGGCGTAGCAGATGTCCTCGCCCCGCGGACTCTTGATCGAAGGAAAGCGACGCTGGAGGATGGAGATGATCTCGGCCGTGTCGTCCACCGAAAGCGTCGTCTGCGTGAGGAAGGCGATATTGTCCGGATCGGCGACCGCGACCGCCTCGGCGTCGGCGGCGGTCTCGATCAACGTCATCCGCCCTTCGGGAACCTGCCCGAACGTGCCGATCACCTCGGGATGGCCGGCATGGCCGACGAACAGGATATGCCGCCCGTTCTCGACCAGCCGTTCGGCCTGGCGGTGGACCTTGGAGACGAGCGGGCAGGTGGCGTCGAGATAATTGAGGCCCCGCGCCTCGGCCATGGCCGGCACGGTCTTGGGGACGCCATGCGCGGAGAAGACGACAGGCACCCCGTCCGGCACCTGATCGAGCTCGGTGACGAATATCGCGCCTTTCGCCTTCAGGCTGTCGACGACGAACTTGTTATGGACGATCTCGTGCCGGACGTAGACGGGCGGGCCAAAACGCTTCAGCGCCAGTTCGACGATCGTGATGGCGCGGTCGACGCCCGCGCAGAAGCCGCGCGGCGCCGCGATCAGCAGGGTGAGGGGATTCTTCGATGTCGCCATGCCCGCGCCTCTACGACGAACGGACCTACACGTCCACCGGACGTGGCTGCTTGCAGCCTTGAAAGCCGCTTCCTATGATCCCGCCGACCGTTTAGAGCCGATCAGGCTTCACCCCATGTTCGAGGATCGATGTTCGTGATCAGCCCCAAAGTGGCCCTTCCCGCCCTCCTGTCGCTTGCTCTCCTGGGGTGCAGCCGGGAGGGAGAGCTCACCAGCCTGGGCGTCATCACCACCCGCTCGGCCTGCCCGACGGTGGCCATTCCGGCGGGCACCGGCGACATCACCCTCTTCAACCCAGAGACCAGTCGCGACGCGAGCGCGATCGACGTGGTGGCGAGCATCACCGACGTGACCAGCACGTGCGACGAGACCGGCGAGTACATCGTCAGCAACGTGAACTTCGTCGTGCATGCCCAGCGCCGCGATCCCCGCGGTGCCCGCGAGGTCACCCTCCCTTATTTCACCGCCGTCGTGCAGGGCGGCAGCAATGTCGTCTCCAAGCGGCTTGGCCGCGTCGGCCTGCGTTTCGCCGAGGGCGAATATCGGGCCAGCACGACCGGGGCCGCGACCGGCCGGGTGCTGCGCTCCGCCGCCACCCTGCCCGAGGCGACCCGCCGCGAGATCACGCGCGAGCGCAAGCCCGGCGACGCCGACGCGGCGCTCGATCCGATGGCCGATCCGGCGGTGCGCGCGGCGGTGCAGCGGGCGAGCTTCGAATTGCTCGTCGGCTTCCAGCTGACCGACGAGCAGCTTCGCTACAACGCCACGCGTTAAGGTGCGTTGACTCTGTGGCGGCGGCGCTCCAGAGCGTCGCGGTCGCCGACGGGAAACCGTCGGGTGGACGCGCGGGAGAGCGTGGTGCTCCGGTGAAAGCCGGGGCCCGCCGCCGAAGGAGCAACCGCCCCGGAATCTCTCAGGTCAAAAGGACCGCGCGGGCACGAGACACTCTGGAAAGCGGACCGGCTCGCCGTGTCCCACCGAAGGGGTAACCCCGGACGCCGGTCCGGGGGAAAGCTCTCAGGTCCAGTGACAGAGGGGGTGCAGTGTTGGACGGGTCGCGGTCACGCGCGATGTTCGACGCCCACTCTGGAGACTGGTATGACCGACGCCCCCGAAAAACTCCTCCCGCTGGATGCGTGGCATAAGGGCAAGGGCGCCCGCATGGTGCCGTTCGCGGGCTATTCGATGCCGATCCAATATGAAGGCATCATCGCCGAGCATCGCTGGACGCGGGAATCGGCGGGCCTGTTCGATGTCTCCCATATGGGCCAGCTGACGATCAGCGGTCCCGATCTCGACGCCGCTCTGGAGGCGATCCTCCCCGCCGATTTGTCGCTGCTGAAGGATGGACGGCTGCGCTATTCGCTGCTCTTGAACGACGAGGGCGGCATCGTCGACGATCTGATGGTCACGCGCCGCGACGAGCATTTCTATTTGGTGGTGAACGGGGCGACCAAGGAAGGCGACATTGCCCTCCTGCGGTCCCGCCTGCCGGATTCGGTGAGCCTTGACCACCTCACCAGCCAGGCGCTGCTGGCGTTGCAGGGGCCCAAGGCCGCCGACCTCATCTCCCGTCTCGCGCCCGGCGTCGAGGCGCTCACCTTCATGACCGGCGATGCCTTCGAGATCGGCGGCGTCCCGGCCTGGATCAGCCGCTCGGGCTATACCGGCGAGGATGGATTCGAGATTTCGATTCCGGCCGAGGATGCGGAGAAGGTCGCGGACCTGCTCGCCGATCAGCCCGAAGTGAAGCCGATAGGCCTCGGCGCCCGCGATTCGCTGCGGCTGGAGGCGGGACTGCCGCTCTATGGCCACGACCTCGACGAACGGACATCGCCGATCGAGGCGGACCTGGGCTTCGCCATCTCCAAGCGGCGAAAGGCGGAAGGCGGCTTCCCGGGCGCGGGTCGCATCCAGTACGAGCTTGAAAACGGCGCGGTCAGCCGTCGCGTCGGCCTGGCGGTATCGGGCCGCCAGCCGGTGCGCGAAGGCGCGATGGTCGTGGACGCGGACGGCAACGAAGTGGGCCGGGTCACCAGCGGCGGCTTCTCCCCGATATTGGAGGCGCCGATCGCCATGGCCTATGTGCCCGCCGCCTCCGCCCAGCCCGGCAGCGACATCCGCCTGGCGTCGCGCGGCAAGATTTTCGAGGCGGAGGTGGTTTCGACGCCGTTCGTCCCCCATCGCTACCATCGCAAGGGAGCCGGCCAATGACCGTCTATTACACCAAGGAGCATGAGTGGATCCGCGTCGAGGGCGATAGCGCCACCGTCGGCATCACCGATTTCGCGCAGGGTCAGCTCGGCGACATCGTCTTCGTCGAGGTCCCCGCCGCCGGCACCCAGGTGACGAAGGGCGGCGATGCGGCCGTGGTCGAAAGCGTCAAGGCGGCGAGCGACATCTACGCCCCGATTTCGGGCCAGGTGACCGAAGGCAATGCGGCGCTTGAGGCCGACCCCTCGCTCGTCAACAGCGATGCCGAAGGGGAGGGTTGGTTCTTCAAGCTCACTCTCTCCGACAATCACGAACTGTCGGACCTGATGAGCGCGGACGATTACAAGAGCTTCTGCGACAGCCTGTGAGGATGGAGCGCCCGTGACCGTCAACGCCGCCTCGCGCTGGTCCCCTTCGGATTATGCCGGCAATGCTGCCTTCGTGCCGGCGTTGGGCGCGGCGGCGCTCGAGTTACTCGATCCGAAGCCGGGCGAAGCGATACTCGACCTTGGCTGCGGCGATGGCGTGCTGACCGAGCAGATCGCCGCGGCGGGGGCGAGGGTGGTCGGCGTCGACGCCTCGGAGGAAATGGTCGAGGCGGCCAAGGCGCGCGGGATCGACGCTCATGTCGCCGACGGGCAGGCGCTCGATTTCAATACCCAGTTCGACGCCGTCTTCTCGAACGCGGCCCTGCACTGGATGCTCGATCCCGACGCCGTGGCGAGCGGCGTGTTTCGGGCGCTCGCGCCGGGCGGGCGTTTCGTCGGCGAGATGGGCGGGGAGGGGAATATCGCCATTCTCCGTGCCGGCATCCGCGAGCAGCTGACGGAGCGGGGCTACCCGGTGCCGCCGACCGATCCGCAATGGTATCCTGGCGTGGAGGAGTTCACCCGGATTTACGGCCGCGCGGGCTTCGTTGCCATCGAGGCGCAGATCATTCCGCGCGAGACGGATTTGCCGAGCGGCGTCGCGGCCTGGGTGAAGACTTTTCGCACCGGCTGGATGGACGCCGCTCGTGTCCCCGAGGACGAGCAGGCTGAGGTCGCCGCCGCGGTCGAACGCCGCCTCGCCCCCAGGCTCCGGCGCTCCGACGGGAGCTGGTTCGCCGATTATGTCCGACTTAGATTCACGATGAGAAAGCCCCATTGATGCGTTATCTACCATTGGCCGAGCGCGACCGGAGCGAGATGCTCCGCTCGATCGGAGCGTCTTCCGTCGACGATCTGTTCGTCGATGTGCCGCAGGCGGCGCGCCTCACCGGCACGATCGAAGGGCTGGCCGACCATGCCAGCGAGCTTTCGGTCGAGCGGCAGATGAATGCTTTGGCGCGCCGCAATCTGGTGGCGGGGGAGGTGCCCTTCTTCCTCGGCGCCGGAGCCTATCGCCACCATATTCCGGCGAGCGTCGACCACCTCATCCAGCGCGGCGAGTTCCTGACCGCTTACACGCCCTACCAGCCCGAAATCGCGCAGGGCACCTTGCAAGCCTTGTTCGAGTTCCAGACTCAGGTGGCGCGGCTCTACGGCTGCGATGTCGCCAATGCTTCCATGTATGACGGCTCGACCGCCTGCTGGGAGGCGATCGTCATGGCCCGGCGCATCACCCGGCGCGGCAAGGCCGTGCTGTCGGCCGGCCTTCATCCCCATTATGTCTCGGTCGCCGAGACGATGGCGCGGTTCACCGGCGATGTACTCGACACCAGATTGCCGGAGCTTGTCGCCGAAAGCGATACGGAGCGGCTGCTCGCCTCGATCGACGGGGAGACGAGCTGCGTCGTCGTCCAGTATCCGGACATACTCGGCCGCATCGCCGACCTCGCACCCATCGCCGAGAAGGCGCACGCCGAAGGCGCGCTGCTGATCGCCGTCGTCACCGAGCCGGTGGCGCTGGGCGCGATCCGCAGCCCGGGCGAGATGGGCGCCGACATCGTCGTCGGCGAAGGCCAGTCGATCGGCGTCGGCCTCAATTTCGGCGGACCTTATGTGGGCCTGTTCGCGTGTCAGGAGAAGTTCGTCCGGCAGATGCCGGGGCGGCTTTGCGGCGAGACGGTGGACGCGGAAGGAAAGCGCGGCTTCGTGCTGACGCTCTCCACCCGCGAACAGCATATCCGGCGCGAGAAGGCGACGTCGAACATCTGCACCAACAGCGGGCTCTGCGCGCTGGCCTTCTCGGTCCACATGACGCTGCTCGGCGAGAAGGGGCTGCGGCAGCTCGCCGCGCTCAACCACGCCAAGGCGGCCCAAGCCGCCGAGCGGCTGGCGGAGGTGCCGGGTGTGGAGCTGGTCAATGACAGCTTCTTCAATGAATTCACGCTGAAGCTGCCCAAGGAGGCGCGGCCTATCGTTCGGGCTCTGGCCGAAGAAGACATTCTGGGCGGAGTCTCGCTCGGCCGGCTCTATCCTGGCGCAGACGCGCTGGAGAACGGCCTCGTCGTCGCCGTCACCGAAACCGTTACCGAGGAAGATGTGGAAGCGCTGGCGGCGGCGCTTCGGGAGTGCCTGGCATGAGCATGAATCAGAGCGGCTGGCGGCCCGAACGCCCCGAGAGCGGCGGCGACGCAGCCGCGGAGACCTTCACCCGCAATCGGGCGCTGATGCTCGAGGAGCCCTTGATCTTCGAGATGGGCGAAGAGGACGGCACCGGCGTGGACTTCGAGCCGCTTGGTTCCCCGGCGAAAGCCGGGGTCCAGACGGACTCCGAAACTGGACCCCGGCTTTCGCCGGGAAACAGGCTGGCGGGTCTTGAGCGCAACCGCCCCATCAATCTTCCCGGCCTGTCCGAGCCGCAGGCGGTGCGGCATTACACGCGGCTTAGCCGGCAGAATTACGCGATCGACCTCGGCCTGTTCCCGCTCGGCTCGTGCACGATGAAGCACAATCCGCGATTGAACGAGCGGATGGCGCGGCTGCCGGGCTTCGCCGACATCCATCCGCTCCAGCCGACCGACACCGTGCAAGGGGCAATGAAGGTCATCGCCGACCTCGGTGAATGGCTCATCAAACTCACCGGCATGCACAGCGTGGCGATGAGCCCCAAGGCGGGCGCACATGGCGAATTGTGCGGCCTGCTCGCCATTCGATCGGCGCTGGAAGCGCGGGGCGACGGGCGCGAGGTGATCCTCGTGCCTGAAAGCGCGCACGGCACCAATCCGGCGACGGCGGCGTTCGCGGGCTACCGGGTCGAGAACATCCCGGCGACGCCACGCGGGCGCGTCGACCTCGCGGCGCTGAGGGCGCGGCTTGGCCCGGACATCGCCGGCGTGATGATCACCAACCCCAATACCTGCGGCCTTTTCGAGCCGGACATGATCGCCATTTCCGAGGCGGTCCATGCAGCCGGCGGGCTCGTCTATTGCGACGGCGCGAACTTCAACGCCATCGTCGGCCGCGTCCGCCCCGGCGACCTCGGCATCGATGCGATGCACATCAACCTGCACAAGACCTTCTCGACGCCCCATGGCGGCGGCGGGCCCGGCTCCGGGCCGGTGGTCTTCTCGGAAGCGCTGACGCCGTTCGCGCCGCTGCCCTTCGTCGAGAAGCAGGGCGACCATTACGCGCTGATCGAGGAGGAAACAGCGGAGGAGCATCACGGCCAAACCTTCGGCCGAATGACCGCCTTCCACGGCCAGATGGGCATGTTCACCCGCGCGCTGACCTATATCCTCAGCCACGGCGCCGATGGCCTCCGCCAGGTGTCGGGCGATGCCGTGCTCAACGCCAATTATATATTGCGCGAATTGGAGGACGTGCTCGACGCGCCGTTCGGGGCGAGCGGGCCGTGCATGCACGAGGCCCTGTTCAGCGACAAGGGCTTCGGCGGCGGCCTCTCGACGCTCGATCTCGCCAAGGGCCTGATCGACGAGGGCTTCCACCCGATGACCATGTATTTCCCGCTGGTCGTTCATGGCGCGATGCTGGTCGAGCCGACCGAGACCGAGAGCAAGGCGGCGCTCGATCAGTTCATCGGCGCGATGCGATCGGTGGCGGAGCGGGCCAAGGCCGGCGACCCGTCGCTCAAGGCCGCGCCGGTCCATGCGCCGCGCCGCCGCCTCGACGAGACGCTGGCCGCGAGGAAGCCCGTGCTGGTCTATAAGGAGCCGGAGCAGGCCCAGGCTGCGGAATGAGCGACGCGCGTCGCTCGGCCCCGCATGTCACCCGCAACGCGGAGCCGATCGCGGACGTGCTGCGCGGCATTTTGCCGGAGGCGGGGCTGGTGCTGGAGGTGGCGAGCGGCAGCGGCGAGCATGTGCTGCACTTCGCCCGCGCCTTTCCGACGCTGACGTTCCAGCCGAGCGACCCCGATCCGGAAGCGCTTGCGTCGATCGAAGCGTGGCGGCTGGAGGCCGGCGCGGCGAACCTGCTGCCTCCGATCCGGCTGGACGCCGCGGCCGTCCGATGGCCGATCGAACGCGCCGACGCGATCCTGTGCATCAACATGGTCCATATCAGCCCCTGGGCGGCGACCGTGGGCCTGATGCGGGGCGCCGGGCTGCTGCTGCCCGCCGGCTGCCCGCTCTACCTCTACGGGGCTTATCGGCGAGCTGGTGTGCCGACGGCGCCGAGCAACGAGGCGTTCGACCAATCCCTCAGGAGCCGCGACCCGCAATGGGGGCTTCGCGACTTGGACGATGTCGTCGCCGAGGCCGGCAGGCAGGGCCTTGCGCTGGAGAGCGTGGTCGAGATGCCCGCCAACAACCTGTCGGTTGCATTTCGCCGCTCCTGACCGCTCCCGAGAAACTGAGGTCAGTTCTGGTTCGGCAGGGTCGGGACGTCGCCGTCGTCGGCCTTGTCTTCCTTGCGGACCCGGGTTACGCCGGTCTTGCCGTCGATCAGATGCTCTTCCTCGGCCTGGCTGGCGACGTCGCGCTGAAGGTTGCCGCCGCTCGCGCCGCTCTGGCTCGGGGCGTCCTCCATCGCATCGATGAGATCGCTGTCGTCGGGGCGCTTATTGTCGGTCATGGTGATTCTCCTCTCCTCTTAAATGAAGGAGAGGGGCGCGGCGTTCCCAGGCTCAGCGCGGCGGGGCATTCGGCTCGGCGTCCGGACGGGCGCTGGCGAGGCGCATGCAGACCATGATCCAGAGCAGGCCAAAGGCCCAGCCGCCGACAATGTCGCTCGGCCAGTGATAACCCAGCGCCACCCGGCTCCAGCCGACCTGGATCGCCATCGCCAGGCCGATGCCAACCGCGATCGCCCGGTTGCGCTGACGGACGGGCACTAGGATCGCGATGGCGAGATAGGTGATCATCGCATTGGTCGCGTGACCGCTCGGGAAGCTCATCGAATGGAGCGCCTCCAGATAAGGCGACGCGCCCGGCCGGTCGCGATCGACGATCACCTTCATCAATTCGACCAGCAGCCGCCCGCCGAACACCATGAAAAGGAGCAGGGCCGCGCGGATCCGGCGCGTGAAGGCCAAATAGATCGCCGCGACGATCGTGATCGCGCTCAGCACCATCCAGCCGCCGAATTTGGTCAGCACGGCCGCGTTGCGGGCGAGGACGCCGTCCTCGTCGGCCCGGATCATGGCGAGCAGCGCTTCATCCTGCTCCCAGCCGGCGCCGCCCAGCAGCAGCATCGCCAGCCACAGCGAACCGGCAAGGGCGATCCCTGTCCAGAAGCGGGTGCGGGCGTTCATCATAAGCGCGGGTCGTCCGGTTTCGATATGGGCTCGAAACGACATGCCGGAAGCGGCACGAAAAAGCCAGCGACTAAAGGGGGTTGGTGAGCCAATTAGCGCGGCGGTCGCAGTTCATAGCGTGCCCCTCCACCATAGAAAATGACGTTCGTAACATGCCTGTCCAGCTTGGCGGCGGCCTTCTTTTCTTCCCATTCCCGCTCTTCTCGACGCCGCCGATCTCTTTCCTCTCGGTCCTCGCGGCGGTGCTGTTCTTCGCGCGCGATATCCTCATTCCGACGCTTCTTCTCGATTCGCCTCGTGTCGAAATATTTGAACGTTTCCAACGCAAGTTTCGCGACCGCGACGGCCCCGCCCACGGTCACGACCACGATAAGGCTGCCGGTGCCGATGTGCGCAAGCTCTGGCCTTGCTGCTTCGGTACCGGCCGCCTGTCGCAACGCGTCATCGACCTCCTGCAGGAACCGTCCGACATTGCCGACGCCGAGCGGTCCGTCCGTCTCAACTCGGATTCTGATCTGGCGCTCGCCATCAAGGCCGAGCGCGGCGGGGTCCGGATCGACTCCGGTGATGACAACGCCGTCGCCGGCGCCGACGCCGACATATTGGGGCGAGCCGTAGTAGCGTCCGGGAGAGGCCGGGTCGCCGGACAGGTGACCGTAGCGTTGCGTCCCGGGACCGTCGCCCTCAATGCGGGCGGGCTCCCGTTCCGACTTCCTGTCGTCCCCCATGTGATCCTCCGTTCGAGTGTCGCAAGCATTACCCTATACCTGACTCACGCCCAAGCAGCTCAAGCCGGACGAGGAGAGGGGCCAGCTTATCGGGCGACTCTACGGCCGGGGGCGCTATCATTTTCCAGCGCGAGCAGCGCCACCCGGTTATCGGCCGCTTCGCTGGCGCACCGGGCATGACTATCGATAATGAGTTCGGAAGTGCAATTCAGAGGTGCGCGAGAAGGACGCTGGAAATCGAAAGAGCGAAACCGCGCTCAAGCGTTGGAATGCTGTCGGAATGGCGTGTCGGAATGAGGATGCGCCAAGCAACGATCCGGCTTTGGAAAGCCCGCATTTTCCGATGATAAGGGGTTGGTGAGCCCTGCTGGATTCGAACCAGCGACCTACTGATTAAAAGTCAGTTGCTCTACCGACTGAGCTAAGGGCCCCTTCTTCGCGGTTTCCCTAGGTTCGCGGGAGGGCCGGGTCAACCGGGCTTCGGCGCGCGAGGCGGAAGCGGAGCTGGCGGACGGTGGCGCCGGTGACCGGATCGCGCCAGTCCGGGACGATCTCGGCGAGCGGGTCGAGGACGAAAAGGCGGTCGCGGAAGGCGGGATGCGGAACGACCAGCCCCGGACCCTCCCAGGCGCCGCCCGACCACAGGATGAGGTCGAGATCGAGCACGCGTGGCCCCCAGCGGCGCCCGCGGCGGCGCCCGAAGCCGCGCTCGATCGCCTTGAGCAGGCCGAGCAGTGCGGGCGGGCCCAAGTCGGTGGCGACCAAGGCCGCGGCGTTGGCGAAGCCGCGCCCGGCGGGACCGAAAGCGCGGGTGGAGCGGATTTTGGAGACGCGCTCGATCGACAGTCCTTCGCCCGCCATCGCCGCCAATGCGCCGCGCAGTATGGCGGCGGGGGCGCCGTGGGCTCCGTGCCGCCGGTTGGAGCCCAGGGCGATGGCGTAGAGATATGACATGAGGCTGTGGAACCCGGTCGCCCTGAACCTGTCGAAGGGCTTTCTATTCGCGTTAGAGGGAAGAACAGGGCTTCGACAAGCTCAGCCCGAACGGTAAGGGTGAGGCGTGCTTGTTCCTGCCGCCACATCTCCAGTCCCCGACGCCGAGCCGCCGCGCGACTGCCCGCTCTGCCCGCGCCTCGTCGCCTTCCGCGAGGAATTGCGTGCCGAGCATCCCGATTGGTGGAACGCGCCGGTGCCGGCGCTCGGCGATCCGCAGGCGTGGCTGGCCATGGTCGGCCTCGCGCCGGGCAAGCATGGCGCCAACCGTACCGGGCGGCCCTTCACCGGCGATTATGCGGGCGTGCTGCTCTTCGACACGCTCAAGAAATTCGGGCTGGCCACGGGCGTCTATGAGGAACGGATCGACGACAGCCTGCGCCTGACCGGCTGCGCGATCATCAACTCCGTCAAGTGCTTGCCGCCGCAGAACAAGCCCTTGCCGAGCGAGGTCGAGACCTGCCGCTCCTATCTCAGCATGTCGCTGGCGGCGCTGCCGAGCGCGCGGGTGTTGGTCGCGCTCGGCCAGATCGCCCACGGCGCGGCGGTGCGGACCTGCGGCGGCATTCCGGCGCGCTACAAGTTCGGCCACCTCGCCGAGCATGTCCTGCCCGACGGCCGCATCCTGATCGATAGTTACCATTGCTCGCGCTACAACCAGAATACCGGGCGGCTGACGGCGGAGATGTTCGAGGCCGTGTTCGCGCGGGCGCTGGAGGTTCGGGCAAGCCTCTGATCGGACCCGCTCAAATATCCTGAGTCAGCCGCCCGTAAAGCTCCGGACGGCGGTCGCGGAAGAAGCCGAAGGCGGCGCGGTGCTTCTTGGCCTGGACGATGTCCACCGTGGCGACGAGGGCGCCGGTTTCCTCCGCCCCGAACTCGGCCAGCATGTCGCCGCGCTCGTCGGCGATGAAGCTGTGGCCGTAGAAACGCTGGTCACCCTCGGTGCCGATGCGGTTGGCGGCGACGACGGGCACGACGTTGGAGACCGCGTGGCCGATCATCGCGCGGCGCCACAGACGGCTGGTGTCGAGGCCGGGATCGTGCGGCTCGGTGCCGATCGCGGTGGGGTATAGGAGGATGTCCGCGCCCATCAGCATCATCGCGCGCGCGGCCTCCGGATACCATTGGTCCCAGCAGATGCCGACGCCCAAGGTGCCGTATTTCGTCTTCCAGACCTTGAAGCCGGTATTGCCGGGGCGGAAGTAGAATTTCTCCGAATAACCGGGGCCGTCGGGGATGTGGCTCTTCCTGTAGACGCCCATCAGCGCGCCCTCGTCGTCGATCATGGCGAGGCTGTTATAATGATGGTGGCCGTCGGATTCGAAGAAGCTGGTCGGGATGTAGACGCCGAGCTCCCTGGCCAGGCGCTGCATGGCGAGGACGACCGGATGCTCGCCGGCGGGGAGGGCGCGGGCGAAATGGCCTTCGTCCTGGGTGCGGCAGAAATAATGGCCTTCGAACAATTCGGGCGGGAGGATGATTTGGGCGCCCTTGCCGGCGGCTTCGCGCACGAGCGCGGAGACGGCGTCAATATTGTCGTCGACGCAGTCGGTGAAGGGGAGCTGGAGGGCGGCGACTTTGGTTTCACTCATGCTGAAATCTCACTCCATCCGCTCATCCTGAGGAGGGACTGAGCCTGGCGAAGGCCCGTCTCGAAGGACCGTGCACGTCCTTCGAGACGCCGCTTCGACTTCGCTCAGCGGCTCCTCAGGATGAGCGGTTTTCAAAACGCGTCACACCGGCACCTGCTGGCTGATGCAGTGGAAGCTGCCGCCGCCGGTGAGGATATGGTCGGCCCGGAACCCCACCGCCTCGCGTCCGGGGAACAGGGCGCCGATCGCTTCCACGGCGGCGTCATCGTTGGCCGCGCCGTAGAGCGGGACCACGACCGCCGCATTGCCGATGTAGAAATTCATATAGGAAGCCGGAATGATTTCGCCATCACGCTCGACGCGGCCGGGCGAGGGAAGGGGGACGACCTCCAGGCCGAACGCCTCCGCGCGTTCCTTCGCATCTTCATAGACGGCGATATTGGGATCGTCGACGCCGGCGGGAACGGGGATGGCGATGCGGCCTTCGCCGACGAAACGGGCGAGATTGTCGACATGGCCGTCGGTATGGTCGTTCAAAAGCCCGTCGCCGAGCCAGAGGATGCGCTCGAGGCCGAGGTCGCTTTTCAGCCGCGCCTCCACTTCGTCGCGGCTCATGCCCTTGTTGCGGTTGGGGTTGAGCAGGCATTGCTCGGTGGTGACGGCGAGGCCGGTGCCGTCGACGTCGATCGCGCCGCCTTCCAATATCCAGTCGTGGCGATCGGCCTCCAGGCCCATCGTATCGGCGAGGCGGCGGCCGATCGTGTCGTCCCCCTCCAGCTCATATTTGCCGCCCCAGCCGTTGAAGGCGAAATCGGCCGCCGAGCGCCCGCCGCCCGATCTGTTGAGGATGAGCGGCGCGGTGTCGCGCAGCCAGATGTCGCCGAACATCTCCTGGACCACCTCGATGTCCGGGCCGGCCAGCGCGCGCGCGCGCGCGGTGGATTCCGGATCGGCCACGACGAGGCGGACCTGCTCGCCTTTGCCGCCGGCATGGACGGCGCGGGCAAAGGCGAGCACCTCGGCGCGGGCGGACTCCAGATCGTCCTCCCACAGATCGGCGTGGCTTGGAAAGCCGATCCAGACCCATTCATGGGGCGCCCATTCGGGCGGCTGGCGCGCGGTCATTGGGCTCCCGCCCGGCTCCTGTCGCGGATGGCGCGGAATTCGTCGCCTTCGACCCAATTGGGCCAGGCATCGCTTTCCGCGAGATCGCGGCCGATGCGGTAGTAAAGGGAGAGGTCGCGGATCGCGCCATCCCAGTTCCAGGCCGGGTCATATTCGTCGCTCGGCTGATGGTAGCGGTTGGCGCGATAATCCTCGGCGGCGGCGCGGCCGGCGGCGATGCCTCCGTCGACCAGATCCTCGCCGCTCTCGGCATAGAGCATCGGAACGCCGAACTTGGCGAGGCTGAAATGGTCGGAGCGGTAATAATAGCCGGCCTCCGGCGTCGGCTCGTTCTTGAGGTCCAGGCCCATGTCGTCCGCGGCGCGCTGGAGATAATCTTCCAGCCCCGATTTGCCCTTGCCGATGACGACGAGGTCGCGTGTGTTGCCAACCACGTTCAAGCCGTCCATGTTGATCCCGCCAACCGTCTGGGCGTGGGGATAGACCGGGTTCTCGCCATAGTAACGCGAGCCGAGCAGGCCGGATTCCTCGGCCGTCACGGCAAGGAAGACGATCGAACGGTCGGCGGGGCCGGCTTTGGCATGGGCTTCGGCGAGAGCGACCAGCCCGGCCGTGCCGGTGGCGTTGTCGACGGCGCCGTTGCAGATGCTGTCGCCGTCCACCGCGTCGCAAATGCCGAGATGGTCCCAATGGGCGGTGTAGATCACATATTCGTCGGGCCGCGTCGCGCCGGGCAGCACGCCGATCACGTTCCTGGACGCCTGGCGCTTGATCTCGTTGGTGAGGCCGACCGAGGCCTGGAGACCGAGCGGCACGGCCTTGAAGCCCTTCTGCTTCGCCGCGGCGGAGAGGGACGCCAGATCCTTGCCGGCGGCGGCGAACAGCTGTTGTGACGCCTCGTTCGTCAGCCAGCCGATCACCCTGGACTGATCCATATGGTTGTTGGCGGCGTCCATATTATACTGCGCGCCGGTCCAAGAGGATTGGACGACGTTCCAGCCATAGGAAGCGGGCTCGGTCTCGTGGACGATGAAGGCGGCCGCCGCGCCCTGCCGCGCGGCTTCCTCATATTTGTAGGTCCAGCGGCCATAATAGGTCATCGCGCGGCCGTTGAACGGGCCTTCCAGGCCCTGCGTCTGGTAGTCGGGATCGTTGATCAGGATGACGACCGTCTTTCCCTTCACGTCGACGCCGGCATAGTCGTTCCAGCCGCGCTCGGGCGCGTTGATGCCGTAACCGACGAAGACGATGTCGCTATTGTCGAGGCTGACCGAGGGCTGCACCTGGTACGTGTTGGCGACCATGTCGGTGCGAAATTCGAACGTCAGCGGCTCGGCGCCGCCGGTGACCCTGAGCGGAGTCGGCGTCGCAATCGTCTCGACCAAAGGCACGTCCTGGAACCAGTTGCCTTCATTGCCCGGCCGGAGCCCGGCTTTCTCGAAACGGTCGGCGATCAGCGCGACCGTCTTCTCCTCGCCCGGCGTGGTCGGCGCGCGGCCCTGATATTCGTCGGAGGAGAGAAGCTGCGTTACCGTCTTCAGCGTATCGAGCGAGATTTCGGGCGCCGATGCGGAGGCCGTCGCGGCCGGCCCTTCCTGTGTCGTGGGAGCGCAGGCGGCGAGCAGGGCCGCCGCGGCAAGGCCGAAATGGGTGCGCGCGGACATGGTCTCTCCTGTGGGCTCTTTTCCGGGATCGGGCGCCTTCTGGCACCGCGACCGAACGCACGCAAGCTTGCGCGCCCGTTCCGACCTTGCCATGTTCGCGGAAGCGCCGTTCGGCGCTGAAGTTTCTGGGGGGATTGATGATTTACCGTATTTCTACCGCAGCGGCCGCGCTTTTCCTGTTGCCCGCCAATGCTCCGGCCGATCCCGCCGCCGCGTTCGGCGTGCGCGAGAGTGTCGAGAGCGTCAGCCTCTCGCCCGACGGCGCCTCGCTCATCTATGTCGCGCCGCGCGCGGGGCAGGGGTCCGCCGCTTACAGCGTGAACCTCGCCACCGGCGCCTCGCAGCTGATGGCGGCCGCGGACGGCAATCCACAGCGCTTGGGCGGATGCAGCTTCGTGGCCGACGATCGCGCGGTCTGTTCGGTCTATGGCATGGTCGATATCCAGGGCTTCCCGATCACCGTCACGCGCCTTTTCGCGGTCGATTCCGACGGCTCGGACGTGAAGGTGCTGAGCGAACTCGATAACCGGCACCAGGCGCGCTACGCGATCTACGGGGGAAGCATCGTCGACTGGTTGCCCGACGAGGACGGCGCCGTGCTGATGGGCAAGGATTACATACCCGAGCATCGCGAGAATACCCGGATTGAGCAGAAGAAGGACGGGTTCGGCGTGGAGCGGGTAGATACCCGCACCCTGGCCCGTCGCGACGTCGAAAGCGCCAAGCGCAACGCCAGCAACTATATTTCGGACGGGCGCGGAACCATCCGCATCATGGCGATGCGGCCGCCGCAGGGCGCCACCGGCCAGATGGGGGCGACCATCTATTATTCCTATCGGGCGAAGGGATCCGACGACTGGCGGACGCTCGGCGAATATAACACGGTGACCGAGGTCGGAATCAGGCCGGTGGCGGTCGATCCCGATCTCGACGTCGCTTATATTTTCGAGAAAACCGATGGCAGGGACGCGCTCTACCGGATGGCGCTCGACGGTTCGGGCCGCAAGGAGCTGGTCGCCTCGCATCCGCGGGTCGATATTGACGGGCTGATCCGGATCGGCCGCCGCGACCGGGTCGTCGGCGCGAGCTTCGTCACCGACAAGCGCGAGAGCCTCTATTTCGACAAGGAGCTGAAGGCGCTGGCCGATTCGCTCTCCAAGGCGCTTCCCGGCCTGCCGTTGATCAGTTTCATCGATTCGTCGATGGACGAGAGCAAGCTGCTGATGCGAGCGGGGAGCGACACCGATCCGGGCCGTTTCTATATCTACGACAAGGGCGAGCGGAAGCTGGAGGAGATCATGCTCAGCCGGCCGCAGCTCGAAGGCGTCAAGCTCGCCGAGGTGAAGCCGATCAACTACAAGGCGGCCGACGGCACGATGGTGCCGGGCTATCTCACCTTGCCGCCGGGTGTGACGGCCAAGAACCTTCCCGCGATCGTGATGCCCCACGGCGGCCCGAGCGCGCGCGACGAATGGGGGTTCGACTGGCTGTCGCAATATTACGCCAATCGCGGCTATGCGGTACTCCAGCCCAATTTCCGCGGCTCGGCCGGCTACGGCGACGCCTGGTTCCAGAAGAACGGCTTCCAGTCGTGGCGGACGGCGATCGGCGACGTCAATGACGCGGGCCGCTACCTTATCGCCGAGGGGATCGCCGATCCGGCCAAGCTCGCCGTCGTCGGCTGGTCCTATGGCGGCTATGCGGCGTTGCAGTCGAACGTGGTCGCGCCCGACCTGTTCAAGGCGATCATCGCCATCGCGCCGGTGACGGACCTCGCTTTGCTCAAGGAGGAATCGCGCTTCTTCACCAATTTCGCCTTGTCCCGTGACTTCATCGGCAGCGGGCCGCATATCCGAGAGGGATCGCCGGCGCAGAATGCCGAGAAGATCAAGGCGCCGGTGCTGATGTTCCACGGCGACGTCGACGCCAATGTGGACGTCAAGGAGTCGATCTTCATGAAAGACAAGCTCACCGACGCCGGCAAGGAGGTGGAGCTGGTCGTCTATCCCAAGCTCGACCATTATCTCGAGGATTCGGCCGTCCGCACCAACATGCTCAAGAAGAGCGACGCCTTTCTTCGCGCGTCGATGGGAATGTAGCGCGCTTCAAAGGAGGAACGCGATGCTAACCCGCGCGATGCTCGTCCTGACGGGCGCGCTCCTGCTCCAGGCCAATAAGCCGGCGGATCCGGCCGCGGCCTTCGGCCTCAGGGAGAGCGTCGAGCAAATCAGCATGTCTCCCGACGGCACGAAGCTGGCCTATATCACGCCCCGCGATGGGCAGGGGTCGGCGCTCTACACCGTCACGCTCGATGGGAGCGAACCAAAGCTCGTCACCGTCGCCGACGGCGATCCTCAGCGTCTGTCGCACTGCCGGTGGATTTCCGACCGGCGGCTGGTCTGTACCATCTTCGCGATGGTTCGGGCCGACCGCAGGAA
Organism: Enterovirga sp. GCM10030262; assembly: GCF_042666435.1. Lineage (NCBI taxonomy): Bacteria > Pseudomonadati > Pseudomonadota > Alphaproteobacteria > Hyphomicrobiales > Methylobacteriaceae > Enterovirga > Enterovirga sp. GCM10030262. Next base: position 567,396 of record NZ_JBHTDC010000001.1, on the reverse strand, counting down.
CCTGCCGGTCAGCCGCCTGGTCGCCGTCAACGCCGACGGATCGGGATTCCAGCTGCTCAGCGCCGGCGGCGACGAGGATTATGCAGGCCTTGGTGGCGGCGCGGTGATCGACTGGCTGCCGGACGAGAAGGAGAGGGTGCTGATCCACACCTACGGCGTGTCGCGGGTCGATACGACCGATGCCGAATTCGAGGAGGTGATCAGCGCCCGGCGCGGCGCGCACGAGTTCATCACCGATGGCCGCGGCCATGTCGTCATCAAGGGGATGCAGTCGGTCAGGGGCGCCACCGAGATGGTCGGTGACCGGAGGCGTTATTCCTATCGCCTCGACGAGAGCAACGACTGGAAGGAGTTCTCGACCCACAATTTCGTCACCGGCGAAGGATTGGACCCGATCGCCGTGGACGGCGGCTTCGCCTGGGCTTTCGAGAAGGTGGATGGGCGCAAGGCATTGTTCCGGGTGGCGCTCGACGATTCGCTCCGGAAGGAGCTGATGTTCGCCCATCCTCTGGTCGATGTCGACGAGGTCATCCGCATCGGTCGCCGCGGCCGCATCGTCGGCGCCGGCTTCGCCACCGAAAAGCGGGGGGCAGCCTATTTCGATCCGGAGCTGAAGGCGCTGGCGGCGGCGCTCTCCCGGGCGCTTCCCGGTCTGCCGCTGATCCGCTTCGTCGATTCCAGCATGGACGAGGGCAAGCTGCTGCTCTGGGCCGGCAGCGATACCGATCCCGGTCGCTATTACGTCTATGACAAGGCCAGCCGCAAGCTCGCCGAGGTGCTGCTCAGCCGGCCCCAGCTCGAAGACGTCGTCCTCGCGTCGGTCAAGCCGGTCACCTATCGCGCGGCCGACGGCGCCATGATCCCAGCTTATCTCACCTTGCCCGCAGGCAGCAGCGGCAAGGGACTTCCCGCCATCGTCATGCCGCATGGCGGCCCGTCGGCACGAGACGAATGGGGATTCGACTGGATGGCGCAATATTTCGCCGCGCGCGGCTTCGCCGTGCTCCAGCCCAATTTTCGCGGATCGGCCGGCTACGGCGACGATTGGTTCCGGGAAAACGGCTTCAAAGCCTGGCGCACCGCGATCGGCGACATCAACGACGGTGGGCGATGGCTGATCGCCGAGGGCGTCGCCGATCCCTCCCGGCTCACCATCGTCGGCTGGTCCTATGGCGGCTATGCGGCGCTCCAGGCCGGCGTGGTCGATCCCGGCCTCTTCAAGGCGATCGTCGCGATCGCTCCCGTCACCGATCTTCGCGTTCTGAAGGAGGAGAGCCGCGGCTGGACGAACTTCGCCCTTCAGCGGGAATTTATCGGCGAGGGCCACCATGTCGCGCAGGGATCGCCAGCACGGAACGCCGCCGCCTTCGCCGCGCCGGTGCTGATCTTTCACGGCGAGCGCGACCGCAACGTCAATCCCAACCAGTCGAAGATCATGAAGGAGGCATTGGTCGATGCAGGCAAGGCGGTCGAGCTCGTCGTCTTTCCGAAGCTCGACCATTATCTCGAAGATTCGGCGGCCCGCATCGAGATGCTCAGCAAGAGCGACGCCTTTCTCAGGTCCGCGGTCGGAATGTAAGCCACCTCCCCGTCCTCATCGGGGAGCAAAAAAAGAGCGGCCCGAGGACCGCTCTTCTTCTTCTTCGCCAATTGGCTGACGCTTAGCGCGAATAGAATTCGACGACCAGGTTCGGCTCCATCTTCACCGGATAGGGCACCTCGTCGAGCGTCGGCACGCGGGTATAGGTCGCCTTGGTGTTGCCGTCGGGAACGACATAATCGGGGATGTCGCGCTCGGCGAGGCCCTGGGCTTCCATCACCAGCGCCATCTCCTGCGCCTTGGGGCCGAGCTCGATCACGTCGCCGACATCCACCCGGCGCGACGCGATGTTGCACTTGACGCCGTTGACGCGGATGTGGCCGTGGTTGACGATCTGGCGGGCCGACCAGATGGTCGGGGCGAACTTGGCGCGATAGACGACCATGTCGAGGCGGCGCTCGAGCAGGCCGATCAGGTTCTGCGAGGCGTCGCCCTTCATCCGGGCGGCTTCGGTGAAGGTCCGCTTGAACTGCTTCTCGGTCACGTCGCCATAATAGCCCTTGAGCTTCTGCTTGGCGCGCAGCTGGATGCCGAAGTCGGAGACTTTCGACTTGCGGCGCTGGCCGTGCTGGCCGGGGCCGTATTCGCGCTTGTTGACCGGGCTCTTGGGACGTCCGAATACGTTCTCGCCCATGCGGCGGTCGAGCTTGTACTTGGCGCTGGTGCGCTTTGTCATGTGATACTCCAATTTGCTCGTGTTCAGGCTTCCCGGAACCGCACCGCCGATCCGGAGGATCGACGCGGCTGCCGCTTCACCGGGGTGCGGAGCCAATTGCGAAGGCGGGCTCTTGGCCGCTTCGGCCCGACAAGTCAACCTCGACAGGGCGGGCGCGGCCGTTAAAGAGCGGGCATGACTGGAGAAAGAATGAAGCCGGCGGACTGCCGGACGATGGCGGAGGTCCGCCACGGCGTCGATCGGCTGGACGAGCGGATCGTGGCATTGCTCGCCGAGCGTTTCCGCTACATGGACGCCGCGGCGCGGATCAAGCCCGATCGCGAGGCGGTGCGCGACGAACGGCGCAAGGCGGAAGTGATCGCCAAGGCGCGGGCGGCGGCGGAGCGCGAGGATGCGCCGGCGGAGCGGATCGCCTCGCTCTACGACGCACTCATCGAAAGCTCGATCGCCTACGAATTCGACCGCTACGACGAGACACGCGGTTAACGCAGCGAACATGAATCGGACCACCACCGCTCATCCTGAGGAGCCGCTGAGCGAAGTCGAAGCGGCGTCTCGAAGGACCGCTTTGTCTGTCCTTCGAGATGGGCCTTCGCCGTGGCTCAGTCCCTCCTCAGGATGAGCGGCTTGGTTTTCGATCGCCGCAGCTAGCGCTGCCTCGGGTTCACCAGCGCGCGGATCATGCCGCGCAGCGCCTGGATCTCGCGGTTCGACCAGCCGGCCTTGCTGAGGATGGTGCGCATCGTGTTCTTGGTGACGCGGACGCGATCCGGCGGATAATAATAGCCGGCGGCGGCGAGCGCCTCGTCCATCTGGCCGATCAGGCCTTCGAGTTGCTCCTGGGCCGCGCGCGGCTCGGCCGGATCCCCTTCGGTGGGGATCATGAGATCGGCGTGCTTCGACCATTCGTAGGCGACCAGAATCACCGCCTGGGCGAGGTTCAGCGAGCGGAATTCGGGATTGATCGGAACGGTGACGATCTTTTGCGCGACGGCGACCTCCTCGGTCTCGAGACCGGAGCGTTCGGCGCCGAACAGGATGGCGGAGGGGCCGGCGTTCGCGCGAATCTCCCGCGCCGTCTCTTCCGGCGAGACGACGGGAATGACGAGGCCGCGCTTGCGCACGGTGGTGGCATAGACGAACGGGCAATCCGCCACGGCTTCGGCAACGCTGCCGAACACCCGCGCCTTTTCGAGCACGCTATCCGCGCCCGACGCGGCGGGGCCGGCGGAAGGATTGGGCCAGCCGTCGCGCGGGGTGACGAGCCTCAAGTCAGTGAGCCCGAAATTGAGCATCGCCCGCGCCGCCTTGCCGATATTCTCGCCGAGCTGGGGGCGGACGAGGACGATGGCGGGGGGGGCGGGGTGGGTAACGGTGTCAATTCGTCCCTCGGCTTCGCTCGGGAGGGTGTCTCGACTGCGCTCGACACGAACGGATTGCCTCGGATGATCCCTGACCTCCGTTCGTCCCGAGCGAAGTCGAGGGACCCCCCCGAGCGAAGCCGAGGTTCTTCGATTTCGTTCGCCCGGCGGAACGGCGAAATGGCTCAGTTTGTCCCAATCGGCGGCGATCAGCGCCTCCTTCTTGGCGCGCGACCATTTCTTGATCTTGAGCTCGGCCTCCAGCGCTTCCGCGCGGGTGGGGAATTCATCCGCCCACATGAACTCCAGGGGCCGCTTATCGTGAGTATACCGCTTTATCGCCCCGCTTCGATGTTCGGCGATCCGGCGATCCAGATCGTCCGTATGGCCAGTATAATAGATGCCGTTGGAGAGGCGAAGAATGTACGTCCAGAAGCTCATGTCGTAAGGTCTCGGCTTCGCTCGATTGGGTGTCTCGATGGAGTTTATCCTGAGCGGCCGGCAAAGCCAGCCGAAGGGCTCGACACGAACGGAAAACTGCTATTGCTCCGGGCTTCGTCCGGCCTCGCCGACCGTCACCGCGAAATCCTCGAAATCCTTGGCTTCGCGGAAGTCCTTGTAGACGCTGGCGAAGCGGATGTAGGCGACGGTGTCCAGGGCTTTGAGGCCGTTCATCACCATCTCACCGATCCGGCTCGACGCCATCTCGCTCTCGCCGCTCGTTTCCAGTTGCCGCTGGATCGAGGAGAGCAGCTTGTCGATCCGCTCCTGCGACACCGGACGCTTGCGGCAGGCGATCGCGACCGAGCGTTCCAGCTTGAGCCGGTCGAACGGCTCGCGGCGGTTCTCGGACTTGACCACCGTCAGCTCGCGCAGCTGGATGCGCTCGAAGGTGGTGAAGCGGGCGCCGCAATCCTCGCATTGCCGGCGCCGGCGGATCGAGGCGCCGTCCTCCGTCGGACGGCTGTCCTTCACCTGGCTGTCTTCATGGGCGCAGAATGGACAGCGCATATTTAGCGGGCGGCATCAAAGCCCCGTTCGCCCCGAGCGAAGTCGAGGGGCCCAGCCGAGCGTAGCCGAGGCGATTTCTCGCCTTTGCTCGAAAGGGTGTCTCGACTTCGCTCGACACGAACGGATGGGGATTGCGCCACGGAAGTCACGGGTAGATCGGGAAACGAGCACAAAGTTCGCGGACGCGCGCCTTAACGTCGGCTTCGACGGCGGGATCGCCTTCCTCGCCCTTGGTGCGCAGGCCCTCCAGCACGTCGGCGATCATGTCGCCGATCTGGCGGAACTCAGGCACGCCGAAGCCGCGGGTGGTGCCGGCGGGGGAGCCGATGCGGATGCCGCTGGTCTTGACCGGGGGCAGCGGGTCGAAGGGGATGCCGTTCTTGTTGCAGGTGATGGCCGAGCGCTCCAGCGCCTCGTCGGCGTCCTTGCCGGTGATGCCGAGCGGGCGAAGATCGACCAGGGCGAGATGGGTGTCGGTGCCGCCGGCGACGAGGTCGGCGCCGCGCTCCTTCAACGTGCCTGCGAGCGCCTTGGCGTTCTCGATGACGGCGCGGGCGTAGGTCTTGAATTCGGGCTGGAGCGCTTCGCCGAAGGCGACGGCCTTGGCGGCGATGACGTGCATCAGCGGGCCGCCCTGAAGGCCGGGGAAGACCGCCGAGTTGATCTTCTTGGCGATCGCCTCGTCATCGGTCAGCACCATGCCGCCGCGCGGGCCGCGCAGGGTCTTGTGGGTGGTGGTGGTGACGACATGGGCGTGGCCGAACGGCGTCGGGTGCTCGCCAGCGGCGACCAGGCCGGCGAAATGGGCCATGTCGACCATGAAGATCGCGCCCACCTCGTCGGCGATGGCGCGGAAGCGGGCGAAATCGATGTGGCGCGGATAGGCCGAGCCGCCGGCGATGATGAGCTTGGGCCGGTGCTCCTTCGCAAGGGCCTCGACCTGGTCGAAATCGATGAGATGATCGTCGGGGCGGACGCCGTACTGGATGGCGTTGAACCATTTGCCCGACATTGCGGGCTTGGCGCCGTGGGTGAGGTGGCCGCCCGCGTCCAGGGACATGCCGAGGATGGCGTCGCCCGGCTTGGTCAGCGCCAGCATGACGGCGCCGTTGGCCTGCGCGCCCGAATGCGGCTGGACGTTGGCGAAGCCGCAGTTGAACAGCTTTTTGGCCCGCTCGATGGCGAGCGTCTCGACCGAATCCGACGGCCCACAGCCCTGATAATAACGGCGGCCGGGATAGCCTTCCGCATATTTGTTGGTGAGGACCGAGCCCTGCGCCTCCAGCACCGCGCGGGATACGATGTTCTCGGACGCGATCAGCTCGATCTGGTTCTGCTGGCGGTCGAGCTCGGCGGCGATGGCGTCGGCCACCGCGCTGTCGGCGCCGCGTAGGGCCTCGGTGAAGAAGCCGGCCGGCTGGACATCGTGGAGGTCGTTGGCGGGACGGCTGCTCATGCGGGTTCCTTGGCGAAGACGGGGTTGGAAAGCTTCTCGACGCGGCGCTGGTGGCGGTCCCCGCCGAAATCGGTGGCGAGGAAGACGTCGATGCATTCCTTGGCCATCTCGACGCCGATCAGCCGCGCGCCCATGGCGAGGACGTTGGCGTCGTTATGTTCGCGGGCGAGGCGGGCGGAAAGCGGCTCCGAGACGAGCGCGGCGCGGGCGGCGGGATGGCGGTTGACCGCGATCGAGATGCCGATGCCGGAGCCGCAAATGGCGACGCCCTTGCCGGCCGCGCCTGAAGCGACCGCCTCGGCGAGCTTGTAGCCATAATCCGGATAATCGACCGACGCGGCGCCTTCCGGCCCAAGGTCCAGCACCTCATGGCCGAGCCCGCGCAGATGCTCCGCGAGCGCCGCCTTCATCTCGATGGCGGCGTGATCGGAAGCGATGGCAATGCGCTCGGCCACGCGAGAGACTCCAGTCATGGATTGGTGCACAGCCTCTAGTTAAAGGCGTCGCCGAATGCCACCGGATATTGCGGCTCAGGCCGCCAGCTTCATCTCCATCCGGTCCCAGATTTCGACCAGCGCCCTGGCGAGATCGTGCATCATTTCCTCGCTATGCGCCGGGCCGGGGGTAAAGCGCAGGCGTTCGGTGCCGCGAGGGACCGTGGGATAATTGATGGGCTGCACATAGACGCCATATTCGGCGAGCAATATGTCGCTGATCCTTTTGGCCTTGAGCGGATCGCCGACCATCAAGGGCACGATGTGGGTGGTGGAGTTCATCACCGGCAGATGGGCGTCGGCGAAGATCGCCTTCAGCTTCGCGGCGGCGGCCTGCTGGCCCTCGCGCTCGACGCTGGAGCTCTTGAGGTGCTTCACGCTAGCGAGAGCGCCCGCGACCAGCACCGGCGACAGCGAGGTGGTGAAGATGAAGCCCGGGGCATAGCTCCTCACCACATCGATGATGTTCCTGTCGGCGGCGATATAGCCGCCCATCACGCCGAAGGCCTTGCCGAGCGTGCCCTCGATGATGGTGAGACGGTCGGCGACCCCGTCGCGCTCGGAAATGCCGCCGCCGCGCGGGCCGTACATGCCGACGGCGTGGACCTCGTCGAGATAGGTGATGGCGTTGTAGCGGTCGGCGAGGTCGCAGATTTCGGCGATCGGCGCCACGTCGCCGTCCATCGAATAGACGCTCTCGAAGGCGATAAGCTTGGGCGCCTCGGCCGGTGTCTGGCTCAAAAGCTCTTCCAGATGCGCGAGATCATTGTGGCGGAAGACGCTTTTCTCGCAGCCGGAATTGCGGATGCCGGCGATCATCGAGGCGTGGTTCAATTCGTCGGAGAAGATGACGCAGCCGGGAAGCAATTTGGCGATGGTCGAGAGCGTCGCCTCGTTGGAGATGTAACCGGACGTGAAGAGGAGGCCCGCTTCCTTGCCGTGGAGATCGGCGAGCTCGGCCTCCAGCTCGACATGATAATGGGTGTTGCCGCCGATGTTGCGCGTCCCGCCCGATCCGGCGCCGACATCATGCAGCGCCGCCTCCATCGCCTCGACCACGTCGGGATGCTGGCCCATCGCCAGATAGTCGTTGGAGCACCAGACGATGATCGGCTTCGGCCCATTATGGCCGGCAAAGCAGCGTGCGTCGGGAAAGGCGCCCTTGTTGCGCAAGATGTCGATGAAGACGCGATAGCGCCCCTCGGCATGCAGCCGATCGATCGCCTGCGCGAATATGCGCTGATAATCCAAGTCTAAGCTCCCGGTGCTCGGCCGTTCTTAATGGATCGGAGGGGTGGAAGGCCAGTGAGAACGGCTCGCAACAACCCTGCTACAAGACCCCGATGCGTCCGAGGCCGTAAGAAATCAACCCCTTGCGATACGCCTCGATGCCGGGCGAGCGGCGCGTGAAGATGGCGGTGCCTTCGCCGGGCTCCGCCGGCCATCGATGGTCGCGGGTCAGCCAGGCGGTGCGCCGCGCGATTCCCTCATTGCCGTCGACGAAGGCGATCGGCCGGGGCGCGGCGGCGGCCAATTCCTCCTCGACCAATGGAAAATGGGTGCAGGCAAGGACGATGGTATCGAGGCGGTCGCCTCCGGGTTGCGAGAGCAGGCCGTCGAGGCAGCGGGCATAAGCGGCGGGACTGGCCGGCTCCCCGCGCAGCTTCGCTTCGGCCAGGTCCACCAGCTCGGCCGATCCGTGACGGAGGACAATGCAGTCGGACGCGAACTCGGCGGCGAGGCGATCGACATAAGGCTGGCGCACGGTCGCATCGGTGCCGAGCACGCCGATGACCCGGCTCTTCGACACGGCCGCGGCGGGCTTGATCGCGGGGACGGTTCCCACGATCGGAACGTCCAGCGCGGCGCGCACCGCATCCAGCGCGATCGTCGAGGCGGTGTTGCAGGCGATGACGATGAGCCGCGGATCGAAGCGTTCGGCGAGCCGCCCGAGCAGCGCCGGCACCCGCGCCGCGATCTCGGCCTCGCTCTTGGTGCCATAGGGATAGCCGGCATTGTCGGCGGCATAGACGATGGGCGCGGAAGGCAGGAGATCGCGTATCGGCCGCAGCACGGACAGGCCGCCGACACCCGAGTCGAAAATCAGCAGCGCTCTTGCGATCGTCATCGGCGGCCGCTTTAGCGGGCCCGCCGAGGCGTGCAACCGCTTCGGGATAAAGTGCATTATTCCAAATTGTTGCGCCGCCGTCATTTGTTGGTAAGCTGGCGCTTTCGGGGGAAACCTACCCAGTGAACGCAGATATTCTGGCCGCTCCGCTGCTGTCCTTGCTGCTCGGCTATCTTCTGGGGTCGATCCCGTTCGGCGTGCTGCTGACCCGCTTCGCCGGCGCGGGCGACCTGCGCGCGATCGGCTCGGGCAATATCGGCGCGACCAATGTGCTGCGCACCGGCCGCAAGGGGCTGGCCGCGCTCACCCTGTTGCTGGATGGTCTCAAGGGGGCGGCCGCGGTACTCCTCGTCGCCTGGCTCTTCCCGGGGCACGAGCAGATGGCGGCGATCGCCGCGTTCATCGGCCATCTCTACCCGGTCTGGCTGGGCTTCAGGGGCGGCAAGGGGGTGGCCACATTCTTCGGCCTGATGGCGGCGCTGCACTGGGAATCGTCGATCTTCTATGCGGCGGCCTGGCTGGGGATGCTCGCGCTGACCCGCTACTCGTCGGCCGCCGGAGTCTCGGCCGCGCTGATGGCGCCGGTCGCCGCCGCGGCCTTCGGGCGGTTCGACCTCGTGCTGGTCTATCTCGGCCTCGCCTTGCTCCTATTCTGGAAGCACCGCGCCAATCTGGAGCGGCTGCTCGCCGGGACGGAGCCGCGCGTCGGCGGCGGCGGCCGAAGCGATCCGTCCGATGCTTGAGCGCTCCGCCTCGGAAGACCAGATCGCCAGGCTGCGGCTGATCCGCTCCGACAATATCGGCCCCGTCACCTATTTCCAATTGCTCGCCCGCTTCGGCTCGGCGGGCGCGGCGCTCGACGCGATTCCGGACCTCGCGGCGCGCGGCGGCGGGCGGGCGCCCAAGCTGGTCGCGCGTGGCGTCGTGGAGCGGGAAATGGAGGCGGTGGCCGCGCTCGGCGCGCGTTACCTGTTCCTCGGCCAGGGTCTTTATCCGCCCTTGCTCGCCGAGCTGGAGACAGCGCCGCCGGCTCTCATCGTCAAAGGCCATCTGTCGCTGCTCGAAAAGCCCGCCATCGCCATGGTCGGCGCGCGCAACGCCTCGGCCGCCGCCTGCCGCTTCGCCCGCCAGCTGGCACGGCAGGTCGGCGAAGCGGGGGCGGTCATCGTCTCCGGGCTGGCGCGCGGGATCGACACGGCGGCGCATGACGGCGCGCTGGAGAGCGGCACCATCGCAATCATCGCCGGCGGCATCGACGTCGCCTATCCGCCTGAAAATGCCGACCGGCAGCAGGCGATCACGGAACGCGGACTGCTGATCGCCGAGCAGCCGCCGGGGGTGGATCCCAGAGCGCGCCATTTTCCCTATCGCAACCGGATCATCGCCGGCCTGGCGCACGGCACGGTGGTGATCGAGGCGGCGCCCAAATCGGGATCGCTGATCACCGCGCGTTACGCCACCGAATTTGGTCGCGACGTGATGGCGGTGCCGGGCTCGCCGCTTGATCCCCGCGCGCAAGGCTGCAACCAGCTCATCCGCGAGGGCGCGATCCTTGTCCAGAATGCCGACGACGTGATGGAGACGATCAGCCCCTTCAAGCTCCGCCCGCTCGCCCAGAAGCGCCTCGATTACGCGGCTCCCGCCGTGGCGGACGCGAGCGAGGCGGAGCGGAGCGCGGTGCTGGACTTGCTCAGCCCGACGCCGGTTCCGGTGGATGAAGTGCTGCGCCAGTCGGGCCTCGCGCCGGCCGCCGTGCAGACGGTGCTGCTGGAACTGGAGCTGGCCGCCCGCCTCGAACGGCATGCCGGAGGACGGGTCAGCCTGATCGGTTAGGCGGCTTGTCCAGTCGGAAATAGACGCTGTCGCACCAGCCGATATGGGTGTGCCAGGTCCGCGCGGCGCGGCCGGTCTCGCGAAAGCCGAGCTTGGTCAGAAGCCGGATCGAGCCCGCATTGCGCGGGTCGATGTCGGCGGTGAGATAGTCGATGTCCGGACGAGCGAATGCGTGCGTCAGGAAGGCGGTGACCGCTTCGGTCGCGAGGCCCGCGCCCCAATGGTCCGGATGGAGGATGTAGCCGAAATCGGGCAGGCGCCAGGCGCCGACCTTGCCGATCGCCTGGCCGTCGCGTTCGATCACGAAATCCTCGCTCAGGCTGGGCGGCGACTCGATCATGCCGGTCAGCCATTCGCGGGTCTGATCGATGCCGTCGTGCGGCGGCGTCGACCAGTAGAGCATCGCCCCCGGGTTCGACAGCACCGCATGGATCGCGTCGAGGTCGTTGGCTTTGGCGCGGCGGAGAAGCAGGCGGGGGGTGCGGATTTCGGTCATGGCCATTGACCTATCATGCGATCGGCGCTTGACGACAGCCGCCGCGACTTCTCACCTACACGTGTACGCGTAAGGACCAGGAACAGACATGAAGCTCGTCGTCGTCGAATCGCCCGCCAAGGCCAAAACCATCGAGAAATATCTGGGAAGCGGCTATCGCGTGCTCGCCTCCTACGGCCATGTCCGCGATCTGCCGCCCAAGGACGGATCCGTCGATCCCGACAACGGCTTCGCGATGGAATGGGAAAATTACGCCGACAAGGCGCGGCAATTGAAGGCGATCACCGACGAGGCGAAGAAGTCCGACACGTTGATCCTGGCGACCGACCCCGATCGCGAAGGCGAGGCGATCAGCTGGCATGTGCAGGAGGTGCTGCAGAAGCGAAAGGCGCTGCCAGCCCATGTCGAACGAGTCACGTTCAACGCCATCACCAAATCCGCCGTCACCGACGCGATGGCGAAGCCGCGCCAGCTCGACGAGGATCTGATCGACGCCTATCGCGCCCGCCGCGCGCTCGATTATCTGGTCGGCTTCACCTTGTCGCCAGTGCTGTGGCGCAAGCTGCCCGGCGCCAAGTCGGCCGGCCGCGTGCAATCGGTGGCTCTGCGGCTGATCGTGGACCGCGAGCGCGAGATCGAGCTGTTCAAGGCGCAGGAATATTGGAGCGTCTCGGCGACGATGGAAGCGGACGGGACCGAGTTCCTGGCGCGCCTCGTCCGCTACAAGGGCGACAAGATCGATCGCCTCACCATCGGCGACGAAGGCACCGCCATGGCCGCCAAGGCGGCGGTCGAGGCCGGGCGCTTCACCGTCTCCTCGGTTGAGACAAAGCCGCTCACCCGCAACCCGCCGCCGCCCTTCACCACCTCGACATTGCAGCAGGAAGCGGCGCGCAAATTGGGCTTCTCGGCCAGCCACACGATGCGCGTCGCCCAGCAGCTCTACGAGGACGGGTCGATCACCTATATGCGAACCGACGGGGTCGACATGGCGCCGGAGGCGATCTCGGCGGCGCGCAAGGCCGTCGCGAACCGCTACGATGCCGGTTACGTCCCCGACAAGCCCCGCGTCTATACGACCAAGGCCAAGAATGCGCAGGAAGCGCATGAAGCGATCCGGCCGACCGACTTCGGCCGCGACCGCGCCGGCTCGGGCGATCACGGCCGGCTCTACGATCTCGTCTTCAAGCGCGCGCTCGCCAGCCAGATGGCCTCGGCACGGCTGGAGCGGACGACCGTGGAAATGACCGACGGCACCGGCCAGAATGCGCTGCGCGCCACCGGCCAAGTGGTACTCTTCCCCGGCTTCCTCGCGCTTTACGAAGAGGGGCGGGACGACGAGCAGGACGAGGATAGCCGCCGCCTGCCGCGCCTGCGCGAAGGCGACGCTCCGGCCAGGAAATCGGTCCATGCCGAGCAGCATTTCACCCAGCCGCCGCCGCGTTATTCCGAAGCCAGCATGGTCAAGAAGATGGAGGAGCTCGGCATCGGCCGCCCCTCCACTTATGCCTCGGTGCTCCAGACCTTGAAGGACCGGGATTATGTCACGCTCGACAAGAACCGCTTCTTTCCGGCCGAGAGCGGGCGCCTGCTGACGGCGTTCCTGGAGCGCTTCTTCGAACGCTACGTCTCCTATGATTTCACCGCCGGGCTGGAGGACAGCCTCGACGAGATTTCGGGGGGGCGCGAGCAGTGGCAAAAGGTGCTCGAAGCATTCTGGAAGGATTTCAAGCCCAAGACCGTCGAGATCATGGAGCAGCAGCCGTCGGCGATCACCGCCGCGCTCAATGAATTCCTGGCGCCCTATCTGTTTCCGGAAAAGGAAGACGGCAGCGATCCGCGTCTTTGCCCGGCCTGCGGCGAGGGCCAGTTGGCGTTGCGCGGGGGGCGGTTCGGCGCCTTCGTCGCATGCTCCAATTATCCCGAATGCAAGTTCACCCGCCGCTTCGGCCAGGGCGGGACCGAGGAAGCTGGCGCGGATGCAGGCCCCGAAATCCTCGGCCAGCATCCCGAGACCGGCCAGGATGTGGTGCGCAAGACGGGGCGCTTCGGTCCTTATGTGGAAATGGGCGAGGGCAAGGAGGCCAAGCGCGGCTCAATCCCCAAGGATGCGGGCGAGCTCGACCTCGATCTGGCGGTCAAATTGCTGTCGCTGCCGCGCACAATCGGCGCCCATCCCGAGAGCGGCAAGCCGATCACGGCGAGCATCGGCCGCTACGGCCCCTATCTCGCCCATGATGGCAAATATGCCCGCCTCGGCTCCACCGCCGAGGTTTTCGAGACCGGCATGAACGCCGCTGTCGCCAAGCTCGCCGACGCGGCCAACGCTAAGGGCGCGCGAGGCGGCGCGCGCGAGCCTCTGAAGGTGCTGGGCGCGCATCCCCGCACCGAGCTCGAGATCAAGCTGATGGAGGGCCGCTACGGCGCCTACGTCACCGACGGCACGACCAACGCGACCTTGCCCAAGACGATCGCACTTGAGGCGATCACCCTGGAGGAAGCCGCCCAGCTGATCGACGATCGCGCCGCCAAGGGGCCGCCAGCGAAGAAGGGACGGAAGAAAGCCGCGCCGAAGAAGGCGGCGGCGAAGAAGGCGCCAGCGAAGAAGTCGGCGGCGAAAAAGGCCCCCGCGAAGAAGTCGGCGGTGAAAGTGAAGGGCTGACTATGCTGGGCTTGCCCGCTTCAGGATTTGTGGTTATAACATATGTATGAACAAGCCTTTCGAGAATCCGTCGAAGACCGTTAAGCTGATTGCGGTAGGCAATTCGACGGGCTTCGTGCTGCCCAAGGAGATGCTGGCGCGGCTGCGGGTCGGCAGGGGCGACATGCTGTACGCGACCGAGGCCCCCGACGGCAGCATCCGCTTGTCGCCTTATGACCCCGAATTCCAGCAGCAGATGCAAGCGGCCGAGGATATCATGCGCGAGGACCGTGATATCCTGCGCGCGCTGGCCAAGTGAGAGACTGGACCTGGATCGACCCGCGAATCGTGGAGGCGCTCCACGACAGGCAACTCGCTGAACATGGCGGACCGGCCGGACTTCGCGATCCCGGCGGCCTTGAATCCGGCCTCGCGTGGGCGCGCAACTTGTCTGCTTATGGGGAGCCCGACGGGGCGGCGCTGGCCGCGGCCTATGCCTACGGCATCGCCCGCAACCATCCTTTCGTCGACGGCAATAAAAGGACGGCCTGGATATTGGCTCGGCTCTTCCTCGCGCTGAACGACATGCAATTGCGTTACGACAAAGGCGAGGCGGTCGGCATAATCCTGTCCCTTGCGGCGGGCGAGGTTTCGGAGGAAGAGCTGGGCGCATGGTTTCGCGAGCGCATCGTCGCGGTTTCGGGTGCGGGACGAGGGGGGAAGGAATGAAGGCTTTTCATGTGGTCGCCAGCGTGGCGGCGGCTCTTTTGGTGTCCGGCGTCGCCGCGGTGCGGGCGCAGCAGCAGCCCGTCGAGCGCGATGCCGCCTGGCATAACGAGCAGGCGCTCTATCTGCTCAACCTCAAGAGCGAGCAGGGCTGGGCCTCGACCGCCAGCGGGCTTCGCTATCGCCGGGTCAAGGAAGGGCCGGGAGGGGCAAAGCCGAGCCCGACCGATACGGTCACGATCCACTATGTGGGCCGCCTCCTCGACGGCAGCGAGTTCGACAGCTCGGTTGCCCGCGGCGAGCCGGCGACCTTTCCTTTGCCCCGTCTTATCAAGGGCTGGCAGGAGGGCGTGCCCCTGATGAGCGTCGGCGACACGTACGAGTTCGCGATTCCCTACCCACTGGCTTACGGCGCCAAGGGGAAAGGTCCGATCCCCGGCGGCGCGACCTTGCTGTTCACGATCGAGCTGATCGCCATCCCGCCCGGCACGCCCGAACAGGGTTGACGCTCCGTTTAGGATGACCGCTCCGCGATTCTTTACCGCGCCCGCTTTAGGGTCGGCGCGTCATGCGTTCGGCCAAGCCCAATATCAGTCGCGGTCATGAACTGCTGGAGCGCCGGCCGTCGCCCGGCGTCGCGCTGGTGGCCAGCGCGCCCGCTGCCGTGCAACCGAAGCCGGTCGAAGCCCTTCCCGAAAGCCCCGATTTCGGTCGCGTCCACGGACGGCTGCACGCGCTGGAGCGGCTGACGCGATTGTTCGAGCAAGGCGCCCTGTCCACCGAGGAGTTCGCGGCCGAGAAAGCGATGATCCTGCGGCTTCCGGCGGAAGAGGCGGCGGCGCCGGAGGCCCCGGCGCGGCCGCAGCGCCCGGCTCCGCCCGGCCCTTCGCTCATGGGACGCATGCTGGGCTGGCGATTCGTGGCGCTGGGCCTGGCGGTTGGTCTGGCCTTCTCCTACTGGACCCAGCCGCGCGAGACGCTGAACTATCTCGACGACGCGCTCCGTCTGTTGGGGGCGTGATCGGAGTCGCGCCGGCTCACGTTATGAGCGCGTCGCTTCCTCCGCGTTCGACATGTCGCCGCATGTCCGGCACCCCGGATCCTTGACGATGCGGATCGTGCGCATCGCGGGCGCGAGGCCGTCGAAGATGTGGACCTGGCCGGCCCGGTCGGCTCCGAAACCGACGATCTGACGGATGGCCTCCATCGCCGCCCAGCTCCCCATGATGCCGGCCATCGCGCCGAGCACGCCCAGCTCGGAGCAGGTGTCGCAATCGTCGGCGTCGAACGCATCGCCGACGAAGCAGCGATAGCAGGGCTGGGCCGTCTCCCATCCCCTGAACGTGCCGATCTGCCCCTGGAACTGGCCGAGCGCGGCGGAGACAAGCGGGATATGAGCCCGGGTGCAGGCGTCGGCCACGGCGAGGCGCGTCGCGAAATTGTCGGAACCATCGATCACGACATCGGCGCCGGCGAGCAGCGCCTCGGCATTCTCGGAGGCTATGCGTTCGCGAATGGCGCGGGCGTCAATTTCGGGATCAAGGGCCCGGGCGAAAGCGGCGGCCCGCTCGGCCTTCGGCGCGCCCTCGTCTTCGGCAGTGAACAGGGTCTGGCGCTGGAGGTTTGAGAGCGTCACCAGATCGTCGTCGATGATGGTGAGCCCTCCGACGCCGCCCGCCGCGAGATACTGGATGACGGGCGAGCCGACGCCGCCCGCGCCGATCACGGCGACGTGGCCCTCCAGCAATTTGCGCTGCCCCTCTCCGCCAATCTCCTTGAGGACGATATGGCGGGCGTAACGGTCGAGCTGTTGGTCGGACAAGTCCATTTTCGAAGCTTCGTCTTACCGTCCCGTGGAGCCGAATCCCCCGGCTCCACGGGTGGTGTCGTCGAGGCTTGCGACCTCGGCGAAAGCGGCGCGCTGGACAGGCGCGGGCACGAGCTGCGCGATCCGCTCGCCTCGCAAGATCTCGAATGGCTCCGCGCCGAGATTAGCGAGGATCACCTTCACTTCGCCGCGATAGTCACTGTCGATCGTGCCGGGCGTGTTGAGGCAGGTGATGCCGTGCTTGAGCGCCAACCCAGAGCGCGGGCGGACCTGGACCTCGTAGCCGTGCGGGATGGCGATGGCGAAGCCGATGGCGACGGCGTGGCGCGAGCCCGGCGCGAGCGTCAGCGTCTCGGCGGCGACCACGTCGAGCCCCGCGGCATGTTCGGTGGCGTAGGAGGGGAGGGGGAGTCCCTCGCCATGGGCCAGGCGCTTCAGGGCAATCCGGATTTCAGACAAGGGCATTGGCGATCCTGTCGGCGAGGCGGCGGGCGACGTCTCGCTTGGACGCCTTGTCCCAGCTTTCGACGCCGTCCGCCGTGATGAGGTGGATTTCATTGCTGTTGCCGCCCATCACGTCGCCGGAGACGTCGTTGGCGACGATCCAGTCGCAGCCTTTGGCCAGACGCTTGGCCCGGGCCGCTTCGACGACGGTCTCGGTTTCGGCCGCGAAGCCGACGAGGAGACGGGGGCGTTGGTCGGAACTCGCGAGGCCGGCAAGGATGTCGGAATTCTGTTCCCACGAGAGGGACGGCGGTCCGTCGCGTTTCTTGAGCTTGGCGGCGGAGGGCTCGACCCGCCAGTCGGCTACGGCGGCGACCAGTATCGCGGCGTCGGCGGGAAGGGCGGCGGAAACAGCGGCGTCCATCTGCCGAGCCGTCCCGACATCGACGCGGTCGACGCCGGCCGGGGTCGCAAGGCCGACGGGGCCGGAGACGAGCGTTACCCGTGCCCCAAGGTCGGCGAGAGCCTCGGCGATCGCGAATCCCTGCTTGCCCGACGAGCGATTGGCGATCACCCGCACCGGATCGATCGGCTCGTGCGTGGGTCCTGCGGTGACGATGACGTGCCTGCCTGCGAGCCTACCCTCAACCGTTCGCCCTGAGCTTGTCGAAGGGCTGTCCTTCTCTTCCGGCAATGTGGCTAAGGGCAGGGCTTCGACCGGCTCAGCCCGAACGGATAATTGGGTCTGAATGGCGGCGAGGATCGCCTCCGGTTCCGGCAAGCGCCCCGGTCCATATTCGCCGCAGGCCATCTCGCCCTCGTCGGGCTCGATCACGGTGATGCCGTCGCGCCGGAGCTGGGCCACATTCCGCCTGGTCGCCTCGTGCTGCCACATGCGGACGTTCATCGCGGGCGCGGCGAGCACTTTCTTGTTGGTGGCGAGGAGGAGGGTGGTGGCGAGATCATCGGCGATGCCGGCGGCCATCTTCGCCATCAGGTCGGCCGTGGCCGGGCAGACGACGACGAGGTCAGCCGCCCGCGACAACTGGATATGCCCCATCTCGACCTCGTCCTTGAGATCGAACAGGCTCGTATAGACCTTGTTTTCGGAGAGGGCGGCGAGGGTCATGGCCGTCACGAAATGGGAGCCGCCCTCGGTCAGCACGCAGGTCACCTCCCCGCCGGCCTTGCGGATCAGACGGACGAGCTCGCAAGCCTTGTAAGCCGCGATCCCGCCGCCGACGATGAGGAGGATGCGCTTGCCTCGCATGGGTTTCAATAACCGCTCAGCAGCATGTCCAGGGCATTCATGATGACAAGGTGCTCGTCGGCCAGCGATTCCACTGGCTCGCGCAATTGGCTCGCCGGTACAGACGCCGCGAACTGAGTATACATGATGACCTGTTCTCCGGCGATGGTGAACGCCGGATTGAGTCGTTCACCGGCGAGGGGCGCTTGCTCCGGCGGCAGGAGCGGAACCACGAAGCGCGTGTTGAGCATTCCGAGGACGCCCGCCTGGCAATCCAGCACAAATCCGGAGTCGCCGCCCATTCGGTAAACGTCATACCGCGCCATCAGAATTGTCGGTACCGGGCAAGCGGCAGTCCATGCTTTTCCACCCACGCGTTTGAGGACTCGATCGCCTCTCGATTCTCTTCGATCCAGCGTTCGGCGCGGCTCTTGCTGACCTGCTTTTCGAGGCCCTGCTGGCAGGCCTGCGATATGTTGATGTCGAGCCGCTTCGCTTCCTCGATCAGATCGACGGGAAGCGAGACATTGGTCGCGCGCCGTGGCTTCGCGCTTCTGCGGGGAGCTGGGGATGCCATGCGCATGATGTGTGCGCATGGAATGCAAAGGTCAAGCGGTCAGAGCAACAATTCAGAGCAACAATAATGCGGCCGCCGCGCCTAAGCCCGCCGCGACCACGGCCGTCAGCATATAGCGCCAGACGCGGAAAGGCTGGACGACGACGATGTCGGGGAGCGGCGGCGGCGGGGGTGCGGCGCCGGGCGGCGGGTAATGCGCTTCGATCCGGCGGATGAGATCGGGAAGCCGCCTCAGCGCCCGGAAATTGCGGATCAGCTCGTCGGCGATAGCAGCCTCGGGACCGAGCTCGCTGCGCAGCCATTCGCGCAGGAACGGCTCCGACGTCTCCCACATGTTGATGTCGGGATCGAGCGCCGTTGCGACGCCTTCCTCCATCACCATTGTCTTCTGGAGCAGCAGCAGATGCGGCTGGGTCGGCATGTCGAAATCGCGGGTGATGGTGAACAGGCCGTCGAGCATCTTCGCGACGGAAATATCCTTCACCGGAAGGCCGCGGATCGGCTCGCCGACAGCGCGCAGCGCGGTGGCGAACTCTTCGACATTGTGGTGAGGCGGCACATATTGCGCCTCGAAATGGATTTCGGCGACGCGGCGGTAATTGCCGGTAATGAGGCCGTAGAGGATTTCGCCGAGCCAGATCCGCGCTTGGCGATCGACCCTGCCCATGATGCCGAAATCGATCGCGGCGAGGCGGCCATCGGAGAGGGCGAACAGATTGCCCTGGTGGAGATCGGCGTGGAAGAATCCGTCCACCACCGCCTGGCGGAGGAAGGCGCGGACGAGGATCGCGGCCAGCGCCTTCAGGTCATGGCCCGCATCGATCAGCGCCTGCCGGTCGGTCAGCTTTATGCCGTCGATCCATTCGAGCGTCATCACCCGGCGGGCGCTGCGGGTCCAGTCGATCTCGGGGACGTAGAAACCGCTTTCGGCCTCCATTCCCTCGCGCAGCTCGGAGGCGGAGGCCGCCTCGCGCCTCAAGTCGAGCTCGCGCATAGTCCATTGGCGGAAGGTCGCGACCACCAGGCGGGGGCGCAACCGCGCCGCCTCGCCACCCATCGATTCCACTTGCGCCGCCGCCCATTCATAGGTGTCGAGCGCCCTAGCGAAATCCTCCTCGATATTAGGCCGGAGGACCTTGATCGCGACCTGGCGGCCGTCGGTGGTGACGGCGCGGTGGACCTGCGCGATCGACGCGGCGCCGATCGGCTCCGGGTCGATCTCCGAAAAGACCTCGTCGATCGGCCTTTCCAGCGCCTGCTCGATCGCGGCCCGTATCTGTTCGAACGGGGCGGGCGGCAGGCTGTCCTGGAGGAGCCGCAGGCCGTGTGCGGCCTCCTCGCCGATCAGATCGGGCCGGGTCGCCAGCGCCTGTCCGAACTTGATCGCCGCCGGCCCGATATCCTGGAAGGCCTCGGCATAGGTCGGCACCTTGGGCACGCGCGCGCCGAATCGGGCGATGCGGGCGAGGCGGCGGACCGGCGCGGGCGTGTTGATGTCGCGCTCGATGCCGCGCAGCGCCCCATGCCGCGCCAGCACCCGGCCCCATTTAAGGAGCCGCCAGATATGAATCGCGGGAGCGGTCATGCGCCCGTCTCGTCATGCTGAACTCGTTTCAGCATCCAGTCCGGAGACCGCCCCATCGACGGCGAATTGGACCCTGAAACAAGTTCAGGGTGACGGACTGGCGATGGGACCACGGCTACACTTTCCAGCCGCTATGGATGGCGACGGCGCCGCCGAGGATGGGCTCGACGGTCACCTGCGCGAAGCCGGCCTGTTCGATCATCCTCTTGAAGGTCGGCATGTCGGGGAAGCGACGGATTGATTCGACGAGGTAGCGGTAGCTTTCCTCGTCCCGGGCGACGACCCTGCCGATCCTCGGCACCACGTCATGGCTGTAGCGGTCGTATATCTCCTTGAAGCCCGGCCAGGTGGCGGTCGAGAATTCGAGGCAGAGGAAGTGACCGCCGACGCGCAGCACGCGGTGTGCCTCGGCCAGCGCCTTGTCGATATGCGTCACGTTCCGAATGCCGAAGGCGATCGTGTAGGCGTCGAACGTCTGGTCGGGGAAGCTCAACTCCTCGGCATTCTCCTCGGCCCAGAGCAGGCCTTCGAGCCCGCGCGCCTTGGCTCGCTCGCGGCCCACGGCCAGCATTTCCGGATTGATGTCCGCCACCGTCACCTGGGCGCCGCGTTCGGCGATGCGGAAGGCGATGTCGCCGGTGCCGCCGGCCATATCGATTATGTGCTGACCGGCCCGGGGCTTGAGCTTTCGGACGAACTGGTTCTTCCAGACGCGGTGCATGCCGGCCGACATGAAGTCGTTCATCAGGTCGTAGCGCGATGCCACGTTGGAGAAGACGCCGCGCACCCGCCGCGTCTTTTCATCGGCGGGAACGTCCTCGTAACCGAAAGAAACCTTGTCCATGGCGCGAGCCTCTAGCAGGGGAAGCGGATATGTGCAGCACCGATATGAATGCGCGACGACATGCCTGAGCTTCCCGAGGTCGAAACCACCGTGCGAGGACTTGTTCCCGTGCTGGAGGGGCGGCGGCTGGTCTCGGTCGAAGCGCGACGCGCGGACCTTCGCTATGCTTTCCCGCCAGATCTTCGCCAGCGGCTGACCGGCGCGCGGGTGACGGGGCTCGACCGCCGCGCCAAATATGGGCTGATCGGCACGGACCGCGGCGACACGATGATCTTTCATCTCGGCATGTCGGGCAAATGGCGGATCGACCCGGCGGAGATCGGAACGCACGACCACCTCCTGCTGGAGACGGAGGAGGGGAGGCGGCTCGCCCTCAACGATCCGAGGCGCTTCGGCTCGGTCGATCTCGTTCCCTCCGATGCGCTGGCGGGCTTTCCCGCCTTCGCGAAAATGGGGCCGGAGCCGCTCGGCGACGATTTCTCCGCCGCCTATCTGGCCGAAGCTCTGGAAGGGCGGAGCGCGCCGATCAAGGCATTGCTGCTCGACCAGCGGATCGTGGCGGGCCTCGGCAACATCTATGTCTGCGAGGCGCTGCACATGGCGCGGATCGCTCCCCGTCGCGCGGGCGGACGGATATCGCGCCCGCGACTCGCCGCGCTGGTGGAGGCGATAAGGATTGTGCTGATGGCGGCCATCGGAGCGGGTGGCTCGTCGCTGCGCGATTATGCGCGGCCGGACGGGGAGCTGGGCTACTTCTCCAGCCAGTGGCGGGTCTATGGACGGGAAGGGGAAGCGTGCCACTGCGGCGCTCCGATTCGCCGGAGGACCGCCAGCGGTCGCTCGACCTTCTATTGCGCCACTTGTCAGCGCTAGACGGTTGACCATATGGCTCTTCGTGCGTAGAGAGCGCGCCTGACCGGTGCGGGCCCGATTCCGCGCCGTTTTCATTTTACCGATATGAGGCCCTGACGATGGCGAACACGCCGCAAGCAAAGAAACGCATCCGCCGCAACGATCGCCGGGCGGAGATCAACGGCGCGCGCGTCAGCCGCATCCGTACCTTC
Organism: Enterovirga sp. GCM10030262; assembly: GCF_042666435.1. Lineage (NCBI taxonomy): Bacteria > Pseudomonadati > Pseudomonadota > Alphaproteobacteria > Hyphomicrobiales > Methylobacteriaceae > Enterovirga > Enterovirga sp. GCM10030262. Next base: position 545,383 of record NZ_JBHTDC010000001.1, on the reverse strand, counting down.
GTCAAGCAGGTCGAGGCCGCGCTCGCCGCCGGCGACAAGGACCAGGCCAAGGCCGCCTTTCAGAAGGTGCAGCCGGAACTGGCTCGCGGCGTTTCCAAGGGCGTCGTGCACAAGAACACAGCGGCGCGGAAAATCTCCCGCCTTTCCAAGCGCGTCGCCGCCCTCGGCTGAGCGCTTCCGATCCCGGGGATGAATGACCCGCCGGCCCCCGCCGGCGGGTTTTTTGCTGACTCCGGGAACGAAGATGGAACCCCCAGCATTTCCGGCGATTCGCGCACTCGTTTCATTTCTGTTACAAATTGAAGACGCTGAAAAGTGTCGGATTTTGGCCGTTTTTCGCGCCAGCCCCCCTTTTGCGTGTCAACCGCCTTTATTTCGCATCGGGGAAATTTATCCGTTGATTGGCGGCCGGACGGCTCCCTAAAACGGCTTTTCCGGACGGGGCGAATCTCTCCTTTCGGACGCACACAGCAAAGCAGTTTCGACATCGGCTTGCACCGAGGGGTGTTTGGCGCGCGGGAACGCTTTGCTCATTCAAGGCCGCGATCGAGCGGCCAGAGGGACGGGGGGTGCTTGCGTGAATCAGTCGCCGGCCAGAGATGAGAGTTTGACGATCGACGAGGGCGCCGCCGATCCGGTCGTCGCGGCCTGGGAGCAGATTCGCGGCGGCCTTCGCCGCGATTGTGGCGCCCGCACCTTCGACGGCTGGCTCCGCCCGATCGTGCTCGCCGGCTTCGACGCCGAGTGCGGAACCGTGCGCCTCGAACTTCCCTCGCAGTTCATGGCCGATTGGGTGCGGACGCATTTCGCCGAGCGACTCGCGCTGGCGTGGCGCTCGATGCTGCCCGACGTGCGCCATGTCGCCATCGGCGTCGGCGCCAACGCGCAGCGCGGCGCCATGCTCACCGATATTCCCGCCGGCGAGCCCGAGGTCGAGGCGCCGGCGGCTCCGGACCTAGGCGGCCTCCACGCCAGCTCGCTGGAACCCCGCTATCGGTTCGAAACCTTCGTCGTCGGCAAGGCGAACGAGGTCGCGTTCAACGCGGCGCGGACCCTGGCGACGGCCGAGAATGTCGCCTTCAACCCGCTCTTCCTCCACGGCGGCACCGGGCGCGGCAAGACCCATCTGCTCCACGCCATCGGCCATGAGTTCCGCGCGCGGCGTCCCGGCGCCCGAATCGTCTACATGTCGGCCGAAAAGTTCATGGTCGAATTCGTGGCCGCGCTCCGCGCCAACGAGACGATCCGCTTCAAGCAGCAGCTCCGCTCCGCCGACCTCCTCATGATCGACGACGTCCAGTTCATCGCCGGCAAGGAATCGACGCAGGAAGAATTCTTCCACACGATGAACGAGATCATCTCGGCCGGCCGCCGCCTCGTCATCAGCTCGGATCGCGCCCCGCAGGACCTCGACGGCATCGAGCCGCGCATCCTGTCGCGTCTTTCCTGGGGCCTGGTCGCCGACATCAACCAGGCCGATCTCGAGCTCCGGCTCAACATCATCATCAAGAAGCTCGAATCGCTGCCCGACGTGAAGGTGCCGCAGGACGTGGTGATGTTCCTTGCCAAGAGGATCAGCTCGAACGTCCGCGAGCTGGAAGGCGCGCTGAACCGGATCGCGGCTTATGCGACGATGACCAGCCGGCCGATCGACCTCGACTTCACCAACGAGGTGCTGGCCAACATCCTGCGCGCCAACCAGCGTCGCATCTCGATCGACGAGATCCAGGGCCGGGTGTCGGACCATTACCGCATCCGCAAGGCCGAGATGACCTCGGCCCGCCGCGCACGCGAGGTCGCCCGGCCGCGCCAGGTGGCGATGTATCTGTCCAAGCAATTGACGCCGCGCTCGCTGCCGGAGATCGGCCGTCGCTTCGGCGGACGCGACCACACGACCGTGATCCACGCCGTCCGCCAGATAGAGAAATTACGCGCGCAGGACGCCGAGCTAGATGCCGATATCCGCCTGCTGACGCGCCAGCTCGAAAGTTAAGGGCGGCTGGGGCCCGAAGGGAAGGGGAGAGGCGGTCGCCCGCCTCTCCCTTTTCCGCGTGTGGAGCGATTAGCCGCCGCGCGGGGGCGGGGGGACGGTGATCTTCACGGTCTCGCCCGAGCGGCCGGGGAAGTTGGTGAACATCGCCTCGACCAAATTGGGCACCAGCACCGGCAGATCATCCGTCCGCGAGCGCGCCTGCGCCGTGCCCTCGAAGAGCGACTGGCCGTCGGCGGTGCGCTTGATGTCCATGTCCAGATAGCTGGTATAGACGGTGTAGCTGTCGATATCGCCGTAACCGTAGCCGCGCGGGGAATACCAGAAGGGGTCGTTCCAGCCATAATAAAAAGGCGAATGGCGGCCATGGAATCCGAAGCGGGGGAAGAACGGATCGTAGAATCCGCCATAGCCGAAGCGGCTGAAGCCGCCCGGCCGGGTGACGATCTTCTCGCGGCCATTGTCGACGCCGTAATCGAGGGTGACGACGAAGGTCGCGGTCTGGGGCGAGGACGCCTCGGTGTAACCCTCGGCAATGAGGTTGCGCTCGACGAGGTCGGCATAGCGCGAGAATTCGAGCCCGCCCCGGTCTTCGGCGCGGGCGGCCTGGACGACGAAGCTCTGGCCCTGCGGCGCCGGCATTGCCTGGAAGCGGGAGACCTGGGCCGGGAAGCCGGTCGCGCAGGCGCTCAGCGCGAGCAAGGCGGCCGGCGCGGCGAGCGTCAGGAGTTTCTTTGGAAGCGACATGATGAGCGGCCTTTCCTCGCGAGCCCATCTTCGGCGGGCATTGCGTTCAGATACAAGGGCTTGGCTTACCCCTTGGTCGCTGAACGGTTGCTGAAGGACGACCGGCCGTTCAGCCGCCTCGAGGCAGGCCGAGCGCCTTATATGCGCCTTCCAGGGTGGGGGCCGCAAGCGCCGCCGCGCGCTCCGCCCCGCGCGCCAGCACGCGGTCGATCTCGCCCGGATCGGCCCGCAGCGCATCCAGCCGCGCCTTGATCGGACGCAGCGTCTCCACCAGCAGGTCGGCCAGAGCGGGCTTGAACGCGCCGAAGCCCTGGCCGGCGAACCGGCCAAGCACCGCATCTGGCGCTTCGCCGGCGAGGGTTGCATAGATACCGACAAGGTTCTTCGCCTCCGCCCGCCCGGCCAGAGCGGGCATATTGTCGGGCAATGGTTCGGCGTCGGTCTTGGCCTTGCGGACCTTCTGCGCGACGAGATCGATATCGTCGGTGAGGTTGATCCGGCTCATGTCGGACGGATCAGATTTCGACATTTTCGCCGAGCCGTCGCGAAGAGACATAATGCGGGCGGCGGTCTTGCCGATCAGCGGCTCGGGCAGCGTGAACAACTCGACATCATAATCGGTGTTGAACTTAGTCGCGATGTCGCGCGCCAGCTCAAGATGCTGCTTCTGGTCCTCGCCGACCGGTACATGAGTGGCTTGGTAGAGCAGCACATCGGCTGCCATTAGCACCGGATAGGCGAACAGGCCGACGCTCGCGCCTTCGCGATTCTTGCCGGATTTCTCCTTGAATTGGGTCATCCGGTTCATCCAGCCGATGCGGGCGGTCCCGTTGAGCAGCCAGGCAAGCTCCGGATGGGCAGGGACGCGGGCCTGGTTGAACATGATGGAGCGATCGGGATCGATGCCGCATGCGACCAGCACCGCCGCCATCTCGCGGATGTGGGCGGCGAGCTCGGCCGGATCGTTATAGACGGTGATGGCGTGAAGATCGGCGAGAAAGAACAGGCACTCAGCCTCGTCCTGCATCTTCACCCAGCGCATGATCGCGCCAAGATAATTGCCGAGATGCAGGTTTCCCGTCGGCTGGATGCCGGAGACGACGCGCATCAGCTCGCGGCCTTGCGACGATTGAACATGGCGAGCTTCTCCCGATCGATGGCGCCGATCATGAACGCGACGCCGAAATAGACGAATGCTCCCGCGCCGACCAGCGCCCCGATGGCGAGCGCACGCTCGATGATCGAGCCCGAAAAATAGGGCCAGAGCCAACCGCGCAATGGCCAGAGCGCGGCGACCATCGCGGCGGTGGCGACGAGCTGGCGCAGCAGCCGCGCGCCGAGCGCCGGATCGATCCGGTAATGATCGCGCCGGACCAATATGGCGTAGAGCAGGAAGCTGTTCAGCCACGCTCCGGCCGCGGTCGCGGCGGCGAGGCCGACGATGCCGAACCGCTCGATGAACAAAAGGTTGAACAGGACGAAGACCGAAAGCGCCGCGACCGCCGCCCAGACCGGGGTCTTCGTGTCCTTGCGCGCGAAATAGGAAGGCGTGAGCACCTTGATCAGCACATAGGCCGGCAGTCCCGCGACGAGCGCGGCGACGACGTCCGCCGTGATCGCGGCGTCGGCCGCGCCGAAGCGGCCGCCCAGGAAGAAGGCGCTGACGAACGGACCCGCGCACACCGCCAGCGCGGCCGCGGCGGGCAGGGTCAGCAGCATCGAAAGCTCGATCGCGTTGGACTGGAGCCGGTCGGCGCCCTTGCGGTCCTCGCCGCCGATATAGCGGGAGAGGGCGGGGAGGATCGCGGTGCCGAGCGCGATGCCGATGATCCCGAGCGGAAGCTGGTTCAGCCGGTCGGCGAAAGCGAGGTAGCTGAGCGAGCCGTTGGGGAGCCGGGTCACGAAGAAGAGCTGGACCAGCTGGTTGATCTGATAGACCCCGGCGCCGAAGACGGCCGGCAGGATGATGATGCCGAGTTCCTTCACCTCCCGCGTCAGCCGCGGGCGGCGGATGACCAGCCGGATGCCGGCCCGATGCGTCCAGAACCAGAGCCAGAGAAGCTGGACAACGCCGCCGATCGCGACCGCGATGGCGAGAATGTAGGCGACGAGCTCGTCATTGCCGGTCGTGCCGCGCAGATGGTCGCCGAGCAGCAGGGCGACGATCAGCACGAGGTTGAGCAGGATCGGAAAGGATGCGCCCGGCGCGAAGCGCGACAGCGAATTGAGGATGCCGGTCAGCAGCGACACCAGGCTCATGAACAGGATGTAGGGGAAGGTGATCCGGGCCAGCGCCACCGTCAGCTCGAATTTCCCCGGAATGTCCTGATATTCGCTGGCCATCAACCAGATGACGCCGGGCATGGCGATCTCGAACAAGGCCGTGAACAGGATCAGTAGGGGAACGAACACCGACAGGACGTCGCTGCTGAAATCCTCGGCCGAGGCCTGGCCTCCCTCGCCATGGAGACGGCGGCTGAACATCGGCACGTAGGCTGCTGAAAAGGCGCCCTCGGCGAACAGCCGCCGGAAGATGTTGGGGAGCTGGAAGGCGAGCAGGAAAGCGTCGGAGGCGACACCCGGCCCCAGAATCCGCGCGAGGATCATGTCGCGCGCGAATCCGGCGACGCGGCTGACCATCGTCAGCCCGCCGATCGTGCCCGTCGCCTTGAGAAGGCTCATCGCCCGCCGGCTCCCGCGCCGCCGAGGATCAGGCCTGGCCGATCGTGTCGCCGACCTGGCCGCCGGACGTTTCGGCCTGAGCCTGGGCGGCGCGCGCCATGTAGAGCGAGCCGAAATCGATGGGATCGAGCATCAGGGGCGCGAACCCGCCATCGACGGCGGCGTCGGAGACGATGCGCCGCGCGAATGGAAACAGGATGCGCGGCGCTTCGGCGAGCAGGAACGGCTGGAGCTGTTCCTCGGGGATATTGCGCAGCGCGAACAGCCCGGCATAAGCGAGCTCGATTTGGAAGAAGGTGCTCTCGTCGGACTTGGCCGAGACCTGGATCTGGATCGTCACTTCGTGCACGTCGTCGCCAACCTTCTGGGCGCCGATGTTGAACTGGACCTCCATCTTGGGCTGACCCTGCCACTGATAGACGGCCGGCGCGTTCGGATTCTCGAACGACAGGTCCTTAACATATTGGGAGATGACGGCGACCTGCGGATCGCTGTCGCCGCCATTGGCCAACTGCTCCTGCCCGCCCGCAACGCCTTCTTCTTCGGCCATTTTCGAATACCTTCAAGAATGATGAGATGAGTGCCTGCCGCAAGGCGGCACCTGTCGGCGCGCGGGTAGCAGGCGCGGCGGGAAGGCGCAACATGCGCGGCGAGGCGTCGCGATCCGGAGGAGTTATTTGAATCGCGGACCTTTCGCGCCTATGTAGAGTTAAATTCGAGGGAGTGATGTTTGGTGACGGTCGAGATTGTCCTGCTGGCGCTGGTGGCCCTGTTCGTGGGCCTGCGCCTTTATGCCGTGCTCGGCCGGCGCACCGGGCACGAGCAGCAGCCGGTTACCCGCCCCGAGACCGTCCCGGGTTCGGAGCAGCCGGCGCCCCTCGCCGACGCGGCCCCCGAGCGCAGCGAAGGCGGCGGCCTGGTGTATGAGGAGGCTGCGGCGGGCGGCATCCGCGCGATCGTTTCCGCCGATCCAAGCTTCGACGTCGCGCGCTTCCTGGAGGGCGCGCAGGCGGCCTATCGCATGATCCTCGAAGCCTTCTGGAAGGGCGACGGTGAGGAGCTCGCTTATCTCGTCGGCGACGATGTCCGCGCCTCCTTCGCCGAGGCCATCGCCGCGCGCGAAGCCGCGGGCCACAGGCTGGACAATCGCCTTGTCCAGATCGAGCGCGCCTTCATCGAGGATGCCCGGCTCGATGGCCTGGTCGCCAGCATCACCGTCCGCTTCGACGCCGATATCGCCGCCGTCACCCGCAACGAGGCGGGCGAGGTGGTCGCCGGCTCGATGAGCGACGCGGTCGACACGCACGACGTCTGGACCTTCCGCCGGACGCTCGGCGGTGACGATCCGAACTGGCTGCTCGTCGAGACCGACGAGGCCTGATCGCTCGGCGCGGGCTTCGCTCGCATATTCCTTCCCTCCCGCCGCTCTTCGCGACTATAGCTGGCCGGGTGCGGGATTCGGGTTCATTGGTCGCGGTCGATCGCAAGCTCCGCCTTCCGACGCTGGCGGCTTTATTGATCGCGCTCGCCAGCTGCGCCCCCACCGTCATTCCACCGGCCAGGCCGCCCGCTCCGGCGCCCGTACCGGTGGTGCCGCCGCCGCCCGCCGACGCCCTCTCCGCCGGAGTCCAGCCCGGCCCTTCGGTCGCGGGCCTCAGCATCACCCCCGCTTCCGCTTCGAAGGCGCTGGCCGCGTTCCGGATCAGCTGCCCTTCGCTCGTCAAGCGCACCGACGCGTCCGGGCTGAGCAAGTCCGAGGACTGGTCCGCCGCTTGTGCCGCCGCGCCATCCTGGCCAGCGGGCGACGAAATCGGCTTCTTCACCACCTATTTCGAGACGGTCCGGGTCGGCCCCGGCGACGCTTTCGCGACCGGATATTTCGAACCGGAGATTGCCGGATCGCGCGTCCGGAGGCCCGGCTTCGAGGTTCCGGTCCATGCCAAGCCGGCGGAGTTGCTCGACGCCAACCCGTTTACCGGCGAGAAGGGGCGGGGGCACGTCGTCGATGGCGAATATGTGCTCTATCACGACCGGGCCGCGATCGTTGACGGAGCCTTGGCCGGGCGCGCTCTGGAGATCGGCTGGGCGGCCGACCCGATCGACTTCTTCTTCCTGCAAATCCAGGGTTCCGGCCGGCTGGCGCTTCCCGACGGAGGCGTGATGCGGATCGGCTATGCCGGCCAGAACGGCCGCGAATATGTCGCGATCGGCCGGATCATGAAGGAGAGGGGGCTGCTCGGCCCCGGCCAGACCAGCATGCAGGGCATCGTCGCGTGGCTGCGCGCGCATCCCGAGGAAGGCCGCGCGATCATGCGCGAGAATAAGAGCTACATCTTCTTTCGCGAGCTGACCGGCCCGGGTCCGATCGGCGCGATGGGGCTTCCGGTGACGCCCCGCGCGACCGTCGCCGCCGATCCCAAATTCGTGCCGATGGGCGCGCCCGTCTTCCTCGCCGTCGACAAGCCGGTCGCGAGCGGCCTCTGGGTCGCGCAGGACACGGGCGGCGCGATCAAGGGCGCTAACAGGTTCGACACCTTCTGGGGCTCGGGCGCCGAAGCGAAGGAGATAGCCGGCGGGATGCAGGCGAGCGGCGACGCCTATGTGCTGCTCCCCAGGGGAAGCCTGGCCCGGCTGAATGCGGATCGTGGCACGGCCTCTCGGCGCTGAGGAGCGCGCATTGTGGGAGAAAGTGGTCGCCACGGTTCGCCCCCTCCACGCGCGGGAACCGGACGCGCTCGAAGCCGTCCCGGCGCCTGTCGAACCGTCCCCGCCGCCGCGCGCGGGCGCGAGAGCCGCGCCTCTCCGACCAGTGGCGCCCGCCCCCGTTCGCCCCGGCTCGACACTCGACGGAACCTGGGATCGGCGTCTTGGCCGTGGGCTCGTCCAGCCGGATCTGACCGTCGACCTCCACGGTCATAATCTCGGAACGGCGTACGACCTTCTGGATCTGAAGCTTGAGCAGGCCGTCGCCATGGGCGCGCGGGTCATGCTGCTGATCACCGGCAAGGCGCCGTCCGGCGACGCGCGACCCGCCATGCGCGGAGCGATAAGGGCGGCCGTCGGCGACTGGCTGGCGGCATCGCGCCATGCCCGTGACATCGCCGCCGTGCGCAACGCCCACCCGCGTCATGGCGGGGCGGGGGCGCTCTACATCGTCCTGCGCCGGCGCAGGCCCGCATAGACGGAACGTTAAGCCAAAGCGGCTACTGTCGGCGAGGGGGCATGAATTCCGCCCCCAACGGCGCGGCAGATCGGGCGATCGACATTCACATCATGAAGGAAAAACTGGAGAAAATCAGTAACTTCATGATGTCGCTCTGCGCCGGCATGGCATCGTTCCTGTTCACTCTCGTCGCCATATTGATGCTGCAGGACATCGACGACAAGATCGCCGCCTCGCTGACCATGGGCGTGTTCGCGTTGCTGATCGTCTGGGTGGCTTCGGAAAAGCCCAATACGGCCCACGCCCGCGCGGTCTCGGCGCTGATCGATCGCCTGCTCGCCGTCGGCTCCGGCGATCTCACCTCGCCGGCACCCGCCGCCGTTCGCGCCGAGCTGCCGGCGCTCGCCTCTGCCGTCGACAATCTGTTCGAGCAGGTTCGCTCCAATCTCGACAACGTCCATGTGATGGCCTTGTACGATCCCGTCACCGCGCTCCCCAACCGCGTCTATTTCAAGCGCGAGGCCGACCGGATGTTGAAGGCGCGCGGCACCGCGGAGCGCGTCGCCTTGCTGTTCATCGATCTGGACGGCTTCAAGGAGGTGAACGACAGCCTGGGCCACGCGCAGGGAGACCATGTCCTCATCATGGTCGCCAATCGATTGCGGGAGGTGGTGAAAGGCGAGACCCGGGCCGGCGGCGCGTCGCAGCCGCTGCTCGCGCGCCTGGCTGGCGACGAGTTCACCCTGCTTTTCCCGAACGTGCCGGGCATCGAGGACGCCGAGCATATTGCCGGGCGGGCGCTGGAGGCGCTCAGCGAACCTTACGATATAGCCGGCCAGGTCATTCACATGGGCGCCTCGATCGGGGTCGCCATCGGTCCAGGTCACGGCGAAGACCTGACTAGCCTGATGAAGGCGGCGGACACCGCCATGTACGACGCCAAGGCCGCCGGCCGTTCACGCGTCTCCAGCTATCGCCCCGAAATGGCCGCCGCGGTCGAACAAAGGACGCTGACCGAGCGTGCGCTGCGGGACGGCCTCGCCCGCGGCGAATTCGAGCTCGCCTTCCAGCCCCAGGTCTGCGCGCGGAGCGGCGCCGTGATCGCGGCCGAGGCCCTGCTGCGCTGGAATCATCCGACCGACGGCACAAGGCTTCCCGGCAGCTTCATCGGCGTCGCCGAGGAGAGCAGCTTGATCGTCGACCTCGGGGATTGGGTGGTGGAGGAGGCCGCCGCGGCCCTCAGGCGCTGGAGCATGGCGGGAATGACCCAGCGGCTCACCTTCAACGTCAGCCCGCGCCAAGTAGAGCGGCCGGACTTTTTCGCGCGCCTGCGCGAGACGCTGGCGCGCAACGACGCACCGCTTTGGCTGCTCGAGCTGGAGTTTACCGAAACGCTCGCGATGAAGTGCGGCGAGACCGTGATCCGGGAGCTGGCGGCGCTGCGGGCGGAAGGCGTCGCCATCGCCATCGACGATTTCGGATCGGGCTATTCGAATCTCGCGCGCATGAAGGACATGCCGCTCGACCGGGTGAAGCTCGACCGCAGCCTCGTCGAAAGCGTCCACGTTTCGGACGGGGCGAGGACGATCGTCTCGGCGGTCATCCACCTCATCCATGGTCTCGGCTGCGAAGTGGTCGGCGAGGGAGTGGAGCGGCCGGAGCAGCTCGACGTGCTGCGCGCGATCGGCTGCGACATTGTCCAGGGTTTCGCCTTCGCCGAGGCGATGAGCGAGGCTGAATTCGTCGCCTGGGCGCGCGAGAACGGCTTCCGCGCACCGCCTAGCCGAGCGCGGAGCGGATGATGCGGGCGTAGATCGCCCGGAGCGCGTGCAGGTCCTCCACGGCCACTGCCTCGTCCAGCTTGTGCATGGTCGCGTTGGGCAGGCCGAACTCTATCACCGGGCAGAGGATGGTCAGAAAGCGGGCGTCGGAGGTTCCGCCACTGGTCGACAGCTTTGCGGTGAGACCGGTCTCCTCGCGGATCGCGGCGGCGACCATCTCCGACAGCGGCCCGGGCTCGTTGAGGAAGGCCTCGCCCGAAATCTTCGCTTCGATGCGCGCTCCCGGGGCGAGCTCTTCGACGATGCCTGTCACCCGCGCCACGAGCTCGGGCCCCTTCTGCAGGTCGTTGAAGCGGATGTTGAGGCGGGCGTGCGCTTCGCCGGGGATGACATTGCAGGCGGGATTATCGACCCTGAGGTCGGTCACTTCGAGGTTCGACGGCTGGAACCATAAGGTGCCCTCGTCCAGCTCCATCGCCTGGAGCGCGGAGAGGATACGGGCGAGACGCGCGATCGGATTGTCGGCGAGGTGGGGATAGGCGACATGACCCTGCGTCCCGACGACGTCGATCCAGATATTGACCGATCCCCGCCGCCCTATCTTCACCATGTCGCCGAGCCGGTGCTGCGACGTGGGCTCGCCGATCAGGATCATGTCGGGCCGGATCGACCGCTCCGCCATCCACTCCATGATCGCGCGTGTGCCGTGGACCGCCGGGCCTTCCTCGTCGCCGGTGATAATGAAGCTGAGCGTGCCGTCATGCTCGCGGACGTCCACCGCGGCGGCGACGAAGGCGGCGATGGCGCCCTTCATGTCGGCGGCACCGCGCCCGTATAGGAGGCCGTCGCGTATCTCGGGCTCGAAGGCGTCGCTCGTCCAGCCATTGCCGGCCGGCACGACATCGATATGGCCGGCGAAGGCGAAATGGGGTCCACCTTGTCCGCGCGAGGCGAACAGGTTCTCGACCGGCCCGTCCGGTCCCTGGCCGGAGAGGAAGCGGTGGACCTCGAAGCCGATATCCTGGAGGGCTTCGCCGAGGATGGTCAGGGCGCCTGCTTCCTTGGGCGTGACGCTCGGACAGGCGATGAGGCGGGAGGCGAGGGCGACGGGGTCGATTGCGGACGTCATGGCCTTTCGCCTAGCAAGGGCGGCGCGCCTTGCCCAGCGGAGTATCCGATGCCCAAGCTAGACCTCTCCGCGATCGAGCAGACCAACCGCACCGGCTATCCGGAGCCTTATGCATCGGACGTGGCGGGACGCTTCTACCGTCGTCTCGTTCCCGCGGCGGGCCTCTCGGATTTCGGCGCGAGCCACGTGACGCTCCGGCCCGGCGCGATGTCGAGCCAGCGCCACTGGCACGAAGGCGAGGATGAGCTGGTGGTCATGCTGTCCGGCTGGGCGGTCCTGGTCGAGGAAGCCGGGGAGACCGTGATTCGGGCAGGAGAGGTGGCCGCGTTTCCCAAAGGGGTCGCCGACGGGCATCACCTGGTCAATCGGAGCGGCGAGGATTGTGTGTTCGTGGCAATCGGGCGGCCGGCGGAGAGCGATTGTCACTATCCCGACATCGACCTGCACCTCGGTGCGGGCGGCGGGTACACGCACAAGGACGGCAGCCTTTACGCGGTCGGCACTTCGTAATTTTCGATGATCCACGGCTCCTCCTGCGCGGCGCCGATCCATTCCTGCAGCCAAGGATGGTTGAGGATCGCCTCCATATAGGTAGCGGCGAAGCGGGGGACGGGGATGGAATAAGTGACGAAGCGGGTCACGACCGGCGCGAACATGATGTCGACCGCGCCGAAATCGCCGAACAGATAGGGGCCGCCGCTGCCGTGTCGGGCGCGCGCCTCGGCCCACAGCTCCAGAATGCGGATGATCTCGGCGCGGAGCGGTTCCGACAGTGGCTTGGGCGGATATTGCTTGCGGACGTTCATGCCGCATTCGCTGCGCAAGGTGGCGTAGCTCGAATGCATTTCCGCCGCCATCGACCGCGCCATGCCGCGCGCGGAATCATCCTTTGGCCAATAGCGCGCCCGGTCGGTCTTGTCGGCCAGCCATTCGACGATGGCGAGGCTGTCCCAGATGACGGTCTTGTCGTCCCACAAGATCGGCACCTTGCCGCCCGACGGCGCGAACTCGTCGCCCTGGGTACGCTTGTTCCAATCCTCGTCGAACATCGGGACCGTGATTTCCTCGAAGGGAAGTCCTGACTGCTTCACCGCCAGCCAGCCGCGCAGCGACCAGGAGGAATAAGCCTTGTTGCCGATGATGAGCTTGAGCAATGCATTCTCCTACCGTCATCCCGGCGTAGGCCGGATCCCGGGACCAGAGGTCTCGGCGGGCCTTCACGAGACCCGGCCTTCGCCGGGGTGACGATTAGCCGATAGCTTCCACCACCGCGCGTCTCAACCGATCAATGCCGAGACCCGTTTCACTGGACGTCGTGATGATCTCGGGATGCGCGGCGGGGTGCTTCTTCCCCTCGTCCGCGGTGCGCTGCTCGACGTCCCGGAGTTCGCTCGTCTTGATCTTGTCGGCCTTGGTGAGGACGATGTGATAGGAGACCGCCGCGTCGTCGAGCATCTTCATCACCTCGTGGTCGATCTCCTTGAGGCCGTGGCGGCTGTCGACCAGCACCAGAGCGCGCTTCAGCACCTGCCGGCCACGCAGATAGTCGTTGACGAGATAGCGCCACTTGCGCGCCACGTCCTTGGGCGCCTTGGCGAAACCGTAACCGGGCATGTCGACCAGGCGGAAGCGGAGCGGTTCGCCGACATCGAAGAAGTTCAATTCCTGCGTGCGCCCCGGCGTGTTCGACGTGCGGGCGAGATCGCGCCGGTTCGTCAGCTTGTTGAGCAGGGACGACTTGCCGACATTCGAGCGTCCGGCGAAGGCGATCTCCTCTACCGCCGGGTCGGGCAGGAATTGGAGACCCGGCGCCGATTTCAGGAACGCGATCGGCCCGGAAAACAGCTTTCGGGCCACATCGTCCAGATGGTCGGCATTCGTCATGGGTCCGTTCGCCCCGAGCGAAGTTGAGGGGCCCCATCGAGCGCAGCCGAGATCGGGCCTCGGCTGCGCTCGGCGGGTTGTCTCGACTTCGCTCGACACGAACGGTCTGGAGACAGGAACCGCGTCATTTCGCCTCGGTCGCCTCAGCCATGCCCGGATGGCGGCTGTAGAGCCATTTCTGCTGGGCGATGGTGAGAATGTTCGACACCGTCCAGTAGAGCTGCAAGCCGGCCGCGAAGGGCGCCATGATGAACATGAACACCCAGGGCATGATCGAGAAGACCTGCTTCTGCACCGGATCCATCGGCTGCGGATTGAGCTTGAACTGGAGCCACATGGTGATGCCGAGCAGGATCGGCAGAATGCCCAGAGCCAGGAAGGCGGGCGGCGTGAAATCGAGAAAGCCGAACAGGTTGACCGGCGTCAGCGGATCGGGCGCGGAGAGGTCCTTGATCCACAGGATGAAGGGCTCGTGGCGCATCTCCACCGCCAGCATCAGCACCTTGTAGAGCGCGTAGAAGATCGGGATCTGGAGCAGGATCGGCAGGCAGCCCGCCATCGGATTGACCTTCTCCTCCTGGTAGAGCTTCAGCATCTCCTGCTGGAGCCGCGGCTTGTCGTCCTTGTGGCGCTCCTGGAGAGCCTTCATCTTGGGCTGGACGACCCGCATCGCCGCCATCGACTTGAATTGCTTCTGCGCGATCGGGAACATCAGGCCGCGCACGATGAAGGTGAGGCAGATGATCGCCACGCCGAAATTGCCGATCGCCTCGAACAGCCAGTTGAGGAGCGCGAAGATCGGCTTCATGAACCATTCGAACCAGCCCCAGTCGATCGCCTTGTCGAAGCGCGTGACGCCCAGATCGTCCTCATAATGATCGAGCAGCTCCACTTCCTTCGCGCCGGCGAACAGGCGTGATTCGTGCGTCGCCGCCTTGCCCGGCGCGACGATCGTGGGAGCGGTGGTGAAATTGGCCTGGAAACCGCCATTGGCGCCGCGCCGAAAGGCGGCGGCGACCTCGGCGGACTGGCTGGGGACCAGCGCCGTCAGCCAATATTTGTCGCTGAAGCCGAGCCAGCCGCCGGTGGTGGAGAAGCTCTGGTCGCCCTCTTCGGCGATATCCTCGTAGCTCCAGTCGTAATTGGCGGCGTCGTTGAACACGCCGATGGGGCCGACATGCATCGTCCAGCTGTCGGGATCTTCCGAAGGTTCGGCGCGGCTGATGAGAGCGTAGGGGCGGGCCGCCACGGCGCCGGAGCCGGTATTGGTCACGGTCTGATTGGCGGTGAACATATAGGCGTCGTCCACCGACAGGCGGATGTCGAAGCGCTGGCCCTGGCCGTTGTCCCAGGTCAAGGTGACCGGATTGCCGGGTGAAAGGGTCGTGCCGCTCGCCGTCCAGACGGTCTCGGCGCTGGGCAAAGCCAGGCCTTCGCCCGTCCATCCGAAGCTCGCGAAATAGGCCTCCGGCGCGCCCGACGGCGAGAGGAGGCGGATAAAGGGCGAATCGGGGGCGAGGCTCTGGCGGTAGTCGGTGAGGACGAGGTCGTCGATTCGCGCGCCGCGCAGGTTGATCGAGCCGCGAAGGCGCGGCGTCTCGATGGCGACGCGCGGCGTCGTCGCCAGCACCACGCGACGATCGCGTACCCGCGCCGGGGCATCCGCCGTCGGATCGGCGTCCGGCTGCGGGATCGGCACCTGCTTGCCTTCGACGAAGCGCGTCGAGGGCTCCTGCGCGGTCGGCAGGTAGCGGTCCGAGATGAAGCTCCAGCCGAACAGGACGATCGCCGAAAGGACGATCGCCAGGATCATGTTGCGATGGTCGCTCACTTATTTCCCCTCACGGTACTGGGTCATAGCCGGATCCCCCCCAGGGGTGGCATCGGGACAGGCGTCTGGCGGCCATCCATCCGCCGCGCAGCGCCCCATAGCGTTCAATGGCGGTGATTGCATAGGCCGAGCAGCTTGGAACGTAGCGGCACGATGGCGGCAGGATCAGAGAGGGGCCCTTCTGCCAGCCCTTGGCGATCAGGATGAGGAGCTTGCCGATCATCGCCGGAGCTTCGTTAGCGCTGCCGACAATTCCCTTTTGAGCGCCGCGAAATCCCGCTCCACACCGCCCGCACGCCCGATCAGCACATGGTCGGCGCCGGCGAAGCCCGATTCCGGCAATATCTCGCGCGCCAGCGCCCGGAAGCGGCGCTTCATGCGGTTGCGGACGACCGCGCCGCCGATCTTCTTGGTGACGGTGATGCCGAGCCGCATCGCCGGATCGCCGTCCGCGCGGTCGCGCACCAGCAGGACGAATCCGGCCATCGGCGCACGCCTGGCGCGGTTCGCCGCGAGGAAATCCACGCGGCGGGAGATGGTGACTAAGCGGAAAGCTTGATCCGGCCGCGGGCGCGGCGAGCCGCCAATATCTTGCGTCCGCCCACCGTCGCCTTGCGGGCCCGGAAGCCGTGACGCCGCTTGCGCACGAGATTGCTCGGCTGGAAAGTGCGCTTCATCGCTCATACCTCAACAGGATAAATTAAAAGGGCCGCCAATAGGGCGGCGGCCTCGTTGGGGGCGCGGATAGGCAAAGCGGCCGCCAAAGTCAATCATCTCCGATGGCTTCCTGCTCCTTGCGCAGCGCCTCGCGCCGCCGGGCGCTGGGGCGCCGCAATCCCCAGTCCGCCCAGGCACCCTTGCGCGGATGGCGGCGCTTGAACTGGACATATTTGCGCTTCGCCCACTCGCTATATTTGAGGCTGAGAGCCAGCCCGGCGCCAAAGAGGATGGTTCCCCCGGGGCCGGGCAGGACACCCACCAACGGCGCCGAAAGCATGAGCAGCAAGCCGAGCACGAACAGACTCGTCCGTACCGCGGGTATGCCGCTGAGGCTGCGCCATCTCTCGCCGATCGTCATCGACTCTAATTTGGGGCGACCGCGCGTCCGTACAAGGCTCTCGGCGCGCCATGCCGCCACAGTCGCGCCAGTCGGAGGCTATCATCCGCGCATTGCGACAATGTCAGGCGGCGAAGCATCTCTCCGGCCGCGGGATCCGCCGCGCGAGGCGTTTGAGCTTCGACCCAGGCCGCGAGCTGGCGCCGAAGCGAAGGCGCCGCGTCGAATGCCACGATCCACCGTACGATCGCGAGAGCGTTGCCGGTGTGGCCGGCCGACATCTCGGACGCCGCGAAGCCGATCAGGGCGTCGAGATTGTCGGCAGTCGGTCGGGCATGATCCTCGGAGAGGGCTCGGCGCAGCGCGCGGCCGACAGCGGGCGACAGCACGAATTGTCCCTTATACCTTATTACGAACCGGCTTTGGCGGTCATCGGCCGGGAGATCGATCGAGATGGCGATGATCTCGGCGACCGGCGCCAGGTCTATCGAATCCGCCATATTCTGTTCCGCCAGCGCGATTCCCAGACCTTGCAGCTCATTGAGGCTTGCGCTCTTTCCGGTGGCGCGCCTTTCGAGAAGAGCTTCGTACAGGTCAAGGGCAAGATGGGCCGCATCCGGCGGGTCGGTCGCCCGGATTCTCGCGGGCGCCATGCCCAGTGTTTCGGCCAGCCGATGAAAACGGATTGGCACGGTCATCGCAGCGCGCCGCCGCGCCGCCCAAGCCGGTGCACGAGAAGCATGATCGCGACCAGGGTGGTGTGATAGGTGAAGCGGAATTCCGCCTCTTCATAGGACATGAAAGAGGGGTTCGCCGCCTGGTCCAGCGAGGCTCCGAGGGTGCCTTCTGGGCCGAGGAAATTCCCGTTCGCGCCTTGCCGTTCGAGAAGGAGCGCCAGCCCCTCCTCGGCCAATCCGGAGGGCGCCGATTCGATGCAGTCGTGACACAAAATAGACTCGGCCAGCAGATCCCAGTGCCGGTCGCGAGCGGAAACGACCATGAGCTGCCGGAGCGCCGACGCCCATTGCGTCGCCACCTCGGGGTCGACGAGCATTTCGCGGCTCGTTCCAAAGCCGTGGATGAACATCAGTACATGGGTGAATGCATAAGCGCCCTCCGAGGTCGGGAAGAGGATGAACGGCGCGATCGGCCTCCGGAAGGAGGCGATCGATTGGGCAACCAGCTCGGGATAGGATGGCAAGTCGTGATCGAGGCCAGACCAGCTCATCGACAAACGCAGGTCCAGCCACCGATGGGCGACCTTCTCGAACGCGCCCAGCGCGCCCGCGTCTATAAGCGCTTGCAGATACGCGCTCGTTTCCGCGTCGGCGCGGCCGAAATAAGCCAGAATGGCATGGACGTCGCTGTACAGCACGAACTCGTCGGGATTGGACCGGAGGCGCCTCCGGTACGTGTCGTTGAACGTCTTCGATTCGCACCAGTCGACGATCCGATGGACGACGTCCCCATATCGAGGCCCGTTGCGCGATAGACAGTAGGCAGTGAGCAGCAATTCCGAGAATTGCTGCGCGCGCGGGATCGTAAAATCCCCAGCCTCGCTGCCCGGATCGAAGAGCTTGAGGCGGCGCAGCACCCAGTCGCACGCTTTGTCCAGGGCCGCCGCCTCTCGCGACGACATCAACGGGGCGCGACGTTCATCCGTTCCTGCAACGTCCTGATCATGTCCTGATCGAAAACCGCCGAGGTCTTGTAGACGGCGTGGGTGTATACGAAGGTCGAACGACCGGCGGTCCCGACACCCTGGTCGTCGCGAATGGCGCCCAGCGTCTCTCGCACGAGATCGTCGAGGTCTTTGATCCCGTTGCGCGCCAGGATATCCTTGACCTCGCCCGGATCGAGCTTGGATACGCGCTCCTTGGCGACAATGTTGATGACTTCGTTCAGGGACGGGCCTTCGGCTGCTTCAAGCATGGCGATCCTCCTCCGATTGGTCGCCCATGATTATCATGGAGCGTCGCGGGAGAGGGCAAGGGTTTGCACTAAAATGGCGAGGCTTCGCCGTGGTTGCGCACCAGCGCGCTCCGCTCCGCCCGGAAGCCATTGGCGGCTCAGCGTTTGAAGGCTCGACTTCTTGAATCCATCCCTCCAAAGTGGACACTTCGTTGGGGGTGATCCGCATGGTCGCGCATGTCGCCACGGTGGCGTTTCTGGGGCTCGAGGCGCGCGCCGTCGAGGTGCAGGTCCAGATCGCCAGCGGACTGCCCAAATTCCTCGTCGTCGGACTGCCGGACAAGGCGGTCGGCGAGAGCCGCGAGCGGGTCCATGCCGCGCTCGCCGCGATCGGCCTGTCGCTTCCGCCCAAAAGGATCACCGTCAACCTGTCGCCCGCCGATCTGCCCAAGGAGGGATCGCATTACGATCTGCCGATCGCGCTCGGCCTGCTGGCGGCGATGGGCGCGATCGATGCCGAGACGCTGGCGGGTTATGTCGTCGTCGGCGAGCTCGGGCTCGACGGGCGGGTGGCGCCGTCGCCGGGCGTGCTGCTGGCAGCGATGCACGCTTCGTCGCGCGATCTCGGCCTGATCTGCCCGGCGGCGCAGGGATCGGAGGCCGCCTGGGCGGGCGACATCGAAGTCCTCGCCGCAACCGACCTCATCGCCTTGCTCAACCATTTCCGTGGCACGGCGGCGCTGTCGCCGCCGGTGCCCGGCCGGGCCGATCCGCCCGATTCCGGACCCGATCTCGTCCAGGTGAAGGGCCAGGAGACCGCCAAGCGAGCGCTGGAGATCGCGGCGGCGGGCGGCCACAATCTGCTGATGAGTGGCCCGCCGGGCGCGGGCAAGTCGCTGCTCGCCGCCTGCCTGCCGGGAATATTGCCGGAGCTGACGCCGGGCGAGGCGCTCGAAGTCTCGATGGTCGCGAGCGTCGCCGGCTCGCTGGTGGATGGGAGGCTGATGCGCAGCCGTCCCTTTCGTGCGCCGCATCACTCGGCCTCCATGGCAGCGCTGGTCGGAGGCGGGCTGAAGGTCAGGCCCGGCGAAGTCAGCCTCGCTCATCTCGGCGTGCTGTTCCTCGACGAGCTCCCCGAATTCCAGCGGCCGGTGCTCGATTCGCTGCGCCAGCCGCTCGAGACCGGAACGGTCAGCGTCGCCCGCGCCAACAGCCACGTCACCTTCCCGGCCCGGGTCCAGCTGATCGCGGCGATGAATCCCTGCCGATGCGGCCATCTGGGGGATCCCGCGCTGGCCTGCTCGCGGGCGCCGCGCTGCGCCGCCGATTATCAGGCCAAGGTGTCCGGGCCTTTGCTCGACCGCATCGATCTCCATGTCGACGTTTCCGC
Organism: Enterovirga sp. GCM10030262; assembly: GCF_042666435.1. Classification (NCBI taxonomy): domain Bacteria; kingdom Pseudomonadati; phylum Pseudomonadota; class Alphaproteobacteria; order Hyphomicrobiales; family Methylobacteriaceae; genus Enterovirga; species Enterovirga sp. GCM10030262. The sequence goes on along the minus strand of NZ_JBHTDC010000001.1, from coordinate 525,818 downwards.
CGTTTCCGCCGCCGATCTCGTCCTGCCGCCGCCCGCCGAAGGCTCGGCCGAGGTCGCTGCGCGAGTGAAGGCGGCGCGGGACGCGCAGACCGAGCGCTATCGCGATCACAAGGTCCGCACCAACGCCGAAGCGGACGGCGACCTGCTCGACGCCGTCGCGACCCCCGATGAGCCCGGCCGCCGCCTGCTCGCCCAGGCGGCCGAGGCGATGCGGCTCAGCGCGCGCGGCTTCCACCGCGTCATCCGCGTCGCCCGCACCATCGCCGATCTCGCCGGAAGCGAGGGCGTCGCCCGCATCCACGTCGCCGAGGCGCTCAGCTACCGGCGACAGGCGCCGAGGAATTGACGGCGCGGCGCTGCTCTGAAACATCTCACGAAATTCAAAAAGGGGAACACTCAATGGATCGCCGGTCTTTCATCCTGTCCGCCAGCACGGCTTCGGCCATCGCGCTCATGGTGGGTGGCGGCTTCACGCGCGCGGCCTGGGCGCAGGCGGGGACGGAGGATGCGAAGCTCGCCGCTCTGCTCGACCGCGTCTTCTACAATTTCATGGATACGAGCCCTGAATTCGCGACCATGCTCGGCCTCGACAAGGGGCCGCGCGCGCCGCTCCGGTCGCAGCTCTCCGATTATTCCAAGGCAGGACAGGCCCGCCAACTCGCGACCGCCAAAGGCTTCCACGCCGAGTTCGGCGCGATCGACCGCGCGGCCTTGTCGGAGACGAGCGCGCTCCATCACGATTGCGCCAGCTACCTGACCGACGGCATCGTCGAAGGCGGCGAGAAATTCCCATACGGCAATAATGGCGTCGGCTACACGCCTTACGTCATCAGCCAGCAGGACGGTGCCTATCAGAGCGTGCCGGATTTCCTTGATTCGCAGCATCCGATCAAGGATGGAACGGACGGCGACGCCTATCTGGCGCGGCTGTCCGGCTTCGCGACCGCGCTCGACCAGAACAGCGAGAGCGTCCGCGCCGACGCCGCTCTCGGCGTTTTCGCGCCCTCCTTCGCCCTCGACACGGCGCTGGGCCAGATGAAAGCGCTGCGCGACCAGCCCGCGGCCCAGACCGTGCTCGTCACCTCGATCGCGCGACGGGCCAGGGAAGCCGGGCTCGCGGGCGACCATGCGGCCCAGGCCGAGGCGATCGTCGCCGACAAGGTCTTCCCCGCGCTGGACCGGCAGATCGCTTTGGTCGAGGAGCTGCGGGCGAAGGCGAGTGACGACGCCGGCGTGTGTCGCCTGCCCGACGGCGCCGATTATTATGCCGCCGCGGTGCGCTCGTCGACGACCACGACGATGAGCCCGGAGGAGGTCCACCAGCTCGGTGTCGAACAGGTTGCGGACATCACCGCGCGGATCGATACGATCCTCAAGGCGCAGGGGATGAGTGGCGGCACGGTCGGCGCGCGGCTGACCGCGCTCAACCAGGATCCGGCGCAGCTCTATCCCAACAATGACGAGGGCAGGGCGGCCCTGATCGCCAGCCTCAACGCGCAGATGAAGGAGCTGGATGCGCTGCTGCCCCAGGCGTTCGCGACCCTGCCCAAGGCCAAGGTCGAGGTCGTCCGGGTGCCGGAGCTCATCCAGGACGGCGCATCCAACGGCTATTACAATCTCGCCCCGTTCGACGGGTCCCGTCCGGCGCTTTATTATATCAACCTCAAGGACACGCATGACTGGCCGAAATACGGCCTTGCTTCGCTCACCTATCACGAGGCCTCGCCCGGTCATCACCTCCAGATCAGCCTGGCGCAGGAGAGCCCGGCGACGCCGATGCTGCTGAAACTGAGCCCGTTCGGCGCCTATACGGAAGGGTGGGCGCTTTATGCCGAGCAGCTCGCCGACGAGATGGGCGTCTATGAAGGCGATCCGCTGGGCCGCGCCGGCATGCTCCAGTCTTTGCTGTTCCGCGCGGCGCGGCTGGTGGTCGATACCGGCATCCACCACAAGCGCTGGAGCCGCGAGCAGGCGACCGATTACATGGTCGAGACGATCGGCTTCCCCCGCCCGCGCACCCAGCGCGAGATCGACCGCTACTGCGTCTCGCCCGGCCAGGCGTGCAGCTACAAGGTCGGCCACACGATGTGGGACCGCATCCGCGGCGAGGCGAAGGCGGCGCTCGGTGATCGCTTCGATATTCGCCAGTACCACCAGATCCTGCTCAAGGGCGCGATGCCGCTGACCGTCCTTGAGCGGCAGGTCGACAAATGGGTCCAGCAGCGGATGGCCTGAGCCGACCGGCGCGATAACTTCCCAGGTTGCGGGGCGGAGGGCGGTGCGCTAGGCACCGCGCCCTGCCTCCGTGCCCCTGTGGCGGAATTGGTAGACGCGCTCGACTCAAAATCGAGTTCCGCAAGGAGTGCCCGTTCGACTCGGGCCAGGGGCACCATCGCCGCGCCGGCGCTCAGCCAAGCGCACGGATAGCGGTCTGGTAAGATAGGAAAAAGGCGGGCATTCTCGCGCGGCCTCTTGGTGGCGGGAGCGAGGGATTCGGATGAAGCGGCTGCGGGGCATCGACGGGCAGGAGCAGGAGCGGCTCGCCGACGAGTTGCACCTCGAATCGGAGGCGATCGCCTTTCGCCGCGACCGGCTGCTCGCGGCGCTGACCCTCATCGCCGGCGCCGGCCTAGCGATCGCGCTTCCGTTCGCATTGCGGGCCGGAGCCGAATTCTTCCTGCCTGTGACGGCGGCGCTGGTGATCGCGGTCGCCCTGGTGCCGCTGCTCGAATGGTTCGAGCGGAGGCGCGTGCCTTCGGGGCTTTCGGCGCTGATCTGCGTGCTGCTGTTCATCGCCCTCGCCAACATCGCAGTCGCCTCGATCGTCCTGCCCGCGACCGAATGGATCAGGCTGCTTCCCGCGCGGATCGGGCGGATCCGGGAGACGCTGGCGCCATTGCTCGACATCTATGCGAGCCTCGAACGGTTCATCGACGACATCGTCGTCGAATTCGGCAATTCGGGCGCCGCCGAGCAGAGGGTCACGGTCGAAACGCCCAATTCGATGCTGGACCTGATCGCCTCGTCCGCGCCTTATGCGGCGATCCAATTGTTCTTCGCCGTGCTGGTCATCTTCTTCTTCCTCGCCGGCTGGACGCGGATGCGCAAGCAGACCATCACCACCCGCGCCAGCTTCGACGGCGCGATGACGACCGCCCGGGTCATCCAGCAGGTCGTCGACGCCACCTCCACCTATCTCGGCACCATCACCCTGGTGAACATGTCGATGGGCCTGGTTGTGGCGCTCGTCCTGTGGCTGCTCGACATGCCGACGCCGTTGATGTGGGGCGGCATCGTCGCCGTGTTGAACTACATTCCCTATCTCGGGCCGATCGCCTCCACCTTATTGCTCGCGCTTGGCGGACTGATGGCGTTTGCCGATCCTTTCTACGCCTGGCTGCCGGCGATCAGCTTCGCGGTCATCCATCTCATCGAGGCGAACATCATCACGCCTTCGGTCGTGGGCCGGAGGCTCACCATCAATCCGCTGCTGATCCTGCTCGCCTTGAGCTTCTGGGCGTGGGTGTGGGGGACGACGGGGGCGCTGCTCGCCGTGCCGCTGCTCATCATTCTCAAGACCGTCCTCGACGCCGCCGGCAAGCCCGACATCGCCGGATTCCTGTTCGAGGAAGGCACGCTCACCGGCGGCCATCATGACGAGCTGGCCGAGGATCATGCCGCGCCGCAAAATAGGCGTTAGCCTCGCTTGACAGCCTCCGGGTGCTCGCCTAGTTCGCGCCCCACACATCCACGCGGGTGTAGCTCAGTTGGTTAGAGCGCCGGCCTGTCACGCCGGAGGTCGCGGGTTCGAGCCCCGTCACTCGCGCCATTTTTCCCAATGAATCCATGCCTTTCGTCATGCGTTCCGCGTAACCTGCGGAGCGGGCCAATCAATTTTATTGTGTTACCTGCCTAATATACCTAAATTGGGGGATGCGGGGCAGGTATGATTTGCCTAGAAGCAGCCTCGGGCTAGTTGAAAACAAGGGTGGAATTATGAGGAAATTTGTATCCGTGGCAGCCGCCGCGGCGCTGATCGCGGTTGCTCCGGCGGCCGCGCAGTCGCAAGCGACGATCACGCCGGCGGCCGAAACGAGCCTTGGCAGCGATGGCGCCAATGCTCAATTCGATGGCGGCACCAGCACCTACCTGATCGCGGCCGTCCTGCTCGGCCTCGTCATCTGGGGCGTGATCGAGCTGACCGACGATAACGAGACGGTCAGCCCTGACTGATCGATAATAACAGAAAAGCTGGGTTCCTGAGACGCTCCCGCCTTCCGGCGGGGGCGTTTTTTTATGCGACGGATCGCCGCATCGACGGCTTCCTTCAGGCTCGCCAGCGGCCGGTTTCCATCCACCGCAGCAAGGGCTTGAGCGGCAATATCCAGACGATCCCGGCGACGCCGTAATAAAGCGCGTGGATCGGCCAGGGCAGGCCGGTGAGCAGGTCGGACGCGCTCGCCACGATCACCGTCCAGACCAGGATCAGCAGCAGGATGAGGCCCATGCCAACGGGTTTGCGCCAGCTCGGCTCGCTCATCGGCACTCAATCCATTCGGCGGGGGTGGCAAGGGCGTCCAGCGGGACGTCCCAGGGGTCGGCGGGAATGGGGATCTCGCTGATCTGCGTTTCCCAGCCAATGCCTATCGTGCGGACGCCATGGCCGCCTTCACGCAGGTGCGCAAGCGCCCGGTCGTAATGGCCCTTGCCGTGGCCGATGCGGGTCCCCCGCCGGTCGGCGAGCACCAGCGGCACCAGCACCAGGTCGGGCGCGAGCGCCTCCGCCTCGGCGGCCGGCTGGAGAACGCCCCACGGGCCAGGCTCGGCGGCGGGCGCCTCGCGAAACACCATCCTCGCGTCGCGGCCGGCGAACCAGGGGAAAGCGGCACGCTGGCCGTCGCCCAGAAAGTCCCGGATTCCATAGGGGCCGATCTCGTGCTTCAGAGGGTGGTAGAAAGCGATGACCCGTGCCCCGATCAGGTGCGGAGCGACGATGCCGGCGAGCTTCGCTTCCAGGTCGGCGCGCAAGGCGGGGGTCAGCGCGCGCGCGAAATCGCGCCGCTCTTCGAGGGCATCGGCGCGTATCTGCGCCTTGGAGGAGGGTGACGGGACCGCCATGGCCGTTGCTGGAATATCCTCTGACGCCTTCTACGTCAGGTGGGAGCCATTTAGACCGGACCAGGATCCGACCAGGGACAGCCCCCCAGGATGATGAATCGCCTCAGGGATGTTCGCATAAGCTCGTACCGGGCAGACCCGTCATCTCCTATCTAGGGGGCCTCGTGCCCGCGCTCAAGCCTGGCGGCGAGCGTTTCCATCCGTTCGGCCAGGCGTTCGAGCGCATCGGCGATGGCCGGGTCGGGTTCGGCCTCGACCGGGCCGCCGCCGCCTTCGCGCCGTTCCTTGAGCTCGTCGGCGAGGAGGAGCGAGGCGTAGAGCAATTGACGGGCTTCGCTCAGATTGCCGAGGGCGCCGCCAGCGTCGCGCGCCTTGCGGTCGACGATCGCCGCCACCGTGCGCAGATGGGCTTCCTCGCCGTCGCGGCAGGCGAGCGAATATTTGCGGGTCGCGATCTCGATGTCGACCGACGCCATATTATGCCCTTTCGCCGGCGAGCAGGCGGTCGATATGGACGATCGCCCCTTCGACCTTTCCGCGAAGCGCCTGGTGGACCTCGCGGAGCGCGACCAGTTCGCCATCGTCCCGCGGCGCGCCCCGCGTCTTTTCCGAAGCCGCCTCGATCCGGGCCAGCGCCCGCTCGATCCGGCCGATCGCCTGCATCGCCAGTTCATCTGCCATCGCCCAGCCATAGCATGACTGGACGACGCGGCAAGCGTTCGCCGTGGTGCCGGAGTTGACGCAAACGCCCCCGCCTATAAAGGAACCGGCAATGGGAGCGCCGCGAGTCGCCCGGCGCCGTCTCCATCTTAAGGGAAACGAATGTCCGTCGAACCGAGACTGCTCGCCAATGCCATACGCGCACTGGCCATGGATGCCGTTCAGGCGGCGAACAGCGGGCATCCCGGCATGCCGATGGGCATGGCCGACGTGGCGACCATACTCTTCACGGAATATCTGAAGCACGATCCGCAAGACCCTGAATGGCATGACCGGGACCGGTTCGTGCTCTCGGCCGGCCACGGCTCGATGCTGGTCTACGCGTTGCTTCATCTGACCGGCTACGAGAAGCCGACGATGGACGATATCCGCAACTTTCGGCAGCTCAATTCGCCCTGTGCCGGGCATCCCGAGAATTTCATGCTCGCGGGCATCGAGGCGACCACGGGGCCGCTGGGGCAGGGGTTCGCGATGGCGGTTGGCATGGCCATCGCCGAGCGGCATCTGAACGCCACCTTCGGCGACGATCTGGTCGATCACCGGACCTGGGCGATCGCCGGCGACGGCTGCCTGATGGAGGGCATCAACCACGAAGCGGTGGGCCTCGCCGGCCATCTGAAGCTCGGCCGCCTCAACGTCCTGTGGGACAATAACAAGATCACCATCGACGGCGCGACCGACTTGTCGACCTCGGAGGACATTCCCGCCCGCTATCGCGCGTCGGGATGGCACGTCGTTTCCTGCGACGGCCATGATTTCACCGATATCCGCCGCGCCCTCGACGAGGCCATCGCCGATCCGCGCCCGTCGCTGGTCGATTGCCGTACGATCATCGGCTGGGGCGCGCCCAACAAGCAGGGCACCGCCGCGACCCATGGCGCCGCCCTCGGCCCCGACGAAGTCGCCGCCGCGCGGGTTCAGCTGGTCTGGGACAGCGAGCCTTTCGATCTCCCGGGCGAGATACTGGACGCCTGGCGAGAGGCGGGACGACGGAATGCCGGGGCGCATGAGCAGTGGCGGGAACGCCTCGCCTCTCATTCGGAGCGGGAAGAATTCGTTCGCCGGATGGAAGGGCGCTTGCCGGAGGGCTTTTCGCTCGACGCCTGGCTCGCCGATCTGGCCGCCAATCCGCAGAAGGTGGCCACCCGCAAGGCATCGGAGCTGGCGCTTGGCGCGATCAATGACGCGCTGCCCGAGACGATCGGTGGTTCGGCCGACCTCACCGGCTCCAACAACACCAAAACAAAGGCGCAGAAGCCTTTGACGGCGGATGATTATTCAGGCCGCTACATCTATTACGGCATTCGCGAATTCGGGATGTCGGCGGCGATGAACGGGATGGCGCTGCATGGCGGCGTGATTCCCTATGGCGGCACCTTCCTCGTCTTCTCCGATTATTGCCGACCGGCGATCCGCCTGTCCGCGCTGCAGGGCGTCCGCGTCGTCTATGTCATGACGCACGATTCGATCGGGCTCGGCGAGGACGGTCCGACCCACCAGCCGGTCGAGCATGTGATGAGCCTTCGCATGATCCCCAATCTCGCCGTCTATCGGCCGGCGGATGCCGTCGAGACGGCGGAATGCTGGGCGCTGTCGCTCCAGCGTCAGGACGGCCCGTCATTGCTCGCCTTGACCCGCCAGAACTTGCCGCAGCTTCGCACCGAGCGCACCGACAACCGGTCCGCGAAGGGCGCCTACCGCCTCCGCGCAGCCGGTGCGGCTCGCAAGGTGGTGCTGCTTGCGACCGGCTCCGAAGTCGAAACCGCGATTGCGACGGCCGATGCGCTCGAAAGTCAGGGCATCGGCGCGGATGTCGTGTCCATGCCCTGCTGGAGCCTCTTCGACGCGCAGGACGCCGCCTATCGGGCCGACATTCTCGGGGGCGATGCGCTGCGGGTTTCGATTGAAGCGGGCACCACGCTGGGCTGGCAACGCTATACGGGCTTCGACGGCCTGAACATCGGCCTCGACCGCTTCGGTGCCTCCGCCCCCGCGGAGGATCTTTTCAAGCGCTTCGGCTTCACCGCCGAGGCTATCGTGCCACAGATTTTGGAAGCATTGCAAAACAGCCGTTCGGGCTGAGCCTGTCGAAGCCCTGTTTCTCCTCAAAGGAAGGACAGGCCTTCGACAAGCTCAGGCCGAGCGTTTTTGGGAACAGACGGGAGCAGATTGATGACCAGAGTTGCGATTAACGGTTTCGGGCGGATCGGCCGCCTCGTGGCGCGGGCGATCCTCGAGCGGCCGGATTGCGGGCTGGAGTTGGTCGCGATCAACGATCTGGCCGACGCCAAGTCGAACGCCATGCTGTTCAAGCGTGACAGCGTTCACGGCCCCTATCCCGGCGAGGTGAAGGCCGACGGCAACGACCTCGTCATCGACGGCAAGCGCATCAAGGTGACCGCCGAGCGCGATCCCGCCAAGCTGCCGCACGCCGAGAACCAGATCGACATCGCCATCGAATCGACCGGCTTCTTCACCGACCGCGCGTCGGCCCAGAAGCATATCGACGCCGGCGCCAAGCGCGTCCTGATCTCGGCCCCGGCCAAGGGTGTCGATTTGACCGTCGTCTACGGCGTCAACCACGACAAATTGACCGCCGAGCACACGATCGTGTCCAACGCCTCGTGCACCACCAACTGCCTGGCGCCGGTCGCCAAGGTCATGCACGAGGCCATCGGCATCGAGCGTGGCCTGATGACGACCATCCACGCTTACACGAACGACCAGAAGATACTCGACCAGATCCATCCTGACATGCGCCGCGCCCGCGCCGCCGGCATGTCGATGATCCCGACCACCACCGGCGCCGCCCGCGCCGTCGCCGAGGTTCTCCCCGAACTGAAGGGCAAGCTCGACGGATCGGCCATCCGCGTGCCGACCCCCAATGTCAGCCTCGTCGATCTCACCTTCACCCCCAAGCGCGACACCACGCTCGAAGAGGTGAACGGCGCGCTGAAGGCGGCGTCGGAGAGCGGCGCGCTGAAAGGCATCCTCGCTTATACCGACGAGCCGCTCGTCTCGATCGACCTCAACCACAATCCGGCCTCGTCCACGGTCGACAGCCTCGAAACGGCGGTGCTGGAGGGCAAGCTGGTCCGCGTCGTCTCCTGGTACGACAATGAATGGGGCTTCTCCAACCGCATGGTCGACACCGCCGGCGCCATGGCGAAGCTGATCTGACGACAAGGCCGGCAGGGTCCGTTCGCCCCGAGCGAAGTCGAGGGGCCCTGTCGAGCGAAGCCGAGGTTCTGCTGCTCGGCTCCGCTCGAACATGTGTCTCGACTTCGCTCGACACGAACGGGTGGTTGATTAGTGGGCCAATTCAAGACTCTTGACGACCTTGGCGATGTCCATGGCAAGCGCGCGCTCGTGCGGGTCGATCTCAACGTTCCGATGAACGACCTCGAAGTCACCGACGACACCCGCTTCCGCGCGACCCTGGAGACGGTCAATGAATTGTCGGGCCGGGGCGCGATCGTGCTGCTGCTCGCTCATTTCGGGCGGCCCAGGGGCGTGCAGAGCCCGGACATGTCGCTGTCGCTGGTTACCCGCCAATATGGCGAGACGCTGGGGCGCCCGGTTCGTTTCGTCGATGAATGCGCGGGCCCGGCGGTGGCGGAAGCTGTCGCGACCATGGGCCCCGGCGATATCGCGATCCTGGAAAATACCCGTTTCCACGCGGGCGAGGAGAAGAACGACCCCGAGCTCGCCCGGGCGATGGCCGAGAATGGCGATCTCTATGTCAACGACGCTTTCTCGGCGGCCCATCGCGCGCACGCTTCGACCGAAGGCGTGGCGCGCCTGCTCCCCGCTTATGCAGGCCGCGCGATGGAAAAGGAGCTGAAGGCATTGGAAGCCGCCCTCGGCAACCCCGAACGTCCGGTTGCGGCCGTGGTCGGCGGCGCCAAGGTCTCGACCAAGCTCGACGTCCTCCGGAACCTCGTCGCCAGGGTCGATCACCTCATCATCGGCGGCGGCATGGCCAACACCTTCCTCGCCGCGCGCGGCGTCGATGTCGGCAAGTCGCTCGCCGAGCATGATTTGACGGACACGGCGCTTGAAATCCTCGACGCCGCCGACCGGGCGAATTGCACGGTGCACTTGCCCTATGACGTGGTCGTGGCGAAGGAATTCGCGCCCAATCCGCCGACCCGCATCGCCAACGTCCACGAGGTCGCCCCGGACGAGATGATCCTCGATGTCGGGCCGGCGGCCGTCGAGGCGCTGGCCGACGCAATCAAGACCTGCCGCACGCTCGTTTGGAACGGTCCGCTGGGTGCATTCGAGACGCCGCCGTTCGACCGGGCCACGGTCGCGCTCGCGCGGACGGCGGCGGCGCTCACCCAAAGCGGCTCGCTGGTCTCGGTCGCGGGCGGCGGCGATACCGTCGCGGCGCTCAATCATGCCGGCGTGGCCGACCAGTTCACTTTCGTTTCCACGGCCGGCGGCGCGTTCCTCGAATGGATGGAAGGCAAGGCGCTCCCCGGCGTCGAAGCCCTTAAACGATAGAAGGAAGATTTTGATGCAGACCTCCGACATGACCGCCAAGATCAAGGACGGCGAAGGCTTCATCGCCGCGCTCGACCAGAGCGGCGGCTCCACCCCCAAGGCGCTCAAGGGTTATGGCGTCGAGGAAGGTGCGTGGGGTAGCGAGGAGGAGATGTTCGGCCTCATCCACGAGATGCGGACGCGGATCATCACCTCGCCCGCCTTCACCGGCGACAAGGTCATCGGCGCGATCCTGTTCGAGCGGACGATGGACGGCGAGGCGGACGGCAAGCCGGTGCCGGAGGTGCTGAAGGCGAGGGGCGTCGTCCCCTTCATCAAGATCGACAAGGGCCTGGAGGATGAGCGGAGCGGCGTCCAGCTGATGAAGCCGATGCCGGACCTCGACGCGCTGCTCAGCCGCGCCAGGGGGCTCGGCGTGTTCGGCACCAAGGAGCGCTCGGTCATCAACCTCGCCAATCGCGAGGGCATCGCCGCAATCGTTCGCCAGCAGTTCGAGGTCGGGCGGCAGGTTCTCGCCGCCGGGCTGATCCCGATCATCGAGCCCGAGGTCAACATCAAGAGCCCCGAGCGCGCCGAGGCCGACGGCATCCTGCTCGACGAGCTGACCAAGGCCTTGGACGCGATGCCGGGCGACGACAAGGTGATGCTGAAACTGTCGATCCCGACCGAACCCAACCTGTTCAAGCCGCTGGTCGACCATCCGCGCGTGCTGCGCGTGGTGGCGCTTTCCGGTGGCTTTTCGCGCGAGGAGGCGTGCCGCGAGCTCGCCAGGAATGAAGGCATGATCGCCAGCTTCTCGCGAGCCCTGCTCTCGGACCTGCGCGCCGGCATGAGCGACGAGGAGTTCGACCGCGCCCTGGGCGATGCGATCGAGGAAATCCATCAGGCCTCGACGGTGAAGGCGTAACGCTGGCCTTTCTCCGTCGCTACCTCGCCCGGCAGTTTGCGTGCCCCAGCGGCTGGGCGGGGCGGTGGCTGTTCGGTCCGTGGCTGAACCGCATCGGCCGGAGCATGAACCGGCTGACGCTCGAGCAGCTCGACCTCCAGCCGCGCGATCGCGTGCTGGAGGTCGGCTTTGGCGGCGGCGACCTGCTCGCTAGCGCCCTGGCGATCACCCGCGCCGAAATCGTCGGCATCGATATATCCGAAGCCATGGTCGCCCGCGCGAAGCGGCGATTCCGGAGGTCCGATCGTCTCAGTTTGTACGCGACGTCCGCTGAACGCCTGCCGCTGGCGGATGCGTCGATCGACAAGGCATGCAGCGTCAACAATATCTATTTCTGGGCCGATCCCGCGGCGGTTATGGCGCAGGTCGCCCGCGTGGTCCGGCCCGGCGGTATTCTCGCTATCTGCTTCGAACCGGCCGACGAGCTCCGCAAATGGCCGGGCCACCGCTTCGGCTTTCGGCTGTTCGAGGCGGGGGAGGTCGAACGGCTGATGCGCGGCGCGGGATTTGGCCCCGTCACCACCGTGGAGGGCGCAGGCCGCAAGCCGGATCGCTTTCTTTGCTTGAGCGCGCGCCGGCTTGGTGCTGAGAAGGAAATATGATGGACGATGACGATCTGGGCCTCGACCCGGAATTCGCCGCCCGCTTCGGCGTGGGCGGTCGGGCGCCCTGCCAACTCTATCTGATCTCGCCGCCCGCCTTAAACGAGGATTTCGCCCACACGCTTGCGGCCGTTCTCGAGGGCGGCCCGGTCGCCGCCTTCCAGCTTCGCCTGAAAGATACCTCCGACGAGGAGGTGTTGCGCGCGGCGGAAAGGCTGATGCCGGTCTGCGCCGCGCACGAGGTCGCCTTCATCCTCAACGACCGCATGGACCTGGCCAAGGCGTGCGGCGCCGACGGGGTCCATCTCGGGCAGGGCGACGGCGACCCGCGCGAGGCGCGCGCGTTGCTCGGCCCCTCCGCCCAGATCGGCGTGACCTGCCACGACAGCCGACACCTCGCCATGGAAGCGGGCGAGGCGGGGGCGGATTATGTCGCCTTCGGCGCCTTCTTCCCGACGACGACCAAGGAAACCCTCCATCGCCCCGACCCCGCGATCCTGGGTTGGTGGTCGACCGTGTTCGAGATTCCCTGCGTCGCGATCGGCGGCATCAGCCCGGCAAACGGTCGCGCGCTGGTCGAAGCGGGCGCGGATTTCCTGGCGGTGTGCAGCGCGGTCTGGGGCAACGAGCAAGGACCCGGCGCGGCAGTCGCCGCTTTCGAGGACGTGTTGCGGCGCTAGCGCAGGCCTTGCGCCACCATCGCTCGTAAAGTCAGGGCGTCGTAAATGGCGTGGGCCTCGATGTGGTTGTTGTAACAGCACCAGACGCCGCGGCCGCCTTTCGCCTGCTCCGCGATCCAACCGTCCAGCTCAGCATCCCCTCTTACGAGTAGCGGCCTCCAACTGCGCGGCAGGGATAGAAGTTTCCGCTGCGACGTTATGCCTACGAACCGTATCCGGAGTGCAATCGTGCGTGACCACAAAATTATCGCCGCTCTTATTCTGGTCGGCGCGGCCGCGGCGATCGCCGGCGCCGCCGTCGCTCAGGATGCGCCGGCTCCGGCGCGGTCGGAGCCGGCCGGCGAAATCGACGGCACCATCTTTCACGCCCAGGTCCTGCTCGATCGCGCCGGCTTCGCCCCCGGAGTCATCGACGGCAAGAAGGGCATGTCGTTCGAGGAAGCGGTGAAAGGGTTCCAGACGTCGCGCGGCCTGGATGTGACCGGCGTGCTCGACACGCCCACCCGCGCCGCCTTGCTCAAGGATCGCGCGCCTTCGACGCGGCGCCTGCGCATCGACGAGAGCGACGCAAGCGGTACATTCGTCGGCTCGATCCCCGACGATCCCGCCGACCAGGCCCGGATGGAGCGGCTCGGCTATCGCAACCTGCTCGAGAAGATCGCGGAGAAATTCCATACCACGCCTGCAACCATCGTCGCGCTCAACGATCCGCGCATGGCGCTCAAGGCCGGGACGGTGCTGCGGCTGCCGAATGTCCTGCCGAGCTCGCGCGATTATGGCGACGTGCCGGCGGAAGCGGCGCGGATGCTGAGCGACCTCAACGTCAGCGGCGACCTGCCGGAGGCGGAGCGGATCATCGTCGACAAATCCGACGGCGTTCTGCGACTCTATGGCGAAGGCGACCGCCTGATCGCGCAATTCCCCGCTACCATGGGGAGCGAGCGCGATCCGCTGCCGCTCGGCAATTGGCGGGTTACCAGCATCGCCTACAATCCTCCCTTCCATTTTCAGCCCGAGCTGTTCTGGGACGTGGCGGACGACGAGGCCGAGCAGCGGCTCCCGCCCGGCCCCAACGGCCCGGTCGGCGTGGTCTGGATCGATCTTTCCAAGGAGAATTACGGCATCCACGGCACCAGCGCGCCCGAGACGATCCAGCGCGCCCAGAGCCACGGCTGCGTCCGCCTCACCAACTGGGACGCCGCCCGCGTCTCCCAGATGGCGAGCGACGGCATGCCGGTGATCTTCCAGGCTTGACGAGGTTCAGGCTCTGGGCGACCAATATCGCCACCGCGATCATCGTCGCCTTCGTGACCAGCCTCTTCTGGATCATCGCCTACAGCAATGCGGGGGACGATAGCGGCGTGGAGGGGGCCGGCGACACGGCGACGGTCGAGACCGAGGGCGCGGGCAAGGTGGAGATCGCGGAAGGCCTCGTCGTCGGCCCCACCGGCCTCGCCATTCCGGTGGCGGGAGTGAAGCCCGGCCAGCTCGTCGATACGTTCACGCAGGCACGGGCCGGCGGCGCCAGAGTGCATGACGCGATCGACATCATGGCGGATCGGGGCACGCCGGTCGTCGCGGCGGCGCCGGGGCGGATCGAAAAGCTGTTCTTCAGCGACGGCGGCGGCGGCGTCACCGCCTATGTCCGATCCGACGACCAGCGCTGGGTATATTATTACGCCCATCTGCATGATTATGCGCGCGGGTTGCGGGAGGGGCAGCAGGTCAGGCGCGGCACCCCGATCGGCCGGGTCGGCAGCACCGGCAACGCCAATCCCGACGGCCCCCATCTCCACTTCGCGATCCACCGCATGGAGCCCGGCGAGGGCTGGTGGGAAGGCAGCGCGATCAATCCTTATCCCCTGCTTGCCGGCAGGGAATGACGGGCAATTGAATATGTGGAAGCCTCCCGCTACAGCGCGCCCGGCTCTTTTCAAAATTGTGAGACGGACATGAAGATCAGCGGCGTGGACATTCGTCCCGGCAACATCATCGAATATGAAGGCGGCATCTGGCGCGCCGTGAAGATCCAGCACACCCAGCCCGGCAAGGGCGGCGCCTATATGCAGGTGGAGCTCAAGAACCTCATCGACGGCCGCAAGAACAATGTCCGCTTCCGCTCCGCCGAGACGGTCGAGCGCGTCCGGCTCGACACGAAGGATTTCCAGTTCCTGTTTCGCGACGGGGATGCCCTGACCTTCATGGACAAGGAAAATTACGAGCAGATCACCTTGCCCGCCGACCTCCTCGGCGACGCCGCGGCCTTCCTCCAGGACGGCATGGATGTGGTGATGGAATTGTACGACGAGCGCCCGATCTCGGTGCAGCTCCCCGATACGATCGAGGCGCTGATCGTCGAGGCGGACGCGGTGGTGAAGGGCCAGACGGCTTCGTCCAGCTACAAGCCGGCGATCCTCGAAAACGGCGTCCGCGTGATGGTGCCGCCGCATATCGGCGCGGGAACCCGGATCGTCGTCGACGTTTACGAACAGACCTACGTCCGCAGGGCGGACTAACCAGGAGCGGGAAGAGACCCGTTCGCCCCGAGCGAAGTCGAGGGGCGCTGCCGAGCGAAGCCGAGGTCTTCTTCTCGCCTCCGCTCGAAAGGGTGTCTCGACTGCGCTCGACACGAACGGAGTTCCAATGGTTTCGCACAGCGGCCTCATTACCGTCATGCAGCGCGCCGCGCGCAAGGCGGCGCCGCGCATCCGCCGCGATTTCGGCGAGGTCGAGCAGTTGCAGGTCAGCCGCAAGGGCCCGGCCGACTTCGTCTCGATGGCCGACAAGAATGCCGAGCAGACGGTGATGGAGGAACTCCGCCATGCCCGCCCGGATTGGGGCTTCCTGATGGAGGAAGGCGGCGCCATCGCCGGCGATCCCGCCAAGCCTCGCTGGATCGTCGATCCGATCGACGGCACGTCGAATTTCCTCCACGGCATCCCCCATTTCGCCATCTCCATCGCCGTCCAGGAACCGAAGCCCGGCGGTGGCCCCGGCGAGATTACGCAGGGCCTGGTCTATCAGCCGCTCACCGACGAGAGCTTCTGGGCCGAGAAGGGCAGGGGCGCCTGGCACAATGAGCGGCGCCTCCGCGTTTCCGCGCGCCGCGACCTCTCGGATGCGCTCATCGCCACCGGCATCCCCTATAAGGGCCATGGCGACATCGATCGTTTCAACCGCATCCTCGCCGCGGTCGCGCCCGAAGTCGCCGGCATCCGCCGCTTCGGCTCGGCCGCGCTCGATCTCGCCTGGGTCGCCGCCGGCCGCTATGACGGCTTCTGGGAAGAGAATCTGGAGGAATGGGACGTCGCCGCCGGCATCTTGCTGGTCCGCGAGGCGGGCGGCTTCGTCACCGATTTCCGCGGCGGCGACAGGATGATCGAACGCGACGAATTCCTCGCCGCCAACGACCAGCTCCACTCGAGGCTCCACAAGCTCGTCGCCAAAGCTCTGCGCGCCTAGTTCGTCCCCGTCATGCTGAACTTGTTTCAGCATCCATTTTTGAGCCGCCGAGAAGGCGGAAAGTCGGACCCTGAAACGAGTTCAGGGTGACGCAGGGATGACGCTGGGCCTTGAAGTCCAAGCCTCCGCGTCCTGCGAACGATTCTCACCGCCGCCAAGCCTTGCCTCATCGCGGCCCCGGTCCTAGAAGCCGCCGCAACTCGCAAGCCCCTGGAGAGTCTCGATGGCGTCCGTCGCCGCCGGTTATCTGCCTATCCTGTTGTTCCTCGGCGTGGCGCTCGCTTTGTCGACCGCGTTCGTCGTGCTGCCGATGATCGTTTCGCGGCTGACCGGTTCGGCCCAACCCTATCCGGACAAGCTGGCCGAATATGAATGCGGCTTTCCCGCTTTCGAGGACAGCCGCTCGATGTTCGACGTGCGCTTCTACCTCGTCGCCATCCTGTTCATCGTCTTCGACCTCGAAGCCGCTTTCCTCTTCCCCTGGGCGGTGTCTCTGGGGGCGATCGGCGTCGCCGGTTGGGCGGCGATGATGATCTTCCTCTTCGAGCTCACGCTCGGCCTCGTTTATGCCTGGAAGAAGGGAGCGCTCGAATGGGAGTGATCCTCGATCCGCGTCACGAAAATCCGCGTCCGTCCGATATCCAGCAGCCGGACGAAGCCTTCTTCCGCGACCTCCAGTCCGAAGTCTCGGACAAGGGTTTCCTGGTCACCTCGACCGAGGATTTGTTCACCTGGGCCCGTACCGGGTCGCTGTGGTGGATGACCTTCGGCCTCGCCTGCTGCGCGGTCGAGATGATCCACGTGAACATGCCGCGTTACGATCTGGAGCGTTTCGGGGCGGCGCCGCGCGCGAGCCCGCGCCAGTCGGACGTGATGATTGTCGCCGGCACCCTGTGCAACAAAATGGCGCCGGCGCTCAGACGCGTCTACGACCAGATGTCGGAGCCGCGCTACGTCATCTCGATGGGCAGCTGCGCCAATGGCGGCGGCTATTATCATTACAGCTATTCGGTCGTGCGCGGCTGCGACCGCATCGTGCCGGTCGACATCTACGTCCCCGGCTGTCCGCCGACCGCCGAGGCCTTGCTCTACGGCATCATGCAATTGCAGCGGAAAATCCGCCGCATCGGAACGATCGAGCGCTGACCCGTGGCAAGTCCGGCACCCAGGATCGCCTCCATCGAAGGCGTGATCGACGCGGTGAAGGCCGCGATCGGCGAGGCTTTCGTCGATGCGAAGGACGCGGTCGGAGAAGTCTCGATCACCGTCCGTCGCGAGAGCATCGTCGATGTGATGCGCACCTTGCGCGACGATTTCGCCTATCAGCAGCTGATGGAGATAGCGGGCGTCGACTATCCCGGCCGCGCGGAGCGGTTCGACGTGGTCTACCACCTCCTGTCGGTGACGAAGAATCATCGCATCCGCGTCCGTGTCGCTACCGACGAGGAGAAGCCGGTGCCTTCCGTGACCGGCCTCTGGCCTGTCGCCGGCTGGCTGGAGCGGGAGGTCTTCGACATGTACGGCGTCCTGTTCGACGGCAATCCGGATCTCCGCCGCATCCTCACCGATTACGGCTTTCGGGGACATCCGCAGCGCAAGGACTTCCCGCTCACCGGCTATGTCGAGCTGCGTTATTCCGAGGAGCAGAAGCGGGTGGTGTACGAGCCGGTCAAGCTCGCCCAGGATTTCCGCGATTTCGACTTCATGAGCCCGTGGGAAGGGGCGGAATATATCCTGCCCGGTGACGAGAAGGTGCAGCCGCAGCAGGCCGGCGCGCCGAGCCCGGTCAAGGCCGACGAGAAGGTCGCCGAGGTGAAGAAATGAGCGTGCAGTTCGTCACCCCGGCGAAGGCCGGGGTCTCGTGGAGACCCGCTGTGTCCTCTAGTCCTGAGATCCCGGCTTCCGCCGGGATGACGGAGTTTTGCTCGTGACTGACACCCGCACCGCCATCTGGACCGAGGAAGAGGTCGCCACCGAAGGCGCGACCGCTTCCGAGATCGCCAATTACACGATCAACTTCGGTCCGCAGCACCCGGCAGCTCACGGCGTGCTCCGCCTCGTGCTCGAACTGGACGGCGAAATCGTCGAGCGCGTGGACCCCCATATCGGCCTGCTCCACCGGGGCACCGAGAAATTGTGCGAATATAAGACCTACCTCCAGGCGCTCCCTTATATGGACCGCCTCGATTACGCCTCGCCGCTCTGCCAGGAGCATAGCTACGTCCTCGCGATCGAGAAATTGCTCGACCTCGAGGTGCCGCTCCGCGCGCAATATCTGCGCGTGCTCTTCGCCGAGCTGACCCGCATCTCGAACCACCTGCTCAACATCGGCAGCCACGTCATGGACGTCGGCGCGATGACGCCGAACCTGTGGCTGTTCGAGCTGCGCGAAGACTGCATGAACTTCTTCGAGCGGGCGTCGGGCGCGCGGATGCATGCCGCCTATTTCCGGCCCGGCGGCGTCCACCAGGACGTGCCGCTGAAACTGCTCGCCGACATCGCCGACTGGATCGACAACCGGCTGTTCGGCCTGTTCGAGGATGCGCTGAGCCTGGTGGTCGACAACCGTATCTTCAAGCAGCGCAACGTCGATATCGCCGTGGTCTCGAAGGCGGACGCATTGGCCTGGGGCTTTTCCGGCCCGATGATCCGCGCCGCAGGCATTCCCTGGGACATTCGCAAGTCGCAACCTTATGACGTCTACGACCGGATGGACTTCGAGATTCCGGTCGGCACCAAGGGCGATTGCTACGACCGGATGATGGTCCGCGTCGAGGAAGTGCGCCAGTCCGCACGCATCATCAAGCAGTGCCTGAGCGAAATGCCCGAGGGCCCGATCGCCTCTTTGGACCGCAAGGTGGTCCCGCCCAAGCGCGGCGAGATGAAGCAGTCGATGGAAGCGCTCATCCACCACTTCAAGCTCTACACCGAGGGCTTCCACGTGCCGGCCGGCGAAGTCTATGTCGCGACCGAGAGCCCCAAGGGCGAGTTCGGCATCTATTTGGTCTCGGACGGCTCGAACAAACCCTATCGCGTCAAGATCCGCCCCACCGCCTTCAGCCACCTCCAGGCGATGGACTTCATGAGCCGCGGCCACATGCTCGCCGACACCACCGCCATCTTGGGCGCCATGGATATCGTCTTCGGGGAGTGCGACCGATGAGCGCGTTCCTTGCGATGATTGGTCTTTCCGTTTCCGGACAAGCCGACTTGCCTAGTGTGGCGCACCTACAGCCAATCGTGGAGCGCTTCATTGTGGCCGTTCAATCGGGTGTGACACCCAACCCGGAGGACTTTACCAAACCGATAGCTCCGGAAGGCGCAGCAAAATTAAAGCGGCTCGAAGGGTGCGCAGTAAATCACGCTTTTAAGTCCCCGTCTACAGCATACCAAGTTAACGTGAGGTGGGTTTGCGGCTTGGGCCAAAGACCGAGCGAATGGTATACATTAGTGCAGTTCTCGGGACAAAAAATCAGTTCAGTCGAGATTGCGGAAGTGGAGAAGGCTCATGACTGATAGTCATTCGGGCCTCAACGCGGCCGAAATCCGCGCCCGCTGGGGCGGGTTCGCGTGGACGGATGAGAATGAGAAGCAGGCGAAGGTCGTCGTCGGCCGCTATCCGCCGGGGCGGCAGCATAGCGCGATCATTCCTTTGTTCGACCTCGCCCAACGGCAGGTCGGGGCGGAGACGCAGACTCAGGGCTGGCTCCCCGTCCCGGTGATCGAATATGTCGCCGCCTATCTCGATATGCCCTACATGCGCGCCTACGAGGTTGCGACCTTCTACACCATGTTCAACCTGGCGCCGGTCGGCCGCCACCATGTCCAGGTCTGCGGCACCACGCCCTGCATGTTGCGCGGGTCCGACGACGTACTGGAGGCCTGCTATGCCAAGGGCCTGAAGAAGGGCCACACGACCGAGGACGGCCTGTTCACCCTGGCCGAGGTCGAGTGTCTCGGCGTCTGCGCCAACGCGCCGATGGTCCAGATCAACGACGACAATTACGAGGATCTGACCTTCGAGAGCATGACCGCCATTCTCGAAGCTCTCGCGCGTGGGGAAACGCCGAAGCCCGGCCCGCAGATCGAGCGCCAGACCAGCGCCCCCGCCACCGGACCCACGACGCTGAAGGAAATGGCGAGCGAGAATCACGATTACCGGGGGGAATGGGCGTGAACCTTTTCCCCGTCATTCCAGCGAAAGCTGGAATCTCCTTTCCCCTTAACAATGAGATCCCAGCTTTCGCTGGGATGACGGCTCATATCGGGGTGCGGACATGACCATCACCTCCCTCACCGACAAGGACCGCATCTTCACCAACGTCTACGGCTACCAGCCGTGGACCCTGGACGCGGCGATGAAGCGTGGCGACTGGGACGACACCAAGGGCCTGATGGCGCGCGGGCAGGATGCGATCATCGAGGAGATGAAGGCGTCCGGCATGCGCGGCCGCGGCGGGGCCGGCTTCCCGACCGGCCTCAAATGGTCGTTCATGCCCCAGGAGCCCGCCGAAGGCCGCCCCAATTTCCTGGTCATCAACGCCGACGAATCCGAGCCCGGATCGTGCAAGGACCGCGAGATCATCCGCCACGATCCGCACAAGCTGATCGAGGGCGCGCTGATCGCTGGCTTCGCGATGCGCGCCCGTGCCGCATACATCTACATTCGCGGCGAGTTCATCCGCGAGGCCGAGACCCTCTTCGCCGCCGTCCAGCAGGCCTATGACAAGGGCTTGCTCGGCAAGAACGCCGCCAAATCGGGCTATGATTTCGACGTCTTCGTCCATCGCGGCGCCGGCGCCTATATCTGCGGCGAGGAAACCGCTTTGCTCGAGAGCCTCGAAGGCAAGCCGGGCAAGCCGCGCCTCAAGCCCCCGTTCCCGGCCGGCGCCGGCCTCTACGGCTGCCCGACCACGGTCAACAATGTCGAGAGCATCGCCGCGGTCCCGACCATCCTGCGCCGCGGCGCCGCTTGGTTCAAGGGCTTCGGCCGCGAGAACAATGCCGGCACGAAGCTGTTCCAGCTCTCCGGCCACGTCAACACGCCCTGCGTGGTCGAAGAGGCCATGTCGATCCCGTTCCGCGAGCTGATCGACAAGCATGGCGGCGGCATCAGGGGCGGCTGGGACAACCTCCTCGCGGTGATCCCCGGCGGCTCCTCGGTCCCGCTCGTGCCCGCGCGCGAGATCATCGACGCGCCGATGGACTTCGATGGCCTCCGCGATCTCAAATCCGGCCTCGGCACGGCGGCGGTGATCGTGATGGACAAATCGACCGACATCGTCCGCGCGATCAGCCGCATCTCCTATTTCTACAAGCATGAGAGCTGCGGCCAGTGCACCCCCTGCCGCGAGGGCACCGGCTGGATGTGGCGCGTCATGGAGCGCCTGCGCGAAGGAAACGCCGATATCGGCGAGATCGACACGTTGCTCGACGTCACCAAGCAGGTCGAAGGCCACACCATCTGCGCGCTGGGCGATGCCGCCGCCTGGCCCATCCAGGGCCTCATCCGCCACTTCCGGCCGGAACTGGAGCGGCGGATCGTCGAGGCGCGCGGCGTCGACCTCGCGTCGATGCAGGAGGCTGCCGAATGAAATTCTCTTGCATCCCGACGGCGCTGGCGGCGGCCGCATTGGTTGTCGGCGGCGCGGCCTCGGCGCAGCTCGCGCCGGGTTATTCGGGTTTCTCGGACGCCCCAACCACTGCCACCGAAGACCAATATTGGTCCTTCATGCGTGAGCTTGGCCGCTGCCTGGCGCAGTCCAAGGGCGCGAAATCGATCGCCCTAATGCAGACTAAGATCGACTCGGCGGAGGAGAAGCGCGCGTTTGACGCGCTGATCCGTCGCAAAGCCAGCAACGTCTGCATGCGCAACATGGTCAGTGCGACAGTGGTGCGCGCCCAAGTCCGCGGTGTCGTCGCGGAGGGTCTCTACAAGTTGCAGCCCGTCTCCGCGCCGCAAGCACCCGTGCCGCAGGGCCTGACCAAACCCGCGTCGGTCCGCTCGATTCATGAATTTGCCGATTGCTACGTCGCCAGCAATTATTCGGATGCGCGCAGCCTGCTGGTGGATACCCAGCTAGGCACGAAGGGCGAGAATGAGCGCGTGCGCAGAATGGCTCCAGGGTTTAGCAACTGCCTGCCGCAGGGCCAGCAGATCCGGATTGTCCCGATGGATATCCGTCTGGCGCTCGCCGAGGCGCTCTACCGCGCGAGCGCGGGCCTCCCCACCGTGGCCGTCACCATCCCAGGCAAGGAAGCCGGGGAATGAAGCAGCAGCCAAAGCTTATTCTATCGAGATCGTTCGTCCGCCTCTCCGCGGCCGCGATCATGCTTTGCTGGACGGCGACCGCGATGGCCCAACAGCGCCCCATCGATATGATCGATCCCAAAGTGCTGGATGCCGACAAGTCGTGGAAGACGCTTGAATCTCTGGCGAACTGCATGGCGGAGCGGAATCCGCGATCGACAATGGAGATATTGTCGACCCTGCCTTCGTCGGACGCGCAGGAAGAAGCCTATGCCGATCACGAACAATTGCTCAGCAAATGCATGATACCTATGATGCGCGAGATCAACGAAACCGGACTGCGATTGAGCTTCAGCAGGGTTCAGCTTCGCGGCGTCCTGGCGGAAGCGATGCTCGACCGCTCATCGGCGTGGAAGTCTTCTCCCGCACCGGCTGTGGACCCTAGCTTGATGAATCACTTCGAATCGCGACCCTCCGCGGCAATTGTCGCCGCCGCAAACCGGGCAACCTATATTCTTTACGACATCGGAGTCTGCGTCGCGGCGTCGAACTGGCCCAGCGCCGTCCGCCTGCTGGATACCATGCCGCGCTCTGATGTGGAGCAGGCCGCGGTGGAGAATATGGCCGATAGCTTCGCCGCTTGCGTGCCGGCAACGATGAAGGTGAAGCTGGAGGCGGGGCCGCTGCGGGGGGTCGTTGCCGAAGCCATTCTCTACCGCTTGAACAAGGCTCAATATTCGGCCGTCTCGCCGGAGCGAAAAGGCGAGCGCAATGCCTAAGGTCAAGGTAGACGGCGTCGAGATCGAGGTTCCGCAGGGCGCTACCGTGCTCCAGGCTTGCGAGCTTGCCGGCAAGGAAATCCCGCGTTTCTGCTATCATGAGCGGCTGACCATCGCCGGCAATTGCCGCATGTGCCTGGTCGAGGTGAAGCCGGGACCGCCCAAGCCGCAGGCGTCGTGCGCGCTGCCGGCCAGCGAAGGCCAGGAAATCACCACCATGTCGCCGATGGTGAAGAAGGCGCGCGAGGGGGTGATGGAGTTCCTGCTCATCAACCACCCGCTCGACTGCCCGATCTGCGACCAAGGCGGCGAATGCGACCTTCAGGACCAGGCCATGGCCTATGGCCGCGGCCATTCGCGCTTCGCCGAGAACAAGCGCGCCGTGACCGAGAAATATATGGGCCCCGTGGTCAAGACGATCATGACCCGCTGCATCCAGTGCACGCGCTGCGTCCGCTTCGCCGAGGAAGTGGCGGGAGTCGAGGAGATCGGCCTCGTCGGGCGCGGCGAGAATGAGGAGATCACCTCCTATCTCGAAGGGACGCTGACCAGCGAGCTTTCGGGCAACGTCGTCGATCTCTGCCCGGTGGGCGCGCTCGTCTCCAAGCCCTACAGCTTCGAGGCGCGGCCGTGGGAGCTTCGCAAGATTCCGGCGATCGACGTGATGGACGCGGTCGGCACCAACATCCGCCTCGATGCCCGTATGCGCGAGGTGATGCGGGCGCTGCCCCGGATCAACGAGGACGTGAACGAGGAATGGGCGCACGACAAGACGCGCCACGCCGTGGACGGCCTCCTCCGCAACCGGCTCGACCGGCCGTGGGTGCGCACGGGCGGCACGCTCCAGCCCGCGACGTGGGAGGAGGCGTTCGCCGCCATTGCAAAGCAGTTGAAGGGCGCGAAGGGCGACCAGGTCGCGGCCATCGCCGGCGATCTCCAAGACCTTGAGAGCATTTATGCGACGCGGGCGCTGCTCGGCGCCTACGGCTCCAGCTTGCACGAATGCCGGCAGGACGGCGCGCTCTACGACGTGTCCAGCCCCACCGCCTACCGCCTCAATTCCACCATCGCGGGGCTGGAGGAGGCGAAGGCCATCCTCCTCATCGGCTCAAACCCGCGCTGGGAAGCGCCTTTAGTCAACACGCGCATCCGCAAGGCGATCAAGGCTGGCGCCAAGGTGTTCGCCATCGGACCGGAGGTAGACCTCACCTATCCGGCCACCTGGCTCGGCAACGATCTTTCTTTGCTCTCCAAGCTGCCGAAGGAAGTGTCCGAAGGCTTCAAGGACGCCGCGAACCCGGCTGTCATCGTCGGCATGGGCGCGTTGATGCACGACGGCGTCTACGAGGCCGCCCGCGCCGCCGGCGCTTCGCTGGGCGCGACGTTCAATGTCTTGCACACGGCCGCATCGCGGGTGGGCGCGCTCGACCTCGCTTTCGTCACCAATGGCGGGGTCGATGCTATTCGCGAAAGGGCAGGGACGCTCAAGGCGTTGTTCCTGCTGGGCGCGGACGAGATGGACCTTTCCGCCTTCGCCGACACCTTCACCGTCTATATCGGCAGCCATGGCGATGCCGGCGTCAGGCACGCCGACGTGATCCTCCCCGCCGCCGCTTATTCCGAGAAGCACGGCACTTATGTGAACACCGAAGGGCGAGTGCAGCTCTCCGAACCCGCGGTGAACCCGCCGGGCGAGGCTCGCGAGGACTGGACGATCCTGCGTGCCCTTTCGCAGGTGCTCGGACACACGCTGCCGTTCGACAACCTGCCGCAGCTCCGCGCCGCCATCGGAGCCGAGAAGCCGCATCTGACGACGGCCGGCCTCACCCTGTTCGAGCCGCTCCCCGCGCCCGGCAAAGCGCCCAAGCTTTCGGGCGGGATCGTCCATCCGATCGACGATTTCTACCTCACCAATCCGATCGCCCGTTCCTCGCCCACGCTCCAGCGCTGCTCGGCCGAGATTCTCCACGGACAAAGCTTCGCGGAGGCGGCGGAATGAGGGTTGGATTATCTCGTCACCCCGGCGAAGGCCGAGGTCCCATGCCGGAACAGGCGCCGGCGCAATCGTGTCCCGAGACCCCGGCCTTCGCCGGGGTGACGGAGTGTTGAAATGACCGAATGGTTCCAGGGCGCGCTCGGCTACGGCTTCGGCTGGTTCGTGGCGACGCTCATCCTCATCCTGATGATCGCGCTGCCGTTGATGCTGGCGGTGGCCATGATCATCTATGCCGACCGCAAGATCTGGGCGGCGATGGCGCTGCGGCGCGGACCCAACGTCGTCGGTCCGTTCGGTCTGCTGCAAAGCTTCGCCGACGGATTGAAGGTCTTCCTCCAGGAAACGATCATCCCCTCGGCGGCGAACCGGGGCCTGTTCATCCTCGCGCCGATCATCACCTTCACGGTGGCGCTGATCGCCTGGGCGGTGATCCCGTTCGGGCCGGACATGGTGCTGGCGGACATCAATGTCGGCCTTCTCTACATCCTCGCCGCCTCGTCGCTCGGGGTCTACGGCGTGATCATCGCCGGATGGTCGTCCAACTCCAAATACCCCTTCTACTCGGCGATGCGCGCCGCCGCGCAAATGGTGAGCTACGAAGTCTCGATCGGCTTCATCCTCATCTCGGTGATCCTGTGGGCCGGGACGTTCAACCTCACCGGCATCATCGAAGCGCAGCGGGCTCACGTCTTTTTCCTCAACGGGTTCGGCTTCAATCCCTTGCTGTTCCCGATGGCGGTGGTGTTCCTCATCTCGGCCATGGCGGAGACGGCGCGCACGCCCTTCGACCTCACCGAGGCGGAGTCCGAACTCGTCGCCGGGTACCAGACCGAATATAGCTCGATGAGCTTCGCGCTCTACTGGCTCGGCGAATATGCCAACGTCCTGCTGATGTGCGCGCTGAACGCGATCCTGTTCTGGGGCGGCTGGCTGCCCCCCATCGACTGGGGGCCGCTCTACGTGGTGCCGGGCATCATCTGGTTCTTCCTCAAGATATTCGTCTTCTTCTTCATCTTCAGCTGGGTGAAGGCGACGGTGCCGCGCTTCCGCTACGACCAGCTGATGCGTCTTGGCTGGAAGATTTTCCTGCCCATCTCGCTCCTGTGGGTGTTTCTCGTCTCGGGCTGGCTGATGCTGACCCGCGAGCAATGTCCCGCGCCCGGCATGGTCATCTCGGCGGACAATGCCGGCCGCTACATGCCGTCCTGCGCCGCTCGTACCGTCACCCTCAACCAGGGCCGCGATGTGGCCGGAGCCGCCTCATGATCGCGCACTGGATCAAATCCTTCACCCTCTGGGAGTTCGTGAAGGCGCACGCTTTGACCTTGAGATATTTCTTCAAGCCCAAGGCGACCATCAACTATCCGCACGAGAAGAATCCGATCAGCCCCCGCTTCCGCGGCGAGCATGCGCTCAGGCGTTATCCGAACGGCGAGGAGCGCTGCATAGCGTGCAAATTGTGCGAGGCGGTCTGCCCGGCGCTCGCCATCACCATCGAGGCCGAGCCGCGCGAGGACGGCAGCCGCCGCACCACGCGCTACGACATCGACATGACCAAATGCATCTATTGCGGGCTCTGCCAGGAGGCGTGCCCCGTCGATGCCATCGTCGAGGGACCGAACTTCGAGTTCGCCACCGAAACCCGCGAGGAATTGCTCTACGACAAGGCCAAGCTCCTCGCCAATGGCGACAAGTGGGAGCGCGCGCTGGCGGCGAACCTTGCCGCCGATGCGCCCTACCGGTAAGGGCGCGGGCAATTCACATGATGACCATATCAGCCACATCCGTCATTCCCGCCAAAGCGGGAATCCCGCTTCTTCCTGCTGCTCCGCTATCGCAAGGCAGCGGGATCCCCGCTTTCGCGGGGATGACGAAGCGGGGGGCAATGACGCTGTGATCGAAGCCGTCGCCTTCTATTTGTTCGCGACCGTCGTCATCGCCTCGGGCGTGATGACGATCGCGTCGCGCAACCCGGTGCACAGCGTGCTGTGGCTGATCCTCGCCTTCTTCAACGCGGCGGGTCTGTTCCTGCTCCTGGGGGCCGAGTTCATCGCCATGCTGCTGGTCATCGTCTATGTCGGCGCGGTCGCGGTGCTGTTCCTCTTCGTGGTGATGATGCTCGACGTGGATTTCGCGGAGCTTCGCGCCGGATTCGCCCGATATCTGCCGTTCGGCACGCTGCTGGCGCTGGTCCTGCTGGCCGAGATCGCCTTCGCGGTCGCCGCCTGGAATGCGGGGGATATCGGCGCGGACGCCAGGGTCGCACCGGTCGACGCCGGCATACCGAACATCCAGTTGCTCGGCACCATTCTCTACACGCGCTATCTCTACATCTTCGAAGCCGCGGGCCTGGTCCTGCTGGTGGCGATGATCGGCGCTATCGTCCTCACCCACAGGAAGCGCGGCGGCACCCGGCCGCAGAATATCAGCGCCCAGAACCGCCGCCGCCCGCAAGACGCGACGCGCAATATCGACCAGCCGGTGGGGCAGGGGGTGGAGCTGTGATCGGCCTGGGACATTACCTCGCGGTCGGCGCGATCCTGTTCGTGCTCGGCGTGTTCGGCATCTTCCTCAATCGGAAGAACGTCATCGTGATCCTGATGGCGATCGAGCTCATCCTGCTCGCGGTCAACATCAATCTCGTCGCCTTCTCTGCTTATCTGGGCGACATGGTCGGCCAGGTCTTCGCCATGTTCGTGCTGACCGTGGCGGCGGGCGAGGCGGCGATCGGGCTTGCCATCCTCGTCATTTATTTCCGCGGCCGCGGCACGATCGCGGTCGACGACATCAACCAGATGAAGGGGTGATGGTGGTGCGTTCCCACTTCCTCGTCATTCCAGCGAAAGCTGGAATCTCCCTTCCCAAAGGCAATGAGACGCCAGCCTTGGCTGGGGTGACGGACAGGTCATGATCAAGCTCATCGTCTTCCTGCCGCTTCTGGCCGCGATCATCGCCGGGCTCGGCAACCGCGCGCTGGGCAATACGCTCGCCAAGCTCATCACGACCGGCGCTTTGTTCGTCTCGTGCGCGCTCAGCTGGCCTATCTTCCTCGGCTTTCTCTCCGGCGACCTCACCGAATATGTCGAGCCGGTCCTCAGCTTCATCCGCTCCGGCGACCTCGTCGTCGACTGGAGCCTCCGCGTAGACACGCTGACGGCGGTGATGCTGGTCGTCGTCACCACCGTCTCCAGCCTCGTCCACCTCTATAGCTGGGGCTACATGGCGGAGGACGACAGCCAGCCCAGGTTCTTCGCCTACCTCTCGCTCTTCACCTTCGCGATGCTGATGCTGGTGACGGCGGACAATCTCGTCCAGATGTTTTTCGGCTGGGAAGGCGTCGGTCTCGCTTCCTACCTCCTGATCGGCTTCTGGTATCACAAGCCGTCGGCCAACGCGGCGGCGATGAAGGCATTTGTCGTCAACCGCATCGGCGACTTCGGCTTCCTGCTCGGCATTTTCGGCACATTCCTCGTGTTCGGCACCGTCTCGATCCCGGCGATCCTGGAGGCGGCGCCCGGCATGGCCGGCTCGACGATCGGCTTCCTGGGCGCGCGCGTGGACACGATGACCCTGCTCTGCATCCTCCTGTTCATCGGCGCGATGGGCAAGTCGGCGCAATTGGGCCTCCACACCTGGCTGCCGGACGCGATGGAGGGCCCGACGCCCGTCTCGGCCCTTATCCACGCGGCGACGATGGTGACGGCCGGCGTGTTCATGGTCTGCCGCCTTTCGCCGATGTTCGAGACAAGCGCGACCGCTCTCGCCGTCGTCACCTTCATCGGCGCCGCAACCGCTTTGTTCGCCGCCACCGTCGGCCTCGTCCAGACCGACATCAAGCGGGTCATCGCTTATTCGACCTGCTCGCAACTGGGCTACATGTTCGTCGCCGCGGGCGTCGGCGCCTATGGCGCGGCGATGTTTCATTTGTTCACGCACGCCTTCTTCAAGGCCCTCCTTTTCCTCGGCGCGGGATCGGTCATCCACGCGATGCACCACGAGCAGGACATGCGTTATTACGGCGCGCTCCGCCGCGAGATTCCGTTCACCTTCTGGGCGATGCTGATCGGCACGCTGGCGATCACCGGCGTCGGAATTTACGGCGTGTTCGGGTTCGCCGGCTTCTATTCCAAGGATGCGATCATTGAGGCCGCCTTCGCCAGCGGCTCGACCGTCGGCGGCTTCGCCTTCGTCGTCACCGTCTTTGCGGCTCTGCTCACCAGCTTCTACAGTTGGCGGCTGATGTTCCTCACTTTCTGGGGCAAGGCGCGGTGGGCGGCCTCGGAGCATATCCAGCATGCGATCCATCACGTCCATGAAGAACCCGGCTCCGAAGGCACGACCGACAGCGACGAGGCGCATGTCGACCAGGGCGCCATCGCGGCGACGGCGGGACACAAGACGGCGACGACCGGCACTGGCGGCTATCATCCGCACGAGAGCCCCTGGACGATGCTGGTGCCGCTCGCCGTCCTGTCGCTGGGCGCGGTCTTCGCCGGCATCCTGTTCGCTTATCCCTTCCTCTATCCGGAAGAGGGCGCCGCCTTCTGGGCCGGAAGCATCGCCTTCGACGCGCATCTGATGCACGAAATGCACGAGGTGCCGATGTGGGTGAAGCTCTCCGCCACCGTCGCCATGGCGCTGGGCCTTCTCGCCGCGCTCGCCTTCTACATCTGGAGCACCGATCTGCCGCGCAAGGTCAGCGAGCATATGCGCGTCCTCTACACCTTCTTCCTGCGCAAATGGTATTTCGACGAGATCTTCCACTTCCTGTTCGTGCGTCCGGCTTTCTGGATTGGCGGCTTCTTCTGGAAGAAGGGGGATGAAGGGACGATCGACCGCTTCGGCCCGGACGGCGCCGCGGCGCTCGTCGCCGGCGGCAACAGGCTCACTGCCCGGCTCCAGTCCGGCTATCTCTACACTTATGCGCTGGTGATGCTTTTAGGCCTCGCCGCCGCCACGACCTGGGCGATGACGCGATGAGGGAGGTAACGAACCACCCGTTCGTGTCGAGCGAAGTCGAGACATCCTCCCGAGCGGAGCCGAGGGACGGAAGAGTTCTCGGCTTCGCTCGAAAGGGCCCCTCGACTTCGCTCGGGGCGAACGGCTTTGGAATGCACGTCAAATGACCGAACTCGGCGTCCCCATTCTCAGCCTGATGCTGGCCATCCCGATGGCGGCCGCGATCGCCTGCTTCTATCTCGGCGCCAACGGCGCCCGCTGGCTCGCGCTCGCCGCGACGCTCATCGATCTCGCCCTCGGGCTCGTCCTCTGGGTCAATTACGACATTGGCGGCGCGCAGTGGCAGTTCGTCGAGCATCTCGACCTGTTCGGGCGCTTCGCCTGGGCGCTCGGCATAGACGGCATCGCCTTGATGCTGATCATGCTGTCGGTCTTCCTGATGCCGATCTGCATCCTCGCCTCGTGGGAAGCGATCGAGAAGCGCGTGCCCGAATATATGGCCGCCTTCCTGTTCATGGAGACGCTGATGATCGGCGTCTTCATGGCGCAGGACATCTTCCTCTTCTACATCTTTTTCGAGGCCGGCCTCATCCCGATGTACCTCATCATCGGCATCTGGGGCGGCGCCAACCGCATCTACGCCAGCTACAAATTCTTCCTCTACACATTGCTCGGATCGGTGCTGATGCTGATCGCGATGCTGTGGATGGTGAATTACGCCGGCACCACCGACATCCCGACCCTCCTCAACACGGATTTCCCGCCCGAAGCGCAGACCTGGCTGTGGCTCGCCTTCTTCGCGTCCTTCGCGGTGAAGATGCCGATGTGGCCCGTCCACACCTGGCTTCCCGACGCGCACGTCCAGGCGCCGACGGCGGGCTCGGTCATCCTCGCCGGCGTGCTCTTGAAGATGGGCGGCTACGGTTTCGTCCGCTTCTCGCTGCCGATGTTCCCCGAAGCCTCGGCCCAGCTCGTCTGGCTGGTCATGGGCCTGTCGATGGTCGCCGTCGTCTACACCTCGCTCGTGGCGCTGGTGCAGAAGGACATGAAGAAGCTCATCGCTTACTCGTCGGTCGCGCACATGGCGTTCGTCACCATCGGCCTCTTCGCCTTCAACCGGCAGGGGATCGAGGGCGCGCTGATCGTGATGCTCTCCCACGGCCTCGTCTCGGGCGCTTTGTTCCTCTGCGTCGGCGTCATCTACGACCGCCTCCACACCCGCGAGATCGACCGCTACGGCGGCCTCTCCGACAACATGCCGGCCTATTCCCTGTTGTTCCTGCTCTTCACCATGGCGTCCATCGGGCTGCCGGGCACCAGCGGCTTCGTCGGCGAGTTCCTCGCCTTGGTCGGCGCCTATGAGGCGAACAGCTGGGTCGCGTTCGTGGCGACGACCGGCATCATTCTCGGCGCCGCCTACATGCTCTACCTCTATTGGCGCATCGCCTATGGGAAGCTCGACAAGCCCGACGTCGCCGCCATGCCGGACCTCAACAAGCGCGAAATGCTGATCCTCGCGCCGATCGCCGCCGTGGTGCTCTGGATGGGCGTCTATCCCGAGAGCTTCCTCGCCCCGATGCGCGACGATGTCGGCATCCTCCTCGCCCGCATCGACCGCGCCAACCCCGAAGGCGACGCCCAGCTCGCCACCGGCGCAGCCGCCGCGCCCACGGGCGACAGCGGCGCCCACGAACCCGAAGCGGGAGCGCATTGATGACGGGACGCGCCACCACCTCCCGTCATCCCGGCGAAAGCCGGGATCTCGTTTCTTCTTCCGTGGCCAAGAGCAGGGAGATTCCAGCTTTCGCTGGAATGACGATTTCAGAATGACCGACTCCCTCGCCCTTACGCTCCCCGAAATCATCCTCACGCTCAGCGCGCTCGCGCTGCTGATGGTTGCTGCTTATGGGGGCGACAAATCCGCGAAGATCGCCACCTGGCTCGCAATTGCCGCGTTCGTCGTGGCGGCCCTGTTCGTGCCCGGCATCCGCGACGCGGGCGCCGTCGGGTTCGATGGCCTGTTCGTCGCCGACAGCTTCGCCGCCTTCTCTAAGATCCTCATCTACATCGCCGCCGCCGTCGCGCTCGTCGCCGCCTCCGGCTGGTTCGGCCGCGACCGGGATTTCCGCGCCGAATATCCTGTGCTGGTGCTTTTGTCGGGCGTCGGCATGGGCATGATGGTCTCGGCCGGGGACCTGCTCACGCTTTATGTCGGCCTCGAGTTGCAGAGCCTAGCCGCCTACGTCCTCGCCTCCTTCCAGCGCAAGGACACGCGCTCGGCCGAGGCCGGCCTCAAATATTTCGTGCTTGGCGCGCTCGCGAGCGGCATCCTGCTCTACGGCATCTCGCTCCTCTACGGCTTCACCGGCTCGACCTTGTTCGGGGACGTTGCGGTGGCTCTGGGCCGCGATGGCGTTTCGACCGGAGAGCTGTTCGGCATCGTCTTCGTCCTCGCCGGCATCGCCTTCAAGGTCAGCGCCGTGCCGTTCCACATGTGGACTCCCGACGTCTATGAAGGCGCGCCGACGCCCGTCACCGCCTTCTTCGCCAGCGCCCCCAAGGTCGCCGCCATGGCCTTGCTCACCCGGGTCGTCATCGAGGCGATGGGGCCGGCGACGGACGCCTGGCGCCAGATCATCATCTTCATGGCTCTGGCCTCCACCATCCTCGGCGGCGTCGCCGCGATCAGCCAGCCCAACATCAAGCGGCTGCTCGCTTATTCCTCGATCAACAATATCGGATTCGCCCTCATCGGCCTCGCCGCCGGCACGCGCGAGGGCGTCGCCTCGGTGCTCTTCTACATGGCGGTCTATGTCGTCATGACGCTTGGCGCCTTCCTCTGCGTCCAGCGCATGCGCGACGCCGACGGACGCCCGGTCGAGACGATCGCGTCGCTCTCCGGCCTGTCGCGCACCAATCCCGCGCTCGCCGCCGCCTTCGCGGTCTTCATGTTCAGCCTGGCGGGCGTGCCGCCTCTGTTCGGCTTCTGGCCCAAATTCCTGGTCTTCACGGCGGCGGTCGAGGCCAACCTCACCTGGCTCGCCGCCATCGGCATCGCCACCTCGGTGATCAGCGCCTTTTATTATCTGATGATCGTCAAGACGATCTACTTCGACGAGCCGGCGCCGGCCTATGAGCGCAGCCCCGCCCGCATCGAAGGCGTTCTGATCCTCCTCGCCGCCCTGTTCGTCTCCCCGCTCGGCTATCTCTCGATCCCGCTGCTGGACGCGGCGACCCTGAACGCGGCGGGGGCTTTGTTCTGATCCCCCAAAGGGGTGCTCAAAGAGAGCCGTTCGCCCTGAGCCTGTCGAAGGGCTGCCTTGTTCTTGCGACGGGGCCTCGAAGGAACAGACAGGGCTTCGACAGGCTCCGCCCGAACGGATAGGGGAGGGCCGTGGCAGACATCCGCACCGTCCCCGAAACCGGCTCGACCAATGACGATGTCGCCGCCCTCGCCCGCGACGGCGCGCCCGAAGGCCTCTGGCTCCGCGCCGAGCGCCAGACCGGCGGCCGCGGGCGGCAGGGGAGGGACTGGCGCTCCCCGGAGGGCAATCTCTATGCGAGCACCCTGGTGCGTGTGCGCAAGGACGATCCCCCGGCGCCCACACTCGCTTTGGTGGCCGCCGTGGCGCTACACGAGGTGGTTGCTCAGCTTATCCGTCATCCCCGCGAAAGCGGGGATCCCGCTTGTTCTTCAGCACCGCAAGTGAAGCGGGATTCCCGCTTTCGCGGGAATGACGATGGACTGAGCGGATTACGGATCAAATGGCCCAACGACCTCCTGGTGGGCGGCGCTAAGCTCTCCGGCATCCTCCTCGAGCGCGCCGGCGACGCGGTGGTGATCGGATTCGGCGTCAACCTCGCGCACCATCCGCAAGACGTCGGCCGCCCCGCCACCAGCATCACCGCCCTCACCGGCGCCGCCCCCGACCCCGCGATCTTCCTCGAAATGCTGGTCGAAAGCCTCGCCCGCTGGCTCCACCGCTGGCGAACCGAAGGCCTGGCCCCCATCCGCGCCCAATGGCTCGCCGCCGCTCACCCGATCGGTACGGCGCTCAGCACGCCGGAAGGAGAAGGGCTGTTCGACGGCCTCGACGAAACCGGCGCCCTCCGCCTCCGTCTCGCGGATGGTTCCATGCGTGTCATTCACGCAGGCGACGTATTTCTAATTTAGGACCCACTCGCCAATTCCGCCGAGCCTCGCTAGGGAAGCTGCCATGCTGCTCGCCATCGATGCCGGGAACACCAATGTCGTGTTCGCTTTGGTCAAGGATCGCGAGATCCGGGCGCGATGGCGGATCGCGACCGATCCCCGGCGCACCGCCGACGAATATGCCGTCTGGCTGCACCAGTTGCTCGCATTGGAGGGTTATGCCGCCGGCGACGTCACCGCCGTCATCGTCGCCACCGTCGTCCCGAAAGCCCTGCACAACCTCCAGGTGCTCGCCTCCAAATATTTCCGCGTCGAGGCCCTGATCGCGGGCGAGGCACCCGCCGAATGGGGCGTTGCGCTTGACGTGGTCGAGCCGAAGACGGTCGGGGCCGATCGCGTGCTCGATGCCATTGCCGCCCACGCGCTTCATCCGGGTGATCTGATTGTCGTCGATTTCGGCACCGCCACCACGTTGGACGTGGTCGATTATTCGGGAGCCTATAAAGGCGGCATCATCGCGCCGGGTATCAACCTGTCCCTGGAAGCCCTGGTCACGGCCGCCGCCAAGCTCCCCCGCATCGCCATCGAGGCGCCGGAGGGCCGGGGCGTCATCGGCCGCACCACCGAGGAGCAGATGCATATCGGCATCTTCTGGGGCTATGTCGCGATGATCGAAGGGCTGGTCGGCCGCATGAAGGCGGAGATCGGCCGGCCGGTGAAGGTCATTTCCACCGGCGGCCTTGCGGTGCTCTTCAACGACCATACATCGGTGTTCGACGCAATCGAGCCGGACCTCACCATCCAGGGCCTCGGCTTGCTTTACGAGCGGAGCCGGATTTAGCCCGAGCGCTCGCTGCACTTTGTCACCCTGAACTTGTTTCAGGGTCCATCTCGACATCCGCTCGGGGGCTCAGGCATGGATGCTGAAACAAGTTCAGCATGACGGCCATTTCACTTCCTGCTTTCGCGGGAAACGCAAACAGGAATCTTCCAGTGACCAAACCCGGCAACGAACTCCTCTTCCTCGCGCTCGGCGGCTCGGGCGAGATCGGCATGAACGTCAATCTCTACGGGACACAGGGCAAGTGGATCATGGTCGATCTCGGCATCACCTTCGCCGATCCCGAATATCCGGGAGTCGAGGTGATCCTGCCCGATTTGAGCTTCATCGAGGAGCGGCGGAAGGACCTGCTCGGCATCGTGCTCACCCACGGCCACGAGGATCATATCGGCGCCATCCCCTATCTCGCCGCGGATTTGGGCGTGCCGCTCTACGCGACCCCGTTCACCGCCGGGCTCATCGCCGGCAAGCTCGAGGAGGAAGGTCTGCTCGGGGAGGTCGAGCTCAACATCGTCGACCTGGGCGGCAGCCTCCATCTCGGCCCGTTCGGCATTCGCTACCTGCCGCTCGCCCACTCGATCCCCGAGGCCAATGCCCTGCTGATCGAGACCGCGCACGGCAAGGTCGTCCACACCGGCGACTGGAAGCTGGACGCCGCGCCGCAGATCGGCCGCCCGACCAGCGACGAGGAACTGAGCGCGATCGGCGATGCCGGCGTGCTCGCTCTGGTCTGCGATTCGACCAATGTCTTCAACGCCGAGCCGTCCGGCTCCGAAGCGACCGTGCGCGGCGGCCTGGAAGATGTCGTCGCGGCGCAGAAGGGCCGGGTGCTGGTCACCACCTTCGCGTCGAACGCCGCCCGGCTCCACACGCTCGGCAAGGTCGCCCGCGCCACCAACCGCAAGGTCTGCGTCGCCGGGCGCTCGCTCGACCGCATCCTCAAGGTCGCACGCGCGACCGGCTATCTCCTCGATTTCCCCGAGACGGTCAGCTTCGAGGAGGCAATGGCGCTTCCCAAGCGCGAGATCATGATCGTCGCCACCGGCGGGCAGGGCGAATCGCGCGCCGCGCTCGCCCGGATCGCGTTCGACAGCCACAAGATCAAGCTCGACGCCGAGGACACGGTCATCTTCTCGTCCAAGCAGATACCGGGCAACGAGCTCGCCATCGGCCGGATCATGAACGCGCTCGCCAAGGCCGACGTCAAGACGGTCACCGAGCGCCAGGCCCATGTCCACGTCTCGGGCCATCCCGCCCGGCCCGAGCTCGCCGCCATGTATCACTGGCTGAAGCCGGAAATGCTGATCCCGGTCCATGGCGAGACGCGCCATCTCCACGAGCATCGCCGCTTCGCGCTCGAACAGGGCGTGCCCAAGAGCATGGTCCAGGAAAATGGCGAGATCGTCCGCCTCGCGCCCAATGGCCCGGCCAAGACCGGCGACGAGAGAGTCGGCCGGCTGATCCTCGACGGCGACGTCATCCTCGCCGCCGACGGCGCGACGATGAATCAGCGCCGCAAGCTCGCCGCCAACGGGATCATCTCGGTCGCGGTGGCAATGGATCGATCGAACCGGGTGCAGGGCGAGGTCCGCATCGCGCTCGAAGGCGTGCCGGTCGAAGAGGATCGCGACGCCTTCATCGCGGAGGCCTGCGACGCCGCCGCCGGCGCGGCCGGCAAGAATGGCGGTAACGAGGACAAGCTCCGCGAAGGCATCCGCCTCGCCGTCCGCCGCTGCGCCACCGAGTGGACCGGCAAGAAGCCGATCGTCGATGTGCTGATCGTCAGGGTCTGACCATGCAGCTGGGCTCGATCATCGCTATCTACTTCCTGTTCTGGACGATCAGCCTGTTCCTCGTTCTCCCCTTCGGCGTCCGCACCAGCGAGGAGGAGGGGGAGAAGGTGCTCCCCGGCCACGCCGACAGCGCTCCCCACAGCTTCAGCTTCGGCCGCGCCGCCTTGCGCGCGACGATCCTGTCGGCGATCCTGTTCGGGCTCTTTTATGCCAATTACATCTATGGCTGGGTCGGCGTCGGATTCTTCGACTGGACGCGATAGAAATCAGTTCCTGAACCTCTCGATCGCCTGGGCGAGTGCCACGTAGAGCTTGCCCATGTCGGACGACAGGATCGTGACGCTCAGCGCCGAACCGTCCGGATCGATCAGGATGCGCCTCAGCATCGCCTCGAAATCGTGAATGTAGCGATTGACCTGGTCGCGAAATTCCGGCTCGGCCTCGTAATGCTGGACGATCTCGCGAGTCTCGGTGGTGTCGAGCAGCCGCACCGCGCGGCGCGTGAACACTCCGCGATCGCCCTTCAGATAAGCCTGCCAGGCGCTGTCGGTGACGTCGTTGGACAGGATCTTGGTGACGTCGATGGCGGTCGAATTGAGCGATTCGATCAGCAAAGCGACGCGGCGGGAGAGGGCTTCGCCTTCTTTCTCCTGCCGTTCGCGGCGCGCCTCGTCGATCCGCGCCTCGACGGCGGCGGCGGCCTGGCCGATGGTGAGCATCTGCCGGGTCAGCCGCTCCGACGCGTGACGCGCCGTCTCGACCGCGCGCTCCGTGACCTCGCCCAGCTCGCCCATCTGGCGGGTCACTTCGGCGCCGACCGCTTCGCCGACCGCCTTGCGGCTCGCTTCGCCGAGCGCCGCCGCGCTTTCGGGGATGACCGCCCCAATGGCCTCGCGCGCCTTCTCGGCCGCCTGGTTCGCGGTGTCGCGCACCCGCACCAAAGCGTCGACCAGCTCGCCCGTCGTCTCGCCGACGATCCTGGCGGTGGCTTCGTCCGCCTCGCCGACCGCGCGGGCCAGCGATTGCAGCCGCTCCTCGGCGCTGCCGACGCCGTCGTTGACGATCGCCAGCATCGCTTCCAGCGCCTCGCGCTGCCGCGCGATGCTGTCCTCGGCATAAGTGAGCCGTGCCGCGGCCCGGTCCGCGGATACCTGGATCGCCTCCACCTCGGGAGCCAAAGCCACGGCGGTCTCCCGGGTCCGCCCGGCCTGTTCTTCGACCCGCGCCAGCGATGCGGGAATCTCACCGTCGAGCCGGTCGCCGATCTGGGCGAGCGCGCGCGCCATTTCCTCGCTGCGCTCGATCAGGGCCCGCGCCCGATCGTGGCTTCCGCCGAGCTCTTCGAACAATTGCTGGACGCAGCCGCGCACCGTCTCGAACGATCCGGTCATCAGCTCCGCGCCGCTGCTGCCCGATTCGGTCAGACGGACGAAGCGCTCGTCGAGGTCCGTGAGGTCGCGCGCGAGGCCGGTGACCAGCGCCTGGCTGGCCGCGTCCTGCGCCGCCAGATGGCCGGCCAGTTCCTGAATCTTGCCGCTGATCGTCTCCAGCCGGTGCGTCAGGTTCCGAGTCGCATCCTCGCCGGCGCGCTCGAAGGCGGCCCGGCTCTGATCGAGCATGGCCAGCATCGCGCCACCCTGCTCCTCGATGCCCGAGCGGACGGCATCGACCGATTCGGCCGCGCGCGCCATGGTCCCGTCGATCGCCGCCGCCATGCCCGAGGCAGCCTCGTCGATTCGCCCGGCGGCGGACGCGGTATTGCTCTCGATCCGGGCGAGCTGAGCGGCGAGGCGCTGGGCCGCACCGGCGGCGATCTCATCGGCCTCGCGGCCGCGCGCGATCAGCGCCGAAAGCTGCCCTTCCAGGCCCCCGGCCTGCTCGAGCGCGGCGATCCCGGTCTCGCGCATCGATCCGGCCAGCGAGCGCGCCTGTTCCTCGGCCCGGGGGATGTCCTGGAGCAGCACGCCGATATCGACCCGCGCCGCGTTGGCCGCAATCTCCAGCGCCTCGGCCTTGCGATCGAGCGTCGCGCTCTCCTTGGCGAGATAATGGGTGACCCGGCCGAGGCGGTCTGATGCCTCGTCGCCCAGAGTCATCAGTTTCGCCGCCTCGTTGGTCAGCCGGGCGTGATTCTCCTCGAGCCGGGTGGCGACGATCGCCAGCAGGCTCTCCAGCGCGGCGCTCTCGCTCCGCATCGCGGCGACGGCCTGGGTGAAACGCTCGGTCTCGCGCCGGGACGTGCGGCCGAAGGCGAGCCATGCCACGCAAAGGAGCACCAGCGGCGCGCTGGCGACGGCGATCCATTGGACGAGCGCCGACAGCGTGAGTTCCGGACTCGCGACGGCCAGCGACCAGGCGACGATACCGACCCATGCAACGGCCAGAAGCGAGAGCAGGACCGCCAGGATGCGCGGCCGCGCCGGCGATTCGGCCGGCTCTTCCTCCGCCCATTCGAAGGTCTCGACGGCCTCGGCCGATTCCTCGTTTGCCTGAAGGACTTCCCAATCGCCGCGATCGGTGTCCGCGATGCCGTTGTCCGGCTGCGCCTCGGCGCGCTGTGCCCCCGTCGTCATGGGGGGACCTTATCATGTTTGCGGTGGCGCGAAAGGGCGAGCCCACGAAAGGTGGTGTTAACGCGCCAGGCGTAGGGGAGAGCGATGGTCTATGATCCCGGAGCCCTCGACGCATCGCTCGCCGCCGCCGTCGGCAACGACGCTCAGCTGATGGGCGAATTGCGCGCCGCCTTCGTCGAGAGCGCCGCCCGCCAGGTCGACCTGATGGCCCGCGCCCGCTGCGACGCCAATTGGCAATATTCCGCCTCCCGGCTCAAGAGCCTCGCCGCCAGCTTCGGCGCGATCGGCATGATCGAACTGGCCGACGAAGCCCTGGACGGCGCGCCCGGTGACCCCGTCGTGCTGCGCAAGCTCGGCCTCGCCATCGACGATTTCACGACGACGTTCCGCCAGAGCGATTTCTAGTCAGATGGAATCATCTGATGACTCGGAAATCGCGGCCAACCAAAGAAATAGTGCGGTCGATCCGATCTCATCGGATCGCAGACCGCGCTAAGCGCTTTGCAAGCGGCCGGGGAGCCGCCTATCCTTGCCCTTTCTGTTTTGGGGAGGGATCGTGGCCCTGTGACTCTGGCCGCTCTCATCTGCGCCTATCATGAAAGCGGCGAGCCCGGCGACGGGCTGCGCGCCACTCTGCCTCTGGCGGGCCGCACCGTCGTCGAGCGGCAGGCGCGCCTGGCCGCGGCGGCTGGCGCCGATTCGGTCATTATCCTGGTCGAGCGGCTGCCGCCCGCCCTTATTGCGGCGATCGACCGGATGCGCGGCGAGGGCGTCCGCGCGATCGTCGCCCGCGGCGTCGCCGAGGCCGCCGAATCGGTCCAGCCCGAAGACCGGCTGCTGCTCGTCGCCGACGGGCTCGTCATCGCGGAGTCGCATCTCGATCGCCTCGCCGGCGCGGAAGGGGATGCGCTCCTCACCATCGCCGACCATCTCACCGACGACCGCTTCGAGCGGATCGACGCCCAATCCCGCTGGGCCGGCCTGGCCATGGTCGACGGCGATCTGCTGCGGCGGACGGCGGCGATGCTCCAGGACTGGGATCTGCAATCGACCCTGCTCCGCCGCGCCGTGCAGGGCGGCGCCCGCCAGCTCGCCATCCGCGACGCGGACGAGGAGCCGCTTCTCATCGCCGAGCGCGAGGAGGATCTCGACGA
This sequence comes from Enterovirga sp. GCM10030262, assembly GCF_042666435.1. Taxonomy (NCBI): domain Bacteria; kingdom Pseudomonadati; phylum Pseudomonadota; class Alphaproteobacteria; order Hyphomicrobiales; family Methylobacteriaceae; genus Enterovirga; species Enterovirga sp. GCM10030262. The sequence goes on along the minus strand of NZ_JBHTDC010000001.1, from coordinate 485,283 downwards.
GGCGGAGGCCCGGATCGTCGAAAGCGCCGCCGGGGCGCGAACCGACTGGGCGTCCCGCTTCCTGCTGGCGCCCGTCGAACGCGCCGCCACCGCCTTGCTAATGCCGAGCGCGATCACGCCCAGGTGGCTTCATCTTGTCGCTGCCGCCTTCACCGGTCTCGCCGCCTTCCTGTTTCACAAGGACTGGTTGTGGGCGGGGGCTGTGCTTGTGCTTCTCGCCACCCCCCTGGACGGCATCGCCGACCGCATCGCCGCGCTCCGCCTCCAGCCCACGCCCCGGCAAGGTCGCTGGCGCTACCTTCTCCCGGCGCTTTCCGGCGCGGCGCTGGCGACGTTGAGCCTGTCGCTGGCGCCGACGCGCGGCTGGGGCTGCATCGCGCTGGCCGCCACGACGATTGCCTTCCTTCTCGCCCGGCACGGAGAAAGCGGGGACGGCGACATTCCCGGCCGGATTGCCCTGGCCGAACGCAAGGGCATGGCCTGGCTGATGCTGCCCTTCGCCATTACCGGTTATTGGACGATCGGCCTGGCGACGCTCTCCGCTTATGCCGCCGCCTCCTTCTTCTGGGCGCAGCGGCAGGTTCACGCGCCGCTCGATCCGCCACAGGATTAGCGACAGTTTAACCTTGTCTGCCCTATGCCCGGACTATGGCGGATCGACGGTCCAATGGGCGCAACGGGAATGGCGACGCCGCGCGGCTGCTGCTGGCGGCGGCGCGCGAGCGCTTTTCCGTGGCCGCGACCGATCTGCTGCTGCCCGAACAGTCCCGCCTCACCGAATGGCAGCGCCTCACCGCCGCGGCCCTGCTCGTCCGGCTGGTCCGCACCGTCGAGGATACGCTCCGCGCCCGCCTCGCCGGTCATTTCGCCGACCATGAGGGGCTCAGCGCCGCTTTCTCCTCCGCCCATGTGCCTATCGCCCAGCCGTTGCTCGAACGGGCGCAGGTGCTCCGCGACCCCGAACTCGGCACCGTGCTCGTCCGCCGGGTCGAGGAGCATCGCTTCTGGAAGGACAATGCCGAGGGCGACGACGGCACCGACGAATATCTCCTCGATCTGGTGCGCGACGACGACGATGCGGTCGCGGCCGAGGCCATGGCGCTGATGATCGCCCGCAGCCGCCGCTTCGACCAGTTCAACGAGCCCGTCATGGGCCGCACCGAGCTTGCCGCCGAAATCCAGCACCGCCTGGTCTGGATGATCGCCGCGGCGCTCCGCCAATATATGGTCCAGCAGCACGCGCTGCCTTCCGGCCGCGCCGACGCCGCCATCGCCGTCGCCGCCGGAGAGCTGATCGCCGGCTATGACGAGGGCGATAGCCTCGAGGCGTGCTGCATGCGCCTCGCGCGACGGCTCGACCGTTCCGATCGACTCGATGACGCGGTCCTGCGGCTCGTCCTGGACGACGGCCTGTTGCCTCTTTTCGTCGCCGCCATCGGCCTGCGCTGCGGGCTCGATTATTCGGCCGCGTGGGAAGTGTTGTCCGATCCGAGGGGGAGGGGCCCCGCTTTGTTGCTCCGCGCCGCCGGCGTCGAGCGCGACCATGCCGCCGCGATCCTGCTGGTGCTCAACGCGCGGGGCCGAATGTTCTCGGGCACAGAGGGCGACGCCGCCGCCGCCCAGCTCGACCTGTTCGACGCCAGCGACGAAGGCGCCGCCGCCGACATCCTCCGCCTCTGGCAGGTCGATCCGGGCTATCGCGCCGCCGTCGCCCGCCTCTCGACCCGCGCGCGCTTCGCGGCGGAAGCGGCATGAGCGCCCAGCTCCGTCCAGACACCTTGCTCGTCCACGGGCGGGTCGACCTCGAAGGACGGTTGGTCGAGGCGGAACCGGCCCTCGCCAGCCTTCATGAGCGCGCGGGCGGGCGGGAAGGGGGGATGCTCGCCATTCCCCAGATCGCCTCGCTCGCCCGCCTCTCGCGCCGCCTAGGCATCGTCATCTCCCGCGCCGTCATCGCCGCCGACGGACCGTCCGACCTCGATCTGTGGGTGCGGGCCGAGCCTTCCGAAACCGGCGTCGCCCTCGCCATCGGCGGCTGGACCGAGCGGCCCGCGCGCCGGCCGGCCGAGGCGTCCGAGGCCGAGCGCGAATCGGACTTCCTGCGCGCCTCGGCCGACTGGATGTGGGAGACCGACGAGGCCCTCCGCTTCACCGCTTTGTCGCCGGCCGCGGCCGCCGCCGTCGGCAAGCTGCCGGCCGAATTGATCGGCAAGCAGCTGACCCGCCTGTTCCGTTTCCAGGAAGGGGAGGACGGCGCGCTGCCGATCCTCACCGCTCTGGCCGAGCAGCGCCGCTTCGACGACCAGTTCGCCGAGCTCCGTTCGGGCAGCAAGGGCCGCTATCGCCTCGGCGGCGTGCCGCTGATCGACGGCGCCGGCCGCTTCGCCGGCTTTCGCGGCGCCGCGGCGAGCCTTCCCAGATGGCTGCCCGAGGCGGCCGCCAACGACGCCGCGCCTCCGCCCCCGCCGCTCAAGGATTCGCCGGCGTTCGGCGAGCGTCTCGACAAGGCGTTGCGCGTGCCCCTCGACCATATCATCGCCAATGCGGAGACGATCGGCGCCCAGCCGGACGGGCCGTTGCGCAGGGATTATGCCGGCTACGCCCACGACATCGCGACCGCCGGCCGCCATCTGCTCGCTTTGGTCGACGATCTGGTCGACCTGCAGGCGATCGAACGTCCCGAATTCGCCCCCGAGGCGGAAGCGATCGACCTCGCCGACGTCGCCCGCCGCGCCGCCGGCCTGCTCGCCGTCCGCGCCGCCGACCGAGGCGTCCGAATCGACCGGCCCGGCGACGACGAGACGCTCCCCGCCACCGGTGAATTCCGGCGCGTGCTCCAGATATTGATGAACCTCATCACCAACGCGATCCGCTATTCGCCCGAAGGCGCGCAGGTGTGGATCCGCACCGAACGCGAGGACGATCTCGCCTGCGTCATCGTCGCCGACCAGGGCAAGGGCATCGCGCCCGAGGACCAGGCACGCATCTTCGATAAGTTCGAGCGGATCGACCCGACCGAAGCCGGCGGCACCGGCCTCGGCCTCTACATCGCCCGCCGGCTGGCCCGCGTCATGGGCGGCGACATCGCCGTCGACAGCGCCCCGGGCCAGGGCGCGCGTTTCACCTTGACGCTGCCGCTCAGCTGAGCGCCAGCCGCCGCTTTGCTCTACCTCTTGTCGACCGGCACATAGTCCCGCTGCGTCGGGCCGGTGTAGAGCTGCCTCGGGCGGCCGATCTTCTGGTCGGGATCGGATATCATCTCATTCCACTGCGCCACCCAGCCGACGGTGCGGGCGAGGGCGAACAGAGCGGTGAACATCGAGGTCGGGAAGCCGATCGCCGACAGCACGACACCCGAATAGAAATCGACGTTGGGATAGAGCTTCTTCTCGATGAAATATTCGTCGTGGAGCGCGATCCGCTCCAGCTCCCGCGCGACGTCGAACACCGGATCGTCGATGTCGAGCTGGTCGAGCACGTCGGCGGCGATCTTCTGCATCACCTTCGCGCGCGGATCGTAATTCTTGTACACCCGGTGGCCGAAGCCCATCAGCCGGAACGGGTCTTCCTTGTCCTTGGCGCGGGCGATATATTCGGGGATGCGGTCCGGGGTGCCGATCTCGCGCAGCATGTTGAGCGCCGCCTCGTTGGCGCCGCCATGGGCCGGGCCCCATAGGCAGGCGATGCCGGCCGCGATGCAGGCGAACGGATTGGCGCCCGATGAGCCGGCGAGGCGCACGGTCGAGGTCGAGGCATTCTGCTCATGATCGGCGTGGAGGATGAAGATGGTCCGCATCGCCTGCTCGACGATCGGGTTCACCTCATAGGGCTCGGCCGGCACGCCGAACGTCATGCGCAGGAAGTTGCCGGTGTAGGACAGGTTGTTCTGCGGCAGCATGAACGGCTGCCCGATCGAATATTTATACGCCATCGCCGCGATCGTCGGCATCTTGGCGATCAGCCTGTGGCTGGCGATCATCCTCTGCTTGGGATCGGTGATGTCGGTCGAATCGTGGTAGAAAGCGGAGAGGGCGCCGACCACGCCGCACATGATCGCCATCGGATGTGCGTCGCGCCGGAACCCCCGGTAGAACTGGATCAGCTGCTCGTGCAGCATCGTATGACGGGTGATCGTGTAGGTGAACGTATCGAGCTCGTCCTTCTTGGGCAGCTCGCCGTGGATGAGCAGGTGGGCGACCTCCATGAACGTCGAATTTTCGGCGAGCTGGTCGATCGGGTAGCCGCGGTGGAGGAGGATGCCCTGATCGCCATCGATATAGGTGATCGCGCTCTCGCAGCTCGCCGTGGAGGTGAAGCCGGGATCGTAGGTGAACGCGCCGGTCTGGGCGTAGAGCTTGCGGATGTCGACGACGTCCGGACCCACCGATCCCGAGAGCAGGCCGTAATCGTAGCTCTTTTCGCCGAGGGTGAGGCTGGCTGTCTTGTCCGCCATGCTATTGCTCCTTGCTATTCATCTTGTCGGCTATGCGCGCCAGGCTCTCTTCACGGCCCAGCAACGCCAGCACATCGAAAATCCCCGGCGAGGTCGCCCGCCCGGTCAGCGCGGCGCGCAATGGCTGCGCCACCTGGCCGAGCTTGACGCCGGAATCCTCGGAGACCCCGCGCACGGCCCCCTCCGTCGCCTCCGCGGTCCACTCGGGAAGAGCGGCGAGGCGGGAGTGGACGAGGGCGAGCAGGTCCGAGGCCTGTCCCTCTAGCAACGCCGCGGCGCGTTCGTCCATGTCCAGCGGAACGGTTTTGAAAAGAAAGGCAGCGCCTTCGGCCATCTCGTCCAGATTCTTCGCGCGGGGCTTCAAGCCTTCCATCGCGCGGGTGAGCAGCCCGAGCTCCCGATCATCCAGCGGACGGCCGATCAGAGTCCCGACGCGCGGACCCACCAGCCCCGCCAGCCGTCCGTCGGACGCCTCCCGGATATAATGGCCGTTCAGATTCTCCAGCTTCTTCAGATCGAAGCGGGAAGGGGAACGGCCGACATGGTCGAGATCGAACCATTTGACCGCGTCGTCGCGGCTGATGATCTCCTCGTCGCCATGCCCCCAGCCGAGGCGCAGCAGATAGTTGGACAGCGCCTCGGGCAGCATGCCGAGCTCGTCGCGATAGCTCTCGACGCCGGTCGCGCCGTGGCGCTTCGACAGCTTGGCGCCGTCGGAGCCGTGGATCAGCGGGACATGGGCGTAGACCGGCTCGGGCCATCCCATCGCCTTGACGATGCCGAGCTGGCGGAAGGCGTTGTTGAGATGGTCGTCGCCCCTGATGACGTGGGTCACGCCCATGTCGTGATCGTCGACCACCACGGCCAGCATGTAGGTCGGCGTCCCGTCGGAGCGGAGCAGGACGAAATCGTCTATCTCTTCATTCTGGACGACGACCCGGCCCTGCACCTGGTCCTCGATCGCCGTCTCCCCCTCACGCGGGGCCTTCAGCCGGATGACGGAAGGCGCATCGGGCGTGGGTGCGTCGGGCGAGCAGTCGCGCCAGACGCTGTTCACCTTGAAGGGCCGCCGTTCCGCCTGCGCCGCCGCCCTTTGCTCCGCCAGCTCTTCCTGCGTCATGTAGCAGCGATAGGCCCGGCCCTTCGCCAGCAGCTCATTGGCGACCTCGGCATGACGCACGGCGAATTGCGACTGATAATATTCGTGCCCGTCCCAATCGAGGCCCAGCCAGCGCATGCCGTCGAGGATCGCGTCGATCGCGGCCTGGGTGGAGCGTGCCTGGTCGGTATCCTCGATCCGGAGCAGGAACCTGCCGCCGTGATGGCGCGCATAGAGCCAGTTGAACAAGGCGGTGCGGGCGCCGCCGATATGCAGGAAGCCGGTCGGCGAGGGCGCGAAGCGGGTGACGACCGGGCGGGATAAGCGGGTTGCGCTCAAGCGCGGATTCTCCAAGGATGCGGCTCATGCCGACGACAGACGCCAGCGCCCCTAGCATAGCGGATGAGCCGCTACAAACGGGGCGGACGGCGAATTGGAGCAGGGGCATGGCGCGCCTGGGCGAGCGGCTCGAGGCCCGCTTCGACGCCGAACGCGACCAGCTTCCGCTCTGGCTTCCGGTCGGCCTCGGCCTCGGCATCGGCGCCTGGTTCGCGCTGCCCGACGGCCGGGCGTGGATCGCCTTCCTGCTCGCCGCCGCCGCCGCCATGCTTGGCTTCCTCGCGCTCGGCGCCAGCACGCGCTGGGGCAGGGCGCTCGCCATCTTCTGCCTCGCCGCCGCCCTCGGCTGCGCCCATATCTGGTGGAAGGCGGAGCGGGTCGCGGCACCCACGCTCGAATATGCCCGGATGGCGGAGTTCACCGCCGCCATCGACTCCTTCCAGCGCCTGCCCGCGCGCGACTCCGTCCGGCTGGTCGTCCGGCCGCTAGACGCGCCTAATCTGCCGCCGAAGCTGCGCGTCAACATCGACGAGGAGGATGCTGTCCCGTCCCTCCAGCCCGGCGCCACCGTCCGCATCCGCGCGTGGATGATGCCGCCACCACCGATGGCCGTGCCCGGCGCCTATGATTTCGCTCGCCACGCCTGGTTCCAGCGGATCGGCGGCACCGGCCGCGCGCTCGAGGTGGAGCTTGTGGCCCCCGCCGGAGGCCAGGACTGGCGCGCCCGCATCGCCGGCTGGCGGCAGTCGCTCGCCGACCATATCCAGTCGCGCCTGTCGGGCGGGGAGGGCGGCATTGCCACCGCGCTTGCCACCGGCGACCAGGGCGCGATCTCGGAAGAGGATGCCGAGGCGATGCGCCGCTCCGGCCTCGCGCACCTCCTCTCGGTCAGTGGCCTTCACCTCACCGCCGTCGTCGGCGCGGTCATGCTGCTCACCCTCAAATTGCTCGCGCTCAGCCCCACGCTCGCCCTTCGCTGCCGCCTGACCCTCGTCGCGGCGGCGGCCGGCGCCGTCGCCGGCATCGCCTACACCCTCCTCACCGGCGCCGAGGTGCCGACCGTTCGCGCCTGCGTCGCGGCCTTGCTCATCCTTGCCGGCGTCGCGCTGGGCCGCGACGCCTTCACCATGCGCCTGCTCGCGGTCGGCGCGCTGATCGTGCTCCTGCTCTGGCCGGAATCGCTCGCCGGCCCGAGCTTCCAGCTGAGCTTCGCGGCGATCGCCTCGATCGTCGCCCTGCACGAGCATCCGCGCATCAAGGCGCTGCTCTCCCGCCGCGAGGAGGGTTTCGCGCAGAAATTCGGTCGCTTTCTCCTTGCGCTCATCCTCACCGGCCTCGCCGTGGAGATCGCGCTCGCGCCGATCGCGCTCTATCATTTCCACAAGGCGGGATTTTACGGCGCGCTCGCCAACATCGTCGCCATCCCGCTCACCACTTTCGTCGTGATGCCGCTGGAGGCGCTGGCCTTGCTGTTCGATCTCGCCGGTCTCGGCGCGCCCTTCTGGTGGCTGACGGGCCAGTCGCTGTCGCTCCTGCTCGGCCTCGCCCACGCGGTGGCGGAGACACCGGGCGCGGTGGCGCTGCTGCCGACCATGCCGACAGGGACCTTCGCTTTGGTCGTGGCGGGCGGCCTCTGGATTTGCTTGTGGAAGACACGCTGGCGCCGCTGGGGACTCGCGCCCGTCCTGCTGGGCGCCATCTGGGCGCTCTCGACGCCCGCGCCCGATATCGTCGTCACCGGCGACGGCCGCCACCTCGCCATCCGGACGGGCGAGGGCGGCTTCGCTTTGCTGCGCGACCGCGCCGGCGACTATGTCCGCGACATGCTGTCCGAAACCTCCGGCTATGAGGGCGATCTCGCCGCCATCCAGGATCTCCCCACCGCCGCCTGCAGCCGGGACATGTGTGCCGCCGACATCGTGCGCGACGGCCGCCGCTGGCGTGTGCTCGCCACCCGCAGCCGCCGCTTCGTCGACTTCGCTCCTTTGAGCCGCGCCTGCGCCTCCGCCGACATCGTCGTCAGCGACCGCACCCTACCGCGCACCTGCATTCCCCACTGGCTCAAGGCCGACCGCGCCTTTCTCCGGCACACCGGCGGTCTCGCCATTACCCTGGGCGACCAACCCCGCGTCGCCACCGTCACGGCGCGGGCGGGGCGGCATCCCTGGTCGGCAGGTGAATGATCGTCGGCGAGCCGCTTAGTCGCTAACGCAGCTGCCCCCCATGCATGCGCCTGAATTGCTTATGTCCCTGCGAAGCTGCTGCCTGTCATTATTATAGGCCTGCCATTCCGCCGCCGTCTTGCACATCTTCGTATATTTGAGGCGGCTCCCCACGACGGGCTCTCCTCGCTTGCAGGTGACCTCGTCCGGATTTTCCACCGCCGAGGCCAGTTCGGGTTCGCCGAGGCCGAAATGGAGGTCGCTGACGTACCAGCGCTCGCCTTCATTGTGCTGCAGCTTGAAGTCGCCTCTCGCGGCCCTGGCGACGACCACCTGTCCGACCAGCGTTTCCAGCGGGGCGCATTCCACCTCCCCGACGACCACCCTCTTCGCCCTGCCTTCGGCCTCCATCAGGATCGCATAAGGCACGGTGATGTCGAACCGGCGCTTGCTCTGCCCGTCGATCGAGCAGCGGCGGTCGGCGAAGATCTTTTCGACGCGGGTCGTCATCTCGGCATGGGGCAAGCTGCGCTCCAGCTTGATGAGGTTGGGAAAGTCCGCCGGGTCGAAGCGGCCGACATCGACGGGGACGCCCGGCGACGTGGAACTCAGCAGCGAGAAAATAGCGGTTGCCAGTATCGACATGATGAACTTTCCTCCCTTACTTCAACCTTTCCGGCGTCGATCATCTTTGTAATCGACCTCGTCGGGACCCGAACATTCAGGCGGCTTCGTCGAAAGGAAAGACATGGCTGCGAGCCTGAACCCCCCGTCGCGCGTCAATCGGGGTTCAGCCTATCAGCAATTCCATGGATCGTCCACAAAGCGCCGAGAGACCGCTCGAACGCGGGGTGCGGCCGATCACCGCCAGCGGCGCTGTCCCTCGGCCGGGCCGCTCTCACTTGGAGGGCAGTCGTCGCGAGAGTTGGCGACTGACCGCCGCCGACCGCGCTAGTCGCTGGTGCAGGACGGGTTCCCCAGACACGCGGCGTTGTTGCCGATGTCCCTGCGGAGCTGCTGCCGGTCATTATTATAGGCCTGCCATTCCGCCGCCGTCTTGCACATCCTGGTATATCTGAGGCGGCTCCCGAGCTGGGGTTCGCCCCTTTTGCAGGTGACCTGGTTTGGATCTTCGACCGCCGCGGCCAGCTCGGGTTCGCCCAGGCCGAAATGGAGATCACTCACATACCAGCGATCGCCTTCGCTGTGCTGCAGCTTGAAATCGCCCCTCGCGGCCCTGGCGACGACGACCTGCCCGACCAGCGTCTCCAGCGGGGCGCAGTCGACCTCTCCGACGACGACTCGTTTCGCCGTGCCTCCGGCTTCCATCAGGATTGCATAAGGCACGGTGATGTTGAACCGGAGCTTGCTCTGCCCGTCGATCGAACAGCGACGGTCGGCGAAGATTTTTTCGACGCGGCTCGTCATCTCCGCATGAGGCAAAGTGCGCTCCAGCTTGATGAGGTTGGGGAAGTCCGCCGGGTGGAAGCGGCCGACATCGACGGGGACGCCCGGCGATGTGGAACTCAGCAGCGAGAAAATAGCGGTGGCTAGTATCGACATGGTGCGCACTCCTCCCAGGCTTCACTCTTGCTCAGGACCGGCTTTGAAGGGTCATCCTCCAAATCGGTCGCCGGCCTCCGGCTCCAGGCGGTTTCAGGGGAAGTGGGAAGGCGGCATTCCCGCGACCATGATGATCCCCTTTCCGCGAACAAACCGGGCATGCAACCTACCAACAAAATCGGAGATCGTCCACGAAGGGCGGCGGACGCTACGGACTCGGGGCGCGGCGCGGCGGACAGGGCCTGATTCGGCCGTTATCTGCATCGGCCGATCCTCTGAAAGAGCGCGGGATGCGCGGGCGTTGTCCGGTCAGTCGCCCTTGACCGCGGCGAGTTCGTTGCCGTTGGGGTCGAGGAAATGGAAGCGCCGTCCGCCCGGAAAGGCGAAGATTGGACGAACCACGACGCCGCCGGCTTTGCTGACCGCCGCCAGCGCCGCCTCCAGATCCTCGACCTCGATGACCGCCAGCGGCGCCTTGCTCGCCTCGACCGCATCGCCCTGAAGGCCGATATCGGTATCGCCGGTCATCGTCGCGGCGTAGGTCGGGCCGAACTCCGTCAGCGCCCAGCCGAACGCGGCTTCGTAAAACGCCTTGGCCGCGCCGACGTCGCTCGCCGGCAACTCCACATAATTCAACCGCGCCATCCGGCTACTCCTCGATGCGGAAACTTCAATAACGCCGGAGCAGCCCCGACAACCTGCCCTGCACCACCACCTGCTCGGGCCGGTAGCGCTGGGGGTCATATTGGCGGTTGGCCGGATCGAGGCGGATCATCTGGCCTTCGCGGCGAAAGGTCTTCAAGGTCGCTTCGGCGTTGTCGATCAGGGCCACGACGATCTCGCCGTCACGGGCCGTGTCGGTCTTGCGGATGAGGGCGTAATCGCCGTCGAGAATGCCCTCCTCGACCATCGAATCGCCGGAGACCTCCAGCGCATAATGCTCGCCCGGTCCGAGCAGCGCGGCCGGAACGGCCAGGCTCTCATTGCCCTGCAGCGCCTCGATCGGCGTGCCGGCGGCGATCCGTCCGTGCAGCGGGAGCTCGACGATGTCGTTGGCCGCGGCGGGCAAAGCGGGAGCCTTCAAGGGAACGACGTTGCCGCCCTTGTCCGGCATCCTGAGCACTTCCAGCGCCCGCGCCCGGTTGGGCAGCCGGCGGATGAAGCCGCGTTCCTCCAGCGCCGAGATCAGCCGGTGCACGCCGGACTTGGATTTCAGGTCCAGCGCATCCTTCATCTCCTCGAAGGATGGGGACACCCCGGTCTCGCCGAGACGGTCGTGGATGAAGCAAAGAAGCTCATGTTGCTTGCGCGTCAGCATGTTCGGGCCCCTCGGGAACGTATGCGGAACGTGTAAGGAACAGCGCGAGGCGTGTCAATAGACCTCCCGTGGCGCCAATCGCAGGAAGTTTTCAAAGAGCCTGTGTCCCCATTCGCTGGCCACGCTTTCGGGATGGAACTGCACGCCATGGATCGGCAGGTCGCGATGACGCAGCCCTTGCACGGTCGCGTCCCCGGCGGTGGCGTTCACCGCGAGGCATTCCGGCAATCCCTGGGTCGCCACCGTCAGCGAATGGTAGCGGGTGGCGGTAAAGGGGGAGGGGAGATCCGCGAAGATACCGCTCCCGTCATGCTCGACCGAACAGGTCTTGCCGTGCATCGGCCGCTCTGCCCGCACGACATGGCCGCCGAAGTGGCGTGCGATCGCCTGATGACCCAGGCAGACGCCCAGCAGCGGCCGCCGCGCGCGGGCGCAAGCGGCGACCAGCTCGAGCGAGATTCCCGCTTCTTCGGGAGTCCCCGGCCCCGGCGAGATCAGGAATGCCTCAGCCTCGCTCGCCAGCGCGTCCGCCGCGCTCAATTCGTCGTTTCGCGCCACCTCGACCGCCGCTCCGAGCTCGCGGAGATAGTGGACGATGTTCCATGTGAAGCTGTCATAATTGTCGACGACGAGGATCATAATGCGGGACTTAGCAGCGGCGCGCGGCAGACTGAACCGCGCGTCCCGCATCGCCGCCCCGATCAGGTGACGTCCTTATTGCAAGCCCGGCCCCAGCAATTGCCCGCGCAGCGCGTTAATCGCGTCCTGGTTGCGCTCCACGTCCATGCCCCCCTCGACGGCGCGGCCGAACTGGTTCGCATATTCCTCGCCGAGTATGCCTTCGAACTGGGTGCGCGTCGCCTCGATGAGCCCGGGGGATTCGGCGGCGTTGCCGGGCACCGTCTCCTGCAGGTGGACGACGAACCAGCCTTGGCCGTTCGGCGCCTGGAGGATGCGGGCCTTGCCCTTGGGCAGGCTGAACATCATCGCCAGCGGCGGCGGAATGGGCTGATCCGGGCGCGCCACGTCGAGCCGACGCGCGGTCACCGTCTCGATCGCGGGGAGGGGGCGTTCCGCTTCGGCGAAGGCCTGGGCGGCGCTGGTGCCGGCGTTGATCTTGGCCACGATCGAGGTCGCCACCGCCTTGGCCCGGTCGAGCGCGCGGCGCTGGACGAGGTCGGCTTTCACCCGGTCCCCAACCTCGGCGAGCGGCGGCGCGGCGGCCGGCACGATGCGGGCGATGGCGAGGATGGCGAAGCGCTGGTTCGGCACCAAAGTCTCGACCAGCGGATCCTCGTCGGGCGCCATGTCGAACGCGGTCTCCAGCACCGGCTGCAGTTCGGGGGCCTTGAAATTGGGATCGTCGAACTGGATGCCGGAGCCCGTGATCGGCGGCGTCTCGCGGATGGTCAGGCCCTCGGCCTGGGCGACTTCCTGCATGGTCGCGCCTTCCGCCAGCGCATCCTCGATGCGGGTGACGAGCGCGCCCAGCGCTTCCTCGCTTTTGCGGGCGCCGATCTGCGCCGCGATTTCGTCGCGGACGGCGGAGAGCGGCGTCGCGGCGATGGTGGCGATGTCGTCGACGCGCACCACGTGCCAGCCGAGCGGCGACTGGGTCGGCGCCGTCACCGCGCCCTCGGCGGCGGCGAAGGCCGCATTGGCCACAGCCTCCGACGTCAGCTGCGCGAATTGCGCCTGGCTGCGCTCCCCGACCGCGGTGTCGGCGGCACTGAAACCGGCCTCGCTGGCGGCCGCGGCGAAGCTCGTCCCGGCCGCGACCTTCGCCGCCAGCGCCCGCGCCGCCGCCTGGTCCGGCAGGACCACCTGGCTCAGCGAGCGTGTCTCGCGCGCGCCATATCTGGCGGCATTGGCCTGGTAGAAGGCCGCGATCTCGGCGTCGGTCGGGGCCGCGGCGGCCGCGACCTTGTCGGCGCCGAATTCGGCGTAGCGCAGCACCCGCCGCTCGGGGATGGTGTAGCGGCCCTCATTCTCCTTGTAGAAAGCGGCGACTTCGGCGTCGGTGGGTTCGGTGCCGGCGCCCATCGCGGCGGCGGGGACGATGCCGACGCTGCCGCTGCGCCGCTCGAGCAGCAAGGAGGCATATTGCAGCGCCATCGCCTCTGGCACCTTGGGCGATCCGGCGACGGGCAGCAGCAGCTGGCGCGAAATGAGCGTGCCGGCAATCTCGTCGCGCAGCTGCTTCTCGCTGAGATTCTCCCTGGAGAGCGCGGCGCGGAAGGCGCCATCGTCGAACTGGCCGGCGAGATTCTGGAAGGCGGGGATGCTGGCGATCTCGCCGTCGACCATCCGCTTCGACGCGGTCAGCCCCTGCTCCCGGCCGAAGACGGTGAGGGCGGTGTTGGAGACGAGCTGGGTGACGATCTCGCCCAGCGCGCCGCTCCTCAGGAACGCGGCCATGTCGAGATCGGGCTGTTGCTGCCTGGCGTTGGCGAGCTGGCGGTCGACCTGGTCGCGGACCTGCGCCGATCCGATCGTCTCGCCTTCGACCTCGGCCAGCGTCTCGTCGCCCATCCCGCCCAGATCACCCAGTCCCATGCCGCCGGTGCCGAACCCGGTCACCACCATCGCGAACAAAGCGAGGCCGAGGAAGACGAGCAGGAACTTGGAGGAAGCGCCGCTACGAAAGATTTTCAGCATGGATGATCCGCGACAAGAGGAAGGATGGCCCCGAAGGCCGCTTTCCCGCTCCATAAGAGGCGAGGGGAGCGGCGGCAAGCTTGGCGCGGGGCCGCGCTGTTGCTAGGCCGGTTGGCCCTGCCGTGGCTTCACGAGGCAGAATCGGATCGAAAGGACTGCAAAAGTGCGTCGCAAGCTCGTCGTCGGCAATTGGAAGATGAACGGAAACCTCCACCAGCTCGCCGAGATCGCCGAGATCGCCGCCGCGGCCAAGGCGGCGGCCGGTGTCGACGTCGCGCTCTGCCCGCCTTTCACCCTGATCGCGCCCGCCGTCGCCCGCTCGAACGGCCTCGCCATCGGTGCGCAGGATGTCCACCCGGCCGAGAGTGGCGCCCATACCGGCGCGGTCTCCGCCGCGATGCTGAAGGAGGTCCACGCCCAGCTCGTCATCGTCGGCCATAGCGAGCGCCGCGCCGAAGCCGGCGAGACCGACGCCCAGGTCCGCGCCAAGGCGGAGGCGGCGCTGGCCCGCGGTCTTCAGACGATCGTCTGCGTCGGCGAAAGCGAGGCCGAGCGCGAGGCGGGCCGGCATGTCGACGTGGTGACCGGCCAGGTTAAGGGCTCGCTCCCCGACGACGGCCATGAAGGCGAGATGGTCGTCGCCTACGAACCGATCTGGGCGATCGGCACCGGCAAGGTCGCCACTCCGGCGGACGTCGCCGAGATGCACGCCGCCATCCGCGGAGCGTTGCGCGAGCGCCTGGGCGAGCGCGGCGGCCGCATCCGCATCCTCTATGGCGGCTCGGTCAAGGCCGACAATGCCGCCGAGCTGTTCGCGGTGCCCGACGTCGACGGCGCCCTCGTCGGCGGCGCCAGCCTCACCGCCGCGCAGTTCGTCCCCATCGTCGAGGCGGCCGCGCGGCATTGAACCCGGCGCCCGCTTCGACTAAGTCGCGGCTTGATTCACCGTCACCCCAGCGAAGGCTGGGGTCCCAGCGAGAGTTAGCACTGGGATGCCAGCCTCCGCTGGCATGACGAAAGCCTGGAAACGCCCGCATGTTCACTTTCTTCCTCATCATCCAGACGCTCGTCGCCGCGTCGCTCGTCACCGTCATCCTGATGCAGCGCTCGGAAGGCGGTGGCCTCGGCGTCGGCGGCAATTCGTCGGGCCTGATGTCGGCACGCGGCGCGGCCGATTTCCTGACCCGCGCCACCGCCGTCCTCGCGGCTTTGTTCGTCCTGCTCTCGATCGTGCTCGCCGGCCTCGCCACCGTCCAGACCTCCGCCGGCATCGATGCCAGCCTCGCCCGTCAGGGTGCCCCCGTCGCCCCGGCGCCCGCCGGCCAGGTCCCGCTCGCCACCGGCGACCCGCTCGCCGGCGTCGCCGCCCAGGCGGGGGACACGGCCGCTCCCGCCGCCAACACGGCCGAACCGGAAGTCCCGCTCGCGGAATAAGCGCGCGTCGCCCCAGCTCCAGCTGGGGCTCCGAGACGGGAAGTCTCGGCGTTTCCGAGAATTCCAGCCTTCGCCGGGATCGCGGGCGCATTTATTTCGCCTCAATCCGATTCTGCGGCTTGCCCTTTTCCCGCGCCACCGCTTAAGCCTTTCCTCCCATGGCGCGGTTCATTTTCATCACCGGCGGCGTGGTCTCCTCGCTCGGCAAAGGTCTCATGGCAGCCTCTCTGGCGGCCCTTCTCCAGGCGCGCGGCTACAAGGTCCGCATCAGGAAGTTCGACCCTTATCTCAACGTCGATCCGGGGACGATGTCGCCCTATCAGCATGGCGAGGTCTACGTCACCGACGACGGCGCCGAGACCGACCTCGACCTCGGCCATTACGAGCGCTTCACCGGCGTCCCCGCCCGCCAGTCCGATAATATCACCACCGGCCGCATCTACCGCGACATCATCGCCAAGGAGCGGCGCGGCGATTATCTCGGCGCCACCGTCCAGGTGATCCCGCACGTCACCAACGAGATCAAGGATTTCGCCCGCGCCGAACTGGGCGATCTCGATTTCCTGATCTGCGAGATCGGCGGCACCGTCGGCGACATCGAATCGCTCCCCTTCATCGAGGCGATCCGGCAGCTCAGGAACGATCTGGGGCGCGAGAACACCGTCTCGATCCACACCACCCTCATCCCCTACATCGCCGCCGCCGGCGAATTGAAGACCAAGCCGACCCAGCACAGCGTCCGCGACCTGACCAGCCTCGGCATCCAGCCGGACGTCCTGCTCTGCCGCGTCGATCGCCCGCTCCCCGATACCGAGCGCGCCAAGATCGCCCAATTCTGCAACGTCAGGAAAGAGGCGGTCATCCCCGCATTGGACGCGAAGAGCATTTATTCCGTCCCCATGCAGTATCACCGCGAAGGCCTCGATTTCGAGGTCCTGCGCGCCTTCGGCATCCACGACGCGCCCGCGCCCGATCTCTCCCGCTGGGAGGACATCATGGACCGCCAGGAGCATTTCGAGGGCGAGGTAACGATCGGCGTGGTCGGCAAATATGTCGGGCTTCCGGACGCTTATAAGAGCCTCACCGAGGCGCTGATCCACGGCGGCATGGCCAACCGGGTCAAGGTCCGCATCAACTGGCTCGACGCCGAACTCTTCTCCGAGAACGGCGACGACGTCGCGCCGATGCTGGAGCCGGTCCACGGCATCCTCGTCCCGGGCGGCTTCGGCGAGCGCGGCAGCGAGGGCAAGATCGCCAGCGTCCGCTTCGCCCGCGAGCGCAACGTCCCCTTCTTCGGCATCTGCCTCGGCATGCAGATGGCCTGCATCGAGGCGGCGCGCACCGCCGGCCTCGAAAAGGCCAGCACCACCGAATTCGGCGAGACGGAGGAGCCGGTCGTCGGCCTCATCACCGAATGGATGGGCCCTGAGGGCCTGCAACGAAGGGCGGCCGGGGGTGAGCTGGGCGGCACCATGCGCCTCGGCGCCTATGACGCGACCCTAAGCCCCAACAGCCACGTCGCCACCATCTACGGCAGCAAGGCGATCAGCGAACGCCACCGCCACCGCTACGAAGTCAACGCGCATTACGTGCCGAAGCTGGAGGAGGGGGGCCTGATCTTCTCCGGCATGAGCCCCGATGGCGCCCTGCCGGAAATCGTGGAGCGGCCGGACCATCCCTGGTTCG
This sequence comes from Enterovirga sp. GCM10030262, assembly GCF_042666435.1. Taxonomy (NCBI): domain Bacteria; kingdom Pseudomonadati; phylum Pseudomonadota; class Alphaproteobacteria; order Hyphomicrobiales; family Methylobacteriaceae; genus Enterovirga; species Enterovirga sp. GCM10030262. The sequence goes on along the minus strand of NZ_JBHTDC010000001.1, from coordinate 468,571 downwards.
TGGGTGTGCAGTTCCATCCGGAGCTGAAGTCGAAGCCCTTCGAGCCGCATCCGCTGTTCGCCAGTTTTATCGAAGCGGCGGTGAAGCAGAGTCGTTTGGTCTAGGGGTGAAACTGGACGCCTACAAAATTCCGATTGTCCTGAGCGGCACCGAGCGTAGCCGAGGCGCCAGTCGAAGGAGGGCGTGCAGTTCCATCCGGAGCTCAAGAGCAAGCCCTTCGAGCCACATCCGTTGTTCGCCAGTTTTATCGAAGCGGCGGTGAAGCAGAGCAGGTTGGTCTAAGAAAGCAATTCTTTGCAGCATTGCGCCCCTTGATCTCGTAACCTGCGAGATGCCATCAATGCTCTGCTGGGTGAATGGAGAGCTATGTGGCAGCGCGTGTGAAGTTGAACTGGAAGTTCATCGAATTCCGAGGCGCGGGGGTGTCTAGTTGGCGCGCCCTGAAGAAGGCGGTTGACCTTGATGGCCACAAGGGACTTCTAACCGATCGAGCGGTGTACATTATCGGGGTACGCCGACCATTTTCATTTGCCTACGGCGACCGTCACTCTCCTGTTGCGTACATCGGCAAAGGGCAGGCGCAGAGGCGCATCACATCTCATCTAAGAAGCTGGATTCCTGAACTTGCGAAAAAAATACCTGATCTTCGAATAAGGATATACTACTGCGAACCAAAAGTCCGTTGGCATGGGACGAATTGCGAAGGCGTTGAGGCCGACCTAATCGCTAAGTTTATTGAGCGGTACGGAAGGAGGCCATTAAGAAACCGTAACACGCCTACCGATGAGTACGAGCGGATTTATACAAATAAGGAGCTCGACGTACTTCATCCAGGAAAAGGTGGGGGGTTTCACTGGGCACTGTCGCCACTTCCGTCATCGCACTTTTACCGCGCCGTCTAGCTGAAATCTTGGGGACGCTTGGAGGTTAGGGGGGACACAGCACCTGTTCGCTGCTCCTTTACCGAAACGGATTGGCGATTCGCATCCCGTCCACGATCCGCCCGTCGTCCATATCCTCGGTCCACAGCACATCGCAGCCCTGCGCGCGCGCCGCGGCGACGATCATGCTGTCCCAGAAGCTGAAGCGGTGGCGGCGCTGGACTTCGAAGCCGAGATCGAGCAGCTTGAGCGTCGTCTCCTGCACCGAAAAGCGCCGCCATCGCTCCACGAAGCCCCTGGCCAGGTCCGGCGACAGCGGGTTGGGGCGGCTCCGCCTCGTCGCCTGGTGATAGAATTCCTGCAGAACCTGCATCGACACGGCAACGTCGCCGCCATCGATCAGCCGCCACGCCCTCTCGCGTTTCGCCGCCTCTTCCGGCAGGTTGCCGACGGCGTAGATCAGAACGTTCGTGTCGAGGAAGCCGGTCAAGACCGCCGCTCGCGCCATTCCTTCCGCTCGCGGGCACGGTCGTGCACCTCTTCACGGGTGAGGCGGTCGCTGGCGCGGAAAGGAGGAAGCTCTTTCAGCTTCTCCCTCAACTCCAGTTCCTCCCTGTGCAGCCGCTCGAATTCGGTTTCGCCGGAGCCAAGCTCCTCGAGCGCCTCGCGCACCAGGGCCGAAAGCGAACGCCCCGCCTGGGCCGCCTTCACACGCGCGGCCCGGTAGGTGGCATCGTCCAGTGAAACTGTGACATTCTTCATGGTTTCACAGTAGCAGAGAGAGGCCGGGGCTTCAAGACGCGCCAAACCTCAGACGCGAGGAGCTTGGAAAAGCTTCCGGCGAAAATCGAGAATGAAACTTGCCCCCGGCAACCCTCATTTTCGATTTTCCTACACCCACCCCCGATCGGTCATAGACTTGCAATGGCCGAGTCGCTCCCGCCACCGACTGTCTCCAGGCTGTTCCAGTCCGCGCCCGCCGCTGCGGGCAGACCGCCGCGATTCCATGTCACTTTTGTGCCAGTCGTGCCGGTCATCCCTCCACCCGCGCCGGATGTCTCGGGGCGGGCATCGGCCAAGGGAAAGGGAAGCAAACGCGGTTCCCTTCACGGCCCGCGCCACACGCCGCGCCCGGCCGGTGCAACCGGAAGCCCATGGCACGTGTAAACTTCGTCAACTTCGCGCACCCGCCGCCTGCACCGGGTCACGCCGCGCGCTTCGCCTTCTGGCCCTGGAGGATGGTCAGCGCATAATTGTCCCAGTCGGGCAGGCCCCAGCGGCCGGGCTCCTCGCGGGCGACGATCCGGTCCGGCTCGGGCACTTGCGCCAGGTCCACTTCCTCGACCGGCACGTGCGTGCGTTGCCGAATGGAATAGAAGATGCGGACGAGGGGCCGGGTCAGCTGGTCCCGGCGCTGGGCCGCGACGCAGCCGAGCATGCGCGATTCGAGGCGCACCAGGCTCCCCACCGGATAGATGCCGATGCTCTTGATGAAGCCGGCGAGCAGGCTCTCGTCGAACCGGCCCTTGAGTTTGTACATTTCGGCCACCGCCTCGGCCGGGCCGTAGGCCGGGCGGTGCGGGCGGACGGAGACGAGCGCGTCATAGGTGTCGCAGAGCGCGGCCATGCGCGCGAACAGGCTGATCTCGTCGCCCTTCAGGCCGTGGGGATAGCCGCTGCCGTCATGCCGCTCGTGATGGTGGAGGCAGACGTCGGCGACGATCTTGGACAGGTCGCCCGACGCCTTGACCGCATCCGCGCCAAGCTTCGGGTGGCGGCGCATCTCCGCCCAATCCTCGGGCGCATAATCTCCCCTTTTGCCGAGGAGCTCCGGCGGGAGCAGCGCCTTGCCCACGTCCATGAACAGCCCGGCCGTGCCCGCCTGCTTGATATATTCGGGCGGCAGCTGGAGCTGGCGCGCGAGGTTGATCATCAGCGCGCTGACCGCGACCGAGTGCATATAGGTATATTCGTCGAGGGTGCGGACGCGGGCGAGGGTGATCAAGGCGTCCGAATTGCGCGCGACCGATTCGGCGATGCCGCCGACGACGGGGGCGGCGTCCTCGACCGCCGAGGCGTCGCCGCTGCGCACCCGGGCGAAGAGCTCGCCGACCGCGGCCTTGCAATCCTCCAGCACCGTCTGGGCGGCATGATATTCATTGGGAAGCGAGGCGCGGCGCGGCCTGGGCGGCGCGGCCGGAGATGTCTCCGCGGGCGCTTCGGAGGACAGCTCCTCGAACAGCCTTCGCCTGGGCGTCGGCTCCTGTGGCGTCAGGTGGGCGAGGGCAGGGGCGAGGCTCTTGACCTCGTCCACCCACACGCATTCGATGTCGCTGCCTTGCAGCGCGCGCAGATCCTCCTCCTCGGCGAGCAGGAATTTGGATTTCCAGAACGGATGGTCGAACCAGGAACCTTCGAGCGACTGGACGAACATTCCCAGCCGCAGATCCGCCTTGCTCACGCGAAGCATGAAATTCCCCCTCCCGGCACTTGCCCCGGTAGCTAGTCTGCCAGACGCGCGGTTGGGAAATCCTTAAGGCGGAGAGCGGTTTCGCGAGAGTCCGAGCAAGCCGGAACAGGCTCCGCTCGAAATGCCGGCACTCGTCGCCCCGCCGCGGCGACATGCGGCGCGCGCGCGGGTTGGATCGTTACGAAGAAGGTCGGCTTATTTGAGCGCGAACTGGCCTGCCTCGGCCCCGAAATGCTCCTTGGCGTGCGTGCGCGCCGCCGTCGCCGTCTTGAAGGTCTCGTCCTGCAAAGTGGCGGTGACGAGGGGGTAGCCCTGGCTGTTGTAGCGGGTCTCGCGCACGGTGATGCGGAAATGGCCTTCCTCGTCCTTGGCGATCAGGAAGGGACGGACGGGAATTCTCGACATGTCTGGGTCTCCAGATAAAAGCCCTCCCCGCGAACGGGAAGGGCCGGTGGGTATCAGCCGATCATGCCGGCGACGATGCGCCGCAACTCGCGATCGGAAAGAAGAGGCGAGCAGCGCTTGGCAGCAGGCCGGCTCGATAGAATTCCCGATGGGTGGAGAGCCGAAGCCCCCGCAAAAGCCAAAGAGAGTTTGGGTCGAATGTTATCGATAGTCTGTACGTTCATTTCATTCCTTGGGCGGCGCATGGCCGCCTTGTCGTTACTGTCGGCGCTAACGCCGGAAGCCGCTCCGCCTCGGGCCGGGGCCCTGGCCGGGGGTCTTCTCCCGGAAGACGATTCGCCCCTTGGTGAGGTCGTAGGGCGTCATCTCCACATGGACCCGGTCGCCGACCACGGAGCGGATGCGGAATTTGCGCATCTTGCCGGCGGTGTAGGCGATGATCCGGTGCTCGTTGTCGAGCGTCACGCCGAAGCGCCCGTCCGGCAGGATCTCGTCGATCAGCCCTTCCATCGTGAGCAGCGCTTCCTTGGCCATATTTTCTCTTTCTCGTGGGGCCGCGGTGGGCCGCTTTCCAATCGGGTCGGGCTCAGCCCGCCGGCTGGAGGTTGATGGCGGATATCTTGCCGTTGGCGCCGGTCTCCAGGTCGTAGCTGATGCGCTCGTCCTTGTTGAGCCCGGGCAGGCCGGCGGCTTCGACCGCGGTGACGTGGACGAACGCGTCGGCGCCGCCATCGTCGTTGGAGATGAAGCCGTAGCCCCGGTCGTAGTTGAAGAATTTGACGGTGCCTGAGGGCATTTTGTCCCGTCCTTTCATTTCAAAATGGTTGTCCGCGCGCAACGTGCGCCGCGTGAGCCATGAAGCGAGTAAGGGAAGGATAGGCCGAAAGGCGTCAAATTCCGCCGCAGGCGACGTTAGCCAGCCCGATATAGGCGAATGGCGGCCGATTTACAATGCGGCCGGGCGACGGGCCCAGCCGGATCAGCTATCTCCGGCGGCGGCGTCCGCGAAGGGCAGGCGGATGACGGCGCTGTAGCCGCCGGGAATGGCGCCGGTCTCGAGCCCAGCGCGATTGCCGTAGCCGATCGCGAGGCGCTGGCGGATGTTGGACAGGCCAATGCCGCGACGGTCCAGTCCCCCCTCGTCGGATTCCTCTCCGGCACGGCCGGGCTCGGCTTGGTTCACCACGCTCAGCACGAGCATATCGCCTTCCTTCGCCGCGCTGATCCGGATCGTGGCGCGGCCGCGCGCGGCCGACACGCCGTGCTTGATCGCATTCTCGACCAGCGGCTGAAGGATGAAATTGGGCACCTGCGCTCGCATCGCCTCGTCCGGCACGTCGATATCCACCTCCAGCCGGTCGCCGAACCGCGCCCCCTCGATGCCGAGATAGGCGTCGATCGTATCGATCTCATCGGCCAGCGCCACGTCTGCCATCGGATCGGAGGCGAGGGATGCGCGGAGGAAATCGCAAAGCTGGCCGATCATCGCCTCCGCTTCCGCCTTGCGGTCGAGGGCGACGAGACTCGACACGGAGTTCATCGCGTTGAACAGGAAATGCGGGTTGAGCTGAAGCCGGAGGGCGGCCGCCTCGGCGCGATGGCTGGAAGCCTCGAAGGCGCTGGCGCGGGCGGCGCTCGCCTGGGCGGCATTGCTCACGCCGGCGGCCCAGAGGAGGGTGAGGGCAAGACAGAAGGTCCACAAATAGAGGAGTCCGACGGTGAAAACGCGCTGGCTGCCCAGGTTCAGCGCCCATTCCTGCCAGTCCGGAGCGACGGTCAGCGCCAGCCATTTGAGCCAGTGGAGGTCGACCGCCGTATGCACCGCGGTCGCGGCGATGATGGCCATGCCCATCAGCAGCCAGCGGGAGAGGGGCGGAGAATCGTGGAGCCGGAGCCGCGTCCGGTCGAGCAGCAGGGTCAGGCCGACGCCGACCGCGAACAAGGGTATCGAGCTGAGAAGGTTCGTCCCCGGCGACGACCGACCCAGCAGCACGGCGAAAATTTCGACCAGCAAATAGCCGAAACCCCAGATCACCAGCACCGGCCGCAACGCCGCGCTGCCGAGGATTCGCCGCAGATTTCTCATCACCCCTCCCCGACGGCCCGAACGGAGGCATAGCGCCTCGCATGGCGGCGGCGAAAGAGATTCGAACGATAAGCGGAACGAGGGGCCGGAAATAGCAAGTGCCCGGATCCTGTGGACCCGGGCACCCGCGTGACGGTTTCCCGCCAACCCCCTTGTAGAATGCCCGGCCCGCGCACTTCCTCACCTCGCCTGAGGAAGCGGGGCCGAAGCCTCCCCGAACCAAGGCCTTAGCCGCAGCTCGTGGTCCGGATGCTAGGGAAGGCGGTTGGCCTTGTCACCGGCAAATACGGTATCGCGGGGCATTTGCGATGGCCCTGTGTCGGCTATGCAACAGCGATACCGGTATGAGCGCAGGCCGGGCGGTTGCCTTGGACGGGGTGCGCCCCTAGAGGCTGAGCGACCCTCGCTTCTTGTCCGGACCAGCCCCCCGCTTATGCGCCTCTCCCGCTATTTCCTCCCCGTCACCAAGGAAACGCCCGCCGACGCCCAGATCGTCAGCCACAAGCTGATGCTCCGCGCCGGCCTCGTCCGCCAGACCGCCGCCGGCATCTACGCCTGGCTGCCGCTCGGCCTCAAGGTGCTGAACCGTATCGAGGCGATCGTCCGCGAGGAGCAGGACAGAGCCGGCGCGATCGAGCTTTTGATGCCGACCATCCAGTCGGCCGACCTGTGGCGCCAGTCCGGCCGCTACGACGCATACGGCCCGGAGATGCTGCGCATCAAGGACCGGCACGATCGGGACATGCTCTACGGCCCGACCAACGAAGAGATGATCACCTTGCTCTTCAAGGACGCGGCGAAGAGCTACCGCGACCTGCCGCGCACCCTCTACCATATCCAGTGGAAGTTCCGCGACGAGGTCCGCCCGCGTTTCGGCGTGATGCGCGGCCGCGAGTTCCTGATGAAGGACGCCTACAGCTTCGACCTCGACGAGGAGGGGCTGAGGAAGAGCTATGAGGCGATGTTCGTCGCCTATCTTCGCACCTTCGCCCGGCTCGGCCTTCAGGCGGTTCCCGTCCGCGCTCCCACCGGCCCCATTGGCGGCGACCTCAGCCACGAATTCCACATACTGGCGGACACGGGCGAGAGCGCGCTCTTCTACGACGCCGCCATCGAGGAGGTAACGCGCGACGAGCTGCTCGCCGCCGACGCTTCGACCATCACGCGCCTGACCGATCTCTATGCGATGGAGGAGGAAGAGCACGCCAAGGTCGAGGCCTGCCCGGTCCCGGCCGAACGCCTCCGGAGCCGTCGCGGCATCGAGGTGGGGCACATCTTCGCCTTCGGCACCAAGTACAGCGCGTCGATGGGCCTGTCGGTCCAGACGAAGGAGGGCGGGCAGGTACACCCGCATATGGGCAGCTACGGCGTCGGCGTCTCCCGCCTGATGGGCGCGATCATCGAGGCGAGCCATGACGAGAGCGGCATAATCTGGCCCGAAAGCGTCGCGCCCTACAAGGTCGGCCTCATCAACATGCGCGCCGACGATGCGGCCTGCGCCGAGGCTGCCGACCGCCTCTACGGCCAACTCCAGAATGCCGGTATCGACACCCTCTACGACGACCGCGACGAACGCGGCGGCGCCAAGTTCGCGACCATGGACGTGATCGGGCTTCCCTGGCAGGTGATCGTCGGCCCCAAGGGACTGGAGAAGGGTGTCGTCGAGCTCAAGAACCGCGCCACCGGCGAGCGCGAAGAGCTGTCGATGGAGAGCGCGCTGGCGAGGCTGGCGGGATGAGGGTCGGACGGATGCGCCAATCCCGTCATTCCAGCGCAAGCTGGAATCTCTCTTCTTCCGCAGCAAGGCAAAGAGATCCCAGCTTTCGCTGGGATGACGAGGGCCGGGGTAACGCGTTGGGGGGCGCGTCATGATCCTCACCCGCTACGAGCGCATGATCGCCAAGCGCTATCTGCTGCCGGGCAAGGGCGAGGGCTTCATCTTCCTCGTCGCCTCGATCAGCCTGTTCGCGGTCATGCTCGGCGTCGCCGCGCTCATCATCGTGATGAGCGTGATGAACGGCTTTCGCGACGAGCTGTTCAGCAAGGTGGTCGGCCTCAACGGCCACGCCGTGGTCCAGGGCTATGGCGGCCGGCTGCCCGGCTGGCGCGAGATCGCCGAACAGGCGAAGGCGACGCCCGGAGTCACCGCGGCCGTGCCCCTCATCGAGCAGCCTTTGATGGCGAGCTATGACGGGCGGGTCGAGGGCGTGCTGGTGCGCGGAATGCGGCGCGCGGACATTCTCGAAAACCCGATCCTTCGCGGCAACGAAGTCGCCGGCTCGCTCCAGGCGCTTCGTCCGGGCTCGCAAAACGTGGCTATCGGCATTCGCCTCGCCGAATCGCTGGGCGCGACCGTCGGCGGCCAGATCAGCCTGATCAGCCCGCAGGGGCGTACGACGCCCTTCGGCACCGTTCCGCGCATCGTCTCCTACAACGTCGCCGCCATCTTCGAGGTCGGCGTCTACGATTACGACAAGGCGTTCGTGGTCATGCCGATCGAGGATGCCCAGACCCTGCTCATGCTCGGCGACGCCGTCGGCATGGTCGAGATCGAGACGGTGGACGCCGACCGGGTCGGGGAGATACTCGCCCCGCTCGCCGCGGCGGTCGCCGGGCAGGCGGTGCTTTCGGACTGGCGTTCCATGAACCAGGCCCTGTTCGAGGCCCTGTCGGTGGAGCGGGTGGCGATGTTCGTCATCCTGTCGCTCATCATCCTGGTGGCCGTGTTCAACATCCTCTCGTCGCTCATCATGCTGGTCCGCGCCAAGACGCGGGACATAGCGATTCTGCGTACCATGGGCGCGTCGCGCCGCAGCCTGCTCAAGATATTCATGACGGTGGGCACGATCATCGGCGGCCTCGGCACCGTCGCCGGGCTGGTCCTGGGGGCGATCGCTCTCTATTTCCGCCAGCCGGTGGTGAACTTCGTCCAGATCGTCACCGGACAGGATTTGTGGGATCCCTCGATCCGGTTCCTGACCGAACTCCCCTCCAAGACCGATCCCTTCGAAGTCGTCGCGGTGACGGCGATGGCGCTGGGCTTCAGCTTCCTCGCTACCCTCTATCCGGCCTACAAGGCGGCGAGCACCGACCCGGTGCAGGTGCTGCGCTATGAGTGACATCCTCCAGGTCACCGGACTGAAGCGCAGCTTCCAGCAGGGCGGCGTCACCATCCATGTGCTGCGCGGCGTCGATCTCATTGTCGGACGGGGCGAGATTGTCGCTTTGCTCGGCCCTTCCGGTTCGGGCAAATCCACTTTGCTCCAGGCCGTCGGCCTTCTCGAAGGGGGGTTCGAGGGCTCGATCCGGATCGGCGGCGAGGAAGCGGCGCAACTCGGCAGCGACGGACGCACCCGCATCCGCCGCGACGCTTTGGGCTTCGTTTATCAGTTCCACCATTTGCTGCCCGATTTCAACGCCGCGGAGAATGTCATCCTTCCGCAGCTCATCCACGGCGCGGAGACGGCGGATGCGCGCGAGCGGGCGGAATCGCTGCTGACGTCGCTGGGCCTGGGCGAGCGGCTGAGCCATCGGCCGAGCAAGCTTTCGGGCGGCGAGCAGCAGCGCGTCGCCGTGGCCCGCGCGCTCGCCAACCGCCCGTCGCTGGTGCTGGCGGACGAGCCGACCGGCAATCTCGACGAAGCCACCGCCGACGTGGTGTTCATGGAATTCGTCAAGCTGGTCCGCGATGAAGGCTCCGCCGCGCTCGTCGCCACGCATAACGAACGCATCGCCGCAAAGATGGACCGCGTCGTGCGTTTGCACGATGGCGTGCTGGAATAGGATAGCCGCTTCTGCCGGTTGTGAGGCGAAGGATGATCGACAAACGCAAGCTGGTAATAGCCCTGACCGCCCTGGTGCTCGCGATTGCCGCGGGCTTCGGCCTGAGCTTCGTCACCATGGGCGGCGCCCCGGAGGCCAAGACCGAAGCGGAGATAATTGTCGAACGCGAGGAGGCGATCCAGGACGCCTGTGCGTCAAGCGACACCTTCCAAGGCCTGAAGAAACTTGTTTTCGATCAGGCGGCCCGCATTCGGACGGGTGAGCGCGTCAATTTCGATGTGCTGGCGGCGACCGCCATTCCGCGCATGGAAAATCCGGTGGCGACCAGCCGCGACGAGGCGCTGGACGTCACCGCCTGTACCGGCCGTTTCATCCTCGAACTGCCACCCGGCGCGGAACGCGCGTTCGGCGGCGAGAGACGGCTGGTCGCGGACGTCAGCTACGAGGTGCAGCCCGCCGCGGACGGCAGCGGACCGGTCTACCGCATGACGGGCGAAGAGGCGATCGTCTCCCAACTCGCCGCCTTCGAGCTCGAGGGCGAGCCGTTGCAGCTTCCGCAGGACGTGCTCGACGCCGCGACGGTCGAGGATGACGGGTCGATCGCGGTGGAGCCCGGCTTCGATCCGCCCGCCTTTCCGGCCGAACCAGCGCCGCGCGACCCTCGCGTCCCGGCGGGCAACTGGTCCAACCCCAGCTTCGACTGCCGCGATGCCCGGACCCGCAGCGAGATCATGGTCTGCGGCAGCGAGCGGCTCGCCAGGCGGGATCGCAGGATGGCCGAGGATTTCGATTCCGCGATGGCCGCCGCCGGTCCGCGGACGCGTCAGGCCCTGATCGTCACGCGCGACAATTTCCTCGCCTATCGCGAGCGCTGCCGAAGCAATGCCTGCATCGAGGAAGCCTATGAGGATCGCCGGGACGAAATCAGGGACATCATGCGCGATTCCGACTGACGACCCGAATCCTGTGGAAAACTGCGCGCGCTCTGTTCCCTAACCGGCTCCGACTGCCCATAGTGAGGGCATGGCAGCCCCGTACGTCCCTTTGCGTATCTTCTCCTGCTACACGATGCTGGAAGGCGCGATCGAGCCCAAGGCGATCGCGAAACAGGCCAGGAGGCTCGATTTCCCCGCTGCGGCGCTCACGGATCGCAACGGTCTCTACGCGGCCATGGCGTTCACCGACGCTTGCATGGAGACGGGCGTCCAGCCGATCGTCGGCACGATGCTGGGCATCGCCCGGCCGGGAGGCGCGGAAGGCAAGCCGCCCGTCATCGACTGGCTGGCGCTCTATGCCCAGGACGAGACGGGCTACCAGAATCTGTGCGCGCTGGTTTCGGCGGCGCATCTCGACCGCCCGGCCGACGAGGACGCGCATGTCGGCTTCGCGGCGTTGGAGGGCCGAACCGGCAAGCTGATCGCGCTCACCGCGGGCGGCGAGGGCGCGCTCGCGCGGCTGCTGGCCGAAGAGCAGGCGGACGCGGCCGCCGTCTATCTCGACCGCCTGGAGAAGCTCTTTCCCGAACGCCTCTATATCGAGCTCTGCCGGCGCGGAATGGAGGTCGAGCAGCGCGCCGAGGCGGCTTTGGTCGATCTGGCTTACGTTCGCGATCTGCCGCTGGTCGCGACCAACCCCGCCTGCTTTACCGACACGGCCTTCCACAAGGCGCATGACGCGATGCTGTGCATCGCCCAGTCGAGCCAGATCGACCGCGACGACCGTGTCAAATCGTCCCCCGAGGCCTGGATCAAGCCGGCGGCGGATATGCGCAAGCTGTTCGAAGACCTGCCGGAGGCCATCGAAAACACGTCGGTCATCGCCCGCCGCTGCGCCGTCGGAGCGCCCAAGCGCAAGCCGATCCTGCCCAGTCTCGCCGGCGACATCGACGCCGAGGCCGAGCAACTCCGCCGCGACGCCCGGGCGGGGCTCGTGGCGCGATTGGAGCGTATGGGAGCGAACCTGGCCCCCTCCACCGCCGGCCCTGAGCCTGTCGAAGGGCTGTCCTCCTCTTTGACCCGATCGAACGAGGAAGGGCAGGGCTTCGACAAGCTCAGCCTGAACGGAATTGGGGATGTACCTCCCGAGTATCGCGTCTATTTCGACCGCCTCGATTTCGAGGTGGACGTCATCGTCCGCATGGGCTTTCCCGGTTACTTCCTGATCGTCGCCGACTTCATCAAATGGGCGAAGGAGAACGACATTCCGGTGGGGCCGGGGCGCGGCTCCGGCGCCGGCTCGGTGGTCGCCTGGTCGCTCACCATCACCGATCTCGACCCGATCCGGCTCGGCCTGCTGTTCGAGCGCTTCCTCAACCCCGAGCGCGTGTCGATGCCCGACTTCGACATCGACTTTTGCGAAACCCGGCGCGGCGAAGTCATCCGCTACGTCCAGCAGCGCTACGGCGCCGACAAGGTCGCGCAGATCATCACCTTCGGGAAATTGAAGGCGCGGGCGGTGCTGAAGGATACGGGCCGGGTGCTGCAGATGTCGTACGGCCAGGTCGACCGGCTCGCCAAGGCGATCCCCAACCACCCGACCGACCCGTGGACCCTGGAGCGGGCGCTGAACGGCGTCACCGAATTGGCCGCCGAATATAAGAACGATGCGCAGGTGCGGCGCCTGTTCGATCTCGCGATGAAGCTCGAAGGACTGCCGCGCCACAGCTCCACCCACGCCGCCGGCGTCGTCATCGGCGACCGCCGGCTCGACCAATTGGTGCCGCTCTACCGCGATCCGCGCTCCGACATGCCGGTCACCCAGTTCGACATGAAATATGTCGAGGCGGCGGGGCTGGTGAAGTTCGATTTCCTCGGACTGAAGACGCTCTCGGTGCTGCAGAAGGCCGCGCGGATGCTGGCCGCGCGTGGCATCCAGGTCGATCTCGATCGCCTCGCGTGGGACGATCCCGAAGTCTACAAATTGCTCCAGCGCGGCGAGACCGTCGGCGTGTTCCAGCTGGAATCGGAAGGCATGCGCCGGACGCTGGCGGCGGTGAAGCCGACCAGCTTCGAGGATATCATCGCGCTGGTCTCGCTCTACCGGCCGGGGCCGATGGACAATATCCCGATGTTCGGCGCCCGCAAGAACGGCCGCGAGCCGATCGCCTATCCGCATCCGCTGCTGGAAGAGGTGCTGAAAGAGACATACGGCATCTTCGTCTATCAGGAGCAGGTGATGCAGGCGGCGCAGGTGCTCGCCGGCTACAGCCTCGGCGAGGCCGATCTGCTCCGCCGCGCGATGGGCAAGAAGATCCAGGCCGAGATGGATGCCCAGAGGGACCGTTTCGTCACCGGCTGCGCGGCCAACGCCATCGCGCCGGCCAAAGCCAACGAATTGTTCGACTTGATCGACAAATTCGCCGGCTACGGCTTCAACAAGAGCCACGCGGCGGCCTATGCGCTCGTCGCCTACCAGACGGCGTGGCTGAAGGCGCACCACCCGGTCGAATTCTACGCGGCGTCGATGTGCTTCGACATGGCGCAGACCGACAAGCTCGCCATCTTCACCGACGACATGCGCCGGCTGGAGGTCGAATGCCTGCCGCCTTCCGTCAACGCCAGCGAAGCTGAATTCTCGGTCGAGCCGGTTGGTGAGGGCTATGCCGTGCGCTATGCGCTCGCGGCCCTCAAGGGGGTCGGCGAGAAGGCGATGGAGCAACTGGTCGAGGAGCGCGGCGCCAACGGGCCGTTCAAGTCGCTCGACGATTTCGCCGATCGCGTCGACCCGCGCCTGCTCAATCGACGGCAGATAGAAAGCCTTGCCGGCGGCGGCGCTTTCGATGGCGTGACGCCCAATCGGGCGGCGGTGCACGCGGCGGCCGAAACGATCCTCGCCCACGCCGCCAGCGCCGCCGATGCGCGCACCAGCGGGCAGGGCGGGTTGTTCGGCGAGGGCGAGGCGAACGTCGTGCCCATCCGCATGCCGGCGACCGCGCTCTGGTCGATGGCGGAACGGATGGCGCAGGAGAAAGAGAGCTTCGGCTTCTATTTCTCCGCCCATCCGGTCGACCGCTACCGCCACCTCGCGATCGCGAACGGGGCGCGGAGCTTCGCGGAGCTTGGCGCGATGCCCGCGTCGCCCGATGGCGGCCGCTCCGGCGCGGTGATGGCCGGCCTCGTCGAGGAAGCGCGCTGGCGGACCTCCGCGCGCGGACGCCGCTATTTGATGGCGACGATGTCCGACGCTTCGGGCCAGTTCGCGGCGACGGTCTTCGACGACATGGTCGCCGCCCAGGTGGAGGATGCCGCCAAGGCCGGCGGCTGCGCGCTGCTCGGCGTCGAGCTGGACCGGCGACCGGGCGAGGAAGCGCCGCGCGTGACGATCCGCAGCGTCCAGTCCTTCGAAGCCCTGTCCAAACGCACGCGCCTCCAGATGGAAGTCGAGATAGAGGGCGCGGACACGCTCCGCCGTCTCGCCAACCTGCTCGCCGACGAACGCGGCGGAAATGGCGTGCTTCGCCTGCGGGCGACGTTGGAAGGCGGGGAGGCCGACCTCATCCTCGGCCGCGATTTCCTGCTCGACGCCGAGACCGCCGCCCGCGTGGAGCGCCTGGACGGAGTCACCGCCGTTCGCCTCTCGGCCGCCGAACCGCCCAGGCTCGCGCTGGTTTCCTGATCGTCATCCCGGCGGAAGCCGGCATCTCATTTCTTTTTCCTCTCGACTCGAAGGCAAAGAGATTCCAGCTTTCGCCGGAATGACGGCGGGAGGGTGGGATGCTCGGTGGAATGCAGGATTGGCCGCTCCGGATCATGCGGCTGCTCGATCACGCCGAGCAAGAGCATGGCACGCGTGAGATCGTTTCGCGCTATGCGGCCGGCGATGTCGTTCGCACCGATTGGATCGGCATAGCCCGCGACGCCCGCAGGCTGGCCAATGCGCTGGAACGGCTCGGCATCGAACGCGGAGACCGGATCGCGACCCTGGCGATGAACCATGGCCGCCACCTCGCCTGTTGGTATGGCGCGATCGGCGTGGGCGGCGTCCTCCACACCATCAACCCGCGCCTGTTCGACGATCAGCTCGTCTACATCGCCAACCATGCCGAGGACCGCATCCTCTTCTACGACGCCGCCTTCGCTTCCATCGTCGAGCGGCTGAAGCCGCGGTTCGAGACGATCGAGCATTATGTCTGCTTCGATGACGGCGCATTCGAGCATATGATCGCCGCAGAGAGCGACGCCTATAGCTGGGTCGAAGGCGACGAGCGCGAGCCGGCGATGCTCTGCTACACCAGTGGCACGACCGGCAATCCGAAGGGCGTGCTCTACGAGCATCGCTCGACCGTCATCCACGCCATGGCCGAGGTGCAGCCCAATGTGCTCGGCGTCTGCGCCCGTTCGGTCGCGATGCCGATCGTGCCGATGTTCCACGCGGCAGCGTGGGGGCTGCCTTTCGCGGCTCCGATCGCCGGGTGCAAGCTCGTCTGCACCGCCGATTATGCGCCCAAGGCGATCTGCGACCTGATGCACGAGGAAGGCGTCACCCACACCGCCGCCGTGCCGACTGTGTGGCTGGGCCTGATGCACTATGTCGATGAGACCGGCTCCGATCTCGGCGATCTGAAGGCGGTGACGATCGGCGGCTCGGCCGCGCCCCGGGCGATGGTCGAGTTCTTCGAGAAGCGCGGCGTCGCGGTCGCCCATGCCTGGGGCATGACGGAAATGTCACCGATCGGCACGGTCGGCGCCCGGCCGCACGATTGGGACACGCTCGATTTCGACCAGCAGATCGACCTCATCTGCAAGCAGGGGCGGGTGCCGTTCGGGGTCGAGATGCGGATCGTCGACGACGAGGGGCAGGTGCTGCCGCGCGACGGCGCGACTTCCGGCCGGCTGCAGGTGCGCGGCCCCTGGGTCATCAAGCAATATTTCAAGGAGGAGCAGCCGGCGATCGACGCCGACGGCTGGTTCGACACCGGCGACGTCGCCATCCTCCACCCCGACGGCGTGATGCAGATCACCGACCGATCGAAGGACGTCATCAAGTCCGGCGGCGAATGGATCAGCTCGATCGAGCTCGAGAATGCCGCCGTGGGTTGCCCCGGCGTCGCCGAAGCGGCGGCGGTGGGCGTGCATCATCCGAAGTGGGACGAAAGGCCGCTGCTGCTGGTGGTGCGCAAGGAAGGATCGAACGTGACGCCGCAGGAAATCATCGCGCATCTGTCGAGCCAGGTGGCCCGATGGTGGCTGCCGGACGAGATCGTCTTTGTCGAAAGCCTTCCGCATACGGCAACGGGAAAGCTGCTCAAGACCGCGCTTCGGGACCAGTATAAGGACTATAAGCTGGCAGCGGCTTAGGTACGTCGCCCCAGCGAAGGCTGGGGCCCCAGCGGGAGTTCGCACCGCATATCCGCCCGTGACTGTTCTCCCTGGGATCCCAGCCTTCGCTGGGATGACGGGTCCTACAATAACCGCAACTGCGCCCCCTGCGGCGGCTCGAACAGATCGGCGCGGAGCTTCATCTTGTCCTGGTTGAGGCCGTGCTTCCTGACCGCGATCTGGAAGCGTGTGCGCAATAGCTCCGCCCAAGGCCCCGAGCCGCGCATCCGCGAGAACCAGTTCGGGTCGTTGTCCTTTCCGCCGCGCATCGACCGGATGATGCTCATGACCTTCTCCACCCGATCCGGATAATGTTCGTCCAGCCACGCCCGGAACAACGGCGCGACCTCGTGGGGGAGGCGTACCGGCAGGTAGAAGCAGCCCTTGGCGCCGGCCAAAGCGGCGGCCTCGACGATATGCTCCAACTCATGGTCGGTGACGGCGGGGATGACCGGGGCGATCGCCACCCAGGCGGTGACGCCCGCCTCGCTCAGCGCCTTCACCGCCGCCAGGCGTTTGCGCCCCGACGGAGCCCGAGGCTCCAGCGTGCGCGACACGTGCGGTGTCAGCGACGTGATCGAGAGGGCCACGCTCACCAATCCTTGCTCGGCCATCGGCACGAGCAGGTCCAGGTCGCGCAGCACCCGGTCGGACTTGGTGGTGATCGTCAGCGGATGCCGCGTCTCCAGCAAGACTTCGATGCACGAGCGCGTTATCCCGTAGCGCCCCTCGATCGGCTGATAGGGATCGGTGTTGGTTCCCATCGCGATCGGGCGCGGGCTGTAACCCGGGCGCGCCAATTCCTTGCGCAGCAACTCCGCCGCGTCCGGCTTGGCGAACAATTTCGATTCGAAATCGAGGCCAGGAGACAGATCGTGAAAAGCGTGGGTCGGTCGCGCGAAGCAATAGATGCAGCCATGCTCGCACCCTCGATAAGCGTTGATCGACCGGTCGAAGCCGATGTCGGGGGACGTGTTGCGGGTGATGATCGTCTTCGGCTTCTCGATCGTCACGCTGGTGCGGAGCGGCGGCGGGCCGCCGTCCAGCGCCTCGCGCGCGTCGAGCCAGTCGCCGTCGGCCTCTCGCGCCGCTAGGCCGAAGCGGGTCGGAATCCTGTTCTCGGGCGCGCCTCGGCCGTGGCGGACATCGGGACCGTGCATCCCGAATGTCTACGCCTTCAATCGGAACATAGCAAGAACGAAGCTAGTCGCTGCCGTGGGCGGCAACTGCGGAACTGGGCTGCCCCAACCGAACGGCGGTTGCGCCGGGAAGACCCGGAAAGCGCGGCCACATCCCCTGGGCAAGCGCCTCGCGGCTGGAGGATTCCTTGCCGGCCTGCTGTTCGTAGATCCAGTAATTGCGCAGCACGATCGGCACGTAGCCGCGCGTTTCCCAATAGGGAATCGATTCGATGTAGAGCAAAGGATCGCCCTCGCCGAAGCGGCGGGTGTTCCATTCGGAGATCGGGGCCGGCCCGGCATTATAGGCGGCGATGACTTTGGGCAGCAGCCCGCCGGTGCCGTGATGGCCGCGCAGATATTCGAGATAGCTCTGGCCATATTCGAGATTGGCCGCCGGATTGCTGAGCTGGTCCGGACTGAAGGCATCGCCCCGGGCGCGGGCGATGTCGCCGGCGGTGCCGGGGCGCACCTGCATCAGGCCGCGCGCTCCGGCGGGGCTGACCACGGCGGTTCGGAAGCTCGATTCCTGGAGCGCGTGGGCGAAGGCCAGCGCCTGGTCGACCCGCCAGCCGCGCGACGGCTGCCAGTCGGGCCGTGGATAGCGGGCGGCCATGTTCACGTGTGCGCCGCGCGGCGCGTTGTGCGCGAGCCAATATTGGGTGGAGGGAAGGTTGAGGTCGGCGGCGAGGTGGAGCAGCGCCTCATGCTCGTCGCGCCCGCCGATCCGCGCCTGATGCTTGATAAACTCGTCCGCGAGCGCCGTCTCGCCAATTTCGGCAAGCGCGATGGCGGCTTCGACATTGGGCTTGCGCGCGATCTTGCGCCATTCGGCGTCGCGATAATCGTGGAGGCCCGGAAAATCGGGCGCGCGGATGCCGAGCGCGCTGGCGGCGAGCAAGCCGTAGAAGGTTTCCTTGAGCCGGGCCGCGCTCCGCAGCCGCGCCTGGACCCGTTCCGGCCGCGCGCATTTCATGTCCGCGCGCGCCGCCCAATAATGGCCGGCCGCCATCAGTTCGGGATCGCCGGAGCGGGCGCCGACCGAGGCGAAGGCGTCGGCCGCGGACGCGCAATCGCCCATCCGCCAGGAGGCGAGGCCGGAGATCCAGGCGGCATGCAGCGCCCATTCGCCGCTGCCGCTCCGCGCCGTATCGGCCAGGCGCCGGGCCGTCCGGTCATTCTCGGTCAGATAATAAGACCAGGCGATGCGCTGCTGGAATTCGGTGCGCGCTCCGGGGGTGAGGGCGTGGAATTTCTCGTTCAGCAAAGCTTCGGCCGCGCCCGGCTGATCCTCGACGATCAGGGACTGGATGCGCGCTTCGATCTGCGCGGCGACGGGATCGCCTTCGACGCCCCGCGCCCGGGCCCGGCGCGGCTGGCTTCCGGCCCAGACCAGATTCTGCGCTTCGGGGAGGCGGGGCAAGGTCTCGGCGCCGCGCCTCTCCGCCAGCCGTCCGAGCTGCGCGGCCTGCGGCAATTCCGGCGCTCGCTCGAGCAAAGTCATCAACTGCGGGAGCGAAACGACGGGAGAGCCCTTGGCGAGGTAGAGTTCGGCCGTGGCCGCGGCGTGAAGCGGGCCGTTGCGCATCCCGGAGAGGCGGGCGGCGGCGCCCGCCCAGTCGCCTCGATCAAGCCCCGCGAAGACTTCGCGATAATTGCTGCGTTCCGACGCGCTGAGCACCGACGGCTCACTGCGGCGCAAATCGCTGCTGCGGCTCGGGCTGGCGTCGATGGCTATCGCCGGCGCCGCCGGAAGCGCGGCGGCCGCCGCCAGCAGCAGGGCGCGAAGCATGGTCATCGGTTCAATCCTTCGGCGAGCATTTGCAGATCGGCCCAGGCGAGCGCCTTCGCCGATGGTTGGTTGAGCAGGTAGGAGGGAGGGATGGTCACCAAAGTCGGGATGAGCCCCGCATGGGTGGCGATCTCGTGCCACCGGCCGCGCGCCTGCGCCATCGAGAGGCCGAGCAAGGCCTTGGAGACCGCGTCTCCGAAAATGAGCAGAGCCTTGGGGTCGGCCAGGCCGACATGGTGCCGCGCCAGGGTGGCGCACCTGTTGGCCGCCTCGCCGGTCAAACGGCCGTCCGGCGAGCGCAGGCAGGACAGCGAGGCGAGATAGAGCGAGGCCCGGTCGCGCCCGATCGCCGCCATCATCCGGTCGAACAGCCGTCCCGCCTCGCCGGAAAGCAATGTCCCCGACGCGCAATCCTCGCCTGCCGGCATGTCGGTCAGGATCATCAGTCCCGCCGCCGGATCGCCCGACGGGCAGATGCGCGGCGCCGCGGGTGAAGCGAAGGGGAGGGCGGCATGGTCCCTGAGCCAGGCCTGGAACAGCTCCAGCTGATCGGGGGGGGCGTCCGCCGGCGGCTGGGGTTTCATCGGAGCGGTCGGCCTGGTCTGCGGGCGCAACCAGTCGCGCGGGGCTTCGTCGACAATCACGTCGACGCCCGCATCGGCCCACCATTGCAGCGCGCTGAGCGCGGCCGCCGGGGAATATGGATGGTCTCCCCGCTCCACAGCCGCCCATAGAGTCAGGCTATTGCGGGGTGGTCAACCGCAATCTGGCCGCTTATCTGCCAGACGTTGGCCGTTTGCGACGAAGGAACGGCGGCGGAACGGAGAGGCGAATGAGCGAACGCGAATCCATGGCCTATGACGTGGTGATTGTCGGCGCCGGCCCGGCCGGCCTGGCCGCCGGCATCCGCCTGAAGCAGCTCGCCGAAAGGGCGGGGCGCGAGCTCTCCGTCTGCATCCTGGAAAAGGGGTCCGAGGTCGGGGCGCATATCCTTTCCGGCGCGGTGATCGATCCGCGCGCGCTCGATGAATTGCTGCCCAACTGGAAGGAGCTGGGCAGCCCGCTTACCGTTCCGGTGACCGAGAACCACCATTGGGTGCTCACCGAGACGAAGAAATACGGAATGCCGCATCTGATGATGCCGCCCTTCATGAACAACAAGGGCACCTTCACCTGCTCGCTCGGCAATTTCTGCCGCTGGCTCGCCGGCCAGGCCGAAGCCCTGGGCGTCGAGGTCTTTCCAGGTTTCGCGGCGGCGGAAGTGCTGTTCCACGACAATGGCGCCGTGAAGGGCGTCGCCACCGGCGACATGGGGGTCGCTCGCGACGGCACCCGCAAGCCCGATTACCAGCCCGGAATGGAACTGCACGGCAAATATACTTTCTTCGCCGAGGGCGCCCGCGGCCACCTCACCAAGGAACTGAAGCGCATCTTCAAGCTCGATTCCGAAAGCCAGCCGCAAGTCTATGGAATCGGGTTGAAAGAATTGTGGGATGTCGAGCCCGGCAAGCATGTCCCCGGCCGCGTCATCCATACCCAGGGATGGCCGCTCGACGATGCCTGGGGCGGGGGGTTCCTCTACCATCAGGAGGCGGGACAGGTCGCCTTGGGCTTCGTCGTCGCGCTCAATTACAGGAACCCGCACCTCAATCCGTTCGAGGAATTCCAGCGCTGGAAGCAGCATCCGGACATCCGCGCGATCCTCGAAGGGGGCAAGCGCGTCAGCTACGGCGCGCGCGCGATCAACGAGGGCGGCTGGCAGGCAGTGCCCAAGCTCGCGTTCGAAGGCGGCGCGCTGATCGGCTGCTCTGCCGGCTTCGTCAACGTGCCCCGCATCAAGGGCAGCCATACCGCGATGAAATCGGGAATGCTGGCCGCCGAGGCCGCGTTCGAGGCGGTCGCCGCCGGACGCGAGTGCGACGCGCTCCAGGCCTATGACGACAATCTCCGTTCAAGCTGGGTCGCGGACGAATTGAAGATGGTCCGCAACGTCGAGCCGATGGTGGCCAAATATGGCGGCACATGGGGCACCTTGCTCGCCGGCGCCGACATGTGGATGCGGCAGCTCCATATCGGTCTTCCCTTCACGATGAAGCATCATCCCGATAACGAGACCCTGCTGCGCAAGGACCAGGCGAAGCCGATCGCCTATCCCAGGCCCGACGGCGTTATCAGCTTCGATCGCCTCTCCTCGGTGTTTCTGTCCAACACCAATCACGAGGAGGATCAGCCGGTTCACCTGACGCTCAAGAATGCGGATGTACCGATAGAGGTGAATCTCGCCGAATATGACGCGCCCGAGCAGCGTTATTGCCCGGCGGGCGTTTACGAGATCGTGGGTGTGGAGGAGGGCAGGCCCCGCCTCCAGATCAACGCCCAGAATTGCGTTCATTGCAAGACGTGCGACATCAAGGATCCGACCCAGAACATCAACTGGGTTGTGCCGGAAGGCGGAGGAGGCCCCAACTATCCCAATATGTAAATCCGGCTTCTACGGCCTTCTCGCCGGCGCGCTGATCCTCCCCTTGAGCGCGGCCGAGGCAAGCCGCGAAGACCATGCTCTGCTCAGCGCCTATGTCCAGGCGCGGGCGGCCGATACGATCGGCGCCGCCGACCGGGCGTCGCAGGGCTATGCGGCGGTTCTCGCGCTGGCGCCGCAGAATGAGATACTCGCCGCCCGCGCGCTCGGCCAGGCGGTCGAGGCCGGCGATCCGGCGCTGGCGGTTCGATCCGCTCGCATCCTCGAAAAGGCCGGCTTGCTCGCTCCGGACATCAGGCTGCTGCTGCTCACCGAGGCTTTGCGCACCCGCGACTGGAAAGCGGCAACGCTGCACATCGACGCCATCGAGAAAGACGAGATATTCGCCTTCATGGCCCCGGTGCTGCGCGCCTGGCTCGCCTTCGAAACCGGTGACGGCGACCCGATCGCGATCCTCGACGCGGCGGCGGACGACCCGATCGCGGGGGCGTACGTCGCGGAGCACCGCCCGCTGATCCTGCTCGCCCAGGGCAACAGGAAGGAAGGCGTCGCCGGATTGGTGGCGATGGCCGAGGGCGGCGGCGGGCGCGCCAGCCGCCTGCGCATCGCCGGCGCCGCCTGGCTCGCCGACAACAATGATCGCAAGGCGGCCGCCATCTTGCTTCAGGGAGACGAGGCGCCGCTCGTCGCCGCGCGGGCGCTGCTCGAGAAGCGCGAACCCATTCCCGGCGCGATCGACGGCGCGTCCGCCGGCATCGCCGAATTCCTGGTGCGGGTCGCCATTGACCTGCACCGCCAGAATGTGAGTTCGCTGGCGCTTACCTATGCGCGCCTCGCCACCTTCCTCGCGCCCGAAAATAGCGAGACCTGGCTCGTCACCAGCGAGATATTCGCAGCCCGCGAGCAGGAAGCGGCGGCACTCGAAGTCCTGGCCCACATCCCGCCGGGCGATCCTTTCGCTGCCATTGTGAGCGAGAGCCGGATCAGGTTGCTCGTGGCTACCGGCCAGGCCGAGAAGGCGCTCGCCGATGCGCGGGCCGCGGTGGCGTCCGGGCCGCCGGCCGCCGCCGAATGGACCCGGCTTGGCGATCTCTATGGCGGGTTGAAACGGCTGGACGAAGCCGCCGCCGCCTATGCCGAGGCGCTGGCGCTCGCCAGGGGGCAGGAGAATGAATGGGCTTTGTGGCTGCTCCGCGGCGGGGTGCTGGAGCAAGCCGGCGACTGGGCGGAGGCCAAGGCCGCGCTCGAAGCCGCCTATCGCCTGGCGCCTCAGCAGCCGATCGTGCTCAATTATTTGGGCTATGCGCAGCTGGAGCGGCGGGAGAATATCGAGGAGGCGATGCGGCTGATCGCCGAAGCGAGCCGGCTCCAGCCCGACAGCGCGGAGATCACCGACTCGCTGGGCTGGGCGCATTATCTGCGCGGCAATCTGCCCCAGGCGATCCAGCTGCTCGAAAAGGCGGTCGTCGGGCAGCCCGCCGATCCGGCGATCAACGAACATCTCGGTGACGCATATTACAGCGCGGGCCGCCGCTACGAGGCGCGCTATGCCTGGGAGGCGGCCCTGATCTACGCCGAGGACGAGGATGCCGCGCGCCTTCGCGCCAAGCTGGAGACCGGCCTGACTCCGAAGCTCGCTTCTCCCTGATGCGCGAGACCGCCTACGCCAAGATCAACCTGGCGCTGCACGTGCGGGGGAGGGCGCCGGACGGCTATCATCGCATCGAGACCCTGTTTGCTTTTTGCGAGGATGGGGACAGCCTGAGCGTCGCCGAGGGCGCGGGTCTCACGCTCACCGTCACCGGTCCCTTCGCGCCCGAGCTGGGGGATGCCTCCGACAATCTCGTCCAGCGCGCCGCCGAGGCCTTCCGCCGCGAATATGGCGTTATACGCGGCGCCGCTCTCGCGCTCGACAAGCGCCTGCCGGTCGCCTCGGGCATTGGCGGCGGTTCGGCCGATGCCGCCGCCACCCTGCGCCTGCTGGCCCGCTGGTGGAAAATCGATGCGGACGAGGCGGCCTTGCTCACCATCGCCGCCACCCTCGGCGCCGACGTTCCCGCCTGCCTCGCGAGCCAGACCGCGCGCGGCGAAGGCAGAGGCGACAGGCTTTCGTCGCAGGATGGATCCGGCCTCGCCGGAACGCCGGCCTTGCTGGTCAACCCCGGCATTCCCGTTTCGACCGCGGCGGTGTTTTCAGCGTGGGATGGCGTCGATCGCGGACCGTTGCCGATCGCGTCTCCGCTCGCCACGGCGATCGAGGGACGCAACGATCTCGAAGCGCCCGCGCGGAGCCTGGCGCCGGCGATAGGCGAAATCCTCGCCCGCCTGGCCGGCGCGCCCGGTATCATCGTCTCCCGCATGTCCGGATCGGGCGCGACCTGCTTCGCTCTATTCGAAACGGAGGCCGCGCGAGACGGAGCGCAGGGGTCGATCGCGGCCGATCGCCCGGATTGGTGGCAGCTCGCGACTCGTCTCAGATGACCCGCGTCTCCCGGAACGGCACAGCTTTTTCAGCGGCTTAACCATCGTCATCCGCAGCTCCCCGTCGTGGCACGCCTCTTGCTCCTTCGATCCCCGGACGGGTCGAAGCGCGGTCCCTGGCCGCACTGACATCCGCGCATGGTCCCCGCTCCCTCGCGGGAGCGGGCGCCATGCACCCGTGTAAGGCCGGGCCGCCTCTTTCAGGCGCCCGGCCTTTTTTATGCCCCCGGTGGTGACAAAGCGCTCCGTTCCCGGCAACCCGCCTTGCATGTTCGACCTCACCGTCACGGGCGCCATCGCCCGGCTTCGCCTGAACCGCCCCGAGGCGCGCAACGCCGTTTCGCTGTCCGGCTGGGGTGAACTCGCTACCCACGCCGCCGCCGCGGGATCGAGCGCCAGAATTCTCCTTGTGGGCGCCAAGGCCGAGGGAGCCTTCTGCGCGGGCGCCGATATCGCCGACTTCCCCCGCTTCCGGGAGGATGAGGCCGCGCGCAGCGCCTTTCGAGAGGCGATTCGGTACGGCCTCGACATGTTGCGGGGGCTGGCCATTCCGACCGTCGCAATGGTCGACGGCGCCTGCTACGGCGCCGGCGTGGCGCTCGCCATGGCCTGCGACATCCGCATCGCCGGACCCGCCGCGCGCTTCGCGATCACGCCGGCCAAGCTCGGCATCGGCTATCCCCAGGAAGACGTGCACCGGCTGGTGGCTTTGGTCGGTCCCGGCCACGCCGCGCGCCTCCTGTTCGGCGCGGGTGCGATCGACGACGAGGAGGCCGTCAGGATCGGTCTGGCCGAACTGATGTGCGACGATGTGGAAGCGGCGGCGGACGCGTTCGCCGATGCCGTCGTCGCTAACGATGACAAAAGCATCGCGATGCTGAAGCGCGGCATCGCTCTGGCGGCGTCGGGAGTTTTGCAAGACGGGGCGCAGGACCGCGCGTTCGACGCCTTGCTCGGCTCGGAGGCGCTGGTCCAGCGGCTGGCCGCCTATCGCGCGCGGCCTAAATAGGCCGGGACTTTCGCTCCGGCTCCCTTGCCTGAGGCGGGCGCATGGCTCAAACAGCGGCGGATGAAGACCGGCTTCGCTCTCGCTGCCATGCTCCTGGCCGCCGCTTGCGGCGATTCCGGCCAAGCGACGCAGGAGGCCTTTGCCGAGGCCGATGCGCGGGCCGCCGAGGATGGGCGCATCGACTGCGCGGTCGAGGGCGCGGCGGAACTTGGTCGGGTCTGCACTATCGAGCGGATCAGCGGCGGCGGAGAGGTATCGCTTGTCCTGCGCCATCCGAGCGGCGGCTTCCGCCGGTTCCTCGTCGCCACCGACGGGCGCGGCGTGGTCGCCGCCGACGGGGCGGAGCCGGCGACCGTGTCGGTAATCGCCGATGATCGAATCGAGGTCGCCGTGGCCGGCGACCGCTACCGCCTGCCGGCGAGCGTCAAGGGCCGATGAGCTTCATCCTGACGGCGGAGGAGATGCGCGCCGCCGAGCAGCGGGCGATCGATGCCGGCGATTCCGTCGAGGCCCTGATGGAGCGTGCGGGCACCGCCGCCGCCGAAGCGATATGGCGCTTCGGCGGGCCGCTCCCCACCCTCGTCCTTTGCGGGCCGGGCAATAATGGCGGCGACGGCTATGTGATTGCCCGCGATCTGGCCGACCGGGGCGTCGATGTCCGGGTCGCCGCGCTCGCCGAGCCGAAGAGCGAAGCCGCGAAATGGGCCCGTGACCAATGGCGCGGCACAGTCCAGCCTCTCGACGAGGCGTCCCACGCGCCTTTGCTGATCGACGCTTTGTTCGGCACCGGGCTTGCGCGGCCGCTCGACGACGCGACCGTGCGGGCTCTGGGGCGTCTGGCTCGCGAAGCAGCGGTCCGGGTCGCGATCGACCTGCCCAGCGGCGTCGCCACCGACGACGGTCGCATCCTCTCTCCGGTGCCGGATTACGATCTCTCCATCACCTTCGGGGCGCGCAAGCCCTCTCATCTCCTCCAGCCGGCGGCGCGCCACATGGGCCGCATCGCGGTCGCCGATATCGGCATCGCGGCGACGAGCAACCTTTGGCTGATAGAGCGGCCGAGCCTCGCCGCACCCGGCCCCGACGATCACAAATATAGGCGAGGCTATGTGGCCCTGGTCGCTGGCGAGATGGAGGGCGCCATCGCGCTCGCCGCCACGGCGGCCGCGAGGACTGGCGCGGGCTATGTTCGCCTGGTCGCATCGCGATTGGTCGCGGCGCTTCCCAGCGCGGTCGTGCAGGGGCCGGACCCGCATGAGGATGAGCGTATCGATGCCATCGTCATCGGCCCCGGACTTGGGAGGACGGGGGAAGCAAAGGAATTGCTCCGACAGGCGTTCGAATCGAATCGCCCGCTGGTGATCGACGGCGATGCCTTGACCCTGCTCGCCGGCCATCCGTACCCGCAATGGAGCCGGACGCCGATCCTCACCCCCCATGCCGGCGAGTTCGCCCGCCTGTTCGGATCGCTTCCCGGAAGCAAGGTCGAGCAGGCCCGGGCGGCGGCTACGCGTGCCGGGGCCGTGGTCATCTTCAAGGGCGCGGATACGGTGGTCGCCGCGCCGGACGGCCGTGCCGCCGTCGCGCGCCCTGCGTCGCACTGGCTCGCCAGCGCGGGCACGGGGGACGTCCTCGCCGGCATCGTCGCGGCGATGCGGGCGCGCGGGCTCGATGCTTTCGAGGCAGCCTGCGCCGGTGTCTGGCTGCACGGCCGCGCCGCCGAGATGGCCGGGCCATATCTGATCGCGGACGATATGCTCGCCTGCCTTCCCTCCGCCTTGGCCGAGTGCCGATGACCGACACCGTCGTCCGTATCGCGGCGCGAGGGGAGGGCGTCACTGAGAGCGGGCGTCACCTCCCCTTCACCGCGCCCGGAGACATGGTCCAGCCGGGCGGCATCGCCTTGCCCGGCCCGCATCGCGCGGTCCCGCCTTGCCGGCA
Source organism: Enterovirga sp. GCM10030262 (assembly GCF_042666435.1). Taxonomy (NCBI): domain Bacteria; kingdom Pseudomonadati; phylum Pseudomonadota; class Alphaproteobacteria; order Hyphomicrobiales; family Methylobacteriaceae; genus Enterovirga; species Enterovirga sp. GCM10030262. The sequence continues at coordinate 441,749 of NZ_JBHTDC010000001.1, read as the reverse complement.
TTTCCCCGAATGCGGGGGCTGTCAGCTCCAGCATATCGACGACGAGGCCTATGCCGTCTTCCTCGCCGACCGTATCGCCTCCGCGCTGGCGGCGCAGGGAATCTCCGCGCCCGACATCCAGCCGCCCCATATCTCGCCGCCGGTCAGCCGCCGGCGAGCGTCGCTCCGGGCCGAGCGGAAGGGGAATTTCGTGCTGCTCGGATTTAACGCCGAGAAGAGCCACCGCATCATCGACATGCGTGAATGCCACATCCTGCGCCGCGAATTGTTCGCTCTGGTCGCGCCGCTGCGCAAGCTGATGGGCGAATTGCTCGGCCCGCGCGGCGGCGGCGGGGTCCGCATGATCCTGGCCGATCAGGGCGCCGACATATTGCTCGAAAAGGTGAATGTTGATGGCCTGAAGGCGAACGAGGCGCTCGCCGCCTTCGCCGAGACCCACCGCCTCGCCCGCCTGGCGCTGGACGACGGCTACGGCCCGCAGACGCGCTGGGAGCCCGAGCCGGTGACGGTCACGCTCGGCGGCATCGCCGTGCCGCTGCCCTACGGCGCCTTCCTCCAGGCGACGGCGGAAGGCGAGGCGGCGCTGATCGCCGCCGTCCGCGAGGCCGTGGGTGAGGCGCTAACCGTCGCCGACCTGTTCGCCGGACTCGGCACCTTCGCTTTGTCCCTGGAGGGCCGCAGCCTCGCCGTCGAAGGCGACCGCGACGCGGCGCTGGCGCTGAAGGGCGCCGCGAACCGAGCCCAGCGGCCGGTTTTCGTCGACCATCGCGATCTCTTCCGCCGCCCGCTGGACGAGAAGGAACTCGGCCGCTTCGAAGCCGTCGTCCTCGATCCCCCCCGCGCCGGCGCCAAGGAGCAGGTGGCGCTGCTCGCACGGTGCGCCGTGCCGCGCGTCGCCTATGTCTCGTGCAACCCGAGCACCTTCGCCCGTGACGCGAAGATGCTGGTGGAGGGCGGCTATCGCCTCGATTGGGTGAGGCCGGTCGGCCAGTTCCGCTGGTCGATCCATGTCGAGCTGGCCGCCTGCTTCTCCCGCTAGGAGTTCAACAGCACCGCCGCTGCGTGGACGGTGAGCCCGACCAGCGCCAGCGACGACAGGAGGAAGAGCAGGAAGCGGACCAGCACCCGGTTGAAAATCGCCTGCACCAGGCTGTGGGCGATGCGAAGCCCGACATAGACCCAGGCGAGGGTCAGGTTGAGGCCGTCGCCCTGGTCCATCAGCGCCAGCGACAAAGCGACGGCGTAGAAGACCGTCGGCTGCTCCATCAGATGGGCGTAATTGTGGGACTTCCACTGGATGCTGTCCTCGAGGACTCCGTCGAGATCGGCGCCGCGACCGCCGACAAGCGTGCCGATGCGGATGCCCTTGCGACTCATCGCCGGAAGCCGCGTCGCCGCCATCCAGAGCATCATCACCAGCGACCAGGCGACCAGCGCCACGATCGGGCCAAGAATAGGACTGGGTTGCATGTTTTCGTCTCCCCCTGACAAGAAGCAAGGGTGACGCAGCGCGGCCCGCAAGACAAGGGGGAGATGATGGAACCGAGGATCGAGACGGAAAGGCTGCTGCTGCGACCGATAGCCGCAGCGGATTTTGACGGCTGGGCCGAGTTCATGGCGGATCCGGAAGCGTCCCGCTTCATTGGCGGCCCGGTCCCCCGCGCCGCGGCCTGGCGGGGCATGGCGGCGATGGCGGGTTCATGGGCGCTACAAGGTTTCGCTATGTTCTCGCTGATCGAGAAGGCGAGCGGTCGGTGGATCGGCCGGGTCGGACCGTGGCAGCCGGAGCAATGGCCGGGGAGCGAGGTCGGCTGGGGTATCGTCCGATCGGCGTGGGGGCAGGGCTACGCCTATGAAGCGGCCGTCGCCACCATCGACTGGGCGTTCGACCGGCTGGGCTGGACCGACGTGATCCACTGTATCGACCCGGACAACCGGCCTTCGCAGAAACTTGCCGAACGGCTGGGCTCGGTCAACCGCGGCCCCGGCAAGCTGCCGCCGCCCTTCGAAGCCTATCCGGTCGACATCTGGGGGCAGACGCGCGAGGAGTGGCGGCGGGGCAGGCGGTGATTTCTCCCGGCGAGCCCAGTTCGCCGGGAGGAGGGAATCAGTCGAACATCTTGCCGAAGGCGCGCTTGGCGCGGGTCTTCCAGTGGCCGCGATGATAAGCGTCGGAGGCGAGGAGCGGGAGGACGCTGGTCGCCTCGGCGAACACCATCTGTTCCATCGCGGTCGACACCTTGCCCCAGCTCGCCGCCTCCTGAAGCGTCGAGGAGGAGCAGGCGCCGTCACGGACGTCGGCGACGGTGATCTGGACCGCATATTTATGCACCTCGACATCGTCGTGGCCGAGGATCTCCGCGCAGACGACGGTGTCCTGGACGAAATTCTTCGGCACGCCGCCGCCGATCATCAGCAGGCCGGTAGTGCCGGCCTGGATCTTGAGGCTGGTCAGCTCCCTGAAATCGGCGATGGCGTCGAGGACCATATATTGGCGACCCGCCTTCATGGCATCAACTTGATGCTTGACCAGGCCGAAGCCGGCCGAGCTGTCGACGAAAGCGGGGCAGAAGATCGGCACGTCATGCTCGTAGGCGAGCTTGACCAGGCTGTTGTCCTTCTTGCCGTGCGTCATCAGCCATTTGCCCATCTCGCGGATGAAGGCGCGCGAGGAATAGGGGCGCGGCTCCAGCGAATTGGCGATGTCGCCGATCGTGTGATCGGTCTCCTGGAGCTTCTCCTCGTCGATATAGGTGTCGTAGATGCGATCGATATAGAGCGAGCGCAAAGTGTCGTCGTCGGGGATTTCAAGGGCTTGATAGTGCTTGTGGCCAAGCGCTTCGAAGAAATCCATATCGACGATGGTGGCGCCGGTGGCGACGATCGCATCGACCATATTGTGGCGGACGAGGTCGGCATAGAGGTCCATGCAGCCGCCCGCCGAAGTCGAGCCGGCGACGACCAGGATGACCGCGCAATCGGGGTCGGCCAGCATCTGGTTGTAGATGTCGGTCGCGCGGCCGAGGTCGCGGCTGGTGAAGCTCATCTTCTTCATCGCGTCGACGATCGGGCGCGCGTCGAAGCTCTTGATGTCGATATGCTCGACCACGCTTGACAGAAGCTCCGCCTTGCGGGTGTCGTTGATGGGGGCGTCGTTCATTGTACTTCCTTCAAGTCAGCGTCATCCCGGCGCAGGCCGGGATCTCGTGGAATTGGGGCACGGCGCGCGAGACGAGACCCCGGCCTTCGCCGGGGTGACGCCTTAGCCGATTAGCAGCCGTTACAGCGTGACGACGTTCGAGGCCGCCGGGCGTTCCTCATCGGCGTACAGCGTCGCCATCGGCTCGTCCGTGGCGACGACCCTCAGGTCCGATCCGAAGCCGTTGAAGCCGGTCCGCATCGCGCAGCCATAAGCGCCGAGCATGCCGATCTCGATATAATCGCCGGCGGCGACGTCGGCGGGGAGCATGAAGGGGCCCGTCATGTGATCGAGATCGTCGCAGGTCGGGCCGTAGAAACTGAACGCCATTTCGCGAGTCTCGGAGGCTTCCTCGCGGACCAGCTTGACCGGGAATCGCCAGCCGACATGCGCCGCATCGAACAGCGCCCCATAGGCGCCGTCGTTGATGTAGAGCTCGTCGCCGCGCCTTTTCTCGACCCGAACCAGAACGCTCGCATATTCCGCGCACAAGGCCCGGCCGGGCTCGCACCACAATTCCGCCGAGTAAGAGATGGGCAGGCTCTCGAACGCATTGTGGATGACCGCGAAATAGGCTTCCAGCGGCGGCGGCTCCATGCCGGGATAGACGGAGGGGAAGCCGCCGCCGACATCGACGATGTCGACCGTGACTGCCGCCTCGACGATCGCCGCGCGCACCCGCTCCATCGCTTCGGCATAAGCCGCGGGCGTCATCGCCTGGCTGCCGACATGGAAGCAGATGCCGAGCGCGTCGGCCGCCTGGCGGGCCGCGAACAGCAATTCCTTCGTTTCTCCTGGCTCGGCGCCGAATTTGGAGGCGAGGCTGAGCTTCGAATGATCGGACGACACACGCAGCCTGACGCACAGGTTGAGGTCCGCGGCGCCTTTGGTGGCGCGCAGGATCTTGCCCAGCTCGTCCATCGTGTCGAGCGAGAAGGTGCGCACCCCGTGCGTGAAATAGGCCTCCTCGATCGCTTCCTCGGCCTTGACCGGGTGCATGAAGCAAAGCGTCGCTTCGGGCAGAGTGGCCGAGACCAGGCGCACCTCGGCGATCGACGCGACGTCGTAATGCGTCACGCCGCTGTCCCACAGGATGCCCAGCAGCTCGGGAGACGGATTGGCCTTGACCGCATACATCGACGTTCCCGGAAACTTCTCGACGAAGTATCGGGCGGCGCGCCGGGCGGCGTGCGGACGAAGGAGCGTGACCGGCTGAACCGGGCGTCCTTTTGCGATCTCGACACCGCGGGCGGTGCCGGTCGGGGCGGTAGCTAGCCCCAGCGCGTTATGATGGCTGTGCAATTCAAGGGACCTCCAAAGGCGGTAGTTGACGACGAGGCTGCCTTGCGGTTGTTGGAAGTCCCCATGGGGCAGCGGCAGGCGATATATGTGTGTCCGACCCCCCTGTAAAGTCCCGTGGTCCCGCGTCGCGGCCCGCGGCGGTCAAATCGCGGGATTTACGGCCTTTTTGCCCGCCGAAACGTGGCCCAATTGCGATGAGGAATGGAAGCGAATGACGATGAGGCGACCCACGCGGGACGGTGTCGATGCGGCGGCGGCGAGGATAAGGGATGTCGTCACCCGGACGCCGATACTGCCGTTCGAAATCAGCGGAACCCGCCTGTGGGCGAAGGCGGAATGCCTCCAGCAGGGCGGCAGCTTCAAACTGCGCGGCGCGACCAACCGGCTGATGCTCTTGAGTCCGGACGAACGGGAACGCGGAGTCGTCGCTTTCTCGTCCGGTAATCACGCCCAGGGCGTGGCCATAGCCGCCAGGCGCATGGGCATCGCCGCGACCATCGTCATGCCCTCCGATGCTCCGTCGGTGAAACGCGACGCCACCCTCGCCGCCGGCGCGCGGATCGTAGCCTATGACCGCGACACCGAGAGCCGCGAGGAGATCGGCGCGCGGCTGGCGGCGGAGAGCGGCGCCACCCTGGTCCCGTCCTTCGACGATGTCGACGTGATTGAGGGGCAGGGCAGCGTCGGGGTCGAGCTGCGCGGGCAGATGCTGGAGAGCAATGGCGCCTTACCGGACAAGGTGCTGGTCTGCTGCGGCGGCGGCGGGCTCTCGGCGGGCATCGCGCTCGCCCTGCCCGAGTCGGAAATCGTCACCGTCGAGCCCGAAGGCTGGGACGACATGGCGCGATCCTTCGAAGCGGGCGAGCGGGTGCCTGTTCCGGACGACGCCCCTCCGACGCGCTGCGACGCGCTTCAGACGAAGCTGGTATCGCCGCTGACCTTCGATGCGCTCCGCGGCGAGGGCGCGCGCGGCATCGCGGTGAGCGAGGCGGAAATCGAAGCCGCCATGGCCTTCGCCGCGCGGCATTTGCGGCTGGTGGTCGAGCCCGGCGGCGCGGTCGCGCTGGCGGCATTGCTGGCGGGAAAGGCGGGCGCCGTCAGCGGCCGTACGGCAATCATCTTGTCGGGGGGCAATGTCGATCCGCTGGTCTATGCGGCGATATTGAAGGCTCAGGCGACCGAGGCCGCGCGATATTCCTGAGGATCGATATGGGCCGGCGAGAGGGCTTCCACCTGCCGGGTCAGCGCTTCGAGCTGCAGGGCGATGGTGCGCAGTTCCGCCGCATAGACGTCGGCGTCGATGCCCGGCCGGCCCAAGGTTGCCGCGTCGAGCAATGTGTCCAGCATCATCGAGATGCTCGGCAGGATCGTCTCTTCGATCCGCTCGAAGGCCTCGTCCAGGCCGTGCCGGCGCTCACTATATCCCATGGGGCCGGATTAAAGGGCCAGCCTTAACCGATCGTAAAGACGCGCCCTTTTTCGCCCGGCCTTCCCGTGCCATGGAGCGCGGATGAGCAGCGGATCGACTTCGGCCTTCCTCTCCATCGCGATGATCGGCGCCTTCCTGCTCGGCGCGGGCGGCATGTGGCTGATCGTCAGGCGGCGGGAGACGAAGAAGGGGCTGCTGATGCTGGTCGCGGCCCTGGTACTGCTGGGGAACGTGCTGATCTGGACGGTGTAATCGTCATCCCGGCGAAAGCCGGGATGACGCAAGCGTCACTTGATCGGGCAGTTCGGATCGAGCCGCATGTCGAGATAATTGTCCACCGACTTCATCAGCTGCGGCATTTCGTTCGCGAAGAAGTGATTCGCGCCGGGGATCGTGTCGTGGTGGATGGTGATGTGGCGCTGGGTGCGGAGCTTGTCGACCAGCTTCTGGACCGCGAGCGGCGTCACCACCTCGTCGGCCTCGCCCTGGATGATGATGCCCGAGGCGGGGCAGGGGGCGAGGAAGGTGAAATCATACATGTTGGCCGGCGGCGCGATCGAGATGAAGCCACGCACTTCGGGCCGGCGCATCAGCAATTGCATGCCGATCCACGCGCCGAAGCTGACCCCGCCGACCCAGGTCGTCTCGGCTTCCGGGTGGATCTGCTGCACCCAATCGAGCGCCGAGGCGGCGTCCGACAATTCCCCGATGCCGTTGTCGAACACGCCCTGGCTCCTGCCGACGCCGCGGAAGTTGAAGCGCAAGGTCGCGAAGCCGCGGCGGACGAAGGTCTTGTAGAGCGCCTGGACGATCGCGTTGTTCATCGTGCCGCCCGCTTGCGGGTGCGGATGGAGGATCATGGCGACGGGCGCGCGGGGGCGGGGGCCCGGCTGGAAACGGCCTTCGAGACGGCCTTCGGGGCCGGGGAAAATGACTTCGGGCATTGCACCTGCGCTCGGACTGGCGTGATAGGAAACGCGTCTGGACTGTGCCATGCGCGACGGCGCTCTATATAGGGTGAAGCGCCCGCTTAGCAATCGAAGGAAGACCGGTGCCGCAAGGCCGTGCCTATCTGGACCATGCCGCGACGACTCCGCTCTTGCCCGCGGCGCGCGAGGCGATGGCCGAGGCGTTGGCGCGCTGGCACAATCCGAGTTCGCCGCACGCCGAGGGCAGGGCGGCGAAGGCCGCCTTGGAAGAGGCGCGGGCGCGGATCGCCGCCGCGCTCGGCTGGACGGGCAGGATCCTGTTCACGTCGGGCGCGAGCGAAGCGCTGGCGATCGCGCTTCGCCGCGCGAAGGCGGGGCCGCGCTACGTCTCCGCCGTCGAGCATGACGCCGTCCTTCGCGCCGCCCCGGACGCGCTCGGGCTGGCGGTCGACGGGGGAGGGATCGTCGATGTGACCGCCGTCGAGGGGGAGCGCCCGCTGGTCGCGGTCCAGCACGCCAATAACGAGACGGGCGTCCTCCAGCCCCTCGGCGAAATCGCCGCCGCCGTTCGGGAAAAGGGCGGAATAATCCTCGCCGATTGCGCGCAGACCGCCGGGAAGCTGAATTTGCCCGACGCGGACATGATCGCGATCTCCGCCCACAAGTTCGGCGGGCCGCCCGGCGTGGGCGCGCTGCTCGTGCGCGACCTTGCCCTGATCGAGGCCGTCGGCGGCCAGGAGCAGGGCTACAGGCCCGGCACCGAAAACCTTCCAGGCGTCGTCGGAATGGCCGCCGCGCTTGAAACCGCGCCGGACTGGCTCGGCCGCGCCGCCGCTCTCCGTGCCCGGCTCGAAAGCGCGGTCATGGCGGCCGGCGGGGAGGTCGTCGCGCCGGATGTTTCGCGCATCCCCACGATCGGAGGCTATAGGATGCCGGGCGTGCCTTCCAACGCCCAGCTCATCCAGTTCGACATGGCCGGAATCGCCGTCTCGGCGGGCAGCGCCTGCTCCTCGGGCAGCCTCAAGCCCAGTCACGTCCTCGCCGCCATGGGCTGGGACGAAGAGGCGGCGCGCGAGGTCGTGCGGGTAAGCTTCGGTCCCTCGACGACGGACGAGGAAGTCGACCGCTTCGCCGATCTGTGGCTGGCGATGTCCGCCAAACGCCGCGCCGCATGATCTATCTCGATTATCAGGCCACCACCCCGCTCGCGCCCGAAGCCGCCGCCGCGATGCGCCCGTGGCTGGAGACGAACTTCGGCAATCCCCACAGCCCGCACCGCATCGGCCGGGAGGCGGCGGCGGCAATCGAGGTGGCGCGCGAGCACGTATTTCATGCGCTGAATTTCCAACCCGCTCGTGTCGAGCGAAGTCGAGACACCCTTTCGAGCGAAGCCGAGAATAAGCGCCTCGGCTCCGCTCAGCAGGGCCCCTCGACTTCGCTCGGGGCGAACGGGGAAAGGCGGTTGTTTTTTACCTCCGGGGCCACCGAAGCCGCCAACTGGGCATTGAAAGGGGCCGCGACGCGCCTCCCCGAAAACAAGCGCAAGATCGTCACTCTCGCCACCGAACATGCCTGCGTCCTCGACACTGTCGAATGGCTCGGCGGCCTGGACTTCGACATCGATATCATTCCGGTTCAGCCCGACGGCCTTGTCGATCTCAACCGCGTCGCCGATCACGTCGACGACCGCACCGGCCTCGTCGCCGCGATGCTGGTCAATAACGAGATCGGCGTCATCCAGCCCGTCGCCGAAATCTCGGCCATCGCGCGTCGCCACGGCGCGCTGGTTTTCTGCGACGCCGTCCAGGGTTTCGGCCGCGTTCCCGTCCCGCTCGACGCATGCGACATGGTCGCGGTCTCCGCCCACAAGGTTCATGGTCCCAAAGGGATCGGCGCGCTCTGGATACGCGACGGCGTCGCGATCGACCCGCTCCTGCACGGCGGCGGGCAGGAGGGCGGCATCCGCTCGGGCACGCTCTCGCCCGCCCTTTGCGTCGGCTTCGGCGAAGCGGCGAGGCTGTTATCGGGCCGCCAGGAGGAAGACCGCGTCCATGTTGAGCGCCTCCGGGCCACCGCGCTTTCACAGCTCGACGGATGGTCGCTCAATGGCTCGGCCGACCGCCGCTACCAGGGCAATCTCAACCTCCGGTGCGAGGGCATCGACGCCGCCCGCCTCATCTCCGAAGTGCGCGGCGTCGCCTTCTCCGCCGGCTCGGCCTGCGCCAGCGGCTCCGGCCGCCCGAGCCACGTCCTCGCGGCTCTGGGGCTATCGGAGAGGGAGGCGCGCTCCAGCATCCGCCTGGGCTTCGGGCGCTACACGACCGAGGGTGAGCTGGCGCAAGCCCTGGCGCTCATCCGCGAAGCCGCGCAGCGCCAGCGAATCTTCGCCGCATGACCCGCATCCGCTTCATCTCCGCTGACGGCTCGGACGTCAGCGAAATCGACGCCCCTGCCGGCGAGCGCTTGCTCGACATCGCCCAGGCCGACGGCCAGCCGCTCGAAGGCACGTGCGAGGGGCAGATGGCCTGCTCGACCTGCCACGTCATCGTCGACGCGGCCGATTTCGCGCGCCTCCCGCCCGCCGGCGAGGAGGAGGAAGACATGCTCGACCTCGCTTTTCACGTCACCCGCCACTCGCGCCTCGCCTGCCAGATATGGACGAGCGAAGCGCTGGACAGCCTGCGGGTGAGGATGCCCGGCGGCAGCCACGACATGCAGGGCCGTTGACAATCTTTGTCATCAACGCCATTTTTTGCCTATGGCCACGATGAATGTCTCCCTGCCCGCTGAGATGAAGGCTTTCGTCGAGGCTCAGGTGGCGACCGGCCTCTATGCCAATGCAAGCGATTATATTCGTGATCTCATTCGCAGCCGTCAGGCGGACGTGGATCGCCTCCGCGCCCTGATCGAAGAAGGGGATGCCAGCGGAGTTAGCCCGTTTTCGCCCGAAGAAGTCTTTGCCCGGGCTCGGGAGAAATATCGATCGCGCGCCGCCTGATTCTATCCGCCCTCGCTGAAGCCGATCTCGATGAGATTTGGCTATTCAGCGCCGAACGGTGGGGAGTCGAGCAAGCAGACCGTTATGCCGCGCAACTTACCCTGGCCTTCCGCGAGCTTGCCGCCGGACGCCGCCTCAGTCGTCCTGCCGACTTCATCAAACCTGCCCTGCACAAGGCACGGTGCCAACGCCATTTCATCTATTTCTACCGCAAGGAAGACGAGATCCTGATCTCGCGTGTGCTCCATGACAGTATGGACGCTACGCTGCATGTCATCTGATCTTGCCCTTGGCCTGGCGTTCCCCCATATGCGCCGCGGGAGTCGGGCGGACGGTGCTATCGCCAACCCGGTCAGGTCCGGAAGGAAGCAGCCGCAACGATTTCGCCCCGGGTCGTTCCGGCTCCCACCTCCCCGACGTTGAGCAGGGCCGTCATTCCAGCGAAAGCTGGAATCTCCCCTTGCTTTCCACACGCGCCGCGCCAAACGACGGGGGATTCCAGCTTTCGCTGGAATGACGAAGGGGGGCCGCTTAGGTTGGCGCCCATGGCATCCGAATCCCCTGACACCTTCGGCCTCGGCCTCGACGAGCCCACGCAGCCCGCCAAGCCTGTCCCGAGCGGCGTCGAAGGGGCGCAGCCCTATCGCGTCCTGGCGCGCAAATATCGTCCGCAGTCCTTCGATGAGCTGATCGGCCAGGACGCCATGGTGCGGACGCTGGGCAATGCCATCAGGCGCGACCGGCTGGCGCACGCCTTCCTGCTGACCGGCGTCCGCGGCGTCGGCAAGACCTCGACCGCGCGGCTGATCGCCAAGGCATTGAACTGCATCGGGCCGGACGGGGCCGGTGGCCCGACCATCAGTCCCTGCGGAGTCTGCGAGCCCTGCGTGGCCATCGCCGAGGGACGGCATATCGACGTGGTCGAGATGGACGCGGCCTCCAATACCGGCGTCGACGACGTGCGCGAGATCATCGAGGCGGTGCGCTACGCCGCGGTCTCGGCGCGCTACAAGGTCTACATCATCGACGAAGTCCACATGCTGTCGAAGAACGCGTTCAACGCGCTTCTCAAGACATTGGAAGAACCACCCCCGCACGTGAAATTCCTGTTCGCCACCACCGAGGTGAACAAGGTGCCGGTAACGGTGCTGTCGCGCTGCCAGCGCTTCGATCTTCGCCGCATATCGGCCGAGCAACTCGCCGCCCATTTCGCCGCAGTGGCGAAGCAGGAGGGGGTAGAGGCCGAGCCGGAGGCGCTCGCCCTCATCGCCCGGGCGGCGGAAGGCTCGGCCCGCGACGGTCTTTCCATCCTTGACCAGGCGATCGCCCATGGCGCGGACGGCGTGACCGCCGATCAGGTGCGAGCGATGATCGGCCTTTCCGACAGGGGCGCCACCCGCAATCTCCTCGGCCTTCTCCTCGCCGGCGATGCGCCGGGGGCTTTGGCGATGGTCAAGGAGCAATATGATCTCGGCGTCGAGCCCGCCGCGCTGCTGCGCGGGCTTCTGGAGAGCGTCCACGGCATCACCCGCGCCAAGGTGGGCGGAAGCATCGATCCGGCGCAGAGCCATGAGGAGCGCGAGGCCTATTCCGATTGGGCGAGCCGCCTCAACTACGCCCTCATCCACCGTCTCTGGCAGCTTTTCCTCAAGGGCCTGAGCGAGGTCCAGACGGCCGCCATGCCGCTCGAAGCCGCCGAAATGGCGCTGCTTCGCGTCATCCATGCCAGCGAGATGCCCGATCCCGGCGCGCTGATCGAGAAACTGGGAAGCGGCCGGGCGGCACCCGCGACGTCGCGTCCGCCGGAGGCTCCGGGCGAGGGGCAAAGCGCGATGCTGAAGGCGCCGGGGACGTTCGCCAAACTGGTCGAATTCCTCGCCGCCAACGGCAAGCCGCACCTCGCCCAGATGCTGCACGATTTCGTCGGCGTGGTGCGTTACGAGCCGCCCACATTCGTCTTCCGCCCGGTGAAGCCGCTCGCCGGTGACTTTTCGCGCGATCTGGCGACATCGCTGAAGGCGCTGACGGGAACGAACTGGGCTGTCGAGGCGTCTGAGGACGCGGCGGAGCCGACCTTGCTCGAACAGGAAAAGGGGGAGGCCGAGGCGCTGCGCCAGTCGGTGCTGGCCTCGCCTATGGTCAAGGCGGCGTTCGAGGCGTTCCCCGACGCCGAACTTGCCGATTACACTGTGAACGATCAACGGAGCGCATGAATGCCCAATCTCGACGACATCATGAAGATGGCCCAGGACGCCCAGGCCGAGCTGCAGAAGGCGCAGAACGCCCTCGATTCGATCGAGGTCGAGGGGGTTTCCGGCGGTGGCCTCGTCAAGATCCGCGCCAGCGCCAAGGGCCGGATCATCGCGGTGGACATCGATGAAAGCCTGCTCGCGCCGTCCGAAAAGCAGATGGTCGAGGATCTCGTCGCCGCCGCGATCAACGACGCCCGATCGAAGGCCGATGCCGCCGCCAATCAGGAAATGCAGAAGGTGACCAGCGGCCTGCCGCTGCCGCCGGGGTTCAAGATGCCATTCTGACGAGTGGGGGGCACGCGTCACCCCGGCGAAAGCTGGGGTCTCGTGGGGCGCTCGTCACCCCAGCGAAAGCCGGGATCTCGTGGAGAAGGTCCGTGACTTCTTGTTCCGGGATCCCAGCCTTCGCCGGGATGACGATTACATCCCATTCGCGTCCGAGGGTTCGGCAGCAGGCGGCGGCGGAGGCGGTTCGATCTCGATGACCGGCGGCACGCCCTCGGCCGGCGATTGTGCCGCGACCGGTGGCCCGATGTCCGGTGCTTCGAGATAATCCTCGATCCGCTCCGGCTGTGGGTCCGGGGCGGCAGCGGGCGCCGCTTGCTTGCGCTGTGTCGGAGCGGCAGGCGCTTCTTCGGGCTCCTCGACGGCCATGCGGACGCCGTCGCCCTTCAGGCAGGCGTCGAGGCCGTCGCGCTGCACGACGCGGATGCGGGCGGCGATCGAATTGCCGTAGCGGCGGGTGAAGCCGCTCGGCGCGATTGCCTCGCGCTCCTTGGGGAGCGGCAGCACGGCGGCAATCCGCGCCGCCTCGGTGCGGCTGAGGCTGGAGGCATCCTTGTCGAAATAACGCTGCGCGCCGGCATTGACGCCATAGGTGCCGAGCCCGGTCTCGGCGATGTTGAGATAGACCTCCATGATCCTTTGCTTGGGCCACAGATTTTCGATCAGCAAAGTGAACCAGGCTTCCAGGCCTTTCCGGACATAGCCGCCGCCCTGCCAGAGAAAGGCGTTCTTGGCGGTCTGCTGGCTGATCGTCGAACCGCCGCGGATGCGGCCGCCCTGGGCGTTCTCGCGCATCGCCTGGGCGATGGCATCGACGTCGAACCCGCGATGGCTGCAGAATTTGCTGTCCTCGGCCGCGATCGCCGCTCGCTCCATGTCGTCGTCTATCTCCTCGATCGGCATCCAGTCCTTGGAGATGCTCCGCCCGCCGAGCAGGTCGCCCGCCATGGTGAAGGTGATCGGCGGAGGGACGAAGCGATAGAGCAGCACCCAGAGGACGCTGCCCAGCAGGAAGATCAGGACGGCGCTCACCAGCCACGACGAGATACGGCCAAACCAGCCGCGCTTGGGCGCTCTTCGTTTGGATTTTGCCATGCGGGAGTGATTAGCGGTCGTTCCCCGGTTCGTCATGCTGAACTTGTTTCAGCATCCAACTACGAGCCACCGCGCGGACGGAAAGCTGGGCCCTGAAACAGGTTCAGGGCGACGACAGGCGCAAATCGCGGCCACGGCCGCCTAACCGGCCGGGAGCAGCCGCCGCTCGCCGGCGAGGTTCATCAGCGCCTTCTGCAATTTCTCGAACGCGCGCACCTCGATCTGGCGGATGCGCTCGCGGCTGACGTCATAGACCTGGCTCAGCTCCTCGAGCGTCTTCGGGTCCTCCGAAAGGCGACGCTCGGTGAGGATATGCTTCTCGCGGTCGTTCAGCGAATCCATCGCCTTGACGAGCAATTCGTGACGGACCTGGCTCTCCTCGGCCTCGGCGACGCGTTCGTCCTGGAGCGGGTCGGTATCGACCAGCCAATCCTGCCACTGGCCTTCGCCTTCCTCGCGCAGCGGCACGTTCAGCGAGGTGTCGCCGCCCATCGCCATGCGCCGGTTCATCGAGATGACGTCGTCCTCGGAGACGCCCAAATCCTTGGCGATCTTGGCGACGTCCTCGGGCTTCATGTCGCCGTCCTCGAACGCCTCGATGCGGTTCTTCATCCGGCGAAGGTTGAAGAACAGCTTCTTCTGCGCGGCGGTGGTGCCCATCTTGACGAGGCTCCAGGAGCGCAGGATGAATTCCTGGATCGACGCGCGAATCCACCACATCGCATAGGTGGCGAGACGGAAGCCGCGTTCGGGCTCGAACTTCTTCACGCCCTGCATCAGGCCGATATTGCCCTCGGAGATGAGTTCGCTGACAGGCAGGCCATAGCCGCGGTAACCCATCGCGATCTTGGCGACGAGGCGCAGGTGGCTGTTGACCAATTTGGCCGCCGCATCGGTGTCCTGATGCTCGGTCCAGCGCTTGGCCAGCATATATTCCTCCTCGGGGGCGAGGATCGGGAATTTCTTGATCTCGGTCAGGTAGCGATTGAGCCCCGCTTCGCCACCGGAGGCGGGGATAGTCGCCGGAACCTTGCTGCCGCTTGCCATATCTCTTCTCATTCTCCCTGGCACCGCACGTTATGCTCCGTGCCGATACTTGCTTGCTATACGGTAAGCGCCCTGAACAGTTCCTGCATATCGGACGGGACGGCGCTTTTGAAGGACAGGTTTTCCTTCGAAACCGGGTGCAGGAAACCAAGCTCCGCAGCGTGCAGCGCCTGGCGCTTGAAGTCCAATTGATTGAGTAGATGATTGTGAACGATTCTGCCGCGTCCATAAACGGGATCGCCGAGCAGGGGGTGGCCGATCGAGGTCATGTGAACGCGCACCTGGTGCGTGCGGCCCGTCTCCAGGCGGCATTCCACCAGAGCTGCCTCCCTGAGCGGTTCCAGCAGCCGGTAATGAGTCACCGCGCGCTTGCCCCGGTCCCCGGCTCCCCTGGCCCCGACGATCGCCATCTTCTTGCGATTGGCCGCCGACCGGGCGAGCGGCGCGTCGATGGTTCCACTCGGCGGGTTCGGAACCCCGGCGACGATGGCCCGATAGCGCCGGTCTATGCTGTGGGCGGCGAACTGGGCTGAAAGCCCTTCATGGGCGATGTCGGTCTTGGCGACGACGAGAAGGCCCGACGTGTCCTTGTCGATCCGGTGGACGATGCCGGGCCGCGCGACGCCGCCGATGCCGGACAGCCGCCCGGCGCAATGGTGGAGCAAGGCGTTGACCAGGGTGCCGTCGAAATTGCCGGCCGCCGGATGCACCACCATCCCCGCCGGCTTGTCGACGACGAGAAGATGGTCGTCCTCGTGGACGATCTCCAGCGCGATGTCCTGCGGCTCGTTGTGCAAAGGCGCGGGGGCGGGAAGGATGATTTCGTAGGGGCCGGGGCGCGCTTTCGAGGCGGGATCCCGAACCTCCACGCCTTCGCCGTCGCGCACCGCGCCGCCTGAGATCAGCGCCTTCAACCGCTCGCGCGAAATGGCCGGCAAGGCGGCCGCGAGCGCACGGTCGAGCCGGACGCCGGCGGCGCCCTCGGCGATCGTTGCGACTATCGTGGAAACCCCCCGCTCCATCCCGGCCGAAATGGCCCCGGAACGGCGGATTTCAAGGGGTTCGGGCGCTGTCGAGCGCCGCCGCCGCGGAGCCGGAAGTTCTCCAAATTCCCCGGGAACGGCGATATGCGGCGCGGGGGAAGGCGATGGAGAAGATTTTGCGGGTGGGGTGAGGGGGGCGTCACCACGACCTCCCGCGAATGGTCCCAATGTTCGCACTGGCCATGGAGCGCTTGCGGTTGGCCGCCACGGAGTGAATCACCTGGCCCCCGATTTGGGCCTCGGAACGTCTGCCGTGTGACGCTTCATGATCCTTGCGCCTTCCGAGTCGAAAAAGGAGCGGAGCATTTAGGGCATGTCGGGGGGTGTAGGAAAATCCCCCTCTGCAGTGCGGCGAACGGGGTGGGCGAATCGGGGAGAGCGGGGTAAGTTAGGTGTTGCATTACCGGAGTTGAGGCGAATTGTCTGAACGCAGGTCTCGATTGGAACTCAGGGCGAGAGCCGATGTCATTTGAACGACGCGAAGAACTCGTGGACGACATTGTCAACACGCAACCTGAGTTGCGGGCGTTCATCCGGAATGTCGCGCCTCTCCACGACATAATCTCGGTCTCTTGGGATGCTCTGTCCTATAGCTTTCAGCGAGGTTTCGAGACACTGTGGGATCAGGCTCGGGCGGACCATTCCGGATTTCTGTTGCGGCCCCTCATTTTGCTTTGGCGGCAAAGCGTCGAACTGGCTCTAAAGGCGGCAATTACCGAAATTGCAGGTGGGTTTGAGGGCAAGCCGAGCCATAATCTCAGTGCACTATTCGTGGGCTTACAGCGCGCGCGTGCAGACCTTGGATATTCGGATGATGACGACCTCACAAACAGCGTGAGAGAGATGATCGCATTCGTGCAAGCACTTGACCCATTTGCAGACCGATTTCGCTATCCCAGCTCAAAAGGTGGGAAATGGTTCGAAGGAATCGACGCTGATTTGGACGAGCTTTTTCAGGCTCATTGGATTATCGTAACGTACTGCGAGGGCGCAGCGATAGAGGTGGAGGAAACGAGGAACCTCCTTTGACCTATTCTCGAGCGAGGACTTCTTTGAAATAGCGGCTGTAAAACTCTTCTCGTCGCTCCGGTGTATCGCCCAAGTGCTTGGCAGTTGCACCTTCAATGAGGTCAACGATTTGCATCGCCTCGTAAATATGAGTTCCATGCTCCTCCACGACATCGAGCATGCGCAGCCTACCTGAGCTCGTCACGAAATCTTCGGCATGTTCTCTAAAGAATCGGTGAGCCAGCCAATCCCGTCGATCCTTGGCGTCGCGGATGATCTTCATAGTGCGCGGCTCAATAGCAATCCGCTGTTCCAGACGACGCAGAATATTACCTAGCGTGAGCTCGAAAGATGAGTCGAGAATGTGATCGACCAGCTGTTCCCATGCCTCTTTGCTATCCACAACCTTGCTCGCTGCCACCAACTCCGCAGTCAGCAGGAGATTGACGACCGAGTGTTCAAAACATTGGGCATGATAGCTGGCTAGGCCAAACCTAGCGAAGACCTCCTTCTCTTGCTCAGCATTGTCCCAATCAACAGGCCGCTCGGGAAAGGCATTCACGATGTGTTAGGCGGGATAGGAGCGTTGAGGGATATCACGATTAGCCTTCCTAAGGTTTCGATCTGAGAAAAGCCGCGTCACTTCTGAGGCGACATATTGGGCGCCCATTAGAATATGGCCAGTTTTGACATTCCCGAGACAGACATTCCCGGGACACAATACTCAATTGGCACCCGACAGACATTCCCGGGACACAATACTCAATTGGCACCCGTCCGAGGCGCCGGTGCGCCTCGCAAAAGGCCTTCGGTGCTCAAATCTTCGTCGATGTCCGGCCAGTGGATGCCATAGCCGCCGCCGGCTTTCTCCCAATGGGCGCGCTGTTCGGGGGTGGCGGCGAGCAGGCGGGGGTACCATGCCAGGGGCACGGAGATGGAGCGGCCGTCCATCAGATCGACGATCAGGCTGTCGGCGTCGCAGCGCACGTCGGCGACGCGCTCGTCCGTCACCTTAACCGAAATATTCATGCCAAGCCTCCAGCAGCACCGCGCGATGCTCCGTAACCATCGCCAATATGGCATTGATTTCGCGCGGGCGAAAGCCGCTGGCCTTCGCGAACGTCACCGGGTCGAGCCAAGCCTTCAGAGTCGCACCACCCTTGTCGACGTGAATGTGAGGCGGCTCGTTGGGTTCGTGGCTGAAGAAATAGAAGCGGTGTCCCTTTTCACGATGGACGGTCGGCACGATGTTTTCCCCCTGATTGGAACGAGCCTCAGGTCTGTGCCATGCCTTCGCGCGCGGAGAGTGCGTCCGTCAACAGACGGCACTTATTCGGCTGCGGGAAGATAGATTTCGCCGCCTTTCTCGCGGAATTTTTCGCTCATCTCGGCCATGCCCTGTTCCGCCTCGGCTTCGCCGAGGCAACCCCTCTCTCCGCTCGCCTGCGGCGAGTCGCTCTCTCCCGCAAGGGGAGAGAGGCTGGCTTGGCGCCTTATCCTCCAGATCGACGTCGCATTCCCCGCAAAATGGCGGAGACAGGATAGCGGATTGGCTCCGCCCGCGTGCGCGCCTGGCGTTCGGCCATCTGGGCCGCGACGGGCCCGGCGGGCGACGCGCCGCCTTGCAACCGCGCGGCGCACGCGCCAATAGGCATGAACAGAGACGCATCAGCCGCCAGAGGGGCCAACCGAATGAAATCCCACGAATTCGCGAGCCTCCTTTGTTCGCGCCTTTGTCACGATCTGCTGAGTCCCGTCGGCGCTCTCAACAACGGCATCGAACTGCTCTCCGACGAGCATGACCCCGAAATGCGCGCTCGCTGTCTCGATCTCCTCGGCGAAAGCGCCCGCGCCTCCGCTAACAAGCTCAAATTCTTCCGCCTCGCCTTCGGCGCCGCCGGCGGGTTCGCCGACGATGTCGACACGCGCGAGGCGAGGGTGGCCATCGAGGGGCTGTTCGGGGGCGACGGCCGCATCCAGCTGGGCTGGATGGTCGACGAGCCGTCGATGAGCAAGGCGGCGTTGAAGGTGCTCTTGAACCTCGTCCTCATCGCCGGCGACGCGCTCGTGCGGGGCGGCCGGCTCGACGTCGGCGCGGAAAAGCATGACGGCGGCCTCGACATCGTCATTCGCGCCGAAGGCCCGCGCATCGTCCTCGATCCCGAGTTGAAGAAGGTGCTGTCCGGCCAGAGCTCGGAAGAGCAGATCGCGCCCCGCGCGGCGGCCGCCTGGCTGGTCCACTGCCTCGTCGCCGAAGGCGGCGGCGACGTGCAGGTGATGGAGAGCGAGGAAGGGATGCTGATGTTCGGCGCTTCCGTCCCCGCCTGACGCCCGCCAGTAAACGCCTCCTTTACCAACTCCTCTCCATAAGCGCTCCATCACCCTTGCCGGATGGGGCTCGATGGACGACCTGATCAACGAATTCATCGCGGAAACCCGCGAAATGCTCGAGGCGCTGGGCGGCGAGATCGTCGCCTGGGAAGCCGCGCCCGACGATCGCGGCCGCCTCGACGAGATTTTCCGCTTCGTCCACACGGTGAAGGGCAATTGCGGCTTCTTCGACTTGCCGCGGCTCGAGGCGCTCAGCCATGCGGCGGAGGACGTTCTCGCCGACGTCCGCGCCGGCAGGCGCGGGGCCGACCACCGCGTCGTCTCCGCCGTCCTGGCCGTGATCGACCGCATCGGCGAGCTCGTCCAGGCGCTCGAAACCGGCGAATCCGTCTCCAGCGCGGATGACGACCAGCTGATCGCCGCCCTCGGCGAAAGCGCGGACCCGGTTCGCCCGGGCCAGGAAGCCGCCACGGGCGTGGCGGTCGAAAGCCGCAAGAACCTGCGCAGCATCCGCCTGTCGGTCGATCTGCTCGACCGCATGATGAGCGGCGTTTCCGACATGGTGCTCGCCCGCAACGAGCTGGCGCGCCGGTTGCGCGAGGCGCCGACCGACATGGCCGTCGAAGCCGCCTTCGACCGCGTCTCCGCGTGCATCGCCGAGATGCGCGACGCCATTACGCGCACGCGGATGCAGCGCATCGACAATCTGTTCGTCAGCCTGCCGCGCATGGTCCGCGATCTTTCGGCCGAGCTGGGCAAGCAGGTGACGCTCGAAGTGGACGGCGGCGACGTCGAGCTCGATCGCGAGATGATCGAGATGATCCGCGATCCGTTGACCCACATCGTCCGCAACGCCATCGATCACGGCATCGAGCCGGCCGACGAGCGGATGGCGGCGGGCAAGGCCGGCGTCGGATCGTTGCGCGTATGGGCGCGCCAGGCCGGCAACCAGATATTGATCGAAATCGCCGACGACGGCCGCGGCATCGATGGCGAGCGGCTGGTCCGCAAGGCGGTTTCGGCCGGCACGCTCACCATCGAACAGAGCGAACGGCTGTCCCACGCGCAGCGCATCGCGCTCATCTTCCAGGCCGGGGTTTCCACCGCCCATGAAATCACCGCCATCTCCGGGCGCGGCGTCGGCATGGACGTGGTCCGCGCCAATATCGAGCGTATCGGCGGTATCGTCGATGTCGACAGCAAGCTGGGGCAGGGGGTCCGCCTCACCTTGCGGGTTCCGCTCACGCTCACCATCATTCCGGCCCTGACGGTCAGCGTCGCCGGCCGGAATTACGCCATCCCCCGTTCCGCCATCGAGGAGATCGTGCGCAACAGGAACAACAGCGTCCGCATCGAATCGGTGGGCGGCGCCCGGATCGCGAGCATCCGCGACAAGCGCATTCCGCTGGTCTCGCTGGCGGCCATATTGGGCATCGAGGAGACTGGCGACGCGGGCGACCAGTGCATGATCGTGCTCAAGCCCGCCGGCGGCGACGTCTATGCTCTGGCGGTCGATCTCGTCCACGACCATGAGGAATTGGTGGTGAAGCCCGCGGCTCCGGTCGTGATGGCGACGGGTCTCTACGCCGGAACAACCCTCGCCGACGACGGCAGTCCGATCCTCCTGCTCGACCCTTCGGGCATCGCCGCCTCGGCCGGAGTCGAGCTGGACCAGAGCGAAATCGACAAGCTGACCGCCGCGCCCAGGCCGGAAACAGGCAGCGGGAACGAGATTCCGGCCTTGCTCTTCAGGGGACTGGACGGGGGCAAGCGCGTCATCCGTCTCGCGGTCGTCGAACGGATCGAGGATGTGCCCGCGGACTCGATCAAGCGGAGCGCCGGCCGCCTGCGCGTCGCGCTCGGCGAACGCATCCTGCCGCTGGCCGGTTGCGACGAGACCCCGTCGACAGGCATCCGCATTCTTCGCCTCTCGGACGGTTCGACCGAGCTGGCCTATGGCTTCGCCGAGGTGATCGACCTGGTATCGCTCGGCGCCGAGCTCCACCCCGCGGGCTCCCCGGGCGACGTGAGCGGCGTGACGTTGATCGACGGCGAGCAGGTCGAGATGGTCGATACCTATTGGCTGTTCGGAGCTTATGGCCGCGACGGGACCGCTAGCGCCGCGAAGCCGGTGTGCGCGATGCCTCGTGGCGACGGCTGGATGGAGAATATCCTGCGGCCGATTATCGAGAGCGCCGGCTACCGCGTCATCGCGGCGGACGGAGCGGACGCGCACGAAGCGGACGTGTTGATCGCGAGCGCCGGATCGGACATCGCCGCCGGCTTCTCCGACAGGCTGCTCAGGATTCGCGCCGAGCTCGACCCCGCCAACGAGAATGACGACAGCATCTACCGCTACGATCGCGTCGGCCTGCTGAGCGCGCTCAGCCGACGCGCGGCGCAACGTGGAAGGAACGGCCGGTGACGGAGCTTCTACTCATCATCGCGCTGGCGGGGCAGCGCGTCGCCATTCCCGCCGGGGATGTGGAGGCGGTAGTCGAGATCGAGGGGCTGACGCCCATCCCGCGCGCCGCCGACCATGTCGCCGGCCTCGCGGCGCTGAGGAGCCGCGTGCTGACCGTCATCGACTGTTCGGCCTCGATCGAGCTTGGCCGCTCCTGCGTCCAAGGGGTGCGCGAGGCGATCGTCGTCGAAGCCGACGGCCATCCTTACGCTTTGCTCGTCGACACGGTCGAGGACGTCATGGAATATTCGGGTGAAGTGCAACCGGTCCGTACGTCGCTCGCCGCCGGCTGGCGCCGCGTCGCCCGGGGCATGGTCGAGGCCGGCGACGATCTGCTGCTGCTCGTCGACACCCAGGCGCTGCTGGCCGGCCCCACCGCACAAGCCGCCTGAGCGCCTTAACACAGTCATTACCAATTGCAGCTAGCCTGTTGAATAGCGGCCGAAAGAGAGAGTGTGTTGGAATGAAGAACTGTCTTGTCGTCGACGATTCCAAGGTGATCCGCAAGGTGGCGCGGCACATATTGGAGACCCTCAATTTCGCCGTCGATGAGGCCGAGGACGGTCGCGAGGCCCTGTCGCGCATCGAGAACCAGGTGCCCGACGTGGTGCTGCTCGACTGGAATATGCCGGTGATGAGCGGCATGGAGTTCCTTCGCACGCTTCGCCAGCAAAAGCTCGACATGCAGCCCAAGGTGGTCTTCTGTACCACCGAGAATGACGCGGCCCATATCCGCGCGGCGATCGATGCCGGTGCGGACGAATATGTGATGAAGCCGTTCGATCGCGAGACCCTCGAGAGCAAGCTTCAGATAGTCGGGGTCGTGTGACGCCACCATCCGCCGCGGCCCCCGAACGCCACGCCGGCGTTGCAGGCCCGGAGCCTATCCGCCTCATGATCGTCGACGATTCGCCGATCGCGAGGGCGGTGCTGTCGCGAATGCTGTCCGCCCAGAAGGATTTCGAGATCGTCGCGCTGGCCGGCAACGCCGGAGAAGCGCTCGACGCGCTGAAAAGCATAAGGGTCGACATCGTCCTGCTCGACGTCGAGATGCCGGGCACATCGGGCCTGCAGGCGCTCCCGGAGATATTGAGACGCGGCCATGGCGCGCGCGTCCTGATCGTCTCGTCGATCTGCGAAGACGGCGCCGAGGCGACGGTCAAGGCGCTCGCGCTCGGCGCCGCCGATACGCTTCCCAAGCCCGGCACCGGCACGTTCGCCGGCCGTTTCTCCGAGGTGCTCGCCGAGCGCCTGCGCCGGATCGGCCGCGTCGACAGGTGCGGTAGCGCCGCTTGCGCGGGCAGTGGCCCCGAGCAGGTCCTCGTTACCCTCCGCGCGATGCCGGATAGCGCGCTTTCCTGCCTTGCCCTCGGGGCTTCCACAGGCGGCCTCTATGCGCTGGGCGAATTCCTGAAGGCGCTGCCCGGCCGGATCGATGCGCCGATCCTCGTGACCCAGCATCTGCCCGTCGTGTTCATGCCATTCTTCGCGCGCCAGATCGCCGCCGCCTCGGGTCGCCAGGCCCAGGTGGCGGAGGACGGAATGCTCCTGCGGAACGAAGAGATTTTCATCGCTCCGGGCGATGCGCATCTGGGCCTGGTTCGCAACGGCAGGGGTGTCTGCGTGAAGCTCGGCCGCGCGCCGGCCAGCTCGGGCTGCATGCCCTCGGTCGACTGCATGTTCTGGTCGGTTGGCGAGACTTTCGGGAAGAACGGGCTCGGCGTGGTGTTCAGCGGCATGGGCCGGGACGGCCTGGTCGGCAGCGCCCGTATCGTCGACAGTGGCGGCGCCGTGCTGGTCCAGGATCAGCGCACCTCCGCGGTCTGGGGCATGCCTCGGACGGTCGCCGAGGCGGGTCTGGCGGCGGCGATCCTGCCGCCCCCCGATCTCGCCCGGCGCGTCGCCGCGCGCGCCCAGGGGGCGGCGTGGAAGTAAACGACGCCTCCAGCCGCATCCTCGCCGGCCTGCTCGAGACGCGGACCGGCCAGCAATTGACGATCAGCCGCCGGTGGCGGATCGAGACCGCGCTCAAGTCGCTTATGCGCGAGCGCGACATCGCCACCCTCGATCAGCTCATCGCGATCCTGGTCGCCGGGCGGGAGCCCGGTCTCGCCGAGGAAGTCGTCGACGCGCTGCTCAACAACGAGACCTATTTCTATCGCGACCGCGCGCCCTTCGACCTCCTGCTCAACGGCGCCCTGCGCCGCCTGGAGCGCACCCGTTCGGCCGAGAAGAAGCTCAATATCTGGTGCGCCGGTTGCTCGACGGGTCAGGAAGTCTATTCGCTGGCCATGGCCTTCGCCGAGGACAAGATACGCTGGCAGGGCTGGAAGATCGACATCGTCGGCACCGACGTGTCCCGCGGCGCGATCGATCGCGCCCGTGCCGGCCTCTACTCCCAGTTCGAGGTTCAGCGCGGCCTTCCGGTTCTCCAGATGATCCGCTGGTTCGAGGAAGAGCCGGGCCAGCAATGGCGCATCGCGTCGCGCATACGCGATTCGGTGCGCTTCCAGCAGCATAGCCTGGCCGAGCCACCGCCGCGGCCGGGGAAGTTCGACGTCATTCTCTGCCGCAACGTCCTGCTCTATTTCTCGCCTGAAATGCGCAGGAAAGTGTTCGACAAGCTGGCGTCGGCGAGCGCTGCCGACGCGATTCTGATGCTCGGCGCCGGGGAGACCGTGATCGGCCAGACCGAGCAATTCGCATCCGACCCCGATCACAGGGGTCTCTACATGCGCCGCGACGAAAGCCTGGTCCCGCCGTCGCGTCGCTCGGTCCTCGGCTGACCCGATCGCTCTTGACGCGCGCGGCATTTTCGCGCGCTACTGATCCCATGAGCGCGATCATCGACTGTCCCTCGCCCAATTTCGACGAGCGCGAGCTGCCGGTGACCATGCTGGTCCTCCATTATACGGGCATGACGGATGCCGCCTCGGCCATCGCGCGGCTGACCGACCCCGACGCGAAGGTATCCGCCCATTATCTCGTCGCCGAGGACGGGCAGGTGCTGCGGATGGTCGATGAAGAAAAGCGCGCCTGGCACGCCGGCCGCTCCCACTGGCGCGGAGTCCGCGACGTGAATTCGGCCAGTATCGGGATCGAAATCGTCAATCCCGGCCACGAATATGGCTATCGCCCCTTTCCCGAAGAGCAGATGGATGCGCTGATTCCGCTCGTCGCCGGCATCGTTCGGCGCCACTCCATCCCCCCCGCCAACGTCGTCGGCCATTCGGACATAGCGCCCGACCGCAAGCGCGATCCCGGCGAATTGTTCGAATGGCAGCGGCTGGCGAAGCTCGGCCTCGCCTTGCCGCGCCCCACCCGCAATCTGATGGATCCCAACTGGACCGACGCCGGCTTCCTGCTCGCGCTCGAACGCTTCGGCTACGACGTGGCCAATCCCGAAGCGGCGACGATCGCCTTCCAGCGCCGCTTTCGCCCGGAACTGGTCGACGGGATCATCGACGGCGAAAGCCGTGCGATCCTCCTGGGATTGCTGCTCGGCCGCGATTGAACGTCCTGGCGGGAGCGGCTACATAGGCCGAGCCAGAGGGTCGGGCGGCCGCGGCTCGCGATAAGCGGGGCGAGGAAAGTCCGGGCTCCACAAGACAACGGTGCCGGCTAATTACCGGCGGGCCGGAAACTCGTTTTTCGGTCCAGGGACAGTGCAACAGAAAGCAGGTCGCGTCGGCTTCGGCCCAAGACTTCGGTGACGTGACAGTGAAAGGGTGCGGTAAGAGCGCACCGCGCGACCGGCAACGGAAGCGGCAAGGTAAACCCCACCGGGAGCAAGACCGAATAGGGGCGGCATATGGGCCTGTCTTGGCTCGTCGCCCGGGTTGGTTGCTTGAGGGGCGGAGTAATCCGCCTCCTAGAGGAATGGCCGCACATCCTCCGTCGCCAAGGCTATGGAGGAGGACAGAACCCGGCTTACAGACCCTCTGGCACTTCTTTTCTGGAAAGGCGCGAGAGGCGACTATACGGATCGTCCGACAAGGGATCGGCTGTCCTGCGAAAGGGGCACAATGGCGGAACTGAAGGGAGCGGCACGCCGGGCGGCCGCGTTCCGGCGTATGCGCGAGGCGCATCGGACCGAGATGGCGGAAGATTATGTCGAGCTGATCGGCGACCTGATCGCGGCGACGGGGGAAGCGCGGTTGACCGACCTCGCCGAGAATATCGGAGTGTCGCACGCGACCGCGACCAAGGTCGTTCAGCGGCTCCAGCGCGCCGGTCTGGTGCAGACCAGGCCTTACCGCTCGATCTTTCTGACCGAGAGCGGAGAGGCCATCGCCGAGGCCTCGCGCTCGCGGCACAGGGCGGTGCACGACTTCCTGCGCGCGCTTGGTATCGACGAGATGACCGCGGAAGCGGATGCCGAGGGCATCGAACATCATGTCAGCGAACAGACGCTGGCGGCGTTCATCCGCCTGACCGAGCGGCTGAACAGCGAATGAGCCCGTCAAGGGTCGGGATAACCGGATCGGTCCCGCGTCAGACCTGGACGAGGAAGGCGGTCGCATACATGACGAGGATGCCTAGCGCGACGCCAACGAACGTCATGCCGGTCGCCCAGTTCCGGTCCTGCTCACGGGATTTGCGGATCAGATAGGCGCCGACCTCGACGACCACCTGCAGGATCGCGCCCGCGCCGATGCCCAGGGCGAGCGCGGCCCAATGCGGGGAAAAGGCGAAGCTGCCGATCCATATCCCAAGTACCGCGGGCAGCCCGGCCAGCGCGGCGAGCCCGACGAATATTCGCAGGCGCGGCCGCTCAGACATCATCGGCGCGGCGATGCCGATCCCTTCGGTAATGTTGTGCAAGGTGAAGCCGATCACCAGGAACGAGCCGAGCGCCGCCGCGCCGGTCGCGAAGGCGGCGCCGATCGCCAGTCCCTCGCCCAGATTGTGGACGCCGATCCCGAACGCGATCGACGTCGCCAGCGCGACGCCGCTCAGCGCCCCGCCCCTACGGCCGATCATTATCAGCGCCGCGAAGGTCAGCGCGGCCGGCAGCCAGACCAGAGCGGACCCCTGGAACTGGGGCGCCGCGGCGCTCGCAAATTCAAGCCCTTCCGCCAAAGTATCGACGAACAGGAAGGCGAGCAGACCGATCGTCAGGGCCAGCGCGAACTGGAAGGCGCCGGCACCGCCGGCCCGCAGCGCTGGATAGAATAGCATGCCGAGCGCAATCGGCACCACGCCCACGAACAGGCCTATGAGGGCGTAGAAGCCGAGCCGGTCGCTGGTCATGGCGGGCGTCGCCACCGCGACGTCGATCCTGTGATCGAACAGCATGCCGGTGTTTGTGACGAAGGAGAGATGGTGCGCCTCCCCGGACACCCAGGGATAGGGGATGGTGAGCCATGCCGCGTCCATGCGATCAAGGGCACCGACGGGATCCTGGTCGAAGGTCCAGTAGGCGCCATCGACCTGGACCTGGGCGATCGTCATCGGCTCCGAGCCGCCGGCGCGGATGCGGACGCTGATCCCCCGCTCGTCGAGGATGGTGCGTTCGATGGTGAGCTCTTCGACGGGGGGAGCGGAGCCGGTAAAGGGGCCGAGCGGGTCGCTCGCCAAAAACGCTGCGGCGACCGCGACGATCAGGAGCAGCGGCAGCAGCGCCCAAAGCAGCGCCCGGCTCACCCCCGGACCTCGAACATGCTCATCCAACCGAGCTCGGCGAATTCCGACTGGTGGGCGTGAAACATATAGAGGCCGGGCTCGTGCTCGGCGAAGCTGAACTCCAATATGCCTCGCTGTCCCTGGCATTGCATGATCGTATCGACCGTCTTGAGCGTCGGGGTCAGCGTCGTCCCATGGTCGTAATAGTCGAAGAAATTGGCGTGGAGATGGAATGAGTTGATCGGATCGAACTCGGTCATGTTGATGAGGTAGAGGCGCACCGGCCGCGCCCGGTCGATCACGATCGGCCGCTTCGCATAAGCGTGGGCGACGGTGTTGACGGCGTAGACCTCATTCTCCTCGTCGAAATTGGTGTCGAACGCGTTCATCACCATGACAATTTCCTGCCAGGTGGCGTTTTCGGGGGAGCCCAGGACGCGCGACCGGGCCGCCGCCTGATGCTCGGCGCGGCGGGCCGGATCGGGGTCGATGATGAAGGCGCCGTACAGGCCCTTGTGGATGTGCCGTTTCAGCGGCACCGAATGGCAGTGATAGAGGTGGCAGCCGAAGGGCAGGGCGTCGAACTCGTAGATGAACTCGCCGCCCGGCAGCACGTTTCCAGCGCCGGGAACGCCGTCCATTCGGGCCGAATGGATGCCGTGGAAATGAATCGAATGCGGATGCGAACCATAATTGCGGAATCGTATCCGGAGCCGTTCCCCTTCCGTGGCCCGCAAGCTCGGCCCGGGAACCCGTCCATTATAGGTCCAGGCCGGAAATATCACGCCGGGCGCGATCTCGATCTCCTTGTCCTCGGCGACAATGTCGAACTCCCGCAACGTCCGCCCGTCGGGCAATGACGAGACCGTGCCGACATCCCAGTCGGTGAGAATGTCATGGGGATCGAACCCATTGCGGGCGTTATCGACTTCGCCGCGCGTGATCATGCCGTCGTGGCTGCCGTGGCCCGGCGGCGGCGATGGATGCGACGGTCGATTGGGCCGAATGCCGTAAACGGCCTGGGCCGCGCCGACGAGCGCGCCGCCCCCCAACAGCACGCGGCGGCTCACG
Source organism: Enterovirga sp. GCM10030262 (assembly GCF_042666435.1). Lineage (NCBI taxonomy): Bacteria > Pseudomonadati > Pseudomonadota > Alphaproteobacteria > Hyphomicrobiales > Methylobacteriaceae > Enterovirga > Enterovirga sp. GCM10030262. The sequence goes on along the minus strand of NZ_JBHTDC010000001.1, from coordinate 413,671 downwards.
GCATTGCTCCACCAGCTTTTCATTTCGCCGTTCCAAGCGCTAAAATACAGCCATAGCTAAACTTTCATGCCACGAGCAACATCATCTTCGTCGAAAGTCATGGAGAATCCGGGCGCCACTGCCTAGATGGACACCTATGGCCAAGGCGACACGATCGAACGACTGGGGATTTCCGCGCTGGCGCGGCTATGGCGGCAATCGCGCGGCGACCGAGGTGCGGCTGTGCGACCGGCATGGCTGCACCGAACCCGGCGACCGCCCCGCGCCCAAGGCGCCGAACAAGCCCGACCGCTGGTATTTCTGCGAACGCCACGCCGCCGAGTACAACCGAAACTGGAATTATTTCGAGGGCCTGACCGCCGAGGAAGCGGCGGCGCGCGAGGCGGACGAGCGGCGCGATGCCAAGGGTTTCCAGGAAGCCAAACATTATGGTTGGGGTGGCTCCGGCGACGGCAGCCGCAGCCGCGACGAGATGCGGGCGCTCGATATACTCGAGATCGAGGGCGACCCCGATTTCGAGGAGATCAAGTCCGCTTATCGCCGCCTGGCCAAGGCGAACCATCCGGACGTCGCGCCCGGCGCGGAGGCCGCGACCCGTTTCCAGGCGGTGCAGGCGGCTTACGATGTGTTGCGCAAGGCCGAGGAACGGCGAAGCGCGCTGTCGCCTTGATTCCTCTCTATTGCGGGGAACTCAGTCCGTGAACATGAAGGTCGCCGCGACATGGGCGACGGGATCGGCGGCATCGCCGTCATGGGCGAGGCCGCGGGTGAAGCCGACGCTCTTCGTCACCCGATAGCATTCGCCGCGCCCGATGATCGTGCGGCCCGGAGTCGCCGGGCGCAGATAGTCCACCCGCATGTCCAATGTCGCCTGATGGCGGAAACGATCGAGCTTGGCCCAGATGGCGAGGCTCGTCGCCATATCCATCAGGCTGATGATCGGACCCGAGGCGATGATGCCGCTCTCGGCGACGCCGATCAGCTTCTCTTCATAAGGGAGGGCGAGTTCCACCCAGTCCGGCCCATGGTCGTGATAGACGATGCCCACCGCGGCGCCATGTCCCACCTTGTCCGCGTAGGACATGAAGAGCCTGGGATCGAAGCCCTTCATCTTGCTCAGGTCGGGCGGGCTCATCCGTTCAGCCGCTCGGCGGTCCGGCGGATGAGGGAGATCATGTTGGGAATGCCCTGCGTGCGGTTGGAGCTGAGCTGGTTCCTGAGATCGAATGGGGCCAGGGCGCGCTCGATATCGGTCGCAACTATCTCCTCCGCCCGGCGGTCCTGCACCGCGAGCAGCACCAGGGCGACGATGCCCTTGGTGATCGCGGCATTGCTGTCGGCGAGGAAGTGGAGCGTGCCGTCGTCCCGCTCGACCGGATAGAGCCACACCGCTGCCGAACAGCCTCGGACCAGGGTCGCATCGGTCTTGAGGGCGTCGGGCATCGGCTCCAGCCCGCGGCCGAGGTCGATCAGCAGCCGGTAGCGATCGTCCGCTTCGAGAAGCTCGTAATCGGCGAAAATGTCGGTGAGGGCGGCCATGCGCACGAGATAGTGGGGCCGCCCCGGTTCGTCACCAGAGATTCGGGGAACAGCGCGTCATTCCAGCGAAAGCTGGAATCCCTTTGCTTCTCAAGGAAGGGAGATTCCAGCTTGCGCTGGAATGACGGGGGGAGCCTAGGTGTCGATCCCTTCGGCGATCGCCTCCAGCTTGCGTACCCGCTCCTTGAGGTCGGCCATTTCGATGCGCGCGGCGGGGGAGGGCGGGCTCGCTTTCCGGTCCGGTCCGGCGAGTTCCATCCGCTTCAGATCCAGCCAGCCATTCCAACCCCTCAAAGCCGCGGCGCTGGTGATGGAGATGCCGGCGGTTCCGGCGGTGATCAATGTCAGCATGGCGGCAGGATCGGCCATGGCTTCCTCCTTCAGCGGTCCCGCAGCAGCTCGATCTCGCGTTCGAGGCTGTGCTCCTTGTCGGTGGCGATCCGCTCGAGCACGGCCACGCGGTCGCGCAGCGTCTTGATCTCGTCGCGCATCCGCTGCGCGTCGGGGTCGTCGGCGAGCCGAAGCTGGGTCCCCCTCGTTTTGTAGCGCGCCCGCAATATCTGTCCCACGGTAACGATGAGGACGATCCCCACCACCATCTCGAACGGACCCATCATTCTCTCCCTGTCTTGATCTGTCGCTTCAGTTGGTCGGTCCACGCAGGCTTTCGATTTCCTGCGTCAGGCGATGGCTGTCGTCGGTGACGATCCTCTCGACGGTCGCGAGCCGGTCCTTGATCGCGCCCAGCTCGGCGCGCAGCTGCGCGTTTTCGGAGCTGAGCAGCTTGATCCGCTCGACCGATTCATCGCTGGTCTTAGGGTAGACGGCCTGGCCCCAGGCGCCGTCGAGCGGATAACCGTTCTTGACGCGGAGCCATGTGGTGAACACCCAGCCGGCGACGGCGGCGAAGCCGACCAAAGCGGCGACCGGTGCGAAATCAGCGAATGGGAACATCATTTCTCTCCCGTCTAGTTGATGCGCGGCGCGTCGCGCAGAGTCTCGATCTCGGCGGTAAGCTCGGCGCCCTTGTCGGTGGCGATGCGCTCCAGCACCCGCACGCGCTGCTCCAGCCGCTCGATATGGCTCGCCTGCGTCACCGCCTTGTCGGCCGCGAGGACGGCGGCGTGATCGAGCTGCTTCTCCTTCAGGGCGGTCCAGCGCTTGAAGATGTCGCTGGCAACCCCCGCGATTACGGGCACGCCAACCACGACCACGAAAAACAATACCCAGTCTTCCATTATGTTCGCTCCCCTTGCGCGCGCCTCAGCGCAGCTTCTCGATTTCGCGGGCGGTGCGCTCGGCCGGATCGGTGGCGATGCGCTCCAGCACAGAGAGGCGCTCCTCAAGCCGGCTGACCTGGCCCTTCAGCCCGTCATTCTCCTTCGACAGAAGCTCGATCTGGCGCTTCGCGTCGGGGCCGTCGCTCTTCTCGGTCATTCCACCCCACTCATTCTCGATGGGATAGCCGTGCTTGGCGCGGATCCAGCTGGTGATCAGCCAGGCCGCATAGGACATGGCGATGATGGCGATTACGAAAGCCGGACTTCCCCAGGACATCTTCTTTTCCCCTATTTTCGCTCTCAGCGAAGCTGTTCGATTTCCTGCGCCAGCCTGCTGTTCGAGCTGGTGACATAGGTCTCGACGTCGGCCAGCCGGCGATCGATGTCGCGGAAGCGCGAGCGAACGTCGCGCGCCGTGCGGGTCGGGTTGGCGCGCACGCCCTGCCAGAATTTCGCTTCCTCGAGGTCCTGGCCATAAAGCTCGTGCGGCTTCACCGGCGCCATCCAGGCGGCAACCCAATAAGCGATCAGGGTCCAGGGGAAGCCGCCGAGCAAGGTCAGCACGACCAGCCCGATCCGGACCAGGGTCACGTCGAGCCCGGTATAATCGGCGATTCCCGAACAGACGCCCAGCCACTTCTTATTCTGCTTGTCGAGATAGAATTTGGTGCGGCGGGGAGCGTTCATTGGTTGATCCTCCGGGTCGTATGAAGGTCATGGATGCCGATGTCGGCGGGATCCGCGGTGATCTGGCGCCATGCCGGATTCTCGGCGGTCATGATGCGCTCGATCGTCGCCAGCCGGTCGTCGAGCCTGCGCGCGGTTTCGTGCAGGTCGTCGAGCAGCTTCTCATCCTCGGAGGTGAGCGTCGCGGCGCTTTTCCAACGGGTGATGTAGTGAAAGATCAGCCACGGCAGGCCCAGAAAGAGGGTCGTGATGGCGATGACCGGAATGAGCACCTCTTCCATGGCGATCAGCCCTCCTTCTTCGCGCTGGTGTCGCGGGCGGCCTTCATCGCCTCGAGCTCGGCCTCGACCTTCTCCGAACTGCGCAGCTCGGCGATCTCCTCATCGAGGCTCTTGGGCGGCGCGCCGAGGCTCAGGGCGTCGGCATGGCCTTCGGCATAATCGACCCGGCGCTCCAGCACGTCGAAGCGCGAAAAGGCTTCGTCGACCTTGGGGCCGGCATACATTTCGCGCATGCGGACGCGGTTGTGGGCGCTTTCGAGCCGGCTGGTGATCGCGTTCTGGCGGGTGCGAGCCTCGCGCAGCTTGGTCTGCAGCTTGTGGATATCACCTTCGGAGGCGCGAAGCGCGTCGTCGAGCACCGTGATCTCGGCCTTCAAACTGTCGGCGAGGTCGCCGGCCTTCTGCTTTTCGACCAACGCGGCCTTGGCGAGATCCTCGCGGTCCTTGGAGAGGGCGAGCTCGGCCTTCTCGGTCCAACTCTCCTGGAGCTTGTCGAGCTTGGCGATCTGCCGGCGCATTTCCTTCTGGTCCGCGATGGTGCGGGCGGCGGAGGCGCGGACTTCGACCAAAGTCTCTTCCATCTCCATGATGATCATGCGGATCATCTTCGCCGGGTCCTCCGCCTTGTCGAGAAGGTCGGTGAAGTTGGCGGCGACGATGTCGCGGGTCCGTGAAAAGATGCCCATCTGATTAAAAACTCCTTGGTGTGACGCCAGGTGCGCGGATCGTCATAGCATTGATCAGGCGCGAAGCTCATCCGAAAGCTGAACCTGGGCGGCCTGGACCGGCGCCGTCTCGGCCGCGCGGGCCGGAACGACGGCCGCGCCGACGCAGGCGGTGCTGAGGACGAGGGCTCCGACGATGGCGGTGACGACGCGCTGAAGGTCGGCGGTGTCGATGTTGAACATGATGCTGCTCCCTGAATTGAGTTTCCGTTTCGCCTTGTTCCGGCGATGATGTTCTCTTCTTTACAAGAGGTATGCCAAACTGCGGGAACGGCGGAAATCCAAGGAAATGACGTCCGGTCAGGCGCTGCTGAGCCACTTTCCTCTTGCCAAAACATGGTGCGTGGCCCCAAACATTGGGAATGGAACGCAATACTCAGATGGTGGGCCAGTCCTCATCCTTTCTCGATGCGATCGAGCGGGCGAGTCGCGCCGCGCCGCTCGACCGTCCGGTGCTGGTGATCGGGGAACGCGGCACCGGCAAGGAACTGGTCGCAGAGCGGCTTCACCGCCTCTCGTCGCGCTGGGACGGGCCCCTGGTCATCATGAACTGCGCGGCGCTACCGGAAACCCTGATCGAGGCCGAATTGTTCGGCCATGAGGCCGGCGCCTTCACCGGCGCCACCAAGGCTCGTCCGGGGCGTTTCGAGGAAGCGGACGGCGGCACCCTGTTCCTGGACGAACTGGGAACCCTGTCGAGCCCGGCGCAGGACAGGCTGCTGCGCGCGGTGGAATATGGCGAGGTGACGCGGATCGGTTCCAACCGGCCGCTCAAGATCGACGCCCGGATCGTGGCGGCGACCAACGAGCATCTGCCCAAGGCGGTGGAGGAGGGGCGTTTTCGCGCCGACCTTCTCGACCGCCTGTCCTTCGAGGTCATAACCCTGCCGCCGCTCCGCCATCGCACCAGCGACATCCCGATTCTCGCCGACCATTTCGCCCGCCGCATGGCGTTGGAACTGGAATGGAATCGCTGGCCGGACTTCAGTGCCGCCGCCGCGGCGAAGCTCCTCGCCTACGACTGGCCCGGCAATGTCCGCGAGCTGCGCAATGTGGTCGAGCGCGCCGTCTATCGCTGGGAGGATCCGGAGCGTCCGGTCGACGAGGTCGTGTTCGATCCGTTCGAATCGCCCTGGCGCCCGGCCGTCCTCAAAGCCCCGCCGATGGAGATACTGGCGCCCGCCGAGACGCTTCCGGACGCCCTGTCCGCGGCGGCCTACGATCCCGAAGGCTGCGCGGATTTCCGGTTGGCCGTCGCCGAATATGAAAAGGCGATCCTGACGGCCGCCCTGGAGAAATGCCGCTGGAACCAGCGCGCCGCCGCCGCCGCCCTTCAACTGAGCTACGACCAGCTCCGCCATGCGCTGAAGCGCCACGAGATCCAGTAAGGCTCCGCCGCCTGATCGAGTCCCTGGGCGCGGCTGATCGAAAAATATTTGCCCATTCGCGCGGCGACCGCGTTAGGCGGGTATGACCCCAGCACAGGAGAAACACGCCATGGCCTTCACGCTTCCCGATCTGCCTTACGCCTTCGACGCGCTGGAGCCCGTCATAGACGCGCAGACGATGCAGCTCCATCACGACAAGCACCATCAGGCTTATGTGGACAAACTGAACGAAGGCGTCACGGAGGAAGGGCTCGAAGGAAAGAGCCTGGAGGAGATTCTCGCCGGCATCTCGTCGGCGTCAAAGAAGGTGCGCAACAATGGCGGCGGCCATTGGAATCACAGCTTCTTCTGGGAGATCATGGGTCCAAGCGGGGGCGGGCCTTCGGGCCGCCTGGCCGAGACGATCGATCAGGCCTTCGGGTCGTTCGACGCGCTCAAGACCAAGTTCAACGAGGCCGGGGTCGGCCAGTTCGGCTCGGGCTGGGTGTGGCTGATCGTCAACCCGTCGGGCGAGCTTCAGGTGACCGCCACGCCCAATCAGGACAATCCGCTGATGGATGACGCACCCGTGAAAGGCGTTCCCATCCTCGGCAACGACGTCTGGGAGCATGCTTATTATCTCAAGTATAACAATCGCCGGGCGGACTATCTGAAGGCGTGGTGGGACGTGGTGAATTGGGAGAAGGTCGCCGGGCATTTCGCCAAGGCGGTGGGCTGAGGCGGACCCGCATACTGCTGTGTCCCGGCGAAAGCCGGGACCCAGTCGCCAGCCGGCGCCGCTGGACCCCGGCTTTCGCCGGGGAACGGAAGCATATCTGCAAACCTAGCTCTTCAGCCGGTAGCCGGTCTTGAAGATCCAGGCGACGGCGCCGAGGCAGAGGAAGAAGAACCCGAGGGTGGCCACCAGGCTGACGGCCACGCCCACGTCCGACGTGCCGTAGAAGCTCCAGCGGAAGCCGCTGATGAGATAGACCACCGGATTGAACAGGGTGACCGTCCGCCACGGCTCGGGCAGCATGTCGATCGAATAGAAGGCGCCGCCCAGGAAGGTGAGGGGGGTGACGATCAGCATCGGGATGAAGTTCAATTGCTCGAAGCTCTTCGCCCAGATGCCGATGATGAAGCCGAACAGGCTGAACGTGGTCGCGATCAGCAGCAGGAAGGCGATCATCCAGACGGGATGCACGACCTGGATCGGCACGAACAGGGTCGCGGTGGCCAGGATGATGAGGCCCAGCACCACCGACTTGGTCGCGGCCGCGCCGACATAGGCGATCACGATCTCCAGGGTGGAGATGGGGGCGGAGAGAATCTCGTAGATCGTGCCGGTGAATTTCGGAAAATAAATCCCGAAGCTCGCGTTGAATATGCTCTGCGTGAACAGCGACAGCATGATGAGGCCGGGCACGATGAATGCGCCGTAATCCACGCCGCCGATCTCGGTCATCCGCGACCCGATGGCGGCGCCGAACACGATGAAATAGAGCGACGTGGTGATGACCGGCGTCACCACGCTCTGCAACCACGTGCGAAGCGCCCGCGCCATCTCGAAGCGGTAGACGGCCCAGACGCCGTGGCCGTTGAAGCCGCCTGCGCTCATCGTGCCGCCTCCCTGGACTCGCTGACCAGGCTGACGAAAATCTCCTCGAGCGAGCTTTGCCGGGTGTGGAGATCCTTGAAGCCGATGCCGAGGTCGCTCATCCGCCGGAGGAGGGACGGCACCCCGGTTCGCTCGTCATTGGTATCGAAAACATATTCAAGCTCGTTCCCATCGGCCTTGAGCGCGAGCCGCCACTCGCCCAATTCCGGCGGGACTTGCGCCATCGGTTCCGAAAGGTTGAGCGTAAGCTGCTTCTTCCCCAGCTTTTTCATCAGGTCGGCTTTCTGTTCGACCAGGATCAGTTCGCCCCGGCTGATGACCCCCACCCGGTCGGCCATCTCCTCGGCCTCGTCGATATAATGGGTCGTGAGGATGATGGTGACGCCGGTATCCCGAAGCCTCCGGACCAGCTCCCACATGTCGCGGCGAAGCTCGACGTCGACGCCGGCCGTGGGCTCGTCGAGAAACAGGATGCGCGGTTCGTGGGAGAGCGCCTTGGCGATCATCACCCGGCGCTTCATGCCGCCCGACAATTCGATGATCTTGGACTTGCGCTTGTCCCATAGCGACAGATCCCTCAGCAGCTTCTCGATATAAGCGGGATTGGGCGGCAGCCCGAAAAGCCCGCGGCTGAAGGTGACCGTCGCCCACACCGTTTCAAAGGCATCGGTGGTAAGCTCCTGGGGAACCAGGCCGATCTTGGAGCGCGCCTGCTTATACTCGCTCTGGATGTCGTGCCCGTCGGCGATCACGCTGCCGCTGGTCGGAGTGACGATGCCGCAGACGATGCTGATGAGCGTCGTCTTGCCGGCGCCGTTCGGCCCGAGCAAAGCGAATATCTCGCCTTTGCGGATGTCGAGGCTGACGTCCTTCAAGGCCTCCAGCCCGGAGGCGTAGCGCTTGGCGAGGTGGGATATGGAAACGACGGGCGGCATCTGGTTCTTTCCCCTCGAAATCGCGCTCAACCCTGCGGCGGGATCGGCGGCTCTTCCTTGACTTCGGCGACGCTGAAGCCGTGGCGCAGCAGCATCGGTATGTTGGCCAAAGCGAAAGCCATGGACAGGATCGTGACACCCCACACCTTCACCGTCAGCCAGGCATCGAAGGACAGCCAGGCGCGCAGACCCTCGTTGACGACGGCCATGGCGGCGAAGAAGATCGCCCAGTTGCGCGACAGCTTGAGCCATCCGGCCTCGTTCAATCCCTCGAAGATCGGCCCGAACACGTAGCGGAGCAACGGCTTTCGGGCCGCGAGGCCGGCGAAAAGCAGCAGAGCGAAACCGGAATAGATGATCGTCGGCTTGAGCTGGATGAAGCGCGGATCGTTCAGGTAGATGGTGAGGCCTCCGAAGCCGACCACGAGAACGGCCGAAATCCAGGTCATCGGAGAAACGCGCTTCAGCACCGCCACCGAGACGACGAGCGCCACGACGATCGCCGCCATGAACACCGCCGTGCCCATGATGATTCCGGTGAATTTGTAGGCGACGAAGAAGGCGAGCAGCGGCCCGAAATCGAGCGCGAAGCTGAGGCCGCCATGCGGCTTCGGTTTGGCGGCGTCGGTCATGCTTCACTTTCTTTCGGTACGCCGGCGATCGCGCGGGCGGCTTCATCCGCTTCGAACGGGCGGAGGTCGTCCATGCCCTCGCCGACGCCGATGGCGTGGATGGGGAGGCCATGTCGTTCGGCGGCGGCGACGAGGACCCCGCCGCGCGCGGTGCCGTCGAGCTTGGTCATGACGAGACCGGTCACGCCCGATACTTCCTTGAATACCTCGATCTGACTGAGCGCATTCTGGCCCGTCGTCGCGTCGAGCACGAGTACCACGTCATGCGGCGCCGCCGGGTTGAGCCGTCCGAGCACGCGCCTGATCTTGGCGAGCTCGTCCATCAAAGCCTTCTTGTTCTGCAGGCGGCCGGCGGTATCGACGATCAGCACGTCGATCCCTTCCGCCGTCGCCTTCTTCACGCCGTCGAAAACGACGGCGGAAGGATCGCCGCCTTCCGGGCCGGTGATGATCGGCACGCCGATCCGGTCCGCCCAGATTTTGAGCTGGCCGATCGCAGCGGCGCGGAACGTATCGCCGGCGGCGAGGAGAACGCCGTAATCCTGTTCGAGGAAAAGGTGGGCGAGCTTGGCGATGGTGGTCGTCTTGCCGGAACCGTTGACGCCGACGACCAGGATAACCTGCGGCCGCGGGAAGGCATCGATCTCCAGCGGCACCGCGACGGGGGCCAGAATTTTGGCCAGCTCCTCCGCCACGATTTCGCGAACACCGGCCTCGGAAAGACCGCGCTCAAACCGCTCGCGCGCCAGCCTGTCGCGCACCTTGGCGGCGGTCGCCGGGCCTAGATCGGACGCGATCAGCGCTTCCTCGATCTCGTCGAGCACTTCCTCGTCCAGCGCGGACTTGGTGAAGAGGCCGCTGAGATTGTCTCCCAGCCGATCCGATGTCTTCTTGAACCCGCCGCGCAGCCGCTCAAGCCAGGGACTCTCGCTCAAACCGCTTCTCCGATCGGCGTGCCATTTTCTATTCCGATGATTCTGGTCCTCAAAATCCGCCCAACCGCGTCATGGCCGCTTTCGCCGGAATGACGAAGATGGACAGGGGCGAAATTCTCCGCATGTCCTCGATCCCCGCTCCGCTCGATCAGCACCTTCTGTTCCGTCCCCACGAGCCCCTGCAACCACAAAGCCTTGCGCCGCGCCGTCGCCGAGCGGAGCTTTCTCGCACGTTCCTTGACCAGCGTCTGGCCCACTTGCGGCATGTGTGCCGCCGGAGTGCCTTCCTTCGGCGAATAAGGGAAGATGTGGCCCATGACGATGTCACACTCGTCGATCAGGCGCAGGCTGTTTTCGGCCATTTCGTTGGTTTCGGTCGGGAACCCGGCGATGAGATCGGCGCCGATCGCAATGTCCGGCCGCCTCGCCTTGAGCCGCGCGACGGTCTCGATCGCCTGCGCCCGGCTGTGGCGCCGCTTCATCCGCTTGAGGATCATGTCGTCGCCCGATTGAAAGCTCATATGGAGGTGCGGCATGAAGCGCGGCTCATGGCAGATCAACTCCTCCAGCCGCTCGTCTATCTCGACGCTGTCGAGCGACGAGAGGCGCAGGCGGGGGAGGGCGGGAACGTGGCGGAAGATGCGTTCCACCAACTGGCCGAGGGTCGGGCTGCCCGGCAGATCGGGACCGTAGCTGGTGACGTCGACGCCGGTCAGCACGACTTCCCGATAACCCTCGTCGGCCAGCGCCTTGATCCGATCGACGACCAGTCCGGCCGGAACCGACCGGCTGTTCCCGCGCCCAAAAGGGATGATGCAAAAGGTGCAGCGATGGTCGCAGCCATTCTGCACCTCGACGAACGCCCGCGTATGCTCGGCGAAGGCGGTGGCGAGATGCGGGGCGGTATCGCGAACCGCCATGATGTCGGAAACCTGGATTTTTGCCTGTCCAGGAAGCAAAAAGTCGAACGAGGCGGGGTCGAATTTCTCCCTGTTCCCCAGCACGCGCGTCACCTCCGGCATCCTGGCGAAAGTCTCCGGCTCCACCTGCGCGGCGCAGCCGGTCACGATCACCCGCGCCTCGGGCCGGGCGCGCTTGGCCTTGCGGATCGCCTGACGCGCCTGGCGCATGGCTTCGTTGGTGACGGCACAGCTGTTGACGACGATGAGATCGTCCTCCTCAGCGGCGAGCAGGCGTATCGCCTCGCTTTCCGCGGCGTTGAGGCGGCAGCCCATCGAGACGACCTCCACGCTCATGCGAGCGCCGCCAGATCGATCTCGCCGTTGAAGACATGGGTGGCCGGGCCGCTCATGCGGATGGGAGTTCCGGCCTTCCATTCTATCGTCAGCGCGCCGCCGGGCAGCCGCACCTCGACCGGGCTCGCCACCAAGCCCCGCCTTATGCCCGCGACGGCGGCCGCGCAGGCGCCGGTGCCGCAGGCCAGAGTGAGGCCCGCGCCCCGTTCCCAGACGCGGAGCCTAATCGCGCCGTCCTCCATCGAAGCGACGCCGACATTGACCCGGTCGGGAAAAAGCGGATCCCGTTCGATCAGCGGCCCCAGTCGCTCCAGCTCGACCGCCCCGCTATCCTCGACGAAGAAGACGATATGAGGATTGCCGACATTGATCGCGGCGGGCTGCTGGAGATATTCCCATCCGACCGGCATCGCCGCCGTGTCCATCGCATAGCCAAGGGGTATTTCGTCCCAGGCGAAGCGCGGCTCGCCCATGTCGATCCTGGCTCCGCCGCCTTGCGCGGACCCCGTGATGATGCCGCCCGCCGTCTCGATACGGGCATCGCCGCCCGCGAGCAGCGCCACGCAGCGCGCGGCGTTGCCGCAGGCCTCGACCTCGCCGCCGTCGGCGTTGAAGATGCGCATCCTGAAATCGGCCCGCGCCGACGGCTCCATCACGATCAGCTGGTCGCAGCCTATGCCGGTCCGGCGATCGGCGATGGCGCGCGCGCGCGCTCCGTCCATCTCGACCGGCTCCTCGCGGGCGTCGAAGATGACGAAATCGTTGCCGAGGCCGTGCATTTTATGAAAGCGCCGCATGGCGCGCGATCTAGTGAGCGGCAGGGCCCAAGTCCACCTTCGGGCCGCGCATCAGCGGGAGCGGCGCGTGCGATCCCGATTGTTGAGCCGTCTCCTCGGCGGCTCCTGCCGCCCGGCGGCCAGCAGGTTGCGTTCGGCCAGCAGCCGGCGCACGGCGTCGGCCGGCATCGGCCGCCCGAACTTCCAGCCCTGGCCCTTGTAGCTGCCGATCGCGCGCAGCCGCGCCTCGATCAGCTCGTCCTCGATGCCCTCCGCCGTCACGGCCAGGTTGAGGCTGTCGGCGAGGCGGGTGATCGCGTTCACGATCGCCGCGCTCTCCGGATTGTCGTTGATCGACGAGACGAAGCTGCGGTCGATCTTGATCCGGTCGAAGGGCAGCGCCCGAAGATGGGCGAGGGAGGAGTAGCCGGTGCCGAAATCGTCGAGCGCGAGGCGGATGCCCTGATTCTTGAGGCTTCCGACGATCGACTGGGCGAGACCGAGATTCTCGAACAGCGAGCTTTCGGTGATCTCGACCTCGAGCCGCTCGGCGGGAAAGCCGGTCTCGACCAGCAGCTTCAGCATACGCTGCGCGAGCCAGGGATCCTTGAGTTGCGCGGGCGAGATGTTGACCGACAGCATCAGCCGGGGATCCCAGCCCCTGGCTTCCTCGAAGGCCTGCCGCATCACCGACAGTGACAGGTCGCCGATCAGCCCGCATTCCTCGGCGACGCCGATAAATTCGTCGGGGGTGACAATTCCATTCTCCGGATGCCGCCAGCGAGCGAGCATCTCGAAGCCGTGAAGGCTGCCGCTGGCGAGATCGATCTGCTGCTCAAAATAGGGGACGAACTCGCCGAGCGGGATGCCGTGGCGGAGGCCGGCCTCGGCGGCGTTTCGGGCGCGAAGCTCGCGTTCCATGCTGCCGTCGAACCAGACGGACCGCCCTCGGCCCAGCTTCTTGGCCGCGTGCATGGCGATGTCGGCGCGGCGCAGCAGGGCGTCGATGCCGCCGCAATCGTCGTCGGATCGCGCGATCCCGACGGAGGCGGTGACGTGGGTATGGACGCCGGCGAGGTCGAAAGGTCTGCCCAGGCGATCGACGATCTGGCCCGCAATGCCCTCGACGACCGCGCCCATCTCGGGATCGAACGGGAATGCGGCCGCGAACTCGTCGCCGCCCAGACGGCCGCCGACCGAATGGGGCGGCAGCGCCTTGAGGATGACGTCGGCGGTGGTGCGCAGCAGATTGTCGCCAGTGAGGTGGCCATGGACATCGTTGATGGTCTTGAAGCCGTCTAGGTCGATGATCATCATCGCCACCGCCTGCTTCTTGCGGGCCGCGGCCATGATGAGGGTTTCGAGGGCGCCGCCGAGCGCGCGGCGGTTGAGGAAGCCGGTGAGCGGATCGGTGGAGGCGAGCGTCCGCGCGCGGCCTTCGGCGGCGGTGCGTTCCAGTATTTCCCGCTTCACGTCATGGTAGCGGCGCCAGCCGTAGATGGTCAGCGCGACGTTGAGCAGAAGAAGGCCGACGACGATGCCGCTATTGTCGGCGCCCAGCCGCACGAGCTGCCCGCGCAGCGCCTCGAAATAATAATTGCCGAAAGCGGCCAGCGTCAGCAGCGCGGTCACGGCGATGCCGATGATGATGAGATCGCCGTCGCCGGCGCGGCCGTGGCTCAGCCTCTCTTTCGAGAACATGCTCGCCATTGTCGTCCATCGTCTCCGCGGCTTCCAGCCTCCCGGTTAGGCGGGCGGAGTGAAAATGGGGTTAAGCGCGGCGAGCGCCGTCTTGCCTTCGCGCGCCTCTCCCGCTATGCGCCCCACATCCTGTTCCGGGAATAGGTGCATATCGAGCGTCCAAGGGCGCGCGCTGGCCGGCGAGTTTTCGCCCGCCGGCGCTTTTGCGTTGGGCCGCTCGAGGGAAGGAAGACGGAATGTTCGACAGTCTGAGCGATCGCCTGAGCGGGGTGTTCGACCGCCTTCGCGGCCGCGGAGCGCTGAGCGAGGCCGACGTCCGCGCGGCGATGCGCGAGGTCCGGATCGCCCTGCTGGAAGCCGATGTCGCGCTCCCCGTCGTCCGCGAATTCGTCGACAAGGCGACCGAGCAGGCGGTCGGCCAGCAGGTTCTGAAATCGGTCACGCCCGGCCAGCAGGTCGTCAAGATCGTCCACGACGCCCTGGTCGAGATGCTCGGCGCCGATGCGTCCGACCTCGACCTCGAAGTCACGCCGCCGGCCGTTGTGATGATGGTCGGCCTTCAGGGGTCCGGCAAGACCACCACCACCGCCAAGATCGCCAGGCGCCTGACCGAAAAGGGCCGCAAGAGGGTGATGATGGCGTCGCTGGACGTCGCCCGCCCGGCCGCGCAGGAGCAGCTGGCGGTGCTCGGCACCCAGGCGAAGGTCGCGACGCTTCCGATCGTGCCCGGCCAGCAGCCCGTCGAGATCGCGCGCCGCGCGTTGCAGTCGGCCAAGCTGCAGGGCTTCGACGTCGTCCTGCTCGACACCGCTGGCCGCCTTCACGTCGATCAGGCGCTGATGGAGGAAATGAAGGCGGTCGCCGAGGTCTCGAGTCCCGCCGAAATCCTGCTCGTCGTGGACGCGCTGACCGGCCAGGACGCCGTCAACGTCGCCAAGAGCTTTTCCGAACAGGTCGACCTCACCGGCGTCGTCCTCACGCGTCTGGATGGCGACGCCCGCGGCGGCGCGGCGCTTTCGATGCGCGCCGTTACCGGCAAGCCGATCAAGTTCGCCGGCGTCGGGGAAGGCATCGACAAGCTCGAGTCCTTCCATCCCCAGCGCATCGCCGGTCGCATCCTTGGCATGGGCGACGTCGTCAGCCTGGTCGAGCGCGCCAGCGAGACGATCCAGGTCGAGGAGGCCGAAGCGCTCGCCCGGAAGATGGCGAAGGGCCAGTTCGATTTGAACGACCTTCGCAACCAGTTGATGCAGATGCAGCGCATGGGCGGGCTCGGCGCGCTGGCGGGAATGCTTCCGGGGATGAAGAAGATGGCCGGCGCGGCCCAGGCGGCGCAGGACGACAAGACGCTCCCGCGCCTCGATGCGATCATCGGCTCGATGACGCCCAGGGAGCGTTCGAAGCCGGAATTGTTGAACGCCAAGCGCAAGATACGCGTTGCCAAGGGATCCGGCACCACCGTTCAGGAGGTCAACCGGTTGCTGAAGATGCACCAGGAAATGGCCACGGCCATGAAGAAGATCAGGAAGATGGGCGGCCTCGGCAAGCTCGGCGCGCTGTTCGGCGGCGGCGGCGGGGGCGGCGGCCTTGGCGGAATGATGGGCGGGCTCGGCGGCGGCGCGGGAGCGCCCCCGACCGGCCTTCCCGGTCTTCCGGGGGGAAGCGGGGCGCAGCCCTTCAACCTTCCGCCCGGCTTCGACAAATTCATGAAGAAATGAGTGAAACCACCCCGTCATTCCAGCGAAAGCTGGAATCTCCCTTTCCCTTCTGGAGATGAAGAAGGGAGATCCCGGCCTTCGCCGGGATGACGGACTGAACTATCAAGAAAGGAAGAAACAAATGGCAGTTGCAATCCGTCTCGCCCGGGGTGGCGCGAAGAAGCGTCCTTATTACAAGATCGTCGTCACCGACTCGCGCAATTCGCGCGACGGCAAGTTCATCGAGCGCATCGGCAGCTACAATCCGCTGCTGCCCAGGGACAGCGAAGAGCGCGTGAAGCTCGACACCGAGCGCGCCAAACATTGGCTGTCCGTCGGCGCCAAGCCGTCGGATCGCGTCCATCGCTTCCTCGACGCCGCCGGCCTGCTGGAGCGCGCCGCGCGTTCCAACCCCAAGAAGGGCGAGCCGGGCGAGAAGGCCAAGGAGCGCGCCGAGGAGCGTGCCACCAAGGAAACCGAAGCCGCCGAGGCTGCCGCTGCCGCGGCCGCCGCTCCGGCTGAAGAGCCCGCCGCCGAGGAAGAGACGGTAGAGGTCGTCGCCGAGGCCGGGGAAGAGGCCACGCCGGTAGCCGAGGAGGCTCCCGCCGAGGCCGAAGCCGCTCCCGCCGAGGAAGCTGCCGCGGAAGAGGCCCCCGCCGCCCAGGCCGAAGCCGCTCCCGCCGCGGAAGAGGCCCCCGCCGCCGAGGCCGAAGCCGCCCCGGCCGACGAGGCCGCCAATGAGGGCGAGTCGACGTCCGAACCGGCCGAAGGCGCTCCCGAGGACGCTCCGGCCGAAGGTGCCGAAAAGGCGCAATAAGCCTTGGCCGACACCGTCACCCTCGCCGCCGTGATCGGTGCCCACGGCATCGGCGGCGAGGTACGGCTGAAGCTGTTCGCGCAAAGTGCCGAAAGCGTCGCGCGTCACAAAAGCATCCAGGTCGGCGACCGGACGCTGACCCTGAAATCCGTGAAGGCGGGCGGTGGCGCGCCCATCGCCCGCTTCGCGGAAATCACCGACCGGACCGCCGCCGAAGCCCTGCGCGGCCGGCTCGTGACCGTCTCCCGCGATGCCCTCCCGCCGCTGGAGGAGGGCGAATATTATCATGCCGACATGATCGGTCTTCCCTGCGAGAGCCGCGACGGCGCCGCGCTCGGCACGGTGGTGGCCATCGAGAATTTCGGCGCCGGCGATATCCTCGAGATCGAGAAGCCGGACGGTAAACGGTCCATGGTCCCATTCCGCGAGGGGATCGCCGACCTTGCGGAGGGCAGGATCGTCGTCGATCCGCTTTTCCTGGCCTAGCGAATCAGCGGCCGGCGCTTCGCGAGGTCGTTTCGGATCGTCGTCGCCGCGACCCCGCCTTCGCCCATTGCGTGGCTGATCTGGTCGAGCCCGATGACGACGTCTCCCGCCGCATAGAGTCCCGTCACGGAAGTCCGCTGGTGCGAGTCTACGAGGATGCAATCCGTCTCGTTCAGATCGGCGCCGACCATCTCGGCGAGATCGGAATGCGTGTCCGAGCCGAGCGCCGGATAGACGCTGTCGAAGACGTGGCGCCCCTCGGCCGTATCGACGACGATGCATTTGCCGTCGATCGCCACCGCCTGGCACGGCCCGTCCACCGCCTGGATGCCCAGCTCGGCAAGCTTCTCATAATCCTTCTGCCGCAGGCTCATCGCCGTGTCGGGTGCGATCAGCGTCACCTCCTTTGTGTAGCCGCGCAGGAAGATCGCCTCGGCAACGCCGTGGCTGTCGTCTCCGATCACGCCCACTTTCTTGTCTGTCACCTCGTAGCCGTCGCAGATCGGACAATAACGGATCAGACCGCGGGCGAGCGCTTCGTCGTGCAAAGCCTCGTCCATCGGCGGCCGTCGATTGCTGACCCCGGTCGCGATCAGGACCGCGCGGGCGGTCAGCCGGCCACCGCCCCAATGGGCCTCGAAGCCGCCGTCGGCCGGGTCGAGCCGCGTCACCCGTCCGTTTTCGATGGAGACGCCGTATTTCTGGGTTTGGGCCTTCATCCGCCGGATCAACTCCTCGCCCGATATGCCGTCGGGGAATCCCGAATGGTTGCGGGTGCAGGGAATGAGGCTCGCCCGGCTCTTTCCCGCGTCCAGCACCTTCACCCGGAGATGAAAGCGGGCGAGATAGATCGCCGCCGTGAGGCCGGCGGGCCCGCCGCCGATGACGAGGCAGTCGAAATTGGATTCGCTCATGCGGCGCATAGCGAAGGCCGCGCCGCCTTGTTCCCGCTATTGAATGGGAGGGGCCGTACATGTATATACATCTTGTATATACGGAGGCTTCGATGGCGAAGACGACCAGAACGTTCAAGTCGGGCAATTCGGTCGCCGTGCGGCTGCCGAAGGCGCTCGGCATCGAGGCGGGAACGGAAATGCGCGTGCGCGAGGAGCAGGGCAAATATGTGCTGGAACCCGTAGAGAAGCCGGACAGGATCGACCTGACGGGCATCTACGGCTCCTGTCCTTGGCTGAAGCCGCTCACTCCTGAAGAACGGATCATGGAGCCGCGCGAGCTGGACTGGGAAGGAAAGCTTCTGAAGCGTGACTGACCCGCTTTTTCTGCTCGACGCGAATATTTGCATCTATTTGATGGAGGGGGTTTCGCGGGAGGCGCGTGAGCGAGTTGAAGCTTGTCGTCCCGGCGAAGTAGTGACCTCCGCTATCGCTTACGGCGAAGTGATGCGCAAAGTGCCGGAAGGGAATCCGGTAAAGGTCGCTCAGGCGGAGGCGATTTTCAGGGTGGTGAATGTATTGCCGTTTGATGCCGCCGCAGCGCGAGCCTATGCTTTAATACCTTTCAAGCGAGGCACCTTCGATCGGTTGATCGCTGCCCATGCCAAAGCCCTCGATCTTACGTTCGTCACCAATAACGAACGGGACTTCGCCGATGTGTCGGGATTGAGGATTGAAAACTGGGCAAGGCCATGAGTTGGGCAGCAACCGTTCTGACGCTTTATCCGGAAATGTTTCCGGGCCCGCTCGGCCAGAGCCTCGCCGGCCGAGCACTGAGGGAGCGGACCTGGTCATTGGACACCGTTCAAATCCGCGATTTCGCGACCGACAGGCACCGTTCGGTCGACGATACGCCGGCCGGTGGCGGGGCGGGGATGGTGATGCGGGCGGACGTACTGGCGTGTGCGGTCGATCATGTGCTGGAGCGGCGGCCGGAGGCGCCGATGCTGGTGATGACGCCGCGCGGCAAGCCGCTCAGCCAGAGGTTGGTCCGCGACCTCGCCGCCGGACCTGGCGTCTCCATCCTCTGCGGCCGTTTCGAGGGGATCGACGAGCGATTGTTCGAAGCGCGACCGATCATCCCCGTCTCGATCGGCGACTATATCCTTTCGGGCGGCGAGACCGCGGCGATCGTCCTCCTCGACGCTTGCGTTCGGCTGCTCCCCGGGGTAATGGGCGCGCCGACGAGCGGTGAAGAGGAGAGCTTCGAAACGGGCCTTCTCGAATATCCTCATTATACCCGACCTCCAATGTGGGAAGGGCGCACGATCCCTGAAGTGCTGCGATCGGGGGATCATGCGAAGATCGCCGCCTGGCGAAAAGCCATGGCGGAGGCGGACACACGGTCACGGCGGCCGGACCTGATGGAGCGTCATGGGGACGCGCCCAGGCCATCGCCCTCTGGCGCGCGGCACGAAGACGAAGGCACCTAGAATGAACCTCATCCAGACCCTCGAGGCCGAGGCCATCGAGCAGTTCAAGTCGACCAAGTCGATCCCCGAATTCCGTCCCGGCGACACCGTCCGCGTCGGCGTCCGCGTCGTCGAAGGCGAGCGCACCCGCGTCCAGAATTACGAAGGCGTCTGCATCGCCCGCGCCAATCGCGGGCTCGGCAGCAGCTTCACCGTCCGCAAGATCTCGTTCGGCGAGGGCGTCGAGCGCGTCTTCCCGCTTTATTCGCCGAACATCGATTCGATCGAGGTGGTCCGCAAGGGCGCCGTCCGCCGCGCCAAGCTTTATTATCTGCGCGGCCGCACCGGCAAGTCCGCCCGCATCGCCGAGCGCCGCGACACGCGCGGCGACAAGCCGGCGGCCAAGACGGCTACGCCGCAGACGGAGAATGCCGAAGGCTGAGCCTCGGCGACAAGCTGATAGAATAGGGCGGTCCCGCCGGGGCCGCCCTTTTTCAATCGGCGCAGTGCGGGAAGGCGGCCCGATCGACGAGGCGCGTGTAGAGGTGCCAGGTCGCATAGCCGAGCCACGGCAGGACCACCGCCAGGCCGATGAACGCGGGAATGGACCCGAGCACGAGCAGCACCGCGACGATCATGCCCCAGCGCATCATGAGGCCGCTATTCTGCCCGAAAGCGGCGACCGACGTGGCGACGGCGGTGCTGGCGTCGACTTCGCAGTCGACCAGCATCGGCAGCGACACGACGCTGACCGCCAGCACCAATGCGGCGAAGCCGAGGCCGATCAGGTTGCCGGCAACGATCAACGCCCAGCCTTCCGGAGTGGTGAACAGCCGGGTGAGGAACGCGCCGATCGAATCGGGCGCGTTCATTCCCCACAAGGCCACGTAGAGGATGGCGGCGGCGGCGACCCACAGCATGAAGATGGTGACGAGAAGCGCCGCGACGACGCCGAGCCCGTCCGCCGACGGCCGCTTGCGCACGTCGAAGAAATGCGACCAGTCCGATTCCAGCCCGTCCTCGCGCCGCCGGGCAAGCTCGTAGAAGCCGATCGCCACGATGGGTCCGAGCAAAGATATGCCGGCGGCGATCGGGAAGAAGAGCGGCAGAAGCGTGCCGCCCAGGGTCACGGTGGCGGCGACGAGGCCGACCAGCGGATAGAGCAGCCCTATGAAGATCAGGTCGCCGCGCATCGCCATGAAATCCTGCCAGCCGTCGCGAAGCGAGATGCTGAGATCTTCGGACGTTATCTTGCGGACCGGGGCGGCGGACGGAGCAGAGACAGTGGGTAGGTGTTGAGCGACAGCCATCGACATCCTCCTTGCGGGACGGCGGCGGTCCGGTCTCTTCGGGCGGGCCGGTGTGCCGCCTCCCTCTCCCATAGCAGAGGCGCGGCGCCTTCGCGAGGCGCATGTGCCGATCGATTCCCGGCTTGGATAAAGACGTCCGCCGCACTAGATCGGCGGCCACAGGTCTGGAGAAGCGAAATGGGTTATCGGGTGGTCGTCGTCGGCGCGACCGGCAATGTCGGGCGCGAGATGCTGAACATCCTCGCCGAGCGCGAATTCCCCGCCGACGAAGTGGCGGCGGTGGCGAGCGCCCGGTCCACCGGCGACGAGATCGACTTCGGCGACAGCGGCAAGCTGCTGAAGGTGCGCAACATCGAGCATTTCGACTGGACGGGTTGGGACATGGCGCTGTTCGCCGCCGGCTCCGAAGTCTCGAAGGCCTATGCGCCGAAGGCGGCGGCGGCGGGCTGCACCGTCATCGACAACAGCTCCTACTACCGCATGGACCCGGACGTGCCGCTGATCGTGCCCGAGGTGAATGCGCACGCGATCGCCGGCTATGCGAAGAAGAACATCATCGCCAATCCCAATTGCTCGACCGCGCAGATGGTGGTGGCGCTGAAGCCGCTCCACGATTTCGCGACGATCAAACGGGTCGTGGTGGCGACCTATCAATCCGTTTCCGGCGCCGGCAAGCAGGGCATGGATGAATTGTTCGAGCAGAGCCGCAATATCTTCGTCGGCGACGCTAACGAACCGGTCAAGTTCACCAAGCAGATCGCGTTCAACGTCATCCCCCATATCGACGCCTTCCTCGACGACGGATCGACCAAGGAGGAATGGAAGATGGTGGTCGAGACCAAGAAGATTCTCGATCCCAGGATCAAGGTGACCGCGACCTGCGTTCGCGTCCCCGTCTTTGTCGGCCATTCGGAAGCGATCAACATCGAGTTCGAGAACGAGATTTCCGCGAAGGACGCCCGGCGCATCCTGCGCGAGTCGCCGGGCATCATGCTGGTCGACAAGCGCGAGGACGGCGGCTACGTCACGCCCGTCGAGGCCGTGGGCGAATATGCCACCTACGTCAGCCGCGTCCGCGAGGATCCAACGGTCGAGAACGGCTTGTCCTTGTGGTGCGTCTCCGACAATCTGAGGAAAGGCGCCGCCCTTAACGCGGTGCAGATCGCCGAATTGCTCGGCCGCAAGCACCTCCAGAAGGCGGCCTAACTTTCGTCAGGGGAGAGACGGCATGACGGAGATGACCGGGGGCTGCATGTGCGGTCGCATTCGCTACACGGCGGAGGTCCGGGACGACAAAGCCTATCTCTGCCATTGTCGGATGTGCCAGCGCGCCACCGGCGGCGTATCGATCGCCTATCGGAACATGAAACGAGCGGACGTCCGTTGGGAGCGCGAGCCGGAACATTATCATTCGTCGCCAATCGCCAAGCGCGGCTTCTGCGCGGAATGCGGCACCACGCTCACCTTCCAGTTTTCGGATGAGGAGAGCGAGAATATGGACCTCACCGTGGGCTCGTTCGACGATCCCTCGCGCTTTCGCCCGGTCCACCATTTCGGCGTCGAGAGCATGCACCGCGCCTGGATCAATACCGAGGGGCTGCCCGAATATCGCACCGACGAGCATCAGCCCCTGGTCGACCGCTGGATGAAGACAATTGGCAAGCTCCCCGGCTGACCTTCCGATCCGGCATTTCACCGCCCGCGACGGCACCCGCCTCGCATGGCGCGAGACGGGGCAGGGCCGGCCGCTCGTCCTGATCCATGGCTATTTCTCGAACGCGTTCGTCAACTGGATCCGCTACGGCCACGCCGCGACCATCGCCGCCGCCGGATTCCGGGTCATCATGCCCGACCTTCGCGCCCATGGCGACAGCGACAAGCCGCATGATCCCGCCGCCTATAAGCCGGATGTCCTCGCCGACGACGGTTTCGACCTCGTCGGGCATCTGGGCCTCACTGATTACGATTTGGCCGGCTATTCGCTCGGCGGCCGCACGGCCGTCCGGATGCTGGCGAGGGGCGCCAAGCCGCGGCGCGCGGTGCTGTGCGGCATGGGCCTCGACGGCATCCTCGATACGCAAGGGCGCGGCGGCTATTTCCGCCATGTCCTCACCCATCTCGGCAGCTTCCCGCGCGGCTCGTCCGAATGGATGACCGAAGCCTTTCTCAAGACGACTGGGGGCGATCCCGAAGCATTGCTGCTGATCCTCAATACCTTCGCGGACACGAACCGCGAGGCGCTGGCGGCGATTGACCTGCCCGTTTTGGTGGTGACGGGGGCGGAGGACGACGACAATGGCTCCGGCGCGGTGCTCGCGGACGCGATACCGGGGGCTCGCTATGTCGAAGTGCCCGGCAATCACATGAGCGCGGTGACCAAGCCGGACCTCGGACGCGCCATCGCGGATTTCCTTGCCGCTTGACCCGGGCACGCCCCGGCGTTCAAAGTGCCGGGCAATCCCAGAACCATGCCGAGGATGCTTCTTCATGAAAGCCAGTGTTTCCGCGCTCGCCGTCGCCGCCCTCCTGGTCGCCGGCACCACCGCCATCGCCCAGAGCCAAAGCGGTCAGCAGGCCCAGCCGGCGGCGAAACAGGCCCCTCCGACCGCCGCCGAGGCCGACGCGTTCGTCGCCAAGGCGGAAAAGGAGCTGTTCGATTTCTCGATCACCAATTCGCGGGCGCAATGGGTGAATTCGACCTACATCACCGACGACACTGACGCGCTGGCCGCCCATTTCGGCACCATCGGCACCGAAATGTCCGTCCGCCTCGCCAACGAGGCCGCCAGGTTCCAGAATGTCGAGGGCCTGAGCTACGACACCAACCGCAAGCTCAATTTCCTCCGCCAGGGCCTCGTCCTTCCGGCGCCGACCACGCCCGGCGCCGCGGCCGAGCTGAACGAGATCGCGACCCGTCTCCAGTCGACCTACGGCAAGGGCAAGGGCACGCTCAACGGCCAGCCGATCAGCGGCAGCGACATCGAAGCGGCCATGGGTACCAACCGCAATCCCGAGGAGCTCAAGGAGATGTGGGCGAGCTGGCATACCAATGTCGGTTCGCCGATGCGCGAGGATTATGTGCGCATGGTCGAGATCGCCAACCAGGGCGCGACGGAGCTGGGCTTCAAGGATGTCGGCGCCTTGTGGCGTTCCGGCTACGACATGGAGCCCGACGAATTCGCCGCCCTCACCGACAAGCTCTGGACGCAGGTGCAGCCGCTCTATGAGCAGATCCACTGCTTCACCCGGGCCGAATTGAACAAGGAATATGGCGACGAGGTGCAGGCCGCGAACGGCCCGATCCGCGCCGACCTGCTCGGCAATATGTGGGCGCAGGAATGGGGCAACATCTATCCCATCGTCGCGCCCGAGGGCGCCGGCGATATCGGCTACAACCTCACCGACCTGCTGGTCGCGAAGGATTATACGCCCGAGAAGATCGTCAAGACCGGCGAGGGCTTCTTCAGTTCATTGGGCTTCGCGCCGCTGCCCGCGACCTTCTGGGAACGCTCGATGATCACCAAGCCGGAGGATCGCGAGGTCGTGTGCCACGCCTCCGCCTGGAATGTCGACAATGTCGACGATCTGCGCATCAAGATGTGCACAAAGGTCAATGCCGACGATTTCACCACCGTCCATCACGAGCTTGGTCACAATTATTACCAGCGCGCCTATAACGATCAGCCTTATCTCTATTTGAACAGCGCCAATGACGGCTTCCACGAGGCGGTGGGCGACATGATCGCGCTCAGCGTGACGCCCGACTATCTCGTCCAGGTCGGCCTGCTCGACCAGGCGCAGGTGCCGGGCGAGGACAAGGATATCGGCCTGCTGCTGCGCCAGGCGATGGACAAGGTCGCCTTCCTGCCGTTCGGCCTGCTGGTCGACAAATGGCGCTGGGGCGTCTTCAACGGCACGATCGAGCCCGAAGGCTATAACGCGGCCTGGAACGACCTCCGCCTCCAATATCAGGGCATCGAGCCGCCGGTGGCGCGGAGCGAGGAGAATTTCGATCCGGGCGCCAAGTTCCACGTGCCGGGCAACACGCCCTACACGCGCTATTTCCTCGCCCGCATCCTCCAGTTCCAATTCTACAAGGCGGCGTGCGACCAGGCCGGCTGGACCGGCCCGCTCCACCGCTGCTCTTTCTACAACAACAAGGAAGTCGGCCAGAAACTGAACGCCATGCTGGCCATGGGCGCCTCCAGGCCCTGGCCCGATGCCCTCGAAGCCTTCACCGGCACCCGCGAGATGTCCGGTGAGGCGCTGCTCGAATATTTCCGCCCGCTCTCGGCTTGGCTGGAGCAGCAGAATAAGGGCCGGCAATGCGGCTGGAAGTAGGTCGGTAAATCGCTGATCGTTGTCATCCCCGCGCCGATGCGGTAGGAAGAAATCTGTTACATTTCTTCCTATTCTTTGAGGCCGGGCGATGGCTTTGAATATCAAGAGCGTGGCCGCCGAGCGCAAGGTGAGGCTGCTGGCGCGCGCCACGGGCGAGTCTATCAGCGAAGCAATCGAACGCGCCGCGGAGGAACGGCTTGCGCGGCTGCGCGTCGAACGGGGGGTGGACGCCAGGATCCGGCGCGTGAAAGCGCTGCTGGACTCCTTCGGTCCCGTTCCGGACGGGCCGAGCGTCAAGGAAATCGACGACTGGATGTACGACGAGCACGGGATTGCTCGTTGATCGTCGTCGATACTTCGGCGCTTGCGGCCATTATGCTGCGGGAAGAGGATAGCGACCGCTATATCGAGGCGATCGCCATGTCTGACGGCGCGATCATGTCGGCGGGCAATCTGCTCGAAATGCATCTCGTCGCCGCGCGGCGCGGAATTCCGGACCATCTCTCGAAGCTCGACCTCCTCGTGGCGGAACTCGCTCTTCGCATCGAGCCGTTCGGGACGGACCAACTCGCCGCGGCACGAGCCGCGTTCGACGCATATGGCAGGAGCCGGCACCCGGCCGGATTGAACTTCGGCGACTGCTTCGCCTACGCGCTCGCCAAGGCAACGAGCTATCCGCTCCTGTTCAAGGGTGACGATTTTTCGCGCACCGACGTGAGGAGGGCTCTCGAGTGACTTGCTTGAGGAGCGCAGGCGGTAAATCGCGGATACAGGTGGCATGGGGCAGGGGACGCTCCATCCCTGATATCAGCATGAAGGAGCCGTCATGAGAATGGCGATCATCGCCCTTGCGGCGTTCACGGCCACGGGCGCGGCGGCGGCGCCCGGCGTGGTCCCGCCCCAGTTCAACCCGCGCGCGCCCGAGAACAGCCAAGTTCTGGCCAGTTTCAACTATGGCGGCGTCGAGACCGTGCTGAACGGGATCGGCGCGCGGCACCAGAGGGCTGGGCAGGCGGGCAAGCCGGCCTTGCTCGTCACCTTCCCGAATAACCGCAAGGCGGTGCTCATATTCGGTTCGTGCAACGCCGACGCAAGCGCCTGCAAGGCGCTCAGCATCCAATCCTTTTGGACGAAGATCGCCAACGCGCCCCCGGAACGAACAGCCAAGGCGATCGAGCAGTTCAACCAGCGTTACTCGTTCGCCAAGGCCTTCCTGGCCGAAGATGGCCGCCCGGCATTGCAACGCTACCTGACCGCCGATTACGGCTATGTCCGGGGCAATCTCGCGGTGAACCTGCTGGTCTTCGCCAATCAGGCGGAGCGCTTCGCCCGCGAAGTGCTGGGGCCGCTCGAGACGGCGCGACCAAATTGACCGCTCCCCGGCGGAAGCCGGGGTCCAGCTGCTCCGTCCCGACTGGACCCCGGCTTCGCCGGGGAACACGACTTTCAGATGCGTGGTTCGGTCTCGACCGTGGGTTCCGCCGGAACCGCGGGCTCTTGCTCAGCCGGCGACGAATGGGCGAGGTCGCAGGCGGTGATCGCGTTGGCCATCACCGAATTGACTGGTCTTCCATCCTTGGTCGCATTGCGGCGGGCCAGGGCTCTGGTGCCGAGATAGGCGCCCGCCGTGGCCGCGATCGCACCGCCGACGAGCGCGGCCGTCGCCATCGGGCTCCATTGGGCGCCGCCGGCGACGCACTCCGCCGGCGTGTCGCCGGGACGGCTGGACTCTTCCGGAAAATGGCTGCCGGTCATGACGACCTCCTGAAACGCGCGTGCACGGATGGGGTCAATGCGGGGCCGGCCTTATGGTTGCGTCGTCGCGGCGAGGCGAGGGGAAGGCGGGGCGCCCTCCTTCCGACGCGACCTTCGGCTAGAGCCGTTCGAGCATGTAATCGGCGCTGCTGACGTTGAACGCGCCCGGCTCCTCGACGTTGAGCTGCTCGACGACGCCATCGTCTACGATCATCGAGAAACGCTGGCCGCGCGTCCCCATGCCGAATTTCGAGCCGTCCATCGTAAGCCCGAGAGCCTCCACGAATTCCCCATTGCCGTCCGCGAGCATCGTCACCTTGTCGTCGGCGCCGGCGCCCTTGCCCCAGGCGCCCATCACGAAGGCGTCGTTGACGGCGGTACAGGCGACCTCGTCGACGCCCTTGGCCTTCAGCTCGTCCGCCTTGTCGACGAAGCCGGGCAAGTGCCGCGCCGAGCAGGTCGGCGTAAAGGCGCCTGGCACCGAGAAGAGCGCGATCTTGCGGCCTGCGAAAAACTCTTCCGAATTGACCGGCTGCGGCCCGTCGGCGGTTGCCTTGATGAAAGTGGTCCCGGGAAGCTTGTCGCCGACACTGATGCTCATCGCCTGTACCTTTCGCTTTGGGGCTGTTCGATCGGCCGCGCTCTAGCAGGGGCCGAACCCCGCGCCTATAGGCAGGAAGACGATGGAAGAACCGAAATATCTCGTCGGCCAGTTCCTGCTGGCCATGCCGGGCATGAGCGACCCGCGCTTCGACAAGGCGGTGATCGCGATGTGCGTTCATGATGATGGCGGCGCGCTCGGCATCGGTCTCGGCCGGCTGATGCCGCGCATCGGCTTCCATTCGCTCCTGAAGCAGCTCGGCATCGCTCCGGGCGTCGCGCCCGACGCGGCCATCCATGTCGGCGGGCCGGTCGAGCCGCAGCGCGGCTTCATCCTCCATTCGCGCGACTGGGGCGGGCAGGGAAGCGTCGACGTCGCCGATCGGTGGGTGCTGACCGCGACGCTCGATATCCTGCGCGCCATCGCCGAAGGGCGCGGCCCGACCCGCTGGGTCGCCGCTTTGGGCTATGCCGGATGGGGCACCGGGCAGCTGGAGCAGGAAATGTGCGGCAACGGCTGGTTCACGACACCGGTCAATGACGAATTGCTCTACGATTGCGACGTCAATTCGCGCTGGTCCACCGCCTTCCGGAGCGCCGGCGTCGATCCGCGCCTGCTGACGGCGGATTTCGGCACGGCCTGAGTTCACATATAAAGATATCTTTATATTTGTAATTGAGCGCGGTTCCGGCTAGGGAGCCCGCGATCGCCGCTGGGATGCGGCCGTTCATACACCACCTCGAAGGAGCTCCTTGTGGCAACCCAGGCCCAGACCCGTTTTGACGATTATGTGATCGCCGACATCAACCTCGCCGGCTACGGCCGCAAGGAGATCGAGATCGCCGAGACCGAGATGCCGGGCCTGATGGCGCTGCGCGCCGAATTCGGCGAAACCAGGCCCCTGAAGGGCGCGCGCGTCACCGGCTCGCTCCACATGACCATCCAGACGGCGGTGCTGATCGAGACGCTGACCGCGCTCGGCGCCGAGGTTCGCTGGGCCTCGTGCAACATCTTCTCGACCCAGGACCACGCCGCCGCCGCCATCGCGGCGACCGGCGTGCCGGTGTTCGCCGTCAAGGGCGAGACGCTCGAGGAATATTGGGATTATGCCGCCCGCATCTTCGATTGGGGACAGGATGAAACCTGCAACATGATCCTCGACGATGGCGGCGACGCGACCATGTTCGCGCTGTGGGGCGCGCGGGTCGAGGCGGGGGAGGAGCTGTTCACCCCGACCAACGAGGAAGAAGAGATTTTCGCGGCGACGCTGAAGCGCTTCCTGAAGGAGCGTCCGGGTTATCTCACCAAGACCGTTCAGAATATCAAGGGCGTCTCGGAAGAGACGACCACCGGCGTCCACCGCCTCTATGAGTTGGCCAAGCAGGGCAAGCTCCCGTTCCCGGCGATCAACGTCAACGATTCGGTGACCAAGTCGAAGTTCGACAACCTCTACGGCTGCAAGGAGTCGCTGGTCGACGCCATCCGCCGCGCCACCGACGTCATGCTCGCCGGCAAGGTCGCCTGCGTCGCGGGCTTCGGCGATGTCGGCAAGGGCAGCGCCCAGAGCCTGCGCAACGGCGGCGCCCGCGTCCTCGTCACCGAAGTCGACCCGATCTGCGCGCTGCAGGCGGCGATGGAGGGCTTCGAGGTCATCACCATGGAAGAGGCCGTCACCCGCGCCGACATCTTCGTCACCGCGACCGGCAATGCCGACGTCATCACGCTCGATCACATGCGGGCGATGAAGAATATGGCGATCGTCTGCAACATCGGCCATTTCGACAGCGAGATCCAGATCGGCGCGCTCTCCAACCTCAAATGGACCGAGATCAAGCCGCAGGTCGACGAGGTCGAATTCGCCGACGGCAAGAAGATTATCGTCCTGTCCAAGGGCCGCCTGGTCAATCTCGGCAACGCCACCGGCCATCCGAGCTTCGTCATGTCGTCGAGCTTCACCAACCAGGTGCTGGCGCAGATCGAGATATGGGAAGGCGGCGACAAATATAAGAACGACGTCTACGTCCTGCCCAAGCATCTCGACGAGAAGGTCGCCGCGCTCCACCTCGACAAGCTCGGGGTGAAGCTCACCAAGCTGACCGACAAGCAGGCCGGCTATATCGGTGTCCCGGTCGAAGGGCCGTTCAAGCCGGACCATTACCGCTACTGATTCTTTCCGGTTCGGCGTATCATGACAGCCGTCGGCGCGCCCGCGCCGGCGGCTGTGGCTTTTTGGTGACGGTATTGGAAAATGGGCCGAATACCGGGAAACCCGCTGGTTTCCCTCGGAAGTTTGGCTGCTAACGCGGCGCCTTCCTTGAAGTTCGGTTCTTTTTTTGGAGTCATTGATGCGTCGTATGAAGTCGATCCGCCACGCCGCGGCGTCCGTTTCCCTGTTCGCCCTCGCGGTCACCGGCCTGCCGGGCCTCGCGCTGGCGCAGACCGCGTCGCCGGGCGAGACGGAGGACAATCTCCCTGAATCGACCGTCGCGCCCCAGGCGTCGGAAGAAGAGGGTGACGCCATCGTCGTCACCGGCTCGCGCATCAGGCGTCAGGAGTTCGAAGCGCCCAACCCGGTCATCTCCCTCGATTCCGAAACGTTGCAGGCCTCGGGCACGACCAACCTCACCGATTTCCTCACCGGCTATCCGGCTCTCGTCGGCTCCTCGACCTCGGCCGACAATTCGGGCAGCGGCGCGGGCATCGGCTTCACCGGCCTCAACCTGCTCAACCTGCGCAATCTCGGCACCGACCGTACCCTGGTCCTGGTCGACGGCCGTCGCCATGTCGCCGCGGTTCCCGGCTCGCAGGCGATCGACGTCAACACGATCCCGACCGATCTCGTCGAGCGGATCGAAGTCCTCACCGGCGGCGCCTCGGCGATCTACGGCGCGGACGGCGTCACCGGCGTCGTGAACTTCATCCTCAAGAAGGATTTCGAAGGCATCACCGCCCGCGCGCAGCAGGGCATTTCCGAACGTGGCGACGCCAGCCAGCGCTTCGTCACCGTCACCGCCGGCACCAATTTGCTGGACGACCGGGCCAACATCGCCATCGCCTACGAATATGGCAAGGACGATCGCCTCACCACGCGCGACCGGCGCCGGTTGACGGGCGAGAATCTCGTCGGCTTCTACCTCAACCCGGAGGATGGCGAGACCGGCGGCAACAATAATGACGGCATTCCCGACAACGTTCCGCTCAGCAACGTCCGCTATTTCGACACGAACCGCGAAGGTGGCATCGATCTCGATTTCGACGGCTTCCCCGATTATTTCGTCGGCCGCGACGGCAATCTGGTGCGCTACGATCCGGGCAGCTTCGTTCCCGATTTCTACCAGCAGGGCGGCAACGGCACGCTGGTTTCGGACTATGGCAACGATCTGCTGCCGAGCGTCGAGCGTCACGTCGTCAACGCGATCGGCCATGTCGAGATATCGCCGGCGTTCGAAGTGTTCGCCGAAGCCAAATATGCGAAGATCAAGTCCTTCTCGCTCGGTCAGCCGACCTTCGATTATTATCTGCTGATCCAGCCCGACAATCCGTTCATTCCGGAGGAGCTGCGCGATACCGTCGCGGCCAATGAGGGCGCGCTGCTCAACCGCGACAATTTCGACCTCGGTCAGCGCGGCGAGACGATCGACCGCGAGACCTATCGCGGCGTCCTCGGCTTCCGCGGCGACATTTCGGACGACCTCAATTACGAACTGTCCTACGTCTATGGTAAGTCGAAGATCCGTAACAATTACGTCAACGACATTTACGACGACCGCTTCTACGCGGCGCTCGATGCGGTCGTCGATCCGGCGACGGGCCAGATAACCTGCCGCGCCAATCTCGACCCCAACTGGCGCCCCGACCAGCCGTTCAATTATACGCGCGACATCTTCAACCCGACCACGTTCGGGCAGGGCGACTGCGTCCCGCTCAACCTGTTCGGTGAAGGCGTGGCGTCGCAGGCGGCGCTCGACTTCATCCGCGTGGACACCCAGGACCGCTCATCGATCGAGCAGCATGTCGTGAGCGGTGTGCTGAGCGGCGATCTCGGCAGCCTGTTCACGCTGCCGGGCGGTGACGTCGGGTTCGCGGTGGGCGCCGAATATCGGAAGGAAAAGAGCCGGTTCACCCCCGACCCGATCGCCGCGCGGGGCCTCACCTTCACCAACGCGCTTGCCGTCGACGAAGGCAGGTTCAACGTGAAGGAAGTCTTCGGCGAGCTTCGCATCCCCATCCTGGCCGACCGGCCGTTCGCCCACCGGCTGGAGATCGGCGGCGCCGCGCGCTATTCCGATTATTCGACCATCGGCAGCACGACGACCTGGAAGGTCGACGGCAGCTACGCGCCGGTCCGCGACATCACCTTCAATGGCACCTATTCGAAGGCGGTTCGCGCCCCGAACATCGGCGAGCTGTTCGCGGGTCAGTCACAGACCTTCGAATTCATCACCGATCCGTGCAACTTCAACCAGATCCAGAACGGCAGCGCGTTCAGGGCCGAGAACTGCCAGGCCCTGCTGACCTCGCTCGGCGTCGACGATCCCTCGAGCTTTCGCGACGAGCGGTCGTCCAACATTCCGGGCTTCCAGGGCGGCAATCCCGACCTCAGCGAGGAGGAGGCGACGACCTGGACCGCGGGCGCCGTCCTGCAGCCGCGCTTCGTTCCCGGCCTCACCGTCCGGGCCGACTGGTATGATATCGAGCTCAAGAATGCGGTGAACTTCGTCGAGCCCGAGCAGCTTGCCGAGCTCTGCGTCGACCAGGCGAGCCTCGACAATTCGTTCTGCGACTCCATCGACCGTCAGAATGGCGGAGAAAATGCGGGCATCATCACGGGATTCCGCGTCGGCCCGCAGAATGTCGCCCGGTTCGCCACGGCGGGTCTGGATGTGAACGTCAATTATCGCCTCCGCACGGACAGCCTCGGCACGTTCAACCTCAACCTGCTCGGCAATTACCTGGACAAGCTGGAGTTCATCGGCACGCCCGGCGCGCCCGTCACCGACTCCCGCGGCGAGGCCTTCGCTCCCAAATATCAGGTGAACTTCGATCTCACCTGGCAGAAGGGGCCGGTCACGCTCAACTACGGCCTCTCCTGGTTCGACAAGACATTGCGCTTCACCAACCAGGAAACCGAAGGGAATCCGGACATCGTGGCGCCGGAATATCTCTACTATAAGGAGCGTTGGACGCATGACCTTTATGGAAGCATCGACGTGAACGACGACTTCCAGTTCTACGGCGGCGTCAACAACATCTTCGGCGAGAAGCCGGACATCGGGGCGAACACCTATCCGGTGAGTTCGGTGGGGCGCTTCTTCTACGCCGGCGCGCGCGTGAAGATCCCGAGCTTCTAAGCGCTTTGGCCAAGACACACCGAAAGGCCCGGACCCCAGGTCCGGGCCTTTTTGGTATCGGCTTCGGGAAGGCTTTCGCTATCGCCCGGTGCCGTCTAGACAATCGTCATGCATCCCGGCTTCTCCTGCTGCGGCGATCGGCGCCGGACCCTGGGTGAATGATCGAGCTTTCGCGCAACGCCGTCGCTCTCATCGCTGTGGTCTGCGGCGCCTGGCTCTGCCTCGGCATGGCGATGACGATACGCGCGGCCCGGCGCGGCCGGGAGGCGGCTGCCGGGCGCGAGGGCGCGCTCCGGGCCGAAGCCCTGCTCGGGAGCGGACCGGCCATGCCGTTGCTGGTACTGGCGGATGGGCGGATCGAGGGCGGGCATCGCCTCTCCGGCGCGCTGGGGCTTTCGGGCGAACCGCAGGACATCGCCGCCCTCTCCGCCGAGGATGCGGGGCTCGCCGCAGAGGACGCCGCGCTCCTTTCCGAGCGGGTGGCGATGGCGGCCGCGTCGGGCGGGAGCTTTTCAATGGCCGTCCGCGCTGCGGGATCGGCGCGTGTCCACCGAGTCCATGGTTCGCCCGCGCCGCACCCTTATCCCCCTTCCAGCGTCATCCTCTGGTTCATCGACGCCACCGAAAGCGAGGAACAGATGGCGGCGCTGCGGGGCGAGGTCGGCAGCCTCGCCACCGCGATCGAGGCGCTGTCGGCGCTCATCGAGGCGGCGCCCTTTCCGATGTGGCATCGCGGCCCTGATTTGAGGCTCGCCATGGTCAACAGCGCCTATGTCGCCGCCGTCGAGGCCGAGGACGCGATGACGGTCGTCGAGGCCGGCATCGAGCTGGTCGACGAGAGCGAGGAGCGCAGCCCGTTGAGCCAGGCAGCGGCGGTGCGCGAGACAGGGGAAGCGATCGCCCGCACCGTTCCCGCCACCATCGCCGGCGAGCGCCGGATGATGCGGGTGGTCGAGGTGCCCATGGGCGCGACCGGCGTCGCCGGCTACGCGATCGACGTCGAGGACCGGGAGCAGGCCCGCGCCGACCTCTCCCGTTTCGTGCGCGCGCAGCGGGACATGCTCGACCGCCTCTCCGCGGGCGTCGCCCAGTTCGGCCGGGACCGGAGCCTCATCTTCTTCAATCAACCTTTCGCGCGTTTGTTCTCGCTCAAGGCCGATTTCCTCGGCGACCGGCCGGAATTCGACCGGGTCATCGATTCCATGCGTGAAAGCGGAAACCTGCCCGAGGTGCGCGACTTCCCCGACTGGAAGGAAACTCGGCGCAGCTGGTTCACGGCGGGCCTCGCCGCCGACGAGGAGGATTGGCTGCTGCCGGGCGGCAAGCATCTGCGGGTCGTCGCCCAGCCGCTTCCGGACGGCGGCCTGCTGCTGATCTTCGAGGACCGGACCGAGCAGATCCAGCTCGCCAGCGCGCGCGACACCCTGCTTCGCGTCCGCACAGCGACCTTCGACAATCTGTTCGAGGCTATCGGCGTCTTCGCCTCCGACGGCCGCCTCCATCTGTGGAACAATCGTTTCCGCGAGCTGTGGCAGTTCGAGGAGGAGCAGCTCGCCGCCCATCCGCGCGTCGACGCGATGACTCCGCATCTGGCGAGGAAGCTCAAGAATCCGAACCATGCCGGCCTGGTGCGCGAGCTGGTCCGCAGCGCCACCGTCGAGCGCAAGCAGAGGAGCGGCCGGGTGTCGCTGATCGACGGCCGCGATTTCGAGTTCGCCGCCGTGCCGCTTCCCGACGGCAACGCGCTCTTCACCATGCTGGACGTCACCGACAGCCGGAAGATCGAAACGGCGCTGAGGGAGCGCAACGACGCGCTGGAGGATGCGGATCGCCTGAAGACCGCTTTCGTTTCGAACATGAGCTATGAGCTGAGGACTCCACTCACCTCCATTTCCGGTTTCGCCGAGATGCTGGCCAACGGCTATGCCGGCGAGCTGGCGCCCGCCGCCACCGAATATGTCTTCGCGATCATCGAATCGGTCGGCCGCCTGGGTGCGCTGATCGACGACGTGCTCGATCTGACCCAGAGCGACAGCGGCAGCCTGCTGCTGGCCGAGGAACAGGTCGATCTCGCGATTTTGTGCGGGGAAGCGGCCGAAGCCATCCGGGAGGCCGCCGGCGGGAAATCCATCGACCTCGCCCTCGACATCGATGCTTCGGTCGGTGCGGTTGTCGGCGACCGCAGCCGGCTGCACCAGGCGCTGGACAATGTCCTGAAGAATGCGGTCGCCTATACGGGTGAGGGGGGGCGCATCCTGCTCCATGCCCGTGGCGACACCGGGGAAGCCGAGATCGCGGTCTCCGACAATGGCAAGGGCATCGCCGCGGCGGACCGCGCCCGCGTGTTCGACCGTTTCCAGCGCACGCTCGCGCCGCGCACCGGCGAAGAGGCGGCGCTCGGCCTCGGCCTGCCGCTCGCTCGCCAGTTTATCGAGGCGCATGGTGGCCGGATCGAGCTCAAATCCGAGGTAGGAATCGGCACTACCGTCACGCTCCGCCTGCCGCGCGCGGAATAAACCATGATTACGTTGCCCGACCCCGCCTCGACCGAAATGCTGGGCGTGCGCCTTGGCGGGCAGATCCGGCGCGGCGACGCGGTCGCCCTGTTCGGCGATCTCGGCGCCGGCAAGACGACGCTCAGCCGCGGCATCCTTCACGGCCTGGGCTTTTCGGGGGAAGTGGCCAGTCCGACCTTTCCCATCGTCCTGGCCTACGATCCGCCGGATGTCCGCCTGCCGCTCTGGCATGTCGATCTCTATCGCATCGAGGATCCTCAAGAATTGGAGGAGTTGGCGCTCGACGAGGCGAAGCGCGACGGGGCGTTGGTCCTGGAATGGCCCGAGCGGCTGGGCTCCGCTCTGTGGCCCGACGCCCTGCGGTTGCACCTCTCCATCGCCGGGGAGGGCGTGCGCGCCTTGACAGCCACGGTGCCGCCCGCTTGGGAGGGGCGATGGCCTCCCCCATGATTCCGCCCCCCACCGCGCCCGATTTCCTCGCCGCCCATGGTTGGGCAGGCGCCGAGATACGCCCGCTCGCCGGCGACGCGAGCTTTCGCCGCTATTTCCGCGTCCAATTGGGCTACAAGACTGCCGTGCTGATGGACGCGCCGCCCGAATATGAGGATATCGGCCCGTTTCTGGCCGTCGCCGACCACTTGCTCGATCGCGGCTTCCTTCCGCCCCGCCCGCTCGCGATCGACCGAAAGAAGGGACTCCTGCTCCTCGAGGATTTCGGCGACGACCGGGTCGGACCTTTGCTCCTGCGCGAACCAGGCCGGGAGCGCGCCATCTACGAGAGCGCGGTCGACACGCTCGTCGCATTGGGCCGCGATCCAGCGCCTTGCGACATCCCGCCTTATGACGATGCCGCCATGGCCCGCGAAGTTGCGCTTCTGTCGGAATATTACGCGCCCGCCGTCGGCCTGGAGGTCGATCAGGCGGGCTTCTTCGAGGCGTGGCGGCAGGTATGGGAGGATGTGCTCACGGCGGTCGAACGCTTTCCGGTGCTGGTGCTGCGTGATTATCACGCCGACAATCTGATGGTCCTGCCCGGGCGGCGCGAGCTTGGCCTGCTCGATTTCCAGGACGCGCTGGCCGGGCATCCGGCCTATGACCTGGTCTCGCTCCTCCAGGACGCGCGCCGCGACGTGGCGCCGGCGCTGGAGGAGGCGATGATCGAGCGTTATTGCGCCGCCGCCGGAATCGCCGAGGCCGACGCGTTCCGCGGCCATTATGAAATCCTGGGCGCGCAGCGAAACACCAAGATACTCGGCATCTTCACCCGCTTGTGGAAGCGGGACGGCAAGCCGCATTACCTGCCGCTCCAGTCGCGCGTCTGGGGCTATCTAGAGCGCAACCTCGCCCATCCGGCGCTCGGCCCCGTCCGTGAGTGGTTCGACCGCAATGTGCCGGCCGACAAGCGCGCCGCCGCCTGGACGCGGGACGCCGCCGCATGAGCCGCACCAAGGCGCCGCTCGCGCTCAGGCCCGACCCCATGGCGGAGATACCCGAAGTCGCGATGGTGATGGCGGCGGGGCTCGGCAAAAGGATGCGTCCGCTGACCGCGACGCGGCCCAAGCCGCTGGTCGAGGTCGCCGGCCGCGCGCTCCTCGACCACAGCCTCGACCGGCTCCGCGCGGCGGGAGTGAGGAAGGCGGTGGTGAATGTCCATTATCTGCCCGATGCGCTCGAAGCGCATTTGAAATACCGCGTCGAAGGCATTGAGATCGCGATCTCGGACGAGCGCGCATTATTGCTCGAAACGGGCGGGGGCCTGGTCAAGGCGCTGCCTTTGATTGACGCCGATCCCTTCCTCGTCGTCAATTCGGACAATCTGTGGATCGACGGCCCGGTCGACACGTTGCGCCTGCTCGCGTCCGCCTGGGACGATGCGCGGATGGACGCGTTGCTGCTGCTGGTGCCGCTGGCCCGCGCCAATTGCCATGCGGGCCAGGGCGATTTCCACATGAGCGCCGCGGGAACCCTTCGCCGCCGCAAGCCGGGCGCCGTGGCGCCCTTCGTCTATACCGGCATCCAGATGGTGTCGAAGCGGCTCTTCGAGGGCGACATGCCCTCCGGCCCCTTCTCGACCAACATCCTGTGGGACCGCGCGATCGAGGCGGGGCGCTGCTTCGGGGCCGTCCATCAGGGCCTCTGGTTCGACATCGGCGCCCCCGCCAATATCAAGAAAGCGGAAGCGCTGCTTGGCGAGGCCTAGTCCGAACGGCTAGGCTCGGTTCGTGACCGTCGCCCAGCGCCCTTCCGTCTATACCATTTCCCCGCACCGCGCCTTCGCGGACGCGCTCGCCGCCGGCCTGATCGCCCGCTACGGGAAGGACAAGATGGGCCTCGCGCGCGGCCTGATCCTGGTCCCCAACAATCGCGCCGCGCGCGCCATCACCGACGCGTTCGTGCGGCGATCAGGTGGCGGGCTGCTGCTCCCGCGCCTCGTTCCGGTCGGCGACCCGGAGCTGGACGAGCGGATCGGCGGCGCGCTGGAGCCGATGGGGGAGGGGGAATCGGTTCCGCCGGCGATCGATCCAGTCGAACGGCTGATGCTGCTCGCCCGCCTCGTCCAGGACCAAGGCGAAGCAGACGCCGCGGAGGCCTTGCGCGTGGCGCAAGATCTCGCGCGCACGCTCGACCAGCTGCTGATCGAGGAGATCGATCCGGCCCGGCTGCGCGATGTCGCGGCGGAGCTGCCCGACCTCTCGCTCCATTGGCTAAAGTCGCTCGACCGGCTGGGCGTGATCCTGTCCGAATGGCCCAGGCTGCTCAAGGAGCGGGGGCGGATCGATCTGGCCGAACGCCGCAATCGCCTCCTCGGCGCCCTGGCCCGGCGCTGGCGGGCGAACCCGCCCGGCGGCTTCGTCGTGGCCGCCGGAATCACCACCGCCGCGCCGGCGGTCGCCGAGCTGCTCGGCGTCGTCGCCCGCCTGCCGGAAGCAATGGTCGTCCTTCCCGCGCTGGATGTGGCGATGGAAGAGCCGGAATGGCGGGCGCTGGGGCCGCACGAGCCGGATCCCGTCAGCGGCCGCCGGCCGCGCTCGATCGAGACCCATCCGCAATTCCACCTGAAACTCCTCCTCGACCGGATGAGCGTCGGCCGCGACGAGGTGGAGCGCTGGCGCTGGGGCGGGGGCCGCGACGCCCCCGCCGTCCGTACCCGCGCCATCGCCAACGCGATGAAGCCGGCGCGCTTCACCGGCCTCTGGCAGGAACTGAGACCTGCCGAGCGCCGCCTCACCGGCGTCCGCGCGCTGGAACTCGCCGATCCCGCCGAAGAGGCCCAGGCCATCGCCATCGCGTTGCGGGAGGCGCTGGAGGAACCGGGCCGCACCGCCGCGCTCGTCACGCCCGATCGCAGCCTCGCGCGGCGAGTCTCGGCGCACTTAAAGCGCTGGGGCATCGAGGCGGACGACAGCGCCGGCCGGCCGCTCTCCGAAACGCCGGCCGGCACATTATTGCTGGCGCTGGCCGGCGCGGCGGCGGAGAAGTTCGCGCCTGTCGCTCTGTTAGCGCTGCTCAAGCATCCGCTGGTGATGAAGGGCGACGCGCGTCTCGCCTGGCTGGAAGGCGCCCGCGTCCTCGACCTTGCGCTGCGCGGCCCGCGCCCGCCGGCCGGGCTCGAAGGAGTCGCCGCCTTCCTCGCCGACACCGGCGGTCGCGACGGCGCATTGCGCAAGCAAGCGGGATATTGGTGGTCATCGGTCGCCCCGTTGCTTGCGCCGCTGGAGCGCGAATTCGGCTCGGATCGCCCGACGCTGGCGGGCCTGCTCGCGACGATCCGCGAAGCAGCGTCGCGGCTCACCGCCGATCATGTGTGGGCAGGCCCGGCCGGCCGCGCCGCCGCCGACCTGTTCGCGTCGCTGGAGCAGGCCGCCGCCGCCGGACCCGTCCGGCCGACCGCGGCCAGCCTTCCGTCGATCCTCGAGCAAATGCTGGCCGGCGTCGCGATTCGTCCGCCTTACGGCCAGCATCCCCGCATCTTCATCTGGGGCCTGCTGGAGGCCCGGTTGCAGCATGCCGACCTGATGATCCTCGCCGGCCTCAACGAAGGCAATTGGCCGGCCTTGCCGACGCCCGACCCGTGGCTCGCGCCGCGCGTCCGTTCGGAGCTCGGCTTGCCCGGCCTCGAACGCCGCATCGGCCTTGCCGCCCACGATTTCGCGACAGCGCTCGGGGGCCGGCAGGTGCTCGTTACCCGCGCTCGCCGCGACGGACGCGCGCCCGCCGTCGCCTCGCGCTTCTGGCTCCGGCTGGAGGCGATGACGGGGGGGCTCACCCGGTCGCCTTATCATCGCCGCTGGGCGCAGGCGCTCGACCGGCCGGCCGGCTATCGGCCGGCGGTCCAGCCCGCGCCGGTTCCGGACGTCGCGCTTCGCCCCCGCACGATTTCGGTGACCGAGGTCGACCGCCTGAAGGCCGACCCGTTCGCTTTCTACGCCCGCAAGATGTTGCGCGTGTCCGCCCTCGACGTGATCGACGCCGATCCAAGCCCCGCCTGGCGCGGCAGCGCGGTCCACTCCGTTCTCGAGGCCTGGATGAAGGAGGATGATTGCGATCCCGCGAAGCTGCGGCCCCGCGCGGAAGCCTTCTTCGCCGGCGCGGACGCCCATCCGCTGATGCGGGCGCTCTGGCAGCCGCGTTTGCTGGAGGCGATCGACTGGATCGCGGAAGAGGTCGCCGCCAACAAGGAGGCCGGCCGCCTTCCCGCCGCCGCCGAGGCGTGGGGCGAGATCGACATTGCCGGCGTGAAGCTGGGCGGCAAGGCGGACCGCATCGACCGCGCCGCCGACGGCAGCCTCGTCATCGTCGACTACAAGACCGGAATGCCACCGGCCAACAAGGCGGTGGCACAAGGCTATTCGATGCAGCTCGGCCTGCTCGGGCTTATCGCCCGGGAAGGAGGTTTCAAGGAGGTCGAGGGGATCCCCGCAGCATTTGAATATTGGTCGCTGGCGAAGAAGGCGGGGAAACTGGGGCACGTCGCCAGCCCGGTTGGCGGCCGGACCGGCCTGGACGCAGGCGACTTCACCAACGTCGCCGCCGGCCATTTCGTCGCCGCCGCCAATGCCTGGCTCACCGGGGCCGCGCCCTTCACCGCCAAGCTCCACCCCGAATATGCGCCCTATGGCGATTACGACCAGCTGATGCGCCTCGACGAATGGTATGGCCGCGAATCCTCGCCAGCGTCCCGGGGAGACGGGCAGCTTCCTCCGGGGGAATAAGTGGTTGCCCGACGGGCTGAACGTCAGTCGGCCCCGAACAGACGGCGCAGGAATACCGTCTCGACCTCCCGGCGGAGGTCGTTGTTCGGCTTCTTTTGGAAGCCATGGCCTTCGTCGGCGAACACGACGTACCAGGCTTCGACGCCGTTGCGCCTGATGCCGGCGACGACCTGGTCGCTTTCCGATTGGGGCACGCGCGGATCGTTGGCGCCCTGCATGACCAGCATCGGCTTGGAAATCCTGGAGACGTTGGCGAGCGGGTTGATGCGCGCGAACACGGCCTGCATGGCAGGGTCGCGCTCGTCGCCATATTCGGCGCGGCGATTGTCGCGGCGATAGGCCTCCGTGTTGGTGAGGAAGGTGGTGAAGTCGCTGATCCCGTAGCGCTCGACTCCGCC
Source organism: Enterovirga sp. GCM10030262 (assembly GCF_042666435.1). NCBI lineage: Bacteria > Pseudomonadati > Pseudomonadota > Alphaproteobacteria > Hyphomicrobiales > Methylobacteriaceae > Enterovirga > Enterovirga sp. GCM10030262. Next base: position 373,086 of record NZ_JBHTDC010000001.1, on the reverse strand, counting down.
GACCAGCCGATCCGAATAATGGGTCATCACCGCCAGCGACATATAGCCGCCATAGGATTGGCCGTAGACGGCGACCCTGTCCTTATCGAGATCGGGCTGGGCCGCGATCCAGTCGAGCAGGGCGCCGATATCCTTGACGCTGTCCTCGCGCTTCTCGGCATTGTCGAGGTTCAGATATTGCGTGCCGTAGCCGTCGCTGCCGCGCACGTTCGGCAGGATGATGGTCGCGCCCAATGTGTCCGCCATCAGCTGCGCGCCGGGATTCCAGCCGGGCCGAGTCTGCGATTCGGGGCCGCCGTGAATGTCCATGACCACCGGGGTGCGCACACCGGCGGCGACGTTGGTCGGCCGATACACGAAGGCGGGCACGGACAGCCCGTCGAACGACTCGAAGCGGACGAGGCGCGGCTCGGCGAGGGTGGCGGGATCGAGGCCGCCCAGTTCCGATTGCGTCCAGCGCGCGAGGGCCCCGTCCGCCACGTCCCAGGACCATATGTCGCCGGCCGAAGTCGCGGTCGACAGGCTCAGCGCCAGCCGCTTTCCGTCCGGCGAGAAGCCAAGGCCGGTCAGCACGCCTTTCGGCAGATCGGGCTGCGGCAGCGCCCGCCTCGTCACCCGATCCTGCACGACGAGCCGCGAGTAACCGTCCTCATTGATCGAATAGGCAAGGATGCGCCCGTCGTCGGAAAGATCGAACGTCTCGACATCCCATTCCAGGTCCGGCGCCAGCACACGCCTCTCGCCACTCGCCAGGTCGATTTCGACCAGCCGTCGCAGATCGGCGTCGGCGTTGGTGATGACGATGATGCTGTTGCCGTCGGGCGTGAACCGCGCCTCCTCGTACCGCGCCGGCTCGTGCGTGAAGGCGAGCTCCTCGGCCTTGCCGCTGGCGAGGTCGAGCAAGGAAAGCCGCGTCTCGCGGTTGGAGAGGGTGCGCGCGAGCAGAAGCCGGGTCTTGTCCGGCGACACGTCGACCGGCGCGATCGAGCCCGTGCCCTGATAGGCCACGCGCCGTGATGCCGGATCGGAAGGATCGGCGACAAGGATCGCGTAATCGGGCGATCCCTTCGTCGCCCGCGACCAGGCGACCAAGGCGCCGTCCTTGCTGAACACCGGCGACTGGTTGCGGGTGCCGGGCTCGGTCAGCGCCGTCGGTGCGCCGGTCAATCCCATCGCGTAGAGCTGGAACCATTCGTCGCCGCCGGTGTCGCGCCGGACGAGGAAATTGTCCGACCCGGGAATCGCATAAGCGCCCGCCACCGGCTCCTCGAAGAAGGTGATCTGCGTCCTCGCCCCGCCCGGCGCCGCGACGCGGTGGAGCTGGTTGGTAGCGCCGAAGCGCGTCGTCACCAGCATCGATCCGTCGGGCAGCCAATCGCGGAAGGTGGCGTCGCGGTAATTCTGGTAGAGCTGCACCGCCGCGCGCACATCGTCGGGGATCGCCGGCACATTCTCCAAGGTCGCCGATCCAACCTGCCGCGTCGCGACCGTTGCGGTCTGGCCGAGGACAGGCGCGGCGGTGGCGAGCAACAGAGCGGCGAACAAGGCTTGGCGCATCGGGATTCCCTTCCAGCTGGACCTCGCCAGCTTGGCATGGCCGACGGGTGAGGAATAGTGCGGTGATTACGAGCTAGCCGCTGGCGATCGTCGCCGGTCATTGACGCTTGCGGCCAACGCCCGCCTTCGCCATAGGTCCGGCTTCCGTCGGACCCGGATGTTCCGGGTGGCTCGGCCGGGCGCCTATCCCCCGGACAATTGCATCTCTTCGGCGCTTCGAGCATCCGTATCGCTCGCGCCGGGATTTCGGTTCAGGTTTACAACAATGGTCTCCGCTGCCGCGCTTCGCCGCGAATGGCTGTCCAATCCGCGAGGCGACATCCTCGCCGGCATCGTCGTCGCGCTCGCGCTCATCCCGGAGGCGATCGGCTTCTCGATCATCGCCGGCGTCGACCCCAAGGTCGGCCTCTACGCCTCCTTCTCGATCGCGGTGATCACCGCTTTGGTCGGCGGGCGGCCCGGCATGATCTCCGCCGCCACCGCCGCCATCGCCGTATTGGTCGTGCCGTTGATCCGCGATCACGGGCTCGAATATCTGTTCGCCGCGACGATCCTGATGGGCATCATCCAGATCGCCGCCGGCTATCTCCGGCTGGACCTGCTGATGCAGTTCGTCTCGCGCTCGGTGATCACCGGCTTCGTCAATGCGCTCGCCATCCTCATCTTCATCGCCCAATTGCCGCAGCTGACCGGCGTTTCGTGGCACACCTATGCGATGGTCGCCGGCGGCCTCGCCATCATCTATTTGTTCCCGCGCCTCACCCGCGCGGTGCCGTCGCCGCTGGTCGCGATCGTCATCCTTTCCGCTTTGTCCATGTGGCTGGTCCTGCCGGTGAACAGGGTCGGCGACATGGGCGAGCTGCCTTCGACATTGCCCTATCTGCTCATCCCCGACGTGCCGTTCACGTTGGAGACGCTGGGGATCATCCTTCCTTATTCGCTGACCATGGCGGCCGTCGGCCTGCTGGAATCGCTGCTCACCGCCCAGATCGTCGACGACTTGACCGACACGCCCAGCGACAAGCGCCGCGAGTGCAAGGGGCAGGGGATCGCCAATTTCGCGACCGGCTTCCTCGGCGGCATGGGCGGCTGCGCGATGATCGGCCAGTCGGTCATCAACGTGAAATCCGGCGGCTCGACGCGGCTTTCGACAATGACGGCCGGCTGCGTATTGCTGTTCCTGATCGTGGTGCTCGGCCCGTGGGTTGCCCGGATTCCGATGCCAGCTTTGGTCGCTGTGATGATCATGGTTTCGATCGGCACGTTCAGCTGGACTTCGATCAGGAACCTTCGCAGCCATCCCTGGCACAGCTCGGTGGTGATGGCGGCGACCGTGATAGTCGTGGTCTGGACCCACGATCTCGCCCAGGGAGTGCTCGCCGGCGTGCTGCTGAGCGGCGTGTTCTTCGCCAGCAAGGTCAGGCGCCTGTTCGCCGTCGCCTCCAGCCTCTCCGACGACGGCGCCACCCGCACCTATGTCCTCACCGGCCAGATTTTCTTCGCGTCGGTCGAGCGATTCGCCGCGGCCTTCGATTTCCGCGAGGTGCTCGATACCGTGCGGATCGATGTCAGCCGCGCGCATTTCTGGGACATTTCGGCCGTCGCCGCGCTCGACAAGGCGGTGCTCAAATTCCGCCGCGAAGGCACCAGCGTCGAGATTATCGGTCTCAACGAAGCCAGCGCCACGATGATCGACCGCTTCGGAATCCACGATAAACCCGGCGCGGAGGATGCGCTCGGGAGCCACTGACGGAGACGGGAATGACCAAGCTGCTCGCCTGCATCGACGCTTCCGCTTACGCCACCAGCGTCTGCGACCATGCCGCCTGGGTGGCGACGCGGCTGTTCGCCTCGGTCGAAATTCTGCACGTCATCCAGCGCAAGGACGCGGTCGCCGCCCGCCACGACCTCAGCGGCGCGGTCGGGCTCGGCGCCAAGAGCACGCTGCTGGAAGAGCTGACCCGCATCGGCGAGAGCGAGGGGCGGCTCGCCCGCGAGCAGGGAAAGGCGCTGCTCGGCGCGGCGGAGCAGCGGCTCCGCGAAGCGGGCGTCGAGGACGTCACTGTGGTCCACCGCCACGGCGGCATCGTCGAGACCGTCGTCGAGCGCGAAGCCGAGGCGGACATGGTCGTCATCGGCAAGCGCGGCGCATCCGCCGATTTCGCCAGGGGGCATCTCGGCAGCAAGGTCGAGCGCGTCGTCCGTTCCAGCACCCGGCCCGTGCTCGTCGCCTCGCGTGCTTTCCGGCCGATCCGCGAGGTCGTCCTTGCGTATGACGGCGGCGAGAGCGCGCGAAAGGCGGTGCACTTCATGGCCGGCTCGGCGCTCTTTCGCGACGCAAAGGTCCATGTCGTGATGGCGGGCGCGGCCGACGAGAGCCACGAGGAGCGCCTGGCCGGGGCTGTGCGCGCCCTGCGGACGGGCGGCATCGAAACGTCTTCGGCTCTGGTCCAGAGCTCGGCCGAGGATGGCATCGCCGATGCGATGCGCGAGCGCGACATGCTGGTGATGGGCGCTTACGGCCATTCGGCATTGCGGGCCATGATCGTGGGCAGCACCACCACGGCGATGATGCGCACCTGCCAGGTGCCGGTGCTGCTGTTCCGATAGCGGCCGTCCCCTCGTCGACAAAATCGCGGCTTTCGTCGCGCCAGCGCCGATTGGCAGCGGCATAGGCCGGTTCGGGCGCAACGCCCGCGACACGCGGCGGCATCGTTCGCATCCCCATCATCGCAACAACAATATTCGACTGGGGGAATGAACGTGCGCAAGATCGTTTCGCTTATCGCGGCTTCGGCCATCGCTTTGGCCTCGACGCCGGCGCTTGCCCAAGGCAAGTCCTCAGGCCGCAAGGCGCAGGAGAAGGGCCAGGCGCAGATTCCGGTCTGCACCCGCAAGCTCGGCACCATCGCGATCGTCGAGCCCGACAACAATTGGTGGCAGTCGCTGGGCCTCGGCAGCCCGGAAGCGGTGATCAAGCTGTTCGTGATGAAATCCGGCTGCTTCGGCCTGGTCGACCGCGGCCGGGGACTCCAGAACCGCAATATCGAGCGGGCGCTGGCCGATTCGGGCGAATTGCAGGACGGCTCCAATATCGGGCGCGCGCAGGTCAAGGCCGCCGATTATTTCATCGTCCCCGACATCGTCTCGAAGAACGAGCGGTCGGGCGGCGGCGGCCTCGGCGCGGCTTTGGGCGGCGCGCTCGGCGGCGGCTTTTTCGGCGGCATCGTCGGCGGCCTCAGCGTCAACAAGAAGGAAGCCAACGTCCTTCTCACGCTCGTCAATTCCCGCACCACCGAGCAGGAGCGGATGACCGAGGGCTATGCCCGCCGTTCCGACTGGAGCTTCGGCGGCGGCGCCGGCGGCTTCTGGGGCGGCTTCGCCGGCATCGGCGGCGGCGGCTACACCGATACCGACATCGGCCAGGTGATCGTGCTGGCCTATTTGAACGCCTACACCGACATGGTGACACAATTGGGCGGCCTTCCGGCGGACCCGAGCGCGGCGGCCCCCCAAGCGCGCTAGGGTTTGCCGGTCCTGAGGGGGGCGGCGTCGTGGACCAGCGGCGTCGCCCCTTTTTTTGTGCCCAGAACAGGAATATCACCGCCACAGGCAGAGGGTTGGGCGATGCGGCAATGGCTGGGCGCGGGCGCGGCACCGGCGAACATGAAGCGCGAGGCGCCGGCCGGGCCGATGTGTGCGCCGCATCTCGCGATCGACGACTTCCTTCCCGCGATTGAGGCGCAACGGCTCCGCAAGGACGTAGACGCCCATTTCGCCGACCCCCACAAGCACCAGGCGGACCGTCATCAGATCTGGAACTATTGGCACGTCCCGCAACTCTACACCTATCTGCGCACCGCGCCGGAGAAGGTGATCGACCGTGAGTCCCTCGTCCGCTTCCACGAAACGCTGACCGGCTGGGCGCGCCGCACGCTCGGACTCGCCCACGTCACCTGGCCCTATCTCAGCCTCTATGTCGATGGCTGCGTTCAGGGCCTGCACAACGATTCGACCAATGGCCGTTTCGGCTATGTCTATTCGCTCACCTTCGACGACCGCCGGAGCCGGGGCGGCGAGACGATCGTGCTGCGCGAGGGCGACCTGTTCCGGACCAATCTGGCCAACGCGGCGGCGGGGCGCGGGCTCTACGACCTCATCGCGCCGAATTTCAACCGGCTCGCCATCTTCGACGATCGCATGCCGCACGGCGTCCAGCGGGTCGAAGGGTCGATGGACCCGGCCGAGTGCCGCATCGTCCTCCACGGCCATATCGGCGAAGGCGGCGCTTTCGCGACCGGTCCGGTGCCGGCGGCAATCGTCTCGACGGCCGTGAAGGCGGCGGTCGCGGAAACGCTCGCCGGGACCGACGGAGCGGACAATCTCCATGGGCCGCTGACGGTGCGGCTGGATATCGCGCCCTCGGGAGAAACGCGCGACGCGTGTATACTCGTCGATCGCCTCGTCCGCCCCGACGGCGCTTGCGTCCGGACGTTCGCGGACGGACTCATGGAGCGGATCGGTGCTCTTCGTTTCGACGCGGGGGAGGGCGTTACCGAGGCGACGGTTCCGATCATCTTCGGCGGCTCGCTTACGCGGGACTGAATCGCCGGCGATAGGATGGAGGCCCGAGCCGGAATCGAACCGGCGTGCAAGGATTTGCAGTCCTCTGCGTAACCACTCCGCCATCGGGCCGCCGGCCGCGCATTTGTGCGGTTTTGGCGGAAGGGTCAATGTCTAAAAGGCGTGGCCGGCTCGGTCCCGCCCTGTAAAAGCCCCCGCGGCGGCTCGTCCCATCGGCTTTCGGGCGGCGGGCCGGGCTCTCGGGGAAAAGATGAGGCGAAGGCGGATGGACAAGGATATCGAGCGGATGAGCGGTGCCTGCCATTGCGGCCGCATACGATTCAGCGTGACATTGACGGACGGGCTTCACAGCGCCCGCCGCTGCACCTGTTCCTATTGCCGGATGCGCGGCGCGATCGCGGTATCGGCGGATCTGGACGGATTGACGATCGACGCCGGCGAGGACGCGCTCAGCGTCTATCGCTTCAACACAATGACCGCGAAGCATTATTTCTGCGCGCATTGCGGCATCTACACGCACCACCAGCGCCGTTCGGACTCCAGCCAATATGGCGTCAACGTCGCCTGCCTCGCCGGGATCAGCCCCTTCGACTTCGACGAGGTGCCGGTGAATGACGGCATCAACCATCCTTCGGACGGCGAGGGGCCCCGTCTCGCCGGAATTCTGCGCTTCACCCCGGCCGGATAGACCTCGCTGTCCGGCAGCGAACAACGACTGTCCGGAATCGGACAATCGGCGGCGGGTGCGCCCGCAGGAAAAGCGGCTCCAGTCCCCGCGACCGGCGTGGCACGGCTCTTGCTCCTCCCGAACCGATGAGGCGGCGGGACTTCCCGCTTGGCCTCGGGCTGCCTAGTGGCTAGAAGCCGGGGACGGAACTTGGTGTATTGCGCTACTAAGACAGTTGTGCGAATAGGGCTCTCATGACGGAACAGAATTTCGAGCATATGCGCCGCGCGATGGTCGCCAGCCAGCTGCGCACGACTGGCGTCAGCGACCCCCGCGTCGTCGCCGCCATGGGCGCCGTGCCGCGCGAGCGGTTCGTGCCGGTGGATCGTGCGACCACGGCTTATGCCGACGCTTTGGTGCCGCTCGGCGGCGGCCGCGATCTCAACACGCCGATGTCGCTGGGCCGGATGCTCACCGAGGCGCGGCCGCGCGGGGAGGATCGCGCGCTGGTGCTCGGCGCCGCCACCGGTTATGCGGCGGCGGTGCTGGCGCGGCTGGTGGCCTCGGTCGTGGCCGTCGAGCAGGATCCGGCGCTCGCCTCGGCAGCGATGTCGGCGCTCAAGGGCACAAGCGTCAAGCTGATCGAGGGCCCGCCCGCCAAGGGCTATGCGCGCGGGGCGCCCTACGACCTCATCCTGATCGACGGCGCGGTCGAGTTCGTGCCCGACGCGATCGTCGAGCAGCTCGCCGACAACGGCAGGCTCGTCGCCGCCATCCTCGATAATGGAGTGGCGCGCATTTCGATCGGCCGGCGCGGGGGCGGCGGCTTCGGCACGGTGGCGGTGGCGGACGTCGCTTCGGCCATTCTTCCGGGGTTCGTCAGGCCCCGCACATTCACATTCTAACGGAGTAGGGCGTAATGCGGGGAGGGTTATTGGCTGCGGCGGGGCTGGGGGCGCTGCTTGTCGCCGGCGCGGGACAGGCCGAGACATTGCGCGACGCGCTGGTCCAGACCTATCGGAGCAATCCGACCATCACTGGACAGCGCGCGCAGGTCCGCACGCTCGACGAGGGCGTGGCGATCGCCCGCGCTTTGGGCCGCCCGCAAATCTCGGCCACCGCCGGCGTCAACCAGGATTTGACCCGTACCGGCGGCGGCAATGGTCGCAACCTCAATGCCGGGATCGACGTCAGCTACCCTTTGTTCCAGGGCGGCCGGGTCCGCAATTCGATCCGCGCCGCCGATGAACGCGTCCTCGCCGGCCGCGCCGACCTCCGCGCCACCCAGGGCGACATCTTCACCGAAGCCGTCGGCGCCTATATGGACGTCATCCGCGACCGTTCGATCGTCACCCTCAATCGCAACCAGGTCGAGGTGCTCGAGACCAATTTGCAGGCGAGCCGCGACCGGTTCGAGGTTGGCGACCTGACCCGTACCGACGTCGCCCAGTCCGAAGCGCGCCTCGCGCTCGCCCAGAGCAATCTCGCCCTCGCCGAGGGCGCGCTTACGGGGAGCGAAGAGAATTACCGCCGCGTGATCGGCGATCTGCCGGGCGAGCTGCAGCCCCCGCCGCCCTTGCCGCCCTTGCCGACGACGCCCGAGCAGGCTGTGGACATCGCGCTCGCCAACAATGCCGATCTGATCTCGATCGCGGCGCAGGTCCGCGCCGCCGGCCTTGACGTCTCGGTCGCGCGCGCCGACCGCCTGCCAAGCGTAAACGCCATCGGCTCCGGCCGCTACACCAATTTCCTCGGCTCGAACGACGAGCGCTTTGGCGCCGATCCGGGCACGCTCCCCAATACCGAGACCACCACCGGCATCGGCGTCCAGGCGAGCATCCCGCTCTATCAGGGCGGCCTCGTCGGCGCTCGCGTGCGCCAGGCGCAGGCGTTGCAAAGCCAGCTCCTCGAACAGGGCGTCGCGGTCGAGCGTTTGGTGGTCGCCAACACCCGCGCGGCCTTCTCCAGCTATCAGGCGTCGCTCGACGCGATCGCATCGAACGAGGTCGCCGTCGCCGCCAACAGCCTCGCGCTCGAAGGAACCCGCGCCGAACAGAGCGTCGGTACCCGCAACGTGCTCGACGTGCTCAACGCCGAACAGGAACTACTGAACAGCCAGGTCCTGCTCGTCACCGCGCGCCGCGACGCCTATGTCGCGGGCTTCGCCTTGCTCAACGCGATGGGCCAGGCCGAGGTCGGCGACTTGAACCTGGACGGCGGCTACATCTACGACCCGGTGGCGAATTACGACCGCGTGTCGCGCCGCGCCTCGGACTGGTCGGACGATCCGGTGCCGCAGCCGGTGGCGACGCGCACGGTCTACGGTCCGGTCGCACAGACCCCCGTGACACCGCCGAGCGAATAGGTAATAAGGCCCTCATCATGGGGGATATTAACCAGGATCCGTCGATGGAGGAGATACTCGCTTCCATCAAACGCGTCATCGCGGACGATGGCCGCGCGTCGCCCTCGCGTCTAGCGCGCGGCGGCGGGCGGGCCGAGCCGCCGTCCGAGGAGCGCGTCGAGGAGGATGTCCTCGAACTCAGCGATCCCGTCTCCGAAGCGGACGGCCTGACGTCCGAGGATACGACCGCCGCCACCCGCCAGAAACTGGCCGCGCTGGCGGCGATGCATCAGCCGGAGGGGCGCGAAATGCCCGCTGTCTCCGACGCCGCTTTGGCCGCCGCCGTCCGCGAGATGCTCCGCCCGATGCTCAAGGACTGGCTCGACCAGCGCCTCCCCGAAATGGTCGAGGACATGGTCGCCCGCGAAATCGCCCGGATCACCGGCAAGAGCCTCTGAGGCAAAACCCGTCAATCCAGCGAAAGCTGGAATCTCATTGCCTTGTCTGAGTTCGATGAAGAACAAGTGAGATTCCAGCTTCCGCTGGAATGACGACTCCCTCTCAGCTTCAATGACGACCTCCAGCTTCAGTCGGAACCACGTCCACCCGCGCTCGGCATTTCTCCTTGGCCCGTCGCCCGCGCTTCGTCTAAGCGCGCCCCTATGACCGAATTGCCGAAAACTTTCGATCCGGGCGCCATCGAGGCCCGCTGGTATCCTTATTGGGAGGAGAATGGCCTGTTCCGCCCCGAGCGGCCCGACGCCGAGCCTTGGACGATCGTCAATCCGCCACCCAACGTCACCGGCTCGCTCCATATCGGTCATGCGCTCGACAACACGCTGCAGGACATTCTGACGCGGCATGCCCGCTTGCAGGGCAAGGATGCGCTGTGGGTGGTCGGCACCGACCATGCCGGCATCGCCACCCAGATGGTGGTCGAACGCCAGCTCGAAGCCGAAGGAAAAAGCCGCGCCGACATGAGCCGCGAGGAGTTCGTCGCCAGGGTCTGGGAGTGGAAGGATGAAAGCGGCGGCCAGATCACCCGCCAGCTCCGCCGCTTGGGCTGCTCGATGGACTGGGCGAACGAACGCTTCACCATGGACGAGGGCTTCTCCCGCGCCGTCCTCAAGGTGTTCGTCGATCTCTACCGCGACGGTCTGCTCTATCGCGACAAGAGGCTAGTCAACTGGGATCCCAAGTTCGGCACCGCCATCTCCGACCTGGAGGTCGAGACGCGCGAGATGCAGGGCAAATTCTGGCACCTCAAATATCCGCTGGAGGATGGCTCCGGCTTCATCCACGTCGCCACCACGCGGCCCGAGACGATGCTCGCCGACATGGCCGTCGCGGTCCATCCCGAGGATGCGCGCTACACCGCTCTCGTCGGCAAGAAGCTGAAGCACCCGATCACCGGCCGCCTCATCCCCATCGTCGCCGACGAGCATGCCGATCCGGAGCTGGGCTCCGGCGTGGTCAAGATCACGCCCGGCCACGATTTCAACGATTTCGAGGTCGGCAAGCGCGCCGGCTTCAAGCCGGTGGACATGCTCAACATGTTCGACGCTCAGGCGCGTGTGGTGCAGACGGCGGACGGGCTGATCCCGCAAGAGCTGCTCGGCCTCGACCGTTTCGAGGCGCGCGACAAGGTCGTCGCCCGGTTGGAGGCGGAAGGCTTCCTGGAGAACGTCGAGGACCGCGTCGTCCAGACGCCGTTCGGCGACCGCTCCGGCGCGGTCATCGAGCCATGGCTCACCGACCAATGGTATGTCGACGCCGCGACCCTGGCCAAGCCAGCCATCGCCGCCGTCCGCGACGGCGACATCGGCGTCGTGCCGGAATCCTGGAAGAAGACCTGGTTCAACTGGCTGGAGAATATCCAGCCCTGGTGCGTCTCCCGCCAGCTCTGGTGGGGGCATCAGATCCCGGCCTGGTATGATGACGAAGGCAACGTCTTCGTCGCGGAGACGGAAGAGGAGGCGCGGCGCGAGACTGGCGATCGGCCGCTCCGCCGCGATCCGGACGTGCTCGACACCTGGTTCTCATCCGCTCTCTGGCCCTTCGCGACGCTCGGCTGGCCGGACGAGACGGAGCTTCTGAAGCGCCATTATCCGAACGACGTCCTCATCTCGGGCTTCGACATCATCTTCTTCTGGGACGCCCGCATGGCGATGCAGGGCTTCCAGTTCATGAAGGAGAAGCCGTGGAACACGCTCTACCTCCACGGCCTCGTCCGCGACGCCAAGGGGCAGAAGATGTCCAAGTCGAAGGGGAATACCGTCGATCCCCTCGGACTCGTCGACCGATATGGCGCCGATGCGCTGCGCTTCACCCTGGCCGCGATGGAGAGCCAGGGCCGCGACATCAAATTGGATGAGAAGCGCGTCGAAGGCTATCGCAACTTCGCCACCAAGCTCTGGAACGCCGCCCGCTTCTGCCAGTCGAACGGCATCGGCGCGAGCAGGACGCTGGAGCCGCCCGAGGCCACGCTCCCCGTCAACCGCTGGATCGTCGGCGAGACGGTGAAGACCGTCCAGGCGCTCGACCTCGCCATGGCCGAGCTGCGCTTCGACGAGAGCGCCAACACCATCTACCACTTCACCTGGGCCACCTTCTGCGACTGGTATCTGGAACTGATCAAGCCTGTCCTTTCTCCCCTCCCGCAAGTGGGAGGGGCAGGGGGAGGGCCTGTTGACGATTCTCAGCAACCCGACAGCCCCTCCCCCGACCCCTCCCGCAAGCGGGAGGGGAGTGAAGCCGCCGAAACCCGCGAGGTCGCCGCCTGGGTGCTCGACCAGATTTTGGTCATGCTCCACCCGTTCATGCCCTTCATCACGGAGGAACTCTGGCATGCGATGGGCGAGCGGTCCTATCCGATCATCCTTGCCAAATGGCCGATGCCTGACGCCCGGGCGCTGGATCCTGAGGCAAGCGCCGAGATCGAGTGGCTAATCGAGACGGTCCAAACGCTGAGGTCGCAGCGTATCGAAACGAATATTCCGCCATCAGCGGTTCTACCTACGGCTCTGCTCGTGAGTTCGGATGAGGAATTGAGGCGGATCAATCGGCATCAAACAATCCTAAACCGCTTGGCTCGCCTTCGCCCTGCGCAGATTGTCCGCCAAGACCATGGCGAATTCGTCTTCAGGGCAGATACGGTAGCCGACGAGTATGGGATGGCCGACCAGGTCGATCGCACTAGCTTCACAGCGCTGCAATTCCCTGCCGGGGCCAACACTTTCATCTCGAGTGTGGAGGGGTTTGTTGATCTCAACGCCGAACGTATCCGCCTGACCAAAGCGCTCGAGGCGGCGGAGAAGGAGCGGGATTCGCTGGCGGGGCGCCTGAACAATCCCAGCTTCGTCGAACGCGCCAAGCCCGAAGCGGTTGAGAAGGCTAGGGCGGACCATGCCGAAAAGGCATCGGACGCGGAACGTTACGCGGCGGCGCTGGCCCGCTTGGGATGAGCTAGAGACTCGTTCGTCCCGAGCGTAGTCGAGGGGCGCTGGCACGGACTCATCACGCGCGCCCCTCGACCCCTCGGCGTCGCTCAGGAGAGCCTTCGCTCGGGACGAACGGGATCAGGGGGCTGGCTCTGTCTCCTGCGGCACCACCACCTCGATCGCCTTGCTCGCGACCGAGACCGTGGCCGGGGTCCGCGCCAGGATCTCGCCGTCGATCGAGATGCGGTGGTGGGGCCTGGTGTCGATCCGCAGGCTCTGGCCGCGAAACTCGCGGGTCGTGTCGCCGCGCGAGCGGAGCTTGAAGAATTTGGCGTACCAGTCCCACACCAGCCGGGCGAGGCTGCGGCCGGTCACCGCCTGGACGACGATGTCGCCGCTGTCGACATCGGCGGTCTCGATCAGCTCGACGCCGCCGTGGAAGCGGCCGTTGAAGATGCGGACCTCGGTCGTCCACAACCGATGCACCCGCGCGCCGTCGTCGACGGTGAGGCGGAACGGGCTGAACCTGACGAAGCAGCGGATCGCCCAGAGCAGATAACCGAGACGGCCAAGATATTTCTTGAGCCCGTGCGGCACCGAATCGCCGATCATCGGCGACAGGCCGATCGCGGCGGCATTGGCGAAATAATCGTCGTCGATCATGCCGAGGTCGATCCGGCGGCGGCGGCCGGTGGCGATGGTGTGGATCGCGCCGTCGAGGTCGAGCGGAATGCCCAATGTGCGGGCGAAGCTGTTGGCGGTGCCGAGCGGGAGCAAAGCGAACACGCAATCCTTGTCGACCAAATCGTCGACCGTGGACGAAAGCGAGCCGTCGCCGCCGCCCACGATCACCATCGGCGCGCCGCTCGCCACCGCCTCGCGCATGGTTGGGACCAGCCGCGCCGGATCCTTGACCGCATGGGCGGCGATCAGCCGCACGCCCGACATTTCAAGCTTGGCGCTGGCCTCGCGGAACAGCTCCCGGCCCCGTCGGGAATGCGCGTTGACGACGAGAATCGCTTCGCGTGGGACCGGTTGATCGATGGACACGCGCCGACAACAGCCGAGTGGCGTCAGAATGTCCATCGGCCCTGTCCGACCGATCGGCGGACCTAAAGCGTCGAATCCGCCAGGTTGGACCTGTATTTCGTATTCGTCTGGCGATCGGTCATCTCGACATAGACCCAGGAAGGCGGGACCGTGCCTTCCTCAAGGGCGAACCAGAGCGAACCAAGATTGTCGGGACTGTTCAGCGCGCAAAATCCGTAAAGCCGGCGGCCGGCCTCGTCGAAGAAATCGACCCAGGTGCGGGACGCATTGGCGTTGGTGCCGCAGGGCGGCAGGCCGGGCGCGGCGGCGAACATCGCGGCTGGATAATCGGCCTTGTTGAGAACGTCGTAGCGATAGCGGACGAAGTTCCTGCCATTCGCCGTGTAGGGCTCCTGCCCCAGCAAGTAGAGCATCGGATTGGGCGGCGCGGTTTGGGCGAGCGCGGGCGTGGAACCCGCCGCCATCGCCAGGCTCGCCGAGACCAATGCGAAAGACTGGATGCGCTTCATCGACTGTCCTTTCATCCCAGGGGAAGAATCGAACGCCACGAATTTCCGTACGAGTTGGAAAGGGCGAGAATGTCACCGATCGGCTGCGTCTTCAAGGCGGGTTCCACCCACGCGCTTCCCCAATCCGCGCCGCCAATCCGCGCGCCCAATCCGCTTTGCGTCCGCGCTCCGCCGCGCTAAGCCCTGCCGCCATGCCTTCCGCTTCCTTTCCCGCCCTCCGCCTTCGCCGTGCCCGCTCCTCCGCGTGGAGCCGGGCTTTGGTCGCCGAGACGGTGCTGACGCCGTCCGACCTGATCTGGCCCCTGTTCGTGACCGAGGGGGAGGGGGTGGAAGAGCCGGTCTCCGCTTTGCCCGGCGTGTCGCGCTGGTCCGTCGACCGCATCGTCGACCGCGCCCGCGAAGCGCGCGATCTCGGCATTCCCTGCATCGCCCTCTTTCCCAACACGCCGCTCGGGCTGCGCGACGAGCGCGGGAGCGAGGCGCTCAACCCCGACAATCTGATGTGCCGGGCCATCCGCGCGGTGAAGGATGCGGTCCCGGAGGTCGGCATCCTCACCGACGTCGCGCTCGATCCCTATACGGCGGACGGCCATGACGGGATTACCGACGCGGCCGGCTACGTCGTCAATGACGAGACGACGGCGATCCTCGTCGAGCAGGCTTTGGTCCAGGCGAAAGCGGGGGCGGACATCGTCGCGCCTTCCGACATGATGGACGGCCGCGTCGGCGCGATCCGCGCGGCGCTGGAGCGCGACGGCCATGTCAACGTCGCGATCATGGCCTATGCCGCCAAATATGCGAGCGCCTTTTACGGCCCGTTCCGCGACGCCGTCGGCAGCCGAGGGCTGCTGAAGGGGGACAAGAAAAGCTACCAGATGGATCCGGCCAATGCCGAGGAAGCGCTGCGCGAAGTGGCGCTCGACCTCGCCGAGGGCGCCGATTATGTGATGGTGAAGCCGGGCCTGCCGTATCTCGACATCGTCCGGCGCGTGAAGGATCGTTTCCAAGCCCCTGTCTTCGCTTACCAGGTGTCGGGCGAATATGCGATGATCGAAGCCGCGGCGGCGGCCGGGGCGGGGGATCGCGACGCCCTTGTCCTGGAGACGTTGATCGCCTTCAAGCGCGCCGGCTGCTCGGGCATTCTCACCTACCACGCCGCCCACGCGGCGCGGCTGCTCATCGACGGTTAACGCGCCATTAGCCATGTCGCATTAGACGAGGGCGCGGGGGATCAGGCTGGAGACCGGCATTGCATCAGTCCGTGAGTGCCGCTTCCTCCCGCGAACGCTACGCGAAGCCGCTCTTCCTGGCGACCATCGTCACCGGCTCGTTCCTGCTCTTCCTCACCCAGCCGATGGTGGCGCGGATGGCGCTGCCGCGGCTCGGCGGCGCGCCGGCGGTGTGGAACAGCGCCATGCTGGTCTATCAGGCGCTGCTGCTCGGCGGCTATGCTTATGCCCACTGGCTTTCCCGGCTCGCGCCCCGGACCCAGGCCGGGCTTCACCTCGCCATGTTCGCGATCGCGGCTCTGTGGCTGCCGATCGGCCTCGCCGGCGCCGTCCCGTCGGCAGGGACCACGCCCACTTTCTGGGTGCCGTGGCTATTGGTCGCCTCGATCGGGCCGCTCTTCTTCATCATATCCGCCCAGGCGCCGCTGATGCAGCGCTGGTATGCGCTGGAGACGGCGCGGGGCGAGCCTTATGCCCTCTATGCCGCCTCCAATCTCGGCAGCTTCGCCGGCCTCATCTCCTATCCCCTGTTCGTCGAGCCGCTGCTCACCCTCGAGGAGCAGAGCCGGGTCTGGACCGGCGGGTTCCTTTTGCTGGTGCTGCTGGTCGCCGGCTGCGCGCTCACCATCCCCCGCCGGCCGCGCGAGGCCGCGCCGGAGGAACGCTCGCCCGCGCCCGCCCGGCCGAGGATAGCGCTCTGGATCGCGCTCGCCGCAGTGCCGTCCGGCCTGATGCTGTCGACGACGACGCACCTCACCACCGACATCGTCGCCATGCCCCTGCTCTGGGCGCTGCCGCTCGGCCTCTATCTGCTGAGCTTCGCCATCGCCTTCGCCAACCGCCGCGCCGCCGCCGTCTTCATCACCCAGGTCGCGCCGCTCGTCATCCTGATCGCCGGCGGCCTCGCCTTCGCCAGCGGCACCCAGCGCCCGCTCTTCTCGGCCACGCTCGGCCTCAGCCTGCTCTTCTTCGTCGCCGTGACGCTCCACGCCGAAATGTACCGCCTTCGTCCGCCCGCGGACCGGCTGACCGGCTTCTACCTCGCCATGTCGGTCGGCGGCGTCCTCGGCGGCGCCTTCTGCGCCATCGTCGCGCCGACCCTGTTCGACTGGGCCTATGAGCATCCGTTGCTGATCCTCGCCGCCGCTTTGCTGATCCCGCAACGCAATTACCTCGCCGCCGTCGAGCGCGTCTGGGCCGATCCGGCCTGGAGACGCCGCCTCAGCCTCTGGCTGCCGGTCATCGCCTTGCTGCTCTCGCTCGTCGGCGACAGGCGCTTCCATTCCGACGTGCCGCCGATGCTCGCTTACGCCGCGATTGCCGCGATCGGGCTCATGGCCCTGTTCAGCCTCGGCCGGCGCTGGGTCTTCGCCGCCTGTCTCGCCGCCTTGATGATGAGCCATGGCGGCTGGGGCACGCTGAAGCTCTCCTGGCACGACGTCCGGACGCGCAGCTATTTCGGTATCTATACCGTGGCTTCCACGCCCGAGCGCGACGCGGTCTCGCTCACCCATGGAACCACCCTGCACGGCCTGCAGAACAGCGAGCCGGACCGGCGGCTGGAGCCGACCAGCTATTATGTCCGCGAATCCGGCGTCGGCCGCGCCTTCACGCTGGCGCCTCGCTTGTTCGGGCCCGACGCCCGTATCGGTGTCGTCGGGCTCGGCACCGGTACGCTCGCCTGCTACGCCCGGCCCGGGCAGGACTGGCGCTTCTTCGAAATCGACCCGGCGGTGGTCAGCATCGCCCGCGACAGCGGCTATTTCACTTTCCTTCGGGAGTGCGCGCCGGACGCGGACATCATTCTCGGCGATGCGCGCCTGACCCTC
The DNA here is from genome assembly GCF_042666435.1 of Enterovirga sp. GCM10030262. Classification (NCBI taxonomy): domain Bacteria; kingdom Pseudomonadati; phylum Pseudomonadota; class Alphaproteobacteria; order Hyphomicrobiales; family Methylobacteriaceae; genus Enterovirga; species Enterovirga sp. GCM10030262. The sequence goes on along the minus strand of NZ_JBHTDC010000001.1, from coordinate 355,877 downwards.
GCCGGGCAGCGTGCCGGCGCGCTCGACCTGCTCGCGGTGGATGCTTTCTCGTCGGACTCGGTGCCGATGCACCTCCTCACCCGCGAGGCGTTCGGCGTCTATGGGCGGGCCCTGCAACCGCGCGGCATCTTGCTGGTCCACATCTCGAATCGCTATCTCGATCTCGAACCGGTGGTCGCGGCGGCGGCGCGCAGCGGCGGGTGGACGGCGGCCATGCTCCGCTATCAGCCCGGCGAAGAGGCCGAAGCCGGCAACGCCACCGCCTCGGTCTGGGTCGCCATGTCCCGGAGCAGCGACTCGCTCGACGACATGATTTTCGCCAATAGCATGGTCAGCATCTGGGAGACGCTGGAGCCGCGCCCGGGCTTTGCCGGCTGGACCGACGATTATGCCAGCATCCTGCCGTTGATCGAAGGCTGGACGGAATGAGTGCCCGGGCGCTAATCCGCCCGACATGATCGAAACCGAACGGCTCGCCTTGAGGAACTGGCGCGAAGGCGACGCCGAGCTTTTCTACCGCCACACCAACAATCCGGCGGTCATGCGCTGGCTCGGGGGGGTCAAGACTGCCGACGAGCTCCGCGAGATATCCGATCGCCTGGCGCGCTGGCAGGAGGAACGCGGTTTCACATTCTGGGTCGTCGAGCGCAAGGAAGACGAGGCGTTTCTCGGCTTTTGCGGCCTCAAGGTCGCCGACGGCGAGGGAAGCAGCGTCGCCGGCGACATCGAGATCGGCTGGCGCCTGCGCGAGGACGCCTGGGGACGGGGTTACGCGAAGGAGGCCGCTACGGCCTCGCTCGATTTCGCTTTCGGCACTCTTGATGCGCCGCGCGTCGTCGCGCTGACGATGATGCAGAACGAAGCGAGCTGGCGCCTGATGGAGCGGCTGGGAATGACCCGCCGGGCGGACCTCGATTATCACGAGCCGCGCTGGGGAGACCTCAATCCCATCATCGTCTATGCCATCGACGCGGAAGGATGGCGGCAATGACCCGGGTGACGTTCGGCGGAACCGAACCGGACGTGGATCCGACGGCCTTCGTCGCGCCCGGCGCCGTCCTCATCGGCCGGGTCGAGATCGGTGCCGAAGCCAGCATCTGGTATAATTGCGTGCTGCGCGGCGACGTCAACCGCATCCGCGTCGGCGCCCGCAGCAATGTCCAGGACGGCACCGTCATCCATTGCGATTCGCCCAAGCCGGGTTCTCCCGGCGGTCACCCCACGATCATCGGCGAGGAGGTGCTGATCGGCCATATGGCGATGGTCCATGGCTGTATCCTCCACGACCGCGCCTTCGTCGGTCTCGGCGCCATCGTCATGGATGGCTGCACGATCGAGAGCGACGCCATGCTCGCCGCCGGGGCGATGCTGACTCCGGGCCGCCGCATCCCGAGCGGGCAATTATGGGCGGGCCGCCCGGCCAAATATGTGCGCGACCTGACGGCCGAGGAACTGGAGGGGATGCGGGCCGGGGTCGCCCATTATGTCGCGCTGGCGAAGGCGCACGCCGCCGCGCTCAAAGATCGCTGAGCGAATCCTTCAGCGCCTCGATCCGCGCGACCTGGCTGTCGGCGAGCGCCCGCATCTCCCCGACGGCGGCCTCGACCGCCTGCTGATCGAGCGGATGGGCGGGCCGCAGCGATTCCTCCAGTGCCAAAGCGGTAAGGTCGGCCAGCGCATCGGTGGTGGACGCTCGCGCCGTCTCGGCTCGCGAGATCGCGAGCTGCGCCTCGATCCAGCCGTCCGATCCCGCCGCGCCCGCGCCCGCGACCGCCGCTCCGGCGCCGTTCAGCGCGGCCCCGAACGCCCTGTCGCCCTCGGCGGCTTGTGCCTTGAGGCGGGCGATACGGGCGGGAAGCGCGGCATCGCGGGCGAGTTCGACGGCGGGCGGTGGAGCGGGCGCGGCCCTGGTCGGATCGGCGCCGGGCAGGCAGGGTGGCAGCGGTTCGCCCGAAAACTCATATTCGACCGCGCGCGGAGCGAGCGAGGGAAATGGCCCTTGCGCGGCGCAGCCGGCGGCAAGCGCGGCGACGGCGGCGAGCAAGGGGAGGCGAGGGGGCGTCATCCATCCTCCCTATGCGCGGCGGCTTTCGCGAGCAACGGGCTTGCGCCCTCCGAAACCGTCGCCTATGTGCCAGCCCACCGCGCGCCCGTAGCTCAGCTGGATAGAGCACCAGACTACGAATCTGGGGGCCGGAGGTTCGAATCCTTCCGGGCGCGCCAGTCTTCCCCTTCTGCGGATTCAAGCACCTCGGCCGCCGCGCGGCCGCTGTCCCATTCTGGCGCATACCTGAAATGCCCGGCCTTGCCATTGACTCTCCGGCGGGCCTGTTCTCTCTTTTCGCCATGAGTCGGTGGGGCCGACTACGGTAATCTGCTTAGCTTTATTGGCGAAAACCCATCTTGAGGGGAGGATTACACATGCCCAAACCCGCATCCAAAGCGACCGTCATCATCGACGGCACGACGCTTCTTTTCACGCAGCCGGGAAATTACACGATCGAATATCTCCCGTCGGGGAACGTCAAGATCAAGGTCGATGGCGGCCACAGCTTCGTCATGAAGGCTTCCGAATATGCCGCGATCACGGCCTTCGATTTCGTCGAGGGCGCCACAATCAGCGGCGACGTCAATGTCTCGGGCGTTACTTTCAGCGGCGCCGACGCCGGCGGCTCGTTCGAGATCAGCCATGATTTGGACGAACTTATCGAGACCATGATCTCGACCCATGGCGTCGCCTATACGATGGATCATCTGTCCATCAACGGCAGCTTGGCTGACACCTTCAAGGCCGTCTGGGATTATCTCGACGACGCCTATGTTGGCGCGGGTCCGTCCGACGCGGTGTTGAACGAGAGGTTCGTGCGCCTTGGCGTCGAATATGTCGAATATCTGGAAGCCGGCGGCGAGCCGTTCACCGACGTGACCGCCAAGTTCTCGGCCGACAGCAATGCCAACGGCATTCCGCAGCGCGAGCAGTCGATGCACGACAATCTGCTCGGCAATCTCAACGACGCGGTGATCCAGGGCCGCTTCAGCGATCCCGTGGAATCGGAGCTCCTGGCCCTGGTGCCCGACGAATATGGCCAGCGGCCGGTGTATGAAGGCAATGAGTCCCAGGTCGGCGGCCCCAAGCACGACGCCGTCCGCGCCTTCGACTATGACCATGGCTGGGACCGGCCCGACTATCTCGACCGAAGCTACAGCGCCAACATCGATCCGCTCGCGCGCGACGGGGCCGAGATGTATTATGGCGACGGCAACACGATCGACGACTGGAACGTCGTCCGCCACGAGGGCGCCGGGGTCGAGCTCGGGCTCAAGGTCAAGCATCGCGGCGGCGACGAATATGCCGAGGCGTCGATCGATGCCGACGGGGTCGCCCATTACGAGGTGCTCGCGGGCGCCCAGCCGGGCAATCCCAACCGGGCCGAGTGGAATTTCGATTTCGCGGCGACCGATTACAGCGCCGACGACGATTTCACCTATGTCGTCGAGCTCGACATCGATGCCACGGACGGCGTGAACTACGTCACCATCCATTCGACCGACGATCCCCATGACACCGACACCGGGGATGGCTCGACCTTCCAGAATTCGTTCAACGTCGCGTTCGTGGATCTCGATCCGGGCACGGCCGGCACGCAGCATTACGGCTTCGGCGACGCCGAATTCAATGTGCGGATCAGCGCCTATGACGCGGTGAGCGGTTCGCTCGTCGCCGTGAACGAGGTCGTCGTCCACGTCGGCGCCTGAACGGGCTCGACTGAGAAAAGGGGCGTCTCCGGGCGCCCCTTTTTTTGTTCGCGCGTCGCGAGGCCGGCGGAACGCGGGCGCGACGGCGCTCGTTGGGGCCGGAACAGGCGAGGCGCGGATCATGACCGACGACTGGAAGGATCGGGACCCGAAGCGCCACACATGGCGCGGCGGGACCATCCTGGGCGAAACCGAGGCCGACGGCCACACGCCGCCCGAAAGCGAGAGCGACGCGGCGCGGATGAAGAGCGGAGACGAAGACGACGTCGCCCATCCGCGCGTCATCCTCCCGCCGGATTGAGGAGCCGGAGGCCGGCTCAATCCTTGCTCTTATGCTCCGGCTTGCCCTTGCGGCTCGTCGAAGCCATCTTCTCCAGCTCCTTCTCGCTCATCGATTTCTCCATCGATTTCGACGCGCCCTTGAGCTCGCTCTTCTTGGTGTCGCCGCGCTTGGCGGAAAGGGCGGCGCCGGCCGCCTTCTGCTGGGCCTGGGATTTGGCGGGCATGGCTTTTCTCCGTGTTTCCGGTCCCGGATGAACCCCTTGCCCGGGGCGGCGGTTCCGGCGCGGGCTCGCCAGGGTTTATCGTTAATTTAAGCTTTCCGGGCCAGGGTCTCCCCCTTGGCGCGGGGAGAATGGCGGGGTGGCTGAGCTGGCGATGCGAGGATTGGCCGAACGGCGCTTCACTCCGTTCGATCGACGGTCGCTGGGCCTCGCCTTCATCCTCGGCATCCTCCCCAACGCCTTGTTCCTGGCGACCATGCCCTTCTACATCGCCGAGCGTCTGCTCTCGCCTCTGCTCTACCTTGCGGCCGGATTGCTCGCGCTGGCGCTGCCGCGGTGGACGGCGTGGCCGCTCTTCCTCGGTGCGGCGGTCATCGACCTCGGCCTCATCGTCGCCATCGCCTTCCACCTGCCGATCGCCACCGCGGTCGATTCCCTGCGCTTCATGGCGGCGATCGATCCCGCCGCCTCCGCTTTCTACATCTTCATCGCGGCGGCGGTCGCGGCGAGCGCGCTGCTCGCCGCCTGGCTGACGATCCGCCATCGATCCAGCCTGCGCGGCGCCTCGCCGACGCCGGCGGCGTTGCTCGCCTTCGCGCTGGTTCTGCTCGATTACAAGGTCAACCTCCCTTTTACCGAGACGGGAACGGCCGCCCCGTTCGAGAGCGCGGTCGGCAAGGCCGGCCTCACCGCCGACGCGGTCGCCGAGCGGGGCCATAATCTGCTCATCGTGATGGTCGAAGGGATGGGCGCCTTCGCCGAGCCGAGGGACGGGGCTCTGGTGTCGCGAAGCCTGGAGCGCCTCGCCTCTCGCGGCGGCTATGATTATGAGACCGGCACGACGCGTTATTCCGGCTCGACGACCGCCGCCGAATCCCGGGAGCTGTGCGGCAGGCGCGCCGACTATCTCCATTATCTGACGCCGGGCGACTATGACTGCCTGCCGCGCCGGCTCGCCGCGCGGGGCTATGACACGATTTCCTATCACGGCTTCACCGCCCAAATGTTCAGCCGCGACGCCTGGTATCCGCGGATCGGCTTCGCGCGCTCGCATTTCGAGCCGGACATACGCCGCGAACATCCCGCCTTGGTGCCGTCGCATTGCGGCAGCGTGTTCGACGGCCTGTGCGACGACGAGCTCGCCCGGGTCGTGCGGGCCGAGCTGCTGGCGTCCTCGGACCGGCCGAAGCTCGTCTACTGGCTCACGCTCAACTCCCACATCCCGTTCGTGCCGAAGCAGGGCGGGCGGCTCGATTGCCTGTCCGACGCGCCGCGCATCGACAATGAGACGGTCTGCCAGCTCTCCGGCTATTGGGCCGATATCTTCGACCGCGTCGCCGCCATCGCCGCCGACCCGGCGCTTCCGCCGACCGACATCCTGCTGGTCGGCGATCACCACACCCCGCTCTGGGAGCGGTCGGCCAAGAGCCGGTTCCGGCTCGGCGAGGTCGACTGGTTCCTGCTCCGCCACAAGCCGCGCCCGCCGCTCTAGCCGCCGCTCCCGGTTTGCCCGCGCGGCCATAGCCGCTATGGGGGCGCGTGGCCCCGCGTGGGGCGAAGCCGTTGGAGATGCCGCAGATGGACGAAGTGGAATGGTGGGAGTTCGATTCGCCCAAGGACCTGGCCGAGCAGGCGGCGGGCGATATCGCCTTCGTCATCGAAAGCGCGATCGAGGCCCATGGCAATGCGCGCCTCGCCCTGGCCGGCGGCCCCAGGCGCGACCATATCCATGAAGCGCTCGTCGCCAGGGACGACCTCGACTGGTCGAAGGTGACGGTCGTCCCGACCGATGATCGGCTGGTCGGCCACGACGACGAGACCAGCATGGTCCGCCAGCTCCGCCGCTGGTTCGATCCGGTCGGCGCCGAAGTCGTGCCTTTGGTCGACGAATCGGCGCTGGGCGATTATCGCGAAGCCGGACGGCTCGCCGACGAGCGGCTGAAGCGCGTCGACTGGCCGCTCGATCTCGTCCTCCTCGGCATGGCCCGGGACGGCCACACCGCCTCGATCTTCCCCGGCCCCGATTTCGACCGGGCGGTGAACGGCCCCCGCGAGCGGCGGGCGATCGGCGTCCGTCCCGATCCGATGCCCGAATTCGCCGCCGTCGACCGCGTGACCCTGACCGCGCCGGCTCTCTCCTCCGCCCGCGCGGTGATGATCGCCATCGCCGGCGACGGCAAACGCGCGCTCCTCGAACGGGCGATCGAGGAAGGCCCGCTATCGTCAACGCCGATCGGGCGCGTCATCGCCGGGATGGACGTGCCCATCGACATCTTCTGGAGCGCCGCGGAATAAAGGCGCGCGCATGACGCCGCTCGACCCCGACCGCATTCTCGCGCTCAGCTACGTTCCCGCCCGCCGCCGCGCCGCCGTCGAGGCCCTTTGGCGGCTCGATGCCGCGCTCGGCGCGGCCTTGGGCGGCGGCTCCGAGCCGCTGATCGCGCGGATCAAGCTCGCCTGGTGGTGCGAGGCGCTGGAGAAGCTGGATCGGGAAAAGGCGCCGGCCGAACCAACCTTGCAGGCGCTGGCGGAGCATGTGGTGCCGACGGTCTCCGGCGCGGACCTTGCCGGGCTGGAGGAAGGATGGTCGGTCCTGACCGGGCAGGATCCGCTCTCGTCCGACGATCTCGATCTCTATGCCGGCCGGGGACGGTTGCTTTTCCGCTTCTCCGCTGCGTTGCTCGGCGACGGCCCTGGCGTCGAGGTCGAGCGGGCCGGGGAGGTCTGGGCGCTGGTCGATCTGGCCCGGCATAGCGGCGCGCCCGACGCGGCCTCGGCCCTGGATGCGGCCCGGCGGCGACTGCCCGCCGCCGGGAAGGGACGCTGGCCGGCCCGGCTGCGGCCGCTGGGCATGCTCCACGCGCTCGCCCGCCGCGATGCCGCGCGCGGCCTCCAGCCAATGGAGCCGCAAGGCTCGCCAAAGCGCATGGCGCGGATGTTGCGCCACCGGTTCACCGGCCGCTGATTCTGCGCTAGGCTCGGCCCTCCATCGCAGGGGAGGGGGACATGCTCCGCTATCTCGCAGGCGCCGCTTCGGCCTTGCTGCTGGTCGCCGCCGGTTTCGTGATCTGGACCAGCCGCGCCGGGGCCGACGATCCGGTGCCGCCCGCGCCCTCCGCGCAGCCGCTGTTCGCGCCGCTGTCGCAACCGCCCTCGGCGCCTCCCGCCGCCGACAAGACCGCCGAGCAGAAGCGCTTCGGCCGCTATGACGACAATGAGGACGGCGCCATCACCCGGGCCGAGATGATGGCCAGCCGCCGGAATGCGTGGGAGAAGCTCGATACCGACAAGGACGGCCGCCTCGATTTCGAGGAATGGGCGGTGACCACGTCGGACAAGTTCGCCGAGGCCGACAAGGACCGCTCGGGCGCCCTCAACGCGGCCGAATTCCTGACGACAAAGCGGGTCACGAAGCCGAAGAAATGCGCGTGCTAAGGCTTAGGGCATAATGAGTGGATTGCACCATCTCGTCATGCTGAACTTGTTTCAGCATCCATATCCGAGCCACACATTGGGTGGGTAGGTGGACCCTGAAACGCGTTGACCCCTATTCCTTGGAACATAAGTACTGGTTCCCCAGGTCAAAGCTGCCCTGATTGCGCCCGCCATTCGCTCAGCGCCTCCCGCGCCCGCGACGTGTAGAGCGCCTTGCGGTCCTTCTTCTTCGTCTTGCCCTCGATCGGCGGGAACAGGCCGAAATTGACGTTCATCGGCTGATAGGTCCTGGCGTCGGCGCCGCCGGTGATGTGGCCGAGCAGCGCGCCGAACGCCGTCGCCGGCGGCGGCGGGGCCATCTCGCCGCCTTGGATCTCGGCGGCGGCGAAGCGGCCCGCGAGCAGCCCCATGGCGGCCGATTCCACATAGCCTTCGCAGCCGGTGATCTGGCCGGCGAAGCGAATGTGCGGCGCCTTCCGCAGCCGGAGCTGGCCGTCGAGCAGTTCGGGCGAATTGATGAAGGTGTTGCGGTGGAGGCCGCCGAGCCGGGCGAACTCGGCCTTCTCCAGCCCGGGAATGGTCCGGAACAGCCGCACCTGCTCGCCATGTTTAAGCTTGGTCTGGAACCCGACCATGTTCCACAAGGTGCCGAGCTTATTGTCCTGGCGGAGCTGCACGACGGCATGGGGCCAGCGCCCGGTCCTGGGGTCGTCGAGCCCGACCGGCTTCATCGGGCCGTAGCGCAGCGTGTCGAGCCCGCGTGCCGCCATCACCTCGATCGGCATGCACCCCTCGAAATAGGGCGTGTCCTTCTCCCAATCCTTGAACTCGGTCTTCTCGCCGTCGATCAGGCCCTGGTGGAAAGCGAGATATTCGTCCTTGGTCATCGGGCAGTTGATATAATCTTTGCCGTCACCTTCAGGCCCCACTTTGTCCCAGCGCGAGGCCATCCAGCAAATGTCCATGTCGATCGAATCGCGGTGCACGATTGGCGCGATGGCATCGAAGAAGGCGAGATGGTCGCTCCCGGTCGCGGCGCCGATCGACTCCGCCAAAGCCGCGGCGGTCAGCGGCCCCGTCGCGACGATGGCAAGGCCGGAGGCGGGGAGGCGGTCGATCCGCTCGCGCACCAGCTCGATATTGGGGTGCGCCAGGATGCGCGCGGTGACCTCGGCGGAAAAGCCGTCGCGGTCGACCGCCAGCGCCGAGCCCGCCGGCACCTTGTGGGCGTCGGCGGCGGCCATGACGAGCGAGCCCAGCGCGCGCATCTCGGCATGGAGCAGGCCCACCGCATTGCTCTCGGCGTCATCGGAGCGGAAGCTGTTCGAGCAGACCAGCTCGGCCAATCCGTCCGTATGGTGGGCGGGGGTGCCTTCGACTCCCCGCATCTCCGACAGTCGCACCTTGACGCCCGCTTCGGCGAGCTGCCACGCGGCCTCGGACCCGGCGAGCCCGCCGCCGATGATCTGGATCTGATAGGTCATGCGGGCGTCCGATATACGGTCTCCGCACGGGATGCGAGAAGGACGTGCCCGATGGCGCCTGCGCGGCAACACCGGGCCACGCGCGAGCCCCCGCCGCCTATGAGGCCGCGCCCTCGCAGCTATAGTCGAACGCTGCCAGGCCCGCTTCGAGATGCGAGGCCAGCAAGGGCATTTCCATCAGCTCGTCGATGACGCTCTCGCTATCCTCCTCGACGCCGTCGGTCGCTTCCTGGAAGGCGTCGTCCCATTCGCTCGAATCATAGGTGCCCCGGCCGACCCAGGCGAGCGCCAGCGTTTCGGCCAATTGATCGTCGGCGAGATCGTCCAGCGTCGCGCGGATCTCCTCCTCGACGCTGGAGTTCAGCTCGTCCTCCAGCACCGACAAGGCCTCGCCGCTTTCATCGTCGTCGTCGTCGAGGTCGTCGACATTGTCGGCATCCTCGTCCGGATCGACGGCCGGCACCTGGGCCTCATTCTCCTTGGAACGGAGGATCAGCCGGCAGAATGTCTCCAATGGGGTCAGCAATTCCATGTCTTGTCTCCGGTCGGGGGCGAAGCCCGTTGCCTCGTGAACGACAGGAAGCGCGGCGGGTTCCGGAGGACCCGTCGGCGCGGTTGACCGGTGCAGCGGCGCTGCTTATAGCGCCGCTTCGCGAGAGCGGCGGCCGCCGCCGCGCCCTTGGGGCGGAGTAGCTCAGCTGGTTAGAGCAGCGGAATCATAATCCGCGTGTCGGGGGTTCAAGTCCCTCCTCCGCTACCATTTCCTCACTTTTCCGTCGCCGCGGAGCCGAGCGTTCCACACGCGGCGGAGCGACGTTAGAGAGGCGGCGCCATGAAGATCGGAATTCTCGAAACGGGCGGACCGCCGCCGGGCCTGGCGGAGCGGTTCGGGCGCTATCCGGGGATGGTCCGCGCGCTCCTCGGCGAGGGCCATGCCTATACGACCTACGACGTCCAGGCCGGCGAGCTGCCCGCGGCGGTGGAGGAGCAGGACGCCTATGTGATCACGGGGTCTCCCGCCGGCGTCTATGACGACCGGCCCTGGATCGCCGCGCTGGCGGACTGGTTGAGGACCGCGAAGGGCAGGACCAAATTGGTCGGCATCTGCTTCGGCCACCAGATCATGGCGGAGGCGTTCGGCGGGCGGGTCGCCAAATCCGACAAGGGGTGGGGCATCGGGCTTCATCGCTACGAGGTTCGACACCGCGCGCCGTGGATGGACGACGCACCCTCCGTCGCCATTCCGGTCTCCCACCAGGACCAGGTCGTCGTCGCGCCGCCCAACAGCCGTACCCTCGCCGGCAGCGCCTTCAATCCGTTCGGCCTCCTCGAATATGGGGACCAGCCGGCCATCTCCTGCCAGTGCCACCCCGAATTCGAGCCGGAATTCGCCAGGGCGCTGATCGAGGCGCGGCGGGATCGCCTGCCGGAGCCCGACGCGGCCATCGCCTCGCTCGACGAGCCGGACGACCGGCTCCGCCTCGCGCGCTGGATCGGCCGCTTCCTCGAAGGTCCGCCGGAACGCATCTGAGGACGCGCGCGTCTTCTTCTCGAAGGAGAAGGATATGCCGCTCACCGCCATCGCCCTCAATTGCAGCCTCAAGGGAGGGTCGGACGAATCGTCCTCGACCGACGAGATGATCGGCCTCGTCGCCGAGGCGCTCGGGCGTCATGACGTCACCTTGAGCGAGACGATCCGCATCGTCGATCAGAACGTCCTGCCCGGCGTCACGTCGGACGAAGGGGAGGGGGATGCCTGGCCCGACATCCGCCGCCGCATCCTGGAAGCCGACATATTGATCCTCGGCACGCCGGTCTGGCTCGGCCAGATGTCGAGCGTCGCCAAAAGGGTGCTCGAACGGATGGACGCCTTCCTCGGCGAGACCGACGACAAGGGGCGGATGCCGAGCTTCTCCAAGGTCGCAGTGGTCGGCATCGTCGGCAATGAGGACGGCGCCCACGGCATCACCGCCCACCTCTATCAGGGCCTGGGCGACATGGGCTGGACGATTCCGGCCGGCGGCGCCTGCTATTGGGTCGGCGAGGCCATGGGCAAGATCGATTTCAAGGACTTGCCGCAGGTTCCTGAGAAGGTTCAACAGACCGCCGACATGCTCGCCTCGAACGCGGCGCATCTGGCGCGGCTGCTGAAGGAGGAGCCCTATCCGGGTATGTCCTGAGCTCACTCGTCATTCCGGCGAAAGCCGCAATCTCACTCCTTCCTCTTCACGTCGGCAAAGAAGGGAGATTCCAGCTTTCGTGGAATGACGAAGAGGTGGCGCCGCCGCCGCCGTTCGTCCCGCCTCGCTTAGGCCTCCGCTTTCGCCGGCAGCACGCCGCGGCGGATCTGGTCGAGTTCGATCGACTCGAACAAAGCCTTGAAATTGCCTTCCCCGAAGCCTTCATTGCCCTTGCGCTGGATGATCTCGAAGAAAATGGGGCCGACCATATTCTCGGTGAAGATCTGGAGCAGCAGGCCCTCGCCGGTCTCGGGCGACCCGTCGATCAATATCCTGCGCTTGCGCATCTCGGCGACATCGTGGCCGTGGCCGGGGAGGCGCTGGTCGATCAGGTCGAAATAGGTGTCGGGGCTGTCCTGGAACTTGATACCATTGGCGCGGAGCGCATCGACAGTCGCGAAAATATCGTCGGTGGCGAGCGCGATATGCTGGATTCCTTCGCCCTTATATTCTTTCAGGAACTCCTCGATCTGGCTGTGCTCGTCCTGGGATTCGTTCAAGGGAATCCGTATCTTGTCGTCCGGAGCGGTCATCGCGCGTGAAACGAGGGCGGTCTGCTGCCCTTCGATGTCGAAATAGCGGATCTGGCGGAAGTTGAAGATCGTCTCGTAGAATTTCGCCCAATGGTCCATCCGGCCGCGGTTCACATTGTGGGTGAGGTGGTCGAGCGTGTGCAGCCCGGCCGCGTCGGCGTCGCGGACCGCGCCCTCGACCGGCTCGAAATCGACATCGTAGATGCGGTCGGCGCCATAGCGGTCGACGAGGTAGAGCAACGACCCGCCGATGCCCTCGATCGCCGGAATGTCGAGCTCGTCCGGCCCGCGCGGAATCTCGACCGGCGTGGCGCCCCGTTCGACAGCCATTTCAAAGGCTTTCTTCGCGTCCTTGACTCGGAAAGCCATGGCGTTGGCGGAAGGCCCATGGGCGCTGCGGAAGGAGGATGCCTGACCGGCCGGCTCCATGTTCAGGATGAAGTTGATGTCGCCCTGCGCATAATGGCGCACATTCTTCGAGCGGTGGTTGCTCATGTGGGTGAAGCCGAGCGCGGTGAACAGCGCGGCCAGCGCGTCGGGATCGGGGCCGGTGAACTCGACGAATTCGAAACCGTCGAGGCCGAGGGGATTGTCGTGCGCGGTCATGAAGCGGGCCTCTGGATGCGGGTCTGGGGTGTCCCCGCGCCTTAACAGCGCCGCCGCCGCGCCGCAAATGCATGGCGGAGGTTGCGCTTTGCGGGGGCCAGACCCTATCTCGCCTTCGATTCCTCTTCCGGGGCAGAAAGACACGCATGGCCGCCACCCATTCCTCACGTATGCTCATCCTCGGCTCCGGCCCGGCCGGGCTCGCCGCCGCCATCTATGGCGCTCGCGCCGGCCTCGCGCCGATCGTCGTCCAGGGCATCCAGCCCGGCGGCCAGCTCACCATCACCACCGATGTCGAGAATTATCCGGGCTTCGCCGACGTCATCCAGGGGCCGTGGCTGATGGAGCAGATGCAGAAGCAGGCGGAGCATGTCGGCGCGCAAATGATGTGGGACACGATCGCCGAGGTCGATTTCTCCCAGCGCCCGTTCCGGCTGATCGGCGACGGCGGCACCGTCTATTCGGGCGACACGGTGGTGATCGCGACCGGCGCCCAGGCGCGCTGGCTGGGGCTACCGAGCGAGGAAAGGCTCCAGGGCAAGGGCGTCTCCGCCTGCGCGACCTGCGACGGCTTCTTCTATCGCGGCAAGAAGGTGGCGGTGATCGGCGGCGGCAACACCGCCGTCGAGGAAGCGATCTACATGACCAACCACAGTCATGACGTCACTTTGATCCACCGCCGCGATTCGCTGCGGGCCGAGAAGATATTGCAGGAGCGGCTGTTCGCGCACCCCAACATCAAGATATTGTGGAACAAGGAGGTCGCCGAGTTCGTCGGCGCGGGCGCGCCGGAGGGGCTGGTGGCGCTGTCCCTGCGCGACACCGTGACCGGAGAGGTGTCGAGCCTGGACGTCGAGGGCGGCTTCGTCGCGATTGGCCATTCGCCGGCGACGGAGCTGTTCAAGGGCCACCTCGCGCTGGACGGCGACAATTATATCGAGGTCGAGACCGGCAGCACCCGCACCAACATCCCCGGGGTCTTCGCCTGCGGCGACGTGATGGATAAGGTGTACCGCCAGGCGGTCACCGCCGCCGGCACCGGCTGCATGGCCGCGCTCGACGCCGAGAAATTCCTCGCCGAGGCCGATTTCGAGACGTCAGCGGCGGCTTGAGGCGTCGATCGCGGCGAGGCAGGCGGCGAGCAACGCTTCCGCGTCGCCCCGCCGCGCGAAGGTGTGCGAATCGCTCTCCACATAAAGTGGCGAACCGCTTCGCCCGCGAATCGCCTCGAACATCGGGCGTTTCCATTCCGCCTCCGCCGCAATGGCGGTCGCGTCGCCCCGCGCCAGCACCAGCGCGACGGGAAGCCCGGAGGCAGCCAGCGCCTCGGCCGTCTCGGCGGCCAGACCTTTCGGATCGGCCGGTCGCAGGATGCTCGCAATCCCTTTGAATAGCTTCCGATACGACATTGATCCGCTGAGCAGTTTTCGCCAACCCTTCCGGCTGAGCAGGCGATCACGATAGTGGCGGCGGACAGCGGCGGGCGGGGGCTGGCCGGCCTCGGCCTCGACCAGCCAGGGGTTGACCAGGATGAGCCCGTCGAGCCCTGCCTCGGCGCCGAACAAGGCGAGCGCGGTGGCGCCGTCGCACAGGCCGAAGCCGATCAGCCGCTCGACCGCCGGGCATTCCCGCCGGAAGGCCGCCGCCGCGGCCGCGATGTCGGGGCCGCTGCCGCGAAAGCCGGGATCCTCGCCTTCGCTGTCGCCGGTGCCGCGCCGGTCGAAACGCATGGCATTGTGGCCGGCGGCGGCGAGGCCGGCGGCGAGCCGCTCGTACATGCGGTGGGAGCCGATCCGGGTCTGGCTGCCGCCGGTGACCATCAGCACGCCGGTGCTGCCCGCCCCCTCGTCGAGGCTGGCGCCGAGCATGGCGCCCTCGCAAGAAAGGCTCAGCAGCCGCCGCATCGCTTGATCCAGTCCGCGATGTCGGCGGCCATGGCGGCCGAGAGTTGGGCGGAGCTGCCGGGCTCGGAGCGGCGCCACAAAGCCGGCCCCTCCAGCTTGGCGTCGGCCTCGCCAAGATCGGTCGCCAGCCGCGCGGTGCGGAGCGGGGCCACCGGGCGCAGGGTCGCGGCCCGTAGACCGGCGGAGAGCGAGTCTCCCAGCGGATAGCCCGCGCTCCCGCCGGCCGTGACCAGCCCGGAGCGCGCCAGGTCGCGCGCCAGCGAGGCTCCCTCCACCGGAGCGAAGCGCCAGAAGGCCGCTCCCCCCGCCGAGTCGTCGATCAGGCAGCCGCCGCGCAAGGCGACGACCGCCGGCGCCTCGCCGATCCGGGCGGCGGCATCGCGGACGGCGCCGCGCCAGTCGTCCCAGCCGCACTCCTCGAGCGCCCGTTCGCTCTCGCCGGTGCCGGGCAGATCGGGCAGCCAGCATCCGAAGCCGCGCTCCGCCAGCCGGCGCATCGTCGCCACGATCAGCGCGCGGGTGCGGTTCATTTCCTCGAACAAGGGCGGCACGAACAGGATGGGCGGAGCGGCTGCGTCGCCCACGCGCGTCAGCCATTCGTCGAAGCCGTTCGTGCGGTAGCGGTCGTAGTCGAGCCCCGGGCCCGTCACCGCAGCGTCTTGGCCCTGGAGAATGTCAGCAGATTCCCATAAGTTTCAAGCATGTCCGCATCGACTTCATGATCCTCTATCAGGATACCGAGCCGTTCCTCGAGCTCCGTCAGGAGCCCCGCCACCGCCATCGAATCGAATTCCGGCAGCGCGCCGAACAAGGCGGTCGTCTCGGTGAACGCACCGACGCGCTCGCGGGAGAGGCCCAGCACATCGACCAGCACCGCCCGCAAGGTCGCGTCCACATCTCCGGCATCCGTCAGCGGCACTTCATTCCCCCTTGGTTTCCCCTGCGCCTAATCTGTTCGCCGTCGGCGGACAAGCGCCGAGGCCTTGGCGCGCGCGAACAGATAAAGGCCGCTCATCGTCGCGGGGTTGAACGCGCGCAGACGCAAGACCGGGCGCTTTTCTTCCATCCACTCGGCCTTGTAGCCGTCGTCGCCGAGCCCGAAATCGATGAGCCGGACATGGTCGACATCGAGCGCGTGGCGGAACATCGCCATGCTGAGCACCGTCCCCGGGGACATGGCTTTGGCTTCCGCCACATAAGCGAGCTTGTGAATGGTCGCGGTTCCATTCTCGATCAGCCAGAGCTGCGCCGCAAGCGGCTCGCCGTCCTTGCTGGCGATGCTGAGCCGCAATGTCCCGGCTTCGCCTTCCTGCTCGGCCAAAGCGCGGAGGAAGGCGGCGGAGCCCTCCTCCGGCTTCCAGCTCGCCCGGTACACTTTCTCGTAATCGGCCCAGGCGGCTTCGTCGAAGACGGTGTGGACCGCCACATCGAGCTTCGCCGCCTTCGCCTTGCGTTCGCCGGTGTTGCGCAGCCGCGACGGGCGCCCGGCCCAGTAAGCGGCGAAGGTCATGCCGTAGGTGGCGATGCGCCAGGACGTGCCGGCGGGCTCGACGATGGTCAGCCAGCCGGCGCGCCGAAAGGATTCGGCCAGGCCGTCGCCCTCCGCCAGCGGATAGAGATCGGCCGTGGCGACCCGCTCGCGAAGCGCGCCGGCGAGCGCCGCCGGCAGGGAAGGGGCCTCGCCGTCGACGATCGCGCCGTAGCGCAATGTATACCAGCTCGCGAGTGCCTCGGCATGGCGGCCGCGGCGCGAGAGAAACAGCCAGGCCCGCGCCTCGCCGTCCCGCGCACGCAGGATCAGCGGCCTTCCTGAGGGCGGGCAATAAGCCTGTATCAGCCGGAACCAGCTCAGCCGGTCGAACAGCGACGGCCGCGTCTCCCGGTCCAGCGCGCCGGCCGCGTCCTCCCCGGCCGCGTCCAGATCATCATATTCTTTTACCTCTTGCGCCAACGCGCTATCCCCCGGCAGCCAACGCCTTGATGGCGCAGCGAGGAGCCAAGGTGCAAGCCCCCGATCCGACCCCGAAGCCGCTCGATCATCTGGCGCTCCGCGGCGCCGCCGACGCGCCGGCTCTCGTCACTCGGGAGGGCGCGCTCGATTATGCCGGGCTGGAGAGGTTGGTTGGCGCGCTGGCGGGCGCGTTGCTGGGAAAAGGGCTCCTTCCGGGCAGCCGCGTGGCGGGCTGGCTGCCCAAGACGCGGATGACCAGCCTGCTGCCGCTCGCCTGCGCCCGCGCCGGCCTCGTCCACGTTCCGGTCAACCCTTTGCTCAAACATGCCCAGGTCGCCCATATTCTCGCCGACAGCGGCGCCGGCCTGCTCATCACAGGCGCGGCGAGGCTGGCGACCCTGGAGGGAGGCGACCTCCCGGGCGATTGCGCGCCGGTCGAGGAAGAGGAGGGGGCAACAATGCTGGGCTCCTCCGAAATCCTGGCGCCCTCGTCGGCCGATCCCGACGACCTCGCCGCCTTGCTCTACACGTCGGGCTCCACCGGCCGCCCCAAGGGGGTTATGCTCAGCCACGCGAACATGTGGCTCGGCGCCATCAGCGTCGCGCATTATCTGCGCCTGAGCCCCGACGACCGCGTCCTCGGCTTGCTGCCGTTGAGCTTCGACTATGGCCAGAACCAGTTGCTCTCGACCTGGGCGGCGGGCGGATCGGTCATTCCGCTCGATTATCTGTCGGCGCGCGACGTGATCCGCGCGGTGGAGCGTCATGACGTCACCACGCTCGCCGGAGTGCCGCCGCTCTGGGTCCAGCTGATCGAGGCGGAATGGGGAGGCACGGCCTATCGCCTCCGCCGCCTGACCAATTCGGGCGGCAGGCTCCCCGCTTCGGTCATCCGGCGGATGCGCGAGATGTTCCCGGCGGCCGAAATTTATCCGATGTACGGCCTCACCGAGGCGTTTCGTTCGACCTATCTCGATCCGTCTTTGGTCGACGAGCATCCCGGTTCGATCGGCACCGCTGTCCCGTTCGCCGAGATCATCGTCGCCCGATCCGACGGAAGCGAGGCCGCGCCGGGGGAGGCGGGCGAGCTGGTCCACGCCGGCCCGCTGGTCGCCAAAGGCTATTGGAACGATCCGGCCCGCACCGCCGAGCGGTTCAGGGCCGCGCCTCCGGGTTCGCATTATGGCGGCGTCGCGGTCTGGTCGGGCGACACGGCGAAACGCGACGAAGCGGGGCTTCTCTATTTCGTCTCCCGCGAGGATGCGATGATCAAGACGTCGGGCAATCGCGTCAGCCCGACCGAGGTCGAGGAAGCGGCGGTGGCGAGCGGGCTGGTCGCCGAAGCGGTGGCGATGGGCGTGCCCGACGACCGGCTCGGCCAGGCGATCGCGCTGATCGCGCGGCCGGTCGGCGAGCGGCGCGAGGCGGACCTCAGAAATTATCTGAAGCGCGAGTTACCGAATTTTATGCAGCCGACTCATATATTGTGGCGCGCGGAGATGCCGAAGAGCCCCAACGGCAAGCTCGACCGCGAAGCCCTCCGGCAAGAGTTGACGGCATGAGCAAGCCGATGGGCGCCATCCCCGTGGAGTTCGCCGCGGACGGTCCGATGCTGACGGTCGGTGGCCGGACCGTCGACGCGCTGATCGCCGAGGCTGGCGATACGCCGTTGTTCGTCTACGATCTCGGCATGGTCGATCGCAGGATCGCCCGCTTCCGCGCCGCCTTTCCGTCGACGCAGCTCCATTATGCCATAAAAGCAAATAGCTACGGATCACTTCTTGCACATGTCGCGAAGCAAGTGGACGGGCTCGACATTGCTTCGGCCGGCGAGATGGACCTTGCTTTGGCGGCGGGAATGCCGGCCGCCGACATCTCTTTCGCCGGCCCCGGCAAGCGCGACTCGGACCTCGAACGCGCGATCGCGGCCGGCGTAACGCTCAATTGCGAATCCGAAGGCGAGGCCGCTCGCGCGCTCGCCATCGCCAGACGGCTCGGCGTCCGGCCGCGGCTCGCCGTGCGGGTCAATCCCGATTTCGAGATCAAGGGCAGCGGCATGCGGATGGGCGGCGGCGCCAAGCCGTTCGGCGTCGATGCCGAGCGCGTGCCGGCGCTCGTCCGCGCGATCCTCGCCGCCGGCGCGGAATGGCGCGGCTTCCATATCTTCGCCGGGTCGCAGGCGCTCAACCCCGAGGCGCTGATCGAGGCCCAGCAGGCGACCTTGGACCTCGCCGGCGATCTCGCCGACTCGATCGGCGCCACGCCATCTTTGGTCAATCTCGGCGGCGGCTTCGGCATCCCCTATTTCGGAGGCGAGACGCCCCTCGATGTCGAGGCGGTGGGCGGGGCGCTGCGGAATGCACTGGAGCGTCGGCACCCGCGCCTCGCCGACACCGTCTTCGCGATCGAGCTGGGGCGCTGGCTGGTCGGCGAGGCTGGGGTCTATCTGACGCGGATCGTCGACCGCAAGCAAAGCCACGGCAAGACCTTCCTCGTCACCGACGGCGGCATGCACCACCAGCTCGCCGCTTCGGGCAATTTCGGCCAGCTCGTTCGCCGCAATTATCCGGTCGCCATCGCCAGCCGCATGGACGAGCCTGCCACCGAGGAGGTGAGCATCGTCGGCTGCCTCTGCACTCCGCTCGACCGGCTCGCCGATGACGTCATGACGCCAGCCGCCGATGTCGGCGATATTGTCGCGGTCTTCATGGCGGGCGCCTACGGCCTGTCGGCCAGTCCCCAGGCTTTTCTGGGCCAGCAGCCCGCGCTGGAAATGGCCGTCGGCGCAAGCGGTTAACACCTCTCCGGGCGCCGGTCCCAAAGCGGGACGCGCCGCCAGACCCCCTTGTTCCTAACGGTAATTTTACCTCTTCAGGGCATAGCGGAGCCAAATCCGCGCCACGTCCGCCCGCGACCGGGCCGACGTGGAGAGGAACGATTGCCAAGAGGAACGACCCATGCGCCCATTTGCACAGTCCAGGCTAGCTCTCGCCATCGGCGCCGGCGCTTTCGCGCTGGCCGGGTGCGCAAGCGGCGGCGGATCGACAGGCAACACGCTGCCGCCGGCGACCTTCGTCGGCCAAGACGAGCAGGTTGGCGAAAAGTATATCATCGGGGCGCTCGATGAACTCACCGTCTTCGTCTGGCGTAATCCCGAGCTTGGCGCCAAGGTGCAGGTCCGCCCCGACGGCCGCATCACCACGCCGCTGATCACCGACATGACCGCCGTCGGCAAGACGCCGGCCGAGCTCGCCGACGACATAAAGGCGCAGCTGACCGAATATATCCAGGATCCTTTGGTGTCGGTGATGGTCGACAAGTTCCAGGGAACCTTCTCGCAGCAGATCCGGATCGTCGGCGCGACCGAGAAGCCCGCCTCCATCCCCTATCGCGCCAACATGACCCTGCTCGACGCCATGATCGAGGTGGGCGGGCTCTCCGAATTCGCCGCCGGCGACAAGGCCCGTCTGGTCCGCCAGGATCGCGAGACGGGGCGCCAGAAGGAATATGACCTCAAGATCGCCCGGCTGGTGAAGCGCGGCGACACCAGCGCCAACGTCCGGCTCGAGCCGGGCGACGTCATCATCATCCCCGAGAGCATGTTTTGAGCGCGAACCGGCACAGCGGCTGAAGGACCAGAAAGTCGATGGACGGACTTTACGAACAGTTTCGCATGGCTCTCCACTCGGTCTGGCGCCGCCGCTGGCTGGCGCTTTCCGTTGCCTGGGGGCTGTGCCTGGTCGGCTGGCTGACCATCGCGCTCATTCCGAACAGCTATGAATCGAAGGCCAAGGTGCTGGCCCAGATGCAGTCGATCCTGCCCGACAAGATCGGCATGTCGCCGCTCGAACGGCAGAACGACCTGCTGCGGGTCAACAAGATGCTGACCTCGGCCGAGAATCTCCAGAAGGTGGTCCGCCGCACCGATCTCAACAAATTGGTGGCGAGCGAGCGCGATCTGGCGGCCCAGGTCGCGGCGCTCCGCGCCAACATCAAGATCACCGCCCAGCTCGACAGCGTGATCGAGATCAGCGCGACCTCGAATGTCGGCGGCTTCTCCAATGCCCAGAATGCCAGGACCGCGCATGCCATCGTCCAGAGCCTGCTCGACCTCGCCGTCGAGGAGAATCTCTCGATGGACCGGGTCGAGACCGGGCAGAGCCTCGCTTTCCTCGACGAGGAGCTGAAGCGCCGCGAGTCCCAGCTCCAGCAGGTCGAACAGCAGCGCGCCGAATTCAACGCCCAGTTCATGGGGTCGCTCCCGGGCGACGGCACGATCGAGCAGCGCATGTCCGCCGCCCGCATCGAGCTCGCCAATATCGATCGCGAGCTGACGACGGCGCAAAGCTCGCTGGCCGCGCTTCGCGCCCAGATGTCGGGCATGCCGACCAGCATCGCGACCCCCGGCTATGGCGGTGGCGGCGGCTATGCCGCGCAGCGCATGGCGGCGCTGGAGGCGCAGCTCAGCCAGTCGCAGGCGCGCGGCTGGACCGACCAGCATCCGGACATGGTCTCGATGCGCGCCGAGATCGATCGGCTGCGTCCCGAAGTGGCGGAAGAGCGCCGCTCGGGCGGGGCCGCCGGCTTCAGCACGCCCAATCCGGCTTATGCCTCGCTTCGCGCCATGGCCGCCGAGCGGGAAGCCCAGGTCGCCGCCTCGACGGCGCGCAAGAACCAGCTTCAGGCGGCGATGGCGGAGCTCTCCGCGGCGCAGACCTCCGCGCCCGGCCCGATCGCCGAGCAGACCCGCCTCAATCGCGATTACGAGGTGCTGAAGCGCCAATATGACGAGCTTCTGCTCGATCGCGAGCAGGTCCGGCTCAGGAGCGGCGTCCAGAGCAAGACCGACGCGGTCACCTTCCGCGTCATCGAGCCGCCGTCGCGCCCGGTCGTGCCGGTCGCCCCCAACCGGCCGCTTTTGCTCTCCGTGATCCTGATCGTCGCGCTGGCGATCGGCGCCGGCATCGCCTTCACCAAGGGGCAGCTGCAGACGACCTTCCCGACCCAGGCGCGGCTGGAGCAGGTCACGGGTCTCCCGGTGCTCGGCTCGATCAGCGAATTCTTCACCGCCGAGCGCCTGGCCGAGCGCAGGCAGCGCCTCAAATGGTTCGCCGGCGCGGGCGGCGCGCTGGCCGGCGGCTACGCGCTGCTGATGCTCGTCGAATTCTGGCAGCGCAGCACGGTGGCCTGAGGGATGGACATGAGCAACAGCAAGGCCCTGAAGGCAGGATCGCTCCTCGAGCGGGCGGCGGAAATCTACGATTTCAGCTCCGGCCTCAAGGTCGCGCCGGCGGAGGCCCGGCCGGTCGAGCCGGCTCCTCCGGCACCATTGGCCGAGACGGCGGCGCCTGAACCTGTAGCTGCCCCGATCGCTCCAGCGCCGAGGGTGTCCCCGGCGCCCGCGCCCGAAGCACCCCGCCGCGCGGTTCCGGCCGGCCGCCGCGGCCAGGTCGATCGCGAGGCGCTGCGCCAAGGCGGCTATATCGTGCCCGACGCGCCCGCCACCGGTCTCGCCGAGGAATTCCGGATCATCAAGCGCCAGCTTTTGCTCGGCGTCGCCGACGAGCGGATTGCCGCCGACAAGCGCCAGACCATCCTCGTCTGCTCGAGCCATCCCGACGAGGGCAAGACCTTCTGCGCGCTAAACCTCGCTTTGTCGCTCGCCACCGAAAAAGACGTCGAGGTTCTTCTCGTCGACGGCGATTTCAACAAGCCGGAAATCCTCTCCATCCTCGGACTGGAGGCGGGGCCGGGGCTGGTTGACGCGATCGCCGACCCTTCCGCCGACGCCGACGCCTTCGTCATCCGCACCGACATAGAGGGCCTGTCTGTCCTCCCGGCCGGTCGCCAGGCGAACAACGTCACCGAGCTTCTCGCTTCGGAGCGCACCCGCCAGGTGCTCGCCGACCTCACCGTCCGCCATCCGCGCCGCATCATCCTGTTCGATTCGCCGCCCGCCCTCATGGCGTCACCGGCCTCGGTGCTGGCGGCGCAGGTCGGCCAGGTGATGATGGTCGTGCGCGCCGACGAGACCACCGAAGCCGATTTGAGGGAAGCGGTGGGGCTCCTCTCCGGCTGCGACCAGCTCAGCCTCATGCTCAACGGCACCGGCTATGCGGCGACCGGCCGGCGCTTCGGCAGCTATTACGGGATTGGCCAATGATGGAGATCGCCTTCGTCAAGCGGCTCGGCCGCGGCCTGCTCGGCCTCGCCGCCGCCTTCGCTCTCGCTCCGGCGCCCGCTTCCGCGCGCACCGACGCGGTTCCCTATCTCGAGGTCCAGCAGGTGCTGAGCGCCGATCTCAACGGCGGCGGCGACGTACTGACCTATACCGCGGTCGCGGCCGGCATCAACGCCAGCGCCAGCACCCGCCGCCTCGAGGCGCGGATGAGCTACCGCTACGAGCGGCGCATCGCCTATGAGGATGATCTCGTCGACGACGACATCCACAGCGGCGTCGGCCAGGCCCGGCTGCAACTCGTTCCCGATCTCCTCAGCCTCGATGCCGGCGCGCTCGCCGCCCGGTCGCGCGGCGACGGCCGCGGGCCGATCTTCGGCTTCACCAGCGTCGACAATCCCAACGTCGCGGAAGTCTACAGCGCCTATGCGGGGCCGACCCTCTCGACCCGGGTGGGCGCCCTCGACGTCGGCGCGAGCTATCGGCTCGGCTATGTCCTGGTCGACGATCACAGCCTGGCCGGCGTGCCGCGCATTCCCGGCCAGCCGATCCTCGATCGCTACGGCAGTTCGGTCAGCCACAGCGCCAATGCCAGCGTCGGCATGGCGCCGGGCCGCTTGCCGGTCGGATGGACGGTCGGCGCCGGCTATATCCGCGAGGATGTCGACCGGCTCGACCAGACCTATGAGGGCAAATATGTCCGCGGCGACGTCGTCCTCCCGGTCTCGTCCACCTTCGCGCTCACGGCCGGTGTAGGCTATGAAGATATCCAATCGAAACAGGATGATATCCTGCGCGATGCGAACGGCGTTCCAATAGTGACGCCGGGCGGCAACCTGATCCCGGACCCTTCCAAGCCGAGATTGCTGGCTTACGACCAGAGCGGCCTCATCTGGGATGCGGGCGTCATCTGGCGCCCCAGCCGCCGCACCGAATTGCAGGCGCGGGTCGGCCGGCGCTATGGCGGCACCACCGTCACCGGCTCCTTCCGGCACGAGATCAACGACGCCTATGGCATCTCGGCCAGCGTCTATGACAGCGTGTCCAGCTTCGGCCGGCTGCTTGTCACCGATCTCAGTGGCTTACCGGTCGACTTTGAGGTCAATCGCAACCCGCTGACCTCCGGCATCGGCGGGATTGGCGGCTGCATCTTCGGCCAGGACCCGGGGACCGGCACCTGCTTCGACGACGCCTTCCAGTCGATCAACAACGCCAATTTCCGCAATCGCGGCGCCAGCATCCTCTTTTCGGGCGGTCGCGGCCCCTGGTCGTTCGGCGTCGGCGCCGGCTATTCGAACCGCAAATATATCGCGCCGCGCTTCGAAACGGGCTTTTCCTTCGACGGCGTCACCGACGAAAGCTTCTCGCTCAGCGCCAGCGCCAGCCGCGCGCTGAGCCAGACGTCCAGCGTCGGCGTCGATGCCTATGCGACCTGGTTCGACAGCGGCATCGTCGGCTCGGACGGCAGCTTCAGCACCGGGATCAGCGGCAGCTATTATCGCAGCCTCTTCCACGAGCGGTTGCAGGGCTATGCCGCGATCGGCCTCTACACCACCGATTCCGGCGATTTCGACAGCACCAACGCGTCGGGCCTCGTCGGCCTTCGATACACATTCTAGCGGGACGGCGCCCACGGAGACACTCGATGTACACCGAATTTTACGGACTGACCGACCGGCCCTTCCAGCTGACGCCCGACGCGCGTTTCTATTTCGGCAGCCGCACCCATAAGAAGGCGATGGCCTATTTGGGCTACGGCCTCGCCCAGGGCGAGGGCTTCATCGTCATCACGGGCGATGTCGGCGCCGGCAAGTCGACCCTCGTCGCCCATCTGATGGCGACGATCGACCGCGCGCGCCTCAACGCGGTCAGCATCGTCTCGACGCAGGTCGAAGGCGACGACATGCTCCGCCTCGCCGCCCAGAAGATGGGCATCGCCACCGACAATGTCGCCAAGGCGCGTTTGCTCGACCTGGTCGAGGAGCGGCTGACCGAGGAAGCAAACCGCGGCAAGCGAACTTTGCTGATCGTCGACGAAGCGCAGAACCTGCCCCATTCGGCGCTCGAAGAGCTGCGCATGCTCTCCAATTATCAATCGGGCGGGCGGGCCTTGCTCCAGATCTTTCTGCTCGGCCAGCCCGAGTTCCGCGACGAGCTCGCCAATTCGCCCCGCCTGGAGCAGCTCCGCCAGCGCGTCATCGCCACCCATCACCTCGATCCGATGGGCGCGGAGGAGATCGAATTCTACATCCTCCATCGCCTGCAGGTCGTCGGGTGGCAGGGCAGGCCGCAATTCGACGCTGACGCGTTCGGCGCCATCTATCGCCACACCGGCGGCATTCCCCGCCGCGTCAACCAGTTGGCGAGCCGCCTGCTGCTGTTCGCGGCGATGGAGCGGCTCGATCTGATCGGCGCCGAGGCGGTCGAGGCCGTCGCCGCCGACATGGCATCGGACAGCCCGGTCCGCACCGAGGAGCCGGTGCTGCGCGCGCCGCCCGAGCCGACGGCGCCCGCCGAGCCTGTCCAGGCGGCGCCGCGGCCCTTCCAGGAACGGGTCGGCGATCTCGCCCTCGAACGCCGCGTCGCCTCGCTCGAAGCACGGCTGGAGGAGCAGGAGCGCGCGATCCGCCGGGTGCTCACCCTGCTCGTCGACTGGGTGGAGAATGACGAATCGCCGCCGAGCTACCGCCACCACGCGGCCTGAGGCCGCGATGCTCAATGCGCTCTCGGTCGATGTCGAGGACTGGTTCCAGGTCGGCGCCTTCGAAGGCGTGATCGCGCGCGACACGTGGGACAGCCTGCCCCACCGCGTCGAGCGCAACAGCGACGCCGTGCTCGCCTTGTTCGACCAGGCGGGGGTCAAGGCGACCTTCTTCACTTTGGGCTGGGTGGCGGAGCGCTATCCCGCCTTGATCCGCCGCATCGCCGATGCGGGCCATGAGGTGGCGAGCCACGGCTGGGACCATCGCCGAGTCTTTACCCTGGAGGCCGCCACCTTTCGCGCCGATCTCGAGCGCGCCCGCATCGCCATCGAGGATGCCTGCGGCCAGTCGCCGATCGGCTACCGCGCGCCGAGCTTCTCGATCGACCGGCGCACCCCCTGGGCGCATCGCGTGCTGGCCGAGGAGGGCTATGCTTATTCCTCCAGCGTCGCCCCGATCCGCCACGACCATTATGGCTGGCCCGAGGCACCGCGCTTCGCCTTCCGGCCGGTGGAGGGCGCTTCACTGATCGAGCTCCCCGTCACCACGGTCGAGATAAGCGGGCGTCGCATGGCGGCGGGCGGGGGAGGGTTCTTTCGCCTTCTTCCCTATCATTTCTCGAGCTGGGCGATCTCCCGGGTCAATCGCGACGAGGGGCGCCCCGCCATCTTCTACTTCCACCCCTGGGAGATCGACCCAGGCCAGCCGCGCGTCTCCCGCGCCCCGCTCAAATCGCGCCTCCGCCATTACAGCAGATTATCCGCTATGCAGGGCAAGCTACGGAAACTGCTTGGGTCGCACGAATGGGGTCGCACCGATGCCGTCGTCGCGCGAGAGCGGGAGCTTCTGTCGTGAACGCCTTTGCCCCGGTCGCCGGACTCGCCGTCCGCGCCATCGACCTGAACGATCCCACCGAGCGGTCCCGCATTGAAACCTTCGTGAAAGAGCATCCGGAGGGACAGCTCTTTCATCTGCCGGCCTGGAGCCGCGCGGTCGAGCGTGGCAGCCGTCAGCGCAACCATTATCTCGTCGCCGAGGAATCGGGAACGATCGCCGCCGTCCTTCCGCTCACCGAGATGAGGTCGCGGCTGTTCGGGTCGGCCTTGATATCCGCCGGATTCGGAGTCGGAGGCGGCATTCTCGCCAAAAGCATTCCGGCTGCGGAGGCCCTCGCCGACGCCGCCTGGCGCCTCGCCCGCGACCTCCGCTGCCCGACCGTGGAGCTTCGGGGCGGCCTGCTCCCCGGCGGCTGGAGTCGCCGTGAAGGCGTCTATGCGAATTTCGCGAGGAATCTGGCGGGGGAGGATGAGGCGATCCTTGTCTCTATTCCCCGCAAGCAGCGGGCCGAGGTCCGCCGTGCCCTCGGCTTCGACCTCGACGTCCGCGTCGGCCAGGACGGAGACGATCATTACCGCGTCTATGCAGAGAGCGTGCGCAACCTCGGCACGCCGGTTTTCCCCCGCAGCCTGTTCGACGCCATGATCGAGTCGTTCGGCGGCGATGCCGACATCCTGACCGTCAGCCGGGAGGGCCGTCCGCTGGCGAGCGTGCTGAGCTTCTATTTCAAAGGCTGCGTCTATCCCTATTGGGGCGGCGGCACGGCCGAAGCGCGACGCTGGCGGGCGAATGAATTGATGTATTACGAGCTGATGCGCCACGCGGCGCGACGCGGCTGCACGCGCTTCGATTTCGGGCGGTCCAAGCTCGGCACCGGTGCTTTTGCCTTCAAGAAGAATTGGGGGTTCGAGCCCGAGCCGATCGTCCATGCCGTCCGCATCGCCGACGGCGTCGCCTCGCGCGAGATCAACCCGCTCAGCCCCAGATACGGGTTGCAGGTGGCGGCCTGGCGCAAGCTGCCGCTCTGGCTCGCCAACCGCCTCGGCCCGCCGATCGCCCGCGGGCTCGGCTGATGCGCGACATCCTGTTCCTCGCCCACCGGATTCCTTATCCGCCGGATCGGGGCGACAAGATCCGTTCGTGGAACATGCTGAAACATCTGGGCGAGTTGGGGCGCGTCCATCTCGCCTGCTTCGCCGACGATGCCGCCGACGCTGCTTATCTGCCGGCGCTGCGGCAGGCGCTGGGCGGACGCCTCGGCGAGGCGCATGTCGAGGTCCGGCGCACCCCTCGGCTGAAGGCGGCCGCGACCGCCTTGCTCTCCGGCAAGCCGATTTCGCTTCCGTCGTTCGACAGCGCCGCGCTTCGCCATTTCGTGACGAGCCTGCTCGAAGGCGGCCACGTCGGCGCGATCGTCGCTTTCTCCAGCCAGATGGCGCAATTCGTGCCCGAGGGCGCGCGGCAGCTCTTCGTGATGGACTTCGTCGACATGGATAGCGCCAAATTCGCCGCTTATGCGGACGAGGCGGCGGCGCCGCTTTCCTGGGCCTACCGCCGCGAGGCCAAGACCCTCTTCGCCTTCGAACGCGCCACCGCCGCCCGCGCCGATTTCAGCCTGTTCGTCAGCGAGGCCGAGGCCGCGCTCTTCCGCGCGAAAGCAAATCTCCCCGACGCCGACATTCGCGCCGTCGAGAACGGTGTCGATCTCGCATTCTACGATCCGGCCGCCGATTTCCCGAAGCTGGACCCGACATCCGGTCCGCTCATCGCTTTCACCGGCCAGATGGATTATCCTCCCAATGCGGAGGCGGTCGCCGTCTTCGCGCATGACGTCTGGCCACTGGTCCGGAAGGTCCGCCCCGATGCGCGCTTCGCAATCGTCGGGCGCTCTCCCACGGCGGCGGTGCGGCGTCTGGGGCAGGGGGACGATGTCATCGTGACCGGGGCGGTGGACGATATCCGCAGCTGGCTCGCCGCCGCATCTTTGGTGGTGGCGCCGCTGCGCATCGCGCGTGGCGTCCAGAACAAGGTGCTGGAGGCGATGGCGATGGCGCGCCCGGTGGTCGCCTCGCCCGCCGCCTTCGAGGGCATCGAGGCCGAGCCGGGCCGCGACCTCGTCGTCGCCGATACGGCCGAGGCCCAGGCGGACGCGATCCTCGCCTTGCTGGCCGATCCGGACCGTGCGGCGGCGCTCGGCACGGCGGCCCGCGCCCGCGTCGAAAGCGCCTATCGCTGGGACGCGCGGCTGGCGCCCCTTGCCGGGCTTTTGACCGGGCCCAGGCGGGCGGCGGCATGACCGTCCTTCTCCCCGTCCGCGCCGCCGCCCGCGACAAGTCGATCGCCCGGGGCTGGCGTCTTCATTTGGGCGCGCTCGGAGCAGTCGCGGCCGCGATCCTGCTCCTCTTCCACCGCGACGCCGTCGGCATGGCCGACATCTGGCTGGCCAGCTCGACCTACAATCATTGCGCGCTGATCCTGCCGCTGATCGGCTGGCTGGTCTGGCAGCGGCTGCCGGAGCTCCGCAGGCTGCGGCCGGCCGCCTGGCCTCCCGGCCTGTGGCTGGTCGGCGCGGGAGCCTTGGCCTGGCTGCTGGGCGAGGCGGGCTTCGTCGCCCTCGCGCGCCATGCCGGCCTCGTCCTGATGCTCCAGGGCGCCGTGATCGCCTGCCTCGGCCGGGCCGTGTCGCGCGGCCTCGCTTTCCCGATCTTCTTCGCTTTGTTCCTGATCCCGGTCGGCGAGGAGATCGTGCCGCTGATGCAGACGATCACCGCCGAAATGTGCATGGCCCTGCTCGGCCTTGTCGGCGTTCCGGCGCATATCGAGGGCGTCTTCATCACCACTCCCACCGGCTATTTCGAAGTGGCCGAAGCGTGCGCCGGCGTCGAGTTCCTGATCGCCATGGTCGCTTTGGGCGCCCTCGTCGCCAACGTCTGCTTCGTGTCCTGGCGGCGGCGCGCCTTGTTCATGATCGCGGCCGTCGCCATTCCGATCCTCGCCAACGGCGTCCGCGCCTGGGGCACGGTCTACATCGCGCACCTCACCAGCTCCGATTTCGCCGCCGGGCTCGATCACATCGTCTATGGCTGGTTCTTCTTCGCCTTGATCGTCGCTTTTCTGATGGCCGCCGGATGGCGCTTCTTCGATCGCCGGCCCGGTGATCCCTGGTTCGACCCCGACAATCTTCAGCCGTGCGCGGCGCAAGGCGGCTCTACGCCCGTCCTGCTCGCCGTGTCCGCCGCCTTGGCCCTCGCCGCAGGGCCGCTCGCCTGGTCAGCCGCCATCGCCTCCGCCGGGGTCCGGGAGGTTCCGGCCGCCATCGACCTCCCGTCTGTCCCCGGCTGGCGGCGCATCGCCGCCGAGGGCCGTGCCTGGAAGCCCCATTTCGCGGGCGCGGATCGGGTCCATATCAGCCGCTATCGAAGCACGAAGGGCCACGAGGTCGACCTCGCTGTCGCAATCTTCGCGCGGCAGGAGGAGGGGCGCGAGATTGTCGGCTTCGGCCAGGGCGCGGTCGGGCCGGCGAGCGCATGGGCCTGGACGGCCTCGGCCGCGCCTCCGCCGGGCGGACGCGCCGACCGGATCGCCTCACATGGGACTGTACGCGAGGTCGCGACCTTCTATCGGGTCGGCGATATCCTGACGGGGAGCGACTATAGGGTGAAGATCGAAACGATGAAGACGCGGCTGCTGGGCGGCGAGCAGCGGGCGGTGGCTTTGCTCGTCTCGGCCGAGGCGCCGGCCGAGGGCGCCGACCCGCGCCCCGCCATCGACGCCTTCCTCGCCGATCTGGGGCCGATCGCGCCGCTCGCCGACAGCCAAAGCGGATATTAGGCGATGTGCGGCATTGCCGGCCTCTTCCATCCCGACGTGCCCAAGCCGGTCGATCCGGCGCGGATCCGGGTCATGGCCGAAATCCTCGCCCATCGCGGCCCGGACGGGAGCGGGGTCTGGACGGCGCCGGGCGTCGGTTTCGGCCATCGCCGCCTCTCGATCATCGACCTGGGCGGCGGCGCCCAGCCGATGCTGACGCCGGACGGCAAGGTCGCGATTACCTATAATGGCGAAATCTACAATTTTCGCGAGGTCCGCACCGAATTGCTCGCCAAAGGCCACGCCTTCCGCACGGAGAGCGACACCGAGGTGATCCTCGCCGCTTGGCGCGAATGGGGGCCGGACTGCCTGTCGCGGCTGCACGGCATGTTCGCCTTCGCGCTCTACGACGCAGCCGCCGAAACGCTCTTCCTCGCCCGCGACCGGCTCGGCGTGAAGCCGCTACATTATGCCGAGCTTGCCGACGGCGCCCTCATCTTCGCTTCCGAGCTGAAGGGCCTCCTCGCCCATCCCCGCTTCCGCCGCGCGGTCAGCCCGCAGGCGGTCGAGGATTATCTCGCCTTCGGCTACGTCCCCGACGATGCCTGCTTCGTCGCCGGCGTCCGAAAGCTTCCCGCGGGCCATTACATGCTCGTCCGGCGGGGGAGGGGCGTGCCCGCGCCCACGGCCTGGTGGGATGTCGATTTCAGCAATCCGATCAAGGGCAAGCCGGACGTCCTCGCCGAAGAGCTGACCGCGCTGATGCGCGACGCCGTCCGCTCGCGCATGGTCGCCGACGTGCCCCTGGGCGCCTTCCTCTCCGGCGGCGTCGACAGCTCGGCGGTGGTCGCTTTGATGGCGGAGGCCAGCCGCGGCGCGGTCGAGACCTGCTCGATCGGCTTCGACCAGGCAAACCATGACGAGACTCGCTACGCCCGGCTGGTCGCCGAGCGCTTCGCCACCCGCCACCGCGCCCGCGTCGTCGCAGCCGACGATTTCTCGCTGATCGACACCCTCGCTGACGCGTTCGACGAGCCTTTCGCCGACGCTTCCGCTCTGGCCACCTACCGGGTCAGCGAGCTGGCGCGCGAACGGGTGACTGTCGCCCTCTCCGGCGACGGCGCCGACGAGGCCTTCGCCGGCTATCGCCGCTACCGCCTGTTCGCCAATGAGGAGCAGGCGAGGGGCCTCCTCCCCGGCCCGGTGCGCGGCGCGCTCGGCCGGCTCGGCGACCTCTATCCCAAGCTCGACTGGGCGCCCCGCTTCCTGCGCGCCCGCACCACCCTCCAGGCGCTCGGCAAGTCGAGCGGTGAAGCCTATGCCGAAGCCGTCGGCGTCACCCCCCCCGCGCTCCGCGCCCGCCTCTACACGGACAATTTTCGCGCGGTCCTGCAGGGCCACCGCGCCGAGGATCGCTATGTGAAGGCGATGGAGGCCGCGCCCGCCCGCGACGGCCTCTCCCGCGCCCAATATGCCGATATCAAGATCTGGCTCCCCGGCGACATTCTGACCAAGGTGGACCGGACCAGCATGGCCGTCAGCCTCGAAGCGCGCGAACCTCTCCTGGACCACCGCCTGGTCGAATTCGCCGCGCGCCTGCCGGCAAACATGCGGCTTCGCGGCGGCTCCGGCAAATGGCTGATGAAGCGCGCCTTGGACCGCTACCTCCCCGACGAGATCCTCCACCGTCCCAAAATGGGTTTCGTGACTCCGATCAGCGCCTGGTTTCGCGGCCCGCTCGCCGGCGAGGCCGCGGCCGTCGCGCGCAGCCCGGCGCTGGCGGAGCTCGCCTGGTTCGACCAGGCCGCCATCGCCCGCCTCGCCGCCGACCATCGCGCCGGCAAGTCCGACCATGGCCGCCTGCTGTGGCAGCTGCTGATGCTCGACAAATCGCTTCAGCGGCT
The DNA here is from genome assembly GCF_042666435.1 of Enterovirga sp. GCM10030262. NCBI lineage: Bacteria > Pseudomonadati > Pseudomonadota > Alphaproteobacteria > Hyphomicrobiales > Methylobacteriaceae > Enterovirga > Enterovirga sp. GCM10030262. The sequence continues at coordinate 324,034 of NZ_JBHTDC010000001.1, read as the reverse complement.
GTTCGGGCTCGGCGCGTCGTCCGGATATATGGCCGCCGCGAAATAGAGCCCGTCCGGCGGCGCGTTATAGCCCAATGCGTGCCGGTCCCGCGCCTCCAGCGCCGCCTTCAAATCCGCCGCTTTCCACTTGCCCCGCCCGACCAGTTGCAGGCACCCCACCATCGATCGCACCTGATGGTGGAGGAACGAGCGGGCGGCGACCTCGAACAGGATCGCGTCGCCATCGCGCCGGACGTCGAGCCGGTCGAGCGTCTTGACCGGACTCTCCGACTGGCAATGGGCCGAGCGGAAGGTCGTGAAGTCATGCCGCCCCACCAGGCACTGCGCCGCCTCGTGCATCGCCTCGGCGTCCAGCGTCACCGGCACCCGCCACGCTCGTCCCGCCTCCAGCGCCAGCGGAGCCCGCCGGTTGACGATACGATAACAATAACGCCGTCCAACACACGAGAAACGCGCGTGAAAATCCTCCGCCGCTTCCTGCGCCTTCAATATCGCCACCGGCCGAGGCCGAAGCTTGGCATTGAGTCCGTCCGCCAGCCGAAACGCCCCGATCGGCTTGGCGATGTCGACATGCGCCGTCATCGCCAGCGCATGGACTCCCGCATCCGTCCGCCCGGCCGCGTGCAAGGTCGCCTCCTCGCCGGTGATCGCCTTGACCGCTTCCTCGATCGCCTGCTGCACCGAAGGACCGTGCGCCTGCCGCTGCCAGCCCATGAACGGCCGGCCGTCATATTCGACCGTGAGGCGGTACCGCGTCATCCGAGCCGGGCGCCGGCCGGAATGGCGAAGCCCCTCAGCAGCTCCGATGGCGTCATGACGCCACGTCCGGCGCGCTGGACGAGGCTCGGCGCGATGGCCCCCTCACCGCAAGCGATGGTGAGAGTCTCGTCGATCACGTTCCCCGGCGAAAGCCGGGGTCCAGAGCCCCGCGCCGCTGGACCCGGGCCTTCGCCGGGGAGCACGCTCGCCGCCAAAATCTTGATCCGCTCGCCGCCATATTCGAAGAACGCGCCGGGCATAGGGTTGAACGCCCGTATCCGCCGCTCGACATCGACCGCGCTGCGCGTGAAATCGAGCCGCGCCTCGCTCTTCTCGATCTTCGCGGCGTAGGTGACACCGGCGTCGGGCTGGGGCGTCGGCGTCAGGCCGGGCAGTGCGTCCAGCACCTGGGCCATCAAAGCCGCGCCGATCGCGGCCAGCTCCTCGGTCAGCTCGCCCGCACTCTTGCCGTCGATCGCGGTCTCGCGCAGCGCGTACGTCGAGCCCGTGTCGAGCCCCCGCTCCATCTCCATGATGGTGACGCCGGTCGTCTCGTCGCCGGCGAGGATCGCCCTTTGCACCGGCGCCGCGCCCCGCCAGCGCGGCAGGATCGAGGCGTGGACGTTGAGGCAGCCATGCCGCGGCGCCTCCAGGATGGGCGCCGGCAGGATCAGCCCATAGGCCGCCACCACCGCGACATCGAGGTCGAGCGCCGCGAACGCCGCCTGCGTCTCGGCATCGCGCAGGCTCGCCGGGGTCCGCACCTCAATGCCGAGGCGCTTGGCCTGCTTGTGCACCGGCGACGCCAGCAAGGCCTTGCCCCGCCCCGCCGGGCGCGGCGGCTGCGAATAGACGGCGGCGACGTCATGCCCCGCCGCCGCCAAAGCATCGAGCGTCGGCACGGCGAAATCGGGCGTTCCCATGAAGGCGATGCGCATCAGGCCGCTCTAGCCGAGGAATTGCCATCCTCGCTACCTCCCCCTATCCCCTCGCCATGGCGTCGCCCGAGATCGAAACCCTCACCCAGGCGCTGGCGCGCCTCCCGGGCCTTGGCCCGCGCTCGGCCCGGCGCGCCGTGCTGCATCTGATGAAGAAGCGCGAGACGGCGATGGCGCCCTTGCTCCGCGCGTTGGAAGCGGTGAACGAAAATCTGGCCGTCTGCTCGATTTGCGGCAACGTCGACACCACCGACCCTTGCGCCATCTGCGCCGACACCCGCCGCGACGCCCGCCTGCTCTGCGTCGTCGAGGAAGTCTCCGACCTCTGGGCGCTCGATCGCTCGCGTCTCTTTCCCGGTCGTTTTCATGTGCTTGGCGGCCGACTTTCAGCCTTGGAAGGAATAAGGCCGGAAGATCTCGGCATCGACACATTGATCCGCCGGGTCGCCGCCGGCGGCATCGACGAGGTCGTGCTGGCGATGAACGCGACCCTGGAAGGCCAGACCACCGCCCATTATCTCGCCGAGCGTCTGGAGCCCTATCCGGTCCGCCTCACCCAGCTCGCCCACGGCCTGCCGGTGGGCGGCGAGCTCGACTATCTGGATGAAGGCACCTTGGCCCAGGCGCTCAGGGCACGGCGGCCCGTCGCCTGAGCTTGACGCAAGCCGCCGCGCTTCCTAGCTGAATCGCCATGGCCCTGCTCCCGATCATCGAGACTCCCGACCCGCTGCTTCGGCGGATTTCCAAGCCCGTCGAGGCGGTGGACGACGATCTGCGCAAGCTCATCGCCGACATGTTCGACACGATGTACGCCGCCCCCGGCATCGGCCTCGCCGCGATCCAGGTCGGCGTGCCCAAGCGGGTGCTCGTCATCGATCTTCAGGAGCCGGAAGAAGAGGGCGGAGATCCCGTCCGCGATCCCAGGGTGTTCATAAACCCCGAAATCCTCGAAGCCTCGGACACTTTCCAGGTCTATAGCGAGGGCTGCCTCTCGGTCCCCGACCAATATGCCGAGGTCGAGCGCCCCGACCGCGTCCGCGCCCGCTGGCTGGACGAGAAGGGCGACACCCATGAAGAGGAACTGGACGGCCTGCTCGGCATCTGCCTGCAGCACGAGATGGACCATCTGGAGGGCATTCTCTTCATCGATCATCTCTCCCGGCTGAAGCGAGACATGGTCTTGAAGAAGCTCGCCAAGTCCCGGAAAGAATTGGCCAAGCGCGCCGCTTAAGCCCGTTGTCATCCCAGCGAAGGCTGGGATCTCAGGCCGGAAAAGGCACCGGCTGCTTCTTGTGCTGGGATCCCGGCCTTCGCCGGGATGATGAGAGGCTAGAGCGCTCGGTTCAGCGGCCCGCAATGGAAAAGGCCCGCGTCGGCCACGCTCTCCGATTCGAACAGCATGGCCTGCGCCGATTCGGCGAAGCGTATCTTCAGCATGTCGTCGACCGGCGGGCCCTCGGCGGTGCAGCGGGCGGAGATGTCATAGCCGCCATCGACCGGAGTCGTGTTGACGAACTTGCAGACCGACCCCGCCGGCGTCTCCATCACTTCCCGGGTGAACCGCCAGGCCTGGGTCTCGCACATGTCGGCCTCCGCCGCCCAGAAGCCGACGAAGCGGAAGGCGCCCGGCGGGGGGAAAGCGGCGCCATCCTCCGCTTTGCCGGCGAAGGCTTCATCCGGTTCGCTAGGCTCGGGCGCCGGCGGGATGGGCGCCTCCGCCTCGGGCACCAGCATTTCCGGCTCGGCCTGACCGGCGTCTTCGGGGGAATCACCCCCGCAACCGGTGAGTGACGCCATGACGGCAAGGGTGATCGAAGCCGATAGCAAGCGGGAGGTTCGCTGGGTCATGCAGTTACAATGCATCGGACGGCGAGGGGTTGCGACGGCTCAGCTTTCGCGCAGCCGGTTGACGTTGCGCACGATGAAGGCAGTCGACCAGCCCAGCAGCAGGAAACCGATGACCGCCTCGATCGAGCCCATCAGCGCCCAGTCGTCGGGAAAATATTCGGCGGTGCCGCCGAGCGTGGCGTAGGCCGCGGCGGAATAGTGGATCGCCTCTTCCAGCGATCCTATGGCGCCGACCAGAAGATAGAAAAACGCGAAGACCGTTATTTCCACCATGTGCAGAAGGAACAGGCACACCGCCATTCCACACATCAACAGCAACGCGGAAAAATCCAAATCATGCTCCTTCAGCCGGTCTTCCCGCAGGTTGAGAAGGCGAGTGGCGCCAACCAGACCGATGCCGTGGATAGCCGAGCAGATGATAACCAGCAGCATCGATGCGCCGAGCTGGACGGCCAGATCGACGGTCTCGCTGCTCTGCAACTCCATCAGAACGTCTCGAGCGCGGCGCGGCAGTCGCGCGCGCATTCGCGGCACATTTCGGCGCAGCGGCGGCAATGGTCGTTGTCGTGGCGCGCGCATTCCTCGGCGCAGATGTCGCAGGCGGTGATGCACAGCGTCAGCATCTCCTCCATCAGCAATTCGTTATTGCCCGTCCTCCGCGTCGCGACCTTGAAGGTGGCGTCGCATATGTCGGCGCAGTCCATGCAGGTGCGGATGCACTGGCGCATGTCCATCTTCTCGGCCGAGCAGGCGTCGGCGCAGGACGTGCAGATCGCCGAGCAGAACATGGCGTGCCGCACCGCCAGCGCCAGCGGTTCGTTGAGCTTGCCGGCGACCTGCGGGTGGGCGGCGATCATCTTGGCGATGGACATGGAATTATCCTCCGTTTCGGGAAGCGAACGGGCTTTTCGCCCCGTCGTTCCCGATCGCTCTTGAGCCCCGGGGCCACCTGCTCTAGGTTCGCTATTCGTTCCAAGCCGGGGTTTTACTGATGGATCCGATGCTCTTCGCCGTGGTGGCGCTCCTCCTGGGCCTTGGCGCGGGCTGGTATGTCGGCAACCGCCAGGCGGCCGCCTTTCGCGCCGAGCGCGACGCGCGGCTCAACGATTTCCGCCAGGCGATCGCCGATCTCGCCGCGGCCGAGGAGCGGGCGAAGCAGGTGCCGCTGCTCCAGTCCCAGGTCGACGCGCTTCGCGGCGAGCGCGACGAGGCGCTCCGCGAGAATGCGGAAATGAAGGCCGACAGCCGCAATTTCGACGCGCGGATGAAGGAATTGATGGAGGCCAAGGACGCCCTTTCCGCCCAGTTCAGCGAGGTCGGCGCGAAATTGCTCGGCGAGGCGCAAAAGCATTTCCTCGAACGCGCCGACGCCCGCTTCAACCAGGCCGGCGAGAAGAGCGAGGAGAAATTGAAGGCCTTGCTCCAGCCCGTCGAGACGACGCTGAAGCGGTACGAGGATAATCTGGCGCAGGTCGAGAAGGAGCGGGTCGGAAGCTATGGCGAGCTGAAGACGGCCGTCGCCCAGCTCACCCAGGGCAATGCCGATGTGCGGCGCGAGACCCAGCGCCTCGCCAACGTGATGCGCTCCAGCCCCAAGGCCCGGGGGCGCTGGGGCGAGGAGCAGCTCCGGACCATCCTCGAATCGGCCGGCCTCGCCGAGAATATCGATTTCGGCCTGCAAAGCTCGGTCAGCGACGGCGAACGCCAGCTTCGGCCCGATTGCGTCATCAACCTGCCCGGCGGCCGCTGCATCGTCATCGACGTCAAATGCCCGCTCGTTCATTTCGAGCAGGCGTTCGACGAGGAGGACGACACCGTCCGCGCGCAATTGCTGGGGCAGCATGCCGCCGCGATGAAGACCTATGCCAGCGATCTCGGCCGCAAGGGCTATTGGCGTCAGTTCGACCTGTCGCCCGATTTCGTCATCATGTTCATCCCCGGCGAGCATTTCCTCTCCGCCGCCGCCGAGCGCGCGCCGGACCTGATCGAGACGGCCTATCGCAACGGCGTCATCATCGCGTCGACCATCAACATGCTGGCGCTCGCCAAGGTGATGGCCGGCATGTGGCGGCAGGAAACGCTGGCCGCCCAGGCCAAGGAGGTCGCCGAGGTCGGCAAGGAACTCTACCGCCGCCTGTCGACGATGGGCGCCCATGTCGCCAAATTGGGCCGCAACCTCAATCTCGCGACCGGCGCCTATAATGATTTCGTCGGCAGCCTCGAAAGCCAGGTGCTGACCCAGGCCAAGCGGTTCGAGGCATTGAAGGTCGATACCGGCGGCAAGAGCATCGAGACCTTGCCCATCGTCGACACCCCGCCGCGCGCGCTGACCAAGCTCGACACCGCCGAAGCAGAGGCCGCGGAATAGACCCGCCACCTCGTCATCCTGAACTCGTTTCAGGATCCAGTTACGAGCCTCGCCGTGGATGGAAAGCTGGACCCTGAAACAAGTTCAGGATGGCGACTCTACGCTCACACGTCCCAGTCCGCCCGCCGCTCGCCGCCGCAGCCATGATAGGTTTCGCCGTCGGCGATCACCATCACCGTGTCGGCATAGCCATGGCCGCTCATCGCGTCGTTGCAGCGTGCGTGGGTGATGTCGACGATCAGGCGCGGGGTCTCGTAGCGGTGGCCGTTGAAGGTGGTGCGCGGGTCGGGCCGGGCGACATTGATCCGCGTCTCGCCATAATTGCCGACATAGTCGATCCGGCCGCCGTCGATGGTCACATTCCACCCCGGCTCCTGCCCGAGCGCGCGATAGCTGTCCGCCACAGTCGGCCGCGGGGAAGGGGTAACGCAAGCCGAAGCGGCGAGCGCCGCGAACGCGATGGACATCCTCATGCGTGCCTCCACTGGTTGATCACCTCATAGGCCATCACCGCCGTCGCCACCGCCGCGTTGAGGCTGTCCGCCTTGCCCAGCATCGGCATCCGCACCAGCCTGTCGCATTCCGCCTCATAGGCGGGTGGGAGCCCCTGGGCCTCGTTGCCGACCAGGATGAAGGCGGGCCTGGCGTAGCGCGGCGCCTGATAGTCCGTCGTGGCGGCCAGGCTGGTGCCGATCAGCTCGCCCTCGCCGGCGCGCAGCCAGGCGACGAATTCCTCCCACGATGCGGTGGCGATGCGCTGGGTGAACAGCGCCCCCATCGTCGCCCGCACCGCCTCGACCGAAAAGGGATCGACGCAATCGTCGACCAGGATCAGCCCGCCCGCGCCGACCGCGTCGCCGGTGCGCAAGATGGTGCCGAGATTGCCCGGATCGCGCAGCGCCTGGGCAACGATCCACAGGTCCGCCTCGGCGCGGTCGATCCGGCCCAGATGCGTGTCGAAGGCGCGATAGACGCCGAGCACGGTCTGCGGATTGTCCTTGCCCGAAAGCTTGTGGAGGATGTCGGGCGTGGTCGCGATCGCCTCGCCGCCGTCGGCCTCCGTCTCGGCGATCAGCCGGTCGAGCAGGGGATGGGGGGCGCTCTTGGCGGCGAAGAAGAGCGTGTCGGGCAGATGCCCCGCCTCGCGCGCCTCGGCCAGGATGCGCAGGCCCTCCGCCATGAACAGCCCTTCCTCGCGCCGGTGCTTCTTGTCGCGCAGCGACCGGACCCGTTTGACCAGCGGGTTGGAGAAAGCGCTTATCTCGCGCGGCATTATTCCTCGCCGAACTTGGCTTCGACCAGCTCCGCCAGCGCCGCCACGGCCGCTTCGGCGCCGTCGCCGACCGCGCTGATCGTGATCGTGTCGCCGCAAGCCGCGCCCAGCATCATCAGGCCCATGATCGACGTGCCGCAGACCCGCGAGCCGTCCTTCTCCACCTCGATGGCGGCGTCGAGGCCGGCGGCGAGGGTCACGAACTTGGCGCTGGCCCGGGCGTGAAGCCCGCGCTTGTTGAGGACATCGACGGTGCGGCTCGCCACGGCCTAGACCGTCTCGCCCAATATCTCGGACGCGACCGAGATATATTTGCGCCCGGCCTCGCGCGCGGCGGCGACCGCGGCCTTGACGTCCATCGTCTTGCGCGCGCCTTCGAGCCGGATCAGCATCGGCAGGTTGACGCCCGCGATCACCTCGACCGACTCCGATTTCATCAGCGAGATGGCGAGGTTGGAGGGGGTGCCGCCGAACAGGTCGGTGAGGATGATGACGCCGCCGCCGTCGTCCACCTTGGCGATCGCTTCGGCGATATCGTTGCGGCGCGCCTCCATGTCGTCCTCGGGGCCGATGCAGATCGCCTCGATCCGCTGCTGCGGGCCCACCACATGCTCCATGGCCACGATGAATTCGGCCGCGAGCCGCCCATGCGTAACCAGCACCAAACCGATCATTGAAACACCTTGGCTAATCTTCCGTCCGCGCCTCTCGGTCCCCCACGACCGGTGCGCCCTCAACTGGATCCCTTGGCCGCGACCCCAGGTCGCGATGTTCGACCGTGGGCGAAAATCCCGCTTCGCGCAACCGTGCGGCGACGCGCTCCGCGACATGTACCGAACGGTGACGGCCGCCGGTACAGCCAAAAGCGATCGAAACATAGGACTTTCCCTCGCTGCGGTAGCGGGGGAGGAGGAGGATGAGCAGGTCCTCGATCCGGCGCAGCGCCTCCTCATAGCCCTCGTCCGTCGCGATATAGGCGCCGACCGCCTCGTCGAGCCCGGTCAGCGGACGGAGCCTGTCCTCCCAATGCGGGTTCTTGAGGAAGCGCAGGTCGAAGACGGTGTCGGCGTTGCGCGGCAGGCCGCGGGCGAAGCCGAACGACATGACGTGGAGATAGGGCGCGCTGACTCCCCCGAACCGCTCTCTGATCTGCTGTTGGAGGGCGTTGGCGTCGGTGTCCGTCGTGTCGATGACATGGTCGGACCAGCGCTTCAGCGGCTCCATCAGGTCGCGCTCGGCGGCGATGCCGTCGGTGGCGGGCCGGTCCGGCGCCAGCGGGTGGCGGCGCCGCGTCTCCGAATAGCGGCGCATCAGCTCCGAACCGGCGCATTCCAGGAACAATGTCTCGACCGGATAATCGTAATCGGCGGCGAGGCGCTTGATCTGGCCGACGATCCGCCGGGCGTCGAAATCGCGGGTGCGGCTGTCGATCCCGACCGCCAGCGGCCGCCGCCGCGACGACCCCTTGGAGAGCGGGGTCGAAAGGAGATGCTCGAGCAGCGACAGAGGCAGATTGTCGACCACTTCCCAGCCGCTATCCTCGAGCGTGCGCAGCACCGTCGATTTGCCGGCGCCCGAGAGGCCCGTCACCAGCAATATCCTTTTGGGCGTCCGGCCGGTGGTCATTCGGCGGAAAGCCCGAACATGGCGAGCGCCAGCTCCACCTTGAGCGGCGCCGACGCCTCGAGGCTCCTCAGGCCGATGACCGGCACCTTCACGCCCGCGATCACCATCGGGTCCTGCATTTCGGGAAGCCGCTCGACGTCGCGGTCGAGATCGACGGCGAGGCATACGGGGATGTCGCTCACCGCCTCGAATTCGACGAGGCCGATGCCGCGCACCTCCATCTTCCCCTCGATATTGCGCGGAGCGGTGGCGAGCAGAACGCCCTTCACCCTTTTGACCACGGTATAATCGTCGCTGACCAAAGTCGCGCCCCGGTCGATGAGGCGCAGCGCCAGGTCCGATTTGCCCGATCCCGATCGGCCCGCGATCAATATGCCCCGCCCGTCTCTGGCGACGCAGGAGACGTGGAGCGTTTCTGATGAGAGGGACGATATGGTCATATTTGTACCCCCGATAAGCGGATGACGAAGCGGGCGCCGGTTCGCCCGTCATAGCGGTCCTCGGCCTCGATCCGGCCGTCATGGCCCTCGACGATCGCCTTGGCGATGGCAAGGCCGAGCCCCGAATGACGGCCGAAGGCCTCGCCTTCCGGCCTGATGCTCTGGAAGCGGTTAAAGATCGCCTCACGGGCCTCTGGCGCAATGCCCGGCCCCTCATCCTCGACGGCGACGACGACATCCTCCCCGATCCGCGCCGCCGCGATCTCGACCAGCCCGCCGTCCGGCGAGAAGGAGATGGCGTTGTCGACCAGATTGTCGAAGACCCGGGCGAGGCGCGATTCCTCGCCCATGACGATCGCGGTGCCGGCGCGGGGCCGCGCGAAGGCGAGGCGCACACCGCGTTCGCCGGCGCGGGCGTCCCACATCCCGAGCAGCGATTCAATGAGGCGGCCGACATCGACCGGCTCGAACCGGGCGCGAGAGAGCTCGGCGTCGAGCCGGGACACTTCGGCGATGTCGACCACCAGCCGGTCGAGCCGCACGACGTCGTGGCGGACGACGTCGAGCAGCCGGCGGCGCAGCTCCGGATCGTCGATCCGGTCGAGGCCATCGACGGCGGAGCGCAGCGAGGCGAGTGGGTTCTTGAGCTCGTGGGTGACATCGGCGGCGAAGGCCTCGGTGGCGTCGATCCGGTCGCGTAGCGCCTCGGTCATGTCGTGGAGCGCGCGGGCGAGCAGACCGATCTCGTCGCGCCGCGCCGGGAGCAAAGGCACGTCGACTTCGCGCGCCCGGCCGAGCCTCACCTGCTGCGCCGCCCGCGCCAGCCGCCTGAGCGGCCGCGCGATGGTCCGCGCGAGGAACAGCGACAGCAGCACCGACAGGAGGGTCGTGCCGGCGATGATGAAGCCGAGCGTCAGTCGTTCGCTCCTCACCTGCGTGCGGATGTCGCGGGCATTGCTGGTGACGAGCAGCACCTGTCCGCCCGCGACGGGCGCGGCCGCCGAGAGGAAAGGCGAGCCTTCGGGCGCCTGGCGCAGCGCCACCGTCGATCGACCCTGCATCAGCGCCGTCCGGGCTTCCGGCCAGTTGGCGAGGCTCTCGTTCCGGTCGGGCACGAACGCCGGCGGCCGCGCGGCTCCGACGATCGCGTCCACGACATTGTCGAGAGCTCGCGCCGCCTTTTTCTCCCACGGCTCGGCCAGGGGGTTGCGCAACGTATAGGTGGCCGGCGCGCCCGCCCAGCTGTCCATCGCCTTGCCGCCCGAAGCCTCGTACAGGCGAAGCCGGTTTCCCGATTGGGCGCCGAGCCGGTTGAGCAAGGACTTGCGCGCGTCCGCCGGCGTCGATGCGAGCGCCGTGGCGATCAGCCTCGCTTCGGTCTCGATCTGCCGCAGCCGGCCTTCGATGGCGCGTTCGCGGTAGCTGTCGAGGTAGAAGAAACTGCCCGCCAGGATCGCCAGCGCGAAGATGTTGACCGCGAGGATGCGCTGGGTGAGCGAGAGCCGGCCAGACCAGCGCAGCGCCAGATCCTTCTCGTCACTCCTCGGCAAAGCGGTAGCCCACCCCGTAGAGCGTCTCGATCGCGCCGAATTCGCCGTCTATCGCGCGGAACTTGCGGCGCAGGCGCTTGATATGGCTGTCGATGGTGCGGTCGTCGACATAGATGTCGTCCTGATAGGCGACGTCCATCAGCTGGTTGCGCGATTTGACCACGCCCGGCCGCTGCGCCAGCGCCTCCAGGATCATGAATTCGGTGACGGTCAGGGTCACGTCGCGCCCCTCCCAGGTGACGCGGTGCCGCGCCGGGTCCATCGACAGTCGGCCGCGGACGATCTGGGCGGGCTCGGCCGCCTCCTCCTCGGTGCGCGGCAGGGCCCGCATCTCGGCGCGGCGCAGGACGGCGCGGATGCGGGCGATGAGCAGGCGCTGCGAGAAGGGCTTGGCGATATAATCGTCGGCGCCCATGGCGAGGCCGAGCGCCTCGTCCAGCTCGTCGTCCTTGGAGGTGAGGAAGATGACGGGAAGCGCGCTCTTCTCGCGCAGCCGCCGGAGCAGCTCCATCCCGTCCATCCGGGGCATCTTGACGTCGAGGATGGCGAGATCGGGCGGATTGTCGGCCAAGGCCTTCAGCGCCGCCTCGCCGTCGGAATAGACGCGGGTGACGAAGCCCTCGGCCTGGAGCGCGATCGAGACCGAGGTGAGGATGTTGCGGTCATCATCGACGAGCGCGATCGTTACCGACATTGATCCGCCTTCCGCCGGGGAGAGGCAAGGGTCTAGCCAATGCGGCCGTTGCTCGCAACCAGCGGAAGCGCGTTGTTTTTGACGCGCCCCAAGCTCTTATATATGCGGGCGGAACACAGAGGGCGGCACCCCTTGCCGCATCGGTCGACAAACAACAGGAGAATATCGTGGCCAATCGCGTGCCCGCCCACGGACTTGCCGAACAGGGCATCGAAACCCAAGCCGAGCTGCACTGGAATCTGGGGACGCCGGCCCTGGTCGAGCAGGCGGTCTGCCGCGGCGAAGGCGTTCTCGCCAAGCATGGTCCGCTGGTCGTCGAGACCGGCAAGCATACCGGCCGCTCCGCCAAGGACAAGTTCATCGTCCGCGACGGCGAGACCGAGGGCACGATCTGGTGGGACAATAATGCCTCGATGACGCCGGAGCATTTCGCCGCGCTCAAGGCGGATTTCCTGGCCGAGGTGGCGAAGAAGGACACGCTCTTCGTCGCCGACCTGTTCGGCGGCTCGCAGCCCGAGCATCGCGTCCGCGTCCGCGTCGTCAACGAGCTCGCCTGGCACAACCAGTTCATCCGCACCCTGCTGGTGCGCCCCGAGGACGGTGAGCTCGACGGCTTCGTCCCCGAATTCACGATCATCGACCTGCCGAGCTTCCGCGCCGATGCGGCCCGCCACGGCTGCCGCTCGGAGACCGTCATCGCGGTCAACCTCACCGAGAAGCTGATCCTTATCGGCGGCACCCGTTATGCCGGCGAGATGAAGAAGTCGGTGTTCGGCGTGCTCAATTATCTGCTTCCCGTGAAGGGCGTGATGCCGATGCACTGCTCGGCCAATATCGGCCCCAACGGCGACACCGCCGTCTTCTTCGGCCTCTCGGGCACCGGCAAGACCACGCTGTCGGCCGACGCCAGCCGCACCCTCATCGGCGACGACGAGCATGGCTGGTCGGACACCGCCGTGTTCAATTTCGAGGGCGGTTGCTACGCCAAGATGATCCGGCTGTCCGAGGAGGCGGAGCCGGAAATTTACGCCACCACCCGCCGCTTCGGCACGGTGCTCGAGAATGTGGTGATCGACCCGGTCACCCGCGAGCTCGACTTCGACGACAACCGCCTCGCCGAGAATAGCCGCGGCGCTTACCCGATCGACTTCATCCCCAATGCGTCCGACGAGAATATGGGGCCGGTGCCGAAGAACATCGTCATGCTGACCGCCGACGCGTTCGGCGTGCTGCCGCCGATCGCCAAGCTGACGCCCGACCAGGCCATGTATCACTTCCTGTCGGGCTACACCGCCAAGGTCGCCGGCACCGAGATCGGCGTCACCGAGCCCGAGGCGACCTTCTCGACCTGCTTCGGCGCCCCCTTCATGCCGCGCCACCCGAGCGTCTACGGCAATTTGCTCAAGGAGCGGATCGCGAAGGGCGCCGTCGATTGCTGGCTGGTCAACACCGGCTGGACCGGCGGCAAATATGGCGTCGGCAGCCGCATGCCGATCAAGGCCACCCGCGCTCTGCTCAACGCCGCGCTCGACGGCAGCCTCAACAATGCCGAATTCCGCACCGACGACAATTTCGGCTTCCAGGTGCCGGTGAGCGTGCCGGGCGTCGACAGCGCGATCCTGGAGCCGCGCGAGACCTGGCCGGACAAGGCCGAATATGATGCGACCGCGGCGAAGCTGGTGAAGCTCTTCATCGACAATTTCGCCAAGTTCGAAGCCCATGTCGACCAAGGCGTGAAGGAAGCCGCCCCCACCGCCGCCTGACGCTACACACCACAACCCGAAAAGGGGCGCGTCGGCCACGGCCGGGGCGCCCCTTTTCTATGGGAGCGAGCCATGAACGACCATGAACCGAGACTATTCGCCGACGACGAGGCCGTCCGCCGATTGGGCGAGGCCATGCTGGCGCGCACTTTGCCCAGGGCGGAATGGACCCACGAGGCCCATCTCGCGACCTGCCTCTGGCTGCTGCTGGAGCGCCCCGAAATCCTGCCCGAGCGCGACCTCCCCGCCCTCATCCGCCGCTATAACGAGAGCGTCGGCGGCGTGAACGACGAGACGCAGGGCTATCACGAGACGATCACGCAGATCTCCATCCGGGGCGCGCGGGCGTTTCTCGCGCGCACCGACGCCAAGCTGCCGCTGGCGGAAAAGGTGAATGCCCTGCTGCGGGCGCCGCAGGGCCAGCGTGACTGGCCGCTGAGGTTCTACACGCCGGAGCGGCTATTCTCGAAGGAAGCGCGGCTGGGATGGGTGGAGCCTGACCTTACCGTGTAGAATGACCTTCGGGGTCCGAGCCGGCGATCACAGCACCCAGACCCGCGGCGCCGCGCGCTCCTTCTCGAACAATTCCGTCATCGCCCACACCATCGCGTCCGCCCGGTCCGGCGAGCCCGCGCCCTGATAGCCCGCCCAGGTGAGCGCGCAGAGCTGGTCCTCCAGCTCGGGGAAATGCCCGGCCAGCCGGGCGCGGCCGGTCTCGAACCTGAGCGCGATCGGCTCGGCCCTCGCCGCCTTGCTCTTCGTGGCGTGGACGAGGCGGACGGGAAGGTCGGCGTCGACGGCGCGCAGTACGCTGGCGATCATGTCGCCGCCCTGGTTCTTCTCGGCGACCACCTTGCCGGCGCCGTAAAGCGCGGCCGCCTCCGCGACCCGCCGCGCCCAGGCTTCGGGCGAGAGGCCGCTCGCGCTGAGGTCGGCGAGCACGTGCGCGATTCCCTCCGCATCCCTGCCGCACACGACGATGCCGCACGAATCGCCGCCGGTCGAGGCGGGCGGATCGAGCCCGACGACGACGCGGGCGAAAGACCCTCTCTCCCCGGCGGGGAGAGAGATGGAGAGAGGGGGAACGGCGCCGGCGGGTTCGCGGTGACTCGGAACCCCCTCACCCCAACCCTCTCCCCGACGGGGAGAGGGAGCAGGGCCCCGCGCGCTCTCCAGCATCTTCCGCGTCCACAAGGCGCCCTCAAATTCCTCCAGCAACAGCCCTTCCAGCTCCTGCCGCCCCAGCCGCGTGCCGCCGTACATCGCGTCCATCGCCTCCAGGAAATCGGCGGCGAGGTGGGGATTGTCGGCGGTTCGGCCCCTGGTCTCGTGGCAGCGCGGCAGAGCGAGGATGCGCTTCAGCAGCGGCGCCGGCCGCGGCGTCGTCGTGACCAGGGTGCGCGGCCGCTCGCCCAGCCGCAGCCCGAGCATCAGATTGTTCCAGGCCGCGTCCGCCTTGCTCTGTCGCGACCCCGCGCCCGGGTGGCCGGGCGACCCCGCGCCCGGCCACTTCGCCAGCTCGTCGCACCAGGCATGATGATGCTGCGGCCCGCGCAATTTCTCGGGCCGCTCGGCCGAAAAGGCATGCGCCTCCGCCCCCGACGGGAAGAGCAAAACCCCCCGGCCCGCGATCCAGCGCGGGCTCTCGTCGCAGCGCGCCAGGCTGAGCAGCCCGCTTTCCCCCTCGACCATCACCCGCGCGACCTCGTCCAGGGTCGCGGCGACCAGGGCGATCCGCGCGTTTCGATCCTCGCGGGCGCGCGCCCACACCCATTCCGCCCCGGCCCGCGTCTTGCCGAAGCCGCGCCCGGCGACGATCGCCCAGATCCGCCAGGCGAGGCCGTCCGCCCCGGCCGGCGGCTCGGCCTGCCCGCCATGCGCCTGCCACCACCATTCCTCGACGATCGCCCGCACCGCCCCCTCCGGCAGCCCCGCGATCGCCGCCCGCCGCCGCCCCGGCGGCAGCCGCAGCAGATCCTCGAGCACGGCCAGCGCTTCGGCGCGGGTCATTCAATCCTCCCCGTTCCGGGGAGGATCGAGGCGCGCATCACTCGTCTTCCTCCGGCGGCGGCGGCGGCGGAATCAGAATGGGCTCGCTGTCCAGCCCGCGCCGGGCGCCGAGCGCGCGGAGGCGCTTGTCGAGAGCCACGATCGCCTCGTCGAAGGTCCAGCGCCGCTGGCACCCGGCCCGCACCTCGCGCGCCCCGGGGGGGCCGTGGCGCCGGTCCCACCGCCCGAGCAGCTTCATCACGCGCTCGAATTCCGTGGTCATCTCACCCGTCGCCCGCGGCTCGAAGGCCGCCCGCCGCTGCCCCTCCAGCCGCTGGCGCACCGCCTCGGCCTCCAGTTGCGCATAGGCCTGCGCCAGCGCCTCGTCCCAGCCGGCGGCGAACCGGGCGTCGGTGCGGCGATGCTTGTAGACGGTCGAATAATGGACGCCGGCGGCATCGCACGCCGCCTGGACGTCGGCGGTGCCGGCGAAATGGTCGAGGAACGCCTGCTTGCGCGCGTCGGTGAACGCGATCCCGCGCCCCCGCCGGCGCTGCAAGATCCGCAAATTGTTCGGCTGGATGTCGTCCGCCCCGGCCGCCGCGAGCAGCCCGGCCGACCGCCGCGCCTCCCTTTGCTCGACGGCGGAAAGCTCCACCGCCCATATCCAGGCGGAGCGAAACAACGGATCGCGCTTCCTCACGCAGTAAAAGGCCGGGGAGGAGAATCCTTGCCCCGCCGCCGCCGCGTCCCGCGCCATCCCCGCCCGCAACGCCGCCACAAAGCGCGCCTTCGCCGCATTGTCGATCCGCCGCCGCCCCGAATCAGTCTTCCCGCCCATGAGGGAATTAGAACATGCATGGAACATTGTAGGAAAGCGTTTTTTACCGGAGGGGTGAGCCAAGGTCGTGCCTGCCGCAGCGCCGCGGACGCGCAGCGGCCCCGAAGCAGCGGTCGGACACGACCCGGCCGGCCGACGGCCGGACGAAGCCCGAGCCGATCGACGCCACGGCTTTGCCGTGACTTCCGGCGCAGCGAGCGCGAGCGCTCGCAAGCCAGGCCGGAGTCGACCCCAGCCCGGCCGACGGGGCGTCCGGCCGCCCAGGCGAACCCGATTGCCTGTCCCGGGCTGGGTCCGGGATCGCGGCATAATGGTGCCGTGGCTAGCGAAGCAACACCCGTCAGGTTGAGCGACTTGGCCGATGCCGGTTGAATCGAATATGGTTGGCTGCACCAAAAGCTGGTTATGGGCGGCACGATAACTATACGTCCGAAAGAATGAATATCGGCAGGTTGGGGAGGGAATTATTGGTGCCGAAGCCCGGACACTTGGATTGGTTGGTTGATACCGGCGAGCGTCAGAATACCGCTTGCGGGCGCGAGATCGAGATTTGGGAACTCAATCCGCAGGAGAACGAAGCCGTCTTGTCGGCTTGGGCCGCCCACTTCCGCCAGCATTATATCTCAGACGAAGACCTTCCGATCATGGTCGATGGCACGGGGCTGACCAATGCAGAATACCTGCGTCAGACCCTGCTTCCCGATCGGACACAGATCCCCGGCCCGAGCCTGC
Source organism: Enterovirga sp. GCM10030262 (assembly GCF_042666435.1). NCBI lineage: Bacteria > Pseudomonadati > Pseudomonadota > Alphaproteobacteria > Hyphomicrobiales > Methylobacteriaceae > Enterovirga > Enterovirga sp. GCM10030262. The sequence continues at coordinate 307,213 of NZ_JBHTDC010000001.1, read as the reverse complement.
GCTCGGGCGATTTCGGGGAGATACTGGTCGCCGACTACATCGAATATGTCCTCGGCTACTGGTGCCCGCGCGAGTTGCGCTATCAGGAGCGCTGGAATCGCAATGACTCGACCAAGGGGTGCGATGTCATCGGCTTCAAGTTAGTCGCTGACGGGCACGTCAGCCCCAACGATGAACTCTTTATCTTCGAGACGAAATCCGGGATGTCGGCCTCGGCGAACAACCGGTTGCAGGACGCCATCAAGGATAGCGACAAGGACAAACTTCGGGAGGCGATGAGCCTCAATGCCATCAAACAGAAGTTTGTCCGGCGCGGTGCGATCGACGACGCGGATCGCGTGAAGCGCTTCCAGGATATGGCCGACAGGCCCTTCCGGCGCATCAACGGCGCAGCCGCGATCCTCGACGACGATGTGTTCGGGCAAACCGACCTGACCGTCACCGACGCATCGGCGCATCACAACGCGGCGAACATCAGGCTTATCGTCATCAAGGGGCCGTCCATGATGACGCTGATCCACGCCCTTTATGAAAGGGCGGCGGATGAAGCCTGAAGCCAGCGCTCGCAACGTCCTCTCGACCACACGCGCCCGCGCGAAAATGCGCGAGTTCCGTGTTGCTGAGATCGACTTCAATCAGCTTCCCCGTGATCCCGGCATCCTCTTCGGGCTGGCCATTGCAATTCTTGGCGACGTGGCATCCACCGTCGCCGATCAGATCGGCGGTGAACTGGTGGGCGCCCCCCAAGCCTTCCCCACGCCGCCCGGTTGGGAAGAGGACGAGGCGGACCCGCAAACATCGCTGCGCTTCTCGTCGATCTTCTTCGACGCCTATATCAACGCAGAGTTGGATGCGGAGCTGACGCCCGAATTGTCGCTACTATGCGCCGCGACCTATTACATCGGCGGCAGCGTCGGCAGCGCTGCCGTCATCGTCCGTCACATGGACCCGCCAGACCTCCAAATCGCTGGCGGGCTCGGTTTTCTCCTCTACGCGATCCTCCAGAACAAGTTCTCAGCGATCGACGCGGCACATGACCATCAGGAGAGGACGAGCGCGCTTCTCAATGCCTTGTCGGAATTCTTCCGCCTTAATGGCGAGGCCGAGCTAGTGGCCGCTGCCATCGGCGAATTGCGGGACTACTTCCACGCAAACGGCTCGCCGCGCGAATTGCTCTATGCCGATGTGATCGGCGCAGTCTGCGCCCTCAAGCTGCGGAATGCGGCTCGCACGATCCTCCCGCTTGCATCGGGCCTCGATGCGGAGTTGTGGCGACCGGCACTCGCGAAGCCGCGATTCCCGATCGAGCTTTGGCCCGCCCAGCAGCGCATTGCCGATGCCGGGGTGCTCGGGGGGAGGTCGGCCGTTATCCAAATGCCGACCAGTGCCGGTAAAACGCGCGCGACCGAGCTAATCATCCGCTCAGCCTTCCTCTCCCAGCGCGCGCATCTTGCGGTGATCGTCGCCCCGTATCGCTCGCTGTGCCACGACATTCGGGGCGATCTCGTCACCGCCTTCCAAGACGAGAATATCCGACTCGACGAGGCCTCGGACTCCTATCAGTTCGACCTCGGGCTCGATGCGCTCTTCGCCGCTGATTCAGTGTTGATCGTCACGCCGGAGAAGCTGCTCTACATGCTCCGGCGCGCGCCCGATCTCGCGGAGCGGATCGGCCTGATGATCTACGATGAAGGCCATCAGTTCGACGGGATGGCGCGTGGCCCGACCTATGAGCTGTTGCTCACCTCGCTCCGCATGGCGCTGCGCCCCGAGACTCAGATCATCCTGATTTCCGCCGTCATCGGCAATGCAGGTGATGTGGCGGAATGGCTGATCGGCGACCGCGAAGCGGTTCTTGATGGGATCGGCCTCTTACCGACGACCAAAAGCATCGCGTTCTCGAGCTGGCAGGACCAGCGCGGACGCCTTGAATATGTGGACCCCCAAGACCCCACTGATCGCGAGTTCTTCGTGCCGCGCATCATAGCGGACACCATTCTTCAGCCTCGCCCGCGTGAGCGGACAGAGAGGCGCTTTCCCGAGAAGTCGGGCAGTGACGTGGGCCTCTTCCTCGGCCTTCACGTCGTAAGAAACGGCAGTGTCGCCGTCTTCTGTGGGCGCAAGGATAGCGTGACTGCCATCTGTAAGCGTGCGGTCGAACTGGCCGGGCGCAACTTCGCGGCCGAATGGCCCGTCGCATTCTCCGACGCTCAGGAGGTAGAGGCGATCCGGCTCCTTTCGGAGTTTCAGCTAGGTGCTGACGCTCCGGCGACGCAGGCGGCGCGCCTCGGCATCTTCGCGCACAATGCAGATACGCCACATGGCATTCGCCTGGCGGTTGAACATGCCATGAAGTTCGACCGGGCCAAGTTTGTGGTTTGCACCTCGACCCTCGCCCAAGGCGTCAACTTCCCCCTAAAATACCTGATCGTCACTACAACCCAGCAGGGAGGCGAAGGCATCCTCGTTCGAGACTTCCACAACCTGATGGGGCGCGCCGGACGGGCCGGTATGCACACCGAAGGCAGCGTCATCTTCTCGACTCCGACCATCTATGACCAACGCCAGCAATTCGGACGCGGCCAGTACAACTGGCAGCAAACCGTAAAATTGCTCGATGCTGCTAACTCGGAGCCGTCAGGCAGCTCCATTCTGGCGCTGTTTGAGCCCTACATCCAGCGCGGCACCGCCATTGTGCAGGAGATCCAGCCGGAGTGGCTGGACCTTGCATTTGCCGATGCCGCGAAGATTGAGGAAGTGGTAGATACCGCCCTTGCGGTCGAGCCGAACATAAGCCGGGCGGATTTCCGCAGGTTCATCGAAGGGCGAGCCAGGGCTGTCCAGAATATCGCGGCCTTTCTCGTCGCAAACATGACCTTCGCCGAGGGCGAAGACGCCGCCGAGCGCATCGCCGAGCTGGCAGCCAATACACTCGCCTACCACCTCGCCGGGGATGATACGAAGCCCCGCCTCATTGAAACTTTCCGGGCAATCGGCGCATCCATCGCCGCCAATACCGATGGCGATCAGAGGGCTGTGATTCGGCGCTCGCCCCTGCCGCCTGCAGCTGTCGCCGAACTGCGGACATGGCTTGCCGAGAATCTCGCGCCCCTTCAGGCAGCCGTTGCAGAAAATCGGCTTCTCGATGAAATTGCCGTGATCGCTTTGCGCTTCGCTTCCTCGCGTAAGATCACCGCCATCACTAATCAGGACGTGATCCCCCGCACCCTCCATGAGTGGGTTGCCGGAAACAGCTATGCGCGCATCCTCGCAACCTTCGTGGAGGTGGGCGCGCGAGTCGGGGGACGACGGCGCAGACCCACGGTCGAAGATGCCGTGGCGCTTTGCGAAGGGGGCTTCGGCTACGACGTGGCGATGATCGTCGCGTCGATCGCCGACCTCGCCGAGGAGGTTGACGAGGCCTTGCATAACGCCGCCTCGCTGCTCCAGCGCCAGATCAAGACGGGGCTGACGGAGCGGGCGGCACTCGCCTTCCATGAGGCGGGTTTCGCGGACCGGCACGTCGCCGGTTTCCTCGGGTTGCTCTGGCCCCTTGCGACCGATCGCGGCGGCGTCCGCGCCGCCTGTGAGCAGGAGGCCGTTATCAGGCCCGTCCTGCTCCAGTTCCCGAGCTACTTTACCGGCGTCGCAGCCGAACTTGGCGGATGGTCGCCTTAAGTCGCTGGGCTGTTCGAGCAGCAGCAACCGTCCCGATCTACCGCGGCACGTCCGGTTCGGCCAGAGACGGCGGTGCCAGGGAGGATAAGTCTAGAGCCGTTCCGTCGAAACTTGCGTGTTTTTTAACCGACGGCAGCTTTTAGGCATCGCAACGAGCCCGTTGAACGGCAACTTTGGCGCATAGCGGCCATTGTCCCCGGATGTTTGAGAAGGGGAAGGGGGCTTTCCTGCTCCGCCCCGAGGGCGCAATCGCCGATATCTAGGCGCTTCCGGCCTCACCGCCCCCGCCCGCCGGCAACGTCGCCACCGGCTCCACCTTGAGGCACGTCCCCGCCGCGCCGACCACCCGCACCCGCGCGCCGACCTCGGCGTCGGGGCCGCGCGCTTCCCAGACGCCGTCGCCGACCTTCACCCGGCCTTGGCCGCCCTCGATCGCGGCCACCACCCGCACCGTCTCGCCGACGAGGCGCGCGGCGCGGTCGTTGAGCAGGGGGTCGCTGCTCTCGACGGGGTGGCTGGCGTACCAGCGCCGGCCGAATGTGACCGCCCCCAGCGCCAGCAAAGCGAAGAGCGCGAACTGGAAGGCGAGGGGGACGGCGAAGATGAGGGCCGCGAAGCCGGTGATCGCCGCCGCCGCGGCCAGCCAGATCAGGAACACGCCCGGCATCAGCAATTCGGCGATGCCGAGCACGGCCGCGCCGATCAGCCAGACCCAGTGCGGCTCGATCCCGTCCCAGTTCATTGCCCGGCGCCCTCGAAGGGCCCGCGCCGGCGCGCGGGCGCGGGCGGGGGAGGGGTGTCGCCGCCGCTGCCGCTGCCGCTGCCGAGCGCGTCGCGGGCGAGGGCGCCGATGCCGCCCAATGTGCCGATCAATTGCGTCGCCTCGACCGGGAACAGGATCGTCTTGGCGTTGGGCGAGGTCGCGAACTGGCTGACCGCCTCGACATATTTCTGGGCGATGAAATAGTTGATCGCCTGGGCATTGCCGCCGGCGATGGCGTTGGAGACGACTTCGGTCGCCTTGGCTTCGGCTTCGGCTTCGCGCTCGCGGGCCTCGGCGTCGCGGAAGGCGGCCTCGCGGCGGCCCTCGGCCTGGAGGATCTGGCCCTGCTTCTGGCCTTCGGCCTTGAGGATCTCGGAGGCGCGGAGGCCCTCCGATTCGAGGATCAGGGCGCGCTTCTCGCGTTCCGCCTTCATCTGGCGGCCCATCGCGTTGACGATGTCGGCGGGCGGGCGGATGTCCTTGACCTCGACGCGGGTGATCTTGACCCCCCACGCCTCGGTCGCCTGGTCGACCACGGTCAAGAGCCGCGCGTTGATCTCGTCGCGCTTGCTGAGGGTCTCGTCGAGGTCCATCGAGCCCATCACGGTGCGCAAATTGGTCGTCGTCAGCTGCATGATCGCGAGATAGAGGTCGGACACCTCATAAGCCCCCTTGGCCGCGTCCAGCACCTGGAAAAACACCACCCCATCCACCGCCACCATGGCATTGTCCTTGGTGATGATCTCCTGGCCGGGGATGTCGAGCACCTGCTCCATCATGTTGATCTTGCGGCCGACGCGGTAGAAGAAGGCGGGGTAGAAATTGAAGCCGGGCCGCGCGACCGTGGTGAAGCGACCGAAATGTTCTATCGTATAATGATAGCCCTGTCGGACGATCTTGATGCTGGCCATCAGGTAGATGATGACCAGGACCAGTATGAAGAATAATGCTATTGCTTCCATCGCCTGACCCCTCCCTGGCTCTATCGGCGATATCATGTAGACAAGAGGCCCGGCTTCCAAGCAGAATCGGAACGATGCCCCAGACTCGCCTTCGCCTTTGCCGCTCCCTGCTTTTCCTGCCCGCCTCCAATCCGCGCGCGATCGAGAAGGCGCGGGAGCTTCCCGCGGACATGGTGATCCTCGATCTCGAGGACGCGGTGAAGCCCGAGGACAAGGCGGCGGCGCGCGCAGCGGCGGCGCGGGCGGTCGAGACCGGATTCGGCGAGCGCGTGGCCGCGATCCGCGTCAACGTCGCGACCAGCCCCTTCTACGGCGACGACATCGTGGCGATCCGGCGCGGCCCTGCCGATTTCGTCATCGTTCCCAAGGTCGACGACCCGCGTCAGCCCGCCGACGCGGCGCGCCTGACCGAGCGGCCTATCCTGGCGATGATCGAGACGGCGCGGGGGGTATTGGCCGCGCCGGCGATTGCGGCGTCCTGCGCCGGGCTCATCGTCGGCACCAACGATCTCGCCGCCGATCTCGCTTTGCCGCCGTCGCGCGGGCGGGCGGCGCTGGCGCATGCGCTTCAGGCCGTCGTCCTCGCCGCCCGCGCCGCCGGCGTGGCGGTATTCGACGGTGTCTACAACCGGCTGGAGGACGATGCCGGCCTCACCGAGCAATGTGAGGAAGGGCGCGCATTCGGCTTCGACGGCAAGTCGCTGATCCACCCGTCGCAGATCGACACCGCCAACCGCATATTCGGCCCGAGCGAGGCGGAGATCGCAGCGGCCGAGCGGCTGGTCGCCGCCGCGACCGGCGGGGCGGAGCGGTTCGAGGGCGCGATGATCGAGGAGATGCACGTCGCCGCCGCCAGAGCGGTGCTGGCCAGGGCGCGGCGCTGACGGTCTTGCCAGCAAGGCCGCCGCTGGCCTAGGCAACGCCATGATAGCCAGATTGTTGTTCGCGGCCGCGCCGCTTTTCGCCCTTGTCCCCGCCACCGCTTCGGCCCAGGAGAGCGCTCCCGCCGTAAGCGTGGAGCAGATGCGACGGCACATCGACATCCTCGCCAGCGACGCTTTTGAAGGCCGCAAGCCCGGGACCCAGGGCGAGACCAAGACCTTGCGCTACATCGCCGATCAGTTCGGCGCGATCGGCCTCGAACCGGCGGCCAACGGCGGTTGGTTTCAGGCGGTCCCGCTGGTCGAGCGCAAGCCTTTCGCGCACCGCGCCATCTGGAGCGGCGACGGCGGCCCGATCGCCTTCGCGCAGGGCGATCTGGTCCTGCTCGGGACGCGGCCGCAGGAGAGTCTTTCGCAGGCGCCTGTCCTGTTCGTCGGCTACGGCCTGCCCGCGCAGATCGAGGCTATTGATCCGCGGGGCGCGATCGCACTGATTCTCTCCGACGTGCCGGAAAAGCTGGGAGCGCCCGGCTATTCCGAACGGGCCAAGGCGCTGACGGAAGCGGGTGCGGCGGCGGTCATCGCCATCATGGGCGACGATGTGCCCTGGTCGGCGCTTCAATCCTATTACGGCCGGGGGCAGACCCGGCTCGCCGGCGACCCCCGGGCGCCGATCACCGGCGCGATGCCCCTCGCGGCGGGCGACAGGCTGGTCGGCGCCGGCGGCGGCGAGCTGGCGAGCGCCGGGGCCGCGGGCTTCAAGCCGGTTCGACTCGGTCTCAGCGGATCCCTGGACGTGTCGACGCAGGTCCGGCCTTACGAGTCGCACAATGTCATCGGGCGGCTGAAGGGGAGCGGGGATACCGGCGAGAGCCTGTTGTATCTCGGTCATTGGGATCATCTGGGCATCTGCCGTCCGGACGATGCCGAGGATCGAATCTGCAACGGCGCCGTCGACAATGCGAGCGGCATCGCGATGCTGATCGAGATCGCGCGGGAGATAGCGGCAGGCCCAAGGCCGGCGCGCGACCTGCTCTTCATGGGCACCACCGCCGAGGAGATCGGGCTGCTCGGCGCGGAATATTTCGGGGCCCATCCGGTGGTGCCGATCGAGTCGCTGGTGGCGGCGATCAACATCGACACGGTCGCGATATCGCCGGCGGGCGAGCCGGTCGCGATCGTCGGCCGGGGCACGACCCCGCTCGATCCTTTGGTCGACGCGACGGCGCGCGAGCTCGGCCGCGCCGTCGACAGCGACGAGGAGGCGAACGCCTTCGTGCAGCGGCAGGATGGCTGGGCGCTGACCCGCGCCGGCGTGCCGACGGTGATGGTCGGCGGCTCCTTCGCCAATATGAAGATTCTCGGCGCCTTCCTTTCGGGCCCATACCACAAGCCCGAGGACGATCTGGAGCGACCGCTGGTGCTGGAAGGCGCGGCCGAGGATACCGAATTGCTGATCGCGCTCGGCCGAAAGCTCGCCGATCCCAGCCAATATGATCCCGAGCCCGAATCGGCGGCGCGCTAGCGCTCCGGCCATTCCCTACCTATGTAGCGGCACCGAATCCCGACAGACGAGAGAGAATATGGACATCAGCCTGGGGCTCACCTTCGACGACGTGCTCCTGAAGCCGGCCGAGTCGAGCGTGGTGCCGAGCCAGGCCGATACCCGCACCTGCGTGACCAAGGAGATCGGACTCAACATCCCCATTCTCTCCTCGGCGATGGATACCGTGACCGAAGCCGACATGGCGATCGTGATGGCGCAGCTGGGCGGCCTCGGCGTGCTCCACCGCAACCTCGACATCGACGAGCAGGCGGCGGCGGTACGCGCGGTAAAACGATTCGAGAGCGGCATGGTGGTGAACCCGATCACCATGACCCGGGACCAGACGCTGGCGGACGCGCTCGACCTGATGGCCAAGCACCGCATTTCCGGCATCCCGATCACCGAAAAGGACGGCCGGCTGGTCGGCATCCTCACCAACCGCGACGTACGCTTCGCCGAGAATCCCCGCCAGCCGGTCTCCGAGCTGATGACCAGCGAAAATCTCGTCACCGTCGGCCCTGGCGTCACCCAGGAAGAGGCGAAGAGGCAGCTCCACCAGCGGCGGATCGAGAAGCTCCTCGTCGTCGATGAGCAGAGGCGCTGCATCGGCCTCATCACGGTCAAGGATATCGAAAAGGCGGTCACCTACCCCTCGGCCACCAAGGATGCCTCCGGCCGGCTGCGCGTCGCCGCCGCGACCACGGTAGGGGACAAGGGCTTCGAGCGTTCGGAAGCGCTGATCGACGCCGAATGCGACCTGATCGTCATCGACACCGCCCATGGCCACAACAAAGACGTCGCCGCGTCGGTCGAGCGGATCAAGAAAATCTCCAACGCCGTCCAGATCGTCGCCGGCAATGTCGCGACGGCGGAAGCCACCAAGGCGCTGATCGGCGCCGGCGCGGATGGCGTGAAGGTCGGTATCGGTCCCGGCTCGATCTGCACCACCCGGGTCGTCGCCGGAGTCGGCGTGCCCCAGCTCACCGCCATCTTCGACGCCGCCAACGAAGCGGCGAAGAGCGGCATTCCGATCATCGCCGACGGAGGTCTTCGCACCAGTGGCGATGTCGCCAAGGCGCTCGCCGCCGGCGCCGCGACCGTCATGGTCGGATCGCTCCTCGCCGGCACCGAGGAAGCGCCGGGCGAGACCTTTCTCTACCAGGGGCGCACCTACAAAAGCTATCGCGGCATGGGCTCGGTCGGCGCGATGGCGCGCGGCTCGGCCGACCGTTATTTCCAGCAGGACATCAAGGACCAGTTGAAGCTCGTGCCCGAGGGGATCGAGGGCCAGGTGCCCTATAAGGGCCGCGCGCGGGACGTGATCCACCAGCTGGTCGGCGGGGTGAAGGCGGCGATGGGCTATACCGGTTCGGCGACCATCGAAGAGCTGCAGAAGCGCGCCCAGTTCGTCCGCATCACCAATGCGGGCCTTCGCGAAAGCCATGTCCACGACGTCGCCATCACCCGCGAGGCGCCCAATTATCCGACCCGCTGAGGCATGACTCCCGCCGCGCGCACCCAGGCGGCGATCGAGCTGCTCGACGAGATCGCCGTCGCCGCGCGCGAAAGCGGAGCCGCCGCCGACACCTTGATCGCGCGCTATTTCAAGGCGCGGCGTTATGCCGGGTCCGGCGACCGCCGCGCCGTGCGCGAGCTCGTCTACCGCGCGATCCGCCGGTCGGGCGAGCCGCCGGTTTCGGGACGTGCCGCGATGCTAGGGCTGGCGCGGGAGGTTCCCGAGCTTCGCACCTTTTTCGACGGATCGGCGCACGGCCCGGCGCCCGAGGTCGAAGGGGAGGCGGCTTGCCCCGCCAGTTTCGCACCCTCCTGGCTGCACGGGCGTTTCGATCCGCTGATCGACGAAAGCGAGCTATTGGCGCTGCTCGAACGGGCGTCGCTGGACGTCCGCGTGAACCGGTTGAAGGGCGGCGTCGAGGTCGCGCTGCCGGCGCTCCCGGGCGCCGTCGCCATGCGATTGTCGCCGATCGGCCTTCGCCTCCCGGAGGGGTTCCAAGTCGAAGAGACCGAGGCGTGGCGCTCCGGCTTGGTCGAGGTGCAGGACGAAGGGAGCCAATTGCTGTCGCTGGCCTGCGGAGCGGAGGCGGGAATGACAATCGTCGACGTCTGCGCGGGCGCGGGCGGCAAGACCCTCGCTCTGGCCGCGGAGATGGGGAATGAGGGACGCATCGTCGCCAGCGACACCGACCGCGGGCGGCTCTCCCGCATGACCCCGCGACTGGCGCGGGCGGGGGTCTCGATCGTCGAGACGCGCCTGCTCGATCCGGGCAGGGAGGGGGCCGCTTTGGCCGATCTTGTCGGGACAGCGGATGTCGTGCTGGTCGATGCTCCATGCTCCGGCACGGGCACTTGGCGCCGCAATCCCGAGACGCGCTGGCGGCTCAATCCCGATCGTCTCGCCCGGCTCGTCGCGCTCCAGGCAGATCTTCTCGATATCGCGGCGGAACTCGTCCGCCCCGGCGGTCATTTGGTCTATGCCGTCTGTTCGGTGCTGGCCGAAGAGGGACGGGGACAGGCCGAGGCCTTCGGCCGCCGCCGTTCAGCTTTCGTATCGGAAGCCCTTCCTATCCCGGGCGGACGATTATCGGGCCAAGGGCGCCTGCTGACGCCGGCGCATGACGGCACGGACGGCTTTTTCGTCGCGCGGTGGCGGGCGCCATGCTAGGCTGCCGTCCGACAGGAATATGGAGATATTGATGCGCCTTACGCCCATTGCCCTTTCCGTCGCGATCGCGCTGGCGACGGTGGCGAGCGCCGGCCACGGACAGCGGCCGGACGACCAGATCGACGCCCGGTCGATGGCGCTGCTTCAGCAGGGGCAGGCGCTGACCGCGTCGGGCCAATATGATGCCGCGTTCGACGCGCTCGAAACGGCACTGGTCGTCGATCCGCGCAACCGCGCCGCTTATGTCGGCCTGGCACGCGTCGCCCAGGGGCAGAAGCTCCCCGGCAAGGCGGTCAAATTCTATTCCGAAGCTCTCGCGCTGGAGCCCAATGATGTCGGCGCGCTGGCGGGTCAGGGCGAGGCCTTGGTTCAGCGCGGCGCCGTGGAGCGCGCCAAGCGCAACCTCGACCGGATCAAGACCTTGTGCGAGGCGCCCTGCCCGCAGGCGACGACCCTGGCGGCGGTGATCGCCAAGGGGCAGCCGGCGGAAGTGGTGACCGCGCAGGCGCCCGAGACCAAGATTCCCGAGACCCCCGAAGCCGAGAATTAATCGGCGCCGCCCGCGTCCAGGATGCGGGCGAGGCCCCTTCGACGCGCCGCCTGCGGCGTCGCTCAGGACAGACACCGCGCGAGCGCGGTGAATTCCGCCACGTCGAGTGTTTCCGCGCGGCGAGCCGAATCTATGCCGGCGATATCCAGCGCCTCCAGGGCTCCCGGCAGCGCCTTGAGGCTCTGGCGCAGCATCTTGCGGCGCTGCCCGAAGGCCGCCGCGGTGAGCCGCTCTAGCGTCGCGGCGCGAACGTCCTCCGGCGCGCGCTGCGGCAGGATGTGGACCACCGCCGACATGACCTTGGGCGGCGGCACGAAGGCCGAGCGGTGGACCTTCATCGCCAGCCGGGCTTCGCTTCGCCACTGGGCGAGCACCGCCAGCCGCCCATAAGCCGATGTATCCGGCTTGGCGACGATGCGCTCCGCCACCTCGCGCTGGAACATCAGGGTGAGCGAGCGCCAGAATGGCGGCCAGCGCTCGCCCCCCAGCCACCGGACGAGGAGCGCGGTTCCCACATTGTAGGGGAGATTGGCGACGATGTGGACGCCCTCGCCGACCTCCGCCGCCTCGTCGATTGCCAGAGCGTCACCCTCGATCACCCGCAGCCGCCCGCCGGAGGCCTCGTCGATTTCCGCCAGAGCGGGGAGGCAGCGCCGGTCCCGCTCGACCGCCGTCACCAGCGCTCCGGCCTCCAGCAGCGCGCGGGTCAGGCCGCCCGGCCCCGGACCCACTTCATAGACGCGCTCGCCGTCGAGTGGCCCCGGCACTCGCGCGATGCGGCTGAGCAACTGGCTGTCGAGCAGGAAATTCTGGCCGAGCGCCTTGGATGCGCTGAGGCCGTGCCGCGCGATGACGTCGCGGAGCGGAGGTAGGGGCTTCACGCCTGGGCGATGCGCCGGGTGCAGTCGGCGGCGGTCTTCAGCGCCGCGACCATCGCGCCCGGATCCGCCTGGTCCCGACCGGCGATGGCGAAAGCGGTGCCATGATCGGGAGACGTGCGGACGATGGGCAGGCCCAGCGTCATGTTCACCCCTTCGTCGAAATGGAGCGTCTTGAGCGGCACCAAAGCCTGATCGTGGTACATGCACAAAGCGGCGTCGTAGGTCCGACGCCTTCGATCGTGGAACAAGGCGTCGGCGGGGACAGGGCCGATTATGTCGAAGCCGTCCTCGCGCAGGCGTTCGATGGCCGGCACGATCACGTCGATCTCCTCGCGGCCGAGCGCTCCGTCCTCTCCCGCATGGGGATTGAGGCCGGCGACCGCGATTCGCGGCCGCGCGATCCCGAACTGGCGCTGGAGGCCGCGAACCGTCGCCCGGCCCCTGGCGACGATGCGATCGGCCGTCAGCGCGGCGGGCACGTCGCTCAACGGAATATGAACCGTCACCGGCACCGTCCTCAGCGTCGGCCCGACCAGCATCATCGCGACATGGTCGATCGAGACGCCGCAACGCTCGGCGACGAATTCGGTCTGGCCGGGATGGACGAAACCGATCGCGTAGAGCCGGGATTTCGAGACCGGGCCGGTCACCAGGCCGGAGGCCGCGCCCGAGCGGGTCAGGCCCACGGCAAGCTCCAGCGCATCCAAGGAATTGCGCGCGCCTTCCGTGTCCGGCGCGCCCGGCGTGACGCCGTGCCCGCCGCCGACCCGGATGACCGGCAAGGCCTCTCCGAAACATAAGCCGGCCTCGCCGGGTTCGGCGATCACCCGCAGCGGGCCTTTCCAGACCGCTTCGATCGCGTCGCAGTCGCCCACCGCGAAGAAAGGCGGGACGGCGAGCGCTTCCCGCCGCTCCCAGGATTTCGCGACGATTTCGGGCCCTATGCCGGCGGGATCGCCCAGCGCCACCGCGAGGGGCATCGGGGAGGTCATCTCTCCTGGCGCGCCCTAGCGATAATCGACCACCGCGTCGCGGCGAAGATCGCGCAGATAACGTTGCGCGCGCCGGTTCACCCGCTCCTCGTTGAGCTGTTCGTAAACCTGATCGAAGGACGGTTCCGACGAGGCCGCGGGATCGTCGCGGCCGCACAAGACAAGGATGCGGACGCCGTCCTCGAACGACCCGAACGGCGTCGTGGCCTGGCCGATATTGAGCTGCAGCATCATCTGCTGGAGCGCGGGTGGAAGGTCGCGGACCTTGACCTGGTCGCTCGAAACCACCTCGGCGCCGATCGTCGCGGCCGCCTGCTCGGCCCGGCCGCACCCGCCCATCGTCTGGCCGAGCTGCGCCAGCTGCTCCACCCTGGGCGCGGCCTGGTCGCGGGTCATGCCCTCGGGGAAGGTGATGGAGAGCTGCTTGAGGCTGAGCACCGCGTCGCGCGGGTCGCTGGTCAGGATCTGGCGGGCATCCTGGACGGCGAGGATCGAATAGCCGCCGGGGATGGCGATCGGCTCGCTGATCTGGCCGACCGGGAGCGCGACCGCCACCTCGGCGAGGCGCTCGGGAAGCTGTTCCGCCCGGACCCAGCCGAGATCGCCGCCGACCGCGGCCGTCGAGGCTTCGGAGAATTGGCGGGCATAAGCCAGGAACGACGCGCCGTTCCTGAGCTGCTCGACGATGCGCCCCGCATTGGCGCGAGTCTCCGCCGCCGTTTCCGGGGTCGACGACAGGAAAATCTCGGCGATGCGATATTCCTGCTGGCCCTTGGAGGCGTTGAGACGGTCGATGATCGTCTGCACCTCTTCCTCGCCGACGCTGACGAAGGGCTCGATCTGGCGCCGCTGAAGGCGGGTCCAGGCGATCTCGCCATGGATCTGCCGCTTGATCGACCTCTCGGAGGAACCCTGCGACCGGAGATAGGCGGCGAACTCCTCGGGCTGGCGGCCGAAATTGCTGGAATATTGCTTGAAATAATTGTCGATCTCGGCCGGCTCGACCTTGATGTCGGCGCCGGCGGCGGCCTGGATCTGGAGCGTCTCGTCGACGAGGTTGCGCAGCACCTGGGCGCGCAGCCGCTGCATCTCCTCGGGCGGAATCCGGCCGGCGCCGCCATTGGCGAGGACGATGAGCGCAAGCCGGTGGTCGATATCGGTGGCGGTGATGATCTCGCCGTTGATGATGGCCGTCGCCTTCACCACCGACGGATCGGTGCTGCCGAAGATTTCGGGATCGGCGGGAATGTTGAGCGGGTTGGCGGGAACGCCCTCGTCGTCGCCCACGGTCTGGGCCACTGCCGCCACGGCTGCGACCGAACCGGCGAGCATCAGCGCCGCCCTCCCAAAAGTGCCGAGCTTCATCATTCCTCCAGTAAAAGCAGGCCACTCATGTGCCGAACATATGCTGAACCGCAGCTTAGCGGCATGAACATCCTCTCCTAGCGGCCCAAATTCTTGAGCGCCACCCGGAACAGGAAGGTGTTGCCGCGCCGGAAATCGCCGGTCGTCTCGTAATCGCGCCGCCAGGTGACGCCTATCTCGATGCAATCGTCGTCATAAGCGAGCCCGAGCCGGTGCCGGACCGGCTCATAGCCGTCGGCGTCCGAAATGGGGTCCTCGTCCTCGTTGGTGAGATCGATGACCGTCGAGCCGAACAGCGACCAGTAATTGGCGAACTTGACGCGCCCACCGAGCCTGATCTCCTCGCGGTCGCGCAGATCCTCGAGGGTCGGGTCGATGTCGCGGTTGAGCCTCAGATAGCCAAGGGTCGCATAGGTCTGGCGCCCGCCGATGACCGCGTCGATCTCGTTGCGGCGGATCGCGAAATTGTCCTTGTCGAGGCGGAAGCGGTGAACGAGGTTCAGCTTGCGCCCGAGCTTGACGCTGGTGCGGCCGACCACGTCCGACAGGCGGTCGGACAGGCCGGTGCCGGGCGGGAGGATGCTCGGCTTGCGATCGAGCCGGTAGCTCTGGCCGATGGTGGTGCGGACGGCGGCGCGGGGGAGGTCGAACGCCCAGTCGACGCCGTAGGTGACGCGGGTGCCGTCCTCCCAGCGATCGTAGCCGGGAAAGCGGTTGAGGGCGAAGAGGTTCGAATCCTCCAGATCGACGGCGCGCGCATCCTCATTGGGTATTTCCAGGTTGCTGGTCGGAGGCGACGCGACGAACTGGATGCGCGGGGTCAGGCGATGCGTCCCGTTCAGGAATTCGCCGACCAACGGCCAGCGCAGCTCGGCGGCCAGCGCGCCGATGGCGCGGCTGCCCCAGCCTTCGTCGCCGCGATAGGAGGGCGTGGAGGTCAGCTCGGTGTCGTTGGCGTGATAGAGGTCACCCCGCGCGAAGGCGGTGAGAATCAGCTCCTGGCCGAGCCCGGTTATGCTCCGCCGCTCCCAGCGCGCGCTGGCGAAGGCGCGCTGCGTATCCTGCCCCTCGGTGCGGACGATGGAGAGGCTGTTCGCCTGAAGCTCGATCTGGCCGTCCCAGAGGGGATCGTCGACCCGCCAGCGGGCGTCGATCGCGGGCAGGACAATCGGCTGCTGGCCGGCTTCGTCGGTCATGCGCAGGCCCTGAAACGCCCAGCCCGCGATCGAGATGTAGCTGTCCTCGGCGATCCGCTCGGCGTTGACCACGCTGCGCAGACGGTCGTCGCGGGAGATGTCGTAGCGCCTGAGGAAGGTGCGGTCGGTGACGTAGCGGCCCGAGGCGGTGATGCTCCATTGCGGATCGAGCTGGAACTTGCCGCTGCCCTCCAGATAGGCGCGCACCGCCTTGTCGGGATCGCCGGGTTGCGCGACCAGGGGATCGAGGCCGAGACGCGAACCGTAGGTGAGATAGGCGCCGAGCTGGAACGCGCCGAGCTCGGTGAGGTGGCGATAGCGCCCCTCGATCATCGGCAGCACGTCGGTGTAAATGTGCGGCGTGATCGTCGCGTCACGATTGGGCGCGAGCTTGAAATAATATGGGACGCTCAGCTCCAGCCCGTTGCTGCGGCTGAACCTTATGTCGGGCACGAGCAGCCCGGAACCGCCCCCTTCGGTCCCGTCAGGATGCGACAGGCCGGGCAGGCCGATGATCGGCACCCCGAACAGGTTGAGGCTGGCGCCTTCGTAGCGGATGCGGTTCCTGACCGGATCGTGGACGACCTTGACGGCGGTGATCTTCCAGGTCGGATCCTTGGGGCAGCCATCCTCGTCGATCACCGCGCAGGGCGAGTAAGCGGCGCGGTAGAGCGTCGTATAGCCTGCCGCGCGCTCGCCGCGGTCGGCGGCGAGGCGGCCGCCATCCTCCAGCACGAGCAGAAGATTGTCGACCATGCCGTCGCGGAGCGTGTCGGTGAGCAGGATATTGTCGCCATAAGCCGCGTCGCCCTGCGGGTTGACGATGCGGACATTGCCCTCGGCGCGGACTTCGCCGCTCTGGCGGTTCCAGGTGACGGTGTCGGCGCGCAGATTATTGCCTTCGGTCGTCATCCGCACGTTGCCGCTGGCGGTGACGATGTCGCCGATGCTGTCATAGGCGAGCTGGTCGGCGCTGAAATCGACCTGCCGCTCCGCGCTCGCCGGCGCCGGCCCGGTCGCTTGCGCGAGCGCGGCGGCGGGCGTGCACAGCAAGAGGGGCAGGGCCGTCCGGCAGAGTAGGTTCAAGGTCTTCACGATTTCCGCAACATTGGCCCCGCCGCATTGGCACGCGCGACGAAGGAGCCTATCGCATCGCAAGCCGTTCCCTGCAATGGCGGAAGCTGGGCGCAAACTCGGAGGCGCCCTTTGCCAGCGGCGGGTCCTTTGCCTATCAGGCTCTTTTCCGCGCCCAGCCCCAGGAGGTTTTCCACCCCATGAAAGTCACGTTCGCCGCTCGGCGCCCCGAAGGACAATATGCGCTCGCCATTCCTGTCAGGGGCGAGGACATGCTCGCCGACCGGCTCACCGGCCTGGACGAGGCGGGACGAACGCTCGCGGCCCGCGCCGCGGACGCCCAGCGGTTCGAGCGCGAGGCGGCGACCATCGCCGAGACCTTCATCACCGAAGGCGATACGGCCCGGCGGCTGCTGCTGATCGGTCTTGGCGGCAAGCGCGACGACGAGGCTCTGTACGAGCGTGTCGGCGGGGCCCTGACCGGGCGATTGCTGACCTCCGGCGAGACGAAGCTGGTCATCGATGTGAGCGGGCTCGATTTCGACGGCGAGGCGGCGGCGCGGCTGGCCTACGGCGCGGCGGCGCGGGGCTGGCGCTACGACATCTACCGCACCAAGCTCGGCAAGAAGGCCAAGCCGACGCTGGAGGAAATCGTCGTCGTCGGGGGCGGGGACGGCGCCGATGCGGCCTGGGAGCATAAGGCGGCGGTCCTCGCCGGCCTGTCCTTCACCCGCGAGCTCGTCACCGAGCCCGCCAACATCATCTATCCCGAAACCTTCGTCGAGCGCGCTCGCGCCCAGCTCGAGGGCCTTGGCGTCGAGATCGAGGTGCTCGACGAGGAAGCGATGGCGGCGCTCGGCATGAATTCGCTGCTCGGCGTCTCGCTGGGTTCGGTCCGCCCGGCGCGGCTGCTCGCCATGCGCTGGAACGGCGGCGGCGACGCGAAACCGGTCGTATTCGTCGGCAAGGGCGTTACCTTCGATACCGGCGGCATCTCGATCAAGCCCGCCCTCGGCATGGAATCGATGAAATGGGACATGGGCGGCGCCGGCGCCGTCGCGGGCGCGATGAAGGCGCTCGCCACCCGCAAGGCCAAGGCCAACGTGGTCGGCATTTGCGGCCTGGTCGAGAACATGCCCGACGGCAAGGCGCAGAGGCCCGGCGATGTCGTCACCTCCATGTCCGGCCAGACGATCGAGGTCATCAACACCGACGCCGAGGGGCGGCTCGTCCTGTGTGACGCGATGACCTGGGCGCAGCGTCAGTACAAGCCCGAGATCATGATCGACCTCGCCACCCTGACCGGCGCGATGATCATCTCGCTGGGCTTCGAATATGGCGGCCTGTTCTCCAACGACGACGGCCTCGCGGGCAAGCTGGCCGACGCGGGAATGAAGAGCGGCGACAAGGTCTGGCGGATGCCCCTCGGCGACGCCTACGACAAATTGATGGATTCGCCGATCGCCGACATGAAGAATAGCGGCCCGCGCGAAGGCGGTTCGATCACGGCGGCGACCTTCCTCCAGCGTTTCGTCGAGGAGGGGGTGAAATGGGCCCATCTCGACATTGCCGGCATGGTCTGGGCGAACAAAGCGGGGCACCTCTTCGACAAGGGCGCTACGGGTTATGGCGTGGCTTTGCTGGATCGGTTCATCGCGGATAATTTCGAGGGCTGAACCTGAGTGCCCGATGACCAAGGGGAGGATTGCGAGTGCGATCGTCTCCTTGGGCGAGGATCGACTGCGTGGCTTCGCCGGACGCTTTGGTCCCGACACCCCACCCGTCATGCTGAACTCGTTTCAGCATCCAGCTCAGAGCCTCCGTGGAAGTGGATAGATGGACCCTGAAACAAGTTCAGGGTGACGGAAGGGGGGGGCGGAATGGTGGTTTCGGGTAACGAGCCGAGAGTTGTCGGCATCCCTGATTCGTCATGCTGAACTCGTTTCAGCATCCAGCTGGAAGCCACGGTGCGGGTAGGGACATGGACCCTGACAGACGGTCAGGGTGGCGAAGTGGAGAATGGCGGTTCCACCCGAGGTCGGCGATGATACGTTCGGTCGATGGAACGGCAACCGTCTGTCTATATCCTCGGCAGTCAGCCGCGTGGCACCCTCTACATCGGTGTCACGTCGGACCTTTTGCGTCGCATCTGGGAACACCGTAGCGGCGTCAGGCGCGGCTTCACGCACCGCTACAAGGTGCACCGGCTCGTCTATTTCGAACAATGCGGCGACATGGAGCGAGCGATCCTGCGCGAGAAGCAGCTCAAGCGGTGGCATCGTCAATGGAAGATCAACCTTGTCGAGGAGCGAAATCCGCATTGGGATGATCTGGCGGTAGGACTCGGGTTTGAGCCGCTTCCACCGCGCAAGTGAACTCCGTCATGCTGAACTGGGTTCAGCATCCATCTCCGAGCTTCCGCGCGGGTGGGGGCATGGACCCTGAAACAAGTTCAGGGTGACGAATGGGTGTTCACGATCGGTCGATCAGCCTAATCCCGCGCCATGCTCGTCGACTTCTACCGCCTCACTGCCTCGCCGATCGAGCGCGTCCTCCCGCGCATTTGCGAGAAGGTGCTGGCGGATAACGAAAGGCTGCTGATCGTCGCCGAGCCCAGCCTCCTCGACCAGGTCGACAGCCAGCTCTGGAGCTACGCCCGCGACTCCTTCCTGCCCCACGGCCGACACGACGGCCCCGCGCCGGGCGAGCAGCCCATCCTCCTCTCGCCCGAGCCGGACGCCCTCAACGGCGCCCAAAACATCGCCCTCGCCGACGGCCGCTGGCGCGACGAAGCCCTGACCTTCGCCCGCGCTTTCTATTTCTTCGACAGCGCCCACATCGAAGACGCCCGCCAAAGCTGGCGCGCCCTCAAGGACAAGTCCGAAGCGGAATGCCGCTATTGGAAACAGGTGGAGGGGAAGTGGGTGCAGGGGCCGTAAAAATCTAATGGCGGCTCCGGCCTAGCAGATAGGTGAAAACAATCGCAGTAACGCCCCCACAAATCATTGCAGTGGTATCATAGCGATCAGCAAACAGGGATCTGTCTAGGAGGCGATGAACCGCCAAGCCTGTAGCTGCGCCAATCAATCCAAAGCCAATGCCTGCTGAGAGGCGGTGTTCTCTAATCCACCGTCGGGATGGCCACGTGAGGGGAAGCCCCACCAAAACCATAGCTGGTAAAGCTATGAAGAAAACCATCAGCGCTGTTAAAATGACCAAGAATAGCAGCAGCGGTATAGTCGAAATATCTAATTTTCCCCAAGCTTGACCACCCCAAAAGAAAAAGCCGGCGGTGAGGCTCCCGACCAAAACGGCGAGAGCTGCTTTGCCTAAGAACAAAACAACCTCATCTGTCTTACTCATGAGCAAATCAGCCTCCAGCTACTACTGGTGCACGGTGTTCATACGAAACACAATGTGCAATGTGCCGATACGGATAGATTCGACTCAACTGACGGCCATCAGCTGAGCCTCCCTTGCGGTTTCGCGCAGCGCCGCCTAGAGAGCGCGCCCATTCAATCCCGCATCAATGGAGCTTTGCCGGCCATGGCGACCGAACGCACTTTCTCGATCATCAAACCCGATGCCACCCGCCGCAACTTGACCGGCGCGATCACCAAGATGCTGGAGGATGCGGGGCTTCGCGTCGTCGCCTCCCGCCGCATCCGCATGACGCGGGAGCAGGCCGAGGGCTTCTACGCCGTCCACAAGGAGCGGCCCTTCTTCAACGATCTCGTGAGCTTCATGATCTCCGGCCCGGTCGTCGTCCAGGTGCTGGAGGGCGAGAATGCCGTCGCGAAGAATCGCGAAGTGATGGGCGCGACCAATCCGGCCCAGGCCGACGAAGGCACGATCCGCAAGGTCCACGCCGAATCGATCGAGGCCAACAGCGTCCACGGCTCCGACAGCGTGGAGAATGCGGCAATTGAGATCGATTATTTCTTCAAGCCCGAAGAGATTGTGGGGTAATTTTCCTCTCCCCCTTTGCGGGAGAGGCTAATTATTGCTGCCGCGATTTCCAGATCGCGTCGAGGCGGGCCTGGGCGTTTGACGCCCGGGCCCTTTCGATGAGGGCGAGGCCGCTGAGTTCGACGTCCGTGTCGAGAACGCCGCGGTCCAGCCTGTAGCCGACATCGTAGAGCGACGTGTCGCTACGGGTCTCGCCGCCGCTGACGAAGCGGGTGGTGATGGCGACGGGCACCCGCAGGTCTCCTTCCGATCCCTCACGTTCCAGATCCTTCACCGCTTTCTCGATCCAGCCCGCTTCGATCCGCGGCTCGATGATCGCGTCGATGGCGGCCGCGCCCAGTTCGCTCGGAAAAGCGACGCTCAGGCTCTGGATCACCTGGCCCGAATCCGCAGGGGCAAGAACCAGGCTGCTTCCGCCCCGGCCGGCGCTGACCTTGAGCAGCAGGGTCTGCGAACGTTCGGCCGCCTTGCGCTCTTCCTCGGCCGCGGCCTCCTTGTCGGCCGCGCGTTCGGCTTCGGACGCCGTGCGCTCGCTATAGCTGTTCCAGAAAGTGAGGCCGGAGATCATCACCGCGACCACCGCCAATATCTCGCCGAGCGTGATCCAGCGCCGGCGGATGGCGGCGGCTTCGGCCTGGGCTTCGGTCTGCTTCTCGGCCATTTCGTCCTCTTGTTCCCGGCGAAAGCCGGGATCCAGTCCGGCGCCGTAGCTGGGCCCCGGCTTCCGCCGGGGAACAGCGCGTTAGATCACGTCCGCCAGCTTGCGCGGCGCCGCCATGCGCCAGCTTTTCAGCAGCCACTCGCCGACATGGTCCCAGTCGACACCGCCCTGGTCGAGGCGGAGGCCGATCCAGCCGGAGGGGCCGAGATAGGCGGGGCGGAAATAGAAATCGGGCTCGGCCTCGATCAGCATTGCCTGCTCCTCAGGCCCGCTGGTCTTGACCAGCAAGGCGGTGATGCCGTTGCCGTGATGATCGTCGCTGAAATAGCCGAACATCTTGCCGCCGGCGACCGCGAAGGCGGGGGTGCCGTGCGACAATTTCTCCTCGGCGGCGGGGAGGGCGAGGGCGATCTCGCGCAGCTTGCCCAGCAGAGCCTCGGGCGTCGCATCGCGCGTGACCAGCTCGGCCAGGACGCGTGGGTAGAGCTGGTGCTCGGCGATGAGGACCCGGGCGGCGAGCGTCTCGGCGGTGTCGTCTACTAGCACGGCGACTTCCATCTGCCCCAGAACCGGGCCGGAATCGAGCTCCACCGTGACCAGATGGACCGAGCAGCCGCCGACCGTGTCCCCCGCTTCCAGCGCGCGGGCGTGAGTGTCGAGGCCCTTGTAGAGGGGGAGGAGGGAAGGGTGGATGTTGACCATCCGGCCCTCCCATTTCCCGACGAATTCGGCCGAAAGCAGCCGCATATGACCGGCGAGCGCGATATATTGCACGCCGGCCCCGCGAAGTTGCTCGTCGAGGATGCGGTCGTAGTCGGCGCGCTTCATGCCCTTGTGGCCGAGGCCGAAGGTGGCGATGCCCTCCGCCGCGGCGACCTTCAGGCCGAGGGCGTCGGGATCGTTGGCGGCGACGAGCACGATCTCATAGGGGCAGTCCGGCTGTCTCGACGCGTAGAGCAAGGCGGTCATGTTGGACCCGCGCCCCGAAATGAGGACGCCGACCCGCGCCTTCTCAGCCATGGTGCGTCGCGGTCCAGGGCGCGCGGGCGCCCCATGTTTCGGCCGATCCGGAGACGGTGCAGCCCTTCTCGCCTCCCTCGATGCGGCCGATGGTGAAGACGGTCTCGCCCGCTTTTTCGAGATCGGAGGCGACAGCTTCGGCTTGATCCGCCGCCACCACCAGCGCCATGCCGATGCCGCAGTTGAAGGTGCGCGCCATTTCGCCGGGCTCGATATTCCCCTGGGCCTGGAGGAAGGCCATCAGCCGGGGCTGCGGCCAGGCCTCGGCGCCGACGAAGGCGTGGAGGCCTTCCGGGAGGACGCGGGGGATGTTCTCGAGAAGACCGCCGCCGGTGATGTGAGCCAAGGCGGCGATACGGCCGCTCCGGACGATGGGCAGCAGCGACTTCACGTAGATGCTTGTGGGTTCGAGCAGCGCCTCGATCAGCAGCCGTTCCGGATCGAAGATGGCGGGGCGGTCGAGCTTCCAGCCCTTGTCCGCGGCGAGGCGGCGGACCAGCGAGAAGCCGTTGGAATGGACGCCGGAGGAAGCGAGGCCGAGGATGACGTCGCCGGCCTTCACCTTGTCGCCGGTCAGCGCCTCGCCGCGCTCGACGGCGCCGACGCAGAAGCCGGCAAGGTCGTAATCGCCCGCGGCATACATGCCCGGCATCTCGGCCGTCTCGCCGCCGATGAGGGCGCAGCCGGCCATCTTGCAGCCCTCGGCGATGCCGGCGATCACGGCCTCGGCGATCCCGCTCTCCAGCTTCCCGGTCGCGAAATAATCGAGGAAGAAGAGCGGCTCGGCGCCCTGGACGATGAGGTCGTTGACGCACATCGCGACGAGGTCGATGCCGACGCCGTCATGGCGGCCGCCGTCGATGGCGAGCTTCAGCTTGGTGCCGACGCCGTCATTGGCCGCGACCAGCAGCGGATCGGAATAGCCGGCGGCCTTCAGGTCGAAGAAGCCGCCGAAGCCGCCGAGCGACGCGTCCGCGCCCGGCCGCGCGGTCGATTTAGCCAGCGGCCCGATCGCCTTCACAAGCGCGTTCCCCGCTGCGATCGAGACGCCGGCCTTAGCGTAGGTGTATGACTCGGTTTGTTCGTCGGTTTCGCTCATATCAGCGCGCCTAGCGACAACAGGCTTGGATTTCCACGATCAACTCGCCAAAAGGCGCCCTGTGAAGCTTTTCAGACGTCGAGCCCCCCTCATCCTGCTGGCCGGCGCCCTCCTGGGCGCGGGCGGCGCGCTCTACGCGCAGCTGGAAGGCGCCGACCGGGGCGTCCCCCCGATCGACAGTTCGAGCACGCTCGAGGTGACCGGCATCGAGGTCGACGCGTCGGGCAAGACTTCGGAGGAAGCCCGGCTCGAAGGCTGGCGGCAGGCGCAGCGCCTGGGCTGGGCCGCGCTCTGGGCGAATTCGACGGGACGGCCCGCTTCGCAGGCACCCGACCTTTCCGATTCGGTGCTGAACACGATCGTGTCGGGGATCATCATCGAGCAAGAGCAGATCGGCCCGAAGCGCTACATCGCCCGCCTCGGTTTGCTGTTCGACCGTTCGCGCGCCGGCCAGATGCTCGGCGGCGGGCAGGGCGTCGTGCGCCGGTCGGCGCCGATGCTGGTCATCCCGGTGATGCAGACCGGATCGACGCTCTACAGCCTGGAATTCCGCAACGAATGGCAAAAGGCGTGGGCGCGCTTCCGCACCGGCGGCAGCGCCATCGACTATGTCCGGCCGACCGGCTCCGGAGTGGACCCCCTGATCCTCAACGCCGCCCAGACGCGCCGGCCGGGCCGCGCCTGGTGGCGAATCCTGATCGACGGGTATGGCGCCGCCGACGTCGTCATACCCGAAGTCCACCTGAAGCGGCTCTATCCTGGCGGGCCGGCGATCGGCACGTTCACGGCGCGCTTCGGCCCGGACAATCTGGTCCTTGACCGGTTCACGCTCCGGGTCGAGAACAGCGCCGCCATCCCGCGCCTGATGGACGAAGGCGTGCGCCGGCTCGATCTCGCTTATACCCGCGCCCTCGCCGCCGGCCTGCTGCGGCCCGATCCGTCGCTGATCGTCGAGGAACCCGATATCGCGGCCGAGATCGCAGAGGAGATCGAAGCGGCGACCGACGCCATCACCGGGCCGGTCGCCACCGGGCCGGTCCCGGTCGGCGCGGCGAGCGCATTCAGCATCCAGGTCGATACGCCCAGCGCCGCCGCCGTCAGCCAGGCGGAGCTCTCGGTCAGCCGGATCAACGGCGTTACCTCGGCGCTCACCACCAGCCTCGCTTTGGGCGGGACTTCGGTGATGCGGGTCACCTTCGTCGGCGATTCGGCGGCGTTGCAGGCGGCGCTCCAGGCGCAGGGCTGGACCGTGCAGGGTTCGGGCAACACGCTCCGGATCACGCGCCCCGACGGGCAATAAGCCGGCCATGGGCCAGATCGCGCTGCCGCTTGACTGGCCGGTGGCGGACCGCGACGAGGATTTTCTCATCTCCGACGCCAACCGCGCCGCGTTCGACCATTTCAGGCACTGGTCGCTCTGGCCAGTCATGGCGACCCTGCTCACCGGGCCGCGCAAATCGGGACGCAGCCTGCTTGGCCGCATCTTCGTCCGCAAGACCGGCGGCCGATTGTTCGACGATGCCGAGGACCATGACGAGGAAATGCTCTTTCACGCCTGGAACGAGGCTCAGGAGCGGAGGAAGCCGCTGCTGATCGTCGCGGACGTGCCGCCGCCCGAATGGAAGGTCCGCCTCCCGGACCTGCGCTCCCGCCTCGCGGCGACGCCCCATATCGCCATCGCCCGGCCCGACGACGCTTTGATCGGGGATCTCATTGTCAAGCTGCTCGGTGATCGCGGAGTTGCCGCCCCGCCCGAACTGGCGGAATATCTCATTCCCCGGATCGAACGCAGCTATGTCGCCGTTCAGCGGGTGGTCGATATCCTCGACCGGGCGATGCTGCTGCAGCATCGCCGGATGACGGTGCCGATGGCCCGCCGCGCGCTCGCCGACGCGGGCGTCATCAAGCGAGCGAGAGGCCGGGACTGACATGGATCCAGCGCCTTCGAATATCGCCAGCGACCCGGCGCCCGCCACTGGCGATGCCGCGCGCGCGCGCTATTTCAATCGGGAACTCTCCTGGCTCGCCTTCAACCGGCGCGTGCTCGAAGAGGCCAGCAACCCGGCGCATCCGTTGCTGGAGCGGCTGCGCTTCCTCTCCATCTCGGGCAACAATCTCGACGAATTCTTCATGGTCCGCGTCGCCGGGCTGAAGGGACAGCAATTGCTCAACGTCGAGGAGCGTTCGGCCGACGGGCTGACTCCGGCCCAGCAGCTCGCGGCGATCGGCGAAGAGGCGAACCGGCTTACTGGCGCGCAGCAGCAGGTCTGGCGCGAGCTCCGCATCGCGCTGGGCGAGGCGGGCGTGGATGTCATCAGCAACCGCGCCGAGCTGGAGCCGGGCGATTCGGACTGGCTCGACCGTCATTTCAGCGAGCAGATATTCCCGGTGCTGACGCCCCAGGCGATCGATCCGGCGCACCCGTTCCCGTTCATCCCCAACAAGGGCTTCTCGCTGGTCTTCGACCTGAAGCGGCGATCGGACGGCGAGCCGATACGCGAGTTGCTGATGGTCCCGGCGACCCTGAAGCGGTTCGTCCGGCTGCCGGGAGAGGCGGCGCGCTACGTCGCCATCGAATCGCTCATCCGCCGCCATATTTCGCGCCTCTTCCCCGATTACGACCTGCTCGGCGGCGGCGCCTTCCGCATCATCCGCGACAGCGACATCGAGGTTGAGGAGGAAGCCGAGGATCTGGTCCGCTATTTCCGCAGCGCGATCAAGCGCCGCCGCCGCGGCCGTGTCATCCGCCTGGAGCTGGAGGAGGATATTCCCGACAGCCTCGAACTGATGGTGCGCGAAGGGCTCGGCGCCGGCGAGGCCCTGATCTTCGAATCGACCGGTTTCCTCGGCATCGCCGATCTCGAGACTCTCGTCGAGGAGGATCGGCCCGACCTCAAATTCCCGCCTTTCACGCCGCGCTTTCCCGAGCGCATCCGCGAGCATGGCGGCGATTGCTTCGCGGCGATCCGCGACAAGGACATCGTCGTCCATCATCCCTATGAGAGCTTCGAGGTCGTGGTCGCCTTCCTCCGCCAGGCCGCCGAGGATCCGGACGTCGTGGCGATCAAGCAGACGCTATACCGCGCCGGCAAGCAATCTGCCGTGATCCGCGCCCTCATCGACGCCGCCGAGGCGGGCAAGTCGGTGACCGCCGTGGTCGAGCTGAAGGCGCGCTTCGACGAGGAGCAGAACCTCCTCTGGGCGAATGCGCTGGAGCGGGCTGGGGTGCAGGTCGTCTATGGCTTCATCGACTGGAAGACCCACGCCAAGGTGTCGATGGTCGTCCGCCGCGAGGAAAAGGGCTACCGCACCTATTGTCACCTCGGCACCGGCAATTATCACCCGGTCACCGCGCGCATCTACACCGACATCAGCTTCTTCACCGCCGATCCCCGGGTCGGCCGCGATGTCGCGCAATTGTTCAATTACATCACCGGCTATGTCGAGCCGCGCGACCTGGAGCTTCTGGTCATGTCGCCGCACGACATGCGCGACGAGCTCTCCCGGCTGATCGACGTCGAGACCGCCAATGCGAGGGCGGGCGAGGCCGCCATGGTCTGGGCCAAGATGAACTCGCTGGTCGACCCGGCGATCATCGACAAGCTCTACGCCGCCAGCGCCGCCGGGGTTCAGGTCGATCTCGTCATCCGCGGCATTTGCTGCCTTCGCCCCGGCGTACCGGGGCTGTCCGAGAACATAAGGGTCAAGTCGATCGTCGGCCGCTTTCTGGAGCATAGCCGTATCTGGTGCTTCGGCGCCGGCGACGCGCTGCCCAACCGGGCCGCGGCCGTCTATGTAAGCTCGGCCGACTGGATGCCGCGCAATTTCGATCGCCGGGTCGAATATATGCTCAAGATCGAGAATCCCACGGTGCACGCGCAGATACTGGACCAGGTGATGGTCGCGAACCTCATCGACAACGAGCAAAGCTGGCGTCTGCTTCCAGACGGCAGCTATGAACGTCTTTCAATCGACGACGACAAGCCCTTCAACCTTCACCGTTACTTCATGACCAATCCGTCGCTTTCGGGCCGGGGCGCGGCGCTGCGGGGCAGCGGCGCCGTGCCCAAGCTGCGGCTTCGGCGCGGACGCTGAGCGGCGTGTCTCCCCTCATGCGGCATCCGGTGGCGATCATTGATATCGGTTCGAACTCGGTACGGCTTGTCGTCTATTCGGGGCCGGCCCGCATTCCCTCGGTCATCTTCAACGAGAAGGTGATGGCCGGGCTCGGGCGCGGCGTCGTCCAGGATGGGGCGCTCGATCGGGCGGATGAGGAAAGGGCGCTCGCCGCGCTCCGGCGCTTCCGGCTGCTGACCGACCAGATGGGCGTCCGCCATGTCCGCGCGGTCGCCACCGCAGCGGTCCGCGACGCTTCCAACGGCGAAGAATTCCTGGAAAAGGTCCGCGCCGTCGGCTTCTCGCCCGAGCTCCTTCCCGGCGACCAGGAAGGTCATATGGCGGGGCGGGGCGTGCTTTCCGGCATTCCCGGCGCCGACGGCCTGGTCGGCGATCTTGGCGGCGGCAGCCTCGAACTCGTGGACGTCTCCGACGAGAAGGTGCGCACGAGTGCGTCGCTGCCTCTCGGCGTGCTGCGGATAGACGCGGAGCAGGGCGAAGCGGCGCTGGCCAAGCGCGTGGCCAAGGCGCTCGACCGGTGCGGCTTTCGGGAACGAGGAAAGGACCGCCCTTTCTATCTCGTCGGCGGATCCTGGCGCGCGCTGGCGCGGATCGACATGGACCGGATCGATTATCCGCTGCCGATCATGCACCAATATCGGATGGCGCCCGACCGCCCCGCGGCGCTGCAATCGGAGATATCCGGCCTGCATAAGGCCGATCTCAAGCATCTCCCCTCCTTTTCGACCTCGCGCCTGCCGACCCTGCCGGCGGCGAACATGCTCCTGAAGATATTGGTGCGGGAGCTCGAGCCCTGCGAGCTGGTCGTCTCCAGCTTCGGCATTCGGGAAGGCCTGCTCTACGACGCGTTGGACCCTGCGACGCGAAGGCTCGACCCTTTGATCGAGGCGGCGCGGGAGGTCGGCGGCCAGATCGGCCGCTTCGACGAGCATGGCGCCCTGCTCGATCGCTGGATCGGCCCGATCTTCGACGATGAGCCTGGCTTGGCCCGGTTGAGGCTGGCCGCATGCCTGCTCGGCGACATCGCCTGGCAGGCGCATCCCGATTTCCGCGCGGAACGCGGCGTCGACATGGCGCTCTACGCCAATTGGGTGGGCATAGACGGGCCGGGCAGGGTGATGCTCGCCCAGGCTTTGTTCAGCGCGTTCGGCGGCGGGCGCAGCTTCTCCACCCTCGATGTGGCGCGGCTGTGCGACAAGGCGGCCCTCGCTCGCGCGGCCCAATGGGGGCTCGCCATGCGTCTCGCTCAGCGGTTGAGCGGCGGCGTCGCTGCCAGCCTGAAGCGGAGCCGCCTGGTGCGCCGCAAGGACGTGCTCCGCCTGGAGTTCGAGAAGGGGGACGAGATGCTGTACGGCGAGGCGGTGGAGCGGCGCTTCAAGGCGCTGGCCGGCGCGATGGATTGCTCGGCCGAAACAGGGCGCGTGACGGGAACAACTACCCGCAGGTGATCCCTTCCACCCGGTTCTGGGCGTCCAGCTTGATGTTCAGCCGGTCGGCCCGATAGTCCATCGTCACCGCCTGGCCGGGCTGGATCCAGCGAATCGCGCGCGCGCCTGTCAATCGAAGGGCTTCGGCGCCCAGCTCGGCGGTCGCCGCCTGTCCGACCAGGCCATTAGCGGCGGCGGCATCGCAGCTGTTCTCCCCGCCCATCGGCGGCGGCACGGGGCCGTCGTCCGCGACGGCGGTCGTACAACCGGCCGTCGCCAGCAATATCGCGCTCCAGGCTGCTCTTATCATCATGTCTCGGCCTCCGTTCGGGTCATCGCCAGCTTGCCGTTGCGGATCGCGAAGGCCAGGCGGCCCTCGACCAGGTCGAGCGCGTCCCGCCCGAATTCCTCGAACCGCCAACCTTCGAGTATCGCAAGGCCCTGACGCCTGCCGGCGGCAAGAAGTTCCAGTTCCTCCGAGCGGGCGATGAGTTTGGCCGCGACATTGCTCTCGCGCGAGCGGATCTTGAGCAACAGTTTCAAAAGGTCGGCGACCAGAGCGCCTTCCTTGCCGAGCCCCGGCTGCCTGTCCTCCCGCTGCGGCATCTCGTCGGCAGGCAGGGGATGGGCGGAGGCCAGCGCCTCCATCATCCGGGCGCCGATGTCGTTGCTCTTCCAGCCAGCCGAAAGCCCGCGTACCCGCGCCAGCGCTTCCTGGTTGGCCGGCGGATGCGACGCGACGTCGGCGAGGGTCTCGTCCTTCATGATTCGCCCGCGCGGCAGGTTCTTGGAGCGCGCCTCGATCTCGCGCCACGCCGCCAGCGCCTTCAGGCGGCCGAGCACGTCGGGCTTGCGGCTCGAAATGCGGACCCGCTTCCAGGCCAGAGCCGGATCGTTGGCATAATTGGTCGGGTCGGCGAGCTTCTCCATCTCCTGGTCGAGCCAGTCGCCCCGGCCGGTCTTGCGCAGCCGCTCCAGCATCTTGGGAAACAGGGTGGCGAGGTGGGTGACGTCGCCGATCGCATAATCGATCTGGCGCGCGTCGAGCGGCCGCCGACCCCAATCGGTGAAGCGCGCGCCCTTGTCGAGGCTCTGGCCGAGCAGGCTCTCGACCAGGTTGGAATAGCCGACCTGCTCGCCCAGCCCCAGCGCCATCGCCGCGACCTGGGTGTCGAACAGCGGATGCGGCGTTCCGCCCGTCATGTTGAAGATGATCTCCAGATCCTGCCCGCCGGCGTGGAAGACCTTGAGCACATCCTCATTGTTGACGAGCAGGTTGAGGAGCGGCGTCAGGTCGATTCCGTCCGCCTTCGGGTCGATGGCCGCGGCCTCTTTCTGGTCGCCGATCTGGATGAGGCACAGATCGGGCCAATAGGTGTTCTCCCGCATGAACTCGGTGTCGACCGCGACGAAGGGAGAAGTGGAAAGGCGTTCGCACAAGTCGGCGAGCGACTGGCTGTCGGTGATGAGCGGATGGATATGCATTGCGCCGCTCTTAGCGACCGGCTCTTCCCTTGACAAAGGCTTGTCTCCCAAGCGAAGCGCTCGCCAGCATTTTTCACGAAAAGCCGAGAACCGGAAGCCAGCCCTCATGCACGCCTATCGCACCCACGATTGCGCCCAGTTGCGCGCCGCCGATGTCGGGACCCGGGTCAAATTGTCGGGCTGGATTCACCGCAAGCGCGATCATGGCGGCGTCCTTTTCGTCGACCTGCGCGACCATTTCGGGCTCACCCAGATTGTCGCCAAGGCGGATAGCGAGGCGCTGAGAATCCTCGACCGCCTCCGCGCCGAATCGGTGGTGACGGTGGTCGGCGAAGTCGTCTCGCGCGGCGCCGACGCGACCAATCCCAACCTGGCCACCGGCGAGATCGAGGTCGTTGCCGACCAGGTCACCGTCCAGTCCGCCGCCGAGGAGCTGCCGCTGCCCGTCGCCGGCGAAGCCGATTATCCCGAGGATATCCGCCTCCGCTACCGCTATCTCGACCTTCGCCGCGAGCGCATCCACCGCAACATCGTGCTCAGGAGCCAGGTGATCAGCTCGATCCGCCGGCGCATGGTCGATCAGGGCTTTACCGAGTTCCAGACGCCGATCCTCACCGCCTCCTCCCCCGAAGGCGCGCGCGACTATCTGGTGCCCAGCCGCGTCCATCCCGGCAAATTCTACGCGCTCCCGCAGGCGCCGCAGATGTTCAAGCAGCTCATCATGGTCGCCGGCTTCGATAAGTATTTCCAGATCGCACCCTGCTTTCGCGACGAGGACGCCCGCGCCGACCGCTCGCCCGGGGAATTCTACCAGCTCGATCTCGAAATGAGCTTCGTGACGCAAGACGATGTGTTCGCCGCGCTCGAGCCGGTGCTCGGGGGTGTGTTCGAGGAATTCGCCAACGGCAAGAGCGTGACCCAAGGCGCTTTCCCGCGCATCGCCTACAAGGACGCGATGCTGAAATATGGCAGCGACAAGCCCGATCTTCGCAACCCCATCCTGATAAGCGACGTGACCGAGCATTTCCGCGGCGCCGGTTTCGGCCTGTTCGCCAAGATCGTCGAGGGCGGCGGCATCGTCCGCGCCGTGCCGGCCCCGCGCGCCGGCGAGAAGAGCCGCAAATTCTTCGATGACATGAACGACTGGGCGCGCGGCGAAGGCCATGCCGGCCTTGGCTATATCAACATCAAGGACAATGTGCCCGGCGGCCCCATCGCCAAGAATCTCGGCGAGGAGGCCACCGCGAAGCTGATCGCCGAACTCGGCCTCGGCCCGAATGACGGCGTCTTCTTCGCCGCCGGCAAGCAGGCGCAGGCCGTCCGGCTCGCCGGCGCCGCCCGCACCCGCGTCGGCGAGGAACTGGGCCTGATCGAGGAAGGCGCGTTCAAATTCTGCTGGATCGTCGATTTCCCGATGTTCGAATATGACGAGGAGGCGAAGAAGGTCGATTTCAGCCACAATCCCTTCTCGATGCCGCAGGGCGAGCTGGAGGCGCTGGAGACCGGGGACCCCCTGGACATCCTCGCCTTCCAATATGATATCGTCTGCAACGGCGTGGAGCTGTCGTCTGGCGCGATCCGGAACCACCGCCCGGACATCATGTACAAGGCGTTCGAGATCGCCGGCTACAGCAAGGAAGACGTCGACCGCGATTTCTCCGGCATGATCAACGCCTTCAAATATGGCGCCCCCCCCCATGGCGGCTCGGCGCCCGGCATCGACCGCATCGTCATGCTGCTCGCCGGCGAACCCAATATCCGCGAGGTGGTCCTCTTCCCGATGAACCAGCGGGCCGAGGACCTGATGATGAACGCGCCGTCGGAGGTCTCGCCGAAGCAATTGCGCGAGCTCAGCATCCGCATCGTCGAACCGGCCGGCGCGGCGAAGAAGGACCCGGCCAAGGTGGTCGCTCCGGAGTAACGGCACGAATTGTCCCAACTCCCGCTCAGGCTGAGCTTGTCGAAGCCCTGTCCTTTCTTTTAACGCTGGAGCGGAAGGGCAGCCCTTCGACAGGCTCAGGGCGAACGGTGGTGGTTTGATTAACCTCTCAGACTATGAATCCGGCGCCAAATATCACGGCAATTATGGCGACACGCTCGATGCCCTCCAGGAGCGCCTGGCCCGCATCCTCGTCGCCCATGCCGTGCACAAGAAGCGCAGCATCGTCGTGGTCGAGGGCTGGGACGCGGCGGGGAAGGGCGGTACGATCAAGCGGCTGACCGCCGAATGGGATCCGCGCAGCTACAGCGTCTGGCCGATCGGGGCGCCGACCGAGGAGGAGAAAGCCCGCCATTTCCTCTGGCGCTTCTGGCGGAGGCTCCCCGCATCGGGCGAGATCGCGGTGTTCGACCGCAGCTGGTACGGCCGCGTCCTCGTCGAGCGGG
This sequence comes from Enterovirga sp. GCM10030262, assembly GCF_042666435.1. Lineage (NCBI taxonomy): Bacteria > Pseudomonadati > Pseudomonadota > Alphaproteobacteria > Hyphomicrobiales > Methylobacteriaceae > Enterovirga > Enterovirga sp. GCM10030262. The sequence goes on along the minus strand of NZ_JBHTDC010000001.1, from coordinate 274,459 downwards.
TCGAGGGCTTCGCGTCCGAAGCGCAATGGCGCCGCGCCTATGACGAGATCAACGAATTCGAATGCCAGCAGGTGGAAGACGGCACCACCATGGTGAAGCTCTTCTTCCACGTGACCCAGGACGTGCAGGACGAGCGCCTCCAGGCGCGGCTCGCCCATCCGTGGAAGCGCTGGAAAGTGAGCCCCGAGGATTTCCGCAACCGCGCCCGCCGCGCCGATTATTTGAAGGCGGTCGGCGACATGTTCGCCCAGACGAACACGCGCTGGGCGCCCTGGCATGTCATCGACGGCAACAACAAGAAGGCGGCGCGGATCGCGGCGTTGAACGTCGTCGCCGATGCGCTGGAGAAGGCAGTGCCGATGAAGCCGCCCACGCCCTCGGCGGAAATTGAGGAGTTGGCCCGCCGCGCGTTCGGAAAAGATGGTTAACGAGCCGTAACGAAGCAACCTTTGCGCCCGCTCATGGTTAACGATGCATCAACCATGAAGGGGATGGCGATGCGCAAGACGCTGATCACTCTCACGCTCGTGGCCGGCGCGGCCATCGGCCTTTCGGCCTGCGCTTATTCCGGCGGCTACGGATCGGGCTATGCCTATGACGATGGCTCCTATTATGGCGACTATCGCTATGACGGCGGCGACTATGACACTGGCTATGCCGGAGGCGAGGATATGCTCGATCCCTGGCTGGGCCTGACGCCGGAGGGCAGGGACATCGTCGCGCTCGGCTTCAGCAGCGGCGGCCAAGGTCTGAGCGAAGACAAGGCCTATCGCGCCAACATCTGGTTCCGTCGCTATGCCGACACGGACGACGACCTCCGCCTCACCGACGAGGAGATCAGGCTGGCCCTGGTGCAAGGTTCGCGCGACCGGCCGTGGATGCGCGATTCCTATTGAAGGCGGCCCGGCTCCGGATAGCCGATCGCGACGATCTCATAGTCCTTTTCGCCGGAGGGCAGCCGCACCCGGCGTACGTCGCCCACCGCCGCGCCGCGTATCGCGCGCGCGATCGGGGAGCTCCAGCTGACCCGACCGGAGCCTGCATCGGCCTCGTCCTCGCCCACCAGGGTGACGATCCTCTCCTCGTCATTGTCGTCGGCAAGCGTCACCGTCGCGCCGAAGAAGACGCGGTTGCGATCCGGCTGGCTGGCCGGATCGACCACCGCCGCCTTGGCCATGCGCTTCGACAACCAACCGATCCGCCGGTCGATCTCGCGCAGCCGCTTGCGGCCGTAAATGTAATCGCCATTCTCCGACCGATCGCCATTGCCGGCCGCCCAGCTGATCGTCTCGACCAGCTTCGGCCGCTCGACGCCGAACAAAGCCTCATATTCCTCGCGGAGGCGGCGATAGCCGTCGGGGGTGATGTAATTGGGCCGGTCGTCCATTCGCCCACCGTCACGCGCCCGCGGGCGCGAGTCCAGACGGATTCGCGACGCCTCAGCCCGGCCGGCTCTTGCCGAGATAGTAAGACAGCCGCGTCGTCGGGCGCGTGCGGACCTGCGAAGGATTCAGCGCGTCGTAGACCACGGCGTTTTCAAGGACCCTCTGCACATAGCCCTTGGTCTCGGAGAAGGGGATTTCCTCGATCCACCGGACAATGTCCACGCCCGGCGTCCTGGGGTCGCCATTGGCCCTGATCCATTTGCGCACATTGCCGGCGCCCGCATTGTAGCTCGCGATCGCCAGCGGCGCGTAGCCGCCCCACTGGTCCATCAGCCCGGCGAAATAGCGGCTGCCGAGCATGATGTTGTAATCCGGATCGCGGGTCAGGCGGGCGAGGTCGTAGGGCAGGCCCATCTTGCCGCTGGTCTCGCGCGCGGTCGGCGGCATCAGCTGCATCATGCCGCGCGCGCCGACCGGGCTCATCGCGGCGCGGTCGAACGAGCTTTCCTGGCGCATGATGCCGTGGGCCAGCGACCAGAGGTGGCTCTGCGCCGGAGGGATCCGGACTTCGGGATAGCCGGCCCGGACGTAGAAGGGCGATCCGTCGTTGCGGGCGCTTCTCGCTACCCAGACGCTGAGGTCGGGGCGGCCGATCTGGCGGGCGAGCTCGGTCGCGAGCGCGCGCTCCTTGTCGTTCGCCGCATTTTCCGACAAAGCCCGGACGAAGGTCGACTGGTCCGACCAGCTGCCGAGTTGGCCGAGCAATCGGACCGCCTGGACCAGATCCTTCTGGTGGAAGGCGGCGCGATCCGCGGCGGTGATCTCGACGGCGGTCGCGGCGGCCGGCGCGGGGACCGGCCGGTTCAATTGCTCCAGAGCCAGCTGGCCGTAGAAAAGCTCTGGGTAGGCCGCGGCCCGGCCGAAATGGCTTTGCGCGCGGATGACCTGGCCGCTGGCCTGCGCCGCGCGTCCGGCCCAATAATAGCCCTTGGTCAGCACCTGCGACGAGCGGCCGCCATTGGCGTAGCGCACGAACATCGTCTCGGCGTCGGCCGGCCGGTTGAGGCGATGCAGGGCGACCGTCCCGGCGAGCCAGGCGAGGCTCGTATAATCGTCCCGCTCGCCATAGGATTGCGCGCTGATGTCGGTCCCGGGCGCATAAGCGTCGTCAATCTGCGAGGCGATCTGGTAGGCGGTCGACCATTGCCGGTCATTCTCCGCGCCCCGCGCCATCACGAGCAAGGTTTCGTACCATTTTTCGACGTCGTGCGGCCGCGACGAGAGCGTGCGCGAGCGCGCGAGGAGCGCGCGGGCGGCGGGGCTCTGGCTGGTGTCGCGCATCCGGTTGGCGCGGTCCCGCAGCACGCCCGGATCGCTGTTGGCGAGATCGCCGATGGCGGCGAGGCGGGAGTCGGTATCGGCGGCGCCGGTCTGCAGCGCGAGCCGCGCCTGATAGACCGGCCTTCGCGCGGGCGATGCATAGCCGAATGTCCTCAGCGCGCTCACCGTGTCGCCATTGGCGAGCAGGGTCTCCATCCTGCGGTCATGGTCCTGCGGGCCGAACGCCGCGCCGAACGAGGCGAGCAGGCGGTCCTCGTCGGCCCGCGGCAGCACGCCGCTCTCCCAGGCCGTGCGCGCGGCGGCGCGGGCTTGCTCTATTTGCCCCTCGGCCAGCAAGGCGAAGGCGTGGCGGGTATGGCCGATGCCGGTCAGCGGCGGCATGATCCGGAAATAAGCGATGACTTCGCCCGAACGCGTGCCATTGGGGTCGATCGCCCGTTCGGCCGTCCGCCGCATCGCGGTCTCGCCCGGCCAGCCGCGATGGCTCGTCAGGAAGGAGGCGTAAGCGGAAAAAGGAAGATTGTCGCTCTGCCTGAGGCTGTTCCAGCGGGCGAGCGCGGTGCTGATCCGGCTGCCGATCGCCGGCGGTGCCGGGGCGGGCGTCACGGCCTGTCGTTGAACGGGGGCGGGGGCGCTCTGGACGGCGGCGGTTCCGAGCTTCAGGCCGACATTCGGCGCGAGCGCGGCCCCGACCGTTCCGGCGGATGCGAGGAGAACGGCAAAGGTCGCTGCTTTTTTATGCATGCTGGACATTATGCCGACCCCCTCCTTATCAGGCCATGAACGAACCCGAGCCCGACCCTATGTCCGTCCCGGCTTCCGAGGTGAAGGAGCAGATCATGTTTCGCGGGTCGATACCGGCTCTGGTGACGCCATTTCGCGGTGAAGCGTTTGACGAGGCCGCGTTTCGTGACTTTGTCGAATGGCAAATTGCCGAAGGAAGTCATGGCCTTGTCCCCTGCGGCACGACCGGCGAGTCCGCCACGCTGACGGCGGAGGAACATTATCGGGTGGTCGGTGCCTGCGTCGATCAGGCGCGGGGGCGAATCCCGGTCATCGCCGGCTGCGGATCGAACAGCACGGCCTCGGCCATCGAGAATATGCAAGCGGCGGAAAGATTGGGGGCCGACGCCGCTTTGATCGTGCTGCCTTATTACAATCGCCCCAATCAGGAAGGCCTCGTCGCCCATTTCGCCGCTTTGGCGGGGGCGAGCTCGCTGCCGATCGTCGTCTACAACGTGCCTGGCCGGACCGTCACCGACATCGCGCCGGAGACGCTGGGCCGGATCGCCGAATTGCCGAGCGTCGTCGGCATCAAGGATGCGAGCGGCGACCTCACCCGCGTCACCGCCCATCGCGCGCTGTGCGGCAGGGATTTCGTCCAATTGTCCGGCAATGACGATCTGGCCCTGGGTTTTCTTGGAATGGGCGGCGTCGGCACGATTTCGGTGACGGCGAACGTCGCGCCGCGCCTCTTCGCCCGCTTCCACGACGCCTTTCTGTCGGGAGATGTCGCCACCGCCCTCGATCTGCAGGACCGCTTGTTCCCGCTCCACAAGGCCTTGTTCAGCGATGCTTCACCCGGGCCGGTCAAATATGCCCTTTCCCGTGTCCGCCCTGAAATGCCCTCCGACCTTCGCCTGCCGATGACGCCGCCTTCCGACGCCAGCCGCAAGGCCGTCGACGCCGCGCTCGACCATGCGGGCCTGACCTGATGGCCCGCCCGCGCCCCGAGGAGTTCGAGAAGGTCAAGGTCGTGGCCGAGAACCGGCGCGCGCGCTTCGATTATGCCATCGAGGAGAAGTTCGAGGCGGGGATCGCGCTCACCGGCACCGAGGTGAAGTCGCTCCGCTTCGGCGAGGGGTCGATCGCCGAAAGCTATGCCGAGGTGAAGGGCGAGGAGGTTTGGCTAATCAACGCCACCATCCCCGAATTCAGCCACGGCAACCGCCACAATCACGAGCCCAAGAGGCCGCGCAAATTGCTCCTTCGGCAGCGCCAGATCGCCAAGATGTTCGGCGCGGTGATGCGCCAGGGCATGACGCTCGTCCCGCTCTCCATCTATTTCAACAGCCGCGGCCGCGCCAAGGTCGAGATCGCGCTCGCCAAGGGCCGCAAGGCGCACGACAAGCGCGAGCATCTGAAGGAGCAGGACTGGAAGAGGGAGCAGGGCCGGCTGATGCGTCAGCATGGTTGAGCGGATCGGCCGCTGGCTGGCGAAGAAGGCGCCCAAGCGCGAGGAGCTGGCCGAGAATCGCTGGATGCGCCCGTTCGCCGGCCGCATCCTTCGAAGCGAGCTGTGGCGCTTCACCCGCCGATCCGTGCCGCGCGGCGTGGCGATCGGGCTGATCGTCGGCATCTTCCTGATGATACCCGGCCTGCAGATCATCGGCGCCGCCTTGCTGTCGGTCCCGTTCCGGGCCAACATCCCGATCGCCGCGGCGATGACCTTCCTCAGCAATCCGGCGACTACCCCCTTCATCCTGGTCGCTTCCATCTTCGTCGGCAACGCGCTCGGCTTCCGCGCCGACACGGCCGCATTTTATGCGCTCTACGAACGCCGCGCGGGTCCCGGCGAATGGTTTGCCTGGCTCTTCTCCGACGCCGCGCCGGCTTTGCTCTGCGGCCTGCTGGTCATCGCCTTCCTCGCCGCCGCCATCGGCTATGTCGTCGCCGATCTCGGCTGGCGCTGGTGGCAGGGCCGCAAATGGCAGAAACGCGGGCTCAGGCCCGGACGGGAACCGACGGACTGAGCGGCACGCGGCAATGGGCGGCGACGGCTTCGACCCATTTCACCACCATGTCGATCTCCTCGCCATGCGCCGCCACCGCCGCCTCATGCTCGGCCTCGCGCGCATCGACGCTGTAATCGACCTGGGAATATTTGCTGTGGCGCGAAAATACCGGGCCATGCGCGATCGCCTTTATCTCTGTGTCGCCGAGCCCCAGCCCGAAGAAAGCGGCGACATCGCGCAAAGTGGACGCCGGATCGGCGGTGAAATCGGCGCTGTCGACGATGGTGACACGGTCGCGACCCAGCCGGCGCGCCGCCTCGCCGAAATGGTGGATTTGCATCAGCCAGGCGAGGCCCGCGACCTGAAGGTCGGTGAGCTCGAACAATTCGCCCGCGTCATAGCCGAAATCGAGCGCGCTCCACGCGCCCGCGCTCCTGAACAGCTGGCGCCCCCAGATACGGCCCCACATGCCGCGCTTGACCATCGAACGGAGCAGGGTGGCGAGGTCCGAATGGAGCAAAACCGCGCGCGAACCTGGTAGCGCCTCGAGCGCGGGAAGGATCAGGCGGTTGGCGAAATTGGTCGGCTTGACGATCACCGTCTCGGCTGGCTCGAACGGCCGTGACAGCAGGCGAAGCACCAGTTGGAGCCGCTGGCGGTTGGCGGCGTCGTCGCTCCGCGCGATCCGATTGGCGAGGTTGATGAGGACGTCGGGCTCCTTGAGCCCCAGCGACCGGCCGGGGACGTCCAGCGCCTTCACCATCAAGGTCGAGCAGCAGAAAGCGGTGTGGAAGATGAAATGGAGCGGCGCGGCCGTCGCGGCGGCGGCTTCGGCGGCGATGTCGGCCGCCGGGTGGGTCACCTTGGCATATTCGCCCTTATAATGGTCGTCGCCGAGGAACATCAGCGCCTGCTGCTTGTCGCGCGGCACGAAGACGGAGGTGAGCTGCGCGCCGTCCGGCCCGTAAGTGTGAGGCAGCCATTGCGGATCGAGCGCCACGGCGCGTGGAGAGGTATCGACCATCCGCCCCTTCTATCGCCCCCTTGCGTTTATGCCAGCGTGCCGCGAGCCCATGGATTTGAAACCACGGCCCCGCTTCGCTAGAGAGCCTCCAACCCCCCGCATATCGAGAGGATGATGATGAAGCCCCTGGTCCTGCTCCTCGCCACCAGCGCCTTGGCCGCCTGCGCCACCACCGGAACCACCCCGCCCGAAGTCGCCGAACAGACCGCGACCGTCGCGACCGCCGCGGCGGGACCGGTCACGCCCGCGCCCGCCGAGGCGCCGCAGCTCGGCAGCTTCGGCTTCGACATGGCCGGCATGGACCGGACCGTGGACCCCGGCGACAGCTTCTACGATTTCGCCAACGGCGCCTGGGCGCGGACCACCCCGATCCCCGCCGACCGTTCCAATTACGGCATGTTCACGATGCTGGAGGATCTCTCCAACGAACGCACCCGCGAAATCCTCGACGAGCAGGCGAAGCTGCCCGGCTCCAAGATCGGCGACTTCTACGCGAGCTTCATGGACCGCGCCGCCGTCGACGCGAAGGGCTTCCAGCCGCTTGCGCCCGTCTTGAACGAGATCAAGGCCGCCGACTCGCGCGAGGCGCTCGCGGGGATGATGGGGCGCCTGAGCCGCATGGGCCTCGCCGCGCCGTTCGGCAATTATGTCGATTCCGACGACAAGAATCCGGACGCGGCCATCTTTCAATTCTCGCAGGGGGGTCTCGGCCTGCCCGACCGCGATTATTATCTGAGCGACGATCCGGGGCTGGTCGCCAAGCGGGCCGCCTATCGCGCCTATCTCGTCCAGCTGATGAAACTTGCCGGCGAGCCCGACGCCGAAGCCCGGGCGGACGCCGTGATGGCGCTGGAGACCGATATCGCCGAGGCGCACTGGACCCGCGTCGACAGCCGCGACGCCGACAAGACCTACAATAAGTGGACCCGCGGCCAGTTCGCGGCGGACGCGTCCGGCTTCGACTGGGACGCCTATCTGGACACGGTCGGCGTCGACGCGCAGCCCGCCTTCCTGGTCCGCCAGCCGAGCGCGATCGCCGGCACCGCCAGGATCGTCGGTGCCGCGCCGATGGCGGTGGTCCAGGATTACCTGCTCCTCCACACGCTCGACACCTACGCGCCGTATCTGTCGAGCGCCTTCGTCGACGCCAATTTCGCTTTCCACGGCACCACCTTGAACGGCACGCCCGAGAACCGGGAGCCTTGGAAGCGGGGGGTGGGCCTCGTCACCCAGGCGATGGGCGAGGAAGTCGGCAAATATTATGTCGAGCGTTATTTCCCGCCCGAGGCGAAGGCCGCCGCCGACGCGCTCGTCCAGAACGTGCTGGCCGCGATGGACCGCCGCATCCAGGGCCTGACCTGGATGGCGCCCGAGACCAAGGCGCGGGCGCAGGCCAAGCTCGCCGCCTTCACGCCCAAGATCGGCTATCCGGACGAATGGCGCGATTATTCGGCGCTGGTCGTCGAGCGCGACGACCTCGTCGGCAACGTCATCCGCGCCAACCAGTTCGAGCATCAGCGCAACCTCGACAAATTGGGCAGGCCGATCGACCGCGGCGAATGGTTCATGACGCCGATGACAATCAACGCCTACGCCAATTTCAACTGGAACGAGATCGTCTTCCCGGCCGCCATCCTGCAGCCGCCCTTCTTCGATCCCAATGCCGACGATGCGATCAATTATGGCGGCATCGGAGCGGTGATCGGCCACGAGATCAGCCATCATTTCGACGATCAGGGCAGCAAATATAATGAACGCGGCGCCCTCGAGGAATGGTGGACCCCGGGCGACGTCCAGCGCTTCAAGGCGCTCACCACCGCGCTGGTCGACCAATATGCCCGCTACGAGGTCCTGCCCGGCAAGACCATCAACGGCGAACTGACGCTCGGCGAGAATATCGGCGACCTCGCCGGCCTGGCCATCGCCTATGACGCCTACAAGGCGTCGCTCGGCGGCGAGGAGGCGCCGGTGCTGGACGGCATGACCGGCGACCAGCGTTTCTATCTCGGATGGGCGCAGATCTGGCGGCGCAATTATCGCGAGGACAATCTCCTCCAGCGCCTGCTCACCGATCCGCACTCCCCGTCGGAGCAGAGGGTCGCGGTCGTCCGCAATCTCGATCCCTGGTACGGCGCCTACGACGTCTCGGCGGACGATACGCTCTATCTGCCGCCCGAACAGCGCGTCCGCATCTGGTAGGCGTCCCGGGCCGCTTGACGCGGGGGAGAAGCGCGGCACATGAGTGACGGCATCCATGCCGATCGCCAGTCCCGCTTCCTCCCCCGCTTTCGCTTCCGACACCTCCCGTCGCGGCGCCGGCTGGGCCATATTCGCTACCGTCGTCGCGGCCATCGCCTCGGCGGCCTTGCTGCTCTGGACGGTGGGCGACGCGACCTTCGCCGGCGCCTTCCTCGCCGGGCTGGCGGGGATCGGCGCCTTGATGCTGCTTCGCGCCCGCGTCTGGGCGCGGACGGTGGCCGAACCGGCGCCCGCCCCGGTCGACATCGCCTTGCTCCGGGCGGCGCTCGACAGCGCCAGCGCGGCGGTCGCCATCACTGACGCCGCCGGCGCGATGGTGGCGGCCAACGAAGCTTACGAACAATGGTTCGGACGCGGTACGCCGTTCGAGCTGACGCTGACCTCCGAGGATCCCGATCGCCTGAGGGCGGCTGGGCGTGACGCGCGTCGCGACGGCGCCGCTTCGGCCGGGCGGGTCCAGGTCAACGGGCTCGCCCTTCGCGCCGATGTCGACCGCGCCGGCCTGGATGACCATCTCGTCTGGAAGTTCGTCCGTTCCGAGGATTTCGACCTCGTCCGCGAGGCCCATCGCCTGATCGCCGGAGAGGCCGGGAACCGGATCGGCGAAGCGGGCGTGATGGCCGCGCTGGCGGACGGCGCCGGCAATCTGATCAGCGCCAATCGCGCCTTCGTCGCCCGGGCGACCGGCCATGCCGATTCGGCGGTCGCCGGGACGGCTTTGGTCAGCCTGCTGGCCGCGAGCGAGGATGGCGCCTTTCATTTCGCCGGCGAGGGCAAGAGCGGGCTGGCGCTGCGCATCGTTCAGATTCCGGTCTCCGACGGCCGCGACCCGCTGACATTGTTCCTTCTCCTCGACGATCCCGCCGGCCGTTTCGGCAAGCTTGGCGGGGAGGAGAGCGCCAGCGTCAACGCCCTGCTCGATTTCCTGCCGCTGGGCCTGGCCCTCGCCAATGTCGACGGCCGCTTCGTCTATCTGAACAAGGCGTTCAGGAAGGCCGCGGGCCTCGCCGCCAACGCGCGCCCGCTCTATCCCGGCGACCTCGTCGTCGACGAGGACAAGGCGGCGGTATCGGATTCGGTGCGCCGCTTCGCGCGCGGCCCGACGACGTCGAGCGACATGGCGGTGCGGCTGAGGTCGAACCCCGAAGAGCCGATCGCGCTCACCCTCGCCGGCGCCCGCGGCCTCGGCGAGGCGGCGGTCATCCTGTCGCTCAAGGACAATAGCGAGGCCGACCGCCTGAAGCGCCAGGTCGCGCAGGCGACCAAGATGCAGGCGGTGGGCCAGCTCGCCGGCGGCGTCGCCCACGATTTCAACAATATCCTCACCGCCATCCTCGGCTATTGCGATCTCATGCTGATGCGCCACACGCCCGGCGACAGCGACTATGACGACATCCAGCAGATCCGCAGCAATTCGAACCGCGCCGCCGGCCTGACGCGTCAGTTGCTCGCTTTCTCGCGTCAGCAGACATTGCGCCCGCAGGTGCTCCAGCTCCCCGACGTCATCTCCGAAGTCTCCAACCTCCTGAAGCGCCTGCTCGGCGAGACGGTGAAGCTCCAGGTCAAGCACGGCCGCAACTTGGGCGCCGTCCGCGCCGATCCCGGCCAGCTTGAGCAGGTCATCGTCAACCTCGCCGTCAACGCCCGCGACGCGATGCAGGGCAAAGGCGACGGCACCGGCACGCTCACCCTCCAGACGTTCGCCGTCTCGACCGAGGACGTCCGCAAGATCGGCAGCGATATCCTGCCTTTGGGCGAATATACCGCGCTCAAGGTGTCGGACACCGGCACCGGCATTCCGCACAACATGCTCGGCAAGATTTTCGAGCCCTTCTTCACCACCAAGGAAGTGGGCAAGGGGACCGGCCTCGGCCTCTCCACCGTCTACGGCATCGTCAAGCAATCGGGCGGCTTCATCTTCGCCGAATCGGTGGAGGGCGAGGGGACCGCCTTCAGCATCTACCTTCCCGTCCATCGGACCGAGGGCAAGCAGGCGGCGGCGCGGGAGAAGGCGCCCGAGCCGCAAGGCGAGCTGTGGGGCACCGGCACCATCCTGCTGGTCGAGGACGAGGCGATGGTGCGGGCGGTGGCGGAGCGCGCGCTCACCCGCCACGGCTATAAAGTGCTGACCGCGGAGAATGGCGAGGCGGCGCTGGAGATATTGGCGCGCGAGGGCGGCGTCGACCTGATGGTCTCCGACGTCGTCATGCCGACGATGGACGGTCCGACCACGGTCCGCGAAGCCCGCAAGACCCATCCCGACCTGCCGATCCTGTTCATCTCCGGCTATGCCGAGGAGCAGCTGCGCAAGTCGATCGACCTCGAAAACGTCGCCTTCCTGGCCAAGCCCTTCTCCGTCCGCAAGCTCGCCGAAGCCGCCCGGGATGCGCTGCGGGCGAAATAATCTTTTTGATTTTGAACGAACAAGCTCTAAATCTCGGGGCGTGACCTTCAGCCGCAACATCCTCATCATCGAAGACGAACCGCTCATCGCGATGATGCTCGAGGACTTTCTCGATTCGCTCGGGCACCGCGTCGTCGGCACCGCCGAGACCGTCCTCGACGCTCTCACCCGCATCGAGGAAGGCGGCTTCGACTGCGCGATCATCGACGTGCATCTGAAGAATGGCGAGAAGGTCTGGCCGGTGGCCGACAGGCTGGCGCGGCAGGGCCTTCCCTTCATCCTCGCCACCGGCGGCCATATCGAGCAGCCGCCGGCCGAACATGCCGCGGTGCCGGTGCTGGCCAAGCCCTATACGATCGACGCCATCGACCCGGCCCTTACCGCGGCGTGCGGGCGCTGAGGGCGCAGAGTTCCGCGCCGTCTCGCGGGTGACGCTTTGTTCCTTCCGTCGTCGCCGAGCAACGATCGGACACTCCGTTGTTTCCCACTTGTTCCGCCGGAACAAATGACGTACATGGCTTCGGCGTTGAATGGGTGGCGCGCACGCAATAGGGAGGCCTGGCCATGGTGGCATCGCTGAAAGTCGTTTCCGACAGGAATTCTTCAGATATGGACAAGCAGAAAGCCCTCGACGCCGCCCTGGCGCAGATCGACCGCGCCTTCGGCAAGGGCTCGGCGATGAAGCTGGGCTCGCGCGAGGCGGTGAAGATGGAGGCGATCTCGACGGGCTCGCTCGGGCTCGACATCGCGCTCGGCATCGGCGGCCTGCCGCGCGGCCGCGTCATCGAGGTCTACGGGCCGGAAAGCTCGGGCAAAACGACGCTCGCCCTCCACGTTATCGCCGAGGCGCAGAAGATGGGCGGCACGGCCGCGTTCGTCGACGCCGAACATGCGCTCGATCCGGTCTATGCCCGCAAATTGGGGGTCGACGTCGACGAACTGATCGTCTCGCAGCCCGACACCGGCGAGCAGGCGCTCGAAATCACCGACACCCTGGTCCGCTCCAACGCGATCGACGTGCTGGTGGTCGATTCGGTCGCCGCGCTCGTTCCCCGTGCCGAGATCGAGGGCGAGATGGGTGACAGCCATGTGGGCCTCCAGGCCAGGCTGATGAGCCAGTCGCTGCGGAAGCTCACCGGCTCCATTTCCAAGTCCAAGTGCATCGTCATCTTCATCAACCAGCTGCGCATGAAGATCGGCGTCATGTACGGCAATCCGGAGACGACGACCGGCGGCAACGCGCTTAAATTCTACGCGTCCGTGCGCCTCGACATCCGCCGCACCGGCCAGATCAAGGACCGCGACGACATCGTTGGCAACACCACCCGGGTGAAGGTCGTCAAGAACAAGGTCGCGCCGCCGTTCAAGCAGGTCGAGTTCGACATCATGTACGGCCAGGGCATCTCGAAGATGGGCGAGATACTCGATCTCGGCGTCAAGGCCGGCATCGTCGAGAAATCGGGCGCCTGGTTCAGCTACGATTCGATCCGCATCGGCCAGGGCCGCGAGAATTCCAAGACCTATATGCGCGACAATCCCGAGATCGCCGCTCGCATCGAAAGTGCGATCCGGGGCAAGACCGACGAGGTCGCCGAAGCCCTGATGACCGGCGCCGGCGCGGAAGACGACGGCTGAGGACGCGCTTCGAGGCCAAAAACACGCCCGTCACCGCGACCTTTGGGACCATTCAGCGGGTCTCGGGGTCGGGCAGGTCGGCGATCGTGCCCGGCATCGTCTCCTCGGGCCGGTTGGTCCACAAGGCGATGCCGAGCGCGGCGGCCCCGCACAGAGTGAAGCCGACCAGGAAGGGCAGGGTCGTCCCGTTGAAGCTCTGGCCGATGGCGAGGCCGATCAGCGCGCCGCCGATGGTCGTGATCATGCCCTGCACCGACGATGCGGTGCCGGCGATGTGGCCCAACGGCTCCATCGCGATCGCGCCGAGATTGGCCGAGATGAGCCCGAACGACGCCATGGTCAGCGCCTGGAGCAGGATGAAGACAAACAGCGATTCGCCCCGCCAGGCGACGAGGAGGAGGTGGAGCGCCGCGAACAGGCTGAACGCCGCCAGCGCGCTCAGCATGATCCGCCGCGACCCGATTCGCTCGACGATCCGCGAGTTGAGGTAGGAGCTCAAGGCCATCGGCCCCGCGATGCAGGCGAAGACCAGGGCCATCAATTCGGGCCGGCCGAACACGTCGAACACGATCTGCTGGATGGAATTGATGAACGCGAACAGCCCGCCCATCACCAGGGTCAGCGCGACCGTGTTGCCGATCGACAGCCGGTGGCGGAGCGTCGTCCCGATCGCGCCGCCGATATTGCGCAGCGAAAGCGCTCGCCTCTTTTCCGGCGGATGCGTCTCGGGGAGCCGCAGCAGGCCCCACAACAGCACCGCCCCGCAATAGACTCCGAGCCCGATGAAGATGAACCGCCAGCTCGCCACCTCCAGCACCGCCTGGCCGAAAGCGGGCGCCAGCACCGGCACGATCATGAAGACGATGAAGACGAGGCTCATCAGCCGCGCCATTTGCGGCCCGTGGAACCGGTCGCGCACGATAGCCACCACCAGCACCCGCGTCGCCGCCGCCGACACGCCCTGCAGGAAGCGCGCGGCGAGCAGCATCTCGAAGCTGGTCGCCAACCCCGACATCATTGCGAACACGCCGTAGAAGAATAGGCTGCCGAGCAGGATCGCCTTGCGCCCGACCCGGTCCGACACCGGCCCGTAGAGCAGTTGCGCGCCGCCGAAGCCGAGCAGGTAGAAGGTGATGACCAGCTGGCGGCGATTGTCCTCCGACACGCCCAAAGCGTCGCCGATCGCGGGCAAAGCGGGCAGCATCGAATCGATGGCGAGCGCGTTCACCGCCATCAGCGCCGCCATCATGGCGACGAATTCGCCGAGGCCGGGGCCGCTCCAGGGCTCGCCCCGAGGCTTACTGGCGCGCGGCGCGGGTCGGTCGGTCACACTATCTCGCTTTCGATGCCACGGGGGGGAGGTTGCTCCCATCGCGGACGAAGCGCCCCGGGGCAACCCCGGTTCCACCCGCCGAAAAAAGCTGCAATAGGAACGGGCCAGGGAGAAGCCATGATCGTCGTCCATCATCTCGAAAATTCGCGGTCGCAGCGTGTGCTGTGGCTGCTCGAGGAGCTGGGGCTTCCCTATGAGGTCCGCCGCTACGCCCGCGATCCCAAGACGATGCTCGCCCCGCCAGAGCTTAAGAATGTCCACCCGCTCGGCAAGTCTCCGGTGATCGAGGATGGCGGCCGGGTCGTCGCCGAAACGGGCGCGATCGTAGAATATCTGGTCGAGAAGGCCGAAGGACGGCTCGGGCCGCCGCCGAACCGGGAGGCGGTGCTGCGCTACCGTCATTTCCTCCATTATGCCGAGGGGTCGATGATGCCGCCGCTGCTGGCGTTGCTCGTCGTCGGCCGGCTCGGAATGCTCGGCAAACCCGCTAAAGCACCCGTCCAGGCCATGCTCGACGGCCATCTCGACTGGCTGGAGGGCGAGATCGCCACCCGCGACTGGTTCGCCGGCGACGAGTTCACCGCCGCCGACGTCATGATGAGCTTTCCGCTCGAAGCCTCGCGCTCGCGCGGCGGTCTTGACGAGAGCCGTCCCCACCTCATCGACTGGCTGGAGCGCATCCATGCCCGCCCCGCTTATGGCGAGGCGCTCGCGAAGGGCGGCGCTTATGCTTATGCCTGAGCGGCTCCTGGGGCGCCGCGAATTCGCCCGGACGGCTCTGGCGGCGGGCGGCGCGATGCTGCTCGCGCCCCGGCTCTGGGCAGCCCAGCCTGCGGTGGAGCTTCGGCCGATGACCGGCGATGTCGTGCCAATCGGCCCGGCCGAGCGGCTCGAACGAATCGCCAAGGCCCAGCGTCTGATGCTAGCGCAGGGAATCGGCGCGCTGCTGATCGAGCCCGGCGCGTCGCTCACTTACTTCACAGGGGTTCAATGGTGGCGGAGCGAGCGGCTCACCGCCGCCATCCTGCCCGCCGAGGGCGACGCCTTCGTCGTCACGCCCTTTTTCGAGGAACCGTCGGTGCGCGAGAGCCTGGGCATCCCGGCTGAAATCCGCACCTGGCAGGAGGACGAGGATCCGCTCGCGCTCGTTGCCGGCGCGCTCAGCGAGCGCAAGCTGGCGGGAAAGCCGGTGGCCATCGAGGAGACGGTCCGCTTCTTCGCCGTCGATGGCTTGCGCAAAGCGCTTCCCGGCGTCGAAATCCGTTCGGGCGCGCCCGTCGTCCGGGGTTGCCGCATGGTCAAGTCGGCGAGCGAGATCGCGCTGATGCAAAAGGCGAACGACATCACCGTCGCCGCCTATCGCCACACCCGGCCGCGCATCGAACGCGGCATGACGCCCGCCGACATAAGCGCGATCATGAATGCGGCGACCACCGCGCTGGGCGGCCGCCCGGAATTCGCTCTCGTCCTGCTCGGCGAGGCCAGCGCCTACCCGCACGGCAGCGGCAAGCCGCAAATGGTCCGCGACGGCGAAATCGTGCTGATGGACTGCGGCTGCGCGGTCGAAGGCTATCAGTCGGATATCTCCCGCACCTTCGTGTTCGGCGATCCCGCGCCCCGCCAGCGCGAAGTCTGGAACCAGATGCACGAGGGGCAGCGGATCGCGTTCGAAGCGGCGCGCGTCGGCGTTCCCGCCGGCACGGTCGACGATGCGGTGCGGGCTTATTATGCGAAGCTCGGCTACGGCCCCGATTACAAGCTGCCCGGCCTGTCGCACCGCACCGGCCACGGCATCGGCCTCGACGGCCACGAGCCGGTCAACCTGGTCCGCGGCGAGACGACGCCGCTGGCGCCGGGAATGTGCTTTTCCAACGAGCCGGGCATCTACATTCCCGGCCAGTTCGGCATACGGCTCGAAGACTGTTTCCATATGACGGAGGCTGGCCCGGTCTATTTCTCGGAGCCGCCGCCGTCGCTGGATCGGCCGCTGGGCTAACGGGCTGCGCGGGCGAGAGATTGAGAGGGCGCAGCCGGCTTGTCGTCGGCGGACGCCCCGAATAACAAGCGTCCGCCAAAGGCGCATGAGGAGGGATTTTTGACGACCATTGAAGAGCGCCGCGCCGTGTCGCTGCAAATGAAGATGCTGATCGGGTTCATCGTCGGCCTGGTCGTCGGCCTGATCGCGCACGTCACCTCGCCCGGAGCCCCCTGGGTGGATGCAGTCACCACTTATGTGACGGGCCCCATCGGGCAGATATTCCTCCGCTTGCTGTTCATGCTGGTGATCCCGCTGCTCTTTTCGGCCCTCGTCGTCGGCATCGCGGAAATGGGCGACGTGCGGTCGCTGAAGCGGGTCGGCATCAAGACGCTCGTCTTTACCGTCGCCATCTCGTCGGTGGCGGTCGTCATCGCGCTTGCCGTGGTGAATATCTTCGAGCCCGGCGCCGGCGTCGATCCCGCGCTCGCCCAAACTCTGCTCGCCGACGCCCGCGAAGGGGCGGGCGCGATCGTTTCCGCCAGCGCGGACACGCCTTCCGGGGTCTCCGCCTTCCTCAACATCATTCCCAGCAACGTCTTCGCCGCCGCGTCCGCGAACGACATCCTGGCGATCATGTTCTTCGCGCTCTTTTTCGGTATCGGGCTGCTGCTCGTTAACACCCCCTCCGCGCAGCGTCTCCAGGAGACGATCGAGGGTATCTTCCACGTCACGATGCGTCTCATCGGCATCGTCATCCGCCTCGCGCCGATCGCCATCGCCTGTTTCATGTTCAATCTGGCGGCGGTGTTCGGCTGGGATCTGCTGGTGCGGCTCGGCGCCTATGTCGGCGTCGTTCTGCTCGCGCTCGGCATCCACATGTTCGTCACCTATCCGCTGGCGCTGCGCTTCCTCGGCAGGATGTCCCCCATCCACTTTTTCCGCGAGAGCCAGGAAGCGATGGTCATGGCCTTCTCGACCGCTTCGTCCAACGCCACCCTGCCGACCGCGCTGCGGGTCGCCGACGAGCGGCTGCATCTTCCGTCGCGCGTGTCGCGCTTCGTCCTCACCATCGGCGCCACCGCCAACCAGAACGGCACCGCCATCTTCGAGGGCGTCACCGTTCTCTTCCTCGCCCAGTTCTTCGGTGTCGAGCTGACCCTGGTGCAGCAGGCGATGGTGCTCCTGGTCTGCATCCTGGGCGGCATCGGCACGGCGGGCGTGCCGGCGGGTTCGCTGCCGGTGGTGGCCCTGATCCTCGGCATGGTCGGGGTGCCGCCGGAGGGCATCGGCCTCGTCCTCGGCGTCGACCGATTCCTCGACATGTGCCGCACGACGCTCAACGTGACCGGCGACCTCACCGCCGCCGTCGTCATCTCGCGCGGCGAGGAGGATGTGCCTTTGACGCCCATCGAGGAAACGCCGATCGCCGAGGCGCATCCGAGCTAGCGACCGGGACCGCTATGCCGGTTCGAGCACCTGCTGGACGACTTCGTCAGCGAGCTTGCCGTTGAGCTCGGCCAGATGGTCGAATTCGGCTTCATAGCTCGCCAGCCCCTGGCTCAGCGAACGCAGCTCGGCATCCAGGCCGCGAAGCTCCGATTCGGGCATCAGGGCCTCGATCCGGTCCCACCGCGACCAGCCTTCGCGCGGGGCCATGCCGAGCATCTGCCCCCGCCGGCTCGAGATGGCCGACGTGATTCGCGAGGTCGCATTCCCCGGTGTCGTCACGACGATCCTGTGGACCGGTTCCAGCAGATGCGGCGCCGCCGCCGCCAGCGCTTCGCTGACCGCGATCCGCCCCGCGGTGCGGAAGGCAAGCTCGGAGCTGTCGACGCTGTGGTAGCTGCCGTCGGTCAGGGTCACCGCCACATCGACCACCGGGAAGCCTAGCGGCCCCTTCAACGTCGCGTCGCGCGCGCCCTGCTCGACGGCGGACATATATTGTCTCGGCACCGCGCCGCCGTGGATGCGCTCGTCGAAGCGGAAACCCTCGCCGCGCGCGAGCGGCTTGAGCTCGATCACGACGTCGCCGAACTGGCCGTGGCCGCCGGACTGCTTCTTGTGCCGCCCGCGCTGGGTGACCTCCTTGCGGATCGACTCCTTGTAGCCGACCGTCGGCGGCTTCGAATCGACGGCGACGCCGTAGCGCCGCTTCAGCCGGGCGATGGTGACCTTCAGATGCTCGTCGCTGACGCCGCTGAGGCGGGTCTCGTGCAGGGCCTCATCCTGCTCCCAGTGGAGCGAAGGATCCTCCTCGACCAATTTGTGCAGCGCCGTGGAGAGGCGGACGTCGTCCTTGCGGTCGCGGGTCGCGATCGCCAGCACGTAATTGCTGGCCGGCAGTTCGACCTCGGGCGAAGGGGCCGGTTTTCCCGCGCTGAGCCACTGGCCCGCGCCGACCGGTTCGGCCTTGGCGATGGCCACCACGTCGCCCGTTTCGGCCTTCGACACCTTGGCCGTCTTCTCCCCCTGCACGGCGAACAGGGTTCCGATCCGCACCGGATCGCCGTCGGCGTTGGTCAGCTCGGCGCCCTCGCTGAGCGCGCCTCCGAACACACGGGCGAGCGCCAGCCGGCCCATCGCGCCGCCATGCGAAACCTTGAAGACGAAGGCGCAGCCATCCTTCGCGCCCAGCCTTTCGGCGGCCGCTGCGGGACCCGGGGCCTCGTGCCGCAGCGCCTTCAGCAGCCGCCTTATGCCGAAGCCGTTGAGGGCCGATCCGAACAATACCGGCACGCCCAGATTCTCGCGCGTCTCGCGGGCGAGATCGGCGAGCACGGTCGGAAGGTCCGGGGTCTCGTCCATCAGCAATTGTTCGAGCAAGGCATCGTCATGGTCGGCGAGTTGTTCCAGCATGTGGAACCGGTCCGCCGCCTCGCGCTCGGCCAGGCTCGCCGGTATCTCGGTCTGCTCCGACGGCTTGCCGGGGCGATAGTGAAACGCCCGTTCGAGCGCGAGGTCGACGAAGCCGGTCACCTTCTCGCCTTCTCGAATGGGTATCTGGCGCGCGATGAGCGGCGAGGCGCTCATCGGCTGCAGCGCCTCGAGCAGGTCGCGGATGCCGCCGCGCGCCTGGTCGATCTTGTTGACGAAGATGGCGTGAGGGATGCCGAGCGCTTCCAGCTGCCGCAACGCGGGCTCGGCGAGGAGGGCGCGGTCGGGCTCGGGATCGACGACCACCAGAGCCAGGTCGGCCGCGGCGACGGCCATCGCGCCGTCGGCCGAGAAGCCGATCGATCCCGGGCAGTCGAGCAAAGCGAAGCGGTCGCCGAGGAAATCGAAATGCATCAGGTTGAGTTCGGTCGAGCCGCCGCGGGCGCGGGCCTCGGGACTGGCGTCGCCGACGCTGCCGCCATTGCCGACAGCGCCCTGTCGGTCGAGCTTGCCGGCGGCGAACAACAAGGCTTCGGCGAGGCTCGTCTTGCCCGCGCCGCCCGGGCCGACGAGCGCGATGCTTCTGGTGCCAACCGATCTTTCCGGCATGATCCTCTCCTTAAGGTTCCGCTGCGCGAGCCCGCTGAAGAGCGCGTCCGCGCCAAGCCGCCAACGTCCTCCCATATGCCGCGAAGCGCAAGGGGGTGAAAATGCGGCCCGGCCCGACTTTGGAACGCTCCCGGCGCCTCGCGGGTTTGACACGGACGGGCCGGAGGAGGAGCATGCCGGTCCCTGTGACGAGGGGAGTTGCGCTTCGTGCATTATGCCAGGACGTTGCCGATGCTGGTCTTGCTGACGCTGGCCGGAGTGGGGCTCGGCGTTCATTTCGGCCGCGCCGCCGTCAACGACATCGATCCTTTCTATTTCACCGATCCGCAGGGCACCCATTCCTACGCCGCCCTGACGCCGCAGGGAGTTCCGGATCCCGAACCTGTCGATGTCGGTCGGTTCACGGACCCCGATGCACCGTTGGGAACAGGCTGCACCCGCTGCTCCGCTCGCCGGCAAGATCCGGCGCCGGGATATGAAGGCGGCGTCGACGCCTATGTCGCGAGCGCGTGGGCGCCGCCGGAAATCCCGGTGGTGGAGACGGTCGCCTATGAAGCGGAGACTGGCCCGGATGCGCTGACGGAGGAGCGAGAGCTGGTGCGGCGATACGCGCATTATCCGGTCAGCGAGCAGGAACGCGAGGCCCATCTGCTCGCGGTCTCCGCCGTCCTGGAGAACGACCCGCCGGCCGCCGAATATGGAATCGCGCGGGAGGACGAGCCGGTGGAGAACAGGCCCGGCTATTGAGGCGGGCGACGCCGCTTGCCCGCTTGGCCGGCCTCGCCTAAATCGCGCCCATGACATCGACCAACGACATCCGCCGCTCCTTCCTCGATTATTTCGGGGGCGAGGGACATCGGATCGTTCCGTCGGCACCTCTGGTGCCGCACAACGATCCCACCTTGATGTTCGTCAACGCCGGCATGGTGCCATTCAAGAACGTCTTCACGGGCCTCGAGACGCGCCCCTATTCGACCGCGACGTCGAGCCAGAAATGCGTCCGCGCGGGCGGCAAGCATAACGATCTCGACAATGTCGGCTATACCGCGCGCCACCATACCTTCTTCGAAATGCTGGGGAATTTCTCGTTCGGCGATTATTTCAAGGAACAGGCGATCCACCACGCCTGGACCTTGCTGACCAAGGAATGGGGCCTTGATCCGGATCGACTGACCGCCACTGTCTACCACAATGACGACGAAGCGTTCGACCTGTGGAAGAAGGTCGCCGGCCTTCCCGAAAGCCGCATCATCCGCATTCCCACCTCGGACAATTTCTGGGCGATGGGCGACACCGGCCCGTGCGGACCCTGCTCCGAAATCTTTTACGACCATGGCGATCATATCCCCGGCGGCCCTCCGGGCTCGCCGGACGAGGACGGCGACCGCTTCGTCGAGATCTGGAACCTCGTCTTCATGCAGTTCGAGCAGGAGGACAATGAGATCGTCCGGGATCTGCCCAAGCCGTCGATCGACACCGGCATGGGCCTGGAACGGATCGCCGCCGTGCTGCAGGGCGTCCACGACAATTATGACACCGACACGTTCAAGGCGCTGATCGAGGCGAGCGGGGAGCTCACGAAGACGGCGACCACCGGCGACAGGCAGGCGAGCCATCGCGTCATCGCGGACCATTTGCGCGCGTCCGGCTTCCTCGTCGCGGACGGGGTGCTTCCGGCCAATGAGGGCAGGGGCTATGTCCTCCGCCGGATCATGCGCCGCGCCATGCGGCACGCCCATATCCTCGGCGCCGCCGAGCCGCTCATGCACCGGCTCGTGCCGGCTTTGGTGGCCGAGATGGGCGCCGCTTATCCCGAACTGGTCCGGGCGCAACCGCTGATCGCGGAGACGCTGAAGCTGGAGGAGACGCGCTTCCGCCAGACGCTCGACAAGGGCCTGCGCCTGCTCGACGAGGCCACCGCCGGGATGGACTCGGGCGACACCCTTCCCGGCGCGACCGCGTTCAAGCTCTACGATACGTTCGGTTTCCCCTACGACCTTACCGAGGACGCGCTGAGGGCCCAGGACCTCGCCGTCGACCGCGCCGGCTTCGACGCCGCCATGGCCGAGCAGAAGGCCGCCGCCCGCGCCGCCTGGAAGGGGTCGGGCGACAAGGCCTCCGACGATCTCTGGTTCGACATAGCCGAGCAATATGGTTCGACCGAATTCACCGGCTATTCCGGCCACGAAGGCGAGGGCCAGGTGCTGGCTCTGGTGAAGGACGGGGTCCGCGTCGAGAGCGCGGGCGAAGGCGACGAGATCGTCGTGATCGCCAACCAGACGCCGTTCTATGGCGAGAGCGGCGGCCAGATGGGCGATGCCGGACTTATCCGCAACGACAGCGGCCTGCGGGCGGACGTGTCCGACACGTCAAAGCCGCTCGGGCGACTCCACGCCCATCGCGCGACCGTCAAAGCGGGCACGCTGAGGGTCGGCGACGCGGTGCGCCTCGAAGTCGACGCCGAGCGCCGCGCCCGCGTTCGCGCCAACCATTCGGCGACCCATCTGGTCCACGCGGCGCTCCGCAATCGGCTCGGCACCCATGTCACCCAGAAGGGCAGCCTGGTCGCGCCCGACCGCTTCCGCTTCGACTTCTCCCATCCCAAGGCGCTGACACCCGAGGATATCGAAGCCGTCGAAGCCGAGGTGAACCGCCACATCCGCGAGAATGACCAAGTCACCACCCGGCTGATGACTCCGGACGAGGCGATCGCCGCTGGCGCGATAGCCCTGTTCGGCGAGAAATATGGCGACGAGGTCCGTGTGCTTTCGATGGGCCGGGGCGGTGATGCCAGTTACTCGGTCGAATTGTGCGGCGGCACCCACGTCTCCGCTTTGGGCGACATCGCCCTCTTCAAGATCGTCTCCGAAAGCGCCGTCGCATCGGGTGTCCGGCGGATCGAGGCGCTGACCGGGGAAGCGGCCCGCTTATGGCTGACGTCGCGCGAGGATCGCCTCAGGGAAACGGCCTCGGCGCTCAAGGCAACGCCGGAGGAGGTGCCCGCCCGGGTCGCCGCCCTGCTGGACGAGCGGCGGCGTCTCGAACGCGAACTGGCCGAGGCGAAGAAGGCGCTGGCGCTGGGCGGCGGGAGCGCGGCGGAGGCGTCAGGTCCCGAGCAGGTCGGCGGCCACGGCTTCATCGGCCAGGTGATCGAAGGGCTCGACCCGAAGGGCCTGCGCGGCCTGGTCGACGAAGCCAAGCAGCGCGTCGGCTCGGGCGTGGTAGCTCTGGTGGCCGTCAATGGTGGCCGCGCCACCGTCGCGGTGGGCGTCACCGATGATCTCACCGGCGCCCGCGACGCCGTCGACCTCGTCCGCAAGGCTGTCGCCGAAGTCGGCGGCCAGGGCGGGGGCGGCCGGCCCGACATGGCCCAGGGCGGCGGCCCCGATGGCGCGAGAGCGCAGGCGGCGCTCGACGCCGTGCGCAAAGCGCTCAGCGGGGAGACGATTGCGGCTTGAGCGCGTCGCGCAGCCGCCGGCGCTGGATCGGGGGCTCCTTGTTGAGCTGGCCCAATTCCATGATCTCCTTCCTCAAGTCCGCGCGCTTGTCGTGGATCGAGGCGATCACCGGCCCCATCGCGATGCCGAGGTCGACCAGCACCGCCTCCGACAGCTGAAGCGAGGATTCCAGCGTTTCCGGCACGGCGTCGGTCGCGCCCGCTTTGTAGAGGTCGGCTGCATGTTGTGAGTCGCGGGCGCGGGCGACGATCGTGAGGTCCGGGCACCAGCCGCGCGCCTTCCTCACCAGCCGTATCGAGAGCACCGGCTCGTCCATCGTCAGCACGAGCGCGCTCGCCTGGCCGAGCTTCAATTTGTCGACCAGGCCCGGCCGGGAGATGTCGCCGAACATGACCGGATACCCTTCGCGGCGCGCGGCGGCGACCGTGTCGACGCTGGAATCGACTGCGATATAGGCGCGGCCGTGGACCGACAGCATCTCCGCCACCAGCCGTCCGACCCGGCCGAAGCCGATGATGACGACCACCGCGTCTTTGCCCTCCACGCCCAACGCGGGCAGATCGACATCCGCTTGAAGGTCTACCCGCCGGGCCGCCATTCGCCCGAGATGGGCGAGGAGCGGCGTGATGGTGAGGCCGATCGCGGTCACGATCTGCCAGAAAGCGGCGGTCTCCGGCTGGATGAGCTGCGCCGCGCTGGCGGCGGCGAGGACGATCAGGGTCGTCTCGGACGGCGAGGCCATGAGCAGCCCCGTCTCGGCGGCAACGCCGCGCCGGGCGCCGCTCATCCTGAGAGCGACCCCGGTGACGACCGCCTTCAATGCCACCACGCCGATCACCGCCGCGAGCAGGCTCGGCCAGTTGGCGAGGATCAGCCTCACGTCGAGGCTCATCCCCACCGTGATCAGGAACACGCCGAGCGCGAGGCCTTTGAACGGCGCCGTGATGACCTCCACCTCGGTATGGTAATCGGTCTCCGCGATCAGCAGGCCGGCCAGCAGCGCCCCGACGATGGGCGACAGGCCCACCGCGGTCGTCGCGATGCTGGCGAGGATGACGACCAGCAGGCTCGCCGCCAGGAAAAGCTCAGGGCTCTTGGTCCGCGCCGCCTGCGCGAACAGCGGCGGCAAAGCGAAGCGGCCGAGCACGAGCATCGCGCCGACCGTGAGCCCGCCCAGCCACAATGTCCGCGCCAGCCCGTCCCAGCCTTCCGCGGCGGCGAACGGCGCCAGCGCGCCGAGCGCGAAGATGATCGGCACCAGCGCCAGATCCTCGAACAGGAGCATCGAAAAGGCGCTTCGCCCAACC
This sequence comes from Enterovirga sp. GCM10030262, assembly GCF_042666435.1. NCBI lineage: Bacteria > Pseudomonadati > Pseudomonadota > Alphaproteobacteria > Hyphomicrobiales > Methylobacteriaceae > Enterovirga > Enterovirga sp. GCM10030262. The sequence continues at coordinate 250,117 of NZ_JBHTDC010000001.1, read as the reverse complement.
GGGCTGGTCGTACCGACCATCGGCAGCACCAAAGCGGTGGAAGATAAAGCGAGCGCGAAGCCCAGGCCGAGCGCGCCCGCCCAATTCTGGCCGAGCAGGTGGAGCGCCACCCCGATCAGCCCGCCCGCGACCAGCAATTCCGTCGCACCGAGGCCGAAGACCAGCCGCCGCATCGTCCACAGGCGGCGGAATGAGAGTTCGAGGCCGATCGAGAAGAGCAGGAGGATGATGCCGAGCTCGGCGAACGGCGCGATCGATTCCGGCTCGGTTATGGTGATGTAATAGAGCCAGGGAAACCGGTCGACCATTGTCCCCAGCCCCGCCGGTCCCACCAGCAGGCCCACCAGGATGAACCCGATAACGGGACTGACGCGGAACCTGGCGAAGGCCGGAATGACCAGCCCCGCCGCGCCCAATATTACCAGTGAATCGCTGAATGCGTGGGAATCCATGTGCAACGCCATGCCGCTTTCCTGCGGGAACAATTCTCGTAATTCCAGAACTAATCCCGACCCGCTCGCAAATCGGGATTTCAGAACTTAAGGGTTCCGCGGCCACGAGCAGAGGAGAGAGCATGCAGCACGCGACGCCCTTGATCGCCATGATTGTCGCGGGCCTGGTGCTGGCGTTCGTCTTCAGCGCGCTCGCCGTGCGCCTCAGGGTTTCGCCGCTGGTCGGCTACGTGCTGGCGGGGGTCGTGGTCGGCCCATTCACGCCCGGCTATGTCGCCGACCAGGGGCTCGCCAACCAGCTCGCCGAGCTAGGCGTGATTCTGCTGATGTTCGGCGTAGGCCTGCACTTTTCGGTGAAGGACCTCATGTCCGTCCGCCGGGTCGCGATACCGGGCGCCCTCGTGCAGATCGCGGTCGCGACATTGCTCGGCATGGGCCTTGGTCAGATGATGGGCTGGTCGCTTGCCGGCGGCATGGTCTTCGGACTCGCCCTGTCGGTGGCGAGCACCGTGGTGCTGCTCCGCGCCATCCAGACCCGCAATCTTCTCGACACCGAACGCGGCAGGATCGCGGTCGGCTGGCTGATTGTCGAGGATCTCGTGATGGTGCTGGCGCTGGTCCTGCTGCCCGCCTTTGTCGCGGGCGCCGACGCGGGCACCAGCATCGGCGTCACGCTGCTTGTCACGATCGCCAAGGTCGCCGGCTTCATCGCCTTCATGCTGATCGTCGGAAGGCGCCTCGTTCCGACCATCCTGCACCGGGTGGCGCATAGCGGCTCGCGCGAATTGTTCCGGCTGGCGGTTCTCGCGATTGCTCTGGGCGTCGCCTATGGCGCGGCCAAGCTGTTCGGGGTCTCCTTCGCGCTCGGCGCCTTCTTCGCCGGCATGATCCTCGCCGAATCGCCGTTAAGCCAGCGCGCGGCCGAGGAAACGCTGCCGATGCGCGATGCCTTCGCGGTCCTGTTCTTCGTCTCCGTAGGCATGCTGTTCAATCCGTCGATCGTGCTCACCGATCCGCTGCCGCTCCTCGCCACCTTGCTCATCATCCTCGTCGGCAAGTCGGCCGCCGCCTACGCGATCGTGGTGGCGTTCGGCCGGCCGCGACGCACCGCCTTCACCATCGCCGTCAGCCTGGCGCAGATCGGCGAATTCTCCTTCATTCTGGCGGCGCTCGGCACCTATCTCGGCGTTCTGGCCGACGACGCCCGCGACCTCATCCTGGCCGGCGCGATCATCTCGATCCTGATCAATCCCTTGCTGTTCACCGCCGTCGGCCGCTTCTCGCGCAAGATGGAGAGCCCGGCCGAGGCCGCCGCCGTCGATGCCGCGGAGGCCGATTCCCGGACGAGCGGCCATGCGGTCGTGATCGGCTACGGCCATGTCGGTTCGCTTGTCGCGGCGGGGCTGATCGAGAAAGGCGAGCGACCGAAAATCGTGGAGGTCCAATCCGATGCCGACAATCTACCCGACCCCGACAAGGCGGAGCTGGTCATAGGCAACGCCGCCAATCCCCAGATGCTGGCCAAAGCCGGCTTGAAGGATGCGAGGCTTCTTTTCGTCGCAATCCCGCAGACGTTCGAGGCCGGGCAGATCGTCGAACAGGCGCGCGCGATGAATCCTTCCCTGCGCATCGTCGCGCGGGCTTATTCCGACGCCGAGGTCGATTATCTGCTCTCGCGCGGCGCCGACCGTGCGATCATGGGAGAGAAGGAAATCGCCAAGCGCATGATCGAGCAGGCGCGGGCGGTGAAGTAGGTTATCCGCCGCCGGGCGTGTCAGTTCCACTCGTGGGGGGCGGGGCAGGGGGGCGCTCGCCGGTCGGATTGCGGGTCCAGGCGATGCGGTAGAGGTCGAACCGGCGATCGGCGAGATTCTGGACGGTCCCTTCCGCCCGCGCCCAGGTGAGGTCGGCGAGGTTGACGTCGCTGATCGTCAAGGTCTCGACATTCTCGCTCGCCTCGGCGGCGATGCCATCGCGCGCGAAGGGGAAATCGCACGGGGTGAGGATGCAGCTCTGGGCGTACTGGATGTCCATATTGTCGACATTGGGCAAATTGCCGACATTGCCGGACAGGACGACGAAGCACTGATTCTCGATCGCGCGGGCCTGGCTGCAATAGCGGACGCGCAGATAGCCCTGGCGGCTGTCGGTGCAGAAGGGGACGAAGATGATCCGCGCGCCCTCGTCGACCAGCCGGCGGGCGAGTTCGGGAAATTCCGAATCGTAGCAGATGAGGACGCCGATCGGGCCGCAATCGGTCTGGATCGCGTCGATCCGGTCGCCGCCCTTGATCTTCCACCAGTAACGCTCGTTGGGCGTCGGGTGGATCTTCTCCTGGGCGTGGACCGATCCGTCGCGGAGGCACACATAAGCGACGTTCTGGATGTCGCCGTCGTCGGTGCGGGTCGGGTGCGATCCGCCGATGATGTTGATATTGTACCTGAGCGCCATCCGCGACAGCTCGGCGGTGAGCCTGGGGCTATGGTCGGTGAGGCGGTCGATCGCCTCCATCGGCGTCAGATGCTCCTTCTCATAGGCGAGCAACTGGAGCGTGAAGAGTTCGGGAAAGACTATGAAGTCCGATCGGTAATCCGATGCGATGTCGACGAAATATTCGACATTGTGGACGAACTCCTCGAAATTCTTCACCGCCCGCGCCTGGAACTGGCAGGTGGCGAGGCGGACGCTCTCGACATCGCGGGGCACGCGGAATTTGGGCGGCTCGTCGGGATCGACATAGGGATTGCGCCAGACCATGTGGGCGGCGAAGCCCGCCGACTGCTTGTCCTCCGGCAGATAGGCCTTGAGTATTCCGATCGGCTCGAATCCGTTGCGCAGCTGGAACCCGATCGTCGGGTCGCGGATCGTCCCCGCCAGCACCTGATCCAGATAATCCTCCGGTCCCGTCACCCTGCGGCGGCTGCGCGCGAAGGCGGGCATGCGCGCGCCGAAGACGATGCCCTTCAGCTCCAGCCGCTCCGCGAGCGCCTTGCGCTCGTCGTAGAGCCTTTGGCCGATGCGGACGCCGCGCAGCTTGGGATCGACGCACATCTCGTAGCCGTAGAGCCAGTCGCCGGTCGGATCGTGGCGCGATCCGAAGCCGTCATTGGTGATTTCCTCCCAGCTGTGCGGCGACAGGGCCAGCCTTTCGTCGAGCCGCATCGAGGCGCAATAGCCGACGATCGTGCCCTCATAGAGGGCGACGAACTGACCTTCGGGGTAATTGTTGACCTGCGCCCGGATCATGCCCCGGCTGTAGCTGGACATGCGCTCGCCATAGACCCGGTCGACCAGAGCGACGATGCCCGGAGCGTCGGCGGGCCGCGCCTGCCGCACTTCGAGCGTCGCCTTGCGCCGTCCGGTGATCCTCGACGTCACGCGGGCCTCGATAGCGCGTCGCCGGTAGCCTGGAAATGGATGGTCATATTGCCTTTATGCCGCAAATCGCGCGATTGTCAGCCATGGCGGCGCAAGAAACCGATTTATGCATCGTCGGAGGCGGCCCGGCCGGGATGATGGCTGGGCTGCTGTTCGCGCGGGCCGGTGTGCAAACGGTCGTGCTCGAAAAACATGCCGACTTCCTGCGCGATTTTCGCGGCGACACCGTCCATCCCTCCACGCTCAGGCTCTTCTCCGAGCTGGGCCTGCTCGATCGGCTGCTCGCTCGCCCTCATGACAAGGTCCATGACGTCACCGGCCTGATCGGCGGCCAGTCGCTCGAGCTCGCCGACCTCTCCCATTTCGACCCGCGCTGGAATTTCATCGCGATGATGCCGCAATGGGAGTTTCTCGATTTCGTCGCCGACGAGGCGCGGCTTTATCCGTCTTTCACGCTTCGCATGAGAACGGAAGCGAACGATCTCCTCTGGTCCGGCGACCGGGTCGTCGGCGTCGAATGCGCCACCGGAGACATACGCGCGAAGCTCGTCATCGCCGCCGACGGGCGCCGCTCGATCCTGCGCGGCAAGGCGGGACTGCCGGTCGAAGACCTTGGCGCGCCGATGGACGTTTTCTGGTTCCGCATCCCCAAGGAACGAACGCCCGGCAACGACACGACCGGCATCTTCGATTCCGGCCGGATCATCGCCATGATCGACCGCGGCGATTATTGGCAATGTGCCTACGTATTCACCAAGGGCGAGGCGGATGCCGTGCGCGCCCGGGGGCTCGACGCCTTTCGCGCCGACGTCGCCCGCGTGGCGCCCATGGCGGCGGCCAATGTCGGCGCGATCCAGAGCTGGGACGACGTCAAATTGCTCACCGTCGCGCTCGACCGGCTCACGACCTGGGATGCGCCCGGCCTGCTGGTCATCGGCGACGCCGCCCATGCCATGTCGCCGATCGGCGGCGTCGGCATCAACGTGGCCATCCAGGACGCGGTCGCCGCCGCCAACATCCTCGCGGGCCCGATGGCGGAGGGGAGGGACGTCACCCCTTTGTTGCGCATGGTCGAACGGCGCCGCCGGCTCGCTGTGCGCGCCATCCAGGGCTTTCAGAAGATGGCGCAGCGCCGGATCATCGGCCGGCTGCTCGCCAATCCGACGGGGCCGGTCAAGCCGATCCTTGCGATAAGGCTGCTCGACCGTTTCCCCATCCTGCGACGTTTGCCCGCGGCATTCCTCGGGTTCGGCATCCGGGCGGAGCATGTCCGCTCGCCGGATGCCGGGCTCAGACAGCCTCCGTTTCCATCGCCGCCTCCAGATTGACGCGGATGGCCTCGAAGAACTGCTCCGTGGTCATCCAGCTCTGGTCGGGGCCGATGAGGATCGCGAGATCCTTGGTCATCTTGCCGCTTTCGACGGTCTCGACACAGACCCGCTCCAGCGTTTCCGCGAATTGGGTGACCTCGGGCGTATCGTCGAACTTGCCGCGATATTTGAGCCCGCCGGTCCAGGCGAAGATGGACGCGATCGGGTTGGTCGAGGTCGCCTTACCCTGCTCGTGCATGCGATAATGGCGGGTGACGGTGCCATGCGCCGCCTCGGCCTCGATGGTTTTTCCGTCCGGCGACATCAGGACCGATGTCATGAGGCCCAATGAGCCGAAGCCCTGGGCGACCTGGTCCGACTGCACGTCGCCATCGTAATTCTTGCAGGCCCAGACGAACTTGCCGCTCCATTTGAGCGCGGATGCGACCATGTCGTCGATCAGGCGATGCTCATAGACGATCTTCGCTTCGGCGAACTTATCCTTGAATTCGCTATCGAACACCTCCTGGAAGATATCCTTGAAACGGCCGTCATAGGCCTTGAGGATGGTGTTCTTGGTCGACAGGTACACCGGCCAACCCCGGTTCAGGCCGTAATTCATGCTGGCGCGGGCAAAATCGCGGATCGAATCGTCGAGATTGTACATGCCCATGGCAACGCCGGAGGCGGGGAAGTCGAACACCTCCTCCTCGATCCGATCGCCATTCTCGCCTTCCCAGACCATCCGCAGCTTGCCGGGGCCGGGCACCTTGAAGTCGGTCGCCTTATACTGGTCGCCGAAGGCATGGCGACCGACGACGATCGGGTCGGTCCAGCCGGGGATGAGGCGGGGGACGTTGTCGATCACGATCGGCTCGCGGAAGACGACGCCGCCCAATATGTTGCGGATCGTGCCGTTGGGGGAGCGCCACATCTTCTTGAGGCCGAATTCCTCGACGCGCGCCTCGTCCGGCGTGATCGTCGCGCATTTGACGCCGACGCCGTACTTCCTGATCGCCTCGGCCGCCTCGACGGTGATGCGATCCTCGGTCTCGTCGCGCTTCTCGATGCCAAGGTCGAAATAGACGAGATCGATGTCGAGATAGGGCTGAATCAGCCGCTCGCGGATCCACTGCCAGATGATGCGGGTCATCTCGTCGCCGTCGATTTCGACGACGGGCGTCTTCACTTTGATCTTGGCCATGCCGGGTCGCGCTTCCTTGTCAGGGGTGATTTGGGGCGCGGTGTAGGCGGTGAAAGCGCGCCAATCAACCGGATGGGCGCCCGCCATTGTCTCGCTCCGCCTCTCCGCCTAAAGGACGGCGCATGACATCGCTCGAAAAGCCGGAACTCGTCACCACCAACGTCCGCTGGCGCTGGCCCTCGGTCCATCCCGAGGGCCGCAAATTCGTGGTGATCGCTGGCGCGATCGCCGCTTTGTTCCTTTTCTACATCTCCGACGAGATCGGCTGGCCGCTGCTGGGAGTGACGCTCTGGGTCGCCGCCTTCTTCCGCGATCCGATCCGGACGACCCCGACGGGCGAAGGGCTGATCGTCGCGCCGGCGGACGGGCTGGTGACGATGATCGCCGCCGTGCCGCCGCCGCGCGAGCTGACCGGCGAGGACGGCCTCGCCGACGGCCTCTATACGCGCGTCTCCATTTTCATGAGCGTGTTCGACGTCCACATCAACCGCACCCCGATCGCCGGCACGATCACGCGCGTCGTCTATATCGCCGGCAAATTCCTCAACGCCGACCTCGACAAGGCGAGCGAGGATAATGAGCGGCAGCATATCCTGGTCGAGGGCGCGAACGGACTGCGCATCGGATTCACCCAGATCGCCGGGCTCGTCGCCCGCCGCATCGTTCCCTGGGTCAAGCCCGGCGATACCGTCACCACCGGCCAGCGCGTCGGCCTGATCCGCTTCGGCAGCCGGGTCGACGTCTATCTGCCCGCCGGCACCGCGCCGCAGGTGATCCTCGGCCAGCGCGCCATCGCCGGCGAGACGATCGTCGCGCGGGCGGGTGTCGCCGACATTCCCGAAGGCGTCAGCCAGTGAGGCGGCCGGAGCGGCGGCCGCGCGGCATTCCGCTCCGCGCGGTGGTGCCCAACGCCGTCACCGCGCTCGCTTTATGCTTCGGCCTGACCGGCGTCCGCTTCGCGATCGAGGGCAAATGGGAGCTCGCGGTGCTGGCGATCGTCGTCGCCGCCGTTCTCGACGGGATGGACGGGCGCATCGCGCGGATGCTCAACGGCCAGAGCCGGTTCGGCGCCGAGCTCGATTCGCTGTCCGACGTGATCGCCTTCGGCGTGTCGCCCGCGGTCATCATCTATCTGTGGTCGCTGCAGGAAAATCCGCGCTATTTATGGCTTTTCGCGCTCGCCCACGCGGTCTGCGCCGCGCTTCGCCTCGCCCGTTTCAATGCCGCCATCGACGTCGAGGAGCAGCCGCACAAATCGGCCGGCTTCCTGACCGGGGTTCCGGCGCCGGCCGGGGCGGGCCTGCTGCTGCTGCCGCTCTATCTCTGGCTGTGGACGGGCCAGGACATCTTCCGCGAACCCTGGGTGGTGGCGCCATGGGCGGCGCTCGTTGCCTTCCTGATGGTCTCGAACGTCGCGACATTCTCATGGACGTCGCTGCGGCTCCGGAGCCACGTCCGCCTCTGGGCGATCGTCGTCATCGCTTTGCTCGGCGCGGCGCTCTTCTCCGCGCCCTGGCCGGCGCTCAGCCTCTCGGCGATGCTCTACGCGGCGCTGATCCCGGCCAGCCTCTATGCCTATGGCCGGGTCAAGAAGCAGCGGGCCGGGGCCGTCCGACCGGCGGCGCCGTCATCGGATGAACCTTCGGCCTGAAACCATCCGGACTACCGGCGAGCGCCGTCAGCATTTCCTGCCAATGCTCCTTCACCAGGAGATGCAGCATGGCGCAGGCTCCCACCAGAATGACGCTGAAGAACAATGAGGCGGCGATATGAGTCACGGCTTTCCTCCTGACTTGATCACGGCCGGGCAAATGTGCCGCCCGGACGATCCGTTGACCCCGTCGTTCCCTATATGTTCCTCACTGTCAATGCTTGATTTCACGAGCCGGGCCGGCTAAGGGCGCGTCCATTCCACATGCGGAGCCATCATAACCGGTGGCTGTCGATCCTTTTGGGGTCGCGGTCTCTCGGTTCCGCAGAGGGTTAACCGGAAGGAGACTATCACATGGCGTCGACCGACGTTTCCATGCAGCAACTGCTTGAGGCCGGAGCACATTTCGGCCATCAGACCCACCGCTGGAATCCCAAGATGAAGCCGTATATTTTCGGCGATCGCAACGGGGTCCACATCATCGATCTCTCGCAGACCGTTCCCCTATTCGCCCGCGCGCTCGATTTCGTGCGCCAGGCGACCGCGAGCGGCGGCAAGGTTCTGTTCGTCGGCACCAAGCGCCAGGCGCAGGAGCCGATCGCGGAGGCGGCGCGCCGTTCGAACCAGCATTTCGTCAACCATCGCTGGCTGGGCGGGATGCTCACCAACTGGAAGACGATCTCGGGCTCGATCAAGCGCTTCAAGAGCCTCGAGGAGCAGCTCTCCGGCGACACGGCCGGCCTCACCAAGAAGGAAGTCCTCCAGCTCACCCGCGAGCGCGACAAGCTCGAGCTTTCGCTCGGCGGCATCCGCGACATGGGCGGCCTGCCGGACGTCATCTTCATCGTCGACGCGAACAAGGAAGAGCTGGCGATCAAGGAGGCCAACGTGCTCGGCATCCCGGTCGTCGCGATCCTCGATTCGAACGCCAGCCCGCAGGGCATCGCCTTCCCGGTCCCGGGTAATGACGACGCCAGCCGCGCGATCCGCCTCTATTGCGACGCGGTCGCGGACGCGGCCACCGCCGGCAAGCAGGGCGGCCAGGCCGCCAAGGGCGTCGACATCGGCGCGATGGACGAGCCGCCGGCCGAAGCCGCGCTGGCGGAGGCCTGAGAATCTTATCCCCTCCCGCTTGCGGGAGGGGACCAGGGGGGGGGGCTGTCATTCAGGCACATTCCCTCCCCCAGCCCCTCCCGCGAGCAGGAGGGGAGCAAATTGAAAGGATCAGTAGAATGGCGGAGATCACAGCCGCATCCGTGAAGGAACTGCGCGAGCGCACCGGCGCCGGCATGATGGATTGCAAGAAGGCGCTGAACGAAACGAACGGCGACATGGAAGCCGCCATTGACTGGCTGCGCACCAAGGGTCTCGCCGCAGCCGCCAAGAAGGCCGGCCGCACCGCCGCCGAAGGTCTGGTCGGCGTGCAGGTCCTCGGCACGATGGGCTCGGTCGTCGAAGTCAATAGCGAGACCGATTTCGTCGCCAAGAACGAGCAGTTCCAGGATTTCGTCCGCAACGTCGCCCAGCTCGCGCTCGCCACCGGCGACAATATCGACGAGCTGTCGCGCGCCCAATATCCGGGTGGCGGCACCGTCGGCGAAGTGCTGACCGCGAACGTCGCCACGATCGGCGAAAACCAGTCGCTGCGCCGCGCGGCCCTGCTTCAGGTCAAGGATGGCGTCGTCGTCTCCTATGTCCACAACGCCGCCGCGCCGGGCCTTGGCAAGATCGGCGTTCTGGTCGCGCTCGAATCGACCGGCGACAAGGCCGCGCTCGAAGCGCTTGGCAAGCAGCTCGCGATGCACATCGCCGCCGCCAACCCGCTGGCGCTTAACGGCGACGACCTCGATGCCGCCATGATCGAGCGCGAGCGCGCCATCGCGTCCGAGAAGGCCGCCGAATCCGGCAAGCCGGCGGACATCGTCGCCCGCATGGTCGACGGCGCCATCGCCAAGTTCCGCAAGGAAAACGCGCTGATGAGCCAGATCTTCGTGATGGACAACAAGACCAGGATCGAAGACGTGGTCGCCGCCGAGGCGAAGAAGATCGGCGCGCCCGTGACGCTCGCCGCTTATGCCCGCTTCCAGCTCGGCGAAGGCATCGAGAAGAAGGAAAGCGATTTCGCCGCCGAAGTCGCCGCCGCCGCCGGCACGAACAAGCCGGAACCGGTCGCGTAACTCTATCTCCCCTCCCGCTTGCGGGAGGGGATCGAGGGGAGGGCCTGTCGCTCAGGCACATTCCCTTCCCAACCCCTCTCGCAAGCGGGAGGGGAAGGCTTGGCAGCATCGCAACCGCTAACTAAGGTGCACCGCGCCTTCACTGAATTCATTCGATCGGACCAGTCACCTTCATGCCGCGCCCGCGCTTCAACCGGATCCTGCTGAAGCTTTCGGGCGAGGTCCTGATGGGCCCCGGCCAGTTCGGCATCGATCCCGATACGGTCGGCCGCATCGCCGGGGAGATTGCCGGCGTCGCCCGTGAGCATGAGCTCTGCATCGTCGTGGGCGGAGGCAACATCTTCCGCGGGCTCGCCGCCGCCGCCAAGGGCTTCGACCGGACCAGCGCCGACTATATGGGGATGCTGGCGACGGTGATGAACGCGCTCGCCGTCCAGAACGCGCTGGAGCAGATCGGCGTCGAGACCCGCGTCCAGTCCGCCATTCCGATGAACACGGTCTGCGAACCCTTCATCCGCCGCCGCGCCGAACGGCACATGGAAAAGGGCCGGATCGTCATCTTCGCCGCCGGCACCGGCAATCCCTTCTTCACCACCGATAGCGCCGCCGCCTTGCGCGCCGCCGAAATGAGCTGCGACGCCTTGTTCAAGGGCACGTCGGTGGACGGCGTCTACGATGCCGATCCCAAGAAGGTGCCGGGCGCCCGGCGCTACGAGAGCGTCAGCTTCAACAAGGTGCTGAGCGACGACCTGCGCGTCATGGACGCCAGCGCCGTCGCTTTGTGCCGCGACAACAATATCCCGATCGTCGTTTTCAACATCCGCGAGCAGGGCAACCTCGCCAAGGTGCTCAGCGGCGAAGGCACAGCGACGATCGTGCAGAACGACCAGGACTGAACCGGAGAGTGAGCGATGCCAGCCTATGACAAAGCCGATATTCAGCGTCGTATGCACGGCGCCGTCGAGGCGCTGAAGCACGATCTCGGCGGCCTTCGCACCGGTCGGGCCTCGGTCAGCCTGCTCGATCCGGTGGTGGTCGAGGTCTATGGCGCCAACATGCCGATCAACCAGGTCGCCACGGTGTCCGCTCCCGAGCCGCGCCTGCTCTCCGTGCAGGTGTGGGATCGGTCGAACGTCACGCCGATCGAAAAGGCGATCCGCTCGGCCGGCCTCGGCCTCAACCCGATCACCGACGGCCAGAATATCCGGCTGCCGATCCCGGACCTGACCGAGGAGCGCCGCAAGGAACTCGCCAAGCTCGCCGGCCAATATGCCGAAAAGGCGCGCGTCGCCGTCCGCAACGTCCGCCGCGACGGAATGGACAGCCTCAAGGCCGACGAGAAGAAGCACGAGATCAGCGAGGACGAGCATAAGAGGCTTGGCACCGAGGTCCAGAAGATGACCGACGACACCGTCGCCGAGATCGACGCCGCCGCCGCCGCCAAGGAAAAGGAAATCCTCCAGCAGTGACCGCTCGCCCGGCCAGCGCGGCGCCGCGGCCGGGGAGCGCGGACGCGCCCGCGACGCACCACGCCGGCGGCGGGGTGCCGCGGCATGTCGATGACTCCGATCCGGGGCGCCCCGCGCCCCGTCACGTCGATGGCTCCGATCCGGGGCGCCCCACGCCCCGTCACGTCGCCATCATCATGGACGGAAACGGCCGGTGGGCGAAGGCGAGGGGGCTTCCGCGCACGGCCGGCCACAAAGCGGGCGCCGAGGCGGCCCGCAAGGTGCTCCGCGCGGCCGGGGAGGCGGGCGTCGAGTGCCTGACGCTCTATGCTTTCTCATCCGAGAACTGGCGCCGGCCCGAGGCCGAGATCAACGACCTGATGGGGCTGCTGCGCTTCTACATCGGGTCCGAGCTGAACGCGCTCCACCGCGAAGGCATCCGGCTCCGGATCCTGGGCGATCACAAGGCCTTCCAGCCCGATGTGGCCAGGATGGTGGACGAGGCGGTCGCCAGGACCGCCGGCAATGACCGCATGACCCTGGCGATCGCGCTCAATTACGGTGCGCGAACCGAACTAGTGATGGCCGCCCGCGACCTCGCGCGTCGGGCGGCCGCCGGCGAGATCATCCCCGACGAAATCGACGAGGCGGCGATCGACGCGTCGCTCGACACGGCCGGCCTCCCAGCCCTCGATCTGCTCATCCGCACCTCGGGCGAATATCGCCTCTCCAACTTCCTCCTGTGGCAGGCCGCTTATGCCGAATTGCTGTTCGTCGATACGCTCTGGCCCGATTTCGACGGCGACGCGCTCCGCGCCGCTTTGGGCGACTTTGCCGCGCGCGAGCGTCGCTATGGTGGCCTGTGAGCGACGCTGAGGATCCCATTCCCGCGTCGGACCTGCCGACCCGCTTCGCCGCCGGCGTGGCGATGGTCGCCGTGGCCTGCCTCGCTATCTACTGGGGCGGCTGGCCGTTCCGGATCCTGGTCGCCATCGCGGCCGCGGTGATGCTGCTCGAATGGGTCGACATGCACCGGGTGCCGCGCCTGTGGGGCGCGTTCGGCGCGGCGTTGCTCGCCGCCTATCTCCTGGCCGCGGCGCAGTGGCTGTTCCCGGCCGAGATGATGGACGAGGCGCTGAGCGGCGCCAGCTTCGGCCCCGCCTGGACGGGCTTCGTGATCGCGACGGGGCTCGCTTTACTGCTCGGCCTCCTCGCGCGGCGGACAGCGATGATCGGCGGCTTCCTCTACATCGCCATTCCCGCCTTCGCCCTGCTGGCGATCAACTGGGCTTGGTTCGGCCTTACCTTCTGGGTGATGATCGTCACTTGGTCGACCGACATATTCGCCTATTTCGCCGGCCGTTCCCTGGGCGGGCCGAAGCTCGCGCCGCGCATCAGCCCGAACAAGACCTGGGCGGGGCTCTTCGGCGGAATCGTCGGCGCCGCCGTGCTCGGCGCCGCCGCCGCCTGGTATTTCGATCTCGGCGCGCCCTTCTTCTACCTCGGCGGGCTGATGGGCGTCATCGCCCAGGGCGGCGACCTCTATGAGAGCTGGCTGAAGCGTCGCGCCGGCGTCAAGGACAGCGGCACCATCCTTCCCGGCCATGGCGGAGCGCTCGACCGGCTCGACGGGCTGTTGCCGGTCATCGTGGCGACCTTCCTGATCCTGGCGGCGGACCTGTGGACGGGGTGAGCGCGCGCACCGTCACCATCCTCGGCGCGACCGGTTCGGTGGGCCAATCGACGCTGGACCTGATCGAACGCAATGCCAACCGGTTCGACGTGCTGGCGCTGACCGCCCGGCGCGACGTACAGGGGCTTGCCGCGGCCGCGAGGCGGGTGGGCGCCCGGCGCGCCGTCATCGCGGACCCATCGCTCCACAACGCCCTGAAGGACGCCTTGTCCGGCAGCGGCGTCGAGACGGCGGCGGGCGACGAGGCGATCGTCGAGGCCGCCGCTTTGGGCGCCGACTGGACGATGGCGGCGATCGTCGGTTGCGCGGGTCTTCGTCCCGTCATGGCGGCGCTTCGCCAGGGCAGGACGGTCGCTCTCGCCAACAAGGAGGCACTGGTCTCGGCCGGCGACGTCATGACCCGGGCGGCGAGCGAGAGCGGCGCCACCTTGTTGCCCGTCGATTCCGAGCATAACGCCGTCTTTCAATGCTTCGATCGCGCGCGCCCGGGCTCGGTTCGTCGGGTCGTCCTCACCGCCAGCGGCGGCCCGTTCCGGAGCCGGACCCTGGAGGAGATGCGCGCGGTTACTCCCGCCGAGGCCGTGGCGCACCCCAATTGGTCGATGGGCGCCAAAATATCGGTCGATTCCGCGACCCTGATGAACAAGGGGCTCGAACTGATCGAGGCCTTCCACCTGTTCCCGCTCCCCGCCGAGGCGTTCGACGTCGTTGTCCATCCGCAGTCGGTGATCCACAGCCTGGTCGAATATGTCGACGGCTCCTTCCTAGCCCAATTGGGCGCGCCGGACATGCGCATCCCCATCGCCCACACCCTCGCCTGGCCGGAGCGGATGGAGACGCCGTGCCAGCGGCTCGACCTGGTCGCGGTCGCGCGGCTCGATTTCGAGGAGCCGGACCTGGTGCGTTTCCCGGCTTTGGCGCTCGCCCGCGAGGTGCTGAGGGAAAAGGGGGCGAAGCCCGCAATCCTCAATGCCGCCAATGAAATAGCCGTCGCATCCTTTCTGGACTCCCGGCTTCCTTTCCTCGATATCGCCACAATCGCGCGCCAGGTGCTGGAGGGCTACGCCCCGCCGGCGCCGGCCTCCCTCGACGACGTGATCGAGATCGACGCCGAGGCTCGCCGGCGCGCCGTTGAACTCGTTGGAGAATATCGCCTTTGACCGCAGCGGATCCCGGCCTCCTGATGACGATCGCGAGCTTCCTGCTCGTCATCGGGCCGCTCATCTTCGTCCATGAGCTCGGCCATTATTTCGTCGCCCGCTGGTTCGGCGTGAAGGCGGAGACCTTCTCGATCGGCTTCGGCCGCGAGATCGGCGGCTGGACCGATCGGCGCGGCACGCGCTGGAAGATCGGCTGGCTGCCTTTGGGCGGCTACGTCAAGTTCGCCGGCGACATGAACCCGGCGAGCAGCCCCACCGACGAATGGCTGTCGCTGCCGCCCGAGCGGCGTGCCGAGACCTTCCAGGCCAAGCCGCTCTGGCAGCGTTTCCTGATCGTGCTGGCCGGGCCGGCGACCAATTTCCTGTTCGCCATCCTCGCCTTCATGGCGATCTTCGGGACCATCGGTTATCCGACCACGCCCGCGGTGGTGCACGGCGTCGTCGAAGCGGGAGCAGCCGACCGCGCGGGCTTTCGTCCCGGGGATCGCATCGTCGCCGCCGACGGGCGCGGAATCGAGATCTTCGCCGACCTCCAGGGTTATGTCAGCCTCCGCCCGGCGCAATCGATCCGGTTCACGGTGGAGCGCGACGGCGAGCGGCTGCGGATCCCGGTCGTCACCGGCGAGACGATCGCGCGCGACAGCTTCGGCAACGAGGCGCGCCTGGGCTCGCTTGGCGTCACGTCGGGACCGCCCACTTATGCCCGGCTGGCGCCGCCCGCGCTCCTCGGTGCTTCGGTCAGCCAGACGATCGATACCGTGCGGGCAATGGTCACCGGCCTCGGTCAGATCATCACCGGCCAACGCTCGGTCAAGGAAATGGGCGGGCCGCTGAAGATCGCGCAATATTCCGGCCAGCAGGCGAGCCTCGGCTGGGTCGAGTTCTTCTGGTTCATGACCGTCATCTCGATTAATCTGGGATTCATCAACCTGTTGCCAATCCCGCTGCTCGATGGCGGCCACCTGCTCTTCTATCTGGTCGAGGGAGTAAGACGGAAACCATTGAAGCCGGAAGCGCAGGAATGGGCGTTCAGGACCGGCCTTGCCGCGCTGCTCGCCTTGATGATCTTCGTCACTCTGAACGATCTGGCTTCTTTTGGCGTCTGGACGAAGCTTGGCGGGTTGATTGGCTGACCGGCTTCGGGCAGGGCGATGTTCGACAGGGATAGGGGCCGGAGCGATAACCGGCCATGAAGTATAAAGGGCGGGGACGCGTGACAGCGATCAAGGCAAACTCCAATATCAGGCGGCTATGCTCCGCGCTCCTGGTCGGCACCGTCCTCGGCGGAATGGTAATGCCGGCTCATGCGCAGGACGCGGCCGCCGCGCCCGAGACCGCGCCGCCGGCCGAGGCACCCGCGACAGCCCCCGCCGCGACGGTCCCGACCGCGGCGCCGGCCACGGCCGAGACCGGGCCGCTTTCGGCGCCCGTGCCGCTCGGCACCATCCGTTCGATCGCGGTCACCGGCAACCAGCGCCTCGAGCCCGAAACCGTCCTCTCCTACATGGCGCTGCGCATCGGCGAGCCCTATACGCGCGAGCGTCTCGACGAGGCCTTGCGCGCGCTCTACGCCACCGAATTGTTCGCCGACGTCCAGATCCGCGACGACGCGGGCGCGCTGACCGTCGAGGTGCGCGAGAATCCCGTCATCAACCGCATCCTCCTCGAAGGCAACAAGCGGTTGAAGGAAGACAAGATAGCGCCCGAGATCCGCCTCGCGCCGCGCCAGATATTCACCCGCTCCAAGGTCCGAGCCGACGTCGCCCGCATCATCGAGCTCTACCGCCGTCAGGGTCGCTTCGCCGCGTCGGTCGAGCCCAAGATCGTCGAACTCGACCAGAACCGCGTCGATCTCGTTTTCGAAATACAGGAAGGGCCGAAATCGAAGGTCCGCCAGATCAACATCATCGGCAACGAGCGCTTCTCGGACGGCGACCTGCGCGGTGAAATGGCGACCAAGACGAGCGGCCTGCTGAGCTTCCTGAGCTCGAACGACACCTACGATCCCGATCGCCTCGCCTTCGACCAGCAGAAATTGAGGCAATATTACCTGACCGAAGGCTATGCCGATTTCCGTGTCATCTCCGCGGTCGCCGAGCTCACGCCGGACAAGCAGGACTTCATCATCACCTATGTGGTGGAAGAGGGCGAACGCTACAAATTCGGCGACGTGGCGGTCGAAAGCGAACTGCGCGATTTCAACGCGATCGAGCTCCAGAAGACGCTGCCGATGAAGGCCGGCGACTGGTACAATGCCAAGCTGATCGAGGACACGGTCACCTCGCTGACCGAGACCGCCGGCCTGTTCGGCTATGCCTTCGCCGATGTCCGCCCGAATTTCGAGCGGAACAAAGACGATCTGACGATGGATATCACCTTCCAGATCGGCGATGCTCCGCGTGTCTATGTCGAGCGGATCGACATCAACGGCAACACCGTCACCCGCGACAAGGTGGTCCGCCGCGAGTTCCGGCTGGCCGAGGGCGACCCCTTCAACAGCCTGCGCGTCAAGCGTTCGCGCGACCGCATCCAGTCGCTGGGGTTTTTCCAGGACAATCTCGAAATCGAGCAGCAGCCCGGATCGGCGCCCGACCGGGTCGTGCTTGCCGTCGACGTCGAGGAGAGGTCGACCGGCGAGCTTCAGGTCTCGGCGGGTTTCTCGAGCCTCGAACGGTTTCTGGTCAACCTCTCGATCCGGCAGCGCAACTTCATGGGCAAGGGCCAGGAGCTGCGCGCCGCCGTCAATTATTCGAGCTATTCCAAGTCGGTCGAGCTAGGCTTTACCGAACCCTATCTGTTCGACCGCAACATCGCCATCGGCGGCGACATCTACCGCCGCGACTATAGCAGCTTCAACTTCCTCGGGAACGGCGAGCGCAACACCACCTACGAACAGGTGACCACCGGCGGCCAGATCCGCCTCGGCGTGCCGTTGACGGAATTCCTGTCGCTGGCGCTGCGCTACGGCCTCAGCTACGATGAGATTTCCCTGGATCGCGGCACCTATTTCACCGATCCGGACGGACCCACCGGCCCTCTCCCGCCATTCTGCGAACCGCTCCTTGCCGGCCGTTATCTGTGCGATGCGATCGGTGATCGGGTAACCTCGTCGGCGGGCTATTCGCTGGTCTACGACACGCTCGACAACCGTGTCCGCCCGACGCGCGGCAACCGCGTCGTCCTCAGCCAGGATTTCGCCGGCCTCGGCGGCAGCACCAAATATCTCCGCACCCGCATCAACGGCTCCAAATACTGGCCGATCGGCGATAGCGGCTTCATCTTCTCGACCAGCCTCGAAGGCGGTTACATCCACAGCTTCGAGAACAGCCGGGGAGAGGGCATCGATCCGGTTCGCCTCACCGACCGATTCTTCCTTGGCGAGCCGCAGATTCGCGGCTTCGACATTCGTGGCGTCGGACCGCGCATCCAGCGCATTCCCTACGAGTTCGAGCTCGATGACGACGGCAACGTGATCAACGTGAAGCTGACGACCGACAAGAACCGGATCACCGACGACGCTCTGGGCGGCCGTGCTTATTATCTGGGACGCGCCGAACTAGAGATTCCGCTGGGCTCCTCCGGCCGCGAATTGGGTCTTCGGCCTTCCGTGTTCGTCGATGTCGGCGCATTGTTCGGGGTCAAGGATCCGATCGTCAACGATTATCCGCCGGGCGATCCGCGGCTGTTCCGCGACGTGCTCAACGAGGATGGCCTTCGCCAGTGCACGACCGGCGGCACCTCGCCGGTGATCACGCCAATCCCGGTGGGCGCGGAATGTCCCGGCGGAAGCGACCTCGTCCGGTTCGCGATCAGCGCGCCGTTCAAGGAGGTGTTCCTCGGCGACACGATGAAGCCGCGTGTGTCGGTCGGCTTCGGCGTGAACTGGAACTCACCTTTCGGCCCGTTCAGGATCGATATAGCCAAGGCGCTTATTACCGCCGAGGGTGACGATACGAAGCTCTTCACATTCAACGTAGGAACGGCATTTTGATGAACAAATTCGCTTTCGGCGCGGCGCTGGCCGTGCTCACCGCCGCCATCCCCACCGCGGCATCCGCCCAGCGTCTTTCGCCCGCCATCGTCGCGGTCGTCGACATCGCGCGCGTCTCGGCCGAGTGCAACGCCTGCCGGACGGCCGGCACACAGATCCAGCAGCAGCTCCAGCAGCTTCAGCAGAGGGCGACGGCGCTCCGCCAGCCGCTCCAGACCGAAGCGCAGGGCATCCAGACCGCGCTGACCGCGGCCAAGGGCAATCCCGACGCCGCTTTGGAAGCGCGGATCCAGGCCTATCAGACCAGGGAAACCGCCGCGAACCGGGAACTGAGCGGCACCGAGCAGAATCTGCGCTCGATCGAGGCTCACGTGAACCAGCAGATCGGCCAGCGCCTCACGCCGATCATCAACCAGGTGATGCAGTCGCGCGGCGCCTCGATCGCGATCGGCAAGGGCGCGACGCTCGCCGTCTCGCCGAGCCTCGACGTGACCGCCGATGTGCTGGCCCTGCTCAACCAGCAGCTGCCGAGCGTCAGCGTGACGCCGTTGCCGCAGCAGGCCCAGCCCCAGCAGCCGCAGCCCCAGGGCCGCTAATGTCCGAAGACAGTAGCGCCGCCCTCACCGAGTCGAAGCGGGGTCCGCTCGACGTCAAGCGGGTCATGGCGGCGCTGCCGCATCGCTATCCGATGCTCCTCGTCGACCGGGTCGAGGAGATAATCCCCGATCGGTCGATCGCGGCGATCAAGGCCGTGACGATCAACGAGGATTTCTTCAACGGGCATTTCCCGGGCCGGCCGATCATGCCCGGCGTGCTGATCGTCGAGGCGCTGGCGCAGGCCGCCGGCATCCTCGCGGTCGAATCGCTGGGTCTCGCCGGTTCGGGCAAGCTCGTTTATTTTATGGCCATCGACGGCGCCAAGTTCCGCGTGCCGGTCGAGCCGGGCTGCCTGCTTCGGCTCGAGGTCGAGTTCGTGCAGAAGCGCTCGACCGTCTGCAAGTTCGCCGGCAAGGCGCTGGTCGATGGCAAGGTCGCGGCTGAGGCGAACTTCACCGCGATGATCGCCGACCCGCCGGCGGCCTAGACGGGGCGCCAGGCGCCGTCTTTTTTCTCGATTCCGAAGATCGCCGGAATATGCGGGCCGTCGAGCAATTCGGCGGACTCGCCGTCCGCGGCGATGGCGCCGTCCTGCATGATGATGAGCCGATCCGCATAAATACGCGCCAGCTCCAGATCGTGCATCGCGACGAGCAGCGCGCTACCCTCGGTTCGGGCGAGGTTCCGCAGATAGTCCATCAGCCTTAGCTGCCACAGCGGATCGAGGTTCGCGACCGGCTCGTCGAGCAGCAGCAGCTTCGGCCGGGATGCCAGCGCCCGGGCGATCAGCACCCGGCTGCGCTCGCCCGTCGACATCCGGTCGATGCGGCGATCGGCCATGGCGGTGAGATCGAGCGCCGCCAGCATCTCCGCGACCCGATGCGGCTCGCTCCCACCGGTGAGCCCCAGCGCGACGACGTCGGCGGCGGTCAGCGGCCAGCTTATATCCCGGGAGGCCGGAAGATAGGCGCAGAAGAGCGATCTCTGTCCCGGCCCGAGCGTTCTCGGATCGACATCTCCGACACGCAGTCCGCCGCTCCGCCCCCCGATGCCGGCGAGCGCGTGAAGCAGACTGGTCTTGCCGCTGCCATTGGGGCCGATCAGACAGGTCAAAGTCCCGGCCGCCAGGCTGAGCGAGGTTTCCTTCAGCCGGCCTGGTATGAAGAGGCCGGTGCCGGCGACGAGCGGCGTCATCGGATCAGCCTCCATCGCATATGCGCCACCAGCCACAGGAAGAAGGGCGCGCCGAGGAGGGCGGTGACGACTCCGATCGGCAGGGTCCGCCCGAGAGGTGCCGTCCTCACCGCCAGGTCGGCGGCGAGCAGGAGGACCGCGCCGATCAGGGCGGCGGGCAGGATAGCCCGCCCCGGATGTCCCCGCGTCAGCCGGCGCGCGAAGATCGGCGCGACCAGGCCAACGAAGCCGATCGCCCCGCAGATGGCGACGCAGGCGCCGACGCCGAGCGCCGTCAGGCAGACGATCCACAGCCGCATCCGGCCGACATCGTGGCCCAGCGACAGCGCGACCTCCTCGCCGAGCGTCAGGCTGTCGAGCGGCCCGGCCAGGCGCAGCAGCAACAGGATGCACAACAAGGCCGGAATACCGGCAAAGGCGGCCTGGCTCCGGCTGCGGTCGACGAGCGACCCCATCAGCCAGTCATAAGCATCGTAAAAGGCGAAAGGGGAGGGCGCGAGCGCCAGCGCCAGCGTCGTCAATGCCCCGGCCAGCGCGCTGATCGCCAGCCCGGAGAGAAGCAGGGTGGCCGTCTCCGCCTTGCGCCCCGCCAGCGCGAGCAGCAGCAACAGAGCTCCAAGGGCGCCGGCGACGGAACCAGCGGAAAGCGCCAGCGGCGTGGCGAATCCGAAGATATAGGCGGTGACGACCGCGCCGAGCGCCGCGCCGCTGGTCGTGCCGGTAAGGTCCGGAGAGGCGAGCGGGTTGGCGAACAGCGCCTGGATCGCCGCGCCCGAGGCGCCCAGCATCGCGCCATAGGTCAGCGCCAGCAGCGCGCGGGGCAACCGAAGCTCGACCAGCACCGCCAGGCCCAGGCCCCGGTCCCGCTCAAGCAAATCGGCCAGCATTGTCCAGGGCGCCGCCAGCGAAAGCAGGAATAGCGCCAGCAGCAGCGCCGTCAGCAGCAAGGAAGACCGCCCGCTCACCCGCTTGCCTCTCCGCGGAGCCGCACGATCTCGTCGATCATCAGCGGGCCCATGCACGTCCAGCGCCGCCCATCGGTGGCGATCGTCCGGGATTTGCGCGTGCCCTTCGCCAGGGGGTGCGCCAGCCAGCGCTGCTCGCCCGAATATTGGCCGCTTCGATAGTCGCTGCGCAACAGGACGCGCGGTGGCTTGGCGAGCAATAACTCAAGCGAAACCCGGTCGCCCCGCAGCGGCCGCTGGCGCAGCCCCGCCAGCGCCATCCATTGCGCCCCCAGCCCGTTCGCGGCCACGCTTCGGCCGCCGCCGCCGAGCCAGATCGTGTCCAGCCCGCTCTCGGGAGCGTTCCGCTTCAGCGCCTCGATCCGCTCGATCGCGCGCCGGCCCGCCTTCGGACGTCTCAGCGCCGTCGCCACCGCCCTTATCCCGGCCTCGATGTCGGCGACGCTACGCGGAAAGGGAAGGTCGAGCGTCCGGATGCCGAGCCTGCGCGCGATGGCCACCCGGTCGCGCGCTCCGCCGCCCATGGTGAGCACCAGGTCGGGCCGCAGCCCCACGACGGACAGCAGGCTGCCGTCGTTCCGGCGATAGCGTCGGGCCTGTTTCCACAAGGGCGTCTCGGCCTCCTGCTGAGCGAGATGGGTCACCGAGACGATCTGCTCCGGCGCGGCCAGCATCAGCAGCAATTCGTCGGTGCACAGGTTGAGGGAGGCGACCCGCGCCGGGGACGCCTCCGCCGCGCCGGCAAGCGCGAGGCTAACGCCCAAGGCGCAGGCGAACACCCGCATAAACCGTCCGTCCCGGAGTGTTGTAGCCGACCACATCCTGATAATCGGTGCCGAGCGCATTCTCCACCCGCGCATAAGCCTCCATCGCCGGCGTGACCCGATAGCCGAGCTTCAGCGACGCCAGCACATAATCCCCCAATATCACCGTCTCCGCCGGGAACAGGTCGAAATCCATGTCCCGCCGCGCGCCCACATAAGAGACGCCCGCGCCGAGGTCGAAGCGCCCGAGCGAGCCGTCGATGATGACATTGGCGCTGTGCCGTGGCCGCCTGACCTCGCGAACCGCCGTCGATCCCGGCACCTGCCGCTCGCTCGCGTCGAGCCAGGTGTAGTTCGCGCCGAGGCTGAGCCATCCCAGCCGGAAGCGGGCGTCCACCTCCACGCCCCGGCGGCGGCTTTTGCCTTCGACATTGGCGGTGCTGGAGACGAAGGTCGCCGGATCGAACGTGTCGACGATCTCGTTCTCCAGCCGGTTGCTGAAACCGGTAACGCCCAGGGCCGCGCGCTCGCTCGCCCAGCGGACGCCCGCTTCGAAACCCTTCGAGCTTTCCGGCCGCAGCTCCGGATTGCCGACGAACGAGCCCGGGAAGAAACCGTACAGATCGTAGAAGGTCGGCTGCGCGATGCCCTCGCCATAGCCGGCGTGGAGCGTCCAGGCCGCGGCGGGCTTGACCAGCAGGGTGGCGCGCAAAGTGGTGGCGTCGGCGAAGGCGCTGAACCGGTCGTGGCGGACGGCGACGTCGGTGATGAAGCCTTGTGTCCATTCCGCGCGCCACTGGCCGATGAAGGCGGTCAGCTCGCGCGACCTGTCCTGGTCGGTGCCGCCGAAATAAATCTGGTCGCGGGCGCGGAAATCCTCGGCTTCATGTTCGATCGCGCCGGTGAAGCGGTGCCTGCTCACCGTCTTGGAAAGCTGTCCGCCCAAGGTGAAGCGCTCGCCGAACGTGCTGTTGAGCGGAGCATCGGCGAGCCGGTTCCGGTTCGCGCTCTCGAGATAGCTGCCGTCGACGAGCAGCGACCAGCCGCCCCGCGTCGTCCGGGCCCAGCCGCGCATTGCCAGGACCCGATTGTCGGTGGAATCGAACGTGTCGGCGCGGCGGAAGGTGACGGGGTCGAAGCCGTCATACGCGCTCTCCCCCTCGATCCAATGCCCCACCACCCCGATCTCGTTGTCGGGCAGGGGACTGAACACCGCCTTGAGGCTAGCCGAACGGTTCTCGAAGCCGTCGCGATCTCCGCCCGAGCCGAAGCTGTCGATGCCGTCGCTCTTCAGCCAACCCGCCGAGCCGCTGAGGCCGACATCCCCCGCGCGCGTCGCGAATTGGGCCGAGGCACGGCCGCTGTCGTGGCTCCCATATTCGACAAGCGCGTCCAGCCCCGACGCGGCGATCGGATCGGCCGTCTCCAGCGCGACGACGCCGCCCAGCGCTTCCGATCCCCACAAGGCCGATTGCGGCCCCCGCACCACTTCCAGCCGCGCCAGCGAATCGCCGGTCAGCAGCTCGAACCGGGCCTCGTTGCCGGCGGCGGGATCGTTGAAGCGGATGCCGTCGACGAACAGCAAGGTGTGATTGGCTTCGGCGCCCCGGATGCGAACCTGGGTCTGCGTGCCGCGCGGGCCCGTGGCGGATACGGAGACTCCGGGCACCAGGCGCAGCACGTCGCCGGTCAGCGGCAGGGACAGCGATTCGAGCTGCGCGGCGTCGAACACGGTCGCCGAAACGGCCGCGTTCCCGATCGCAACGGGTTCGCGCGAGCCAGTGACGACGATCGTGTCGGCTGCGGCATCGGCCGAGCCCTGCTGGACCGCGGCGGCGGCGAGAAGCAACATTGGATGCAAAAGGACCTCCTTTGGACGACATTCAACTGTCGTCTCGGAGGTATCGTGGACGCGAGAAGCGCCCCCGATGCCGCGCGCCGCAGGCTGATCCCGGCCGGACGCGGACGACAACGAAGGCAGGTCTCCTGGCTTCGCGGGTCAATGCCTTGTCTCTCCGATTGCCGGAGAGGGGCTCGCCGCTTACAGTTGCGGGCACAGCGCCGGTTTCACACCGGCTTCCCTTTTCACCGCCGTTCAACGGGCGGCACCTTCGCTGACGGCCCGCTAGGCGCGGCGGCCGTGGCTTGTCAACTTATGCCGCAGCCGCTAAGGGCGCGGCACGCTTCCACGAGGCTGGTCGGAACCAGCCACGCGGCACGCTTCCACGAGGCTGGTCGGAACCAGCCAAACCCCAGGAAATAGACATGAAGACCGACACCCATCCCGATTATCACATGATCAAGGTCCAGATGACCGACGGCACCGTCTATGAGACGCGCTCGACCTGGGGCAAGGAAGGCGACACGCTGCAGCTCGACATCGATCCGTCGGCCCACCCGGCCTGGACGGGCGGTACCGGCAAGATGCTCGACGCCGGCGGCCAGGTTGCGCGCTTCAACAAGCGTTTCGGTGGGCTGACCCTCGGAAAGAAGTGACCCGTGGGAGTCATCCCGGCGAAAGCCGGGATCTCGCGGAGACAGCCGTGACCTCTGGTCCGGAGACCCCGGCCTTCGCCGGGGTGACGGATGGTGGGGGCGCCATTCCGGTCATCGAGACCGAGCGCCTCATCCTGCGCGCGCCCTCGGCGGACGACCTTGAAGCCTCCACCGCTATGTGGAGCAACCCTGCGGTTGTCCGCCACATCGGCGGCAAGCCCTTCACCCGCGAAGAAGTCTGGTCGCGCATCCTGCGCGCTCGCGGCCTGTGGTCGATGCTCGGCTACGGCTATTGGGCGGTGTACGACAAAGCGACCGGGCGTTTCGTCGGCGACGTCGGCTTCGCCGATTTCCATCGCGACTTCACCCCCTCGATCGAAGGCATCCCCGAAATGGGCTGGGTGCTCGATCCGTGGTGCCACGGAAAGGGCTATGCCAGCGAAGCCGTCGCCGCCGCAATCGCCTGGGGCGAGGCGACGCTCGACGCCCGCGAATATGCCTGCATCATCAATCCCGACAACGCCCCGTCACTGAAGCTGGCAGCCAAGTTCGCGTTCGAGCATGTCACCGACGCCAGCTACAAGGGCGCGCCGATCAGCCTATCCCGCCGACCCCTTCAGGGCTAAGCCCCGAGTCTATCCCAAATCGGCTCGCCGTTTCTCAAGAACGTTTCGGCTCCACCCTATTGTCTATCAAATCGGTAGAGTATTGATTGCCCGGGCGATGCGAATCCGCATCGGGGCCCGCGGCACGAGGCAATGGCATGAACGAGACCCAGCTCAGCAAGCGACCAAGCAACGAAGCCATATCGGAGGACATACTGAACATCATCCGCGAGAAGGCGAGGGCGCTTCGCTTCGGCGCGATCTCCCTCACCATCCACGATGGCCGCCTGACCCAATTGGAAATCACCGAAAAGCGGCGGTTTGGGCAATAACGCCGCTTAACCTGGCCGACCGGACAACCGGAGGCGCTTGTAATCCCAAGGAAACACCATGGATTTCAGCGACCTCACACTCCTCGACCTGTTGCCATTCATCGCCGTCGGCTTCGCCGCCCAGTTGGTGGACGGCGCGCTAGGCATGGCCTTCGGAGTCATTTCCTCGACCTTGCTGGTGAGCATCGGCGTGCCGCCGGCGGCGACTTCGGCCGGTGTCCACGCGGTGGAATGCTTCACTACCAGCGTGTCCGGTATCAGCCATGTGTTGCACCGGAACGTCGATTGGAAGCTGTTCGCGCGGCTCGCGGTGCCAGGCGTCATCGGCGGCGCGCTCGGAGCCTATGTGTTGACCCAGATACACGCCGATGCGGCGCGGCCGATAGTGCTCACCTATCTTTCGCTGATCGGCGTTTACCTCTTGTGGCGGGGCCTTAAGTTTCCGCCTCGGGAAAAGCAGCCAAGGGTTATCGAGCCGCTCGGCCTGGTGGGCGGCTTCCTGGACGCGGCGGGCGGCGGCGGCTGGGGCCGGTGGTCACCAGCAACCTGCTGATCCAAGGCGCGAGCCCGCGCAAGGTGATCGGCACCGTCAACACCGCGGAATTCTTCCTCACCGTCACCATATCGGCGACGTTCATCGCGACCCTGGGTCTGGCCGCCTTCACCATCGCCACGGTGGGATTGCTGATCGGGGGCGTCATCGCGGCCCCGCTCGGCGGCTACGCGGCTAAGAAGCTGGCGCCCAAGCCGCTGCTCATCCTGGTGGGCATCGTGCTCGTGATGACCAGCCTTTATGGCCTCTATCGGGCGCTCGCCTGATGCGGTGCGCCCTCCTCTCCGCCGGCCTCGCGACCGCACTCCTGCCGTCGCCCGTCGCGGCCGAGCCGCGCCAGCCATGGACCCTCCATCAAGCCCTGGGCTCGCCCGAAAACTGGACCATCTCCGGAAGCCTTCGCGCCCGCTACGAAAAGGTCGAAGGCCAGTTCCGCCCCGGCCTGAACGCGCGCGACGACATCGTCCTCATTCGCGCGAGCCTGTTTGCCGAATATGATGCCGGCCCGGTCCGCATCGGCGGCGAGCTGATCGATTCGCGTGCGTACGACACCGATCCGGGCGGTCCCGTCGGCACCGGAGAGGTGAACACGCTGGAGCCGGTCCAGGCCTATATCGGTTTCGATCTCGACGACGCGCTGGGCAAGGATTCCCGGTCGTCGCTGACGCTCGGCCGCTTGACGATGGATCTCGGTTCCCGCCGCCTCATCGGCCGCAACAATTTCCGTAACACCACCAACGCGTTCACCGGCGCTCGCTTTGCATATGCCGGCGCCGGCGGCGACAGTCTCACTCTGTTCTACACGCTTCCTCACAACCGCCTGCCATCGGACAAGGAATCGATCCTCGACAACGAGGTACAATGGGATGACGAGAGCAATGCTCTCACCTTTTGGGGAGGCTTCTACACCCGTCCGGACCTGATCGGCGGCGTGAGCGGCGATTTCTACCTTTTCGCGCTCGATGAGGACGATCGACACAATTTTCCGACGCGCGACCGCAAGCTATTCACCCCAGGCCTGCGCCTGTTCAAGGACCCCAAAGCCAGCCGGCTCGATCTCGAATTCGAGGCGGCGTTGCAGTTCGGCGACATCCGCTCGGGCATAGCATCGGACGCGGCGAAGCAGGACGTCTCGGCGCACTTCCTCCATGCCGAGATCGGCTATACCTTTCCGGGCGCATGGCGCCCCCGTTTGGCGTTCGAATATGATGTGGCGAGCGGCGACGGGGCGGGCGGAGATTTCGGACGTTTCGACAGCCTTTATGGCGTTCGGCGTCCCGATTACGGCCCGACCAGCATCTACGGCCCGCTCGGGCGATCCAACATCAGCTCCCCTGGCGTGCGCCTTGAGGTCAAGCCCGACGAACGCTGGGACGGCTTCCTATTCTACCGCGCCGCGTGGCTCGATGAGCGGTCCGACAGCTTCGCGAGCACCGGCGTCCGCGATCCGCAGGGCGCTTCGGGCGGCTTCGGCGGCCATCAGATCGAAGCCCGCGCGCGTTACTGGGTGGTGCCGAAGCTGCTGAAGCTGGACGTTGGCGGCGCGTGGCTGGTCAAGGGCGGCTTTCTGGAGAACGCCCCGAACGCCAATCCAAGCGGGAACACGCGTTATTTCTATGTCGATTTGACCGCGTCGTTCTGAGGCGTGTCGGACTTGTCCAGCGCGGGGCTGGCCCGCTCGGCCACTTGGCGCTTGCCGTCGATGACGATGGGCGAGGCGATTCCGGGCACGCCGTCCAGATCGAGCCGCATGCCTCTCGCGATCACCTGGGGGTCGGCGAAGACCTGGGCGACATCGTTGATCGGCCCCGCCGGCACCCCCGCCGACGCCAGCGCGGCGAGCAATTCGTCGCGGTGCCGCTGGAGGAGGGCAGGGGCGAGGGCGGCGGCCAGCGCTTCCCGATTGCCTACCCGATCCGCATTGGTCGTAAAGCGCGGGTCGTCGGGGAGGGCGGCCAGGCCGAGGATGCCGCACAGCTTCCGGAACTGCCCGCCATTGCCGACGGCGACGATCACATGCCCGTCCGCCACCGCGAAGGTCTGGTAGGGTGCGATATTGGGATGGGCGTTGCCGAGACGGGTTGGGGTATCGCCCGAGACGAGATAGTTCATCGCCTGGTTGGCGAGCACCGCCACCTGAACGTCGAGCAGGGCCATGTCGATGTGGCAGCCCTGGCCCGTCACGTCGCGTCCGCGCAGTGCCGCGAGGATCGCGGTCGATGCATAGACGCCGGTAAAGATGTCGGCGAAGGCGACGCCGATCTTCTGCGGCTCGCCCTCGGGATCGCCGGTCAGGTCCATGATCCCGCCCATGCCCTGGATCATGAAATCGTAGCCGGCGCGCGAGGCATAGGGACCGTCCTGCCCGAAGCCGGTGATCGAGCAGTAGATGAGGCGGGGATTGATCGCGGAGAGACTCGCATGGTCGAGGCCATATTTGGCAAGCCCGCCGACCTTGAAATTCTCGATCAATATGTCGGCGTCAGCGGCGAGGGCGCGGACCTGCGCTTGCCCTTCGGCGCTCTCCAAGTCGATGGCGACCGAATTCTTGCCCCGGTTGCAGCCGTGGAAATAGGCCGCGCTGCCTTCGCCCTCGACGAAGGGCGGCCCCCACCCGCGCGTATCGTCGCCGTCGCCCGGCCGCTCAACCTTGATCACCTCGGCGCCGAGATCGGCGAGCAATTGCCCCGCCCACGGCCCGGCGAGGATGCGGGCAAGTTCGAGGACCTTGATGCCGGCGAGGGGCTTATCCAATTTCCGTCACCCCCGCGAAAGCGGGGGTCCCGCTTCCTTCGATTCAGAATAGGAAGAAGTGGGATTCCCGCTTTCGCGGGAATGACGATGAGCGCTCAAAAGGCCGGGATCCCCGTAATCGCGCGACCGAGGATCAGGCCGTGGACGTCGTGCGTACCCTCATAGGTGTTGACCGTCTCCAAATTCGCCGCGTGGCGCATCACCTGGAACTCGGCCGAGATGCCGTTACCGCCATGCATGTCACGGGCGATCCGGGCGATATCGAGCGCCTTGCCGCAATTGTTGCGCTTGATGAGGCTGATCGTCTCCGGAATGAGCTCGCCCTCATCCATGCGACGGCCGACGCGAAGCGCGGCCTGGAGACCCAAGGTGATCTCGGTGATCATGTTGGCGAGCTTCATCTGGACGAGCTGCGTCGCAGCCAGCGGCCGCCCGAACTGCTTGCGCTCCAGCGTATAGGACCGCGCCGCGTGATAACAGGCCTCGGCCGCGCCCATCGATCCCCAGGCGATGCCGTAGCGGGCGCGGTTGAGGCAGCCGAACGGGCCCTTGAGGCCCTCGACGTTCGGCAACAGATTCTCCTCCGGAACCTCGACCTCGTCCATCACGATCTCGCCGGTGATCGAGGCGCGCAGGGACAGCTTCTCCTTCACCTTGGGCGCGGAAAGGCCCTTCATGCCTTTTTCCAGCACGAAGCCCTTGATCTTGCCGTCATGCGCGTCCGATTTCGCCCAGACGACGAACACGTCGGCGATCGGCGAATTGGTGATCCACATCTTGGCGCCCGAGAGCGAATAGCCGCCGTCGACCTTCTTCGCCCGGGTCCGCATACCGCCCGGGTCAGAGCCCGCGTCGGGCTCCGTCAGGCCGAAGCAGCCGACCCATTCGCCGGTCGCGAGCTTGGGCAGATATTTCTTCCTCTGCGCCTCGGTGCCGTAGGCGTGGATCGGGTGCATGACGAGCGAGGACTGGACCGACATGGCCGAGCGATAGCCCGAATCCACCCGCTCCACCTCGCGCGCGACCAGGCCGTAGCTCACATAATTGAGCCCCGCGCCGCCATATTCCGGGGGAATGGTGGCGCCGAGCAGGCCGAGCGCGCCCATCTCGTTCATGATCGCGCGGTCGAAATCCTCTTCGAGATAGGCCTGGGTCACGCGCGGCTGGAGCTTTTCCTGGGCGTAGCCGCGCGCGGTGTCGCGCACGAGCCGCTCCTCGTCCGACAATTGCGCATCGATCGCGAATGGGTCCGCCCAGTCGAAGGGGGCGATGGTCGCTTCGGCCATGTTCGTTTCGTTTCCCGCTATGATGCCGGCAAAAGGCGGGTCGCCCTCCGGCTCGTCGTCTAGGCGACTACTTTCGCACTCGCCGCGGATCAAGCCGCCTCATCCGCCGAACACGGCGAAGTCGCTATTGGCGAGAACGAGGCCCGGATCGACCCGAGCGAACAGCACCGCCGCCGCCGCGCCCGTGCCGTCAGCATCGTAGAATATCCTTCCGGTGGCGCTATCGTGCAGGATGCGGTCGTTGGAATCCTGCGCCGCGATGCCTTCGCGAAAGGCGGAAGGCCTCAGCATCCCGTTGACAGTGATCGCGTCGAAGATATCGCGATCGAGGAATATCCTGTCCGCGCCCGGCGCGAAATCGAGAATGTCGTCGACATTTTGAGTCCTGTGGAGGGCCGTGTCGAACACGAACCTGTCCGCCCCGCTCTTACCGGTCAGGTCGTCGTTTCCCGCGCCGCCGGCAATGCGGTTGGCCGCATTGTTGCCTCTGAGGACGTTGGCGAGGTCGTTCCCGGTGGCGTTGATTTCGTCCGCGCCGGTGAGGAAAAGCCGTTCGACATGGTCGCCAAGCTTGAAGGTGACCGAGCTGCTGACCCTGTCCGTTCCGTTGCCCAATTCTTCGATCACGCGATCGAGACCGCTGTCGACGAAGTAAATGTCGTTGCCGCCGCCGCCCCGCATCCTGTCCGCGCCGCCGCGCCCGTCGAGGCGGTTCGACGCGCCATTGCCGACGAGGAGGTTGGCAAGGGCGTTGCCGTTGCCGTTGATGGCGTCTGTTCCAATGAGCTGGAGAATCTCGACATGGCCGCCGAGGGTGAAGCTTACGGAGGCGACCACCTTGTCGGCGCCGCCATCCAGGGATTCCAGCGCCCGGTCCTGGCTGTGGTTTACGACATAAATATCGTCGCCCCCGCGTCCCTTCATCGTGTCGGCGCCGCCGCGCCCGTTGATGCGGTTGGCGGCGTCGTTGCCGGTGATGATGTTGGCGAGGCCGTTCCCGGTCCCGTCGATCGCGCCGTTACCGTTCAGGGTAAGCGTTTCGACCTGGTCGGGAAGCGTGAAGCTGATCGTGCTGCTCACGCGGTCGACGCCGCCGTCCACCTCCTCGAACACGCTATCGCCGACTTCACCGACAACATAGCGATCGTCGCCGGCGCCGCCGAACATCCGATCGGCTCCGCGGCGCCCGTTGAGATCGTCGTTGCCGCCAAGGCCCTCCAACAAATCGTCGCGCAGCGTCCCGAAGAATATGTTGGCGGTTTCGTCGCCGACGAAGGCCCCGCCCCGATCATCGCTGAAGAAATAATCCGCGACCGCCTCGCTGTTGCCGTCGAATGTGTATCCTCCGATCCTGAAACCGACCTGGCCCGGGTCGGCGGCCGGATCGCTGACCCGCGCGTCGACAATCGCGAAGTCGTCGGCCGTCAGCTGGATCTGGAGATTGTTGAAATTCGCGTCCGTCCAGGTGATTCTCAGGATGGGGATTCCGTCGGTGAAGGGTTCGTCGAAGTCGATCCGGCCGAACGTGTATTTGACCGAATCCAGATCCTGGACGCCAGCCGCGATTACCCGCCCCGGAAAGCCGAAGATGCTGTCCTGGCTGGTATGCGTGGAAACCCAGTCGATCTGGGCCTGGGTGACGTTGCCGAGCGAAATGAACCCGTTCTTCCAGATAACGATCTTCGTGACCGGGTTCGGCCCGCCAAAATCCATTGCGAAGGCATATTGATCGGCATCCGCATCGGCCGTCAGATCGACCAGGACGAAGTCCGCCGCCGTGAAATTCCCGATCCGGTCGGTCGCCCACTCTTCGCCCGAAGATTCGAACTGATCGCCGCTGCGGGTCAATATCCTGCGAGACCTGGTCATTCTCGACTCCCGTGACGGGCCGGGCCGAAGCCCGGGGCGTATGCAAGTTCGGCAGTGATGTGATAATCTTACCGGAGCGGAAGGCATATCACAGCGTGGGGGAGCGTGACATAGGCTACAGCGCCTTCATCAGCTACAATCATCGCGATCGGCGCTGGGCCATTTGGCTGCACCGCGCGCTCGAGCGTTATCGCGTGCCGAAGCGCCTCCAGGGACGCGAGGCGCCGTTCGGAATCATAGGCGCCCGCATTCCGCCGGTCTTCCGCGACCGCGACGAGCTCGCCGCCTCGTCCGACCTCGCCCAGTCGGTGCGCGACGGGCTCGATGCCTCGGCGATGCTGATCGTGCTTTGCTCGCCCCACGCCGCCCGCTCGAAATGGGTCAATGAGGAAATCCGCGCCTTTACCGCTCTCGGCCGGCGCGACCGCATCCGTTGCCTGATCGCCGACGGCGAGCCCCATGCCGACGACCCCGACCGCGAATGCCTGCCCCCGGCTTTGTTCGAGGGGGGCGGCGCCGAGCCGCTGGCGGCCGACCTGCGCAAGAATGAGGACGGCAAGGCCGGCGCGAAGCTCAAGATCATCGCCGGCATCCTCGGCGTGCCTTATGACGAATTGCGCCAGCGCGAGGCGGTGCGGCGCCAGCAGCGGCTCGCGATCCTCGCCGCCGCCTCCAGCCTCGGCTTCGTCGTCACCGGCGGACTTGCAGTCTTCGCCCTCATCTCCCGCGCCGAAGCGGTCGAGCAGCGCGACATCGCCCGCCAGCGCACGATCACCGCCGAGCGCACCGTCGATTTCGTCAAGTCGATGTTCGAGGTCTCCGATCCCTCGGAGGCTCGGGGCGCGACGATCACCGCGCGCGAAGTGCTGGACCGGGGCGCCCGCCAGATCGAGGAGGAGCTCGACAACGAACCGGCGGTTAAGGCCGAACTCGGGGTCACTCTGGGCGAAGTCTATGGCAGCCTCGGCCTCTACCGCCAGGGCGACAGGCTGATCCGCCGGACGTTCGGGCTGCCGCACGACCAGCCGTCGGTACGGGCGCGGCAGCTCCTCGCCTGGGGCGAATCGCAGGCGCGGCTTGGCCATTACGCGCGCGCCATCGAAGCCTATGAACGGGCCATTCCGCTCGCCCGCAATGCCGATTCGCTGGTCGCCGACCTGCTGCCGAGAATGCTTGTGAGCCTCGCGGAGGCGAAAAGGGCGGTCGGCGACAATTACGCGGCGGTCAAAGCGGCGCGCGAAGCTCTCTATCTCGATCTTCGCCGCGCGCCGCCGCGCCCGTCCGAGGTGGCTCGCGACCTGGAGGTGATCGGCGCCAACGCCTTCGACCGTGGCGAACTGGAGCCGGCCCGGCTCTACGTCGCCAAGGCCCTGTCGCTGCGCCTGCGGGAGGAAGGGGCTCAGAGCCCCAGCGTCAACGACAATCTCAACATGCTCGGCAACATCGCCCAGGCGCGCGGCGATCTTGCCGGGGCGGAGCGCTATTTCCGGCGCAATCTCGCCTTCGACGAGACGGTGCTGGGGGCGGAGCATCCGGACCTGGCTGGCACGCTCAACAATCTCGCCTGGGTGCTGCTCCAGCAGCGCGGCTACGCCGAGGCCGGCCGGCTGCTCGACCGGGCGCTCGCCATCAACCTCAAGGAGCGCGAGGCGACGCATGACGATCTCGCCTTCATCTTCGCCAACCTGGCCATGGCGCGGCGGGGGACGGGGCGCCTGGCCGAGGCCGAGACGTTGCTGGGCAAGGCGCTGGCGGCGGCGCGGCGGCACGACCATTGGACCTTGCCGTTCGTCCTCACCGATCTTGGCGAAATCCGCTGCCTGACCGGCCGCCCGGAGGAGGGCATGCCGCTGCTCGACGAGGCGCGGCGGCGGCTGGCCGAGACCTATCCCCCGGGCAGTTGGGAGATCGCCTGGACCGAGAGCGTCATCGGCGGTTGCGAGCTTCGCCGCGGTCGCCGCGCCGCCGCCATCCCCCTGCTGAACGAAAGCGCGCCGATCCTGCGCGCCCGCTGGCCCGTCGGCACCCATTTCCGCGACGAACTGGAACGCCGCCTGGCGTTGCTCGGCTAGAGCGTTTTCGAGTTGGCTGGGACAGCCAACGGCTCGGAAAACGCGGTTTTGAGGACCTAGAGCAATTCAACCTTGGTCGACTCGCTCGAGCAGCCGGACGCCTTCGACGCGCGCTCCAACTGATACATCGGCAGCTGGCCGTAATTCTTGGCGAGCTCGATACGGCCGACATAGCGCGATGCGAAACGGTCGGGCGCGGCGGAAGCCAGCATCGCGGCGAAAGGCTGGGTCACGTAGATCTTGCCGGTCGGCACCTTGGGCTCGACGCGCGCGGTGAGGGTGACCTCGGACCCGTAGAAGGTCGGCGCCGAAGTGACCGGGTCCACATCCTGGTAGATCGGGCCGAAATGGATGCCGATCCGCATCCCTTCGCCCGCCTGGAGATCGCGGTCGGTGAACACGGCCTCGCGCATCGAATCGCGGATGTCGAGGGCGATCTCGGCGGCCGTCGCGATATCGTCGATCACCGCGAACAGGGCGTCGCCCCAGGTGTTGCGCCCGCACACCGCGGCGCCTTGCCGGTCCAGCACCCGGCCTATCCGTCCCATCACCTCGCGCCAGAATTCGGGCAGCGCGCTCTCCGACAGCCGGGAAAAACCGGCGAAATCGGTGAAGATGATCGACCGCATCGCCCGCGCCGGCCCGGAATAGGCCGCCTCCGGCCGCGCCCGGCGAAGATCGCGGTCGACGTCGGGCAGGGGGATGGTCCGCGCCGCGCCACCCTGCGCGCTCCAGGCGGCGACGTCGACCGCCGTGCCGGCGCCGCCGCCCGCTTCCTCGCCATCCCATATGGCAAGCTGCACGGCGTAGGTGGAAAGCTGGCCGGCGCGGAGGCGGGCGAGGCCCATCGACAACATGCTGCCATAGCTGAATTGCTCGTCATGGCCGACATAGGCCGTCCGCGTCGCCAGCAATGTCGACGCGGCCCCGGCAAGGCATGTCTCGAAACGCTCCATCCACTCGCGGCCGCCGGGAAGCACCGACGCCCGCACGAAATCGTCGAGCGCGAAGGGGAGCACGACATTGAGCTCGCCGCCGCGCCGCAATATCTCCTCGGCGATCAATATGTCGGCGCCGCAGGCGAGCGCGCCATAAGCGATGGTCGCGCCGAGGCGGTCGATCTCCGCGGCGATCCGGGTGGCGAGGGCGTTCTCCGCCGCTTCGTCGGCGCGGAACATGTGGCCGCAAAAGGTGAGCACGGGCGGCGGCCGCAGCCGCGCCAGCAATGCCGCCATCCCTTCGTCGCCGACACCCTCGCTCTCGTGCAGCCAGGCGAACTGGCGATAGGCCGAGGCCCGGTCTCCCGCGCCGGCGTCGCCCTGCGCCAGCGCCGCCCCGACTGCGTCGCCGGCTTCCGCCGTCCGTCCCAGCAGAAGCAGCGCCTCGGCCCGGCTTGCCGCCGCGTAGAAGCTTGCCGGGCGGATGACGTCGGGATTGTCCAATACCGCCAAAGCCAGTTCGCGCGCTGTGTCGTGGTTACCCGCCGCCCAGGCCGTCGTCGCGGCGTTGATTCCGGGAAAATAGCCCGAGCGCAACGCGAAGGCGGCCAGATAAGCCTCGCTCGCCGCCCGGAAGTGCGCGAGCCGCTCCTCGCCCGAGGCGGCCAGCGCCCGTTCCTTGGCGAGCCGTCCCTTCAGCGCCAGCGCATCCTCGTCGTCGAGCTTGTCGAGGCCGTGCTGGCGGTAAAGCCGCTCGGCCCGCCCGGTATCGCCGAGTTGCGCCAGCGCCAGCACCTGCAGATATTTGAGCCGCGGCTCGTCCCGCCCAGCCGCCAGCGCGCTCGCGGCGAGGTCGTAGACGGTCAACGGATCGGCCTTGCGCCGCGCCGCCTCGGCCGCCGCGACCACGTCCGTCCCCGAAGCCAGTGCGGGCACCGCCATCTCCCCCAATGGGCCTGGCGGATGGGGTGGGATTCGAACCCACGGTGGGCGTGAACCCACGGCGGTTTTCAAGACCGCTGCCTTAAACCACTCGGCCACCCATCCTGAGCGCTTTTCCAGCCGGATGAAATCATCCGGCCGCTCGGAAAAGCGCGGCATCAAGTTCTTGGCCCGCGTTTAAGCGCGCGGCGGCGGTTCGTGCAAGCGGCGCGACGGAACCCGTGCCATTCCCCGCGCGCTTATGGCATGAGGCCGAGCGAGAAGGGGAAGTCCATGCGTTTCATTTATCAGATGATGGCCCTGATGCTGGCCGCGTTCCCGCCCTACAGCGCGACCGGCACCGCCTGGGCGCAGCGTGCCGGGCTCAACCAGGCCGGCTTCGAGACCTATCTGCCACAACTCCGCGCCCAGGCGCAGGCGGCGGGAGTCAGCCGCGCCACCATCGATCGCGTCTTCCCCACCCTTCAGTTCAGCGCCCGCACCGTCGAGCTCGACCAGGGCCAGCCCGGCGGCGCCAGCGGCAGCAGCGCGATCCCGCCTTTCGCCCCCTATCGCGAGCGCCACGTCAATTCCGCCCTCATCAACCGC
Source organism: Enterovirga sp. GCM10030262 (assembly GCF_042666435.1). Lineage (NCBI taxonomy): Bacteria > Pseudomonadati > Pseudomonadota > Alphaproteobacteria > Hyphomicrobiales > Methylobacteriaceae > Enterovirga > Enterovirga sp. GCM10030262. The sequence continues at coordinate 213,698 of NZ_JBHTDC010000001.1, read as the reverse complement.
GGCCAGGACCGCTACGCCGGCAATATCGGGCAATTGAACGCGATTGGCCGCCGTTATGGCGTCACGCCGTCGGTACTGGTCGCGATCTGGGGCCACGAGACCAGCTACGGCGCCGTCACCGGCGATTTCGACCTGCTGAACTCGCTCGCCAGCCTCGCTTATGAAGGTCGCCGCCGGCAGCTTTTCTCCGAGGAATTCGTCGCCACCCTCAAGCTGATCGACCGGGGCATCCCCCGCAGCCAGCTCAAGGGAAGCTGGGCGGGCGCCACCGGCTATCCGCAATTCCTGCCGTCCGTCTATCTCCGCCTCGCCGTCGATGGCGACGGCGACGGCCGCGCCAACATCTGGTCGAGCCAGCCCGACGCGCTCGCATCCATCGCCAATTATCTGAGCAACGCCGGCTGGAAGCCCAACGTGCCGTGGGGGATCGCGGTCAACGTGCCCGCCGGCTTCAACCGCTCGGGGCTCGACACGCGCCTGGTATCGCCCCGCTGCCCGCGCGTCCACGAACGCCACAGTCCGTGGAAGACGATGGCCGAATGGCGCCGCCTGGGCCTCGTCCCGCAGCGCGGCCGCTGGCCGGCCGACGACGAAATGGCCAGCCTGCTGGAGCCCGACGGCCCCGGCCAGACCGCCTACCTCCTCACCACCAACTACCGGACCATCCTCGATTATAATTGCTCCAATTTCTACGCTCTGTCGGTGGGGCTGCTGGCCGACGCGGTATCCCGCTGAACGGGCTGGCGAAGGCCGGCCCCATTCGTTAAGACTCGCAGCCTGCCCGCGGGCGGGAACTTCATAGATATTTAGGAACGGTTCTCAGTTATGAAGCGTAAGGCGCTGTTTTCAGGCATAGTTGCTATCGCCGTCGCCATTCCGGCCATCGCCGCGGCGCCGCCCTTCGACACGCCGGCGCCGGTCGCTTATATGGTCGATCTCTCGTCCGGCGCCGTGCTGTATTCCAAGGATGCGGATCGCCGCATCCCGCCCGCTTCGATGGCCAAGATGATGACCGCGCATCTCGCCTTCAACCTCATCAAGAAGGGCGAAAAGAAGCTCGACGAGATGTGCACCGTCCGGCCCGAGACCTGGCGCCAGTGGCACGGGCCGCAGGCGGGGTCGACCATGTTCCTGTCGCCGGGCGAACAGGTCAGCATAGGCAATCTCCTCCACGGCATCGTCACTCTGTCCGGCAATGACGCCAGCGTCGTCCTCGCCGAGTGCATCGCCGGCACCGAGCCGGCTTTCGCCGCCCTGATGAACCAGGAAGCCAGGCGCCTCGGCATGACCAACTCCAATTTCGGCAATAGCAACGGCTGGCCGGACGAGGGCGTGACCTACACCACCGCCCGCGACCTCGCGACCTTGGCCCGCGCCTCGGCCGAGGAGACGCCCGAACTCTACAAGCAATTTTACAGCCAGGAGAGCTTCACCTGGGGCAAGACGCTGGGCGGCGGCGAGCCGATCACCCAGGGCAACCGCAATCCCCTGCTCGGCAAGGTTGCCGGCGCCGACGGGCTGAAGACCGGCCACACCCAGGAAGCCGGCTATGGCTTCACCGGGTCGGCCGAGCAGAATGGGCGGCGCCTGGTCATGGTCTTGGCCGGCCTTGACAGCTACAACCAGCGCATCGACGAGAGCGTCAAGTTCATGAACTGGGGCTTCCGCGCCTGGCAGTCGCAGCCGCTCTTCGCCAAGGGCAAGGCGGTCGGCGCGATCCATGTCCAGCTCGGCGGCGAGGACAGTGTCGGAGTCGTCGCGCCGCGCGACCTCGCCGTCACGCTCCCCGCCGGCACGCTTAAGGACAATATCAAGGTCAAGATCGTCTATGACGGGCCGGTCAAGGCGCCGATCAAGGCCGGGCAGCATGTCGCCAACCTGGTCGTCACCACCGGCGACACGCCGCCCCAGACCATGCCCCTCGTGGCCGCCGAGGCGGTCGAGGAAGCCGGCTTCTTCGATCGGATCATGGCCGGCTTCGGCCACCTCATCGGCTGAGGTGGCCGGCCGGTTCATCAGCCTGGAAGGCGGGGAGGGGGTCGGCAAGTCGACCCAGTTGAGCCGGCTCGCGGGGGCGCTGCGGGCGCGGGGCCATGACGTCGTCGAGACCCGCGAGCCCGGCGGCAGCCCAGGCGCCGAGGCGATTCGCGCGCTCCTGCTCGAAGGCGAGGCCGAGCGGTGGAGCCCGCAGTCCGAAGCGCTGCTTTTCGCCGCCGCCCGCGCCGATCATGTCGCCAAGCTGATCCGTCCGGCGCTGGAACGCGGCGCCTGGGTTCTCTCCGACCGCTTCCTTGACAGCTCGCTCGCTTATCAGGGCGGCGCCGGCGGGGTGGGGGCCGGGGCGATCCGCGCGCTTCACGCGATCGGCAGCGGCGGGCTGATGCCGGACCGGACCTTGCTCCTCCAGCTCCCGGCGGAGGCCGCCGCCGCCCGCGCGATGAAGCGAGACGGTCATGCCGGCGACCGGATCGGGGCGCGGGGCGCCGGCTATCACGCGCAAGTCGCGGCGGCGTTCGAAGCGATGGCCGAGGCGGAACCGGATCGCTTCCGCATCGTCGATGCGACCGGTTCCACGGATGCGGTAGCGGGCCGCATCCTCGTCGCGCTGGAGGATCTGCTGTGACGCCTCTTTTCGGCCATGACGCCGCCGTGGCCGCCTTTCGCGCCGGGCTCGCCGGCGGCCGACTCCACCATGCCTGGCTGATCGCCGGCCCACAGGGCATCGGCAAGGCGCTGTTCGCACAGAAGGCCGCGCTGCGGGTGCTGGCCGAAGGCGCGGGGCCGCCGGTCGACCTGCCCGGGCTCGACGTTCCCGACGAGCATCGCATCGCCCGGCTGGTCGAGGCCAGCAGCCACCCGGATTTGATGCGCCTGAAGCGCCTGCCCAAGGATAATGGCGGCGATCTGGCGCGGAGCATATCGGTCGATCAGGTGCGCGGACTCCAGCGGCTCTTCTCGACCACCGCCTCCCTGTCGCCATGGCGGATGGTCATCATCGATTCGATCGACGACCTCGAACGCAGCGGCGCCAACGCCCTGCTCAAAAATCTCGAGGAACCGCCGCCCAACAGCCTTTTCCTGCTCGTCAGCCACGCGCCAGAGCGGCTGCTGCCGACGATCCGCTCGCGTTGCCGCCAGCTCCGTCTTTCTATCCTCAACGATGACGCCATGACGTCGGCCCTTCAGGCCGCTCTTCCCGACGCCGATCAAGCGGAGATCGCGAGCCTGCGCCAGGTGGGGGAGGGTTCCCCCGGCCGCGCCATCGCCTTTCGCGGGCTGGAGATCGACAAGCTCGACGAGGCGATGCGCGAGCTCGCCGACAAGGGTGACCCTGCCAATGCCCGCCGCGGCGCGCTCGCCCAGAGCCTGTCGCTGAAGGCCGCCCAACCGCGCTACGAGGCGTTTCTCGCCCGCGCGCCGTCCTTCATCGCCTCGATGGCCCGCCAGCGCCGTGGGCCCAAGCTTGCCGAGGCGCTCCGCTTGTGGGAAAGGGCCTCCGACCTGGCCGGGAGCGCCACCCGCCTCTCGCTCGAACCCCAGAGCGTCGTCTTCGAGCTCGCCGGGATGCTCGCCGCGCTCGCACCCGAACAGGCCCATGGCTGACCCTTTCTACATCACCACCGCGATCAACTATCCCAATGGCCGCCCGCATATCGGCCATGCCTATGAAGCGATCGCGACCGACGCCATCGCCCGCTTCCAGCGGCTGATGGGACGCGACGTCTTCTTCCTCACCGGGACCGACGAGCATGGCCTGAAAATGGCCCAGACGGCGCGCAACCGCGGCGTCGAGCCGGCCGCGCTCGCCGAGGAAATGTCATCTTATTTCCGCGAGATGGACCAGCGCCTCAATATCTCGTGCGACCGCTTCATCCGCACCACCGAGGCCGAGCACCACAGAGCAAGCCAGGCAATCTGGCAGGCGATGGCCGATGCCGGCGACATCTATCTCGGCCGCTATGAAGGCTGGTATTCGGTGCGGGACGAGGCTTATTACGATGAAAAGGAACTGGTGACCGCCGACAGCGGAGAGAAACTGTCGCCGCAGGGCACGCTCGTCGAATGGACGGTCGAGGAGAGCTGGTTCTTCCGCTTGTCCAAATATCAGGAGCCCTTGCTCCGCCATTACGAGGCCAATCCCGATTTCATCCGCCCCGAGGCGCGCCGCAACGAGGTGATGCGCTTCGTCGAGGGCGGCCTGTCGGACCTTTCCATTTCGCGCTCCAGCTTCGATTGGGGAGTCAAGGTTCCGGGCGACGAGCGCCATGTGATGTACGTCTGGGTCGATGCCCTCACCAATTATCTGACGGGCGTCGGTTATCCCGAAGAAACAGAGGCTTACAAGCGATACTGGCCGGCCGATATCCATATCATCGGCAAGGACATCATCCGCTTCCATGCGGTATATTGGCCCGCTTTCCTGATGTCCGCCAAGCTGCCGCTGCCGCGCCAGGTGTTCGGCCACGGCTTCATCCTCCACCGCGGCGAGAAGATGTCGAAATCGCTCGGCAACGTCATCGACCCGCTCGACTTAGCCAGCGCGTTCGGCGTCGATCAGCTCCGTTACTATCTGCTCCGCGAAGTCACGTTCGGCCAGGACGGGAGCTACAGCGCCGAGGCGATCGTCGCCAAGGTCAATGCCGACCTCGCCAACAGCTTCGGCAACCTCGCCCAGCGGACCTTGTCTTTCATTGCTAAGAATTGCGACGGCATCCTGCCGAGCGGAGGGAAGAAGGAGGCCGCCGATACCGAACTGCTCGCCACCGTCACGGAGGCGACCCGCATCGACATGCCGCGCCATTTCGAGGATCTGGCGCTGTCGCACGGCATCGAGGCCTGGCTGAAGGCCGTGTTCGCCTGCAACCAATATATCGACGCCCAGGCGCCTTGGGCGCTGCGCAAGACCGACCCGGAGCGGATGACCGCCGTGCTGGGCACCCTGGTCCGCGCGATTATCGATCTCGCCATCGCGATTCAGCCCGTCATCCCGGAATCGGCCGGCAGGCTGCTCGACCATCTCGGCATCGCGGAAGACGAACGCAGCTACGCCGCATTGGCCGACGACGGCCGCTACGACCGCCACGCCGCCTCGGGCTTTATCCTCGCGCTTCCCAGCCCCATCTTCCCCAGGCTGGACATGCCGGCGGAGGTTTGAGCTTCGTCGTCATTGCGAGGAGAAACGATGTTCGTCGATAGCCACTGCCACCTGAACTACAAAGGCCTGGTCGAGGACCAGCAGAACGTGCTGGACCGCGCCCGGGCGGCCGGCGTCGAGGCGATGCTCAACATCTCGACCCGCGCCTCCGAATGGGACCAGGTAGTGGGTCTCGCGGAGCGTGAACCCGACGTCTGGGCCTCGGTTGGCGTCCACCCGCACGACGCCGACACCCATCCCGACGTCGAGACCGCGACCCTGGTCGAGCGCGCGCGCCATCCGCGCGTTGTCGGCATCGGCGAGAGCGGCCTCGATTTCTATTACGACAAGTCCGATCGCGACCGGCAGCGGGCGAGCTTTCGGTCCCATATCGCCGCCGCGCGCGAGACCGGGCTTCCGATCATCGTCCACACCCGCGACGCCGAGGAGGACACGCATAAGATCCTCGCCGACGAAATGGGGAAGGGGGCTTATACCGGCGTCATCCACTGCTTCACCGCCAGCGCCGAATTTGGCCGCAAAGCCCTCGATCTTGGACTCTATATCTCGATCTCCGGCATTGTAACCTTCAAGAATGCCAAGGACTTGCATGCCGCGGCTCGGACCGTGCCTCTGGATCGCCTGCTGATCGAGACCGATTCGCCTTTCCTGGCGCCGGTCCCGCACCGCGGCCGACCCTGCGAGCCCGCTTATGTCGCCGACACGGCCCGCTTCCTCGCCGAATTGCGAGGCGAGACGCTGGAGCAGCTTTCCAGCGCCACCAGCGCCAACTTCCGTGCGCTCTTCGCCAAGGCGGCCGCGTGAAGCTTCGCATCCTTGGCTGCGGAACGTCATCCGGGGTGCCGAGGATCGGCAACGACTGGGGAGCGTGCGACCCTTCGGAGCCGAGGAACCGCCGCCGCCGCGTCTCAATCCTCGTCGAACAGGGCGATCGCCGCATCCTGGTCGACACCAGCCCGGACCTGCGCGAGCAATTGCTCGACGCCGGCGTCGCCGACATCGACGCCCTGATCTGGACCCACGACCATGCCGACCATTGCCACGGCATCGACGATCTGAGGCAGCTCTACCACGCCCGGCGCGCCGCCGTTCCCGGCTTTGCCCGTCCCGACACGCTCGAAACGCTTCGCCGGCGCTTCGGCTATGCCTTTGAGGGGAAGGGAGACTATCCCCCGGTCGTCGATGGCCAAGCGCTTCCCGATGCATTTGAGGCCGGTGGCATCGCCGTGCGCGTCGTCGATCAGCCGCACGGCGCGATCATTTCGGCCGGCATCCGCTTCGACGCTAACCGAAAATCCATCGGTTATTCCACTGATTTCAATCGCCTGACGGACGAGATGATTGCTCTGTTCGAAGGGATCGACGTCTGGGTAGTCGATGCTCTGCGCCGCCTTCCGCATCCAACCCACCCCCATCTCGACCAGGCGCTGGAATGGATAGGCCGCGTTCAGCCCAAGCGGGCCATCCTGACCCACATGGACAATTCGATGGATTATGCGAGGCTGGTGGCGGAGCTGCCGGACGGCGTCGAGCCGGGCTATGACGGACTCGAGGTGATCGTGTGAGCGACGGCAACCAGGCTGCTGACTTCATTTACCTGATCGGCGTGCTGGTGCTCGTCGCCAGCGCGCTCGTGGTCCGCCGGATCCCGATCGGCCAGGGTCTCAAGATGTTCGCCGGATGGGTGCTCATCTTCGCCGCGGTGTTCGTCGTCTTCACGCTGCGGGACGACTTCCTCGCTTTGGGCGAGCGAGTCGTGCGCGAGGTGCGAGGAGACAGCGTTCCCATCGTCGCGGGCGAGACCTTGCGCATACGCCAGGCGTCGGACGGGCATTTCTGGGTCGACGGCAGCCTCAACGGCGAGGATGTGCGCTTCCTGGTCGACAGCGGCGCCACAACGACCAGCATATCCGGCAACACCGCGCGCCGCACCGGCATCGAGCCGAGCGGCGGATTCCCCGTCATGGTCCAGACGGCGAACGGCACCATATCCGTCCAGCGCGGTCGCGCCGGGCGGCTTCGGGTCGGTACGATCGAGCGCGAAGATTTCGCCGTCCACGTGTCGGATGGCTTCGGCGAGATCAACGTGCTGGGCATGAACTTCCTCTCGTCGCTATCCGGTTGGAGCGTCGAGGGGGGTTGGCTGGTCCTCCGGCCATGATAATGTTTTACATAATGTATATTATCGGACTTTGAGAATGACGCGCCCCGAGGCGGTTTTGCCTGCTTCCACCCTCTCCGATCTCGTCGAGATCATGCGCCGCCTCCGCGACCCGGAAACCGGCTGCGAATGGGACCGCGTCCAGACGTTCGAGACGATCGCGCCTTACACGATCGAGGAAGCCTATGAGGTTGCCGACGCCATCCGCCGGAACGACATGGCCGACCTCAACGACGAACTGGGCGATCTCCAGCTCCAGGTCGTCTATCATGCCCGCATCGCCGAGGAGCTGGGCGCTTTCACCATCGATGACGTCATGGCGTCGATCTCGGCCAAGATGATCCGCCGGCATCCGCACATTTTCGGCGATCAGGCGGAGAGTCCGGGCTGGGAAGCGCTCAAGGCCCAGGAACGCGGCCGCCACGAAGACAAGAGCGCGCTGGCCCACGTCGCCCATGCGTTGCCCGCGTTGAAGCGCGCCGAGAAGCTCCAGAAGCGCGCTGCCCGCGTCGGCTTCGACTGGCCTGACGCCGCCGGCCCGCGCGCCAAGATCGCCGAGGAACTCGCCGAGATCGACGCGGCCACGAACGACGAAGAGCGCGCAGCCGAGATGGGCGACCTGCTCTTCTCGGCCGTCAATTACGCGCGTCACCTCGGGATCGATCCCGAAACCGCCCTGCGCGGCGCCTCGGAACGCTTCGAGGCGCGTTTTCGCAAGGTCGAAGATATTGCCGACAAACCTTTGAACGAAATGAATATAGATACTCTGGAATCGCTTTGGCGGCGGGCCAAGAAGGATATTTAGAGCAAGGCGCCGTGGTGCGACCGGAACCGCGCCCAGGCGGCATCCGAAATCCGAACCTCCAGCTGGGTCTCAAGCCCTTCGCTCCGCTGCTCGATCACCTCGCTATTGGCGTGAAGCCAGGCGATCGCCTCGCCGGCCGAATAAGGCAAAGTGATCGTGTGGACGTGGCTGCCTTCGCGCAACTTCTCCGCCGCGCAGTGGACGAGGTCGTCGACTCCCTGCCCGGTGAGCGCCGACAAGATCACGACATCGTCCTTGCGCGCCGCCTCGGCCTCGACCCGTTCGGCCTCGTCCGCGCCGAGCGCGTCGATCTTGTTCCACGCTTCGATCAAGGGAGCGCCGCCCTCTCCTCCCGCGCCGATCTCGGCCAGCACCTGCTCGACATCGAGACGCTGCGCTTCGGTGTCCGGGTGCGAGATGTCGCGGACGTGGATGATGAGATCGGCGGAAATCACTTCCTCCAGGGTCGCGCGGAACGCGGCGACGAGCTGGGTCGGGAGATCCGAGATGAAGCCGACCGTATCGGACAGGATTGCCTTGTCGATGCCGGGCATGGCGATCTCGCGCATCGTCGGATCGAGCGTCGCGAAGAGAAGATTCTCGGCCATCACATCGGCACCGGCGAGCCGGTTGAACAGGGTCGATTTGCCCGCATTGGTATAGCCGACCAGGGCGATCACCGGCCACGGTGCCTTTTGCCGCCGCGCCCGGTGAAGGCTGCGCGTGCGGGTTACCTGGTCCAATTCCTTGCGCAGCTTGGCCATGCGGTCGCGAATCAGGCGGCGATCGGCCTCGATCTGGGTTTCGCCGGGGCCGCCAAGGAAGCCGAAGCCGCCGCGCTGGCGTTCGAGATGGGTCCAGGAGCGGACGAGCCGCCCGGCCTGGTAATCGAGGTGGGCGAGCTCGACCTGGAGCCGCCCTTCGGCCGTCGCGGCGCGCTCGCCGAAAATCTCGAGGATCAGCCCGGTGCGGTCGATCACCTTGGCCTTGGTCGCGCTCTCCAGATTCTTCTGCTGTATGGGCGTCACCGCGGCATCGACGATGATGAGCTCGGCCCCCGCCTGCTCGGCCGCGTCGGCGATCGCCTGCACCTGACCGGAACCGAACAGCGTTCCGGGTTTGGGCGCCCTTACCCTGAACGCGAGCTTTTCAGCGACGACCACCCCGATTGCTTCGGCGAGCCCGGCCGCCTCCGCGAGGCGCGCCTCCGTGTCCCGTCGCCCGTCGCCGCCCATTTCGGGAAAAGCGACAATGGCGCGGGCGCCGCGGGCTACGTCGTCATTGCTTCTGTCGAAAACGCTCAGGCGCCGGCCTCCTCGTCGCCAGCCTCTATAAAGCTCACGGGATTTTCCGGTTGCACGGTCGAGATGGCGTGCTTGTAGACCAGTTGCGACAGCCCTTCGCGCTGCAGCAGCATGCAGAACAGGTCGAAGGCGGCGATACGGCCCTGGAGCATCACGCCGTTGACGAGGAACATCGTGACCGGCTCGTTCGACCGCCTCACCGCGCCGAGGAACACCTCCTGCAGCAAGGCGGGCTTCTTCTTGTCGACCTGCTCGGCGAAGGCCTGCTCCACCTCGCCCAGGTCGATCGCCTGCGAAGGCATGATCGTCGATATGGCGTGCTTGTAGATGAGCTGGGCCTGTCCGTCACGGCGCAGCAGGACCGAGAAATTGTCGAACCAGGTGATAATCCCCTGGAGCTTCACGCCCTTCACGAGGAACATCGTCACCGGCGCCTTGGACCGCCGGAGGTTGTTCAGGAACATATCCTGGAGGTTGTTGACCTTGTCGGCCATCTCCTGCTCTCCTTATTGGCGTACGGTTCCGCACGCGCGGTCGCAGCGTTTCTCAAGTTAGAAGCGCCGCCCCACTCTTCAATAGCATGGCCGGGCGAATCGCGCCATCAGCGCTATTCGCCGTCGCCGCCCTTGGAATCGCCGATGCCGAGCGCCTTCAGCTTGCGATGCAGCGCCGAGCGCTCCATGCCGATGAAGGTCGCCGTGCGCGAGATATTGCCGGAGAAGCGCCGGATCTGGACCCTCAGATATTCGCGCTCGAAGGTCTCGCGCGCCTCGCGAAGGGGGGTTCCCATGATCGCCTTGACCGCCTCGCCGGGGCTGAGCGAGGCCTGCTCGTTGAGGAGTTCGGGCGGCAGCATGTCGATCTCGATCGAGCCGACCCGTGTGCTCGGGGCGAGGATGATCGTGCGCTCGATGACGTTGCGGAGTTGGCGCACGTTGCCCGGCCAGTCATAGGCCTGGAGCGCGGCGATGGCGTCGTCCGAAAGGCCGGGCGTCGGCAATCGCTGCTCGGCGGCGTAGCGGGCGGCGAAGTGGGCGACCAGCTCGGGTATGTCCTCGCGGCGCTCGGCGAGCGCGGGGAGATGCACCGGGACGACGTTGAGGCGGTAGAAGAGATCCTCGCGGAAACGGCTCTCGGCGATCTCCTCGGCGAGATTGCGGGCGGTCGAGGAGACGACGCGCATATCGACCTTCACCATCGTCTGGCCGCCGACGCGGGTAAAGCTCTGGTCGGTGAGGACCCGCAGGATCTTGGCCTGGGCGGGAATCGGCATGTCTGCGATCTCGTCCAGGAACAGAGTGCCGCCATGGGCCTGTTCGAGCAGGCCGGGCCGGGCGAGCTCGCCGCCCTCCTCCACGCCGAACAATTCCTCCTCGACCCGCTCCGGAGTCATGCGCGCGGCGCTGACGACGATGAACGGCGCGTTGGCGCGCGGGCTCCAATTGTGGAGCAGCCTGGCCGCCACTTCCTTGCCGACGCCGGCCGGCCCGGTGATCAGCACCCGGCTTCCCGTTCCCGCGACTCGCTTCAATGTCGCGCGAACGGCGTTGATGGCGACGCTCGATCCGGTGAGTTCGGTTTCCTGGCCGATCTGCGCGCGCAATTTCTCATTCTCGCGGCGCAACCGGTCGGTTTCGGTGGCGCGGGCGACGAGATGGAGAAGATGCCCGGCCTCGAACGGCTTCTCGATGAAATCGACCGCTCCCTGGCGGATCGCCGCCACGGCGGTGTCGAGGTTTCCGTGGCCGGAAATCATCAGCACGGGGAGCGTCGGGTCCCGCCGTTTCACTTCCTCCAGCAATTGCAGTCCGTCGAGCTTCGAGCCCTGGAGCCACACGTCGAGCAGAACCAGCGACGGGCGCCGCTCCACCAGAGCGGCGAGAGCCTCGCTGCTGTTGGCGGCCGCGCGCGTCGCATAGCCCTCATCTTCGAGCACGCCCGACACGAGATCCCGAATGTCCTGTTCGTCGTCGACGACGAGAATTTCTAGAGCCATATCATCAACCGTTCACTGCCGTGCCTTCAGGATGTAGGATGCCGCCTCCCCCGAGCCGCGCGAGCGTCTCGGCATCGAAGACGAGACGGACCAGGGTTCCCCCCTCCGGTGAGTCGCCGAACTCGACGATTCCGAAATGCTCCTCGACGATCTTCTTGACGATCGCGAGGCCGAGGCCGGTGCCTTTCACGCGTGTCGTCATATAAGGCTCGGTGAGCCGGCCCCGGTCGATCGGAAGACCGATCCCGGTATCCTCGATTTCAATGCAGACCCGGCCCTCGGTTTCGCTGATTTCAATGCCGATCCGGTCGGGGCCGCCCTCGCCGCCCTCCTCATGCTTCTGCTGGATCGCCTCGACGCCGTTCTTGACGATGTTGGTCAGCGCCTGCCCCAGCTGCCGTCGGTCGCACGTGAGAAGCGGCGACGGATCGGGCGCGTCGAGGCTGAACGCGATGTCGGGATGGGCGACCTCGTGCAGGAACAAGGCCTGCCGCGCGATATCGACCACCGCCTCCTCCCGGAAGATGGGCTTGGGCATCCGGGCGAAGGAGGAGAATTCGTCGACCATTCGCCTCAGGTCGCCGACCTGGCGGACGATGGTCCCGGTCAGCCGCTCGAAGGTCGACGCATCCGAGGTCACTTCGCTGCCGTAGCGCCGTTGCAGCCGCTCGGCGGCGAGCTGGATCGGCGTCAGCGGATTCTTGATCTCGTGGGCGATGCGCCGCGCCACGTCCGACCATGCGGCGCGGCGCTGGTCGAGCAGCTGCTCGGTAATGTCGTCGAAGGTCAGGACGTGGCCGCCTTCCACCTTGACCCGCTTCACCGCCAGGGTGCGCGGTTCGCCGCCCGAGGAGAATTGGATGATGTCCTCGCGCTCCTCGCTGTCGAGCTGCCTGTCGAGCTCAGGCGCCAGATCGGCGAGCTTGCGGCCCATCGCGCTCTTGCCGCCCGTCTTGAGAAGTCCCTCGGCCGAGCTGTTGATCAGGCTGACCTGGCGCTGGCTGTCGACCGAGATCACGCCCGCCGACACGCCGGAGAGCACGGCCTCGATGAAGGCGCGGCGGTTTTCGAGCTGGCTGTTGGCGGAGACCAGCGCCCCGGTCTGTTCCTCGAGCCGCCGGGTCATCCGGTTGAACGCATTACCGAGCGTCGCCACCTCGTCGTTCACCCTGGACGTCGGCACCCGCGCCGAGAGGTCGCCGGCGGTGACGCGGCGGGCGGCATCGACGAGCTGACCGACCGGACGGACGAGCCGGTCGGCCAGGGTCAGCGCGATCCAGATGGAGAGCGCCACGATCATCAGCGAGACCAGCAGCAGCACCGCGTTGAAACGGAATTGCAGTGTGCGGCTGGTGAGAAGGGTCTTCTGATAGTCGCTCGCCGCGCTCCTCGCCTCCTCGATCTGCTGGATCGCCGCCGGGTTCACCTTGCGGGACGCGTAGAGATAGACCTCTTCCTCGGGATCGAGCCGGACGACGGCCTCCACCCGGTCCCCCGCGTCGGTGACGACCCTTGTCTCCCCGCCCCTCAGCTCACTCAAGACCGGCGCCGAGAAACGGCGCTCCAGCGGGCGATCGTCGAGGTTGACGCCGGCGCGGAGTTGCAATTCGCCGGCGTTGGAGACGGAAATGACCGCCGCTTCGGTCAGATCACGATAGACCGTCTGCAGGAACAGAGCCTCGGCGAATGCCGGTGTCTCGATCCCGAACTGGTTGATGTCCGCAACCACGTCGAGGGTCATCGCCTGGACGTCGCGGTAGATCCTCTCCCTGTTCTCATTGGCATAGACTTGCGAAACGGTGTCGGCATTTTCGAGAATGGTGCGGGCCCGGTCCGAGAACCAGAATTGCACGCCCTGCTGGAACAGCAAGGAGGCGAAGATCACCACCAGCAATGTCGGCACGCTGGCGATGACGGAGAACAAGGCGACGAGACGGACGTGAAGGCGCCCCCTCCCCCCGACCGCCGACCGAGCGGCGCGTCCCATCGCCACCCGCCGCGCGACGAATACCATCAAAGCCATCGCCGGAACGAGATTGGCGACGAGCAGCATCGCCACCATCGGCGGGGTCAGCAGGGCTTGCGGAGATCCTTGCTGGGTGATGATGAAATAACTGATCGTCACCATGGCGATCAGCGCGACGACGCTCAGAATTTCGAGCAAGGGAACGAAGCGGCTGCGGCGTAGCGCGACCGAAAGGCGCCGGCGCCAGCGGGGACGTGTCATGCGGATGATCGGCAATTCAGCGTTCACGTTGCGGCCCTACCACAAGATTGTGGCATAAAGAACACAACGGATGTTTCGATTCGGCCCGGACGCGCGTTGATTCGGCTCAGGCGGCCGCCTTGGATAGCCATGGCGCATAGAAGGCGCCGAGCATGGCCTTCGCTCGCAGGGAATCCGCTTCTTGGTTGAACGCATTGCGGAATTCCGCCGAGCCATGGAGCCCGCGGGTGTACCAGCCGATATGCTTGCGCGCGACATTGACGCCGATGACGCTGCCATAATGTTCGAGCATCGCGTCATATTGCTCTGTGATAAGGTAATATTGCTCGTCGATACCGGGATCGGGCAGGCGCTCGCCCGTCCGCAGCCAGTGCATCACCTGGCCGAGCAGCCACGGCTTGCCATAAGCGCCGCGCCCGATCATCACGCCGTCCGCCCCGGATTGCTCCAGCGCCGTCTCCGCATCGTCGATCGAATTGATGTCGCCATTGGCGATGACCGGCAGGCGCACCGCTTCCTTCACCTTGCGGATGAAGCGCCAGTCGGCCTCCCCCTTGTAGAGCTGGCAGCGGGTGCGGCCATGAACCGTGATCATCCGGACGCCGAGATCCTCGGCGATGCGGGCCAGCTCCGGCGCGTTGAGGCTGGCATGATCCCAGCCCATCCGCATCTTCAGCGTCACCGGCACCTTCACTGCCGCGACCGTCGCCTCGATGATCGAAGCGGCGAGCGGCAGATCGCGCATCAAGGCGGAGCCGGCGTCGCCGTTGACGACCTTCTTGACCGGGCAGCCCATGTTGATGTCGATGATCGCTGCGCCGCGATCCTCGTTGAGCTTCGCCGCTTCGGCCATTTCCATAGGCGAGCAGCCCGCAAGCTGCATTGACACCGGATCCTCCACCGGATCCCAGGCCGCCTTCTGGAGCGATTGCCGGGTTTCGCGGATCATCGCCTGGCTGGCGATCATCTCGGTCACCGTGAGGCCAGCGCCGTAGCGCTTGACGATCTTGCGGAACGGGCGATCGGTGACGCCCGTCATCGGCGCCAGAATCACGGGCGCATCGATGCGGACGGGTCCGACGGAGATGGGGGACAGGCGCGGCATAGGGCCGCAAGCCCTTAATCTCAAAGGCGCTGGCGGGCAAGGTCCGGCTCGGCTAGGGGGCGGCCATGGGGATCGAGGGCAGGATCATCGCTTTGGTCGTGGCGGCGGGGCACGGCAGCCGCGCCGGCGGAGAGGCGCCCAAACAATATGCGAAGCTCGCCGGCAAGGCGCTCGTCCGGCACGCCGTCGAGCGTCTCCGGCACCCTCGCATCGATGAGATCCGTGTCGTGATCAGCGCCGGCCAGCAAAGCTTGTACACGGAGGCGGTCGGGGAGCTTGCCCTCCCATCGCCGATCGTGGGCGGCGCGACGCGGCAGGATTCCGTGCGCAACGGCCTCGAAGCGCTTTCGGCGGTTGGCGGCGTCGGCGCCGTGCTGATCCACGATGCGGCGCGGCCGTTCCTACCGGCGCGGGTGGTCGACGCCCTCCTCGACGCGCTCGACGCCGCCGACGGGGCCGCGCCGGCGCTTTCCGTGGTCGACAGCCTCGCTCTTGGCGGCGGGACTCTCGGAGACGCCGTGCCGCGCGACAATCTATTGCGGGTGCAGACACCCCAAGCCTTCCGCTTCGACGCGATATTGGCCGCCCACCGCGGCTGGACCGGCGATACAGGTGCCACCGACGACGCCCAGGTCGCGCGGGCGGCTGGGCTGAGAGTGGCCACGGTGCCGGGAGACGCGATGCTCGACAAGATTACCTATGCCGAGGATTTCCGTCGCGCCGAGCAGCGGCTCGACGCCAACCTGGTCAGCCGTACCGGCCTTGGGTTCGACGTCCACGCCTTCGCCGAAGGCGATGAGCTCTGGCTGGGCGGCCTGCTCATCCCGCACAGCCGCGGCCTCTCCGGCCATAGCGACGCCGATGTCGTCCTCCATGCCCTCACGGACGCTCTGCTCGGCGCGATCGGCGAGGGCGATATCGGCGATCATTTCCCGCCCAGCGATCCGCAATGGCGGGGCGCCGCCTCATCCCGCTTCGTCGAACATGCGCGCGACCTCATCGAAGCACGAGGCGGCCGCGTCGACCATGTCGATATCACGATCATCTGCGAAACGCCGAAGATCGGCCCGCATCGGGACGCGATGCGGCGATCCGTCGCAGCCTTGTTGCGGCTCCCTCTCCCCAGGGTTAGCATCAAGGCGACGACGACCGAGCGGCTCGGATTCACCGGCCGCGGCGAAGGGATAGCGGCGCAGGCCGTGGCCACTGTTCGAGCTCCGGAGGAATCATGATCTCTTTGTTCTGCTTGGTACCCGAACATGGGTGACAACCGGGATTTCACGCTTCCCATCGAGCTGATCGAGGCGGCCCGCACGGTGATCGAGGCGAACCGCGCGCGCGGCAAGAAGATCGTCGTCGCGGAAAGTTGCACCGGCGGCCTGGTCTCGGCCGCGCTGACAGAGATCCCAGGCTCCTCCGACGTCTTCCAGGCCGGCTTCGTCAGCTATTCCAACGATGCGAAGATGGCGATGCTGAGCGTCAGCCTCGACGTGCTGGAGACATTCGGCGCGGTATCGATCGCCGTCGCCTGGGGCATGGCGCAGGGGGCGCTCGAACATTCCGACGCCGATACGGCGGTGGCGATCACCGGCATCGCCGGGCCCGACGGCGGGAGCGAGAAGAAGCCGGTGGGGACAGTGGTATTCGCCCGCGCGCGGCGTGGCGCGGACCCCAAGGAGATCGTCGCCGACCTCAAGGAATTCGGCGACCTCGGTCGCGGCGGCGTCAGGCTTCAGGCGGCGCTTTGCGCGCTCGAACTGCTCATGCCGGTGGAGGACTCGCCGTAAAGGGCGTGGGCGCGCTCCTCGAATGCGGTGATCATCCGGCGCAGCGCGCGATCGAACATCTGCCCGGCAAGCGCTTCGAAGATGCGCGACCGGAAGGCGAAATCGACGCAAAAATCGATATCGGTGCCGCCCTGGCCGTCTGGGATGAACTCCCAGTCGTTCTTCAGATATTTGAGCGGGCCTTCGATATAATCAACGGTGATGTGCCGGGGCCGCTGCTTTTCGACGCGCGAGGCGAAGGTCTCCTTGAGCGAGCGGAAGCCGACCACGAGGTCGGCGATCATCAAGGTCTCGCTGTCGGAGCGGATGCGCGTGGCCGCGACCCAGGGAAGGAATTCCTGATATCGACCCACGTCCGCGACCAGATCGAACATCTGCTCCGGGCTGTAGGGCAGATTTCGCTTCTCGCTGTGCCGGGGCATCCTACGCCTTCGCCAGCTGCGCCTCGCGGGCGGCGCGCATCTTCACGAAATCGTCGCCGGCATGATAGCTCGAGCGGGTGAGCGGGGATGCCGCCACCAGGAGGAAGCCCTTCGCGCGGGCGATGGCCGCATAGGCGCCGAACGCCTGCGGCGTCACGAACTCCATCACCTTGGCGTGGCGGGGCGTCGGCTGGAGATACTGGCCCATGGTCAGGAAATCGATGTCGGCCGAGCGCATGTCGTCCATCACCTGGTGCACCTCCAGACGCTCCTCGCCGAGGCCAACCATCACGCCCGACTTGGTGAAGATGCGGGGGTCGTGGCGCTTCACGCTCTCCAGCAGCCGGAGCGACGCATAATAACGGGCACCGGGCCGGATCGTCGGATAGAGGCGCGGCACCGTCTCAAGATTGTGGTTGTAGACGTCCGGTCCCGCCTCCACGATCTTCTCGACCGCGGCCTGCGACTTGTTGCGAAAGTCCGGCGTCAGGATTTCGATCGTGGTCTCGGGCGTCGTCCGGCGCAGCGCCTCGATCACCTTGACGAACTGGCTAGCGCCGCCGTCGGGAAGGTCGTCGCGGTCGACCGAGGTAATGACGATGTGGCTGAGCCCGAGCTCGGCGGCGGCATCGGCCGTGTGCTGCGGCTCGAGCGGATCGACCGCGCGCGGCATGCCCGTCTTGACGTTGCAGAAGGCGCAGGCCCGCGTGCAGGTATCGCCGAGGATCATCACCGTCGCGTGCTTCTTGGTCCAGCACTCGCCGATATTCGGGCAGGCCGCCTCCTCGCAGACGGTGGCGAGGTTGAGCCGCCGCATCAGCTTCCTGGTCTCGGCGAAGCCGGTGCTGGTCGGCGCCTTGACGCGGATCCAGTCGGGCTTGCGCTGCTTGGGGCTTCCAATCGGGGCGAGTGCTTCGGTCATGGCCGCCAGATAGCGATTGAACCGCCTTCTCGCCACCCCTCTCCGTCATTCCAGCGAAAGCTGGAATCTCTCTTCCTCTTGCCTATAGAGCCAGGGACGAAAGAGAGATTCCAGCTGTCGCTGGAATGAGGGGTAGGAGTATTCGTTCGTGGCCAATTTCAACGCCCTCCTCGCCGGCTATCGCCGCTTCCGCGAAACCGGCTGGACGGCGGAGCGCGACCGCTGGGCCGAACTGGCCGAAGGGCAGAGCCCGCAGGTGATGGTCATCGCGTGCTCGGACAGTCGCGCCGATCCGGCGACAATCTTCGACACCGCCCCGGGAGAAATATTCACCGTCCGCAACGTCGCCAACCTGGTCCCGCCCCTCGAGCTGGGCGGCGGGCGCCACGGCGTTTCGGCCGCGCTGGAATTCGCCGTGACGGTGCTGGAGGTGGAGGAGATCGTCGTGATGGGCCACGGCCGCTGCGGCGGCTGCCGGGCAGCCCTCACGCAATCCTTCAAAGGCGCGCCGCCGGGCGAAGGCGGCTTCATCGCCCATTGGATCGATCTTCTGGACGAAGCGCGCGAGCGCGTGGTCGCCGAGCATGGCGAAGCGGACGAGCGGCCCGTGCTCCGCGCCATGGAGCATGAGACGGTCAAGGTCAGCCTCGCCAACCTGCGCACCTTCCCCTGCGTCCGCACGCGCGAAACGCAAGGCCGCCTCCGGCTTCGCGGCGCCTGGTTCGCGATCGCCAGCGGGGAGCTTCACCTTCTCGACGAGGCGACCGGGATGTTCTCGCCTGCCTGACGGGCGTCAGCCCTCCCGCTCTCCCACCGCCAGCCAGCGGGCGCACTCCTCGCCAAGCTTCTCCCGCGCGAGAATCTCGTACTTGCGAGCCTCTTCCTCGCTCAGCGCATCGCGCCAGCGGCCGTTGGTGCCCTTGTGGATGAAGGTGCTCGCGCCGCCATCCCAGAAGGCTCCGCCCAGCGGCGCCGCGAGGGCCGCGTTGCGCTTCATATGGTCGAAGCCGCAATGTTCCACGATCAGCGGCCAGCGCGCCTCATCGATCTGGATATCCAGAAATTGGGCGATGCGGCGTATCTGCCCCGGCATGTCCGCCTTCAGGTCGGCGAAGTGGAGCAGCATCACGTTCGGCAGATGCCGTATCTCCCACCAGGAGCGGATATTCTCCCAGAAAGACCAGAAGGGATAACCATCGCCGTCGAGCCATTCGTGATAATATTGGACGACCGAGCTCGGCGGCGGGTCGATAGGCGGCCCGACGCGGCCGGGCGTGTCATTGAGCGCCGCATAATAAGCTTCGTTGCCCTTGGAGTGATGATTGTACATGCTCCAGATGACGTCGCGCCCATCGCGGCCGATATAGATATATTTCGCCTGGGGCGAGAAGACGAGCGCGTCTACCGGCAGATGGGTCTTGATGAAGCGGCGGTGGGTCTGCGCCTCGACGATCGGCAGCTTCACCGCCTTGGGCGGCACGCGCAGGTCGAGCCAGGGCGACAGATCGGCGACGTTCACATTTTCCGCCCCGTTGAAGAGGAGCTGTCCGACGATCTGCTGGGTCCAGGTCGTGCCGGACTTGGCGTAGGTGCCGATGACGATGTCGTCGTCGCGGAAGGTGAAGTCGTTCCAGATAGTGGAATCGAAATGGTGGCTGTGCAGCTCGCGCGTCTTGCGCGGCCAGGCCGCGGCGTCCTCGATCTTGCCTTCGATCATCTCTGGTCCTCGCTGATCGTTGGGGATGAGGCCCCATGGCGGACCCTCCTCGAAATCCGCAGCCGCTTGCGATAGGCGCGGCGGGTGAAACGACGAGGCTCCAACCCGGCGACAAAAGCCGCTAGGGAAGCGACCAAATCGCACGACAAGAAAGCCGCCCCATGCCCGACTCCCCCTCCCCCGCCGCCAACATCGCTTTGCTGATCGACGCCGACAATGCCTCGCCCGAATCGCTTGACCCGGTGCTGACCGTGCTCGCCGAGCTTGGGACGGTGAATATCCGCCGGATCTACGGAAATTGGAGCAAACCGGCGCTGAAGGGATGGTCGGTCATGACCCACCTCCACGCGATCGAGCCGCACCAGCAATTCGACATCACCAAGGGCAAGAACGCGACCGACATGAAGATGACGATCGATGCGATGGACCTGCTATTCGGCGGCCGCGTCGATGGCTTCGGCATCATGTCGAGCGATAGCGATTTCATGCCGCTGGCGATGCGCATTCGCCAGGACGGACTGCCGGTCTACGGCTTCGGCCGCGCGACCACGCCGGAATCGTTCCGGCAGGCTTGCACCCGCTTCATCGACGTCAGCGCGCTCGACGCGGCGAAGCAGGACGCGCCGGCTGAGGCCAAACGGGAGGTGGACGACGAGTTGTTGAACCTGCTGGGCGCGGCGCTCAAGGCTTCGAAGCGCGACGAGCGCGGCTTCGCCAGCCTTTCCGAAATGGGCCAGCGCGCCGGCAACCGCTCGTCCTTCGACGCCCGCAATTACGGCTATTCGCGGTTGGCGGAGCTGATCGAGGCCCTGCCCAATTTCGTTACTGAAAAGCGCGAAGGCGGCGCGATCTTCGTGAAGCGCGTGCGGTGAATTGGTCGCAGCGCCCGGGAACTGTCGGGGCACGGGGACGTTAAGGATTGTCGCTTGGGCGAAAGCGGTATTGGCCGCGAGCGTCAGACGGGGACATATGACCGCAACACCGGATGAAATGCTGGGCGCCGCCATGGCCGCCCTCCAAAGGGGCGGAGCCGGCGCCCGCGAGGTGCTCGATGCGCTGCCGGCCCCTGCCTACACGACCGACACGGAAGGCCGAATCTCCTATTTCAACCAAGCCTGCATCGGCTTCGCCGGCCGCTCGCCGAAGGTCGGCCGGGATCAATGGTGCGTGACCTGGAAGCTCTACACCGAAGACGGCGCCTTTCTTCCGCACGACCAGTGCCCGATGGCCGTCGCGGTCAGGCGCAAGCGAGCCGTCAGGGGCACCGGCGCGATCGCCGAGCGGCCGGACGGCAGCCGCGTCGCCTTCATGCCCTATCCTACCCCGCTGCTCAACGATGCCGGCGAGATGATCGGTGCGCTTAACCTGCTGATCGGCGCGGCCGACCCGAAGCAGGTCGATTATCTCAAGGCCCAGGCCCTGCGCTGCCGCCAACTCGCGCAATCGGTCGACGACCCGCGAACCGTCCACACGCTGACCTTGATGGCGGACGAATATGACGAGCAGGTTTCGGCGCTGCGGCGGCGGTAGAGTTCGGCGAGATCGCCATTAGGAAACGAGGCGAGTTACGTTCCGTTCGCAAGTGACTGGAGGGCTATGCCGAGCAAGGCGAGGTGGCGCTAGGCGAGCGGGCAAAAGCGGTGACGATCGAGGGGCTGGCAGTGGAGACGGACGGGATTTGATGGCTCGCGATGGCGTCCATGGTTCCAATGACACCGATCGATCGGCGGTCTTCTATTCGCGCGACAAGCAGCAGCTACCAGAGGGCGACCGTCGGTTTCGGGTCCATAGCTCGGTCAAGTTCTACGTCGCCCAACTAATCTGCGGAACCGTCGGATGCACACTGAACATCTCCGAAAGTGCCGAGCGCGTCCGGCAACGACAACATGGTAAGACGGAGGTGACTTTCGAAACCCAACATTATCGCGTCCGACCAGCCAAAGAGCTCTCGCCGTTCATCGCTGAATTCCGCGCTCGGGGCTGTGGCGTCTACCTCGGCGGGATATCCGTAGACGTAGACACGAATCTAGAGCCCGCTCCTTTCATTTACGTGACCACGAAAGAGACGTTCGCAAGGTTGCAAAGGCTTCATCCGCGGTCGACGGTCTGACTAACGCGTCAGCTTCTTATAGCTCATCCGGTGCGGGCGATCCGCCTCATCCCCCAATCGCCGCCTCTTGTCTTCCTCGTAGCTTTCGAAATTGCCTTCGAACCATTCGACGTGGCTGTCGCCCTCGAAGGCGAGGATGTGGGTGGCGAGGCGGTCGAGGAAGAAGCGGTCGTGGCTGATGACCACGGCGCAGCCGGCGAAATTCTCCAGCGCCTCCTCCAGCGCCCGCAGGGTCTCGACGTCGAGGTCGTTGGTGGGTTCGTCGAGCAGGAGGACGTTGCCGCCCTCCTTCAGCATCTTGGCCATGTGGACGCGGTTGCGCTCGCCGCCCGAGAGTTGCCCGACCTTCTTCTGCTGGTCCGGCCCCTTGAAGTTGAACGCGCCGACATAGGCGCGGGTGGCGACCTCATGTTTGCCGAAGCGGAAGATGTCGTGGCCGCCCGAAACCTCCTCCCAGACATTGTTGTTCTGGTTCAGCGCGTCGCGGCTCTGGTCGACATAGCCGAGCTTGACGGTGGGGCCGACCTTGATCTCGCCGCCGTCGGGCTGCTCCTGGCCGGTAATCATCCGGAAGAGCGTCGTCTTGCCTGCCCCGTTGGGGCCGATCACGCCGACGATCCCGCCGGGCGGCAGGTTGAAGCTCAGATCCTCGAACAGCAATTTGTCGCCATAGGCCTTGGTCAGGCCCTTAGCCTCGATCACGTTCGAGCCGAGCCGCTCGGGGATCTGGATCAGGATTTGCGCCTTGCCCGGAGTGCGATTCTCCTGCGCCTCGACCAGCTCGTCGAACTGCTTGATGCGGGCCTTGGACTTGGTCTGACGCGCCTTGGGGCTCTGCCTGATCCATTCGAGCTCGCGGTCGATCGCCTTCTGGCGGCCCTCGTCCTCGCGCGACTCCTGGACTAGACGCTTCTGCTTGGCCTCCAGCCAATCGGAATAATTGCCTTCGAACGGCAGCCCGCGGCCGCGGTCGAGCTCCAGCACCCAATTGACGACATTATCGAGGAAGTAGCGGTCGTGGGTGACCAGGATGACGTTGCCCTTGTAATCGATCAAATGGCGCTCGAGCCACTGAACGCTCTCGGCATCGAGATGGTTGGTCGGCTCGTCGAGCAGCAGGATTTCCGGCTTTTCGAGCAGTAATTTGGTGAGCGCGACGCGGCGCTTCTCGCCGCCTGAAAGGTTGGTCACCGGGCTGTCGCTCGGCGGGCAGCGCAAGGCGTCCATCGCGATTTCGAGCTGGTTGTCGAGCGTCCAGCCGTCGACCGCGTCGATCTTCTCCTGCAATTCGCCCATCTCGGTCATCAGCGCGTCGAAATCGGCATCCTCGGGCGGATCGGCCATCAGGGTGCTGATCTCGTTGAAGCGATCGACCAGGTCCGCGACCGGCCGGACGCCGTCCATCACATTTTCCTTGACCGTCTTGGTTTCGTCGAGCCGCGGCTCCTGCGGCAGATAGCCGACGCGGATGCCTTCGCCGGCCCAGGCCTCGCCTGAAAATTCGGTGTCGTAGCCGGCCATCACCTTCATCAGGGTCGACTTGCCGGCGCCGTTGACGCCGATGATCGCGATCTTCGTGCCCGGATAGAATTGCAGGTGGATGTTGTTGAGGATGGGCTTGGGCTGGCCCGGGAAGGTCTTGGTCAGGCCCTTCATGACGTAGCTATATTGGGCGGCCATCGGTCGCGGTCTCCGAGAAAATCAAAGCTGCATGGATTTGGCGCCTCCCTAGTGCTGTTTCCCGATATTGGCAAACGGCGCCACGGTCCTTAAGCGGGCGCAATGAAAAAGCTTCTCCTCGCCGCCTCCGCCCTCCCCCTCCTCATCGTCGCCGTCCCGGTTTCCGGATGGGCCCAAGCTCCGGAAGAACGGATCGCGCAGCTTCGCGAGGCGGCGCTGGATGACGACATAGCCTGGGACATAGCCGAAGGACTCACCACCGAGGTCGGACCCCGCGCAGCGGGAACACCGGGCGAAGCGCGAGCGCGGGACTGGGCGGTGGCGAAGCTGAAGTCGCTCGGCTTCCATAACGTCCATGTCGAGGATTACCGCATGCCCGTCTGGGTGCGCGGCGCCGAAACGGCCGAAATCGTGTCGCCCTTCCCGCAGAAGCTCCACGTCACGGCGCTGGGTGGAAGCGGCGCGACTCCGCCCGAGGGCATCACCGCGCAGATCGTCGGCTTTGAAACGCTGGATGCGCTTCGTGCGGCGCCAGACGGAAGCTTGAAAGGCAAGATCGTCTTCATCTCCCACGCCATGGAGCCGACCCAGGACGGCTCGGGCTATGGCTATTATGGCGGCGCGCGCTTCGTCGGCCCGTCTGTCGCGGCGAGCAAGGGCGCGGTGGCGACGGTGATCCGTTCGGTCGGCACCGACTATCACCGCAATCCCCATACCGGCCTCACCACCTTTGCCGAGGGGGTGACGCCGATCCCGGCCGGCGCGTTGTCGATCCCCGACGCGGAAAATCTGGCGCGGATGCTGGAGCGCAGCGACGAAGTGACGATGCGCCTCATTCTCACCCCCCGAACGCTTCAGAACCAGCCCTCCGGCAATGTCGTGGCGGAGGTTCCGGGCACCGATCCAGCGGCGGGCATCGTCGTCATCGGCGGCCACCTCGACAGCTGGGATCTCGCGACCGGCGCCGTGGACAATGCGGCCGGCGTCGCCATCACCGCGGCGGCGGCGAAGCGGATCATGGACGCGGGCCAGCCCCGCCGGACGATCCGCGTGGTCTGGTTCGGCTCGGAAGAAGTCGGCGGCTTCGGCAGCGACGCTTATTTCGAGGCGCATAAGGACGAGAATATCGTCCTGGTCGGCGAATCCGATTTCGGTGCCGGCGAGGTCTGGCGGATGCAGACCAGCCTCGCCGATTCGAACAAGGACCTCGGGGACCGAGTGGCGCAGGTCCTCGCGCCGCTGGGCATCACACGCGGCCGGGGCAGAGCCAATGCCGGCGCGGACTTGAGCGAGTTCGCGCAGGCCGGCGTCGCCGCGATCGACCTCAATCAGGACGGCACGCGCTATTTCGATTACCACCACACGCCCGACGACACGCTCGACAAGATAGACCCCGAGGAATTGAGGCAGAATGTCGCCGCCTGGACGGCGATGCTGTCGGTGGTCGCCAATGCGCCGGAGGAGATCGGGAAGGTACCGCCCGCCGCGCAATGATCCTCGCGATTATTTCGCAATCATTCGATCGCCGAATCCGCTAGATTGGGAAGCATCGCCCCATAGCGGAGAGCTGATATATGACGGCCGGTCCCGACGACCCCCTCTTCATTCGGCAATGGCACCTCGATCGGACCGCCACGCTCGACGCGCTGATCGACCTCAACGTGGTTCCCGTCTGGGACGATTATACCGGGCGCGGGGTGCGTGTCGCGGTGATCGACCGCCCGGTCGAATCCACCCATCCCGATCTCGACGGCAATTATGTCGGCATCACCTTTCCAACGGAAGGCCATGCACACGGCACCCAGGTGGCCGGGCTGATCGCCGCCGAGCGCAACGGCGAGGGCGGAGTCGGCGTCGCCTATGAGGCGGTGATAACCGGCCTCGGCGGTTCCACCTCGGCGGTGATCGACGCCGCGCAATATGACGTCGCCAACATCTCGCTCGGCACCCTGTTCATATGGGACCGCACCACCGACTGGAAAGACGAATATGCCAATGCCGCCGACAACGGCCGCGACGGCCTAGGCACGATCGTCGTCGTCGCTTCCGGCAACAACCGCATGGGCAATCTCGACGCCAATCTGTCGCCCTTCACCGCGCACCGCCATACGATCGTGGTCGGCGCGGTCGGCAAGTCGGGACTGGTCAGCGACTATTCCTCGGAGGGAGCGACGCTGACGGTGGTCGCGCCTTCATCGTCTCCAGGGGGAAGCAACGGCATCACCACGACCGACCTTCAGGGCTCCGCCGGCGCGGATCATGGCGATTACACCTCCAATTTCGGCGGCACTTCCGCTGCCACGCCGATGGTGAGCGGAGTCGTCGCCTTGATGCTCGAAGCCAATCCCGATCTCGGCTGGCGCGACGTTCAGGAAATACTGGCGATCACCGCCCGCCATACCGGTAGCGACATCAGTGGCACCATCCAGGATACCGAACGCTTCGCCTGGACGATCAACAACGCTGATTATGTCAACGGCGGCGGCTACCATTTCTCCAACGATTATGGCTTCGGGCTGGTCGACGCGCTCGCCGCCGTGCGTCTCGCCGAGACCTGGACCCGCCAGCAGACCTCGGCGAACGAGCTGGCGGCGTCGGCCGAGTTCACCGGCAGCCTCGCCGTCCCCGACGCCGATTCCGGTGGTGTCGAGGTAGAGTTCACCGTCGGAGCCGGGATTTCCACCGAGCGCATCGACTTGCGGGTCGGCCTCACCCATGGCGACGCCCGCCAGGTCGAGATCACGATCATCTCGCCGAGCGGCACCGAGAGCATCCTGTTTTTCCACCGCGGCGAGAATCCCGATCAATTCGGCATACCGCGCCGCTTCCAGGGATGGACCTTCGGATCGAACGCCTTCGCCGGCGAGGATGCGCAAGGCATTTGGACCGTGCGCGTCGCCGATACCGTGGCCGGCGGCACGGGCACGCTCGGCTTCCTCGCCCTCGACATATATGGCGAGGCGCAAAGCCCCGACGACACTTATTTCTACACCAACGAGTTCGGAATCCTCGCCGGAGCCATCCACGGGGCGACTCTCAGCGACGAAGGCGGCCTCGACACGATCAATGCCGCCGCGGTCTCGGCGGCCTCGCGCATCGATCTGCACGGCGGTGCGGCCAGCGAGATCAACGGCCAGGTCCTGACGGTCGCGGAGGACACCCTTATCGAGAATGCGATCGGCGGCGACGGCGGCGACTGGATCTCCGGCAATTTCGCGGCGAACCATCTGCGCGGTCAGCGCGGCGGCGACCGGATAACCGGCTTCGAGGGCGACGACATCCTCGAGGGAGGCCGCGGCGACGACCGCCTCGACGGAGGGTCCGGAAACGACCTTCTCGACGGGGGAGACGGCCTCGGCGACGCCGCGAGCTACCGCCACGCATCCGGGGCGGTCGTCATCGACCTCGATCTCGCCGGCGCCCAGGATAGCGGGAGCGTCGGCCTCGACACTCTGATTGGAATCGAGCGGCTGCTGGGGTCGGATCATAGCGACCGCCTGACCGGCTCCGCCGCCGCCAATTTGATCCGGGGCTTCGACGGCGACGATTCCCTGGCCGGCGGCGACGGCGGCGATTGGCTGGAAGGCGGCGCCGGCGACGATTTCCTGTCGGGCGGGGCCGGCCTGGACGACGCGGCCGCTTATGGAAGCGCGCCCGCCGGGGTTCGGATCGACCTGGGCCTGGAGGGGCCGCAGGACACGCAAGGCGCCGGCATCGACTCAGTCGACGGTATCGAGCGCCTCCATGGCTCCGCCTTCGCCGACGAACTGCGAGGAGACGCTGTCGCCAACCTTCTTGCAGGTAGCCGCGGCAATGATGTTCTGGTCGGCGACGATGGCGACGACCGCCTGATCGGCGGCGAGGGTCACGATTCGCTCTTCGGCGGCGAGGGGCTGGACGTTGCCAGTTATGCCCGAAGCCTGTCACGCGTAGTGGTGGACCTCTCGCTTTCGGGCCCACGGCACACGTTCGGCGCCGGAATCGATACACTGGCCGGGATCGAGGCCCTGGAAGGCTCCGCCTTTGCCGACCGGTTGCGCGGCGATGGCGGCGCCAACAGCCTCCGGGGCGCCGCCGGCGACGACAGGCTCGATGGCGGCGACGGCGACGACCGGCTGATCGGTGGCGACGGCGATGACCTTATCACCGGCGGCGGCGGAGCCGACCGGATCGCCGGCGGCGCCGGCCTGCGCGACACGGCGGATTATGGCGGAGCGATCATGGGCGTCACCGTCGATCTCGGCGTGCGGCGCGCCCAGGACACGGTCGGCGCCGGCATGGACAGGCTGATCGGCATCGAGCGGCTGCTGGGCTCGGATCATGACGACGCCCTGACGGGGGACAGCGCGGCCAACCTCCTCCGGGGTGGGGATGGAAGCGACCATCTGTCCGGCGGCGATGGCGACGATCTCCTCGCGGGCGGCGCGGGCGACGACATAATCGATGGCAGCGGCGGGACCGACATCGCCAGCTTCGCCGACGCGGCCGCGGGGGTGGTAGCGGATCTCCGGCTGACCGGACGCCAGGCGGACGGCGGCGACGGCGCCGACTTGCTCATCGGCATCGAAGGGCTCGCCGGAGGCGATTTCGCCGACCGGCTCACCGGCGACGCCGGGGCCAACGCGCTCCGCGGCTCCGGCGGCGCCGACCGGCTCATCGGCGGCGACGGCAACGACCTGCTGAATGGCGGCGCGGGCAACGACCGGCTCCTGGGCGGCGACGGCGCCGGCGACAGGGCCAGCTACGCGGGAAGCGCGGCCGGCGTCGTGGTGGATCTGCGCCTCCTCTTCGCGCAGGACACGCTCGGGTCCGGGCTCGATATCTTGTCGGGCATCGAGCGGCTTACCGGTTCGGCCCACGCCGATACGCTGATCGGTGACGCGGGCGCCAATCGCCTATCCGGCCTCGCTGGCGCGGATCGGCTCGACGGCGGCGACGGAGACGATTTCCTGGCCGGGGGAGCGGGCGACGACATCCTCCTTGGCGGCGCCGGCGGCGACACGCTGGCCGGAGGGATGGGAAGCGACATCTTCACCTTCGCCGCGGTCGGCGACGCGGACGCGATAGCGGACTTCGTCGACGGCTCCGACCGGATCGACCTGACAGCGTTCGGCCCCTCCCTTTTCATCAGCATCTACACACAGAACGTCTTCTTCCCCGACGATCACAATGTTTACGTCTACGTCGATCCCGACCCCAACGATCCCGGCTTCCTGCTCATCACGCTGACTGATTTTCTGCTGCTCAACCCATTTTCGGAGCTGACGACGGACGACATGATCCTCGCCCCGCCGGCCGGCATCGCCTGAATTCGGTTATTCGAAGATGGTCGGGGAGACAGGATTCGAACCTGCGACCCTCTGCTCCCAAAGCAGATGCGCTACCAGGCTGCGCCACTCCCCGCCTTCGCCTAAGGCTTCGGCGGGCAAGCCCGCCAATCCATCGCCTGCATCAAACCAGGCTGGCCTGCCAACCGAGGCTTTGGCGGCAAACCGCCAGGCCCGCGCCCTATACCAACCCAGGCTGGCCTGCCAGCCGAAGCTCCGACAGGAGCGAAGGCTGGTGGGCCCGGAGGGACTCGAACCCCCAACCTAGCCGTTATGAGCGGCCGGCTCTACCATTGAGCTACAGGCCCCTGCCAAGCGTGCCCGCGCGATAGCGGAGCAGGGCGCGGCTTGGCAAGCTATCCTGCGAGCGGCCCCGCCCTTTTCGCGGCGGCGAGGATTTCGTCGAGGGAAGCGGGCGCGATTCCCAGCCGCGCGAGATGGTCGAATATACCGTCCCACCAGGCGTGGAAAATGTCGAGGTCGGCCTGATCGCGAACATAGGGCGTGTGGCCGGGCTCGACCGACGGCGAATGGAAGGAAATGGAGAAAAGCCGAACGCCGTCATCGATCATCACGTCGATCGCGCTCGTTACTTCCGCCAGCGTCATATCCTCGGGCGTCAGCGCGACCCGCTGGAGCAGGCCGCTGCGGGCGAGGGCGCCGCGCATATGGGGTATCCGCCCGGCGGCCCGGTAAAGCCCCCTGCCCTTGCGTCGCAGCGGCCCGACATAAGCCGCGCCCAGCGGGACTTCGAGCAGCGCGCCGTCGCCGATCCTGTAGGGAAGAGGCTTCACCGCGCTGAAATCCGGCCCGCTTTCACCGCTATAGTCGAACAGCGCCCGCACCGAGACATCGGCCTCATAGCCAAGGTCGCGGAGGATCCCGGCGGTGTTCGGCCCGACCCCATAGCGGCCTGCGCGATAGACGATCGGCCGCCGCCCAAATCCCTCCTCGATCGTCTCGGTCAGGACGGTGAGCTTGGCCCGCTCAAGCGCTTCGGGGAGGTTGCCGGCGTAGCTGTTGGCGCCGCCGACCCGCTCCTCGAAAGGCGGATTGACCCAGGGATGGAGCTGGGTTCCAACCGCGCATTCGCCATCTTCCTGAAACTGGCGCAGCATGGCGACGCAGCGGTCGTCCGTCGCGATCGGATGATCGACCAGATAGACGGGCCGCACATCCTGGCTTTTGAAGCGGCGATGGATGTCCGGCAGCGATTCCGCCGACTTGGTGGAGCGCGATTCCCGGCTCAGCGGCCGGGTCCAGTCGAACTCCTCCTCGGTGTCCACGAACACGGCGAAACGGCGCCCGAAATCCTCGGGCAGCTCCAGATAGCAGCTCTCGTGCGGCGGCCGGTCGAGCCTGCCGCAGGCGGCCCAGTCGGTGAGGAAGCCGGCCGGCACCGTGCCGGTCAGACGCTCTGGCCGGTGGACCGCTCGGCGGCATCGACTGGCGGGAGATAGAGCGAGAAAAGTTCGCGGCCGATGACAAGTCCGCCCCCGACCGCCTCCGCCAGGTTGCGAACCAGACGGAGCGCGAAGCCGAGGCCGAGCGCCGGCGCCCCGGGCCAGTCTCCGTCCGGGCTGTAGCCGGGATCGAGCAAGGCCGCTTCGTCGAGCCCGTCGATCGTACGCGGACGATCGATCGAAAGGCACAGCATCGACGCGGGCCCGAGCCGACCCATGGTCATGGTCGCGGAGATGGTCTCGCCTTCCTGCGCAAGGCCGATCGTGGCGGCGAGCATGCGCGCGAACATGCGCTCGGCCGCGTCCAGTTCGACCCGGGCCAGGGGCAGGTCGCGCGCGATCTCGATGGCGATGCGAGAGTGACGCTGGCTCGCGACGCGCTCATAGGCGTCGTGGAGACGGCAGAGCAAAGCCACCGCATCGACCGAGCTCTCCTCCAGATTGAGGCGGCTCGTCTCGATCCGCGCGGCGGTGTCGAGGTCGTCGACCGCCGAAAGGAGGCGGCTCGCTTGCTCTACGATCTCGCCGGCGCGCGATCGATAACTGATTCCGGCCGGTCCCATATACTGGCCGTCGATCATCTCGGCAAAGCCGACAATGGCGTTGAGCGGGGTACGCAGCTCGTGGATGAGCTGGCGCAGGGAATCGGCGGGTAGGTCGGTGCCGAACAGGCCTCCGCCATCCGCCCGGGACGATTGGGTGCGGGCGACCTCGTCAACCCGGGGCCGCCGGGCGCCGCCGCGATAGCCAAGAAAGCTGCCGGTCGCGGGATCGAAGAAGGGGACGCCCGAAATGCGCCAGTCCCCCGCCGCCGGTCCGGAGCCGGCGACGCTGAAGCGCGCATCGCGGAACGGCGACCTCTTCTCGAACGCGCCGGCGGCCTGCCCGTCGACGCCGTGATCGCCTCGCCCGGCGATGCTGGAGAGGCTCTGGCCCACAAGCGGCCCGCGTGGCGCCGCCTCGACCCAGATGATGACGCCGTCGGCGCCGGTCTCCCAACGGAAGCTCTCGACCGGGCCTGACGCCTCCGGCGCGGGCAGCGGCGCGGTCGCCGCGCGATGCTTGCGGAAAGCCTCGATGCGGGCGACTAGGTCGCGTATCTGCGCCTCGCCTTCCTCGGCGGCGGGATTCAGCGCCGGCCCTTCCCCGACCGCGGGAGCCGAAACGGCGCCGGCGATCACAAAATCGCTGGAACCGAAGCTGGTCAGCGCCTGCATCACCCGGGGGTCGAGATCACGGCGGTGGCGGACCAGAGCGCGCGCCGTCGGCGTCAGCATGGGGAGGAGATCGAGCCACTCGTCGCGATCGAGGCGGGCGCCGGCGATCAGCGGCGCCGCGACCGAGGCATGGTCGCTCGCGAAGAAGGCGAGCAGATCGGGCGAGACGCCACGCCCGGCGAGAGACCGGGCAATATCTCGGCGAACCGATGGGTCGATATCGTCGCGATGGTCGGCGAGCCAAGCGAAGGCCTCGTGAAGCGGCCTGCCCCCCTCGCCTTCGCGGCGCTGGGCGAGGAGATCGACGAGCTGACGCCATTTGACGGCGCGCGCGGCGGCGCCGGTCGCGGGCAGCGCCATCACGGTCTCGATTCTATCGTCGAAACGCACGCCTCGTCCCCAATCCGCGAGACGCCGGCCCCGGCTGGATCTCACGCATCGTCGTTACCGCGCGGAGGCCGGATCAGGAAGTGCGAAATACGGGCGCGTCGCAATATGGGACGACGCGTCGCGTCGCGACCGACCATGTGAAAAGGGCGCCGACTTTCGTCGACGCCCTTCCCTTGCGTGTTGCTTCGGTCAGGCCGACTGGCCGAGCCAGACCAGCCAGTAACCCGCAATATCGGCGCGGGGTCCGGTAACGGCCTTGAAGGCCGCTTCGGCCTCCGCCTTCTGCCCGGCGAGCGCGAGCGCCATGCCGAGCCGGGTATTCGCCAGATTGGCGTCGATCGATCCCTTCTGGAGCGCGGCGCGGTAGAGGGCGGCCGCCTTGGCATAATCGCCATAGCCGTAATAAGCGTCACCGGTGGTCAGCGCCGCCTTGCCGGTGGCCGCCGCCATCGCGGATTTTTCGAGGCCCGGAAGCGATGCCTTGTCCTCGGTGATGCGGCCGCTGGCGAGAGCGTGGAGTTCCTTGAAGCCCGCCTCGGACAGATTGACCTGCCTGGCGGCGGCGCCCTCGTCGAGCACGGCCTTGGTTTCACCCGGCAGGCCGCCATCGTTGAGCGCGTCCGCGAGTTCGAAATAGTTGCGCTCACCCTGCAACGCCTTGGTCACGCGCATCAGCCGCAGGACGTCCAGGTTCGCGTCGCCGGCGGGATTCTTCATCTCGCGATAGATGGTCAAAGCGTTCCGCCAGTTTTCGGCGCTGGGATAGGCGGCGACCAACTCGCGACTGAGTTCGATGCTGTTCGGCGACTGCGCATCATAGGCTAGGCCGAGCGCCTGCTTGTAGAGTTCCTCCGAGACCGGCTGGTTGGCGGCCTTGGCCGCGGCGATCTGCTGCTGGAGCACCGCCGCAGCTTCGGCGGGATTGCTCTGCGCGAGCGCCGCCGCGAGATTGTTCGCCGCGTCCTTGTTCCCCGGCTGCAGCTCGACCAGTTTCTTGAAGGCGGCCGCGGCGAGATCGTATTTCCCGGCATTGTAATGGATGCCGCCGAGATTCTGGTAAAGCGCGGGGAGCTCCGCGGCGGTCGCGCCGCCGCTCTGGATCATGGCGTCGATCGCGGCGAGCTTCAGCGCGTCGTCATTGGCCTTGATCGCATGGGATAGCTGGAGCTGCGCAAGGACGTAGCGGTCGTCGGTATTCTGCACGGCCGCCTTCGCGGCCGCCAAGGCGGTCTGGTAGCCGGCTTCGTCACCCGCATTGAGAGCCTTCTGCACCGCCGCGAGCGCCGGCTGCCCTTCCTTGCTGAACTTGAACTTGCGGGCCGAAGCCTCGGATTCTTCCTGGGCGGCCGCGGTGGAAGGAGCGACGGCCATGGCGCCGCCCAAGGCGAGCGCGACGCCGAGCGCGAAGGTCGAGATGGATTTCATGGGTTTTTCTCCTGTAGCGTTCGTGAGTGTAGCGGGATCAGCCGCGCTGCGCGAGCCAGAGCAGCCAGAGGGAAGCGAGGTCGGCCCTCGCTCCGGTCACCGCGCGAAGAGCGGCTTCGGCCTCGACCTTCCGGCCAGCCATTCCCAGCGCCATGCCGAGGCGGGTGTTGGCGACGTTGGCGTCGATCGATCCCTTCTGGATCGCGGCGCGATAGAGTTCGGCGGCCTTGGCATGGTCGCCATAGCTCAGGAAAGCATCGCCGGCGCTCAGCGCGGCGGCGCCGGTGGCGGCCGCCATGGCCTTGGTTTCCAGCCCCTTCAGCGCCCCGCGCTCGGCGGCGGCCTTCTTGGAGGCGGTCGCCATCAGCGCCTTGAAGCTGCCCTTGGCGGGATCGATCATCTTCTTCGCGACACCCTCGTCGAGCACGGCCTTGGCCTCGCCCGGCAAGCCGGCGTCGAGAAGCGCCTGGGCCACGGTTTCATAGTCGCGTTCGCCGGCGAGCGCGCCGGCGCTACGCAGCAGGCGCAGCAGGTCGATGGTGGCGGCGGGGTCCAATTGTCCCAGATCGCGGCGGATGAGCAACGCGTCGCGCCAATTCTCGGCGGTCGGATAAGTGGCGACGAGACCCCGGCTCAGCGCGATGCTCTGCGGCACCGCCCGCGCGTCGAAGGCATGTTTGAGGCCGCGCCTGTACCAGGACTCGGGAACCGGCTGGTTGGCGGCCGTCCGCAGGTCGATGGCGCGACCGATGAGGGCGACGGCCTCAGGCGTCTTCTTGCGAAGGTTCTTGGCTTCGGCCAGCGCCAGCAACGCCTCGGGGTCATTCGGGGCGGCCTCTACCCAGCGCGTGAAGGAGGCTTCGGCATCCTTATATTCGCCGGCGCTCATCGCCAGCGCACCCTGGCTCTTGTAGAGCTGCGGCATGTCCGCCGCGGGCACGGCACCGCTCGTGATCATCGAATCGATCGCGGTGGTCTGAAGGCCGTAGCTGCCGGTTTCGACGCCGAGGCGGAGCTGGAGGGCGGAGGCGAGATAGCGGCTATAGCCCGATCGCGCGGCCGCCTGGGCGGTGGCGAGCGCGGCGGTCGCGGCGGGATAGTTCCTCGCATCCAGCGCGGTCTTGAGCGCCTGCAGCGCTTCGCGCTCCTGCTCGCCGAGGCTGATCTCGGCGGGCTGCTGGGCGAAACCCGGCGCGCCTATCGATACTCCGCCGAGCGCCAGGGCAAGGCCGAGCGCGATGCTGGGAACCGAATTCATATGCGTGGAGCCTCCTGTTAGCCGCGGGATCGGGCGCGAGCCCGTATCGCCGGGAAGGCGAGCTTCTATCGCCAATCGCACCTCCTTTCTAGCGCCGTTGCGCTGAACGGGGCTTGAACTGCAACTATCGGCGGAGGCAGGAGAATCCGGCGCGCCGGGGAAGGTTTGACCCGGCCCGCCGCCGCCTCTAACGGGCGAGGCCCATGCTCGCCATCCTGTCGCCGGCCAAATCGCTCGATTACGAACGGCCGCTCCCGCTCCTCCCCGTCACCGAACCGGCGTTCGACGCGGACGCCGGCGCGCTCGCCGCGTCCGCCGCGAAGCTGAGCGCGAACAAGCTGCGCGCCCTGATGGGGATTTCGGACAAGCTCGCCAGGCTCAACGTCGATCGCTTCCGCGGATTTAAGGAAGCGCCGCGACGCCCGGCCATCCATGCCTTCGCCGGCGACGTCTATGTCGGCTTCGAGGTCCGCAGCCTGGACGATGAGGCGCTTCTGTTCGCCCAGGACCATGTCCGCATCCTCTCCGGCCTCTACGGCCTGCTTCGACCGCTCGATGCAATCCGGCCCTATCGGCTGGAGATGGGCACACGCTGGGCGCCCGGGCGGGCGAAGAACCTCTACGGCTATTGGAAAGACCGCATCGCGCGGCGGCTGGAGCAGGATCTCGAGGAATCGGGGCATCGTGTCATCGTCAACCTGGCGAGCAAGGAATATTGGCGCGCGGTGGAGGGCCGGCTCCATTCCAATATCGGCGTCATCGAGATCGATTTTCGGGAGCAAGGGCCGAACGGGCTCCGCTTCAACAGCTTCGAGGCCAAGCGCGCCCGCGGCATGATGGCGCGCTACATTTGCGAGAACCGGCTGTCCGATGCGGAGGCGCTCAAAGGCTTCGACATCGACGGCTACGCCTACGACCCCGTTCACAGCGACGCGAAACGCTGGCGCTTCAGCCGAACCTGACCCTCGCCATGAATGAACGAGCGGCGTCCTCGCGTACGCGCGTGTGCGCCCGCGCGGGGGTGGCGCTGGGCGGTTCCATCGGCTAGAGACTCGCCATCCCCCAAAGCGCGAGAAGCGCTCCATTCTGACAGCTCAGGAATTCCCATTGGCCAGCGCACCGCCGACCATCGAAAACAGCGACATCACCCCGATCTCGATCGTGGAGGAGATGAAGACCTCCTATCTCGATTACGCGATGTCCGTGATCGTCAGCCGCGCCTTGCCAGACGTGCGCGACGGCCTGAAGCCGGTCCACCGCCGCATCCTCTACGCCTGCAGCGAAGGCGGCTTCGTTCCCGGCCGGCCCTATCGCAAATGCGCCAAGATCGTCGGCGACGTGATGGGCAATTACCACCCCCATGGCGACGCCTCGATCTATTTCGCGCTCGCTCGCTTGGCCCAGGATTGGGCGATGCGCGTCACCTTGATGGACGGCCAGGGCAATTTCGGGTCGATGGACCCCGATCTTCCGGCATCGATGCGCTACACCGAGGCGCGGCTCGCCAAGGTCGCGATGAGCCTGCTCGAGGATATCGACAAGGACACGGTCGACTTCGCTCCCAATTACGACGGCTCGCGCGAAGAGCCGACCGTGCTGCCGGCCCGCTTCCCGAACCTGCTGGTCAACGGCGCCGGCGGCATCGCCGTGGGCATGGCTACCAACATACCGCCGCACAATCTCGGCGAGGTGATCAGGGCCTGCAACGCCTATATCGACAATCCCGCCATCACCGTCGACGAGCTGATCGAAATCATCCCCGGCCCCGATTTCCCCACCGGGGGCCTGATCCTCGGCAGCCACGGGGCGCGCTCGGCCTATCATAGCGGTCGCGGCTCGATCATCATGCGCTCGCGCCACGTCGTCGAGGAAGGCCGCGGAGACCGCCGGTCCATCGTCCTCACCGAGATTCCCTATCAGGTCGGCAAGAACGGCCTGGTCGAGAAGATCGCCGAGGCGGCCAAGGACAAGCGCATCGAGGGCGTCTCCGACATCCGCGACGAATCGAGCCGCGAGGGCGT
Source organism: Enterovirga sp. GCM10030262 (assembly GCF_042666435.1). Taxonomy (NCBI): domain Bacteria; kingdom Pseudomonadati; phylum Pseudomonadota; class Alphaproteobacteria; order Hyphomicrobiales; family Methylobacteriaceae; genus Enterovirga; species Enterovirga sp. GCM10030262. The sequence goes on along the minus strand of NZ_JBHTDC010000001.1, from coordinate 177,206 downwards.
CCGCGTCGTCATCGAGCTCAAGCGCGACGCGACCCCCGAGGTCGTGCTCAACCAGCTCTGGCGGCACACGCCCGCGCAATCCTCCTTCCCCGCCAACATGCTCGCCATCCGCGGCGGCCGGCCCGAGACGCTCAACCTTCGCGACATCATCGAGGCCTTCGTCAAGTTCCGCGAGGAAGTGATCACCCGCCGCGCCAAGTTCGAACTCGCCAAGGCGCGCGACCGCGCCCACATCTTGCTCGGCCTGGTCATCGCCGTCACCAATCTCGACGAGGTGGTGCGGATCATCCGCGCCTCCGCCTCCCCCGCCGAGGCGCGCGCCGCTTTGCTCGCCCGCGAGTGGCCGGTGGCGGAGATCGCCGCCTACATAGCTTTGGTCGAAGCGGTCGAACATGAGGTCGAAGGGTCGACCTACCAGCTCAGCGACATCCAGGTCCGCGCCATCCTCGAGCTTCGGCTCCACCGCCTCACCGCGCTCGGCCGCGACGAGATCGCCGGCGAATTGCGCCAGCTCGCCACCTCGATCGGCGAATTGCTGGAAATCCTCGGCAACCGGGTCAGGCTCTATCAGGTGATGCGCGAGGAGTTCGAGCAGATCGAGGCCGCTTACTCGACCCCGCGCAAGACCCAGATCGCGCCCGCCGCCGACGGCATCGACGACGAGGACCTGATCGAGCGCGAGGACATGGTCGTGACCGTGACTCACGGCGGCTATATCAAGCGCACCCCGCTCGACGCCTTCCGCACCCAGAATCGCGGCGGCAAGGGCCGCGCCGGCATGGGCACCAAGGAGGAGGACGCGGTCACCAAATTGTTCGTGACCTCGACCCACACGCCGGTCCTGTTCTTCTCGACCGCCGGCAAGGTCTATCGCCTCAAGGTCTGGCGTCTTCCCGAGGGCGCCCCGCAGGCGCGGGGCCGGCCGATGGTCAATCTGCTGCCGCTCGCCGACGGCGAGACCATCTCCACCGTCCTGCCGCTGCCCGAGGATGAAAGCGAGTGGAAGAATCTCCACGTCGTGTTCGCGACCGCCCATGGCAGCGTCCGCCGCAATTCCATGGACGCTTTCGCCAACGTGCCCTCCAACGGCAAGTTCGCGATGCGTTTCGACGAGGACGCGGCCGATCGCTTGATCGGCGTCGCCTTGCTCACCGAGGAGGACGATGTCCTCCTCGCCACCCGCAACGGCAAGGCGATCCGGTTCGAATCGACCGCGGTCCGCGAGTTCCAGAGCCGCACGTCGACCGGCGTGCGCGGCATTACGCTCAAGGACGGCGACGAGGTCATTTCCCTGTCGATCCTGGGCGGATTTCCCGCCACCCCGGACGAGCGCGAAGCCTATCTGCGCGCCGCGCCGTGGAAGGAGAATGAGAATGAGCCCACTCTGCCCCCGGAAAGAATGCAGGCATTCGCCGAAGCCGAGGAGTTCATTCTGACCGTCACCGCGAACGGCTATGGCAAGCGTACCTCGGCTTATGAATACCGCCGGACGAATCGGGGCGGCCAGGGCATCACCAACATCGTTGCCTCGGATCGAAACGGGCCGGTCGTTTCCAGTTTTCCGGCGCATCCCGGCGAACAGCTGATGCTGGTGACCGATCAGGCGAAGCTCATTCGCACCAGCGTCGGGAGCATCGGCCGGACGCCGCTCGGCCGAAACACCCAGGGCGTCACCATCTTCCGCGTCGCCGAAGGCGAACACGTCGTCTCCGCCGCCCGTATCGAAGAGAGCGAGGCCGAGGCCGAGGCCGAGTTGGGCGACGGCGAAGGCACCAGGCCCGCCGAGGGCGTTGCGCTGGACGATGGAACCGGACCGGAAACTCTGGACGAGCGGATCGAGGAGGAGCCGGGCGACGAGGACTGATCCGGCCAAGCCCCAGGGGCCGCGCTGTCGCTCAAAGCAGCTTGACATCGATCGTTGTCATCGGCTATTTCTGTAATTACAGAAAGGACGGCAATGTCGCTTCTCGATCATCCGGATGCCAAGGCGTTCATACTGCACTGGGGAGAGATGGGCACCCAATGGGGCGTCAACCGATCGGTTTCGCAGGTGCATGCTCTTCTCTACTTGTCCGACCACCCGATCCCTGCGGATGACATCGTCGACCAGCTTGGTCTCGCGCGGTCCAACGTTTCGACGGCGCTCAAGGAATTGCAGGGCTATGGCATCGTCCGGCGCGTCCATGTGGAGGGCGACAGGCGCGACCATTTCGTCGCGGAAACCGATCTTTGGGACATGCTTCTGCGCATCGCGGCCGAGCGCAAGCGCCGGGAGATCGACCCGACGATCGCGCTTCTGAGCGAGTTGGCCACGCGCCTGGCGCGGGATGAATCCGCCCCGCCACACGTGCGCGAACGGGTCACCCGCATGTACGAATTCATCTCCACGCTCGGCAATTGGTATGAGCAGGTCCGGAGCCTGCCCAAGCCCACCCTCGTCACTCTCATGAAACTCGGCGGCAGGGTCGCGCGCTTCGTCGCCCCGGGCCGAGCCAAATCCAAGCAGGATTAGGAGGACGCCATGTCATGTCCGCCCTGAATTGCGCCATATATCTTCTGGATTTACAGAAACAACAGGAACGAAAGGTAGTATAATGACCGAGATTTCCTATCTTCTCTATCTCGCGATCACCATCGCCATCACCGTCTGGGTCGCCCGCACGCTCTCCAAGAATGGCGAGGTTTTCCTCGTCCAGTGCTTCGGCCACGATGAAGTGCTCGCGCGCTCGACCAATCACCTGCTCGTGGTCGGCTTTTACCTCGTCAATATCGGCTTCATCACGCTTACCCTGAGCATCGGCGCCGAGCCAACGACGATGCCCGAAGCCATCCGCTTCCTCAGCGGCAAGGTCGGATCGGCGGTCCTCGTGCTGGGCGGAATGCACTTCTTCAACATGGCCGCGATCTCCCATTTCGGCCGGAAGGTGAACGGCTGGCTTGACGACCGACAGGCGGCTGTTCCCGCCTCATAGTGATACGGGGCGGGCGCTTCCCGCGCCCGCCTCTCACCATTCCGGGAGAACATGATCATGCAAAGAACTGGATCGATCCGAACCGGCGTCATGCTGGCATCGATCGTTGCGGGCCCGGTCTTTATCGTCAGCGCTTACGCAGCATCGCTCTATCTGACGATCCCGGCGCCGGTGGTTCTGGACGCAAACAAAATCATTGCTTTTGCGCTCGTTGCTGTCCCGGCGATAGCATTGGGCTTCATTATCGCGCTGGTACCCAATTGCGTGGGCGCGGCTCTCATGACGGCGCTCGCCGAGCGCGTAGAGTTCGCCCGCCCGCCGCTTGTGTGGACGATCGTCGGTGCGGGCATAGGCATGGCGCTGGCTCTCGTCTTCAAAGTCTATCCCACCGAGCCGGAACTGGCATTCGGCTTGACAATCGCCTCCGCGATCTCGGCGCGCCTGTGTCGGACGTCCCTCGACTGGGATGCCGCGCTCTGACATCTATCCCGCCGGACTGGCTCGGTCTTTCAGTTCTCAACCGCGAAAGCTGTATTTCCGGATCGGCTCCCACGGACCGTTCCGATAGCGCCAGGACGCCAGCGCGACGATGCTGAGCGGCCGCGGCTCGAAGATCGCGCGCAGACTTGTCTGGAGCTGCTTTGCCTCACCCGGATCGACCTTGTTCTGGATGGTGACGTGCGGCCGCCACGGCGCCCGGTCCTGCGGCGTCAGCAGCCCCCGAAAGGCCTCGGCAAGATCGGCGCGGATATCCTCCAGCATCGCGCTCTCGACGCGAAGGGCGGTGCCGGCGCCGAGATCGATCACCCCCGCCAGCTGCGCGGCCGGTCGCGGCGTCGCCGCATGGACGGCAAGGCGGCCACCAAGCTCCGCTTCGATGCTCGGCGGCAGGTGATGGAACAGGGTCAGATGCGCGGGCACGCGGTTGCGCTCCGGCGGATAATGGGTCCGGCGCAGATGCTGCAGCCAGCCATTGTCGCCGTCGCCGAACAAAGCGGTGACGAGGATGGGAGTGTTTTTGTCAGTCAAAGCCCGCACCGGCCGTAACCAGACACCACTCAGATCTCCACTTGGCTGCCGAGCTCGACCACCCGGTTGGGCGGCAATTTGAAGAATTCCATCGCGCTTTCGGCGTTGCGCAGCATCCACGCGAACAATCGCTCGCGCCACACCGCCATGCCCGGCTTGTTCGAGGTGAGCAGGGTCTGGCGCGCAAGGAAGAAGCTGGTGTCCATCATCCTGAATTCCGGCCCGCAGCTCTCGACCCGCGCCAGCGCCGCCGGCACGTCCGAATCCTGCATGAAACCGTAGCGCAGCACCAGCCGGTAGAAGCCGCTGCCGAGGCTGGTCAGCTCGACGCGCTCCGCCTCGGCCACGAACGGCTCGTCCTCGATCCGAACGGTGAGCAGCATGACCCGTTCGTGCAGCACCTTGTTGTGCTTCAGATTGTGGAGCAGCGAATGCGGCACGCCGTCGGGCGAGGTGGTCATGAAGACGGCGGTGCCCGGCACGCGGGTGGCGCTGCTCGCCGCCGATTTGACGAATATCTCGACCGGCATCGAAGCCTCGCGCATCCGGGCGAGCATCAATTGCCGCCCCCGCGCCCAGGTGGTCAACAGGGTGAAGACGACGAGGCCGACGAGCAATGGGAACCAACCCCCGTCCGGCACCTTGGTGAGGTTGGCGGCGAAATAGGCGCCGTCGACGATGAAGAACACCGCCAGCAGCGGGATCGCCAGCCACGGCTTCCATTTCCACAACGACAGCAGCACGATGGCGAGCAGACAGGTGTCGATGAACATCGCTCCGGTGACGGCGATACCGTAAGCGGCGGCGAGATTGCTGGAATTGCCGAAGGTGAGAACGAGGGCGATGACCATCACCATCAGCGCCCAATTGACGATCGGGATATAGATCTGCCCGGCCGCGGACGCGCTGGTATGGAGGATGCGAAGACGGGGGACGAAGCCAAGCTGGATCGCCTGCTGGGTGACGGAGAAGGCGCCGGAAATCACAGCCTGGCTGGCGATGATCGTCGCCAGGGTGGCGATGATGACGAGCGGCAGACGAAACCAATCCGGCGCCAGCATGAAGAACGGATTGCTGATCGCCTCCGGATCCCCGATCAACAGGACGCCCTGCCCCAGATAATTCAGCATCAGCGCCGGCAGCACGAAATAGAACCACCCTCTCTGGATCGGCTTGCGGCCGAAATGGCCCATATCCGTATAGAGCGCCTCGGTGCCCGTCACGGCCAGCACGACCGAGCCCAGCGCCAGGAAGGCGAGCCACTTGTCCATCAGGAAGAAGTTGAAGGCATACCAGGGGTTCAGGGCCAGGAAGATCGTGGGGTCGCGGAGCACGCTCATCGTGCCGAGCACGGCCAGCGTCAGGAAGTACACGCTGACGACGGGCCCGAACAATGCCCCCACCCGGGCGGTGCCGTGGCGCTGGATCAGGAACAGGGCGATCAATATGCCGATGGCGATCGGTATGACGAGCGGCTCCAGCGAATCCTGCACCACCGTCAGACCCTCGACCGCCGACAGCACCGAGATAGCGGGCGTGATCATGGAATCGCCGTAGAAGAGCGCGCAGGCGAAGACGCCCAGCAGGACGATGCCCGCCGTCCAGCGCTTCTCGCGCCCTATCTGGCGGGAGATCAGCGCCAGCAGCGCCAGGCTGCCGCCCTCGCCCTTATTGTCGGCGCGGGTGAGGATCATGATATATTTGACCGTCACGACCAGCATCATCGACCAGAAGATGAGGCTGAGGACGCCGTAGATATGGAGTCGGTCGAGAGTCAGCGGATGCGCGCCGGCGAAAGTCTCGCGAAAGGCGTAGAGGGGACTGGTGCCGATGTCGCCGAACACGACGGCCATCGCGCCCAGCGTCAGCTTGGCGAGGCTGGCCTGATGCTGCCCATGACCGGCTGGACGCGAGTCTGGGAGATCCGATGCTGCGGCGGTGTCGGTCATTTCCAGGCGGACGCGAAGCGCCCAGCAATCCCTTGTTCAACGTCGCCGGCACGGCCAGAGCCGCCGCGCTTAGCATGGCGGCCAAGCGCTCGGCAATGGCGACAAACGGTTCCGCGCGGACTATAGACGCGCCGTTCAACCTTCTCCACGGAGTCGAAGATGCGCGTCGGCGTGCCCAAGGAAATCAAGAATCACGAATATCGCGTCGGTCTCACCCCGCCTTCGGTGGCGGAGCTGACGGCAGCGGGCCATGAAGTCATCGTCGAAACGAAGGCCGGTGGCGGCATCGACTTCGACGATGAGGACTATATCGACGCCGGCGCGCGGATCGTGCCCGACGCGGCCTCGGTTTTCCGCGATTCCGATATGATCGTGAAAGTGAAGGAACCGCAGGCCGGAGAGATCGCCATGCTGGAGGCGCGGCACCTGCTCTTCACCTACCTGCACCTCGCGCCCGATCCCGAGCAGGCCAGGGGACTGATGAAATCCGGGGCGACCTGCATCGCCTATGAGACGGTGACGGCCCATGACCGCTCGCTGCCGCTTCTCAAGCCGATGAGCGAGGTCGCGGGCCGGATGTCGGTCCAGGTCGGCGCCCATTATCTCGAAAAGGAGCAAGGCGGCCGCGGCGTTCTCCTCGGCGGCGTTCCCGGTGTCGCGCCGGCCAAGGTGGCGATCCTTGGCGGCGGCGTCTCCGGCGTCAACGCCGCCCAGATGGCGGTCGGCATGCGTGCCGACGTCACCATCTACGACATCTCGAACGCCCGCCTTGCCGAGCTCGACATGGTTTTCGGCAGCCAGATCAAGACGGCCTATGCCTCGAAGGCGGCGATCGCGGCGGCGGTGTCGAACGCGCATCTCGTCATAGGCGCCGTGCTGGTGCCGGGCGCCGCTGCGCCCAAGCTGGTCACCCGCGATATGCTGAAGACGATGAAGCGCGGCTCGGTGCTGGTCGATATCGCGATCGACCAGGGCGGTTGCTTCGAGACGTCGCGAGCGACGACCCACGAGGATCCGGTCTTCGAGATAGATGGCGTCATCCATTATTGCGTCGCCAACATGCCCGGCGCGGTCGCCCGCACCTCCGCCTTCGCGCTCAACAACGCGACCCTGCCCTTCGTGCTGAAGCTGGCGAACAACGGCGCGGAAGCCGCGATGAAAGCCGACCCGCATCTCGCCAATGGCCTCAATGTGATGGCCGGCAAGATTCGGCATCAGGCCGTAGCCGAAGCACTCGGCGAGGAATTTGTCGCCTTCTGACTAACCTCCCCTCCCGCTTGCGGGAGGGGATTGAGGGGAGGGCCTGTCGCCAATGGTTGGTCCACAACCCCTCCCCCAGCCCCTCCCGCTCGCGGGAGGGGAACCTAGCGCACCATCCCCATCGCCTTGGCCTGCTCCAGCATCATCAGCCGCTCCTCGATCATCGGCCGCCAGGACACGCCCGGCGGCGCGGTGACGAGGATGTCGCGCCAGATCGCCTCGGCCTCGTCGAACTTGCCGCCCTGGGCCAGCGCCAGGCCGTAGAAGAATTTGGGCCCCGGATGATCCGGCGCGATGGCGGCGGCGCGCTGGAAGGCGAGCTCGGCAGCCGGTGTCATCAGACCGTCGGCATGGATGACGAGGGCGTTGCCGAGCCCCACCCACAGGTCGGCATTGTTCGGGTGCTCGCGAAGCGCCGCGTTGATAACGCCGGCTCCGTCCAGAGTGTTTCCCCTCCGATGATAGCTGTCGGCGATGGTCAGCCAGCGGCCGGCGGTGTCGAACTCGCCGAGCATGTCGCCACGCACCTCGGCGAAGGCGGTGTCGGGCAGCTTCTCGCGGGCCGGCGGCGGCACCGGCTTGCCTTCAAGCCCCGGCCGGCCCTGCCAGGCATAGCCGGCGCAGGCAATGAGCAAGGCCGCGCCGAGGAATTGCAGCGCGCCCTTGTCGAAGCGCCCCAGACGCCACAGCGCCAGGAACACCAGCGCCGCCAGCGCGAGGATCAGCAACCAACCCATCAGCCTTTCTTCCTCCGAAAGCGCCCGCGCGCCAGCCAGGCGCCGGCGGCGAGCAGCAAGATGGGTGCAGCCCAGAGCGGCCATGTCACCGGCTCGAGGGGCGGATCGTAGCTCACCCAATTGCCGTAGCGGTCGATCAGCCAGTCGCGGATCGCCTCGGGTTCCTCGCCGGCGGCGATGCGCTGGCGGACGAGCGCCCGCATGTCGCCGGCCATCTCCGCGTCGCTGTCGGCGATCGACTGGCCCTGGCAGACAAGGCAGCGCAACGTCTCCATCAACCCCAGCGCCGCCGCCTCCCGCTCCGGATCGGGGAGCTGTGTGTAGGCATATTCGGCGGGCGGGAGAAGCGAGTCGGCGAGGGCGGGAGATGTCCCGAGAAGGAGAGCAAGCAGCAAACCGTTCGCCCCGAGCGAAGTCGAGGGGCGCCATCGAGCGGAGCCGAGATGTTCATTGCCTCGCCTGCGCTCGGCAGGATGTCTCGACTTCGCTCGACACGAACGGATGAGAGGGAAGATGATCACTTCACCGCCTCGTAAGCCGCGACGATGTCCGGCACGTCCGGCGCGTTGATCGGGCCGAAATGATAATAGCGGATCACCCCCTCGCCATCGACGATGAACGTCTCGGGCACGCCCGAGGCGCCCAGCGCCATCTGCGCCCGGCTGTTGGCGTCCGATCCGATGCGGCGGTAGGGATCGCCCCAGCGCCGGAGGAACTCCGCGACATCCTCCGGTCGGTCGCGCACCGCTACCGCGTCGATGGGGACGCCCCGCTGGGCGATCGCCTCCAGTTGCGGCGCCTCGGCGATGCACGGTACGCACCAGCTCGCGAAGATGTTGATGACCCTCGCCTCGCCCTTGCCATATTCCGCGCTGTCGAGTCCTGGCCGCCCGGGCAGCATCGCCGGCAAGACGAAATCGGGAACGGGCTTTCCGACCATCTTCGACCGGATCGTCCGATCCGACGGGCTGTAGAGCCCGATGCCGACGATCGCCAGGAAGAGGACGAAGACGGCGAGCGGCGCCCACAGGATATATCGCTTCACGCCCACGCCTCCTGGGGCTTCGCCTTCCGCTCGCGCCGCAGCCGGCCGAGCAGCGACAGCAGGCCGCCGAGCGCGATCAGGACGCCCCCGAGCCAGATCAGGGTCACGAACGGCTTCCACCACAGCCGCAGCTGCCAGCGCCCCCGCATGTCTCCCTTGCCGAGCACCGTATAGAGTTGTCCGCCGAGCCGCGTCGCGATGGCGGCTTCGCTCGTCTCGGTCGGCGGCGAGGTGAACATCCGCGCCTGCGGTTCGAGGACGAACGGCTCGCCGTCGCCGCGCCGGGCGGTGAGCTTCGCTTGGATCGCCGTCCAATTCGGCCCGGCGATCGGCTCCACCGCATCAAAGCGGACGGACCAGGGCCCGACGGTCACCGTGTCGCCGACGCGGGCGGCGACGAGCGTCTCCTTGGTGAAGGCGGTCTCCGACGCCATGCCGGCGAGGCTGACGGCGATGCCGAGATGGGCGATCACCATCCCCCATGTGAAGAGCGGCGTGCGGCGCAGGTTGCGTTTCCAGAGCGGGGCCAGGCTCGCCGCCGCCGTGCCCGCCGCGAGGACGAGACCCAGCAACGGGAAAATGCCGATGCCCGGCGCGAACAGGATGAGCGCGAACAGCGCCAGCGCCGAGATCAGCACCGGCACGGCGATTCGATTCAGCACTTCGCGCGCCTTGTCCCGCCGCCATTTGATGAGCGGCCCCGCGGCCATGACCGCGACCAGCACCAGTGCGATTGGCCCGGCGGCGCTGTTGAAATAAGGCGGCCCGACCGACAATTGCTCGCCCGTCACCGCCTCCACTCCCAACGGATAAAGCGTGCCGACCAGCACGATGCCGAGGATGGCGGAGAGCAAAAGGTTGTTGGCGACCAGCGCGCCTTCGCGGCTCACCGGCTCGAACGTGGCGCCCTCGCGCACCGTGCCGACGCGAAGCCCGAACAAAGTGAGTGCGCCGCCGATATACAAAGTGAGCAGGATCAGGATGAAGAAGCCCCGTTCGGGATCGACGGCGAAGGCGTGGACGCTGGTGAGGATGCCCGAGCGGACGAGGAAAGTGCCGACCATCGACATCGAGAAAGCGACCACCGCCAGCATCACCGTCCAGGCGCGCAGGGCATCGCGGGTGGCGAGCACCGTGACCGAATGGAGCAACGCCGTCGCCGCCAACCACGGCATGAGCGAGGCGTTCTCGACCGGATCCCAGAACCACCAGCCGCCCCAGCCCAGTTCGTAATAAGCCCAGTAGCTGCCCGCCACGATGCCGAGGGTGAGAAAAATCCAGGCGGCGAGTATCCACGGCCGCATCGCCCTGGCGAAGGCCGCGCCGACGTCGCGGGTGAGGAGCGCGCCGACCGCGAAGGAGAAAGCGATCGAGATGCCGACATAGCCGAAATAAAGCGTCGGCGGATGGAAGGCGAGGCCCGGATCCTGGAGCAGGGGGTTGAGCCCCTGCCCCTGCATTGGCGCCGGGTTCAGCCGCTCGAACGGATTGGAGGCGAACAGGAGGAAGGCGTAGAAGCCCAGTCCGATCGCCGCCTGCGCCGCCAGCGTCGCGATCAAGGTCCGCTGGGGCAGCTTGCGTTCGAACAGGGCCACCGCGCCGCCGGCGATGCCGAGCACGGCGACCCACAGCAGCATCGAGCCCTCATGATTCCCCCACGTCCCCGCGAACTTGTAGAGCCACGGCTTGGCCGCGTGGCTGTTCGCCGCGACCAGCGCCACGGACAGATCGGTGCGCAGGAAAAGCAGGATGAGGCAGAGGAAGGAAATCGCGACCAGCACCGCCTGTGCGACCGCGATGGGGCGCACGGTAGAAAGCAAGCTGTCACCGGCCTCCCCCTCCGTTCGGGCTGAGCTTGTCGAAGCCCTGTCCTTGTTTTCAGCGGTGGGAGAAGAGGACAGCCCTTCGACGGGCTCAGGGCGAGCGGTTTGGTTGAGAGTGCCGAAGCGTAATCCCAACGCTCCCAAGCAAAGCTGGAGCAGCGAAAGCGCCGCCGCGATCCACAAGGCGGCCAGGCCCGCTTCCGCGATCATTCCAGCGTCTCGGTCTTGTGCCTGGCGCCGGCCAGCTCGGGCGGCATGTAATTCTCGTCATGCTTGGCGAGGATCTCGCTGGCGACGAACACGCCGCTCGGCAGGAACCGGCCCTCGGCCACGACCCCGCTATTTTCCTGGAACAGGTTCGGCACGATGCCGGTGAAGCGCACCGGGATGACCGCGTCCGTCTCGTCGCCGACGATGAAGTCGATCGTCACGCCGTCCGCCGCGCGCTGAATCGAACCGTCCTTGACCATGCCGCCGATTCGCACCGCCTGGTCGAGCGGCACGCCTTTGCGGGCGACATCGGCGGGTGCGTAGAAATAAGCGGCCTGGTCCTTCAGCGCCGACATGCCGAGCAGCACCGCCGCCAGCACCGCGGCGATGGCAAGGATCAGCAGGGTCAGCCGCTGGTTCTTGGCCTTCATCGCTCGCGCCTCAGCGCGTTGGCGTCCGCTTCCGCCCGGCGCATCGCGGCGAAGCTCCACAGCGTCACGCCCAGCGCGCCGAGGATCGTCAGCGCATAGGCCGCGATGATGAAGGGCCAGTGGCTCACGCGCTCATCCTCCTCAAGCGCGCCTCGACCTTTTGCCGGGCGAGAATGGCGCGCATCCGCATCAGCACGATCGCTCCGAACAGCAGCGAGAAGCCTAGCGCGGAGGCCAGCAGCGGCCACAGCATCGAACCGTCGATGGTGGAGGAACCCCGGACGAAGCTGATGCTCTGCCCCTGGTGCAAGGTGTTCCACCACAGAACCGAATAATGGATGATCGGAATGTTGATCGCCCCCAACAGGCCGAAAATGGCGGCGATCCGTCCCTCCCCGCCACGCTCCCGATCGGCGTCGGCCAAAGCGATATAGCCGACGTAGAGGAAGAGGAGGACGAGCATCGACGTCATCCGCCCGTCCCATTCCCAATAGGTGCCCCAGGTCGGGCGCCCCCAAAGCGACCCGGTGACGAGACAGACGGCGGTGAACAAAGCTCCGGGCACGGCGATGGCGCGGGCCGCGACATTGGCCAGCGGATGCCGCCAGACGAGCTGCATCAGGCTGGCGACCGCGATCCCCGTCCACCCGCCCATGCCGAGCCAGGCGGCCGGTACATGGACATACATGATGCGTACGCTCTCACCCTGCAGATAATCGGGCGGCGCGACGAACAGGCCGATGCCAAGCCCAAAAGCGATCAGCGCCGCCCCGCCCCAGCCGAGCCAGGGTGTCAGCGGACGGGCAACTTTCAGGAAACGTGCCGGATTCGCGTAGATATGCATTTGCCGCTCGGTGTTTAGCGAAGGCGGAGCGTTGCGGGAAGCATTAGCGTGGCACCCGCGGCAAATCAGAGGCAAGCTCGAACCAAATCGTCATTCCAGCGAAAGCTGGAATCTCTCTTCCTGAAGAAAATGAGATTCCAGCTTTCGCTGGAATGACGGCGATAGCGGCGGCGCGCGCCTTGCCCTTCCCTCCTCCCCGCCGCACAACCGCCTGCATGTCCGCCGCCCCTCCCGAACAAAACCGCCTGCTCGGTATAGGCTTGCGCCTCGGCGCGACCACCTGTTTCGGCTTCATGGCTGCCGCGATCAAGCTCGGCTATGAGGCCGGAATCAGCACCCCGGAGCTGGTCTTCTACCGCTTCGCATTCGGCCTTCCGCCCCTCCTCGCCTGGATCATCTGGTCGGGCAATTACGGCGCCTGGCGCACCGATCGGCCGCTCGCCCATGTCGCGCGCGGCGCGATCGGCCTCACCACCATGGCGCTCGCCTTCACGGCCTTGAGCTATTTGCCGCTAGCCGAGGCGACCACGATCGGCTTCGCGGCGCCGCTCTTCGCGGTGATCCTCTCGGCGCTGGTTCTCAAGGAGCATGTCGGCCGGCATCGCTGGAGCGCGGTCGCCATCGGTTTCATCGGGGTGCTGATCGTGATGCGGCCGCAGGGCAGCGACCTTCCGGCGATCGGCCTCGCCATCGCCGCGCTCTCCGCTCTGGGAGTCGCCTGCGTCACCATCACCATCCGCCAGATCGGAAGGACGGAATCGACCCAGACCACCGTACTCTGGTTCACCGGCCTGTCGATGCTGGCGACGGGGGCGCTGATGCCTTTCTTCGCGGAATGGCACGAGCCACGCATCTGGGCGATCCTGCTCGCGCTCGGCTTTTTCGGCGGCGTGGCCCAGCTCCTCCTTACCGCCGCGCTCCGCTTCGCGCCGGTGCCGGTGATCGTTCCGTTCGATTATGCGCAGCTCATCTGGGCGGTGCTGCTCGGCTGGCTGATCTGGGAGACGCAGCCGCCCGCCACGACCTGGCTTGGCGCGGCAGTGATCATCGCCAGCGGGCTCTACACCCTCTACCGCGAGCACAAGCTGGGAAGGGAGAAACCCCGGGCGGAGGCGCTGTAGCTGCTCTCCTCATTGCGATCGAAGCGCGGCAATCCAACGCACGTACTGGATTTCTTCGCTACGCTCGCAATGACGAACGGTGCATCACCCCCGCCCGATCAGCCTTTGCGCCATGGCGTCGGCGACCTCGGCCGGATTGCGGCCGGTCGACTCGCTCTCCTCCCAGATCGCATCGAGCCGGCCCGGTATCTTCTCGATCCGCGCTTTGACGCCGGCCTCGTCGGCGTCTCCCAGATGCTCGGACGAGACGTTGATGATGCCGCCGGCGTTGATGACGTAATCGGGCGCGTAGAGGATGCCGCGCGCGGCGATCCGGTCGCCGTCCTGCGGCGTCGCGAGCTGGTTGTTGGCCGCGCCGGCGACGACCGGCACCCGGAGCGCGGCGATGCTCTGCTCGGTCAGGATCGCGCCCAGCGCGCAGGGACTGAGCACGTCCGCTTCGAGCGTGAGGATGTCGCGCGGATCGACGACGGCGCCGCCGACTTCCGCGGCGAGCTTCTGCGCCCGGGCCGCGTCGATATCGGCGATGCTGAGACGCGCGCCTTCGGCGGCCGCATGACGGGCCAGGCCGCCGGCGACACTGCCGGCGCCCTGGATGGCGATGTGGAGGCCTGCAAGACTGTCCTTGCCGAGCGCGCGGCGGGCGGCCGCCTTAACGCCGAGGAAGATGCCGTAGGCGGTGTGCGGCCCGGGATCGCCGCCCACTTCGCCTTCCGCGGCGGGAAGGCCGGCGACGTGCCGAGTGTGCTTCGACACGATGACGAGATCGGCAACGCCGATGCCGACATCCTCGGCCGTGATGTAGGCGCCGCCCAGGCGGTCGACCGCGCGTCCGTAAGCGACGAGCATCGCCTCTGTCTTGGTGCGGTCCTTATCGGCCAGGATCACCGCCTTGCCGCCGCCCAGCGGCAGGCCGGCCATGGCGTTCTTGTAGCTCATACCGCGCGACAGGCGGAGCGCGTCGGCGACAGCGTCGCCGCCTTGCTCATAATGCCAGAAGCGCGTGCCGCCCGCGCCCGGCCCGAGATGGGTCGAATGGACCGCGATGATCGCCCTCAGGCCCGATTCCCGATCGGTGACGAAATGTACGACCTCGTGGTCGTCGAAATCGGGGTAATCCCAAGGCGACTGCATGGCTTTGTCCTGGCGAAGATGGTCTAAGAATAGTGGGGCGACCGACGGGGGTTGAACCCGCGACCTCTGGTACCACAAACCAGCGCTCTAACCAGCTGAGCTACGATCGCCACATGGTGCAATGATGCGCCGCGCACATAGGGGCGCAGCCGGTGGCAGGTCAAGGAGACTGTGCGGCCCGCCCATGGTGGCAATGCGGATTGGAAGCCCCATATCGCCCACATGGTTCCCTTTTCCGTGCTCGATCTTGCTCCCATCGTCGAAGGCGGCGATGCCGCCCTCGCCTTCCGCAACTCGCTCGACCTTGCGCGGCACGCCGAGCGCTGGGGCTATCGCCGCTTCTGGATGGCCGAACATCATTCCATGCCCGGCGTGGCGAGCGCCGCGACGGCGGTCGCGCTCGGCCATATCGCGGCCGGCACGTCCACCATCCGGGTGGGCGCCGGCGGCGTCATGCTGCCGAACCACGCGCCTTTGGTGATCGCCGAGCAGTTCGGAACCCTCGAATCGCTATTTCCCGGTCGCATCGACCTCGGCCTTGGCCGCGCGCCGGGCACCGACCAGGCCGCCGCCCAGGCGCTGCGCCGCAACCTTGTTTCCGACGCAAACCAGTTCCCGCGCGACGTCGTCGAGCTGATGGATTATCTCCAGCCGTCGGAGCCGGGCCAGCGCGTCCGCGCCATTCCCGGCGAACGGCTCGACATCCCGATCTGGATATTGGGCTCGAGCCTGTTCGGCGCCCAGCTCGCGGCGATGCTCGGGCTTCCCTACGCCTTCGCCTCCCACTTCGCGCCGCAGCAGATGATGGAGGCGATCCACGTCTACCGCACGACCTTCCAGCCGTCCGACCGGCTTGAGCAGCCCTATGTAATGCTCGGCTTCAACGCCTTCGCGGCACAGACGGACGAGGAAGGCGAATATCTCGCAACGTCGATGCAGCAGACCTTCGTCAACCTTCGGAGCGGTCAGCCCACGGCGCTCCAGCCCCCTGTCGAGGGCTATAAACAGTCGCTCCCGCCCGCCCAGCGCGCGATGCTCGACCAGCTCCTCTCCTGCTCCGCGATCGGCTCGCCGGACACCGTCGCTGCCGCGATCCATGATTTCGTCACCCGCACCGGCGCCGACGAACTGATGATCACGTCACAGATTTTCGATCACGACGCGCGGCTGCGCTCCTACGAGATCGTCTCTGACGTGGAGCGTGGTGGGCGCGGCAAGGATTGAACTTGCGACCCCACCCGTGTGAAGGGTGTGCTCTACCACTGAGCTACGCGCCCACGCTCGCGACCCGCCTGTGGTATGGCGGCTGGGAAAAGGGCAGCCCGTGAAAGTCCGACCTTCACCGACACCCGGGAACGGACGCCTGGGCGCCGTTCGGACGGTCCCATAAGGTCCCGCCCGGAGCCTGTCCAGCGGGACATGGGACCGGCGCGCCTCCCGCCGCCGGTCCCCCAAACGAATTACGGGTTCACCGAATCCTTCAGGCCCTTGCCGGCCTTGAATTTGGGCTGGGTCGATTCCTTGATCTGCATCGGCTCGCCGGTGCGCGGGTTGCGGCCCGTCGACGCCTTGCGCTTCGAGCAGGAGAAGGTGCCGAAGCCGACCAGGCGCACTTCGTCGCCCTTCTTGAGCGCATTGGTGATCGCGTCGAAAACCCCCTCGACCGCCTTGCTCGCATCGCTCCTGCCGAGACCGGTCGTTTCCGCGACCGAGCCGATTAGCTCCTGTTTGTTCATGCTGTCCGAACCCCTGTTACAATGGAATCGCGGCTGACGCCGAGACTTCACCTTCCGACAGGTTGGCGTCGCGAGTCAAAGGGGAAAGCGCGATTTTCCGAGGATAGTCGCGCTTTCGGACTCGTTTTCCGTTGCCGCGGAGCAACAATTCAGTGGCGGCTCGCGACCCCCGCCGCGTCGTCCGGCGCCGCCGCCAGCTCGGTCGGCGGCACCGCGGCGAGCTCGTCCGCCTCGGTCCATTCGATGGGCACGATGGGGGTGACGAGCGCCCGCGCCAGCACCTCGTCGACATGGCTGACCGGCACGATCTCCAGCCCGGCGGTGATGTTGGCCGGTATCTCGACCAGATCCTTCTCGTTCTCCGCCGGGATCAGCACCGTTTTGATGCCGCCGCGCAGCGCCGCCAGCAATTTCTCCTTGAGGCCGCCGATCGGCAGCACTCGGCCGCGCAGGGTCACCTCCCCGGTCATTGCGACGTCGCGCCGCACCGGTATGGCCGTCAGCGTCGAGATGATCGCCGTGACCATGCCGACGCCCGCCGAGGGACCGTCCTTGGGCACCGCGCCTTCGGGGAGATGGACGTGGATATCCTTGCGCGCGATCAGGCTCGGTTTGACGCCGTAACTGGGGCTTCGCGCCCTGACGAACGAAAAGGCGGCCTGGACCGATTCCTTCATCACGTCGCCCAGCTTGCCGGTCGTCCGGATCTGGCCCTTGCCGGGCACGGTGACCGCCTCGATGGTGAGCAGCTCGCCGCCGACCTCGGTCCAGGCGAGGCCGGTGACGGCGCCGATCTGGTCCTCCTCCTCGCCGATGCCGTGGCGGAACTTCCGCACCCCGGAAAAATCGGCGACATTCTCCGCCGTGAGCTCGAACTTCTCCGTCTTGCCCTCGAGGATGCGGCGCAGCGCCTTGCGCGCCACCTTGGCGATCTCCCGCTCCAGCGTCCGCACCCCCGCCTCGCGAGTATAATGGCGGATGAGCGCGCGGAGGCCCTCGTCGGTGAAGACCATCTCGCCGTCCTTGAGGCCGTGCGATTCGATCTGCTTGGGGATGAGGTGGCGGGTCGCGATCTCGACCTTCTCATCCTCGGTATAGCCTTCCAGCCGGATGATCTCCATCCGGTCGAGCAAAGGCTGCGGCATGTTCATGCTGTTCGCCGTCGTGACGAACATCACGTCCGACAGGTCGTAGTCGATCTCCAGATAATGGTCCTGGAACTTCGAATTCTGCTCGGGATCCAGCACCTCCAGCAATGCCGAGGCGGGATCGCCGCGGAAATCCTGGCCGAGCTTGTCGATCTCGTCGAGGAGGAACAACGGGTTGGACGTGCCGGCCTTCTTGAGGTTCGACACGATCTTGCCGGGCAGCGAGCCGATATAGGTTCGGCGGTGGCCGCGAATCTCGGCCTCGTCGCGCACCCCGCCCAGCGACTGGCGCACGAACTCGCGCCCCGTCGCCTTGGCGATCGAGCGGCCGAGCGAGGTCTTGCCGACGCCGGGAGGACCGACGAGGCACAGGATCGGGCCCTTCAATTTGTTGGTCCGCGCCTGGACGGCGAGATATTCGACGATCCGGTCCTTGACCTTCTCCAACCCATAATGGTCCTCGTCGAGGATCGTCTGCGCCGCGACGATGTCCTTCTGGACCTTGGAGCGCTTTCCCCAGGGCAGGCCGAGAAGCACGTCGAGATAGTTGCGGCTGACGGTCGCCTCGGCCGACATCGGCGCCATCGCCTTCAGTTTCTTGAGCTCCTGCGTCGCCTTGGTCCGCGCTTCCTTGGACAGCTTGGTCTTGGCGACCTTGCGGGTCAGCTCGGCAAGCTCGTCACCCTCGCCTTCCTCGCCATCGCCCAATTCGCGCTGGATCGCCTTCAGCTGCTCGTTGAGATAATATTCGCGCTGGGTCTTCTCCATCTGGCGCTTGACGCGGCTCCTGATCTTCTTCTCGACCTGGAGCACGCCCAGTTCGCCCTCCATGAAGGCAAACGCCATTTCGAGCCGGCGCACGGGATTGAGCTCGGCCAGCAGGGCCTGCTTGTCCGAGACCTTGATGTTGATGTTCGCCGCGACCGCGTCCGAAAGCTTCGACGCTTCCTCGATTTGCCCGAGCTGCACCGCCGTCTCGGCGGGCAGCTTCTTGTTCAGCTTCGCATAATTCTCGAATTGTTCGGTCACCGACCGCATCAGCGCCGACACGTCGGCGCCGGTCGGCTCCTCGGTCTCGATCGGCTCGACCTGGGCGACGAGATGCGTCCCTTCCTCGTCGAGCGCGGTCAGCGACGCCCGCCGCTGGCCTTCGACGAGCACGCGCACGGTGCCGTCGGGGAGCTTGAGCAGCTGGAGCACCGTGGCGACGACGCCCAGATCGTACAGAGCGTCCCGGTCGGGATCGTCCTCGGCCGGATCGAGCTGCGAGACGAGGAAGATCGACTTGTCCGCCGCCATCGCGCTCTCGAGCGCCGCCACGGACTTGTCGCGGCCGACGAACAAAGGAACGATCATCTGCGGAAACACAACGATGTCGCGCAGCGGAAGAACGGGATAGGATTCGGTCACTTGAAACTCCACGCACGCGCGGGCTTGGGCGCGCCTAGACTATATGGGCGCCGCCTTTGCGTGCGCAATGGCTTTGGCGCCCGCTCCGCGGCGCGTTGGCGATCCCACCCCTTTGGGACTCGATCTATGCATAGCCTAGCCCAGAAGAATCCGCCCCTTCGCCCTCCCGGTTGCGGTTTTCTACATCACGCATGACTTGTGAATCGTCACCCCGAACTTGACGGGGTCCACCTCTGGCCGAGCGTGCCGGGTTGATGAATCGATGCCGAACCGATCCGGCACGACTCAAGTTTTCAAGGCCGCGCGGCCTCAGGCCGCGTTCTCGTCCTTCTTTTCGGCGTAGACGCGAACGGGTTCCTTGCGGCCTTCGACCACGTCCTTGTCGATCATCACCTCGTCGACCCCGTCCATCGACGGCAGGTCGAACATCGTGTCGAGCAGGATATTCTCCAGAATCGATCGCAGGCCGCGGGCGCCGGTCTTGCGCTCGATCGCCTTCTTGGCGATCGCCGTCATCGCGTCCTCGTTGAAGGAGAGCTTCACCTCCTCCATGTCGAACAATTTGGCATATTGCTTGACGAGCGCGTTCTTGGGCTCCTGGAGGATCTTGACGAGAGCGTCGATATCCAAATCTTCCAGGGTCGCGATCACCGGCAAGCGGCCGACGAACTCCGGGATCAGACCGAACTTGAGCAGATCCTCGGGTTCGGTCTGGCGCAGCACCTCGCCGGTGCGGCGTTCGTCCGGCGCGGCGACATAGGCGCCGAAGCCGATCGACTTGCCCTGCAGGCGGTCGCCGATGATCTTCTCCAGCCCTGCGAAGGCGCCGCCGCAGATGAACAATATGTTGGTCGTGTCGACCTGCAGGAATTCCTGCTGCGGATGCTTGCGCCCGCCCTGCGGCGGAACGCTCGCGGTGGTGCCTTCCATCAGCTTCAGGAGCGCCTGCTGCACGCCCTCGCCCGAGACGTCGCGGGTGATGGAAGGGTTGTCCGACTTGCGGCTGATCTTGTCGATCTCGTCGATATAGACGATGCCGCGCTGCGCTCGCTCGACATTATAGTCCGAAGCCTGGAGCAATTTCAGGATGATGTTCTCGACATCCTCGCCGACATAGCCGGCTTCGGTGAGCGTCGTCGCGTCGGCCATGGTGAACGGCACGTCGAGGATGCGCGCCAGCGTCTGCGCGAGCAAGGTCTTGCCGCAGCCGGTCGGGCCGACCAGCAGGATGTTCGACTTGGCGAGCTCCACGTCGGCGCCCTTGCCGCCATGGTTCAGGCGTTTGTAATGATTGTGCACCGCCACCGAGAGCACGCGCTTGGCGTGCTTCTGGCCGATCACATAATCATCGAGCACGTTGCAGATTTCGAGCGGCGTCGGCACCCCGTCGCGGGTCTTCACGAGGGCCGACTTGGTCTCCTCGCGGATGATGTCGTTGCACAGCTCCACGCACTCGTCGCAGATGAACACGGTGGGGCCGGCGATGAGCTTGCGCACCTCGTGCTGCGATTTTCCGCAGAAGGAGCAATAGAGGGTGCTCTTGCTGTCGCCGCCGCTCAGCTTGGTCATAATCGTCCTTCGAGCCTTCCGGCCGCCTAGTTTTTCCAGCCCCTCGGGGCCATTCTATCTTAGTATCGCACGTTCACAATGGCATAAACGTTAAGCCGCGTTCTTGGCCGCGTCCTCTTCGGCCGGAGCGGGGCGCTTGTCGAACACCTCGTCGACCAGCCCGAACGTCTTGGCCTCGCTTGCCGAGAAGAATTTGTCGCGCTCGACGTTCCGCTCGATCTCCTCGATCGGCTGACCGGTATATTTCGCCATCAGCTCGTTCATCCGGTGGCGGATGCGCAAAATCTCCTTGGCCTGGATCTCGATGTCGGAGGCCATGCCCTGCGCTCCGCCCGAAGGCTGGTGGATCATGATCCGCGCATTGTCGAGCGCAACCCGCATCCCCGGCTCGCCGGCCGCGAGGAGGAACGCCCCCATCGAGGCGGCTTGGCCGATGCACACCGTGCCGACCCTGGGGCGAATATATTGCATCGTGTCGTGCACCGCCATGCCCGCCGTCACCACGCCGCCCGGCGAGTTGATATACATGAAGATGTCCTTTTTGGGATTCTCCGATTCCAGGTAGAGCAATTGCGCGGTGACCAATGTCGCCATGTGGTCCTCGACCCCGCCGGTGATGAACACGATCCGCTCGCGCAGCAGGCGCGAATAGATGTCGAAGCTGCGCTCGCCGCGATTCGACTGCTCGATGACGATCGGCACCAGGCCGGCGGCGATATCTGCGTGATCCATGATGGTGTGGAGATCCTGTCGGTGTGTGTCTGCCCACACACATCGGAGCAAAGCGGCGAAGGTTCAAGCCCTTGTTCGCCCCCTCCCGATCCCTCGCACCAAACTCCGCGCCCCGACCCCGCATCAGGATGTCGACGAGGCTTCGGCTTCGTCACGCCCCGGCTAAGGCACGTCTCGGCCCGCCCCGGCCCCATGAGGGGCGAGTCGGCGCGGACCAAATCGGCGCTCGACCCGTTTACCTCCCACCGGTCGCGACCAAGCGTCGCGACACCGATACGCCATCGGCTCCGCCGCCGGCGTGCCTGAACCAAAGGGAGTAAATGACATGAGAACAACCGTTTTCGCGATCGCGATTCTAATGAGCGGCGCGGCCTTCGCGCAGACCGCGGATACCGAACTCGACGTCGATGCCGATGTCGGCATCCAGGCCGACGGCGACCTCGATGTCGATGCCGATGTGGACGTCCAGCCCGACGAGGATGCCTATGTGACGCCGTCGGACGTCGCCGCCACCACCGATCCGACCATGGTCGCCGCCATGGACGTGACTCCCACGACGTCGCCGGTCGTGCAACCTAGCAACGCCGACCCCGAGCATGACGCGCGCGGTATCGCCGTCATCTCCGCCCCGGCGCTCGTCCCGCCCGGCTGGAACGGCATGGTCGTGACGGCCGTGGGCGGCCCGCTCGTCGATCCGACGACCGGCGAGTCGACGGAAGGGGCCGATGCCACCTATCCCGCCTGCTCGGCGAGCGTGACCGACAATTGCCTGCAGGCCTACGAACGCGGCCGTTCGGACTAAGACCTCCGGCTCCGTGAAATCCCCCCCGCCCCGCGCCGAAAGCCGGGGCGGGGATTTTTTTGCCTGGCGAAAGAAGACAGAACCAGAACCCTTCCAGCAAGGCTGGAGGGGAGTTCGCGCGGGAGTGTTTCTGTCTGCTTTTGTCCGGCTTCAACCCTCGCCCACCGCCGGCAGCGCCAGATAGTGGAGCCGCCGCACCTCGCGCCGCCCGCGCACCACCGTGTCGAGGATGAGCCCGGTCATGAAGCTCAAAGCGGCCACCACCATCATGCCGGTGACGAGGATCGCGGTCGGGAAGCGGGGGACGAGGCCGGTCTGGGCGTAGGTGACGGCGAGCGGTATGGCGAGCACCACGGCCGCCCCGGCGAGCGCAAGACCGAACCCGCCGTAGAAGAGCACCGGCCGCTCGATGCGGAAGAGGTGGCCGATGGTGCGCATGATGCGCCAGCCGTCGCGATAGGTCGAAAGCTTCGATTCCGAGCCTTCGGGGCGGGCTCCGTAGGCGGTCTCCACCTCGGCCACCGGCATGGCGAGTTCCAGCGCGTGGACGCTGATCTCGGTCTCGATCTCGAAGCCGCGCGACAGAGCCGGGAAGCTCTTGACGAAGCGGCGGGAGAAAATTCGGTAGCCCGACAGAATGTCGCTGAAGGTGCGGCCGAAGATGCGGGCGAGGATGCCCGTCAGCAGGCGGTTGCCGAAGCGGTGGCCGCGGCGGTAGGCCTCCTCGGCCTGCGACTTGCGCGAGCCGACGACCATGTCGAGCTGTTCGTCGACGAGACGACGCACGAGCGCCGGGGCGGCGACGGGATCGTAGGTCGCGTCGCCGTCGGCCATCACGTAGATGTCGGCCTCGATGTCGGCGAACATGCGGCGCACGACATGGCCCTTGCCCTGCATCCGCTCGGTGCGGACGATCGCGCCGGCCTCCGCCGCGATCTCGCGGGTCCGGTCGGTCGAATTATTGTCATAGACGTAGATGCGCGCGCCCGGGAGCGCGGCGCGGAAACCGGCGACCGTCTGCCCGATCGCGGCTTCCTCATTATAGCAGGGAAGGAGGATCGCGATGCGAAGTTCCCTGTCCTGCATCATGTCCCCGCTCCGTTCGGCCTGAGCCTGTCGAAGGCCTGCCTCCTTTTAAAGAGAAGGAAAGCGCTTCGACAAGCTCAGCGCGAACGGCCTATCAGGCCTTCTTCGCAGCCGGCTTCTTCGCGGGAGCCTTCTTGGCGGCGGGCTTGGCCTCGGCTTTCTCGGCCTTGGCTTCCTTGGCCGGGGCAGCCTTCTTGGGAGCAGCCTTCTTCGCCGGCTTCGCCTCGGTCTTGGCTTCCTTGGCGGGAGCGGCCTCGGCCTTCGACTTCTTGGCGGCGGCCTTCTTGGCGGGCTTCTTCTCGCCATGGTCGTGGCCGCAATCGGGGCCGTGGACATGGCCTTCCTCGGCCTCGATCTCGTGCTCCAATTCCTCGCGAGTTACGGTCCGGTCGCTGATATCCGCCTTGGCGAACAGGAAATCGACGACCTTGTCCTCGAACAAAGGCGCGCGGAGCTGCGCGGCGGCCATCGGCTCGGCCCGCACATATTGGACGAACTTCTCGCGGTCGGCCGGCTTATACTGCTGCGCGGCCTGCATGATGAGCTGGTTCATTTCCTGCTGGGAGACTTCCACCCCGTTCTTCTGACCGATCTCCGAGAGGAGCAGGCCGAGGCGGACGCGGCGCTCGGCGATGGCGCGATAATCGTCCTTCTCCTTCTCCATCTCGGCGCGGGCGGCCTCGGGGTCGGCTTCGTGGCTCGCCTCATGCTCGAGCTGCTGCCAGATCTGGCTGAACTCCGCCTCGACCATCGACGGCGGGACCGGGAAATCGTGGGCGGCGGCGAGCTGGTCGAGCAGCTTGCGCTTCATGTGGGTGCGGGTGAGGCCGTTCAGCTCCTGCTCGATCTGGCCCTTGAGGAGTCCGCGCAGCTGGTCGATGCTCTCCAGGCCCATCGCCTTGGCGAAAGAATCGTCGGCCTTGGCCTCGCGCGGCTGCTGGACTTCGTTGATGGTGACGTCGAATGTCGCCGCCTTTCCCTTGAGGAAGTCGACATTATAGTCTTCCGGGAAAGTGACGTTCAGCGTGCGCTGCTCGTTCGCCTCGGCGCCGACCAGCTGGTCCTCGAAGCCGGGGATGAGGCGGCCGGTGCCGAGCTCGACCGACATGCCCTCGCCCTTGCCGCCCTCGAACGGCTCGCCGTCGACCTTGCCTTCATAATCCATGATAACGAGGTCGCCGGTCTTCGCGGCATATTTGGCCGGAGCGGGGTCGAAGCTCTTCTGGCCCTGCGCCATCCGGTCGAGGGATTCGTCGACCGCTGCGTCGTCGGCCTCGACGGTGAGCCGCTCCAGCTTCAGGCCATCGATCTTCGCCTCGGGCACGTCGGGAAGCGTTTCCAGCTCGACCGTGACGACGGCGTCCTTGCCGGGCTCGCCGCCTTCCTTGAGCTCCACCGCGGGCTGCATCGCCGGGCGCAGCTTCTCATCCTGCATCAGCTTCTGGACGCCTTCCTGGATGGCGCTGTTCAGCGCTTCCTGCTGGAGCGCGGGGCCGTGCATCTTGCGGACGAGGTTGGCGGGCACCTTGCCGGGGCGGAAGCCGGGCATGCGGATGCGCGGGGCGACCGTCTTCAGCTCCTGGTCGACGCGGGCGTCGATATCCTTGGCGGGAATGGTGATCTTGAAGGCGCGCTTCAGGCCCTCGTTCAACGTCTCGACAGTCTGCATTTCAGCCATGAACCTTCGCTTCAGGAATAGAGTGCGGCACTTCGCCTGCCTGCGGACGAAGCTGGTGCGGGCGAAGGGACTCGAACCCCCACATCTTGCGATACCAGGACCTAAACCTGGCGCGTCTACCAGTTCCGCCACGCCCGCTTAAGGACCGCCGGTCGCGCGGGTCTATAAGCAGCGCCGCAACCAAGGGCAAGGGTTGCCAGGCAGCCGCTTGACTCTAACATGATGTCAGACATTACCTATCTGTGTGAGGAGACGACTCGCCATGAATCACGCACAGATGAATCACGCACAGGCAACCGGCCACGACCATCACGACTGCTGTTCCGGTCCCAAAGCCAAAGCGATGGCGAAGGACCCGGTTTGCGGCATGGACGTGGACCCGGCCACGACGCCGCACCACGCGCGGCATGAAGGCGAGGATTATCATTTCTGCAGCGCCCGATGCCGGGAAAAGTTCATCGCGGCACCCGAGGGCTATCTCTCCGGCTCGCCGCCCGCGCAGGAGGCGCCCGAGGGCGCGATCTGGACCTGCCCGATGCATCCGGAGATCCAGCAGGTCGGCCCCGGCACTTGCCCCATTTGCGGCATGGCGCTGGAGCCGATGGAGCCCTCGCTCGACGAGGGGCCGAACCCCGAGCTGGTCGATTTCACCGGGCGGCTGAAGGTCGCGGGCGCGCTCGCCATCCCGCTGATGTTCCTGTCGATGGGCGCGGAGATGCTGGGCCTTAGCCTGTTCAGTCCGCAAGTCTCGGCCTGGGTGCAACTCGCGCTGACCGCGCCGATCGTGCTCTGGGCCGGCGCGCCCTTCTTCGAGCGCGGCTGGGCGTCGCTCAAGAGCCGCCATTTCAACATGTTCACCCTGATCGCGATCGGCGTCGGCGCGGCCTTCCTCTACAGCCTCGTCGCCACGCTCGCGCCGGGGATATTCCCCGCCGGCTTCCGCGCCCATGGCGGCGGCGTGCCGGTTTATTATGAGGCGGCCGGCGTCGTCGTGACGCTGGTGCTGCTCGGCCAGGTGCTGGAGCTTCGCGCCCGCGCCGCCACCGGCCGCGCCATCCGCGCCTTGCTCAACCTCGCGCCCAAGACCGCGCGTCGCATCCTGGACGACGGTTCGGAAGAGGAAATCGAGCTCGACGCCGTCCATACCGGCGACAAGCTTCGCGTTCGGCCTGGCGAGGCGGTGCCGGTCGACGGCATTGTGCTCGAAGGCCGCTCTTCGGTCGACGAGTCGATGCTGACCGGCGAGCCGGTGCCTGTCGCCAAGGAAAAGGACGCGACCGTCGCTGCCGGCACAATCAACGGCAGCGGCAGCCTCGTGGTCGAGGCCAAGGCGGTGGGCTCCGACACGATGCTGGCCGGGATCGTCCGCATGGTCGCCGAGGCGCAGCGCAGCCGGGCTCCAATCCAGGCGGTCGCCGACCGCATCGCGAGCTGGTTCGTGCCGCTGGTGCTGGTGCTCGCGGCGGGTACGTTCGTTGTGTGGAGCCTCGTCGGACCCGAGCCGGCGATGGGGCACGGCCTGCTCAACGCCATCGCCGTCCTCATCATCGCCTGCCCTTGTGCCCTCGGCCTCGCCACGCCGATGTCGATCATGGTCGCGACCGGCCGCGGCGCCCAGGCCGGCGTGCTCGTGAAACATGCCGAGGCGCTGCAGGTGCTGGAGCGGGTGGATACACTGGTCGTCGACAAGACGGGCACGCTCACCGAAGGCAAGCCGGCGCTGATCGGGATGGAGACGGCAAACGGCTTTTCGGATCGGGAGCTGCTGTCGCTGGCCGCCGCCGTCGAACGGCATTCGGAGCATCCGCTGGCCCATGCCATCGTGACGGCCGCGGCTGGAAAAGGCGATGTACCCCCCGCCGAGGATTTCGAGTCACAAACCGGCCTGGGTGTCTCCGGGGCGGTCGACGGGCGCTCCGTCGTCATCGGCAATGCGGCGCAGATGGAGCGCGTCGGCGCCGATCCCGCGCCGCTCGCCGATGCCGCCGACAGCCGCCGGCGCGATGGCGCGGGCGTGATGTTCGTAGCCGTCGACGGTCGACTGGCCGGGCTTCTCGCGGTGGCCGATCCGGTTCGCTCCACCGCCCACCAGGCGATGGCCGATCTCGACCGCGAGAATATCCGGGTCATCATGCTGACGGGCGATAATGAAGTCACGGCCAAAGCCGTCGCGCGGCAAGTCGGGCTGGACGAGGTCCATGCCGACATGAAGCCCGAGGACAAGGCCGACTTCGTCGCCCGGCTCAAGGCCTCCGGCGCCCGCGTCGCCATGGCGGGGGACGGGATCAACGACGCCCCCGCCCTCGCCGCCGCCGATGTCGGGCTCGCCATGGGCACGGGCACCGATGTCGCCATCGAGAGCGCCGGCCTCACGCTGACGCGCGGCGACCTCTCCGCCGTGGTCCGCGCCCGCCGCCTCGCCGAGGCGACGATGGCCAACGTCAGGCAGAATCTGTTCTTCTCGTTCCTGTTCAACGGCATTGGCCTGCCGATCGCGGCGGGCATACTCTACCCGCCCTTCGGCATATTGATGTCGCCGATGTTCGCGGGCGCGGCGATGGCGCTGTCTTCGGTGACCGTGGTCGTCAATGCGCTCAGGCTCAACAGGGTGAAGCTATGAACATCGGAACCGCTTCGAAGGCGAGCGGTGTCTCGCAGCGGATGATCCGCCATTATGAGAAGATCGGGCTCATCCCCGCGCCGCCGCGCCGCGACTCCGGCTATCGCGATTATGCGCCGGCCGACATCGCCCGGCTGCGCTTCATCGCCAACGCGCGCGATCTCGGCTTTCCGATCGAGGAGATCGGGCGGCTGCTCTCGCTCTGGTCTGACACGGAGCGGGCGAGCGCCGAAGTGAAGGCGCTCGCTCTCGCCCGCGCCGAGGAGCTGCACAGGAAGGCCGAGGCGCTGGAGGCGATGCGGGCGTCGCTGCTCGACCTGGCCGAAAGATGCCACGGCAACGATCGACCGGATTGCCCGATCATAGAAAGGCTTGCTACGCCGTCGCGCTGATTCGGATCGAAGGAATGGCGGGAATGAATTGGGCGCGGGTATCGGCGAAGGTTCACAAGTGGCTGGCGCTGCTGATGGCGGTCCAGATCATCTTCTGGTTCGTCAGCGGCCTGTTCTTCGCGGTCTTCCCGATCGAGCGGGTGCGGAGCGAGCATCGCATCGCCGAGCTTCCGGTCGAGCCGGTTTCGCTCGGCGCGGCCGCGGCCGGCCTCGAGCGCGTCGCCGCGTCGGGCGCGGGCGCCGCCGACCGGATAGAGCTCCGCAGCCTGATGGGAGAGCCTGTCGCCTTGGTCGGCAGCGGCGAGGCGCGTTCGCGCCTGTACGACCTGGGCAGCGGGCGGCAGATTTCGCCGATCCCCGCGGCCATGGCCGTAGCCATCGCCGAGCGCGACCATGACGGCGAGGAGAAAGCGGCGCGGGTGTCGCAGATCACCGAAAATTCACCCGAATATCGCGGCCCCCTCCCCGCCTGGCGGATCGATTTCGACGACGGCGCCAACCGCGCCCTCTATGTCGCTGCCGACACCGGCACCGTCGCCGCCCGTCGCTCGACGCTGTGGCGCACCTTCGACTTCCTCTGGTCGCTCCACATCATGGACTTCAAGAATCACGAGGATTTCAACACGCCCCTGCTGATCATCGCGACGGCGCTCAGCCTGATCGTCATCGTCACTGGCATCATCATGTTCCCAAGCCGCCTCGGCTACCATGGCTGGCGCAGGCGGCGGAAGGCACGGCGGGAAGCGCGGGGGGCGGAAGCGAAGACCGCGGAGGCAGGGGCGTAAACTGTCACCCTGAACTTGTTTCAGGGTCCATGTCGCCGGTCATCCAGTGGTTCGTGGCTGGATGCTGAAACGAGTTCAGCATGACGGTTCCGGGGATGACCTCGAACGACGCTCCGGCAACCGCTCAAAACCCAGGCTTACCGCCAGATCGTCCCAATGGGGATTGCGCTCCTCGATCAGGTTGATCTTCCATTGGCGATGCCACCGCTTGAGCTGCTTCTCGCGCAGGATCGCGCGCTCCATGTCTCCACATTCTTCGAAATGGACGAGACGGTGCACTTTTTAGCGGTGCGTGAAGCCGCGCATGACGCCGGTGCGATGCTCCCAGATGCGGCGCAGGAGATCGGATGTCACGCCGATGTACAAGGTGCCGCGCGGCTGACTGGCGAGGATGTAAACGAATGGCTGCCGCTCCATCGGCCGAGCCTATCATCCTCCGCCGTCACCCTGAACTCGTTTTCAGGGTCCAACTCGCCACCGCTCGGAGGCTCGTCGTTGGATGCTGAAACAAGTTCAGCATGACGGGGTGGGTCAGAACCAGCTCCTGAGGCCGACGAGGAACGCCCAGCCGCCGACATCCTCGCCCGCCGCGCGCGCGAAATCGGCGGTGTCGCCGAGCTTGGCGCCATATTCGACGCCGACATAGGGAGCGAATTCGGGCACGATTTCGTAGCGGAGGCGCAATCCCGCCTCGACCGACGAGAGGCCCGCCCCGATGCCGAGCTCCGGCACGTCCTGGGCGGCGAGGTCGAATTCGACGAGGGGCTGGAGGATCAGCTTCTGGGTGATGCGCTGGTCATATTCCGCCTCGAAGCGCGCGGTGAGTTCGCCCTTGTTCGAGAGGAAGAGCTGGCCATCGACCTCGAACCAGTAGGGCGCCAGGCCCTGGATGCCGAGGACGAAATGGGTGCGCTCGGGATCGGGGCGGAAATCGTGGCGGATGCCGGCCTGGAGGTTGAACCAGGGGTCGAGCGCGCGGCTGTAAAGCGCCTGGACCTCGGCCTGTTCCGGGCTTTCGCCGAACGCGCCCTCGCCTTCGGTTTTGATCCAGAGCTTGTCGTAATCGCCGCCATACCAGCCCTGCGCATCCCACTTATAGCCGTCGCGGCCGTCCTGGATGCGGTATTCGAGCCGGTCGGCGAGGATCATCCAGCTGGTCATACCGCCATGCTCCTCGATCAGCGCCTCCTCGCGCTTTCGCAGGAAGAGCTCGGAATCGTAGACGGTCGTGCCCGCATGTTCCGGCCCCTGGAATGCCTCGGGAGGAGGCGGGGCGACCGGAGGGGCATCGTCCGCCGTCATGCCCGGCATGGCATGGCCGGCATGGGGGTCCGTAGCCGGCTGTTCAGGCATGACGTGTCCGGCGTGAGGATCGGCGGCCGGCTGTTCGGGCTGAGAGCCCATGTCATGACCGGCGTGGGGGTCCGCAGGGGGCGGTGACGGCATGTCGTGTCCGGCGTGCGGATCCTGTTTAGGCGGAGGCGCGGCATGGCCGGCATGCTGGGCCAGGCCGGCCGCCGGCCACACGAGCACCGAGGCGCCGAGCGCGATCAGGAGAAGCTTCATGCCACCTCTCCTTCATCGTCCATGGGCCGGACCTTGACCACGTTCATCATGCCGGCGTGCATGTGGTAGAGGAGGTGGCAGTGGAACGCCCAGTCGCCGGGGGCGTCGGCGGTCAAGTCGAAGCTCGCCTTGCCGCCGGGCATCACGTTCACCGTATGCTTGACGGGATTTCCGTGCGCCATCCCCGTCACCAGCTCGAAGAAGTGGCCGTGGATGTGGATCGGGTGGCTCATCATGCTGTTGTTGATGAGGTTGACCCGTACCCGCTCGTTCCGCGCGAAGCGGATTGGCTCGGCGCCTTCGTTCAATTTCACGCCGTCGAACGACCACATGAATCGCTCCATGTTGCCGGTGAGATGGATGTCGACGCTGCGGGTCGGCTCGCGCGTGTCGTGGAACGGGACGAGCGGCGCGAGCTGGTGATAGGTGAGGACCCGGTGCGGCACTCCCTCCAGCCCGAGCGGCCGGTCGCCGGTGCGGTCCACGGGCATGGGCGCGATCATGTCGACGCCGACGCCGACCTTCATGTCGGGCGGCACCAGCGACTTGTCGCGCATGTCGTGGTCCATCGAGCCGGCGCCTGACGCGCCGTGATCCATGCCTTGCATCGCGCCGTGGTCCATCCCGCCCATGCCCATGTCCTTCATGCCGAGCGTCGGCCGGGGACGAAGCGGCGGTACGGGCGCGGTCATGCCCAGGCGAGGCGCAAGCGTGGCGCGGCCCATGCCGGAGCGGTCGATCGATTCCGCGACCAGAGTATAGGCCCTGTCCTCTGGCGGTGTGACGATGACATCGTAGGTCTCGGCGACGGATATCTGGAACTCGTCCGTTTCCACCGGCTTCACATTCTGGCCGTCGGCCGCCACGACCGTCATCGGCAAACCGGGGATGCGAATGTTGAAGATCGACATCGCCGAGGCATTGATGAAGCGCAGGCGGACCCGTTCGCCGGGACGGAACAGGCCGGTCCAGTTCTCTTGCGGGCCATGGCCGTTGACGAGATAGGTGTAGGTGGAGCCGGTCACGTCGGCGATGTCGGTCGGATCCATCCGCATCTCGCCCCACATCAGGCGGTCGGACGCCGACATCCGCTCCTCGGGATCGTCGCCGTCGATAAGCCCGGCGAGGGTCTGCTTCTGGCGGTTGAAATAGCCGCCCTGCTGCTTGAGCTTGCCGATGACCTCGTGCGGATGGAGGAAAGTCCAGTCGCTGAGCACGATGACATGCTCGCGGTCGTACGCGACCGGATCGGCGCCGGCCGGATCGATGACGATCGGGCCGTAATGGCCGCTCTGCTCCTGCAAGCCGCTATGGCTGTGATACCAGTAGGTGCCGTTCTGGACGATCGGGAATTCGTAAGTGAAAGTCGTCTTCGGCAGGATGCCCGGGAAGCTGATTCCGGGCACGCCGTCCATGTGGAAGGGCAGGATGAAGCCGTGCCAGTGGATGGACGTGTCCTCGTCGAGCGTATTCTCGACATGGATGCGGACGTTCTGGCCTTCGCGAAGCCGGATCAGCGGCGCGGGGAGGACGCCGTTCAAGGTGATGGCGTGGCCGGTGCGGCCGCCGACGGTGAAGGGGCTGTGCGCCACCTTGAGGCGGATATCCTCGCCGGACAGGGTCGGCAGCCGCGGGGCAAGCCCAGGAGTGCCGCTCCGCGCCCAGGCGGGATACAGGCCGTGCAGCCCGAGGCCCACGCCCCCAAGCGCGGCGCCGCGCAGCAAGGCGCGCCGGTTCATCGCCAAATCGATCATCTTTCTTTCCTCGTGCGAGTCGCGCGCGCCTTGTCCGGCCTGACACCATGGCAGGGTCAAGACCGCGGCTCGTCCGTCATCGCGGCGGGGAGGGGTACGCCCTCCCCGACCGGCTCAATGGTTCATCTGGTGGCCGTCATGGCCTTCGGACTTTTCGTGCTTCTCGCAGCAGGCCATCCTGGCGCCGTCCTTCATCTTCTCGCAGCATTCCTTCATCGCGCCGTCGGCCTTCTTGCAGCAATCCTTGTGATCGGAATGCTGCTCATGGCCTTCGTGCCCGGCGGCGGGAGCGGCATGGTCGGCGTGGCCGCCCGGCGCGGTCTGGGCGGCGACGGGGAAAGCGCTCGTCAGCGCGATCGCGGCAATCAACGTCTTCATCTCTTAATCTCCTGAAAAGCGTGTCGTGGGTTCGCTTCAGGAGATTCGAGGAGGCGGCGTCTCGGCCTCGGGGGCGAGACCGGACACGCTTTCGGCCAGCGGCGGATGCGGCAAGGGCGCCGGCGCGACCGTCACCTGCTCGACGCCGGCCGAGAAAGATGGAATGGCGGCGCAGGCCATCATGCAGGCATTGTCGCGGCCGGGGGCTTCGTCCGAGGATGTATCCATGTCGGCGCAATGGGCAGCGACAACCTCGTGCGCCATCGCGCTGCCACCGCCGATCATCGCCAGCGGCGCGAGCAGAACGGCCAAGGCGGCAACCAGGAGGACAAGACGCGACAGGCTCATGGGCCGGTAAATAGACTTGGGATCGGATGCGCGCAACTCAAGCTCCGATCCGCCCTTGCGGTCCCGCCCGCGCTTGGCCAAGAGCCGAGATGTGACTGTAAAGATTGATATGGGGCTCGACAGCGCGGGCGTCGCGGTGGCGATGGACCTCGAGGAGCTTCTCGCGACGCGCCTGCTCGTCCAGGGCAATTCGGGTTCGGGCAAGTCGCATCTGCTGCGCCGCCTGCTCGAAGGCAGCGCCGGGCTCGTCCAGCAGGTGGTGATCGACCCGGAGGGGGATTTCACCTCGCTCGCCGACGCCTTCGGCCATGTCGCCATCGAGGCGGCGGACTATAGTTTCGCCGAAATCGCCCGTCTTGCCGCCCGGGTGCGGGAGCATCGCGTGTCCGTCGTGCTCAACCTGGAGGGGCTGGAGATGGAGGCGCAGATGCGCTGCGCCGCGACCTTCCTTTCCGCCTTGTTCGACGCGCCGCGCGACCATTGGTATCCGGCCCTGGTCGTCGTCGACGAGGCCCAGGTCTTCGCTCCCGCCGTCGCCGGTGAGGTCTCGGACGAGGCCCGACGCGCTTCGCTGGGCGCGATGACCAACCTGATGTGCCGCGGCAGGAAGCGCGGCCTCGCCGGGGTCATCGCCACCCAGCGCCTCGCCAAGCTCGCGAAGAACGTCGCCGCCGAGGCTTCCAATTTCCTGATGGGCCGGACCTTCCTCGATATCGACATGGCCCGCGCCGCCGACCTGCTTGGCATGGAGCGGCGGCGGGCGGAGGTCATACGCGATCTCGAGCGCGGTCACTTCCTGGCGCTCGGCCCGGCGGTCTCGCGGCGGCCAGTGCGGGTCCGGATCGGCGCCGTGAAGACGGCGGCGCGGAGCGGAAGCCCCAAGCTGGTGCCGCTGCCGTCGGCGGCGCCGGAGGAACTGGAGAGCCTGCTGCTCGCCCCGGCGCCCGGAGAAGCGCCACCGCCCCCTCCCCCGGCCCCACACGCGCCGGTGCCCGCCGACGATCTCATTCGCGCGCCCGAGCCGGCCCCGGCGGCCCCTTCCCTTCCCGGCCTTGACGAGGAGGAGCAGGAGGCGATCGTTGCCCGGGTCTTGAGCGAGGTGACGGAGGAGCCCGGCTCGGCGTTCCAGCCGGTGCCGGCGCTCTACCAGGATTTTCTGCTGCGATGCCGGATGCGGCGCCTCGCCCGTCCGCCGCTCGACCTCGCCGCCTTCCGTTTCCGGCTGTCGGCCGCCCGCGCCGGCATCCTCGACCCGGGCGACGAGAATTATGCGGGAGCGCTCGCCATCGGCGCCGAGCTTCCCGAGGAGATGCTGGCCCCGTTCCTGCTCATCGCCCGCGCCGCCCGCGAGGGGCAGGAATGTCCGTCCGGTCCGATTCTGGCCGAGGTCTACGGCACCAGCTCGCCCGCCCGCGTCCGGCGGCTTCTCGCCTGGATGGAGGAAAGGGAAATTCTCGTGTCCCGCACCGACCTTTCGGGCAGGCGTTCGATCGCCATCCCGCGCTTGGGCTGGACCACCGCGCCCGCCACGCCCGAGCCGGAGCAGCCGCTGCGCGCGTCTTCGCGCGGCTGACGCGCGCCGGAAGTCGAGCCGGCTTGGCAAGGCGATGGGCGCCGTGCCATCTTGTGCCGTCATCACCATTCCGGGGGAATCATGAACCGTCCGATGCTCTTGCGCGCCCTCCTGCTTGGCGCGTCGCTCACCGCCACGTCGACCGCCCCCGCCCAGCTTCCGGAGGCGCCCGCCGCCGCCAAGAAGCCGCATGAGGTCAGCGCGCCCCATGGCGCGGTTCGGCAGGACGAATATTATTGGCTGCGCGACGACAGCCGCGAGAATCCGGAGATGCTGGCCTATCTAAAGGCCGAAAACGCTTATGCCGACGCCGTGCTGGCGCCGACCAAGGCGCTTCAGGAGCGGCTCTACGAAGAGATAGTGGGGCGCATCAAGCAGGACGATTCCTCGGTCCCCTACCGGCTGCGCGGCTATCATTATTACACGCGCTTCGAGACCGGACAGGATTATCCCGTCGTCGCCCGCCGCAAGGGGGGAATGGACGCGCCTGAAGAGATATTGCTCGACCAGAATGCGATGGCCGAGGGCAAGCCGTTCTTCCAGGTCTCGAACTGGGAAATAAGCCCTGACAACAGGCTCCTCGCCTGGGCTGAAGATACGGTCGGGCGGCGCCAATATGTGCTCAAGGTCAAGAATCTCGAGACGGGCGAGCTGCTTGCCGACACCGTCACCAATATCGAGGCGAACATCGTCTGGGCGGACGACAACCGCACCCTCTTCTACATCGACAAGGATCCGACGACCCTGCTCGGCAAGAGGGTCAAGGCGCATGTGCTCGGCATGCCCGCCAGCGCCGACCGGCTCGTCTACGAGGAGCCGGACGACAGCTTCTACATGGGCATCTTCCGCACCCGCTCCGACGACCATATCTGCATCTATGTGCAGAGCACGGTGAGCAGCGAGCAACGCTGCACCTCCGCCGGGGCGCCCGGCGCCTTCACCCTGCTCGCCCCCCGCCAGCGTGATTTCGAATATCGGGCCGACCATCTCGGCGACCGGTGGGTCATCCGGACCAACTGGGACGCGCCCAATTTCCGGCTGATGACCCTGGCCGACGATCAGAGAAGCGGCGACCGCGCCCTCTGGAAGGACATGGTGCCGCATAGCAATGACGTCTTCGTCGAGGATTTCGCCCTGTTCGACGGTTTCACCGCGATCGAGGAGCGATCGGGAGGCCTGAAGCGCCTGCGCACCCTCGCCGCCGACGGCGAGAGCGACTTCGTCGCCTCCGACGAACCGGCCTATACGATGCGGCTGGGCATGAATGCGGAGCCGGACACCCAATGGCTGCGCTACGATTATACGTCGCTCACCACTCCGAGCACGACCTACGAAGTCAACCCGGCGACGGGCGAACGCAAGCTGCTCAAGCGCACGCCGGTGCTGGGCGGCTACGACTCCGCCAATTATGTGACGGAGCGGCTCTGGGCGACGGCGCGGGACGGGGCGAAGATTCCGGTGTCGATCGTCTACAGGAAAGGTTTCGAGCCGGACGGCACCGCCGCCCTCCTCCAATATGCCTATGGCAGCTACGGCTCGTCGACCGACCCCGCGTTCAACCCCGCGATCGTGAGCCTGCTCGACCGCGGCATGGCCTATGCCATCGCCCACATAAGGGGCGGTCAGGAAATGGGCCGCGCCTGGTATGACGACGGCCATCTGATGAGCAAGAAGAACAGCTTCACCGATTTCATCGACGTCACCCGCCACCTTGTCGGCGAAGGTTATGCGGCGAAGGATCGGGTCGCGGCGATGGGCGGCAGCGCCGGCGGCCTGCTGATGGGCGCCGTCGCCAACATGGCTCCGCAAGATTACGACGTGATGATCGCCCAAGTGCCGTTCGTCGACGTCGTCACCACCATGCTCGACGAGACGATCCCGCTCACCAGCAACGAGTGGGACGAATGGGGCGACCCCAGGGAGCCGGAAGCCTATGCCTACATGTTGTCCTATTCGCCCTACGACAATGTCACGGCGCAGGCCTATCCGGCGCTGTTCGTCGGCACAGGCCTGTGGGATTCGCAGGTCCAGTATTTCGAGCCGGCCAAATGGGTGGCGCGCCTGCGCGATCGGGCCACGGGCGAGGCGCCTTTGGTCTTCCGGACGAACATGGAAGCCGGGCACGGCGGCAAATCTGGCCGCTTCCGCCGCTATCGCGACATGGCCGAATATTACGCCTTCATGCTGGAAGAGCTGGACGTGGCGGCCGAGTAACGACGGAAAGGGTCAAGGCAAGGCGCGTAGCACCCGCTCGGTCATCCCTTCGCAATCGGCGCCCGCAAAGGGGAAGGTGCCGGTGAGTGCCGTCCTGAGCTCGGGCGCCAGATCGTCCTGGAGCCGCCGCCGCGCGCGGTGATGCCGGGTCTTGACCGTCGCCGGTGGGATGCCGAGCGCTTCAGATGTCTCCTCGACGCTCAATTCCTCGATCTCGCGCAGCACGAAGACCAGACGGAATCCAGCGGGGAGCCGCGTGATCGCCTCTTCCAGCAACCGCCTGATCTCGGCTCGCGCCACCACACCGTCCGGCAGCGTTTCCGTCATCGATCCGCGCATGAGCTTGTCCCGATATTCGTCGAGCACCACCACGCTCCCCGCGTCGAGATGCGCGCGCCGCCTCCGTGCCGCCCGCTTGCGTCCCAGTGCTTCGTTGATGACGATGCGGGTAAGCCAGGTGCTGAGCGAGGACCTCCCCGCAAAGTCCGCGATTCCCGAAAAGGCGCTGAGATAGGCGCTCTGGACGGCATCCTCTGCGTCCGCCCGGTCGCCAAGGATGCTCCAGGCGGCGCGGAAGAGGCGCTGGTTGTTGCGCCCGGTGACCAGCCGCACCGCCGCTTCGTCGCGCGCCGCGAGCCGGCCGGCCACGGCAAGGTCGTCGAGGCTTTCATAATCGAGCTTCGGTTGCGTCGCCATATCAACCCTCCTGGCACCATTGGATGCCGGCCTGCCTCAGAGGTTCCCGAACGGCCGCGCGCCAGCGCCCGACAGGGGCAATGAAGCCAGCAGCTCCGACCTCAGGCCCGGATCGTCCCGGAAGTCGCCGAGCCAGCATTTGGTCACCATCGACAATCCATGCTGTCTTACACCGCGTGTCGCCATGCAGCCATGGCTGGCCTCGATCACCACGGCGACACCGCGCGGGCGGAGCGCCGCCTCCAGCGCGGCGGCGATCTGATTGGTCAGCCGCTCCTGCAATTGCAGCCGCCGGGCGAAGGCGTCGACCAGGCGCGACAGCTTCGAAATGCCGACGACGCGGCCGTCGGGCCGGAAAGCGATGTGAGCCTGTCCCACGATCGGCGCGAGATGATGCTCGCAGGTGGAGACCATAGGGATCGCGCGGAGCAGCACGATGTCGTCATAGCCGTCCGCGTCGAAGACCCGATCGAGCAGCCGGGCCGGATCGACCGCATAGCCCGCGAACCATTCGCGATAGGCGCGCGCCACCCGCGCCGGCGTGTCGCGCAGCCCCTCGCGCGCCGGATCGTCCCCGGTCGCCGCGATCAACGTCCGCACCGCCGCTTCGACCTCGGCCGTGGAAGGGCGCGCCTCCGCCGGTCGAGGACCGATCCCGTCGAGATAGTCGCCGTCCAGCCTCCGCAGCATCATGGCATTCTCCTCCTCGTCCCCGGTTGGATGCCGGCGGTAGGCGATCCGTTCCCGGGAACCTTGGCCGCGAGCCGGCATCCAATGGCCGTGAACCGCCCGGTTGGCGGAGACTTGACAGGAGGAAAGAAATGATCAGGAAGCTCGGGCTTATCGGAGCGGCCGCCCTTATCGCCACGGCGGCGCCCGCGGCGGCGCAGGAGGCGACGCCCGTCACCGACGCGCAGATCGCGCATGTCGCCTATACGGCGGGACAGCTTGACATCGAAGCGGCGAAGCAGGCGCTCGAAAAGTCCCGCAACCCGGAAGTCCGCGCCTTCGCCGAGACGATGATCCGCGACCATAAGACGGTCAACGACCAGGCGCTCGCTTTGGTCAGGAAGCTCGGCGTCACGCCCGAAGCCAACGCGACCAGCGCCGCCCTCACCGACGGCGCGGCGGGGAAGATGCGCGCCCTCGCCGCGCTCGACGGCGCCGCGTTCGACCGGGCCTATGCCGCCAACGAGGCCGCCTACCACGCCAGCGTCAACGGCGCCCTCGCCGGCACCCTGATCCCCGCCGCCGACGATGCGGAGTTGAAGGCGCTGCTCGAAACCGGGCTGGCCCTGTTCCGCGAGCATCAGGCCCATGCCGAACATCTCGCCCAATCCCTCGATTGAGGCGCGGTCGGTGCGCAAAGCCCCCTTCGCCCTGGCGGGAGCCTTCGCTCTCCTGACGCTCCCGCCGACCCTCGGCGTCCCGTCGGACGCCCTCGCCGCCGGCCCCGCGCCGAGGGTCCACCGGATCGTCATCGACAAGATGAAGTTCGGCGCCGTCCCTCCCGGCATCCGCGCCGGCGACTCCATCCTGTGGGTCAACCGCGACATGTTCCGCCACACCGCCACCGCGCGCGACGGCAGTTTCGCGATCGACCTGCCGGCGGGCAAGAGCGGGCGGACCGTGGTGAAGCGCGCCGGCGTCATCCCCTTCTACTGCGTCTACCATCCGGCGATGAAGGGCCGCGTCGACGCAGCCCCCTGAATTCGGCTAACCACGGGGCGACGGGGAGGAAATGAGGATGCGCATCGCCATCGTGGGCGCCGGAGCGATCGGCGGATGGGTCGCCGCCAAGCTGGCGGGGGCGGGGCACGAGGTCGCGTTGCTGGCGCGCGGCGCTACCTTGGCGGCGGTCGAGACGAACGGCCTCGTCCTGCGGGAGGGAGGCGGAGAGACGTCGCTTCGCTTCCAGGCTTCCGATGACGCGGCGAGCCTCGGCCCGCGCGACCTCCTGATCTTCGCGGTCAAGGCGCCCTCGCTCGCTGCCGCCGCCGCGGCCGCCGCGCCGCTGATCGGAGCCGGCACCTTGATCCTCCCGATGCTGAACGGCGTCCCTTGGTGGTTCCTCGCCGACCGGAACCAGAGCCTCGCCTCGGTCGATCCCGACGCCGCGGTCGCCCGAGCGCTTCCCCTGCCCCAAGTGATCGGCTGCGTGGTCCACGCCAGCTGCGCCTCGCCCGAGCCGGGCCTGATCGTCCACGGCTCGGGCGACGGGCTGATCGTCGGCGAGCCGGCGGGTGGCGACAGCGAGCGGCTCCAGGCCCTCGCCGCCTTGCTCGGCGCAGCCGGCTTCACCGCCACCGCCAGCGCCCGCATCCAGAAGGACGTCTGGTACAAATTGTGGGGCAATATGACGATGAACCCCATCTCGGCGCTCACCGGCGGGATATGCAACGCGATCCTCGACGACGAGCTGGTCGAGGCCTTCATCCTCGACATCATGGCGGAGGCGGCCGAAATCGGCGCCCGCATCGGCTGCCCGATCGAGCAAAGCGGCCGCGACCGCATCGCCGTCACCCGGAAGCTGGGGCCGTTCAAGACCTCGATGCTCCAGGACGTCGAGGCCGGCCGGCCGATCGAGCTGGATGCCTTGCTCGGCGCGCCGCGCGAGATCGGGCGGATGGCGGGCGTCAAAACACCGAATATGGACGCCTTGTTCGGGCTTACCCGCGTGATGGCGCGGCAAAGCGGGCTTTACTGACGAGAGGAAAATGGCGGATTTTTGCCAGTTGGCGGGGCGAAGTTCACGAAGTTCCTGGGGTCAGGGGTCTTTTTTGCCCTTCTGGCGCACGTTTTCGGAGCGCGCGAGGCGGGAGCGGATTGGACGGTGGGAAGGAGCCGCGGTCCGCCTTCGCGGCGGATGGCGCATGATGGCAGGCGAAATCCTATTTTTGAAGGGGTTCCGTCTTCCCCTCCGCGCGTTCCCGGGCGAAGGTGGGCAGGGGAGAGAAGATGACCGCCGACGATTATCGCGAGATGGCAGGCGTGGGGCGGCAAGGAGCGGGCCAATTAGCCAGCTCTTCATCACCGATTGAGCGGCGACGGATGGCGTCTCTTCACCGCGCTAGCAAAACGGGGCGCGTTTCAGCCCAGCGCTCCTTCGGCAGGCTCAGGACAGAGCTTTTTTCAGCAGCTCGTTCACCACCTGCGGGTTGGCCTTGCCGGCCATCGCCTTCATCGTCTGGCCGACGAAGAAGCCGAACAATTTGTCCTTGCCGCCGCGATAGTCGGCGACCTTGTCGGCGTTGGCGGCCATGACCTTGGCGATCACCGCTTCGATCGCGCCGGTGTCGCTGGTCTGCTTGAGGCCGCGCGCCTCTACGATTGCGGTGGGATCGTCGCCGGTCTCCAGCATGATCTCGAATACCTGCTTGGCCAAAGTGCCGGACAGAGTGCCGTCGGCGACGAGCGCCAGCAGCTGCGCGCCCTGCGACGGGCTGACGGGGCTGGTCGCGATATCCTTGCCGAGGCGGTTCAAGGCGCCGAACAGGTCGGACGTGACCCAGTTGGCCGCGGCCTTGGCGAGCTCCTCCTGCGGCCGCGCCTGTTTCAGCGCGCTCTCGGCGAGCAGGGCCTCGAACCAGCGGGCGGTGTCGGCTTCGGCGGTGAGGACGGCGGCATTGTAGGCGGAGAGGCCGAGTTCCTCCTCGTAGCGGCGGCGTTTGGCGTCGGGGAGTTCGGGGAGGCTGTGGCGGCATTCGTCGAGGAATTCCGGCGTCAGCTCCAGCGGCAGCAGGTCGGGATCGGGGAAATAGCGATAATCATGCGCGTCCTCCTTGGAGCGGAGCGACCGCGTCTCGCCCTTGTCCGGGTCAAATAAACGGGTTTCCTGGACGATAGTCCCGCCGCTCTCCAGCACGTCGACCTGGCGGTTCGCCTCATGCTCGATCGTCGCCATGATGAAGCGGACCGAATTGACGTTCTTGGTCTCGGTGCGGGTGCCGAACGGCTGGCCGGGCTTGCGGACGCTGACATTGACGTCGGCGCGCATCGAGCCCTGTTCCATATTGCCGTCGCACGAGCCGACATAGCGGAGAATGGATCGAAGCTTGCGGACGTAAGCGCCTGCTTCCTCGGGAGAACGCATGTCAGGCTTCGACACGATCTCCATCAGGGCGACGCCGCAGCGATTGAGGTCGACATAGGAGAAGCTGGGATGCTGGTCGTGCATCAGCTTGCCGGCGTCCTGCTCGATATGGATGCGCTCGACGCCGATCGTCCTTGTGGCGCCCTCGCCGGTTTCGATCGCGATCGAGCCCTCGCCGACAATCGGATGATAAAGCTGAGAAATCTGATAGCCCTGCGGCAGATCGGCGTAGAAATAATTCTTGCGGTCGAAGCGCGACCAGGCGTTGATCTCAGCCTCCAGCGCCATGCCGGTGCGGACCGCCTGGCGGACGCATTCGCCGTTGAGGACCGGCAGCATGCCCGGCATCGCCGCGTCGACCAGGCTGACCTGGGTGTTGGGCTCGGCGCCGAACTCGGTCGATGCGCCGGAGAAGAGCTTGGCGTTCGACGTGATCTGGGCGTGGACCTCCAGGCCGATCACGACCTCCCATTCGCCGGTGGCGCCGTGGATGCGGTAGGGGGACTCAGACATGGGAAACTCCGTTCGGGCTGAGCTTGTCGAAGCCCTGCCCTTCACTTTCTCGGAGCAATATCAAGGACAGCCCTTCGACAAGCTCAGGGCGAACGGTGTGGGGAATCTCGTAAGTCCTGCCGCTCACCACCAAGCCTCCGGCCGCGCCTTGAAGCCCGCGCGTTCCTCAAAAGCCAGTCCCGCATTCAGCAGGCCCTGCTCGTCGAGCGCCTTGCCGATGAGCTGGAGGCCGAGCGGCAGGCCCTGCGCGTCGAGGCCCGCCGGGACCGACATTGCGGGCAGGCCGGCGAGGCTGGCGGGGACGGCGAAGACGTCGTTCAGGTACATGGCCAGCGGGTCGTCCATCTTCTCGCCGAGGCCGAAGGCGGCGCTCGGCGTGGTCGGCGTGAGGAGCAGGTCGCATTCGGCCCAGACGCGCTCGAAATCGCGGGCGATGAGCGCCCTCACCTTCTGCGCCTGGTTGAAATAGGCGTCGTAGAAGCCGGCCGAGAGGACGTAGGTGCCGATCATGATGCGGCGCTTGACCTCGGGACCGAAGCCGGCGGCGCGGGTGGCTTCGTACATGGCGTCGAGGCTGCCGTTTTCGGGCGCGCGGCGCTGGCCGTAGCGCACCCCGTCGTAGCGGGCGAGGTTGGACGAGGCCTCGGCCGGAGCGATGATATAGTAGGTCGGCAGCGCGTAGCGGGTGTGGGGCAGAGAGACCTCGACGATCTCGGCGCCGGCGTCGCGCATCCAGGCGATGCCCTGCTCCCAGACCGCGTCGATCTCGGCCGGAACGCCGTCAATGCGATATTCCTTAGGGATGCCGATGCGACGCCCGCGTATGTCGCTGGAGAGGTTCGCCTCCCATTTCGGCACCGGCAAATCGAGCGAGGTCGAATCCTTCGGATCGAAGCCGCTCATCGCTTCCAGCATGATCGCGCAGTCGCGGACGTCGCGGGCCATCGGACCGGCCTGGTCGAGCGAGGAGGCGAAAGCGACCATGCCGTAGCGCGAGCAGCGGCCATAGGTCGGCTTGACGCCGGTGATGCCGACGAAGGCGGCGGGCTGTCGGATCGAGCCGCCGGTGTCGGTGCCGGTGACGCCGGGGGCGACGCGGGCGGCGACCGCGGCGGCCGAGCCCCCCGACGAGCCGCCGGGGGTCAGCGCCGCGTTGCCGCCATCGTTGCGGCGCCAGGGCGAAAGGACGTTGCCGAACGCGCTGGTCTCGTTGGACGAGCCCATCGCGAACTGGTCCATGTTGAGCTTGCCCAGCATCCCCGCGCCGGCGGCGAACAACTTGCCGCTGACGGTCGATTCATAGGCCGGCTCGAAGCCTTCGAGGATGCCGCTCGCGGCGGTGGTCTGGATGCCTTTGGTGGCGAACAGATCCTTGATCCCGAGCGGGACGCCGGAGAGCGGGCGGAGATTGCCGTGCTTGCGCTCGCGGTCGGCCTCCTCGGCGGCGGCGATGGCGTGGTCGGGCGTCTCGACGATGAAGGCGTTGAGGCCCTTGGCCTTGGTGACGGCCGAAATGAAGGCGTCGGCGACTTCGCGGGCGGAGAAGGTGCCTTCGCGCACGCCGTCGCGGATCGCCGCGACGCCGAGGTCGGTGAGATTGGCCATTACTCGATCACCTTGGGAACGGCGAAGAAGCCATGCTCGGCG
The DNA here is from genome assembly GCF_042666435.1 of Enterovirga sp. GCM10030262. Classification (NCBI taxonomy): domain Bacteria; kingdom Pseudomonadati; phylum Pseudomonadota; class Alphaproteobacteria; order Hyphomicrobiales; family Methylobacteriaceae; genus Enterovirga; species Enterovirga sp. GCM10030262. The sequence continues at coordinate 133,911 of NZ_JBHTDC010000001.1, read as the reverse complement.
ACAGGAGCATTCTTCAGCACGTCAGCCTGCTTGCCGCCGTCGGTGACGATGTCGTCGCGCAGCCGAAGCGTGTTGGGGATGACGGCGGTCATCGGCTCGACGCCGGTGACGTCGACCTCGCGCAATTGCTCGATCCAGCCGAGTATATTGTTCAATTCGGGCACCAAGGCCTCGGCCTCGCCGTCGGTGACGGCGATGCGGGCGAGCCTGGCGATGCGGCGGACGGTGGCGGTGTCGACGGACATGGGAGCGGCCGCTAGCATCCGCGCAAGCGGGCTTCAAGCAAGGCTTGCATGAAGCGGCCGCTTGCTGTTGGGAGCGCGGCTGGTCGGTTCGGAGGATGTGGATGCTGGCGCGGCGTTTCTTGTGGGTGGTGGCGGGGCTGGTGATCCTGCTGCTCGCCGGGGCGCTCGCCTATCGCATCTTCCAGATGGACCTGATGAAGGCGGCCCTGATCCCGAATATAGCGTTCGAGGAGGCCCCGGCGCCGCCCGCCGCCGGCCCCACTTATGCCGATGCGGCTCTGTGGATCGCGCGACCCGACATTCCCGGCAACCCGGCGCTGTGGACGCCCGAGGGCTTCGCGCCGGCCGAGCAAGCGCGGGCCTCGGTGTTCTTCATCCACCCGACATCCTATCTCGAACGCTCGCAGTGGAACGCGCCGCTCGACCATGAGGAATCGCAGCAGCGGGCGCGGCTGTTCGTGCGGAGCCAGGCGAGCGCGTTCAACTCGGTCGGCGAAATCTGGGCGCCCAAATACCGGCAGGCGACGTTCGGCGCCTTCCTGACCACGCAGGCCGATGCCGAGAAGGCGCTCGACTTCGCCTATCGCGACGTGCTCGCCGCATTCGAGGCGTTCCTGGAGCAGGCGCCCGAGGATCGGCCGATCATCCTCGCCGCGCATAGCCAGGGCAGCCTTCATCTGACGCGATTGCTCCGGGAGCGGATCGCGGGCAGCCCCGTCGCGGAGCGGATCGCCGCCGCTTATGTCGTCGGCTGGCCGATCTCGACGACGGCGGACCTGGACGCGCTCGGGCTTCCCGCCTGCGAGACAAAGGCGCAAGCCGGCTGCATCCTCGCCTGGCAGAGCTTCGCCGAGCCGGCCGATCCAAGGATGGTGACCGACGTCTACGACGCCTCCGCCGCTCCGGACGGGGCAGCGCGCGCGGGATCGCCGATGCTGTGCGTCAACCCGCTGACCGGCAACCGGGGCGACGAGGCGGCCGCCGGCGCCAATCTCGGCACATTGGTCCCCAATGGCGACCTGACCGAGGCGGAGCTGGTGCCGGCGGCGGTGCCGGCGCGCTGCGACATACGCGGCTTCCTGCTCATCGGCGAAGAGGCGCCGGACCTCGGCGCCTACGTGCTGCCCGGCAATAATTACCACGTCTACGATTACGCCTTGTTCTGGGCGAACATACGCGCCGACGCCGAGGCGCGGCTGGAGAGCTTTCTCGGGGCCGTCTCATCCGCTCAGCTGTCACCCTGAACTTGTTTCAGGGTCCATGTCTCCGCCTCCCCTGCGGTGAGTAGTTGGATGCTGAAACAAGTTCAGCATGACGCTAGGGGGGTGAGATGACCACAGGGAGCATCCTCGCCTTTCGCGAAGCCTTGCCCATGGGCGGGCGGCTGATCGGGCTCGACGTCGGCACCAAGACGATCGGAATTGCCTTGTGCGATGCCGGCTGGACGATCGCCACCGCCGCCGAGCTCATCCGGCGGAGCAAGTTCGCGGCCGACCTCGAACGGCTGAAAAGCCGGATCGCCGCCCAGGACGCCAAGGGCATCGTCGTCGGCCTGCCGCTCAACCTCGACGGCAGCGAGAGCCCTCGCACCCAGTCGATCCGCGCCTTTGCCCGCAATCTGGAGCCGCTCGGCCTCCCCATCCTGCTGTGGGACGAGCGCTGGTCGACCCAGGCGGTCACCCGGACCCTGCTCGACGCCGACGCCAGCCGCGCCCGCCGCGCGGAGCTGGTCGACAAGATGGCGGCGGCGTACATATTGCAAGGCGCCATCGACGCGCTGACGCATCCGGACGCGCACAGCCTCGAATGACGGATGGTCGGCGCCGCGGCGATCGGCTATAGCGCGATTTAGGTGACCGACCGTGGGGACTGTCGAATGGCCTATTTCACCTTTACCGATGCATCGAGAGAGACATTCGTCGTCCGGCTGACCGATCCGGATCAGATCGCCCATGCGCGCGCGCTGCTCGCGGGCACCGAGACCGGCGACGCCAGGATCGGTGGCACGATCACCAAGGCGCCGGCGGACCATAATATCGGCTGGTCCTATCGGCTCGATCCCGACGACATTTTCTTTTTCGAAGTCTCCACGGAAGTCGGCGATTCGACGATGCGCTATATCGAGCGGCATCTGGCCGAGGTGGGCGGAGCGCTGCTGCCCGGGAATGTCTGGACCGGCTGGTCGTCGGAGCTCACGAGCGAACTCAAGGTCGACGCGGGCGGGGCCGGAATCGATGTCCTCAGAGGTTCGGCCCGGGCCGACCTGCTGCTCGGCAGAGGCGGGACCGATCTCCTCGCCGGGCGCGATGGCGACGACCATCTGGCGGCGGGCGCGGGGAGCGATGTGGCCCGGGGCGGCGCCGGCGACGACAAATTGGGCGGCGGCGCGGGCGACGATGTCCTGTTCGGTGGCGACGGACGGGATCTGCTCGTCGGTGACGGCGGCGACGACCGGCTGATCGGCGGCGGCGGAAACGATGTCTTCCAGATCGGCGCGCCCGGACGAAGCGGCCGCGAGGTCATCCTCGATTTCGACGGCGGCGAAGGCGCCGGAGACCGGATCCGGCTCGACTTGGCCTGGCTCCAGACGGTCGGCGACGTCACCGGCGACGGCCGGATCGACCGGGCGGATCTGGCGGCGGCATTCGTCGCGCGCGGCGACGACCTCGTGCTGCGCCACGACGCCGACACCGTGATCGTGCTCAAGGGGGCCGCCGCCGCCGAGGGACTCTATATCGACGATTTCCTGATCGGCTGAGCACGCTCTTGCCGGCGAGCCCGCCATTCCCGCGAAGAGAGAATGCCGATAGGCTGGCATAATGAGATCGATAGTGCTATAGTTGAATAACACACCAAGGGAGGGGATATGCGCTACCTGAAGGCTTCGGCCATTTTGCTTGCAACGTCCGGCCTGGCGCCGGTCGCCGCCGTTCCGGCATTCGCGCAGGAGGCGCAGGCGGAGCCGGTTCGCTATTCGGCCGAGGCGTTTTTCGATACGACCAGCTACATCATGGCGGCGCCCGCCGGCTACGGCTTCTCGGCCGACGGCAAGTCGATCCTGATCAGCAACGACAGCTCGGGCGTGTTCAACGCTTACACCCTTCCCGTCGCCGGCGGCGCGCCGGTCGCGGTCAGCCGCTCGCCCGACAATGCCACCTTCGCGGCGAGCTTCTTTCCCGCCGACGACCGCGTCCTCTACACCGCCGACAAGGGCGGCGACGAGCTCGACCACGTCTTCGTCCGCGAGGCCGACGGCAGCGTCCGGGACCTGACGCCGGGCGAGAAGGTCAAGGCCGACTTCCTGGGCTGGAGCGCCGACGGCAAGACCTTCTGGGTGACCAGCAACGAGCGCGACCCGGAGATGTTCGACATCTACGCCTATGATGCCGGCGATTATGCCCGGAAGATGATCTTCCAGAATGAAGGCTATAATATCGGCGCCATCTCCCGCGACGGCCGCCATGTCGCCCTCGTCAAGGAGCGGACCAGCGCCGACAACAACCTCCATCTCGTCGATCTCGCCGCGGCGTCACCCGAGCCGAAGCTGATCACCGAGCATCAGGGCAATATCAGTTACGGCGTCTACGACTTCACGCCGGACGGGCGCGCGCTCATCTACGCCACCAACGAGGCGGGCGAGTGGAACCAGGCCTGGACCTACGACATCGCCGGCGGAGCCAAGGCGCCGCTGATCGCGGCGGACTGGGACGTGATGTACGTCTCGCATTCGCCGTCGGGCCGCTATCGCGTGTCGGCGGTCAATGCCGACGCGTCGACCGCCCTAACCCTCCAAGATGCGAGCGGCAAGAAGGTGACGCTGACCGGCGTCCCCGAGGGCGACGTTGGCGGCGTCCGCTTCAACCGCGACGAGACGATGATCGCCTTCACGGTCGCGTCCGACACCTCGCCCAGCGACATTTTCGTCGCCGACCTCGCCACCGGCCAGGCGCGGCGCCTGACCAAGGCGCTGAGCTCGGCGATCGACGAAGCGCAGCTGGTCGAAGCGACGGTCGCCCGGTTCAAGAGCTATGACGGGCTGGAAGTGCCGGGCATCCTCTACCGTCCGCGCGAGGCGAGCGCCGCCAATCCGGTTCCCGCCCTCGTTTGGGTCCATGGCGGCCCGGGCGGACAAAGCCGCAAGGGCTATTCGGCGGCGATCCAGCACCTCGTCAACAATGGCTATGCGGTCTACGCCATCAACAATCGCGGCTCGTCCGGCTACGGCAAAACCTTCTTCCACCTCGACGACAAGCGCCACGGCGACGTCGATCTGAAGGATGTGGTCGCGTCCAAGGCCTATCTGCAAGGTCTCGACTGGGTCTCCGACGACCGGATCGGGATCATCGGCGGATCCTATGGCGGCTATATGGTCGCCGCCGCCTTGGCCTTCGAGCCCGAAGTGTTCGACGCGGGCGTCAACATCTTCGGCGTGACCAACTGGGTCCGCACCCTCGAGTCGATTCCGCCTTACTGGGCGGCGTTCCGCGAGTCGCTCTACGATGAGATGGGCGATCCCGAGACCGACGCCACGCGCCATCGGGCGATTTCCCCCCTCTTCCACGCCAAGAACATCGTGAAGCCGATGCTGGTCGTGCAGGGCGCCAACGACCCGCGCGTGCTCCAGGTGGAGAGCGACGAGATCGTGGCGGCGGTGAAGGCCAATAATGTGCCCGTGGACTATCTGCTCTTCCCCGATGAGGGCCACGGCTTTTTGAGGAAGCAGAACCGGATCGACGCGTCGGAGGCGTATCTGAAATTCCTCGATGCGCATCTGGCCCGCGACTGAGGATGCTTGAGGCGGGAAGGACGGGGCTTTAAGAGCCGGGCTTGATGTCCACGTCCTTCCCGCACCGCCACCTCCTCGGCATCGAGGGGCTATCCGCCGACGACATCCTTTTTCTGCTCGACGAGGCCGAGCAGTGGGTCGAGTATAACCGGCGGCCGCGCCGGCAGGACGATCGGCTCGCCGGCCTCACCCAGGTCAATATCTTCTTCGAGAATTCGACCCGCACCCTCATCTCGTTCGAGATCGCGGGCAAGAGGCTGGGCGCGCAGGTCGTCAACATGCAAGTCGCGCAGTCGAGCGTGAGGAAAGGCGAGAGCCTGATCGACACGGCGCGCACCCTCAACGCCATGCGCCCCGACATCCTCGTCGTCAGGCACGAAAGCCAGGGCGCGCCGCGCCAGGTCGCCGAGGTCGTCGATTGCCCGGTCATCAACGCCGGCGACGGCCGCGGCGAGCATCCGACCCAGGCTTTGCTCGACGCGCTCACCATCCGGCGGCGCAAGGGGCGGATCGAGGGCCTGAAAATAGCCATCTGCGGAGACATAAGGCACAGCCGGGTCGCGGGATCGAACCTGCGCTTGCTGCCCGCGCTCGGCGCCGAAGTGCGGGTGGTCGGACCGCGATCTTTGCTCCCCGATGAATTGCCGGAAGGCGTGGCTGCCTTCACCGACATGGACGAAGCAATCGCGGGCGTCGACGTGGTGATGATGCTGCGCATCCAGCGCGAGCGGATGGAGGAGGCGCTGGCCCGCTCGCTGGGCAATTATCACAGTCTCTATGGCCTCACGCACGCCCGGCTCCGGCACGCGGCGCCGGAAGCGATCGTCCTTCATCCCGGGCCGATGAACAGGGGCGTGGAGATAGACGGCGACCTGGCCGACGACGCCACGCGGTCGGCGATCCTCGACCAGGTCGAGCTCGGAGTCGCCGTGCGGATGGCCTGCCTCGACGTGCTGACGCGGCCGGGGCGGAGCTGAAGCGCGATTAGCGGCGGCGGCCCTTGGCCTGGCCGCCGCCCTCGCGAGGGATCAGCGAGATTGAATCAGGCGGTGCGCGCGTAACGCGACGCCCAGCGCACCGGCGCATCGCCTGCGGTCTCGCGCACGAAGCAGGCGCCGCCCTTGGCGCGGATGCTGCCGCACAGGCTCACCGCTTCCGTTCGTGTATCGAAGCCGGACACGGAGAGGCGATGGAACTTGCCCCTGCCGGGGATCGTCACCGTGGTACTCAGGGGCACGCGCTCGGTAGCGCCCGGATAGGCCTTCATGGCTTGGACCCAGGCGCGCTCGACATTGGCGGCGGTGCTGAACGCGCCGATCTGGACGACGAAACGGCTGGGCGTGGCGCCGAGCGCCGCCCTCACCTCTTCCATCCGCTCCGACCGGCCGGCGATGCGCGGCTTCTTGGCGGGAACGAAGGCGGATACCGGAGCCTCGACGACCGGCGCGGAAGCGAGGATCACCGCCGGCTGGGCTTCAATCAGGGTCTGCACGGCCTCGGCATAATGGGTCTCCGGCATGGCGACCGGTTCGGGGTCGGAAATGACGGCGTGTTCGGGCTCGGGCGGTGCGGCGAACGCCAAGTCCGCCGGCGCGGATTCGATGGGCTGCTCGATCTCGACCGCCGCTTGCGCGAAGCCGATCGAATCGGGCTCGGGAGCGAGCGCGAGGCGAACGGGCTGGCCGGCATCCTCGACCGGAGTCACGCCGAGCAGGCTCGCGACCTGCGTCCAGCTCGCCTCCGGCCGGGCGAACGCCGCCCATTGCTCCATCCGCTCGCTGATGAGCGCCGGCGAGACGTCCTGCGCCGCCGTGGTGCGGGCCTTCAGCCAGTCGCCGGCGAGCGCATAAGCGAGCGCCAGATTCTGGCGGACGCGGCCGTCGGCGTCGGGCGCGCGGGCGGCGGGCTCGAGCAGATCGATCGCGCGCTGGGGCTGGCCGGCGAGCGCGAAGGCGAGGCCGACATCGCCGGGCGCGGCGGTCTCGGCCAAGGCGTCGAGCCGGGCGGTCGCGGCATAGGTCCTGCCCAGCGCGATCTCTGTCAGCACCAGGTTGAGCGAGGCGCGCACATTGCCCGGATTGAGCGCCAGCACGTCCTTAAAGCTGGTCTCGGCCGATACGAACCGGCCGTTCCTGAGATAGAGGTCGGCGAGCAGCATGCGATAACCGACGTCCCGGGGCGACAGCTCGACCGCCTGCTCGGTGAAGGCGAGCGCGTCGGTGAGCTTGCCCAGCCGCAATGCGTCCTCGGCCGAGGCGAAATGCTTGGCCGCCTCCACGTCGGCGCGCGGAGCCGAGGCCGACAAAGTCGCCGGCCGATACATCTCGGCCGACGGCTTGCAGCCGACCATGGTGATGCCGATCACCAATGTCGAGGCTGCGAGCTTCACTGCCATATTGTTGTTCATCTTGGTCACTCCGCTTGTCAGCGCCGCTTCCCGAGCTTGGCCGGCACCTGTTGGGCCAGCGCGTCGAGTTCGGGCAGCGCATCGAGGAAATCGTCGAGGGCTTCGGATACGATCTGCTGGGCCGAGCGGTGCGTGACCGCGCAGGCGAGCCGGAGCCGCAAATGGCGCTCGGCGTCGAGCCGGAGGGTGAAGGCCGCCTTGGCCTTGCTTCCGGCGCTTTCGCGCGGCCGCGCAGGGAGGGTCACGACGTCCGCCGGCTTGCGCGCCTGCGGCTTGCGCATCGGCACCTGAACTTCCTGCTCTTCGGTCTCGTCGACCTCGTCGGCGGCGAAGCTGGCTTCGATGGCGCGCTGCTGCTCGACGACGGGCGGCGGCGGCAGGTCCGCGCCATCGGCGGCGTCGGGGTCGTCGGACGCCCTGGGCGCCGGCGTCAGCGCCGATATCTTGCTCGGCACCCGCTCGGGCAGCTCGTCCTGATAGTCATGAGCCGGCGCCGGCGGCGCATAGCCCATGTCGTTCCAGCCGAGATCCTCGACCCCCATGCCCATCTGGCCGAAGCCCTGGGGACGCATGGCCGGCTTGGCCGCGCCCTTGCGCGCGAGCAGGCCGGACGACAGCGAGGCGAAGGGCTTGGGTTCGCTCATCAGACCGCCCCCCATCCTACTGGCCCACCACGCGGCGGCCGAAGCCGGCCGCGGGGCGCGGCACCGCGTGCGCAGCGATCCCGCCCGGGGCGGAAAAGACGGTGCGGCGGAAATTCTTTTCGAGCCGGTCGGAGATATATTCCCACAGCTCGCGTACCTCGGCGGCCGACTTGCCCTTGGGATCGACCTCCATCACGGTGCGGCCGTCGATCATCGAGGCGGCAAAATCGGTGCGGTGGTGGAGCGTGATCGGAGCGACGGTGCCGTGCTGCGACAAGGCGACGGCGGCTTCATAGGTGATCTTGGCTTTGGGCGTGGCGCCGTTGACGACGAAGATGAGCGGCTTGCCGGCGCGCTCGCACAGATCGACCGTGGCGCCGACGGCGCGCAAATCGTGCGGGCTGGGGCGGGTCGGGATGACGACCAGTTCGGCGACCTGGATGACGCTCTGAATTGCCATCGTAATGGCCGGCGGCGTGTCGATGACGGCGAGGCGGAAGCCCTGCTGCCTCAGCACCTCGAGATCGGCGCCGAGGCGCGCGACCGTGGTCTGGGCGAAAGCGGGCATGTCGGATTCGCGCTCGTTCCACCAGTCGGCGAGCGAACCCTGCGGATCGATGTCGATCAGGCAAACCGGGCCGTATCCGGCAAGCTGCGCCTGCACGGCCAGATGGCCGGACAGGGTGGTTTTGCCCGATCCACCTTTTTGAGACGACAGTGCCAAAACGCGCATGATTTCCCCTCGGATCGCGGTCCTTCGGCAAAGAGGATTGCACCTTGTGCTGCTAAAATCTGGTTAACATCGACGGCCCGAAAGCGCGGCCGTGGCGAAGCCGCTGAATTTAATGTAAAGAACGCCTTAAGGGTTTCGGCGCTAGGCAGCCGCGCCTGTCTGAAGTCATCCTGGGGGAGGTTCTCGATGCGTTTTTCCGGTCGGCACATGCTCGTCGCGGCGCTGATTTCCGGCATCGGCGCGGTTCCCGCCGCCGCCGACGTCAAGGCGGGAGTCGATGCGTGGGAGGCCCGCGATTATGCCGGCGCCGTCAGGGAATGGCGGCCGCTCGCCGACAGAGGCGACGCCGACGCGCAGTTCAACATGGGCCAGGCCTACAAGCTCGGCCGCGGCGTCCCGTCCGATCTCAGGATCGCGCAGAGCTGGTACGAAAAAGCGGCGCAGCAGGGCCACCATCAGGCGCAGGCCAATCTCGGCCTCATCCTCTTCCAGGAAGGCCAGCGCGCCAAGGCTTTGCCGTGGATCAGGCTCGCCTCGGACAGCGGCGACGCGCGCGCCCAATATGTCCTGGGCACCTCCCTGTTCAACGGCGACCTGGTCGCCAAGGACTGGCCGCGCGCTTATGCGCTGATGACGCGCGCGGCGGCGGCGGGCCTGCCCCAGGCCGCCGACAGCCTGTCGCAGATGGACAAGTTCATTCCGCTCGCCGAGCGGCAGAAGGGCGTGGCGCTCGCGCGGCAAATGGCGACGGGGGCGCCCGCGGCGGCGGCTTCCAGGCCAGCCACGCCGGCGGCAAAGCCGGGGCGGGTCGCCGGGGCCGCCGTGGCCGCCGCCAAGCGCGCCGCTCCGGCAGCGAAGCCGGCGGCCCCTGTCCCGTCGGGCCGCTGGCGGGTCCAGCTCGGCGCTTATGGCAGCGCCGAGGCGGCGCGCGGCCAATGGGCGGCGCTCAGCCGGAAGATCGGCGCCTTATCGGGGCTACAGCCTACTTACGAACAGGCCGGAAAGTTCACCCGTCTGCGGGTCGGCCCGCTCGCCGATCGCGCCGCCGCCGACCGGCTATGCGCATCGGCCAAGGCCGCGGGGCAAGGCTGCTTCACCGTCGCGCCTTAACGGTTTTTTCGTTACCGGCCGTTTAGCCTTGCTTCGGGGCGCGTATCGCCCCGGGGGCATGTTCGATGGCGGCAAGACGGAAATATGTGAGCGTGTCGGCGATGGCGTCGCGGTGGCGGCGGCGGCCGATGTGCGTGCTAATCGCCGATTTGCCGACGCCGGCGGCGCTGCGCGACGTCTCCGCGACCGGCGCTTTCCTCGAAACCAACGCCCGGCCGCCGCTCGGCGCCGGCGTCGAGCTCCACCATCCCGAAGCCGGCGCGATCGCCGGCATCGTCCGCTCCTTCGCCGACGACGGCATCGCCATCGGCTTCGATTGCGGCGAACATTCGGTCGCCTTCGCGCTGGCCGCGATCACCGCCGACATGAGCAGCCCGGCCGCCTAGCTTTCCCACTCGTTCCGCGCATAACCCTGCGCGAACAGCAAGGCGCTAAGGTCGCCATGGTCGATCCGCGCGTCGGCCGCCGCGGCCACTTTGGGCTTGGCATGATAAGCGATTCCGAGCCCGGCCGCCTCCAGCATCGGGATGTCGTTGGCGCCATCGCCGATCGCGATCACGTCGGAAAGCTTCACGCCCTGGGACGCCGCCGCGTAGACCAGCGCGTCGCGCTTGGCCTTCGCGCCGACGATCGGCTCGGCGACGCCGCTCAGCCGGCCCTGCTCGAAAAGCAGAGCGTTCGAGACCGCCCGGTCGAAGCCGATCGCGCCCGCGACCCGGTCTGCGAAGCGCGAGAAACCACCCGAGACGAGCAGGCAATAGCCGCCCTCGCGCCGCATCGTCCGGACCAGCGCCTCCGCGCCCGGCGTGATGCGCACCCGCTCCTCGTGGCAGCGATCGACCGCCGCTTCGTCGAGCCCTTTGAGCAACGCGACGCGCTCGCGCAGCGCCGTCTCGAAATCCAGCTCGCCGCGCATCGCCCGCTCGGTTACCGCCGCGACTTCCGCCTTCAGCCCCGCATAATCGGCGAGTTCGTCGATGCATTCGACCGTGATCATCGTCGAATCCATGTCGGCGACGAGAAGGCGCTTGCGCCGCCCCGCTTCGCCCTGGACGACGAGATCGGCGCCCGGAACAAGCCCTTGCAGGGCCTCGCGGGCGGTGGCGGGATCAGCGGAGAAGAGCAGGTCGCAGGCCACGTCCTCCTCGATCCAGCTGCGGCCCATCGCCTCGATGCCGCGGGCGCGCAATGCGTCTTCGGCGGCGGAAATATCGCCGCTCGAAATCCGCTCGGCTGCTATCAGGGTGGCGATGAACATCGAATCCTCTTCGCCGCCGGGGCCGGACAAGACAAGGGTCGCGCTTATCGCGGGGCCGACCGCCAGCGGCAAGTCCGCTCTCGCCCTCGCGCTGGCAGAGCGGCACCATGGCGTCGTGATCAACGCCGACAGCGCCCAGGTCTATCGCGACCTGCATATCGTCTCGGCGCGGCCGACCAAGGAAGAGGAAGCGCGGACACCGCACCGCCTCTACGGCTATCGCGACGGAGCGGAGCCGTTTTCCGCGGCGGTCTGGGGGGCAGACGCCAAGGCGGCGATCCGCGCGGCTCGCGACGCCGGGCGCCTGCCGATCCTGGTAGGGGGAACGGGCCTTTATTTGCGGATCCTGCTCGACGGCATCGCGCCGGTTCCGCCGATCGATCCGGACATACGCGCGGCGGTGCGGGCCTTGCCGGTGGCGGAGGCTTATGAGGCGCTTCGATCCGAGGATCGGGCGGCGGCGGAGAAGCTGCGGCCGAGCGACACGACCCGCGTCGCCCGCGCGCTGGAGGTGGTGCGTTCGACGGGACGGCCGCTGGGCGACTGGCAGAAGGAGAAGGTCGGCGGCATCGCGAACGAGGTTTGTCTCGCGCCGCTCGTCCTGCTGCCGCCGCGCGACTGGCTGGTTGAGCGCTGCGACCGCCGCTTCGAGTCGATGATGAGCGAAGGAGGGCTGGCCGAGGTACGCGCCCTCCTCACCCGCGAACTCGACCCCGCTTTGCCGGTGATGCGGGCGATCGGCGTGCCCGAAATCGCCGCCTTCCTCGCGGGGCGGGTCACGCGCGAGGAGGCGCTCGCCGCCGGACGCATCGCCACCCGCCAATATGCCAAGCGCCAATATACCTGGTTCTCGCGCCAACCTCCGGCCGACTGGCCCCGCTTCACGGCGCCGCTCGATTGCGAAGGGATGGCGAATGCCCTAGCCGAACTCGACGCCATGACGAGGATCTGATGCAGGTTTATTTCGACGCCGACGCCGACCCGGACCTGGTCCGGAGCAAGCGGATCGCCGTGCTCGGCTACGGCAATCAGGGCCGGCCGCAGGCGCTGAACCTGCGCGACAGCGGAGTCTCCCAAATGCGGATCGCCCTCCGCGACGGCTCCCCCAGCGCTGGGCGCGCCGGCGCGGACGGCTTTGACGTCATGACGCCGGCCGAGGCTGCCCGATGGGCCGACATCCTCGTTATGCTGTTCCCGGACGAGGAGCAGGCGCGCGTCTATCGCGACGAACTGGCGCCGCATATGAAGCCAGGCGCCGCCCTCGTCTTCGCGCACGGCCTCGCCATCCATTTCGGCCTGGTCGAGCCGCGCGCCGATCTCGACGTCGTCCTGGCCGCGCCCAAGGGGCCGGGCACGGCGCTGCGCGACGAATATCTGCAAGGGGGCGGCCTCCTCTCCCTGTTCGCGGTCCACCAGGACGCCACCGGCTCGGCGCGCGCCCTCGCTTTCTCCTACACGGCCGCGCTCGGCAGCGGCCGGGTCGGTATGCTGGAGACCAGCTTCGCCGAGGAATGCGAGGCCGATCTGTTCAACGAGCAGGCCGTCCTGTGGGGCGCGATACCCGAGCTGATCCACGCCGGCTTCGAGACATTGGTCGAGGCGGGCTTTTCCCCGGAAGTCGCCTATCTCGAATGCCTTACCGAATTGAAGCTCATAGCCGATCTCATCTACCAGCGCGGCATCGCCGGCATGCGCTGGACGATCTCAAACACCGCCGAATTCGGCGCGCTGAAGGGCGGCGACCGCATCATCACCGCCGACACCCGCACCGAGATGCGCCGCATATTGCGCGAAGTGAAGAATGGCAGCTTCGTCAAGGATTTGATCGCCGATGCTGAGAGCGGATATCCGCTCCTGAAGACTTCGCGGGCCAAGGCGGCGGCGCATCCGATCGAAGCTGTCGGGGCAAGGCTGCGCGCTCTCAAATCCTAGCCACGGGCGCCTCGATCGTCATGCGAGGAGCGAAGCGACGAAGCAATCCAGAAGGGCGCCGGCGCTTTTGTGGATTGCTTCGCTGCGCTAGCAATGACGGAGCCGCTTCGATCCTTCCACGCCGCTTCACTTCCGCCCGAACAATTTCTCGATGTCGCCGTGGCCGAGCTTCACCCAGGTCGGCCGGCCGTGGTTGCATTGGCCCGAATAAGGGGTGACCTCCATCTCGCGGAGCAAAGCGTTCATTTCGGCTACCGACAGCAGCCGTCCGGCCCGCACCGATCCGTGGCAAGCCATGGTCGCGGCGAGGTGGTCGAGGCGTTCCTTCAAGGACAGCGCCTCGTCATAGGCGGCGAGCTCGTCGGCGAGGTCGGTGACGAGGCCCTTGATGTCGCCCTGGCCGAGCAAAGCGGGGGTGGCGCGGACCAGCATGGCGCGAGGGCCGAAGCGCTCCAGTTCCAGGCCCATCTCCGCAAGCTCCGCGGCGCGGGCTTCGAGGCGGTCGCAGGCGGGTTCGTCCAGCTCGATCACTTCGGGAAGGAGCAGGGCCTGGCGGGCGACTCCGCCATTGGCCATCGCCTTGCGCATCCGTTCGAGCACGAGGCGCTCGTGGGCGGCGTGCTGATCGACAAGGACAAGCCCATCCTCGGCCTCGGCGACGATATAGGTGGCGGCGACCTGGCCGCGGGCGACGCCCAGGGGGAAAGCGGTGGCTTCGGGCGGCGCGTCGACGGCGGCTTCGGCGCGGGCCTGGGGCGGAGGGGAATAGCCTTGGTGGCGGTCCCAGACCGAGCCCTGCGTCACCCCGGCGAAATTGGAAAGATCGCTCTGCGCGAATGGTCGGAAGAAGGAAGCGGGATTCCCGCTTTCGCGGGAATGACGAAGTGGGTCGGCGGACGTCGTCCAATTGCCCAGCGCCGCCGCGCTCGAGCGCTGGGCGCTGCGGTGGCCGGCCGCGTCCAGCGCGTGGCGGAGGCCGCCGACGATCAGGCCGCGGATATTGCCGGGATCGCGGAAGCGGACCTCGGTCTTGGCCGGGTGGACGTTGACGTCGACCTCGTCGCCGGGAAGCTCGATGAACAAAGCCAGGATCGGGTGGCGGTCGCGGGCGAGCAAATCCTGATAGGCGGCGCGGACGGCGCCGATCAGCAGCCGGTCCTTCACCGGCCGGCCGTTGACGAACAGGAATTGATGGTCGGCGACGCCGCGATTGAAGGTGGGCAGACCCGCCACGCCGCCGAGACGGGCGCCGCCACGTTCGTAATCGATGCCGACATTGTTCTCAGCCAGGCCTCGGTCGGTGAGCCCGGCGACGCGCGCGGGCCGGTCCTCTCCGGGCTGAACCGACAGCGCGCGGCGACCGTCATGGTCGAGGCTGAAGCCGATATCGGGCCGGGCCATGGCGAGCCGCTTCACGACGTCGAGGCAGGCGGCATATTCGGAGCGGGGCGAGCGCAGGAACTTGCGACGGGCGGGCACCCTGGCGAACAGATCCTCGACGGTGATACGCGTGCCGGGCGGAAGCGCCGCCGGCCCCTCCCCGTCCAGCCTTCCGTTGTCGACAGTACGCGCCCAGCCGTCCGCTCCCCTTATCCGGCTCTCGATCCGCAGTCGCGCGACGCTGGCGATGGACGGCAGCGCCTCGCCGCGAAACCCCAGGGTCACGACCTGTTCGATCGCGTCGTCGGGCAGCTTGGAGGTGGCGTGGCGCTCCAGGGCGAGAGCCATGTCGGCGGGGCTCATGCCGCAGCCGTCGTCCGCCACTTCGATTCTGTCGATGCCGCCCCCGGCCAGGGTCACGGCGATCCGCGAAGCGCCCGCGTCGACCGCGTTTTCCACCAATTCCTTCAACGCACTGGCTGGTCTTTCGACCACTTCACCGGCGGCGATGCGATTGACGAGATGTTCAGGAAGGCGACGTATTGACATGGGGGATGCTCTAGACCAATCGGCGCGCTCCCGCGAGGCGTTAACTGTTTTGTGGACGCGGCGCGCGGGGGCACCCTATAGAGACGACACTGGCGGAACCGGCCCCGGCCCGGCGCCGCGCCTGCGAGGAAGCGAGAACCCGTCCCAATGTCCTTATTCCGTTTTCTGAAGTTCCCGTCGCACGACATGGCGATCGATCTCGGCACCGCCAATACCGTCGTCTATGTCCGCGGCCGCGGCGTGGTCCTCAATGAACCGTCGGTGGTCGCGATCGAGACGATCAACGGCGTCAAAAAGGTCAAGGCGGTCGGCGAGGACGCCAAGATGATGATGGGCAAGACTCCGGATCAGATCGAAGCGATTCGTCCGCTTCGCGACGGCGTCATCGCCGACATCGACGTCGCCGAGCAGATGATCAAGCATTTCATCCAGAAGGTCCATGGCAAGCGCCGCTTCCCGCGCTGGCCGGAGATCGTGATCTGCGTGCCCTCGGGTTCGACCTCGGTCGAGCGCCGCGCGATCCGCGACGCAGCCTCAAATGCCGGTGCATCCCAGGTCTGGCTGATCGAGGAGCCGATGGCGGCCGCGATCGGCGCCGACATGCCGGTCACCGAGCCGATCGGATCTATGGTGGTCGACATCGGCGGCGGCACCACCGAGGTGGCGGTTCTCTCGCTCCGTGGCCTCGCCTACACCACCTCGGTGCGCGTCGGCGGCGACAAGATGGACGAGGCGATTTCCTCTTACGTCCGCCGCAACCACAACCTCCTGATCGGGGAAGCGACCGCCGAGCGGATCAAGCAGCAGGTCGGCATCGCCAAGCCGCCGGCCGACGGCGACGGCCTCACTGTCCACATCAAGGGCCGCGACCTCGTCAACGGGGTGCCTAAGGAAATCACCATCAACCAGCGCCAGATCGCCGAGGCGCTCGCCGAACCGGTCGGCACGATCGTCGAGGGCGTCCGCATCGCGCTGGAAAATACCGCGCCCGAGCTTGCCGCCGACATCGTCGACCAGGGCATCGTCATGACCGGCGGCGGCGCCCTGCTCCAGGGCCTCGATGAAGTGCTCCGCGACGAAACCGGGCTGCCGGTCACGGTCGCCGACGATCCCCTGACCTGCGTCGCGCTGGGCACCGGCAGGGCGCTGGAGGAAGAGATCTTCCGCGGCGTCCTGACCACGGCCTGATCGGGGCCGGGAGCAGCTCATGGCGCCGCCTTCGTCTCGGCGCCCCGGATTTTCCCGTCGGGCGCAATATGGACTGTTCCTCGGCTATGTCGCGGCGGTCGGCGGGGTGTTGCTCGCGATCCTGCTGCTGGTCGTCGCCATCGCCGACCCCAAGGGTTTCAACGCGCTGCGCGGGGTGGCGCTCGACATCACAACGCCGATCAGCGCCGGCGGGCGCGGCGTCGTGCGCGGTGTCGCCGACGGCATCGACGGGATCGGCGGCTATTTCCGCGCCGCGGGCCAGAATTCGGAGTTGAAGCGCGAGCTCGAACAGCTCCATCCGCGGCTCGTCGAGGCGCGCGCCATCGAATATGAGAATGACCGCCTCAAGCGGCTGCTCGCGCTGTCACGCGAGATGAGCGATGAGGTAGCGATCGCGCGCATCGTCACCTCGACGTTCGATTCCAGCCGCCGGCTGGCCACGCTCGACGTCGGCAGCGGCGACGGCATCCGCATCGGGCAGCCGGTGCGCGCGCCCGAGGGCCTGATCGGGCGCATCGTCGAGAGCGGCGTTTATGCCTCGCGCGTTTTGCTCATCACCGATGGCGCCAACAACGTGCCCGTCCGGCTCGCGCGCGACGGCACCCCCGCGATGGCGACGGGCCGCGGCGACGGCACGATCGACCTCAAGCCGCTGGAACTCGGCGAAAATCCGTTCCGGCGCGGCGACATCCTCGTCACGTCGGGCGTCGGCGGCATCTACGCGCCCGGTGTCCCCGTGGCGATGGTCGTTTCGGTCAAGCGCGACGAGACGCTGGCGCGCCCGCTCGCCGACCCGGCCAGCATCGATTTCGCGATGGTCCAGAACATCTACATGCCGGCGGCGCGCGACCCGGCGGCGACCCTGCCCGCCCAGCCGCCTTTGCCGGCCTCGGCGTCGGCGGCGAGACCGTGAGCCGCATCGCCCTCACCTCCGGCGACATGCTCGCCAAGACCCTCCGGCGCCGCTACGTGCCGGTCGCCTCCACGGTCGCGGCCTGCCTGCTGGCGCTGCTGCCGATCGTCGCCAGCTCGCCCATCGTCCCCGATTTCGCTTTCCTGGTGCTGATCGCCTGGCGGCTGCTCAGGCCCGAAATGTGGTCGGTGCTGATCGCCATCCCGCTCGGCCTGTTCAACGATCTGGTGGGCGGCCATCCGCTCGGCCAGTCGGTCGCCTTGTGGACGATCGCCTTCCTCGCCTTCGACGTGCTCGACAGCCGGATGCTGTTCCGCGACTATTGGATGGACTGGTTCTTCGCCTCGCTCGCCGTAATCCTTTATACGTTCGGCGCCTGGTTCATCGCCCAGCTGATGGGAAGCGAGACCGCTTTTTCGGTGATGGTGCCGCAGCTCGTCGCGTCCATCCTCGCCTTCCCGCTGGTCGCGCATATCGTGCTGGCGCTCGACAGGTGGCGCTTGTCGCGATGAGACGCCGAATCCCTCTCGTCACCGAAAATTCCCAGGGCCACAGCTTCACGCGGCGGGCGCTGGTGCTGGGCGCGATGCAGGGCGGTGTCGCGGCGCTGATCGCCGGACGCATGGCCTATTTGTCGATCGCCGAGAACGAACGCTACAAATTGCTTTCCGAGAGCAACCGCTTCCAGCTCGTGCTGGTGCCGCCGAGGCGCGGGTGGATCGTCGACCGCCATGGTCAGCCGATCGCGATCAACCGCAGCGACTATCGGATCGACCTCATTCCGGACCAGCTCAAGGAGTCGGATCGCGTGATCGCCGAGCTCACCCGCCTGCTCGCCCTCTCCGCCGACGACGTCGAGCGGATCCGCACCGATCTCAGCCGAGCGGCGGGCTATCAGCCCGTGCCGGTCGCGGAGAATCTCGACTTCGACAAATATGCGGCGGTGACTTTGCGCCTGCCCGAAATGCCCGGCGTGGCGCCGCTCAGGAGCTTCAGCCGCTTCTATCCGGACGGCGCCGCGGTCGGCCAATTGGTCGGCTATGTCGGCACCGCCAACAAGGAAGAATATGAAGCCACGGGCAAGGATCCGCTGCTCATCACACCTGGTTTCAAGATCGGCAAGGACGGTCTTGAAAAGACGATGGAAAAGAGGCTGCGCGGCAAGCCCGGCGCCAAGCGGCTCGAAGTCACCGCGCGCGGCCGGCTGGTGCGCGAGCTCGCCACCGTTCCGGACACCAGCGGCGGCACCTTGCCGCTGGCGATCGACGCCGGCCTCCAGACCTATGCCGCGCGCCGGCTCGGCACGGAATCGGGCTCGGTGATCGTGCTCGACTGTCACACCGGCGACATCCTCGCCATGTCGTCGATGCCGTCCTTCGATCCCAATAGCTTTTCCGACGGGATCAGCCGCAACGAATGGGGCATGCTGTCCGACGACGAGCGGCGCCCCTTGGTCAACAAGTCGCTCAGCGCGCTCTACCCGCCCGGCTCGACGATCAAGCCGATGGGAGCGATGGCGCTGCTCGGCGCGGGCATCGATCCGGAGGAAACGGTCAGCTGCCCCGGCGGCTACCAGCTCGGCAACCGCTTCTTCCGCTGCCTCGGCCGCCACGGCCCGATGAATATGCATCGTGCGATCGCCAAGAGCTGCAACACCTATTTCTACGCGATGGGCCATCGGGTCGGCTACGATGTGATCGCGGTGATGGCGCGCCGGCTCGGCCTGGGCGAGAAATATGATCTGCCGGTCGTGTCGCAAAGCTACGGCACGGTACCGGACAGCGCCTGGAAGGAGCGCAAGTACAAGCAGAATCCGCGGCTTATCGAGCGGCCGGACTGGACCCAGTCGGATACGCTCAACGCATCGATCGGCCAGGGCTATCTGCTCGTCAACCCGCTCCAGCTGGCGGTGATGGCCGCGCGCATCGCCTCGGGCAAGAATGTCAGTCCGCGGCTGCTCGCGACCCGCCAAGGCGCCGTGCCGCATCTCGACATGCCGCCCGAGCATTTCGAGATCGTTCGCAAGGGCATGTGGGAGGTCGTGAACGGCAACGGCACCGCCGGCCGCAGCCGGCTGCCGCTGGAGGGCATCGAAATGGGCGGCAAGACCGGCACGGCGCAGGTGCGCCGCATCTCCGCCGGCCAGCGCGGCCAGGGCGGCGACTGGAAATATCGCGACCACGGCCTGTTCGTCTGCTTCGCCCCGACCTCAAACCCGCGCTACGCGGCTTCGGTGGTGATCGAGCATGGCATGGGCGGGTCGCGCGCGGCGGCGCCGGTCGCCAAGGACGTGCTCACCTATCTCTACGACAAGCCCAAGGCGATGGAAGCGCTGACGGCGCTGGAGGAGAGCTGGGGCGGCACCATCGCCGAGCGCATGGAGCGCAACGGCCGGCTCTGGCTCGCGGCCAAGCAGGGCAAGACGCCCGCCGAAGCGGAGGCCGGCCCGGCCGAGGGCAGCGAATGAGCATCGAATCGCTGGTTCCGGCCCAGATTGCCCGGCTGCCCTGGAGCCTGCTCTTCATCATCATCGCGATCGGCGGATTCGGCGGGATGTCGCTTTATTCGGCCGCCGGAGGGTCATTTCTGCCCTGGGCGCTTCCTCACGCGATCCGCTTCTCGACCTTGCTCGCGATGGCCGTGACCCTGTCCTACTTCAAGCCCCAGTTCTTCAGGGACTTCTCCTATCTGGCCTATGGCCTGCTGATCGTGCTGCTGATCGTCGTCGAAGTGATCGGCGCGGTCCGCGGCGGCGCGCAAAGCTGGCTGGACCTGGGTATCATCCAGCTACAGCCTTCGGAACTGATGAAACCCGTCATCGTGCTGGTCATCGCCGGTTTCTATGCCGGCCTCCCCGCCGGCGAGATCCGCAAATGGAACGCCATCTGGCCGCCGGCGCTGCTCACCCTCATTCCCAGCGTGATGATCCTCCTTCAGCCGGACCTCGGCACCACGATGCTGCTCGGCTTTTCGGCCCTCACCGTCATGTTCCTCGCCGGGCTGCCGCTGCGGTTGTTCGTCGGCGGCGCCATGGCGTTCGCGGCGGCCATTCCGGTCGCCTACAGCTTCATGATGCCGCACCAGCAGGAACGGGTGCTGATCTTCCTAAGCCCCGAGGACGATCCCTTGGGCGCCGGCTATCACATCACCCAGTCGAAGATCGCGATCGGATCGGGCGGCCTCTTCGGCAAGGGCTTCCTCAACGGCACCCAGAGCCACCTCCATTATCTGCCCGAGCAGCATACCGATTTCATCTTCCCGGCGATGGTCGAGGAATGGGGGCTGGCCGGCGGCCTGTTCCTGATCCTGTGCTTTGCCTTGATGTTCCGCTGGGGCATGGCGGTAGCGCTCGAGACGAAGGGCCGCTTCGAGCGGCTGACGGCGGCCGGCCTCACCATGACCATCTTTTTCTATTTCGCGATCAACCTGCTGATGGTGATGGGCCTGGCGCCGGTGGTGGGCATCCCCCTGCCCCTCTTCTCCTACGGCGGATCGGCGATGCTGACCGTGATGATCTGCCTCGGCATGCTGATGTCGATCGACCGCGACAACCGCAAGGACAAGACGCGCGGCTGATTTTGCGCCATTGCATCGCCGCCCGGCCCATGCTAGCGGGCACGCCGCGCCGGGGAACGATCCTTCCCCGCGGCGCATTGCCTTCCCGGCATGGACGCATAGCTCAGTTGGTAGAGCAGCTGACTCTTAATCAGCGGGTCCTAGGTTCGAGCCCTAGTGCGTCCACCACCTTCTTGATGTCGGCGCGCGAAGCGTCTGCCGGGCGAATCTCACGACCGAGGCCTCGTTGGATATCCCCGAGGGACCGCTCCCGGATCAGATGGCCTTAGGCGTAAGTCAAATGCCGTCGAGCCGGTCGATGAGGAGGAAGTCGCTCTGGGCGATGCCGGCCGCGCCGATCAGGAGGATGGTCAGCTCGACCGCTTCGTCGGCGTCGAAATTGACGCTGACGCGGATCGCATTTCCTTCCTGCACCGCGCCGATCTCGAACGCGCCGAGGATGCCGTCGGTATCGAATTGGAGCGAAAGCGCATCGGGGCCGCGCAGCACGATGCGGTCGCTGCCCGAGGTGAAATCGAGAATCCGGTCGATAGTGCCGAGACGTCCGGGGACGGCGAACTCGAAATCGTCGCCCTGGAAGCCGGCGCCGTCGCCGCCGTCGCCGGTCATGACGTCGTTGCCGTCGCCGCCGATCAGCCGGTCATAATCGTCGCCGCCAATCAGCACGTCGCTGCCGCCGCCGCCGTTGAGCACGTCCTGGCCATTATTGCCCTCGAACCGGTTGGCGGTGCCGTCGCCGATCGCCTGGTCGTGGCCGCCGCCGAAGACGAAGCGCTCGATCCCGGTGAAGCTGTCGCCGATCGCCTGGCCGGAATTGGCGCCGGGGTCGACGAGGTCGACGCGGGCGGTCTCGGAATAGACCACCGTGTCGAGGCCGGCGCCGCCGTTGAACCTGTCGCCTGCCCTGCCGCCGTGCAGCTGGTCGTCGCCGCCGCCGCCGTTGAGCGTGTCGCCGCGCGCCAGCTGCAGGTAGATGACATTGCCGCCGTGGATGATGTCGTCGCCGCCCGCGCCCGACAATATGTTGGTCGCCTCGTTGCCGGTGATGTCGTTGCCGAGCTCGTTGCCGGTGATGTTGACCGCCTGCTCCTGGTACAAGGCCCTGATGGTCTCGACATGGGCGCCGGCACTGAGCACGAAGTCGCCATAGACGAGCGCGGTATCGTTGCCCTCGCCCTCGGCTTCGACGATCACGTCGCCGACATTGTCCACCCGGTAGGTGTCGTTGCCGCCAAGCCCGATCAGCCGGTCGGCGTCGGCGCCGCCGTCGAGCAGGTCGCGGCCGGACGTGCCGCGGAAGACGTCGCGGCCGCTGGTGGCGAAGATGAAGGATCTGTCGTCGAAGACGTTGAGGACGTTGGTGTAGAGGATGAGTATGTCGGTGGCGGTGGGCGCGATGCGATAGGCGCGTTTGCCGTCGACCAGTATCTCCTCGACCCCGAGGTCGGCGAAGCTGCGATATTGGGTGAAATCGGACAGGTCGATCCTGTCTTCCACGACCTGCGTCACGCCGCCGACCTCGAACTGACGAAGGTTGAAGTCGAGGATGGTGTCGCGGCCCGAGCCGCGGCCGAACACGAAGATGTCGGCATGGGCGCCGGCTAGATCGCGGAAGAGGTCGAAGAATCCGGCATCGGCGGGGTCGACGTCGCCGACCAGGATTTCGTTGCCGGCGCCTGCGTCGATATAGTCGCGGCCGGCGCCGCCGGTGATACGATCGCTTCCCGCGAAGGTCTCGATGCGATCGTCGCCTTCCCCGCCCGTGACGATATCGATGCCTCCGCCGGCGCTGATCCGGTCGTCGCCCTCGCCGCCGTCGAGAATGTTGGCGCCATTGGCCGCGACGATCGAATCGTCGCCGTCACCGCCCGTCACCCGGTCGGCGCCGTCGCCGGCGACGACCGAGTCATTGCCGCTGCCGGCATCGATCCGGTTGGCGCCGGCGCCGGCGATGATGACGTCGTTGCCGAGTCCTCCCGTCAGTCTGTCACCGGCGCTGCCGACGGCGATGCGGTCGTCGCCGGCGCCGCCATCGACGTCGTTCGCCTCGTTGCCGGCGCGAATGACGTCGGCGCCGGCATCGCCGGTGATCCTGTTGCGCCCGCCCCCGGCGACGACGAGATCATCGCCTCCGCCGCCGCCAATCTCGTCATTGCCGCCGCCCGTGGTGATCTCGTCATTACCGGCGCCGCCCGTGACGAAGTTGGTGCCGGCGCCGGCCGCGATGATGTCGTCGCCGGCGCCGCCGCCAATGTCATCGTCGCCGGCCAAGGCAGTGATCCTGTCATGGCCATCGCCGCCCTGGACGTCGTTGTCGCCGCTGCCGACGACGATCAGATCGTCGTCGTCGCCTCCCGTGACGAAATCGGCGCCGTCACCGCTGTCGATGCGGTCGTCGCCGCTGCCGCCGTGAAGGATGTTCAGGCCCTCGCCGGCAATCATCACATCGTCGCCGGCGCCGCCTTCGATGAGATCGCCGCCCGCGCCCGAAGTCAGGCGGTCGTCGCCCTCGCCGCCGAAGAGATCGTTGTCGCCGATCCGGTCGGTGAGAATGTCGTCGCCGCCGCCGCCGTCGATCGAGTCGCTGCCGCGGTCGTCGCCGATCCGTTCGTTGCCGTCGCCGAAGCGAATGATGTCGCTGCCCGCGCCGCCGGTGAGAATGTCTATGCCGGCGCCGCCGTCGATCACGTCGTTGCCGTCGCCCCCTGACAACATGTCTAGTCCGAGGCCGCCGGTCAGGAGGTCGTCGCCCTGCAGGCCGATCAGCCGGTCGTCGCCGCCATTGCCGACGATGCGGTTGTCGATTCGGTTGCCGGTCAGGGCGTTGGCCCGGTTGTTGCCGATCGCGAAGGTCTGATGGGTGGTGAAGGTGAAATTGTCGCCCGATCCGGCGACGGTGCGGAACTTCTCATAAGCGATCCGCACCGTGTCCCTCTCGACGCCGGGCATGTCGAAGACCTGGGTGACCGTTCGGATCGGAATATCGACTCCGAACAATTCGGTGCCGTAGTCATATGCCACGAACCGGTCGTCCGTATTGGGAATGCCCGGGATCGGGTTCCTCTGCCAGATCGTGAGCTCCATGAAGGCCGCGTCGAACGTGGCTTGGAAATGAGCGGCGATCACCGTCGTTACCACCGCCTGCGAGCGATAGGTCATGTCGGCGGTGAAAAAGCCCTCGCCCTCGGGCGTGGTGAATTGGAGCGTCTCGCCCGAGACCCCGGTCAATGTCTCGCCGAAGCTCGACCGCGCGGTGACCATCATCCGGGGATCGACGGTGACGGTCTCCTTCAGCGACACGTTGCCGTTGAGGGCAAGATCGATCGCCTGGAAGGTAACGCCGGCCTTCACGATCTCGGCGACGCTGATCAGCGTCACCTCATGCTCCTCGAACAGGTATTGCGCGGCACTGGCCGGCGGCGGCAGCAAGCCGATAAGCTCGGCCAGGATGGCACTGAGGTCGATGGTGCCGCTGAGGAAGGGGTCGCTGAGCGCCGTGGCGGTGATCGCCGTGCCGCCATAGGCGCCCACGCTCATGCTATAGCCTCCCGAGCTGTTGACGGGTCCCGGAATGGCGACGGTGAGGCTGCCGTAAGGCGTATCGAGCGTGTAGCTGTCCTCGGCGGTGACTCGCTCGCGAATGCCGAAACCCAATGGCCCGGTGCCGAACCCCCAGTCGAAGCTTTCATCGATGACGTCGATGTCGACGCCGAGATAGCCGCCCAGGCCCATGTCGATCTCGGCGCCGATGAAGAGCTGGGCGTAATTGCCTGCCGGATCGGCACCGATGATCCCGAAATCGGCCGCCCCCACGATCTCGCTGCCGATCGTCACGAACGGCTTCGTGTTGATCACCTCTTCGAGCCGCGACACCCGTTCCGTCACGTCATAGTCGATCTCGCCCGCGAAATCGCTCGACTGCATCCTGAAGTCGAGCTTGATCCCCGCCGCGCCGCGTATGTAGCCGTTGAAGCCGGCGACGATCACCGTCTCGCTCAGCGATTCATCGAAAGTTTCTTCGAACTCCCAATAATAATCGTCGAAGGTATAGCCGATACTGTCCACGCCCCAGCTCTTGCCGGCCAGGCTGAAGTGAAATTCGGAAACTTCCTCGAGCGTGAAGGTGTCGGCGACGGCGCGATTGCCGTCCGAGGCGATCACCTTGAGGTCGATCGATCCGGGCCAGCCCGCGGGCGGCGTACCCGTGAAGGTCCGCGTGGCCGCGTCGAAGGAAAGCCATCCCGGCAAGGCGCTTCCGTCGGCGCGCGCGGCGCGAAAGGTCAGCGCGTCGCCATCGAGGTCGCCGAACGCTCCGACCGGCACCCTGAAGGTCCACAACTCGCCGGCGTTCGTGGTCTGGTCGGCGATCGGCTTGCGCAACTCGGGCGCGCGATCCTCGAAATAGACCGCGATGTCGCCGCGGCCGAGCGCGGTGCCGGGCCGCAGCTGAGCCAGTTGCACCGCCGCCCCGGCGCCGTTGCCGTCGGCATCGTAGAACAGCTTGCCGGCGGCGCGATCGTAGACGATCCGGTCGTCCGCATCCAAAGCGCGTCCGCCAAGACGGAAGGCACCGGCGCCGAGCGGGCCGTTGGCGTCGAGGCCGTCGAATATCTTGCGGTTGAGCGCGATGATGTCGTTGCTGGCGAAATCCGCGATCGTGTCGAGATTGCCGGCGTCTGGCCTGGAATCGAAGACGAAGCGGTCGGCGCCGGCGCCGCCAACCAGCCGATCGATTCCGGCGCCGCCGTTGAGGACGTTGGCGGCGCCATTGCCGACGATCGTGTTGCGGCCGCCATTGCCGGTGCCGTCGATCGCGGCGCCGCCGGTCAGGCTGAGGTTTTCGACATTGGCGCCGAGGACATGGTCGATCGACGCCCTGACGGTGTCGGCGCCCTGCCCGCTGCTTTCGACGACGCGGTCGCCGGCATGATCGATGATATAGATGTCGTTGCCGCGGCCGCCTTCCATCCGGTCGGCGCCCCCGCCGCCGTCGAGCCGATTGGCGGCATTGTTGCCGGCAAGATTGTTGGCGAGCGCATTGCCGGTGCCGTTGATGGCGAGGGTGCCGGTGAGGACCAGATTCTCGACATCGGCGGCGAGCGCGTAGCCGACCGCGCTGCGGACGAGATCGATGCCGCCGCCAGCGCGCTCGACGATAACGTCGCGGGCGTGATTGACGACATAGATATCGTTGCCACCGCGCCCGATCAGCGTGTCTGCGCCGACAGCGCCGCGGAGGATATCGTTGCCTTCGGTGCCTTCATAGATCGCCATGAAGCAGCCCCCTCGCGCCGGCCTGGAGTCCGAAGCGAATGCGGCGACCGCTTCCCCACGGAATCACAAGGGATTATCCTCTCATTTTCGGAAAAAGCCAGCGCAGACATGATTATTGTCCCCGCCCCAGCGCGGTAGGGTACCTGCCTCCAAAACTTAAACTTGAAGCGGCTCGGCAAATCGGCGCTCCGTGCGCAACCAATGGAGAAAAGCCCTTGCGTTTGCTCAACCGGCCGCGGCAGAGCTAGGTAGTGCAAGCCTCGGGCGCCGGTTGCGTCGGAGTGACCGCCGCAGCTTTCTCCATGCTCACGTAATCAAGCTTTCCGGTCCCCAATACGGGTAGAGCGTCCAGGCGCCTGATATCTCGCGGGATCATCAACTCGGTCACTCCGTTTGCACGAGCCCAGGTCTGCAACGCCTTCCGCCCGGCGGCGAACCGATCCTCCTCCGTGCCCTCCGCGCCGGGATCGTCGAGCCAGCAGTCGTTGTTGGGCACCTTCGAACGGTCGAACAGGTTCTGGAGATTGCAGGAGGCCAGGCGTATCGGATGACTCCCCTTCAGATCGCATAGCCGCCGGAGACGCCGATCTCGGTCGAGGCCGGATCGATCTGGCGGCCGTCGAAGAATCCGGCGATCTGCTCGCCGATGCCGCCCAGCTCGCGCCCATCCGATTTCTCCAGGATCGCCCGGCGCTTCGCGTTGAGCCCCAGGAAGATGTTCCATTCGTCGTGGCAGCCGAGGCTGTAATTGGCGCCGGCGCGGAACAGGTAGAAGCGGAGGAAGTCGTTGCGCCGCCGCTGCCATTCATTGCGCAGCCGCGCCTGGCCCGCGTCCATGACGGCGCCCGGAACGAGGGGCTCCCAAGCGATGCCGCTGACGCTGTAATAGTCGCAGAAATCGGGATCGACGGCGGTCTTGCGGGCGAAATATTCGCTGATCCCGGCGGTGAGCGTCTCGCCTTCGCCGAGAAACATTTTCTGCACGTCGGTGGGGCCGATGAAATAATAAGCGTCGAAATACTGTCCGGTGTCGGCGAGCCGCGGATCGACGGCGTGGCGGCCGACCTGCTCGCCATTCTCGGCCAGCACCTTGGTCCACATCCGCATGTAATCGCCGCCGCCGGGCGGGCCGTGGTCGCGGACCAGCGCCTCGATGTCGATGCCGAGGCGCCTGGCATGCATGTTCATGAGGCCGGTGCCGGCGCGCGATTCCATCTGATATTGGGCGGGATTGAGGATCCACACCCCCTCCCCCCAACGCTCCAGCAGCCGGCGCTGAATGGCCTGGGCGACATCGACGTTGGTGCCGCTATAGCCGCCGCCGCGCGCGCTGATCGGGCAGCTCAGATAGACGACCAGCCGATCCTCGGCCTTGGCGCGTGCGACATCGCTCTTCACCAGTTCGATCTGGGCGTCGAACAGCCTCTCCCAGTCGCCGCCATGCCATTCGAACCGGATGTCCAGATCGGCGACGGGGCGGCCGCGCGCGTTGGAGCCTCGAGCCATTTCAACCTCCCTGCTGCCGGGGTACGAGAGTGGCCGCCATCGCGGCGACGTTGGACGCGCGGATGCGGCGGCTGAAGCGGGCGTCGGCCATGTCCTCGAATGCGCCCTCCGAATCTAGTGCTGGGTAAAGCTTCTGGAGCGCCTCCGACGAAGAGCCGCGGTTCAGCACGACATCGACATGCTCGATCTTCGAGAGCGCGGCGGCATGCTCGGCATTGATGGAGCCGGCAAGCCAGGTCTCCATGAAGCGATAGGCGCAATATTCCGAGAACCAGCGCAGCGTCGAAACGTCGAACACACCGATCTTCGTCCCGGTATCGGCGAGCCGCTCCGGGTCGCCGGGATTGTCGGCCAGGCGGACCAGCGAGATATTGGCCATCTTGGCGGGGACCGGCGTGTCGATCATGACGCCGTCCGCGCCGCCCGCGCGGATGAGGTCGACCATCATCCTGAGCCGTTCCTTGGCATCGGCCGGCAGGTCGAGCCTCTCCGGATCGTAAGGCTCGACCAGGGTGGCCCGAAGATTGTCGGTGACGCCGCGCATGAGAGCTTCCGCCTGCTCCGGCGTCAGGTGGTCCCTGATGTCGATCGTCCCCTCCGGATCGAAATGGAATTGCCCCACCGCGATCAGGTTCTTGATCACCGTCGCGTCGCCCCTGCGCGCCTCCCAGGCGGGGCGATGCGTTTCCAAGATGCCGCAGATCACCTGATGGTTCTGGAAGCGCGAGCTTTGCGACAGGGCCGATTTCACGGCCTCGACCACCGGCGTGATCCAGTCCCTGGGCAGGCCGTCTATGCCGCACTTGACGATGTTGGGTCGCCCTTCGCCGGTGTCCATCGCGGCGGCGATGCCGAGCGCCTCCTGCGCCGCCTTGGCCTGCACTTCCTCCAGCGAGCGCGCCACCGCGCGGCCGCTCGGACCATTCTGGTAGAGGCGCAGATCGAAGCCGATATTGGCGCTGATCCGGAGTCGCCGCTGTGGGTCGTTCTGGCTGACGGCGAACGCAATGTCGCCGATGGTGCGCGGCTTGAACATGCCGACCTTGGCGGTCGCGTCCTCGCAATCGATGATGTCGGCGCCGCCCGCCACCGCCGCCCGGACCTCTTCGGGATTGAACAGGCTCACCAAGAGCTTCCTGCGATCGGCCATCGGATTGTCTCCCCCTCGTCGGATTTCCAGATCGAACACCGCCACGTCGTCGTAGAAACCGTCCGCCGCTTCTTCCGAGATCGCGCGATGCGCCTCGTGGACGAGGAAGCGGTCGCGCGCCTCCGCGTCCGACAATGTCATGACCACGCCGAACCCCCAGGCGGCGGCGAAGCGCGAGCTGCTGCCGTTTCGCCCCGTCCAGACCTGGCCCACGCCCTCGACCGTGCCCGGAAGATCGCGAAAGGCGCGCTCGACCCGGTCGAGCTGCGCGTCGCTCGTCTGCTCCGAGAGCCGGTAGAGGACGACGTGGAAGAGAGTGTCGCTTGCTTCCGTCACGCGCTTATCCGGGTGAATTCGACGACCGGCTCGATCTTCCTCGCCGCTGGCGCGTCGGGCCTCGGAATGGTGTCGCAGACGCGGTAAGCGTTGGCGATCATGGTCAGCGACGGATTGCTCGCGCCGGCCGTCGGCATGAAGGCGGCGTCGACGACGTAGAGCCCGGCCACCTGATGCGACTGGCAATCCGCGTCGAGCACCGAGGCCGCCCGGTCCCGGCCCGCTCGCAAGGTGCCGTGATTGTGTCCGTATCCGGGGTTCGACAGGCCCTGGGGCCGGTGACTGCGCAATATCCCGCCGGCGTTGCCGACGATGTCGGCGACCCGGTCGAGCGCATACTTGCTGAGCGCGACGTCGTAATCGTGATGCTTGTAATAAGTGAGCGCGGCCGGCTGCCCATAAGGGTCGCGCCTTTCGGGCCGTCCGTCCGCGCCGTCGGCCAGCTCGACCCGGTTGTCGTGGGAGGACATGGTCTCCCCGGTGAAGGAGAAGGAGACGCCGCCATTCTCCCGCAGTTCCACGAGCCTGTCCTGAAGGTGTCGGCCCCACAGGCGGCTGGACTTCGGGTTGGGGCCGTGCGCCATTCCGGTCCGGTAGAGCGCTTTCAAGGGCGGGTTGATCGTGATCGGATCGTAGATCGAGAATTTGCCGCCCTTGGTCACCGGCGCCGCGGGATCATTGATGACGTAGAGGTCGCGCAGCTGCAGGCTGCCGAGCGAGGTGGCCGGCTGATAGGGGTAGGTCGGATCCATCGACCCCCAGACCGGCTGGTCGGGAAAGGTGAATTCCAGGTCGCCTTTGGTGTGGTAGGTCAGATAGCGGCCGACGAGGCCGTTCTCGTTGGGGATTTCCGACAGCAGGAACAATCGCGCGGATTCGATCGCCTGGATGGACACGATCACGATCGGCGCGCGCAACGTCTGCGGCTCGCCGCCGGGGTGAGTCACATATTCGACGCCGACCGCGCGGTGGCCGCGCTCGCTGCCCGGCGCCGGCTCGTGGAGGATGCGCAGGACGTTGTGGCCGGTGCGCAGCTCGCAGCGGCCGCTCGAAAGCGCCTTGCGCAGCACCGTATCGGCCGCGCCCGACCGGCAATTGGAAGCGCAGCCGAACCCCTGGCAATAGCCGCAGAAGGGGCAGCCGGGCCGGCCGTCATTCGTCCGTGAATTGATGCCGCGCGGGCTGCGATAGGGGTACATGCCCGCCTTGTTGAAGACGAAGCGCAGGAAGGGCGACGAGCCATGCTCGCGGATCGGCGGCATCGGATAATCATAGCCGGCCCGCATCGGCTCCTGCGCCGGCGACTGACGGGCGGCGCCCGAGACGCCCCAATCCCATTCCGCGCGCTCGAACCAGGGCTGGAACTCCTGATAGGTCCAGGGCCAGTCGACCATGCTGACGTCCGAAGGCACGTCGCGCAGGTAGCGGGTGACGGCGAAATCCGGCTCGGTATAGCGCGGGAGATTGGCCTCCCACTGGTTGGTCGAGCCGCCGACCATGTGGGTGATCCACCACCGTTCCGACGCCTCGGGCGCCGCGTCGGAGCCCTTGGACAGGTCGACATAGAGCATCGGATCGTCGCGCTTCGACGGGACCAGCGCCTTGTGGTCGAGGAAGTGGAGCTCGTCCAACGGGATGAAGTCCTCGGCGTTGCTGGGGCCGCCTTTCTCCAGCACGACCACGGTAAAGCCGCGCTGGGTGAGCGCCCGCGCGGCGGTGGCGCCGCCGGCGCCGCTGCCGACGATGATCGCGTCCGGTCGGTCGAACTCCGTCATGCCTCCCCCTCCTCAAGCGAGCTGGACCGGCTCCGCTTCCTGCAGATAGCCGAGCCAGCGCCACATGATCCGGTCGCGGTTGCCGCCCCAGCGGGGGTCGGACCAGCAGCCCTGAAGACAGTGGCGCCAAATGGTGTCGAACGCGGCCTGCTGCTCCGCGGCCGTTCCGAACGAAGCGATCTGGCGCTGCTCCAATTGCCGCAGCAAAGCGGTGACATTCTCCTCGGGCAGCGCCTCCAGCGCGGCGCCGAACAGCGTCATCGCCGCCTGGTCGAGCTTCTCCAGCCAGACCGGATAGCTCTCCTGCCAGGCGCCGAGATCGTCGTGGATCTTCACGTCTCCGCCGACCGCGGGGCGTTGGAGGAGCAGGTCGAGAAAGCGGGCGGCGCCGCAATCGTCGGAGCCGGGGATGCCGCGGCTCCGGTCGCGCGGCTGGATGGCGCGGAAAAGGGCCTCGATCTGCTTCATCTGCACCGGCGAGAAGAATTCGCCTTGGGGCAGGCGGAAGGCCGCATCCCAGGCCATCAGGCGGCGCCCTCGACGGCGAGCGCCACCTTCCTCGGCAGGAGCATATCCTCCAAGGCATCCTGGATGCCGGCCTCCAGCTCCGGGAAGCTGTAATATTGGGGGCCGCGCTCCTCGAAGATGCGGTCGCCGAGCGCGGGATAGGTATCCCAGCCCATGCCGATATAGAGGCCGACCTCGCGCCCGAAATAATGGGCGATCATCGCCACCGTGCTGCCATGGACGCCGCTGCCCCCCGCGGACGTCCAGATCGTGCCGCCCTTGCTGCCGGCCCACATGGTGCGCGGCTCGATCAGCTTGACGCCTTCCTCCTTGAGCCGTCGGGCGACGGTGGAAGCGGCGGTCACCGGCGTGTCGCCCAATATGCCGGCGCGGTGCAGGATCGAGATGCCCGAGCAATTGGTCGCCACGACCTTGCCCGCCTCGTGGTGGCGCCGGACGGCGGCGATGATCCGCTCGTCCTTGCTCGCCTCGCCGCTGCCGAGGCCGCCGGGAACGAAGAGGAGGTCGAACATGTCCTCCGGCTCCAGGTCGCCGTCCGGCAGCACCCGCGTCCCCATCTGCATCTCGACCGGGCCGTCACCCTCGCCGACGCGGAGGAGCTTGACCGACAGCGCCCTACCCTTGTCGGCGAGCACCATCGCGGTGTGCTTCAATATCTCATAGGGGACGAGCGTGTCCTGCTCGCCGCAGCGATGATAAGCGACCACGCCCAGGGTCTTGATCTCGGTCATTGCCGTTCCTCCCACGCTCAGGTCCAGTTCGCGTTCGATGTCGGCGATCAGCATCAGCCAGGGCCCGAGGTCTCCGGGGCCGAAGCGGGCCATCAGCTCGACGATGACGGCGTCGTCATAGGCGCCGAGACAGGCGCCGAGTTGCGGCAGCGTCTCGTCATTCTCGCGCCTGGCATGCTCGCGGTAGAGGACGACGAAGCCGTCGAGCGCGGCCTTGAAATCGGCGGCGGCGCCGGCCTCGCCGGCACGCAGGCGATCGAGCGCCGCGCCCAATGCGCGGAAATAGCCGCGGCACATCTCATGGTCGTCGAACACATAGGCGGCTTCGGCCGGCGGGAAGCCCATCGCGAAGGCGAGCGGCAGCAGCACCCTCTCCTCCACCGCATGGTGGTAGCGGTCGATATATTCGTCGAGCAGATAGACGAGCAGGCCCATGGCGCGGAGCGGAGGCGGGTCGCCGGCGCCGATCTTCCTGGCGATGTCGGCGGCGGCGATGACCAGCCGGCGGCCGATCAGATGCTCCTCCTCCATGAGCAATTCGGAGAGGCGGCCGCTATCCTTGTCGGTGGAAGGCCGGGCCGCCACTGCCTTCAGCATGAACTCGCGGCCCGGCGGGCAGGGCTTGAGCTGGGCGCGCATCCCGGCGGCCTGGGCACCCATTACCTCGGCGAAGTTCTCGCCGATGAAGAGGCATTCCTCCGGCTTCAGCCCCAGCCTGTCGGCGGCATAGGCGAATATCTCCGGAGCGGGCTTGTCGGCGCCGGCGTCGTGGTTGATGACGATGTCGTCGCGGCCGATGAAGTCGAGCAGCCCCGCCTCCTCGACCATCTTGCGGCCCATGTCGGCGCTGACGTTGGCCGGCAGGTTCGTAATAAGTCCGATCCGGAGTCCGAGTATGTCCCGGGTCGTTTCAAGAAGGTCGCGAGTCGAGGGCTTGTAGGTGACCAGATGGCCGGGGCTGTCAACGTAGCCCAGAGTGTCCTTTATGTCGAAGAAGACGGCCTTGATCGACGGACCTGCCATGGCGTGCCCCTACCCCGATTTTGCCTTTGCTCTGCTGCACTTGGCATAGCAGAGCGAGGCCCGGAGCGGACATGGGAGATAGCTTCATTTCGGAGCAATGACCGACCGGCGCAAGGGCCGGCGGAGATCAGTTCCTCGAGGGAAAGATGCCCTGGAGCGCGATGATGAAGTTCAGCGTCAGATAAGGCATCATATTGTTGTGCGGCTGACTGCCGCCGACATTGCTGACCGAGGCCGGGTGGAGGACCTTGTCCAGTACATTGCTGTTGCTGTACATGCTGACCGGCAGGGTGCTCTGATCCTGCTGCACCGCAACCGCCTGCGCCAGAACCGTGTTCGACGTTGGGATGTTGGTGTCGCCGATATCGTTCCTTGCGCTCGGGAAATGGGTGTGCGCCGCCATGTTCTGCTGGGTGATCGTGACCGAGGTCGAGCCCGCCGCTTCGCCGAGATCATGAGCGCCGCCGAAATGGATCGGCACCCTGCCTCTCAAATTCGGAAGCGCGAAGGTCGTCTGGCCGTTGCCGCCATAGGTCGTGCCGAGCAGCGAGAAGAGCGCCTGGTTCTGGTTGATCGGCAGGAACTGGCCATTGGCCAATGCCCACCCCTTCGGCGGAAAGTTGAAGGAGACGATCTTGATCTCCGAGAGGAAGGGTTCCGACATCGTACGATTCCTTCAAATGCAACCGGCAGCGGGTCCGCGCGGCTAGGGCCGTTGCGGGAAGATGCCCTGGAGGGCGATGCAGTAATTGAGCGTGAGATAAGGCTGCATATTGTTGTGAGGCAGCCCCCCGCCCGCGACCGCGAGCGTAAAGCTCATCGGGGTGTTGGCCGCCTGGGTCGAATAGCCGCGGACAGCACCGAACGAGGCGCCGGCGAGCCAGCTCATATTGGCGGGCGCCGCTCCTTGCGGGTCGGTAGTCGTCCCGGCCGCGCCGCGCGCCATCATCGAATGGGTGTGGGCCGGAATCTCGCTCTGGAGCAGGGTGATCGACTCCACGCCCGACATCTCGCCCAGGAAACGCTCGCTGAGCCCCTGGCCCTGGCCCGGCTGCATCGGCGCATTGTCCTGCATGTTGGGCAAGGCGAAGGTCGATTTGCCGTCGCCGCCGTAAAAGGTGCCGAGCAAGGCGAAGAGCGCCGTATTCTGCGAGAGCGGCAACAGCTGTCCGTTGCAGAACGCCCAGCCGGTCGGCGCGAAGTTGAACGGGAAGATGCGGATTTCGGCGAGGAACTGGTCTGACATTGACGGTCTCCGAAGAGAAAGAAGAAGCGCGGCCGCTTCTCAGGTCTGGCTGGGAAACACCCCGAACAGCGAGATGATGAAGTTGATGCACAGGAACGGCTGGGTGTTCTCGTGCGGCTGGCTTCCACCGGTCGGAGAGATGGCAGAAGGGTGGAGCGGCACGTCGGGCGTCGTCGTGTTGTAGATACGAATGCCGGTCTGCGCGCTGGTGGCTGTGGCGAGGACGGCGTTGGCGGGCGATTGAACCTGGCCCGTGGCTGAAGCGAGGCCCGGATGGGTGTGGCTGGGGATCTGCTGGATCGTCAGCGTTTCCTGCTCCGTCCCCGCCATCTCGCCGAGCTGGTAAGTCGTGCCGTCGGGGCCGGTGCCCATGTGTATGGGAACGCGGCTGGCGAGATTGGGCAGGTTGAACGTCTCCTCCCCGTCGCCGCCATAAGTGGTGCCGATCAGCTCGAACAGGACATCGTTCTCGGAGATGGGCAGCGTCTGTCCTTCGCAGAACATCCATCCGTTGGGCGCGAAACTGCCCGCGAACATGCGTATCTCGCCGACATAGGGTTGTCCCATCGACTATTCCCTCTCCCTAAATCCGCTCAAGCTCGACTCGGACGGGTGCCGCGGCAAAGCCGTGACCGCCCGCGCGCCTGCCCCGCAACCCCCTGTCGCGAGACAGTTTACGGCCGATTTGGCGACGACGCCGTGCCGACATTGGCATGTGCGACTCCCCCTCCTTCGGATCGTGTGCGCAGTGTGGGCGCAACCCGCTGGCCTGTCAAACCGGCTTTGCCCGGATACGGGCCAAATAAAGGGCCGCGGGCGGCGGAGGCCTGTATTGGCGCTTTTCCAGATAAGTCGCTGACATGATTGACTCCTGGCCGTGCGTTTTCTGGTCCGAAACGAAGAATGACCATGGGATTCCGGTGGAAAGCCCCCCCAATCTGTGCGAAGGGAGGGGCGCGAGATCGAGCTCGCGCCGGGGGGCGCGGGCGGTCTGCCGATAAGGGGTTCTGGAAATGGTCGCTTCTACGCTTCGCGCCGGCGCTTTGGCACTGGTTTCCTATGCCACGGACGACACCAACACGGCCGACGACGACATTCTGCGCTTCGTCGTGCTGGCGCCGATCGGCAGCGGCACCGTCATCCACTTCACCGACCGGACCTGGACGCCGCGTGCCGGCAGCACCATGCTCAACGACGGCAGCTTCACCAACGCCGCCAATGAGGGAACCTTCACCTACACGGCGGGAGCGGACATTCCCGTCGGGACGGTGATCACCATCACATCCGCCCAGCTCGCCGCCGCCGGCATCAACCTTAGCGACACCACGGGCGAGACGATTTACGCCTATCAGGGCACCGACGCCAACACGCCGACCGAATTCCTGTTCGCGGCCGAGATCGCCGACGGGAATTCGACGTTCAACGGCTCGCTCGTCAACACCGGCCTTTCGGAAGCGGCCGGCACGGCGATCACCGTGGTCCACGACAATGCCTCGTTCGGGGGCCATCCGACCGGCAGCCCGCAGCACCAGCTCCAGGAGATAGCCGACGAGGCCAATAACTGGCACGGCAGCGACATCGGCGAGAATGGCGGCACGCTCTACGACGACCGCGCCAACGTGAACCTGAGCGGGCCGCTCACCGCGCCCGACATGCAATTGTTCGGGGCGATGACCGGCGGCGGCCAGTCGGACGCGATCGTGCGCGTCGACAATGACGAGGCCTCGAACGTCGGCGCCAACCTGACCCGCTTGCTGCGCGACAACCCGGCCTTCATCTCGATGGAGGACATCGCCTTCGATCTCGAGGACGGCGTCTGGTTCGCGGTGATGAACGAGGGCACCGACATCACCCGCATCGTGAAGGGCAATATCGCCGATCTCACCAACACCGGCGGCACGCCCACCTTCACGACGGTCTACGAATATAACAACGACAGCGCGGATTCGAACGACGACAAGTTCATCCAGGGCATCGAGCTCGACAAGAACACCAACCGCATCTTCTTCACCGAAGGCGACCTGCTTGTCGGCCACAATTTCAAGTCGATCGACTATAATGGCGGGAGCGTTCGCGACTGGGGCCCGATCGACCTCGCCCCCGATCCGGTGATCGGCTTCGCCGGCGGCATCGAGGATTTCGTCATCGATACGGTGAACAACACCGCTTACTTCACCTATGTCACCGTCGACGCCGGCGCCGGGCAGGTGCTGCACAATTACATCGTCCGGCTGACGGCGCCGCTCAACGCCGCCGCGCCGAACCCCCTGGTCGAGAATTACGCGATCGTCCCGATCGCCAATGCCGGAGCGCCGGACGCGGGATACCAGCCGGGCCGGATCGACGACGTGGAAGGATCGGTGCGCGGCATCGATTATGATCCCGATACGAACACCGTGTGGTTCGTCACCGGACGGCTCGGCGCCGCCGGCACCGGCGGCGTGTTCAAGCTCGACATGACGACCCTGGTGATGACCGAGGTCTGGCAGCAGCCGGGGAACAGTTCGCACAACACGCCGCAGGGCTTCCCGACCACTCTGCTCCACGACATCGAGGTCGATTCGATCGGCGACCGCTATTATCTCACCGACCAGTCGAGCACCGACCATGCGTTCGACGGGACGCCCCTCACCGACGAGAATGGCGGCAACATCTGGACCGGCTCGCTGATCGGAACCGGCGCGCCAACCCATTTCGCCGACATTTTCGAGCCGACCGCCAACGGCGCCGTCAAGGGCATGGAGATCAATTACGCGCCGGTCATCACCGCGCTTTCGAGCAACAACGTCACCTATACCGAGACGGCCGGCGTCAATTCGGCGGCCGGAACTCCGCTCAACATCGGCGGCGCGCCGACCATCAACGATTTCGACACCACCAATTTGAAGGGCGCGGTGGTCGCGATCACCGGCTTCCAGCCCGGCGACGTGCTCGGCTTCACCCTGAGCGGCGGCATCACCGGCAGCTACAATGCTAGCACGGGCGTCCTGACGCTGACCGGCAGCGCCAGCTATGCCCAATATGCGACGGTGCTCGACACCATCACCTTCACCAATTCGGGCGACAACCCGACCGACTTCGGCCTCAGCCCGACCCGCACCATCACCTTCCAGGTGACCGACGGCCTCGCCTACAGCGATCCGGCGGGGGTCACCGTCAACGTCGTCGGCATCAACGACGCCCCGGTCAACGTCGCCGGCGCGGCGATGAACTTCACCGAGGACACGACCGGCACGGCCGGGAGCGCAGGCCCGCCAGTCGTCGCGCCGTCGAACGCCGTCACCGGCATCTCGGTCTCGGATCCCGACGCCAATCCGTCGACCCAGGACATTTCGGTGACTTTGAGCGTCGCCAACGGCACGCTCACCATCCGTACCGACGTCGCCGGCGGACTGGCGGCGGGCGAGGTGACCGGCAACGGCACCGGGACTTTGGTCCTCACCGGCACCCAGAACCAGATCAACAAGACGCTGGAGGCGGTGAACGGCTCCAACCAGGCCAACGCCCTCATCTACACGCCCAACGCCAATTTCAACGGCACCGATCCGCTGACCATCACCACCAACGATAACGGCCTCAACGGCAACGATCCGGGCGACACCGGAGACGGCACCTCCGAGGCCGATATCGACGTCAAGTCGCTCAACGTCGCCGACGTCAACGACGCGCCGACGGTGATCGATACGACCCAGGACGCGCCGACCATATTGGAGGACCAGCCGCTCACCAACTTGACCGCTCCCTCGGTCTCGACCCTGTTCGGCGCCAGCTTCTCCGACGCGCTCGACGACCAGGACCAAGGCGGGGCAAACCCGACCGGGACGCCCGGAGACACGCTCGCCGGCATCGCCATCGTCGCCAACGGCTCGAACGCGAACGGCAATTGGCAATATTGGGACGGCGACAGCTGGGAGAATATCGGCGCGGCCTCGGCAGACGCGGCCAAGACCTTCACCGCCGCGACCCTCATCCGCTTCAACCCGGCGTTGAATTATAACGGAGCCGCGCCAACCCTGACCGCCCACCTGATCGAATCCGGCGGCCCGGCGATTACTAACGGCGGCACGGTCGATCTCAACCCGGCGCCGCCGATTACCGGCACGGGCTCCGTCTATTCGGTCGGCACCGTCGTGCTCAGCCAGGACATCACCCCCGTCAACGACGCGCCGACCTCGGCGCTGCTGCAGGGTGATTCCGCCACCTGGACAGAGGGCCAGGCCTTGGCGGCCCTGCTCGACGCGGGGTCGAACGCGTCCTTCGCCGATGTCGACAGCGCCAATTTCGACGGCGGCAGCCTGACCGTCGCGATCACCGACGGCCTTGTTTCCGGCGAGGACCGGCTGGTGATCCGCCTGACGGGCACGGTCTCGTTCAACGCGACCGCCGTGTTCGTGAACGGCATACAGATCGGCACTTATACGGGCCACAACAGCAGCGGCCCGCTCGCCGTCACTTTCGATGCCGACGCGACTCCGGCCGCGGTCGCGGAGCTGGCACGCGCGATCGCCTACAACAATATAGGCGGCGACAACCCGACCGACGGCGACCGCACGATCACCTGGACCCTGGTCGACGGCGATGGCACCGCCAATACCGGGCAGGACACGCTTCCCATCACCACCACGGTGGACGTCGATCCGGTCAACGACCCCAGCGTGGTCGGCGGATCGACGGCGCTGCGGGTGTTCGCCGAAGGCGTCAACGGCGCGGCCGACCATATATTCGTCAACAACACGGTCACGCTTTCGGACGTCGACGATACGACGCTGAGCAGCGTCACCGTCGCGATCACCGCCAACCATGCGTCGGCCGAAGACGTGCTCGCCTTCGTCAACGACAATGCGGTGACGTTCGGCGACATCACCGGCAGCTATGACAGCCTGACGGGCGCATTGACGCTGACTTCGGCAGGCGGCGCGGCGACGCTCGCCCAGTTCCAGGCGGCGGCACGGGCGGTGACCTACGACAATCTCTCCGAGGAACCGACAGAGAACAATCGGACCATTCAGATCCGCGCCAATGACGGCGACGACGACAGCAATGTCCTCTCATTCAACCTCCAGGTCGTCGCGCAGAATGATTCACCGAGCGGGATGAGCAGCACGATCACGATCAACGAGGATAGCGTTCACACGCTCACCTCGGCCCATTTCGGATTCAGCGACGTGGACGGCGATGCCTTCCGCGCGGTCCGCTTCGGCGCCGCGCCGACCGGCGGCACCCTCTACTGGGACGCCGACGGGGCGGGCGGGAACGATCCGGTCGCGATCACCAGCTTCCCGACCGGCGACTATCTCGTCACCGACATCGATCTGGGCAAGCTCACCTTCGTGCCCGACGCCGACGTCAGCGGTGACGGCTCGGGCTCGATCACCTTCACCGTGGTCGACGACGGCGGCACCACCGGCGCCGGCCAGAATGCCGACACGACGCCGAACCTGCTCAACGTGAACGTCACTCCGATCAACGACGAGCCCGAGGGCACGGACAACACGATCGGGATCGACGAGGATGCGATCCACACGTTCGAGCAGGGCGATTTCGGCTTCTCCGATCCCGTCGAAGGCGACGCCTTGCAGTCGGTGGTCATCACCACCTTGCCGGCCGAGGGGACGATCCTCCTTCGCTTCGATTTCGGTCCGCCTATCGGGTTCTTGAACATCCCCGTCTCCGCGGGCCAGGCGGTATCGGTCGCCGATATCGACGCCGGGAACCTGTTCTACCAGCCGGCCGCGAACGGGTATGGCGACGATTACGCCAGCTTCACCTTCCAGGTGAAGGACGATGGCGGCACCGCCAATGGCGGCGTCGACACCGATCAGAGCGCCAACACCATCACGTTCGATGTCGGCGCGATCAACGACGCGCCGGCGCTTGTCGCGCCCGAGACGCAAGGCGGCTCGGAAGACGTGGCCGTCGTCTTCAGCAGCGGCAACGGCAACGCCATCACCGTGTCCGACATCGATCTCGACGGCGGCTTCATCTCGGTCGTCCTCGGGGTTGCCGACGGCACCCTCACGCTCGGCTCCACCGCCGGCCTGTTCGCCGTGATCGGCGACGGCACCGGACAGGTGGCGATTACCGGCGGCGCCGCGGCGGTCAACGCCGCGCTCGAAGGCCTGACCTATCTCGGCGCGCCCGATTCGAACGGCAGCCGCGATCTCAATATCAGCGTCAACGACAACGGCTTCACCGGTCCCAATCTGATCGTCAACCCGGGCGCGGAGACCGGCACCGGCGCCGCCGATTATACCGGGTCGGTCCTGCCGGACGGCTGGGCCCGAGTGGGCAATGGCGGCCTCACCGCGATTCAATATGCCAGCGGCGGGGTCGATCCCAACCTGATCAACGCGGGCGACGACAGCGCGCCCATCAGTGGCGGCAGCGACTTCTTCGCCGGCGGTCCAGGCGGGGCCTCCTCGGCCATCACCCAGACGATCGACGTCAGCGGCCATGCCGCGACCATCGACGGCGGCGCGATGCTCGCCAATGTCAGCGGCTATTTCGGCGGCCTCGGGACGCAGGCCGACGCGATGACGCTGACGGTGCGGTTCCTCGACGTGAACGGCGACGAGCTGAGCACGGCCGAGATCGGCGGCACGGGGCCGACGGACCGCGCGGACGAAACCCAGCTCCTCCTCGACGCCACCTTGGCACTGCTGCCCCCCGGCACCCGCTCGATCGAGGTTTTGCTGTCGGCGGCCCATGATGAAGGCATCTATACGGACGGCTATGCCGACAATCTGTCGCTGACGCTCTCCGAGCTGGTCACCGACACGGTCGCCATCGACCTGGCCGCGGTCAACGACGCGCCGGAGCTCGCCGCCACCGCCGGCACCACCGCCTTCACGGAAGGCGCCAATGCCGTCTCGACGCCCGTCGCGATCGACGCCGCATTGACGCTGACGGATATCGACGACACCGCGTTCGAGAGCGCCACCGTCTCGATCACCGGCAATTTCCAGGCGGGCGAGGACGTCCTCGCGTTCGACAACACGTCCAGCGTCACATTCGGCGACATCATCGTCAGCAGCTATGCCGGCGGAATCCTCACGCTCACCTCGGCCGGCGCGGCGACGGCGGCGCAATGGCAGGCGGCGCTGCAAGCGGTCACCTATACCAACAGCTCGGACACGCCGAACACCGCGACGCGGACGGTCAGCTTCTCGATCGACGACGGTGACGACACCAGCATTGCCGTCACCCGGGACGTGAGCGTCGCGGCGGCCAATGACACGCCGGTTCTGGACCTCAACGGCGTCGCGGCCGGCAGCGAGGCGGTTCTCGCCTATACCGAGAATGATCCGGCCACCCCGGTCGCGCCCGATGCAACACTCGCCGATCCCGATTCCGCCGATTTCGACGGCGGCTCGATGACGGTCGGGATCACCGCCAACGGCGACGGCGACGACCGGCTGACGATCAATCCTGTGGGCGGCGGCGCGGGCCAGATCGGCGTGTCCGGCGCGGACGTCAGCTATGAGGGCATCGTCATCGGTACCTTCAGCGGCGGGACGAGCGGTTCCGACCCGCTGGAGATCGACTTCAACGCCTCCGCGACGCCAGTCGCGGTCGAGGCGCTGCTCCGCCAGATCTCCTACAGCAACGTCTCCGACGACCCCTCGGCTGCGGCGCGGACCATTACCTATACAATAGTGGACGGCGATGGCGGCGCCCAGACCGGCACCGCGACCGCGATCGTCAACCTTGCCGCCGTCGACGATCCGGGCAATGCCGGCGACGACAGCTTCACCACCGACGAAGCCAGCGCCATTATCGGCGGCGACGTCTTCGCCAATGACAGCGACGCCGACGACACGCTCGAAGTCGCCACGGTCGAGGGCGCCGGCGTCAATGTCGGCCAGACGATCAATCTCGCCTCCGGCGCCTTGCTCACGCTCAACGCCGACGGCACGTTCGATTACGATCCCAACGGAGCCTTCGACAATCTCACCGAGTTCGGATCGGGCGCGCTCAACGACCGCAAGGTCGACACGTTCGAATATACGCTGGCGGACGGCGCCACCGCGACCGTGAAGATCATCGTGACCGGCCTCGCCACCGATCCCAATCGCCTGTTCGGCAGCGCCGGCGACGACGTGATCACCGGCACGACCGGCGCCGATCATTTCCTGCTCGGAAGAGGCGGCAACGACACTGTCCAGGGCCTGGGCGGCGACGACATCTTCAAGTTCAACGGCCACTTCACCGAATTCGACGGCGTGGACGGCGGCGACGGCCGCGACATCGTCCGGCTGGACGGTGACTATTTCAACGAGGTCGTCTTCAATTCCGGCACCATGCGGGGAATCGAGGTCATCTCGCTGATGACCGGCAACAGCTACACGCTGACCACGGCCGACGAGACGGTCGCGGCAGGCGAAACGCTGATCGTGACAGCCATCCGGCTGAGCCCGCTGGAAGAATTATGGTTCGACGGCTCGGCCGAGACCGACGGATCGTTCCGGCTCACCGGCGGCGGCTGCGACGATTGGCTGATCGGCGGCCAGGGCGATGACGTCATCAACGGCCAGGCCGGTTTCAACCTCCTCCAGGGCGGCCTGGGCAACGACATCTATTACGTCCGCAACGCCGGCGACGCGGTTCTGGAGTTCGAGAACGAAGGCTATGACCAGGCCAAGGCCTATGTCGATCATGCTCTCGCGGACCATGTCGAAGAGCTGCGGCTGTTCGGCTCGGCGCGGAGCGGAATTGGCAATGATCTGGATAACCTCGTCATCGGGACTGGCGGCGACGATGTGCTCGAAGGTCTGGCGGGAGAGGATCTCCTGATCGGCGGCAACGGCGCGGACACGCTGGAGGGCGGCGCCGACGACGACCGGCTGCTCGGCGAAATCGGCACCGACACCCTGCGCGGCGGCGACGGCAACGACTGGCTCACCGGCGGACGGGGAGCCGACACGCTGGAGGGCGGGATCGGCGCGGATCTTCTCTTTGGCGGCGATGCGGCCGATATCCTGCTCGGCGGCGACGGCGACGACCGCCTCGTCGGCGGCGGGCAGCGCGATACGATGACCGGCGGCGCGGGCGCGGACCTGTTCCTGTTCGCCGACGGCGATGCCAGCACGATCGCCGGTCAGGCCGACCGGATCACCGACTTCAACCGGGCGGAAGGCGATACGATTCACCTGAAGCAGATCGACGCCGACACCGGAACGCCGGCGGACGAGGGATTCGCCTTCGTCGGCACCGCCGCCTTCTCTGGCGCGGCCGGGGAGCTGCGCTTCCAGGTCGTCCAGGGCGACTCTCTCCTCCAGGGCGACGTCAATGGAGACCAGATCGCCGATTTCTACATCCGGGTCGAGGGCGTCACGCAGTTGTTCGTGGGAGATTTCGGGCTTTAGGCGGGAGTGCCGTCCGCACTGCCGGCTGCTCTCCCCGCCAGCGTCCACATGCTGGCCACGGCAAGCGCCGCGAGGGGCTGGCGCGAGACCATTTGCGCGGCGGCTCAGGCCGGTGACGCGGCCATTCGCCGCAAGGTCTCGACATGGTCCGCTTCGGAAGCCGGCTTGTCGCGCCTGATCCGGGAGATGCGCGGGAAACGCATCGCGAGCCCGGATTTGTGGCGCTTGCTCGAATGGATGGAATCGAAGGCGACTTCCAGCACAAGAATCTTCGCCACTTCGCGCACCGGCCCGAAGCGCTGCGTCGTATTGTTGCGGACGAAGCGGTCGAGCCATGCCAGCTCCTCGTCGGTAAAGCCGAAATAGGCCTTGCCGACGGGCAGCAGCTCCCCCTCCTCCGTCCAGCAGCCGAAGGTGAAATCGGAATAGAAGGAAGACCTTTTGCCGCTCCCGCGCTGCGCGTACATCAGCACGCAGTCGGCGACGAGCGGCTCGCGCTTCCATTTGTACCAGTGGCCCGCCTTGCGCCCCGCCACATAAGGGCTGTCCCGCCGCTTCAGCATCACCCCCTCGATCGCCGCGTCGCGGGCGCCCCCGCGTATCTCCTCCAGCCGCTCGAAATTCTCGGCGGGGATGAGGGCGGACAGATCGAAGCGACCGGGATCGAGACGGGCGACGAAGGCCTCCAGCCTCGCCCGGCGCTGCTCCCAGCCCAGCGGGCGGATATCCACGTCGCCGTCGAACAATAGGTCGTAAAGCCGAACGAAGGCCGGATAATCGCCGAGCATCCGCGCCGAGACGGTCTTGCGCCCCAGCCGCTGTTGCAGCGCATTGAAGCTCGCCGCCGCGCCGCCATGGGCATCCGCGCCCTGCGACGCGCCCTTGACGAGCAGCTCGCCATCGACCGCGCCGTCGGCATCGAACGCGTCGGCGACGTCGGGAAAGCTCCGGCTGACATCGTCCCCGGCCCGGCTATAGAGCCGCGTCTCGCCCGCCACCCGGACGATCTGGACGCGGATGCCGTCCCATTTCCATTCGGCGGCATATTCCTCCATCGACACCCGCAGATCCTCCAGCGGATGGGCGAGCATGAAGGGGCGGAAGACCGGCACGTCGCGGGCGGTCGGCTGCTCCCCCCTCCCCTCCGCCCAGGCGAAGAGCGGCGCATAAGGCGGACCGATGCCGTGCCAGACCTCCTCGACCGCGTCGACATCGAGACCGAA
This sequence comes from Enterovirga sp. GCM10030262, assembly GCF_042666435.1. Classification (NCBI taxonomy): domain Bacteria; kingdom Pseudomonadati; phylum Pseudomonadota; class Alphaproteobacteria; order Hyphomicrobiales; family Methylobacteriaceae; genus Enterovirga; species Enterovirga sp. GCM10030262. The sequence continues at coordinate 89,012 of NZ_JBHTDC010000001.1, read as the reverse complement.
GGCCTGGGCGAGCGCCAGCTTGGCAAGCCGCGCCGACACGCCGATGCGCAACGCCCCGGTGGCGAGCTTGAGCAGCGCATAGCGTCCGCTGGCGTCGAGATGGTCGAGCATGTGGGCGAGCGCGGCCGGCGCCTCCGACCGTCCGAGGCTCGACAATCTCTCGACGACATTGGACAGGCGGAGCGTGCCGTCGTCCACGTCCGCCGGCTGGTCGATCGCCTTCGGCCAGAGCAGGGACACCGTCTCGGCCATGTCGCCGACATAGTCGCGGCTCATATGGAGCAGCACCGGATCGACCCGTTCCTCGGCGATCGCCCGCACGGCGGCGGGCTTTACCGCCGGCAGGTCGAGCTCGCCGGTGAGCGCCGCCAGCGCATAGCCGCGATCGGGATCGGGCATGCGCTTCAGATAGTCGCCGATCAGCTTCAGCTTCGCGTTGCGCGAGCGGGTGTAGACGAGACCATCGAGGAGCTGGGAGAATTCACGCATCGGCGGCGTAACGAACGGAACGCCTCCGCGGATGCAGCGCCTCCGATCATGTTTGCGCCGACGCTACGGCCGCCGAGCGAACAATGTCATTCGGAACGGCGTGGCCTCTGCGGGGGTTGAACGCGGAACGGGGGAAAGGAGAGCTCACATGCTGCGGGCAATCGGCTGTATCATCATCATCCTCGCCATCCTGGGACTGCTCGTCATCAGCGGGCTCATCAACCTGGTTTTCTGATCCGGGTGCTGCGGGCGCTTGGGACCTCTCAGACCAGTCCGAGGGCGCTGATCGCGACCATGAAGCCGGCGAGCAACAGGACGGCTCCGATGCCGATCCGCAGCCCCCGCATCGGCAGAATTGCCGGCAATTTGTCCGCGAGCAAGGCGGCGGGCGCGTTGGCCGCCACGACTCCCGCCGCAGCCCCGAGCGCGGCGAGCGCGAAGGCGTCGAACCGGGCGGCGAGCGCGAGGGTCAGGACCTGCGTTTTGTCGCCGAATTCCAGCAGGAAGAAGCAGATGGTGGTGGTGATGAAGGCGCCGGTCTTCCAGCCCGCGCCCATCCGGGGCTGCTTCGAGCCAATAAGACCGCTGAATCCGGCATAGACCAAGGCCAGCGCCACGAGCAGCGAAACGGCCTGGGACGTGATGAAATCGGCGAGCAGGATTCCGCCGGTCGCCGCGATCAGGCTGTTGGCGAGCGCCGCGACCGCGACGCCCAGCAGGATAAGGCCGGCGCGGCGGTAGCGGATCGCGAAGGCGGCGACGAGAAGCTGGGTCTTGTCGCCGAATTCGGCCAGCGCGGCGGCCACGAAGGTGGTGAGCAGCGCATCCATTGGAAAGTCAGCCGCCGAGGCGCACCGATACCGACGCGATCATCGCCTGGCTCGCCTGGTCGTCGTCGCTGTCGCAGCCGATGGCGTCGTGGAAGCGGTCGAGATAGAGGGCGGTCGGGCAGCCATTGCGACCGCCTTCGGCCGCGGCGCGCTCCATCGCTTCGGCCAGCCGCACCACGGGGGTCAGGCCATAAGCGGCGGCGAGCCTGCGGATGGACATCATGGATTCGGTGAAATCCTGTCCCGAGCGTCGGCGCGACAGGCGCTGCACGCTCTCGAGCCGCTCGCACAATTCGGCCCTCACCACCATCATCGCATCATGTTCGGCCCGCATGTTCCGCGTCCTTGCCATCGTCGATGGGGCGAGGATGCACCTATTGAGTTACAGGCCGGTTAAGGACGCCTTGCCCTTGACAGAAGGCGCGGATCGGGGCAGAGGCCGGCCGCGCATATGAGCGGCGGCGACGCCGCTTTTATTTTTCGACAGACCCCCCTTTTCAAGAGGCTGCCATGGCCAAGCCAGCAACCGTCAAGATCAAGCTCGTCAGCACCGCCGACACCGGCTTTTTCTACGTGACCAAGAAGAACCCGCGGAACATCACCGAGAAGATGACCTTCCGCAAATACGACCCGCGCGTGCGCAAGCATGTCGAGTTCAAGGAAGCCAAGATCAAGTGACGCGCAACCTGTCGGCCCCGGCCTTCAGGTTCCCGCGTTATCCGGCGAACGGCCGGGATCCTCTTTCTCTCCCTCTTCCCCTCCAGTGTCGTCTGGATTCCGGCCTGCGCCGGAATGACGGGCTCCCCCGTTTTCGGCAACGTCGCCGGGATGATGGACTTGCGCTTCTTCGGCGGCGCCGTCACCTTCCCGGTGCTCCGCCGCCGCCAGCAAAGCCGCCACCGCCTCGACGAAGCGGATGACCGAGATCGGCTTGGACACATAGCCTTCGGCGCCCGCGTCGCGGATGCGTTCTTCGTCGCCCTTCGCGGCATAAGCGGTGACCGCCATGATTGGAATCGCCTTCAGCGCCTCGTCGGCTTTCAGCAATTCGATCAGCTCCAGCCCGCTGATATGGGGCATCTGGATGTCCATGACGATGAGGTCGGGCACGAATTCCCGCGCGGTCGCCATCGCCTCGCGGCCGTCCCTCACGGGTTCCGCTTCATAGCCATGGGCCCGGAGCAGATCGCAGAAGAGCTTCAGATTGAGTTCGTTGTCCTCGACAACGAGTATCTTTTTCGGCACGCGCTAGCCTCTGGAAGCTCCCTTCAGGCACCTTAGGCGATGAAGATTCAGGAAACAAACATGGATAATGCGGCGGCGCTGGCGCTCGGCGCCCTCGGCTGGACATTGAGCGACGACGCCCGCGCCGAGCGGCTGCTCGCCCTCACCGGCCTCGCGCCCGACGATCTGCGCGCCCGGATCGGCGAACCGGGGCTGCTCGCCGCCACCCTGCGCTTCCTGGAGGCGCACGAACCCGACCTTGTTGCCTGCGCCGACCATCTGGGCATCGCGCCGGCCGATCTGGTCGATGCTCGGCGGGGGCTGGAGCGTTGAGCCGTCCCCTCCTGATCAGCGATTGCGACGAGGTGCTGCTCCACATGCTCCGCCATTTCGCGGACTGGATCGGCGACGCGCACGGATTCTCCCTCGCGCTCGACGCGACCAGCTTTCGCGACGCCGTCCGCGACAAGGCGACCGGCGCGCCGGTGGCCGAGGAGCGCATCTGGCCCCTGCTCGACGGCTTCTTCGACAGCGAGATGCACCGGCAGAATGTCGTCCCCGGCGCAATCGAGGCGCTGGCGACGATCGGCGAGGTCGCCGACATCGTCATCCTCACCAATATCGGCGACGAATATCATGGCAGCCGCGTCGCCCAGCTCGAAGCCTTCGACATCCGCCACCGAGTCTTGTGCAACCGCGGCGGCAAGGGGCGGCCGGTGCTGGAGCTGGTCGAGGAGATGCAGCCCAGCGCCACCGTCTTCGTCGACGATCTCGCCATCCACCATGAATCGGTGGCGAAGCACGCGCCCGACGTCTGGCGCCTCCACATGATCGCCGAACCCGACGCCGCCATCCACATGCCCCCCGCCCCGCACGCCCACGCCCGCATCGACGAATGGAGTGAAGCACAAGACTGGATCATGGCGCGCTTTGGCGAAGGACGCGCCGAGGCTTGACCCCGACCGGGTCGGGGTGCTTACGAACGCACATGACCGACAGCATCTCAGACCGCCTCGCCGCCCTTGGCATCGCCCTGCCCGCCCCCGCCGCGCCCGTTGCGGCGTACGTGCCTGCCGTGGAGGCCGCCGGGCTTCTCCATATTTCGGGCCAGCTTCCGTTCGACGGAGGCGAGTTGATGACCGGCCGCCTCGGCGAGGACCGGGACATCGATTATGGCTACAGGGCCGCGCGCGCCTGCGGCATCATGCTGCTCGCCCAGATCAACAAGGCGCTGGGCGGCCTCGACCGGGTCGAGCGGATCGTGAAGCTCGGCGTGTTCGTCAGCAGCGACGCCCGCTTCACCGACCAGCCCAAGGTCGCCAACGGCGCATCGGAGCTGATGGAGCAGATTTTCGGCGAATCCGGCCGCCATGCCCGCAGCGCGGTCGGCGTGCCGGCGCTGCCGCTCGGCGCCGCGGTCGAGATTGATGCGATCGTCGCCATCAAGGCCGATTGACGAGGCGCTGGCGGAGCTGATCGCCCGCCCCTTCGCCCATCGCGGCCTCCATGGCGATGGGCGGATAGAGAATAGCCGCGCCGCCTTCGAGGCTGCCATCGCCGCGGGTCAGGGTATCGAGCTCGACGTCCAGGCGAGCCGCGACGGCGACGCCATCGTCTTTCACGATTACGAGCTGGATCGGCTGACCGCCGCCGCGGGAAAGGTGGCCGATCGGGCGACGGCGGAACTGAAGGTCATCAATCTCGGCGCGACAGGCGAGACGATCCCCGATCTGCTCGAAATCCTGTCTCTGATCGCCGCGCGCGTGCCGCTGCTGATCGAGGTGAAGACCCCCGACCGGGCGGTCGCGCGCCTCTGCCGCTCGGTGCTCCGCGCGCTCGACGGCTATGAGGGCGCGGTGGGCGTGATGTCGTTCAATCCAGAGGTTGGCGGATGGTTCGCCAGCCACGCGCCGCGAGTCACGCGCGGCCTCGTCGTCACCGAGCAGGACAAAGAGGGCGTTCGCGGCCGGATCGAGCGGCTTTTTGCCCTTTGGCGGGCGCGGCCCCATTTCCTGGCCTGTGACATACGCGACCTCCCTTCCCGCTTCGCCGCCCGCGCCCGCGCCGGCGGAATGCCCGTCATGACCTGGACCGTTCGCACGGAGGGCCATCTGGACACGGCGCGTCGCCACGCCGACCAGATCATCCACGAGCTGTCGGCGCCGCGATGAGCGACGGCGACGTCACCGCCCGCATCCGCGACGGCGTGGCGGCCTTCGATGCCGACGGCTGGGACGCCTGCGCGGGCGCCGACAATCCATTCACGACCCACGCCTTCCTCTCGGCGCTGGAGGAATCGGGGAGCGCCACCGTGCGTACCGGCTGGCAGCCCGTACCGATCGCGATCGACGGGCCGGACGGCAAGCCGGCGGCGGTGATGCCGGCTTATGCCAAGAGCCACAGCCAGGGCGAATATGTGTTCGACCATGGCTGGGCGGATGCGTTCGAGCGGGCGGGCGGAAGCTATTATCCGAAGCTGCAGATCGCGGTGCCCTTCACGCCGGTGCCTGGGCGGCGATTGCTGACGCGGAATGCGGCGCTCGCGCCTGCTCTGATCGGAGCGGCGGAGCAGATCGTGAGCGGCAACGGCCTCTCCTCCGCTCACGCCACCTTCATCACGGAAGAAGAGGTGCCTTTGTTCGAGCGCGCCGGCTGGCTGATCCGGATCGACAGCCAGTTCCATTGGCATAATGAGGATTATGCGGATTTCGAGGATTTCCTCGCCACGCTCTCGTCGCGCAAGCGCAAGGCGATCCGCAAGGAGCGGGCGGCGGCTGTCGAGGGGCTGACCGTCGAGCATCTCACCGGCGAGGCGATCACCGAGCGGCATTGGGACGCGTTCTGGATCTTCTACCAGGATACCGGCGCCCGCAAATGGGGCCGACCTTACCTCACCCGCGCCTTCTTCTCGCTGCTGGGCGAACGGATGGCCGACCGGCTGCTGCTCATCCTCGCGCTCCGCGACGGCGAGCCGATCGCGGGCGCGCTCAACCTCGTCGGCACGGACACGCTCTACGGCCGCTATTGGGGCGCGACCGAGGAAGTGCCGGGCCTGCATTTCGAACTCTGCTATTATCAGGCGATAGACGCCGCCATTGCGCGCGGACTTAGCCGAGTCGAGGCGGGCGCGCAGGGCGGCCACAAATTGAGCCGCGGCTACCGTCCCGTGCCGACCTTCTCCGCCCATTATCTCGCCGATCCTGGGCTGCGCGAGGCGGTGGCGGAGTATCTCCGGCACGAGCGCGAGGCGGTGACGCACGAGATGCGCGCGCTGGAAGAGCTGACGCCGTTCCGCAAGGCTTGAGGCTTGCACAGGCCGCTTTCGGACCCCTATGACCGCGGCGACAGCGAACAAGGGGATGGGCGATGCTGAAATGGGTTTGCGCCGCGGCGTTGGCGGTGGCGGCGAATGGACAGGCCCTCGCCGCTCCGGAGCAGAGGGCATCGCCGTTGCTGGAGCCGCGCGACCTCTTCTCGCTCCAGGTCGCGGCCGACCCCCGGATCAGCCCCGACGGCAGCCGGATCGTGTATGTCCGCAGGTCCGGCGACATCATGACCGATCGGATGCGGCCGAGCCTGTGGCTGATCGACACGCGCACCGGCCGGCAGCTTCCGATCGCGGCCGGGCCAGGTGCCCATAGCCAGCCGCTCTGGTCGCCGGACGGCACGCGCCTCGCTTATATCTCGACGGCCGAGGGCGGCGCGCCGCAGCTCTATGTCCGCTGGATGGAGAGCGGCGAAGCGGTTCGCATCACCGGCCTGCCCGATTCGCCTTCGAGCCTCGCCTGGTCGCCGGACGGACGGTGGATCGCTTATTCGATGTTCGTCCCCGACGAAGGGATGAAGCTGGGCAAGCCCGCCGCCAAGCCCGAGGGCGCGACCTGGGGAGAGCCGCTCGAAATCCACACCGCCGTCACCTACCGCGCCGATGGCGAAGGCTATCTGAAGCCCGGCTACAGCCACATCTTCCTGGTCCCGGCCGAGGGCGGCGCGCCGCGGCAGCTCACGTTCGGCGCGGTCAACGATCAGGGGCCGCTATCCTGGAGCGCCGACGGCCGAACCCTCTATTTCAGCGGCAACCGATCGCCGGAGTGGGAGCGCGAGCCGGTCGACACCGAGGTCCACGCCCTCGACATCGCCAGCGGCGCCGTGACCGCCCTTACCGACAGGGACGGGCCGGACGCCAGCCCGGCCGCGTCGCCGGACGGACGGCAGATCGCCTATGTCGGTTTCGACGACGAGAAGCTCGGCTACCAGAACAGCATCCTTTACGTCATGAACCGCGACGGCTCGGGCCGCCGCGCGCTGACCGCCGACCTCGACCGAAGAGTCGATTCTCCGGTCTGGGCCGATGACGGCCGCTCGGTCTACGTGAGCTATGACGACGAAGGCACGACCAAGATTGCGCGCGTGTCGCTCGACGGCTCCCTCCGCACCGTCGCGGACGGCCTCAGCGGCGGGTCGCTCGATCGCCCCTATACCGGGGGCGCGTTCAGCGTCGCCGACAATGGCGCCCTAGCGGTCACCAGCGGCAGCGCGACCCGCCCGGCCGATATCGCCCTGGTGAGCGGCGGCGAGAAAAGGCAGCTGACGCGGCTCAACGCCGCCCTCCTCGATCACAAGAGGTTGGGCGAGGTCATCGAGATCCCGACCACCGCCTTCGACAATCGCCCGATCGACGCTTGGCTCACTCTGCCGCCGGGTCATTCGGACGGCCAGCGCCATCCGCTGATCCTGGAAATCCATGGCGGCCCGTTCGCCGCCTACGGCCCGCATTTCGCCACCGACAACCAGCTCTACGCGGCGGCCGGCTACGCGGTGCTCTCGGTCAACCCGCGCGGCTCGACCTCCTATGGCGCCGATTTCGCCAACCAGATCCACCATGCCTATCCCGGCCGCGACTATGACGATCTGATGGCCGCCGTCGATGCCGCCATCGCCCAGGGCTATGCCGATCCCGACCGGCTGTTCGTCACCGGCGGTTCGGGCGGCGGCGTGCTGACCGCCTGGATCATCGGCCAGACCGACCGCTTCAAGGCCGCGGCGACGCAGAAGCCGGTGATCGACTGGGCGAGCTTCATTCTGACTTCGGACGGATCCAATTATTACTCGCCTTACTGGTTCGCCAAGCTACCGTGGGAGGACCCGCAGGCTTATTGGAACCGGTCGCCGCTGTCGCTGGTCGGCAACGTCAAGACGCCGACTCTGGTCGTCGTCGGCAGCGAGGATTATCGCACTCCGGTGAGCGAGGCCGAGCAATATTATACCGCGCTCCATCTGGTCGGCGTGCCGACGGCCCTGGTCAAGGTGCCCGGCGCCAGCCATGGCGGCATCGCCGCGCGGCCTTCGCAGAGCGGCGCCAAGGCGAGCGCGATCCTCGCCTGGTTCGACAGATATAAGGACGGAGCCCCCGCCTCGTCCGAGGCGGCGGCGCAATAGATCAGGCGGCGCGGCGAACGGTGTCGGCGAGCCAGGCGCGGGCCTGGCGCTGGGCCTCGGCGATCTCGCGCGCGGTCATTTCCTCGGCGATCTCGGCGCGGCTCTCCTGGCCCCGGCCGCTGCCGTTCAAGGCCGCGAGGTTGAACCATTTATGCGCCTCGACGAGGTCGACATCGATGCCGCTCGATCCGGTGGAATAAGCGACGCCCAATTCGTAGAGCGCGTCCGCGTTGCCGCGGGCCGCTTCGGCGAGCCGGCTCTCCATCAGGAAAGTCGCGGTCTTCAGGCTGTTCCCCATGACATGCCCCCATTGGTTTGCTGTCAGGGTCGAGTGTCGGCCACAGGGTCCAAAGAAATGGTTAACGGCCGGGTGACGATTTCAATCGGCCGGGAGGACGGGAAGATTGTCGATGAGCCGCGTCCTGCCGAGCCGGGCGGCCGCCAGCAGCCGCGCGGGGCGATCCAGCGTGGCGAGCGGCGCCAGCGTCCCCGCATCGCGGAGCTCGACATAGTCGATCGGATCGAAGCCGGCGGCGGCAAGCCTCTCGCGCGCGGCGCCGAGCGCCTCGGCGACCGCTTTGCCGTCCCGGATCGCCTGCGCCGCCTCCCCCAAAGCGCGCGGCAGCATCCGGGCGGCGACCCGCTCCTCGTCCGACAGATAGAGGTTGCGCGAGGAAAGGGCGAGACCGTCGGCGTCGCGCTGCGTGGGAACGCCGATAATTTCCACCGGCCAGTCGAGGTCGCGGGCCATGCGGCGGATGACCGCGAGCTGCTGATAATCCTTCTCGCCGAACAAGGCGATATCGGGGCGAACCTGATTGAAAAGCTTGGCGACCACCGTCGCGACGCCGTCGAAATGGCCGGGTCGGGCGGCGCCGTCGAGATCGTCGCTGACGCCCGAGACGCGGACGCTGGTGGCGTGCCCATCCGGGTACATGACCGCCACGTCCGGCGCCCACAGGATCGCGCAACCGCCCTCCTCCAGCATCCGCGCGTCGCTCGCCTCGCGGCGTGGATAGAGCGACAAATCCTCGTTCGGCCCGAACTGGGTCGGATTGACGAAGATGGAGGCCACAACATGCGCCCCGCGCCGCTTCGCCTCCGCGACCAGCGCCATATGGCCGGCATGGAGCGCGCCCATGGTCGGCACCAGGGCGACCGTCCCGCCATCCGCGCGGACTGTTGCGACCGCGCTTCTAAGGGCATCTATTTCACGGATTAATTGCACGGCCCGATGGCCTCCGATACAGGCTGAGCCTATTCATCCAGGCGCCGTCTTTGCGGGCGCGCCGCGGCGAGATCAAGAGGGGGAAGAAAAGGGACATGGCTGGCGCGAGGCCGCATTTCATCGTGTTCGCCAATGAAAAGGGCGGGACCGGCAAATCGACCACGGCGGTGCACAGCGCGGTCGCGCTCGCCGCCGCCGGACGCCGGGTGGCGGCGATCGATCTCGACACGAGGCAGAGGACGCTGGGCCGCTATCTCGACAACCGCGCCGCCTCGATCGCGCGGCTCGGCATCGCGCTGCCGATGCCGGCCTACGACACCTTCGATCCGGCCAAGGGCGAAGCGCTCGACGCCCAGCTCGAGCGGCTGTCGGAGGATGCGGACGTCGTCGTCATCGACACGCCCGGCCGCGACGATCCCCACGCCCGCGAGGCGATGCTGCGCGCCGATACCCTGGTCACCCCGATCAACGACAGTTTCGTCGATTTGGACCTCATCGGCGAGGTCGACCCCGAGACGTACAGGATCCGCCGGCCGAGCTTCTATGCCGAGCTGGTCTGGAACAGCCGCACCCAGAAGGCCAAGACGACCGGCGCCAGCGTCGACTGGGTGCTGCTCAGGAACCGCCTCCAATATGTCGAGGCGAAGAACATGCGCCGGGTCGGCGCCGCGCTCGACGAATTGTCGCGCCGCGTCGGCTTCCGGGTCATACCCGGCCTCGGCGAGCGCGTCGTCTATCGCGAGCTCTTTCCCAAAGGCCTGACCCTGCTCGACCTGGCCCAGCTCGGCAATGTCGGCATCAGCCATATCGCCGCCCGCCAGGAACTGCGCGAGATGATCGCCGGCTTCGGCCTTCCTGACGAGCAGAACGCGCCCGCGCCTCTGCGCGCCGCCGCGGCCGGCTGACCGTGCCGATCGCCCTGCTCCTGCTGATCGCGGCCGGGATCGGCTGGGCCTGGTGGACGAACCGGCTGAAGGGGCTGACGTTCGAGGACGGCGTCGCCGGCGCGGCCTTCCTGCTCGGCCTGCGTTTCGCGACGACGGGGAAGCCGGTCCTGGGCCTGCCGCTGATGACAGGCGCGGCGCTGTGGGCTTTCTACCGGAGGAAACGCACCGGCCGGCCCGCCATCGGCGTCGCCGAGGCCCGCCAGCTGCTCGGCATCGACGAAGGCGCCGACCTCGCCGAGATACGCGACGCCCACCGCCGGCTGATCGCGAAAGTGCATCCGGACAAAGGCGGCTCCGCCGATCTCGCCAACCGCGTCAACGCCGCCCGCGACACGTTGGTCGCCGAACTGCACCGCCGGACGCCCCGCGCGTCCTGAAGCCCCCACCCAGACGGAGTCACCATGAGCCATCATTTCCACCCGACCTCGCTTCGCGAATATGACATACGCGGCATCGTCGGGCAGACATTGGGAGAACCGGACGCCTATGCGATCGGGCGCGGCTTCGCGACCTTGGTGCGGCGCGGCGGCGGCACGAGAGTGGCGGTCGGCTATGACGGGCGCGAGAGCTCGCCCATCCTCGAAAAGGCGCTGATCCGCGGGCTGAACGAGAGCGGCGTCGACGTCACCCGCATCGGGCTCGGGCCAACGCCGATGCTCTATTATGCCGAGGCCGAGCTCGAGGTGGACGGCGGCATCATGATCACCGGCAGCCACAATCCCGCCGATTATAACGGCTTCAAGATGGTGATGTTCGGCAATGCCTTCTTCGGCGAGGACATCCAGACGCTTGGCGTCATGGCGTCGGAGGGCGATTGGGAGGCCGGGAGCGGCACCGTCGGCGAGGCCGACATCATGGACCTTTATGTCGACCGCCTGCTCCGCAATTTCGACGGCGGCGCGTTCCGCATCGGCTGGGACGCCGGCAATGGCGCGGCCGGCCCGGTCGTGGAGAAGCTCACCGCCCTCCTGCCCGGCGAGCACCATCTTTTGTTCACCGACGTCGATGCCCGCTTCCCCAACCATCATCCCGATCCGACCGAGGAAAAGAACCTCGCCGATCTGAAGGCGCTCGTCGCCGCGAACAATCTCGATTTCGGCATCGCCTTCGACGGCGACGGCGACCGGATCGGCGCCGTCGATGGCGAAGGCCGGGTCGTCTGGGGCGACCAGCTGCTGGCCGTCCTCGCCGAGCCGGTGCTCGCGGACGTGCCCGGCGCGACCATCATCGCCGACGTCAAGGCCAGCCAGGCGCTTTACGACCGGGTCTCAGAACTGGGCGGCAAGCCCTTGATGTGGAAGACCGGCCACAGCCTCATCAAGTCGAAGATGAAGGAGACCGGGGCACCGCTCGCCGGCGAGATGAGCGGGCACATCTTCTTCGCCCATGATTATTACGGATTCGACGACGGGCTCTACGCCGCCGTCCGCCTGATCCGCGCGGTCACCCAACTCGGCGGGTCGCTGACCGCGCTTCGCTCCGCCATGCCGGACATGGTCAACACGCCCGAGATGCGTTTCCAGGTCGACGAGAGCCGCAAATTCCCGGTGATCGAGGAGGTGCTCGGACGGCTCGAAGCGAGCGGCGCGACCGTCGACCGCACCGACGGCGCCCGGGTCAACACCGACGACGGCTGGTGGCTGCTGCGCGCCTCCAACACGCAGGACGTGCTGGTCGCCCGCGCCGAGGCGAAGGACCGCGAGGGCCTCGACCGCCTCGTCGGCCAGATCGACGAGCAGCTCGCCCTGTCGGGGCTGGAACGGGGTCCGCAAGCGGGTCACTGAAGCGCGCGGATCAGGCCGCGGCGCGCGTCCGCTCGGCGAGAAAATCGACCAGGGAATCGCCGGACATCGGCCGTGAGATGTGGTAGCCCTGCGCCGTGTCGCAGCCCATCTCGCTTAATAGCTGGAGGCAGGCGGCGTCCTCCACCCCTTCGGCGACGACCTTCATGCCGAGCTCGTGGGCGAGGGCCACGGTCGAGCGCACCATGATGGCGTTGCGCGTATCGGTGCCGATCGTCTGGACGAAGCTCTTGTCGATCTTGAGCTCGGTGGCGGGGAGCGTCTGCAGATAGCCAAGCGAGGACTGGCCCGTGCCGTAATCGTCGATCGAGATGCTGACGCCGAGCGCGCGCCAGCTCTCCAGCGCGGCGATCGCCTTTTCTGGGCTGTTCATGGCGGCCGATTCCGTCACTTCGATGGTCACGCGATGGGTGGGAACGCCGCTGCCCCGCAGCATCTGGCCGACATATTCGATGAATTCGTGGTCGGCGAGCAGGGTCGCCGAAACGTTCACCGCAACCCCCAGGGGATGGCCGGCGCGCTCCCAGTGGAGGGCATCCTCCAGCGCCTGATGCAGGACATGGGCGGTGAGATCCCGCGCGCGGCCATGCTGCTCGACCAAAGGGATGAAGCTGTCCGGCGGGATCGGGCCGCGCTGCGGATGGAGCCAGCGCACCAGCGCCTCGGCGCCGACGACCTCGCCGGAGCGGATATCCAGCTTGGGCTGATAGGCGTTCCATAGCTGACCCGAAGCCATGGCGGCGTCGAGCTCGCCGAGCAGCGACAAATGCCAGTTTATCTCGTCGCTGTCCGCATCGAGGAAGCGTTCCCAGCGCACCCCCCTCTGCGACGCATGGAGGGCGGCCAGTGACGCGTTCGCCACCAATTGCTTGGCATCGACCTCCTCGCCCGTCGCCAGCCCGAAGGCGAGCGCCACGTCGATCAGGCGCCCGCACTCGACCGGCGAGCGCATCACCGCCGCCAAAGCGTCGATGCGGTCCTCGAGGCTCTCCTCGTCGCCGGGGCGCTCGATCCAGGCCAGGCTGGCATCGTCGGTGCGGTAGATGTCCGATCCGCCATGGGCGAACGCCAGGCGCTCGGCCACCCGCAGAACGAGCCGCGCCGCGGCGTCGGCGCCGATCCCGGACGCGATCGCCGCGAACCGCTCGATCCGCGCGACGACGATATTGGCGGGTCCGCGGGCGGCCGCGATCTCGAGCGCGGCCAGATTGGGCAGTCCCGTTGCCTCGTCGGTCAGCGCGCGCCGCAGATATTGCTCGCCGAGGAAGCCGGCGGCGCCGAGCAGAGCGGCGGCGCCCAGCGCGGCCAGCGCCGGCGCGACCGGCAGCGTTATGGCGAACGCCGCCTCCGTGACCAGCGGGAGCAGCAGCATGGTGAGGCCGCCGCCCAACAACAGGATGATCCGGGCCGGACGCGAATTCATCCGCGCGACCAGGGCCAGGAGCAAGATGGCGAATGCCAGCGTCCATGAAGGGCTCCAGCGCTCCGGCACCGGCCCGGCGAGCAGGGTTTCCGCCGCGAGCGCCTGGATGACCACCCCGGGGATGACGCCGTGGCGGGGGATGGCGTAGCGGTCGCCCATCTCGACCGCGGTCGCGCCCACCACGATCCGCTTTCCGGCGAGCGCCGCCGCCGATACCTCGCCCCGGATCAGGTCGACGACGCTGTGGCGGGGGATGGTCGCCGGCTCGATGGCGAAGTCGATGGCGAATTGCCGCCCGACCTCGGCCTGCCGTTCCGCCACCATGCTGGCGAGCGAAGGGCGCGGCGTCCCGGCGGTGGCGACGCCGAGCGGCATATGCCGTACATAACCATCGGCGTCGGGGACGACGTTCACGGCGGCGAGGAATGCCTTTCCTTCAAACGGCTTGGCGGGCACATTGTCGATATAGTCTGATGAACCGGCGCCGGCCTGCTGGCGAAATGTCGGCAGGACCACACTGCCGCCCGCACGGCCGAGGGCGGCGGCGAGCAGCGCGTCCTGCGCGGGATCGGATGTCGCGGAAAAATCCACGTCGAAGCTGATCGAGCGCGCCCCCGCCTGGTGGAGTCGGTCGATCGTCGCCGCGTGGATGGAGCGTGGCCACGGCCACCGGTCCAGCGCCGCCAGGCTGCGGGCGTCGATCTCCACGATATGGATGTCGCCGCTCGCGGAATGCGATCGAACTTCGTCCCGCAAGTTCTTCAAAAACTGATCGAACCCCGCTGCGCTACCACTGACGAGAAGCAGCACGCCCAGCAAGCTGGGCACCCAGAAGATGAGCCTCTTGCGCCAGCGCCGGAAGGCGGGGCCAATGCGGGTCAGGTGGGTTTGCATGGGGCCGTGGTCCACCCGCGCGGGACGACCCGGCGGGCGGCTTTGATCTCCTTATCGCGGACTGCGGTCGAGTAGGGGCAAGCGGTCGGTGGCGGCGTCCACCATCCGGCCGGCGCCGTCGAGCAAACCCTCCTCGCCGACGAGCGCATCGAGCCCGGGCAGCGATTCCGGCCTCGGTCCAACCGGAGCACCCGGATCGTCACTGCCGACACCCCCATGGGGCACATCATTCCCACCGGGATTGTCCTCGTCATCTCCGTCGTCATCATTCCCGTGGCCAGCATCGTCGTCGCCGCCATCATCATCGTGATCGTCGTCATCACCGGGCTCGGGTTCAGGCTCAGGCTCAGGCTCAGGCTCGGGCTCGGGTTCTGGCTCGGGCTCAGGCTCAGGCTCCGGCTCTGGTTCCGGCTCGGGTTCTGGCTCGGGCTCGGGCTCGGGTTCCGGCTCCGGCTCCGGCTCAGGCTGAGGTTCCGGTTCCGGCTCCGGCTCGGGCTCGGGCTCGGGTTCCGGCTCAGGCTCAGGTTCTGGCTCAGGTTCCGGCTCGGGTTCCGGCTCGGGCTCAGGTTCAGGCGGCGGGAGCGGTTGCGGCTCTGGCTCCGGTTCGGGTTCGGGCTGCGGACGGTCGGGCTCGCCGGCGATGTCGCGCGCCTGGGTGACGATGTCGGCCGCGGCCAGCTGCAAGGTGGCGTCGCCGCTGAGCAGGCCGTCGGTGATTTCGGACAGGGATTGGGGATTTTCCGAGACCGGGGCGGATATCCGCACGCTTGTGCTCGAGGGTCCGGAATAACCGGCTTCGGCGGGCCTCGGCCTGGCCGTGACACCGCCCGCGGCGGGGCCGCTTTCCGAGCGGATCGTCTTGGTTTCCTCGCCTTGCACGGTGAGCTGGTAAAGATCGCGGGCGCCGATCTGGGCGATCTCGCCGGGAGTGATGAGATCGCTGGCGCCGCCATCGAGCGTGGCGACTTCGACCGCGCCCTCGGTGACCTGGACGGAAGCCCCCTCCTCGCCGACCGTGACGGTGAACGTCGTCCCCTTCACGACCGCCGCGAGATAGGGCGTCTGGACACCGAAATGCGGCGTGCTCTTCTTCTTGATGTTGAAGATCGCCGTGCCGAAATCCTCGATGATCTGCATGATCTTGCTGGGAGCGTCGGCGGCCGGAACGCGGATCTGGGTGCGCGGCGAGATCACGACGAACTCCTCGCCGCGAACGATGACGGCGCGGGCTTTCGCGCCCGTGACGATGGTCGCGCCCGAAGACAGAAGCGCGCCCCTGACGGCCGCTCGGGAATGCCCATTCTGGGTTACGCGAACGTCACCGGCGATCTCGCTGATTTTCCAATCGGCCTCGGCAGCAAGCGCGCCGCCATGCATGGCGAGCAGGACCGGCGCCATGCCCCAAACGATTCTCCGCATAACGTTGCTTCCTCAGACGAGCCGCTCGGAAGCGGCGGTTGAGAGACGTTCTCACGGTGCGGCATAAGCCTGGAGCGCTTGCCAGTAGTCTAAGAGGAGCAGTTAACCGACAGGTAATCCGCTGCATCATAACGAAAAATTATAAGTGGCGGCTTTATGGGCGGCGGAGGAACAGAACGGGCCTCCGCAATGACGCTTAAAGGCATCCGATCAGGACTGGCCGCGCTGGCGTTGCTCTCATTCGGGCAGGCGCCCGCCTTCGCGTCCCAGACGCCCGCCGACCGCGCCGATCCCTCGGTCGTCGAGGACGAATTGCGGCCGGAGGAACTACTGGAACGCCCGTCCAGGGAGCGTCCGGTCGTCCGCAGCGAGGCGCGATCCGAGGTGGCGGTATCCTCTTCCGTCGTCGTCGGCGCGATCCGCATTGAAGGCGCGGAGGCGTTGCCCCCCGCGGCCTTCGCCGCCGTCATATCGGCTTATGCGGGCCGCCTGCTGTCGCCCTCGGACATGCGCACGCTCGCCTCGGATGTCGCCAACGTCGCGCGCGGCGCGGGCTACGGGTTGGCGACGGCCTGGATTCCCCCGCAGCGCGTGTCGAACGGCGTGCTCCGGGTGGTGATCGACGAAGGGCGGATCGATGCGATCGAGGCGGAGGGAAGCGCCGACAGGGTCGCCCGACGCCTGCTGGCGCCTCTCGTCCACGGGCGGCCAGTTCGCACGGCGGAGCTCGAAAGGCGATTGCTGCTGGCGGGAGACGTCGCCGGCGTCTGGGTCGGCAAAGCGCGGCTCGAAAGACGCGACGGCCGCAACATCCTGCATGTGAAGACCCAGCGTGACCATGTGAGCGGCCGGGCCTATCTCGACAATTGGGGATCCTCGACCGTCGGGCCGGTGAACCTCATGCTGGTTGCAGATATAAACGGCGTCGCCGCGGACGATGACCGGCTGACCATCAGCGGCGTCTTGACGCCATTGCAGCCGCGCGAGTTCCAGCTGGTGCGGGCGGGTTATCAAAAGGGGCTCGGCACGAACGGCACGATGATCGGCGTCCAGGCCTATGTCGCCCACTCGCGGCCGGGCGGAGTGCTGTCGGATCGGGATATCGTCGGCGACAGCGTCGAGGGAAGCCTTGGCGTCAGCCATCCTCTGCTCCGCTCTCGCGCGGTGAGCGTCTGGACGGGCATCGAATTCACCGTTCGCGACTCGCAGCAGACCCGACGGGAGCTCACCCTGCGCGAGGACCGGCTCGCGACCCTCACGGCCAGCCTGCTTGCCAATGCCAGGGCCGGCGATGGATATCTGCACGGGCGCGTGGCGCTGGTTCAGGGGACGGGCGCCTTCGATGCGACCCGCGCCGGCGACCTTCGGGCGTCCCGCGCCGACGGCAGCGCGATCTTCACCAAGCTCGAAGCCCGGGCGCGATATGTCCGCCCGCTCGGCGGCCGTTTCAGCCTCCAGCTCGAAGGCGAGGGCCAGATTGCGTCGCGGCCGTTGCTGTCGAGCGAGGAAATGGGCCTGGGCGGCCGCAACTTCCTGCGCAACTACGATTATCGCGAGGCCTCCGGCGACAAGGGCGTCGCCGCCTCCGCGGAAATTCGGTTCGACCTCGCCAAGCTGCCGCGGCCGGTCAAGGCCGCCCAGCTTTACGGCTATGCCGACGCCGGCTCGGTGGGAAATTATCGCGACGGCCGCGGTGGAGCCACCCTCGCCTCGGCCGGTGGCGGCGCGAGACTCTCGCTCGGCACGTTCCAGGCCGGCCTGGAAATCGGCTTCCCGCTCGGCGACAGCCCCTTCTCGCGCGGCAGCCGCGACCCGCGCGTCTCCTTCACCCTCGGCGCGCGCTTCTGAAGACCGCGCCGCGTTGACGCGGCCCGGCTTTACGTTAAGGGAAGGCAATGGCCCTCCCCCCGCTTCTCAGTCGCCTGCGCCTGCCGGTCATCGGCGCGCCGCTGTTCATCGTCTCTTCCCCCGACCTGGTGATCGCCCAGTGCAAGGCCGGCATCGTCGGCTCGTTCCCGGCGCTCAACGCCCGGCCGCAATCGCTGCTCGACGAATGGCTTCACCGCATCACCGAGGAGCTCGCCGCCTGGGACAGGGATCATCCCGAGACCCCCGCCGCGCCGTTCGCGGTCAACCAGATCGTCCACCGCTCCAACAACCGGCTGCACGAAGACATGGCGACCTGCGCCAAATGGAAGGTGCCGATCGTCATCACCTCGCTCGGCGCGGTCGAGGAGGTCAATGCCGGCGTTCACGGCTGGGGCGGGATCACCCTGCACGACATCATCAACGACCGCTTCGCCCGCAAGGCGGTGGAGAAAGGCGCGGATGGGCTGATCGCGGTCGCGGCCGGAGCCGGCGGCCATGCCGGGCGGTTGTCGCCCTTCGCGCTCGTCCAGGAGATACGAGACTGGTTCGACGGGCCGCTTATCCTCTCCGGCGCCATCGCGACGGGCGCCGCCATCCTCTCCGCACAGGCGATGGGCGCCGATCTCGCTTATATCGGCTCGCCTTTCATCGCGACTGAAGAAGCCAATGCAAGTATCGAATATAAGTCTGGAATTACAGACGGGCGTGCCTCCGATATCGTCTATTCGAGCCTCTTCACCGGCGTCCACGGCAATTATCTGCGCGGATCGATCGTGAGCGCCGGGCTCGACCCCGACAATCTGCCGGAGGGCGATCTCAAGACGATGGATTTCGGCTCCGCCGGCGGGAGCAAGGCCTGGCGGGACATCTGGGGCTCGGGGCAAGGCATCGGCGCGATCGACCGGGTCCGGCCCGCCGCCGACTATGTCGCCCTCCTCATCTCGCAATATGCCGAGGCGAGGTCGCGCCTCCTTTCGAGCTAGACGGCGATCGATTCCAGGGCTTTCCGCCAGGCTTCGGGCAGGGGCGTGGGTCTCCGGCTCTGGCGGTCGACGTAGACATGGACGAACCGCCCCGCCGCCGACGCTTCATCCGCATTCTTTGAGAATGCGCCCAAGGCATAGGAAACGCTTGTCTTTCCTATCCTCTCCACGGCCAGTCCGATATCCACGCGCTGGGGAAATGAAAGCGGGCTGGCGTAGCGGCAGCCGGTCTCGACGACGAGGCCGATCAGGTCCCCCCGATCGATGTCGAGCAGCCCCGCCTCGATCAGCCAGGCGTTCACCGCCGTGTCGAACCAGCCATAATAGACGATATTGTTGATGTGGCCGTAAATGTCGTTGTCCGACCAGCGCGTGCCAATCTCCCGCCAGGCGCGGTAATGAGCGCGACCGTTCAGCGCCTCGCGGTTCACAGCGCCGCCTCGTAGAGCCGGCGGGCGTCCGCCTCGGTGATCGGGCAGGGATTGTTCACCAGCAATCTTTCCTGTTTCATCGCTTCGCGCGCCAGCAGATCGAGATGGTGCGGCGACACGCCGACATCGCGGAGGCGCTGCGGCAGGCCGGCGTCGAGCGACAATTGCCGCAGCCTCTCGACGAATGCGCGCGCCCGCGCCTGCGTCCCCAGATCGGCCAGCTTCGGGTCGAGCAAGGCGCCGAGTTCGGCATATGACGTCATGGCTTCATGCATGTTGTGGCCGAGGACATGGGGCAGCATGAGCGCATTGGAGAGGCCGTGCGGCACGTGGAAATGTCCGCCCAACGGATAAGCGAGCGCGTGGACGCCGGCCACCGGCGCGTTGGCGAAGGCGATTCCGGCGAAATGGGCCCCGAGCAGCATGGCCTCGCGCGCGGCAACATCCTGCGGCGCGTCGCAAGCCTTGCCCAGATTGGCCGCGAGCAGCCGCAGCGCCTCGCGCGCCAGCATGTCCGACACCGGATTCTTCCTGTGCGCAGACGTATAGGCCTCGATCGCATGCACCATGGCGTCGATTCCGGTCGCCGCCGTGACGGCGCGCGGCAGGCCGAGGGTGAGGTCGGGATCGAGTATTGCCCAGTCGGCGACCAAGGCGGCGCTGCTCACCCCCTTCTTCTCGGCGCCCCCGACCGTGACGATCGCGACCGGTGTCGCTTCCGACCCGGTGCCGGCGGTGGTCGGCACGAGCGCGAGCGGCAGGCGCGCGCCCGCCGCCTTGCCGACGCCCCAAAGCGTGTCCAGATCGTCGCCGCTACCGATCAGATAGGCGGCGAGCTTGGCGACATCCATCGGGCTGCCGCCTCCGAATCCGACGACGGAAGCGCATCCCCGCCTTATCCCGGCCACCACCGCCGCCATCACGGTATCGCGGGAAGGATCCTGTTCGACGCCATCGAATATGGCTGGAACCACGCCCGCCTCTTCGAGCGAGCCGAGCGCCCCATCGGCAAGGCCGAGTTCCAGGATCCGAGAGTCGGTGACGAACAGGCAGGGACCGGCGGGAAGCAGCTCCCCCAGTCGCGCGGCGGACCCGGCGCCGGCGATCAGTCTGGGGCCGTAGCTGAATTCGAACCGCTTCATGGTGGAGGATGCTAGCGCCGCCGGGGACCGGCAAGCAATATCAGAGCGAGCGCTCGAGGCGGCTGAGCAGGCTTCGCGCGGGGCTCGGCTGCGGCTCGATGCCGCCGCTTCCCTCGTCGAGGCGCCGGACCCGGGCGTAAAGCTCGCTGCTCGCCTGGACGAGCTGGAGGGCGGCGCCGGGAAGCTGCTCCAGCAAAAGGGGGTCGCTGTCGGTCGCGTCGCCCAGGCGCCGCGCGGGCTTGCGCGCCTGGACCGGGGTCAGTTCGCCGGCTTCGACCGCGCGCTGGGTGAGCAGCCAGGCGATGATGTGCATGAGCCGGGTCGTCACCTTGAGCGACTCGCACGAAAAACCGACTCGCACCAACGGATCGAGCGCCATCCGGTCGTCGCGGCCGTTGCGGTCGAAATAAGCGCGCGCCTCGTCGGCGAGCACCATCGCCTCGACATAAAGCGAATCTATCAGCCTGGGCGTCATCCGGCTGCGGGCTTCCTCAATCGCCATTCACCGACTGTGCCACAAGGCGAGGCCGCGGTGAACGGCGAAAGAAGGTAAATTGCCTCAGCTGACCGAGAAGCGGGCGAGCGCCTGGCGGGCGAGCGCCCAGCCGGGCTTCAGTTCCTGCGCCTGCTTGTAATCCTCGTAAGCCGCCGCGTCGCGTCCGGCGAGCTCATGCGCGACCGCGCGGCCGTAATAGCCGACCCAGGGCCGGTGCGGATCGCCGGCGAGGCCCGCGTCGAGCAGCCGCAGCGACTCCTCGATGCCGGCGCCGCTGGCCAGCATGGTGATGCCCTTGTTGATGAGAGCGTCCGGCTGGTTCGGCTCGATCGCCAGCGCCGCGTCGAAATCCTGAAGGGCGCGGTCGAACATGCCCAGCCGGAATTCGACGATGCCGCGATTGACGTGAGTCGCGAGCTGGTCCTGATAGCTGAGCGCCTGGTTTCCGAGCGCCTTGTTGCAGATAGCCAGAGCGTCCGCCTGCGGATCCGAATATTCGGTGGCTTCGGCGGCCAGATAGCAGGCTCGCGCCTGGGGATTGCTGCCCATGATCGTGGTCGACGCGGCGAAAGCGGCGGCGGGCAACGCCAGCGAAGCGCCCAAGAGGATCATAGCCTTGACGTACATTGCGACCTCCTTTGAGAGAGAGTTACAATGTATCACGAAATTGCCGTCCCTCGAAGTCGTTCGGGGCGATTTTCGACGAACGACACGTCCGCTTCTGCGAACGACACGGGTCTCAGGCGATGATGTCGGGGACGAGCTGGTCCTCGAGCTCGCTGATCTCGTCCCTCAGCCGGAGCTTGCGTCGCTTGAGGCGGGCGAGCTGGAGCTGGTCGGAGGAAAGCGTGGCGCGAAGCGCTTCGATCGCGGCGTCAAGATCGCGATGCTCCATCTTCAGCTGCGCCAGCCTGGACGCCGCGGCCGGATCGCCGCCCTCGAGTGCCGTCATGCCTCTCGCTCCCCGCTACTCAAGCTTCATATTCTGGGGTATAGATAGGCCATGAACGGGTCGTCGTACAGGCATGGGCGACCGTCTTATCGGAGGAGACAAACGCCGGAATCGACGTTCTAATCGTTCATACCGACAGCCATGCAGAGGAGATGGGAATGCAGAACGCGCATATGTCCGCACTGGAAACCAAGCATGCTGGTCTCGACGCGCGCATCACCGAAGAGAATCAGCGACCCCATCCGGACATGGCCACGATCTCCCGATTGAAGAAAGAGAAGCTGAGAGTGAAAGAGGCGCTCCAAGGCCTTTAGCGCCCGAGCCGCCTGGAGCGTTTTCGAGCCGGCTGGATCAGCCAGCCGCTCGGAAATCGCAGCTGGAATACCCAGAGCGATTCGACCCTTGTCGAACTGGCCTTAGAGGGGGCGCCGCCTGATCGGCGGCGCCGCCGGCCGGACCACCGGCTTGCGGGCCTTGAGCGGATCGACTTCGACATCGAAGTTGATGCCGATGCGCCCGGATTTGACCCAGGCCACCTTGCCGGACACCGCGCCGATGCCCCGTAACGTGACGACGACCGGGTCGCCGGCGATGGCAACGTCCAGATAATCCGCCATCAGGCCGATCGCCGACAGATTGCGGACCCGCACCGGCGTCAGATCGACCGCCGGATCCTGGACGCGGCGGATGGTGGCGGAAAGGAACAGGCTGTCGCGGCTGGATGCGCGGCGGCTGGCCGCGTCCGCGCTCTTACCCCTGCTAATCTTGGTCTCGATCATGACAGGCACCTTCATGGCCGCCTGCGCGCGGCCAAAGCCCGCCTTAGCGATCAAAGGTCGCGATCGCGTTAACGTCGGCGCGCGACGTCAGTCGTCGCGCGAAACGCGCTCCTGTCGCTCGTGCCGCTCCTGAGCCTCGACCGTCATCGTCGCGATCGGCCGCGCTTCCAGCCGGGCCAGCGAGATCGGCTCGCCGGTCACTTCGCAATAGCCATATTCGCCCTGCTCGATCCGGCGCAGCGCCGCGTCGATCTTGGCGATGAGCTTGCGCTGGCGGTCGCGGGTGCGCAGCTCGATGCCCCAGTCGGTCTCGCTGGAGGCGCGGTCGGTGACGTCCGCCTCGCGGATCGGACCGCTTTTCAGCTGGGCCATCGTATCGCGGGATTCCCGCACGATCGCCTCTTTCCAGTCGAGCAGCTTCCTGCGGAAATAAGCGAGCTGCACGGAATTCATGAACGTTTCGCCGGCGTTCGGCCGGTAGCCTGCGTCGGGCTCCATCGCCAGAGCCGGATTGCGTCGCGGATCGTAAACTTCGCTGAGAGCCGTAGCCATAAACCCCTCCACTCGTTCGGCGCGCGGCCTTTGCGCCGCCCGCAAACCCGATGCCCCGTTCGCTATGTTGCGACTTCGTCGGCACCTGCCCCAGCGCGCCTATAGCTTCGCGACAGGGGAAGCACAAGTCACTCATAATGCGGTTGAAAAAGGCATGGGATTTGCCAGGGAAGCGTGACATTTTTGTCGCCCGCGTGGCGATTGGGGTCCATCCGCGCCGAACGAAACATCCGCGACTCGCATCCCTCCCCGAGTCGAAATCGGCCGATTAACCACGACGATGAAAGAGCTTGGGACAAAAGCGCGTTCACCCCTGATGACAGTCTGTCCCCAGTTGGGACGGAACAAGCCCGAAAGCCCGTTTTGTCCCGTCATCGGCGGTACATCGTGGTTAACGCGCTTGCTCTTCCGCGCTTCTTTGGCATCTCTGTTTCCATAGCTCGACGCGGCTTCCGGTTGATCAGGGTCAACTTACCGGCGGCGGCAGGAGCGCGGAACAGGGTAGATGTCATGTCGGTAAAGATGGCCTTGGCGAAATTGGCGGCCTGCGCTTGCGGCGGGGCAATCATCGGCGGCGGCGCCGTCCACGCGGTCGACAATCCGCCGACCCGTCCCGCGCTCGTCAAGAAGGCGAACGCCAAGACGGTCAAGCGTTCCTACAACACCAAGCGGATCCCGCGGAAGATCGCGAAGGTCGCGAAGACCGAATGCAGGGTGACGCCCGGCAGCACCGTCACCACCCGCACGGTGAGCTACGCGCCCGCGCCCCAGCTTCCAATGCTCCCGCCGGTCGTGATGCCGGGCGGTGGCGGCGGCGGTGGCGCGGCGGTGGTAACCGGCGGCGGTCCGAGCGGCGGCTTCGGCAGCGGCTTCTTCAGCGGCGGCTTCTTCGGAGGCAGCAGCAGCGGCAACGTCATCTTCACGGCGTCGACGAGCACATCCACCGGCGGCAGTTCGACAAGCACGAGCTCGAGCAGCTTCGGCGGCGGGACGAGCACCAGCACCAGTTCGTCGACTTCGAGCAGCACGAGCTCCTCCACGTCGAGCAGCACCAGCTCTTCGACTTCGAGCGGTGGTTCGACCACCACCTCGACCGGCGGCGTGCCGGTGCCGGCACCGCCCATCATCATCCTGTTCGGCGCCGCCGCGGCTGCCCTGGTCGCGCGGAGGAGGCTGGCCCGCTCGGCGGGATAAGCACCCGGAAGTCCGGACAGGAAGAAGGCCGCGCCCGACCCTTCAGGCGCGGCCTTCGCTTGTTTCCGGCAGGACGTCGCTTATTCGGCGGCCTCAGTGGCGGCGCCGGCGGCGGTGTCGGCCGTGACATCGGCCGGAGTGGCGGCCCCGGCCTGGGCCTCGAGCTCGGCGGCCGTCATCGCGATCACCGGGCCGCTCTGGCCCGGGCCGAACGCCGAGACCGGCAGCTGCACGAGGGTGCTGCTGGCGAGCTTCACCGTGGCGAACTGGGCGTCGACCTTCTCGACCGAGCCGACGACACCCCCACTCGTGTCGTGGACCATCGCGCCGACCGTCAGCAGATTGTCGGCGGAGGCCAATGTCTGCTCGACGGCGGCATTCACCTCGGCGCGAGTCATCGCCATGATGTAGCCGTCCTCGACGGCGGTGAAGGAAGCGACCGGCAGGCGAACCTCGTGGCGGTCGGTCTTGAGGATGACGAACTCGCCGTCGACCGAGGTGATCGTGCCGACTTCGCCGCCGGCGGTGTCGGCCACTTTGGCGCCGACGGTCATCGCCGCCTGGGCGGCCGCGGGAGCCGTCTGGGCCAAAGCCGGCTGCGCCAGCGCGGCCGAAGCCAGCATGGCCGCGGAAACGAGAAAAATATTGCGGATGGTCATGATCTCTCCTGAATGGTTGCCTGACCCACTATAAAGCAGTGAGACTGAACAGAAACTGTCTCGCTTTATGGTGGGGAGCGTCGCCGCCTTCAGCCGGCCACGCCCGCAGGCTATTCCGCCCGGATGATTTTTTCAATCTCCTCGACCGGATGGCCGGTCAGATCCTTGGCGATCTCGCCGGCGAGCCTTTTCTCGACCTCCTTGTGATAATGTTTGCGAAGCTCGCCCAATGTGCGCGGCGGCGCCACCACGATCAGCGAATCGAAATCGTTGCGCAGCGCGCGCTGCTTGAGCATCTCCGCGGTCTCGGCGGCGAAGCGGTTCTCCTCGAGCTGGTGGAAATCGGCTTCCTCGAAGGCGCTTCTGGCGCTTCCGACGCTCGAAAAGGCCCGGCCCGGGCCGTCGCTCTTCTGGTCGCGGTCGGGGGGATTATCCTGCTCGCGCTTCCTCTCCACCTCCAGCTTCGGATAGTCCGTGTCTCCCTCGTTGCGGAAGAAAAGCATCTTCTCGCCATCGGCGACGACCACGAAGCTGTTGTGCGGAACCTGCATTTCAATCTCCTTCTGACTTTGCCGGACAACGCCGGAAACGCGCCGATAGTTGCCCGGCCAAAGGCTTGCTTCAGGCCAAGGCGAGGGCCATAGCCTTGGGCCGATGCGGATCCTGCTCACCAACGATGACGGCGTGAACGCGACCGGCCTCAAGGTGCTGGAGAAGATCGCGCGGACCTTTTCCGACGATATCTGGATCGTCGCGCCGACCGAGGAGCAATCGGGCGCCGGCCATTCGCTGACCCTTACCCTGCCGGTGCGGCTTCGCCGTCTCGGCGAGCGCCGCTTCTGCGTCACCGGCACGCCGACGGATTCGGTGATGATGGCGATCGCCCACATCATGAAGGACGATCCGCCCGATCTGGTCCTCTCCGGCGTCAACCGCGGCGCCAATCTGGGCGAGGACGTCACCTATTCGGGCACCGTGTCGGCGGCGATGGAGGGCGCTCTTGCCGGCATCCCTTCGATCGCGCTCAGCCAGAGCTATGCCAGGGAGGGCATGGGCGACACCGTGCCGTTCGCCGCCGCCGAGGCGTGGGCCGAACAGGTGCTGCGCCCGCTGATTTCGACGCCGATGGCGCCGCGCACCCTGGTCAACGTCAACTTCCCCGCTTTGCCCCCGGGCGACGTGAAAGGCGTTCGGGTCGTCCAGCAGGGGCTGCGCGACTATGGCCGGCTGAAGCTCGTCCAGCGGACCGACACGCGCGGCTATGATTATTTCTGGTTCGGCCTCGGCCCGATGATCTCGACGCCCAGCCATTCCACGGATCTGGAGGCCATAGCCGACGGCTATGTGGCGGTGACGCCGTTGCATCTGGATCTCACTCATGGTCCATCGCTGGGCCGGCTGGCGGAACTCTATCCCTGATGCGGCGGCGGCGGCCCAGAGGCCCCGACCGGGTTTCCCTGCGGCGCAGGAGTCGTATTCCGGTCTGGGCGCAGATCGGCTGGCGGGTGCTCCTCATCCTCGGTCTGATCGCCTTCGCCATCGCGGTCCACTGGTTCGATCGCGCCGGCCTCAGGGACAATTTCGACGGCCATGTGAGCTTCAGCGACGTCGTTTATTTCACGATGATCAGCATCACCACGACCGGCTATGGCGACATCGCGCCGGTCACCGACCGCACGCGCATGTTCGACGCGCTGATCGTCACGCCGATCCGCGTCTTCTTCGTGCTGATCTTCATCGGCACCGCTTATCAGTTCATCTTCCGCCGAACATGGGACAAATGGATCATGGCACGCATTCAGGGAAAGCTCAGCGATCACATCGTCGTCGCCGGCTTCGGCACCAGCGGCTCGGAAGCCGTCGACGAGATCATCGCCCGCGGCACCCCGCCGTCGGACCTCGTCGTCATAGACGGGGACTCCGAAGCGCTCGAACGGGCCGAGTCGCTGGGCTGCGCGGTGATGGAGGCAGACGCCACCCGGGACAAGACGCTCCAGGCGGTGCGCATCGAAAGCGCACGCGCGATGATCGTCTCGGCCGGAAGCGACGATACCTCGATCCTGGTGACGCTCACCGCGCGGCACCTCGCTCCATCGATCCCGATCAGTGTCGCGGTGCGCAACGCCGACAACGAGCTGCTGGCGCGGCAGGCGGGGGCGACGACGGTCATCAACCCGGTGAGCTTCGCCGGCCTGCTGCTCGCCGGCTCCACCCACGGCGCGCACATCGCCGACTATCTCGCCGACCTCGCGACCACCCACGGCCGGGTCAAGCTGGCCGAGCGGATGGTCGGGCCCGATCAGCACGGCAAGTCGCTGAAGGAGGTGTCGGAGGGCATAGGCGTCCGCGTCTACCGCGCCGGCAAGCCCTACGGCTTCTGGGAGCCCGAAGTGGACTTGCTCATCCCCGGCGACGTCATCGTCGAGATATTGCCGACATCGGCGGTGGAACGCCAGGCCGGCTGAGCGCCGCGCCGAAGCTCAGACAACCTGCCAATCCGCCTGGTGAAATTGACGGGTGCTCTAGGAAAAAGCCGCTCTTGCCCCTATCTGTGCGCCACTCATGGCCATTCAGCTCCCCTCCCCGCCCAAGGTCGGCATGGTTTCGCTCGGCTGCCCCAAGGCGCTGGTCGATTCCGAACGCATTCTCACCAAGCTGAGGAGCGACGGCTATGCGCTGTCGCCCGATTACGATCAGGCCGACGTGGTGCTGGTCAATACCTGCGGCTTCCTCGATTCGGCCAAGGAGGAGAGCCTGGCCGCGATCGGCGAGGCAATCGCCGAGAACGGGCGCGTCATCGTCACCGGCTGCATGGGCAAGGAAGCGGAGGTGATCCGCGCCCGCTTCCCGGAGGTGCTCGCCGTGACCGGGCCGCATCAATATGAAAGCGTCGTCGGCGCCGTCCACGACGCCGCGCCGATGCCGCCCAACGCTTTCCTCAACCTGGTGCCGGAAGGTGGCCTGAAGCTCACGCCGCGCCATTATTCCTATCTGAAGATCTCCGAGGGCTGCAACCATCGCTGCGCCTTCTGCATCATCCCCAGCCTGCGCGGCGACCTCGTCAGCCGTCGCCCGGACGCGATCCTGCGCGAGGCCGAGAAATTGGTCGCGGCGGGGACGCAGGAATTGCTGGTCATCAGCCAGGACACGTCGGCCTACGGCGTCGACCTCCGCCATGCGAGCTGGCCCTGGAAGGGCGGAGAAGTTCGCGCCCACATGACCGACCTCGCCCGCGAGTTGGGCAAATTGGGCGCCTGGGTGCGCCTCCATTACGTCTATCCCTATCCGCACGTCGACAAGGTGATCCCGCTGATGGCGGAGGGCTTGGTCCTCCCCTATCTCGACATTCCCTTTCAGCACGCGGCGCCGTCGGTGCTGAAGGCGATGAAGCGGCCCGCGAACGAAGCCAAGGTGCTGGAGCGCATCAAAGGCTGGCGCCAGATCGCGCCCGACATCACCATCCGCTCCTCCTTCGTAGTCGGCTTCCCGGGCGAGACCGAGGCGGACTTCCAGTATCTGCTCGACTGGCTCGACGAGGCCCAACTCGATCGCGTCGGGGCGTTCCGCTTTGAGCCGGTCGAGGGAGCCGCCGCCAACGATCTTCCCGGGGCGGTGCCGGAGGAAGTCAAGGAAGAGCGCTATGCGCGTCTGATGGAAAGGACGGCCGCCATCTCCGCCGCCAAGCTGCGGGCCAAGATCGGCCGGACTTTGGACGTCATCATCGACCTCGCCGACGGCGAAGGCGGCGCGACGGGCCGCTCCAAGGCCGACGCACCCGAGATCGACGGCGAAGTCCACCTTCGCGATGCGACGCACCTCAAGCAGGGTGACATCGTCTCCGTCCTCGTCGAAGATGCGGACGAACACGACCTCTTCGGAGTCCCCATCGCCGCATGACCGACCTGAACGCGCTCCTGAAACCCGACCAGGGCCAGCCCGCCACTCCTCTCCACCTCGTCGACAAGACCATCTTCGACGAATGGCTGAATGGCCAGCCGGAGCGGGCCCGCCAGGCTGTCGGCGCGCAGGGGTTCAAGGCGGACGGTTATCAATTCGCCACGCTTCCCGGCGAGAAGCCGGGCGAATGGTCCGCCGTGCTCGGCGTCGCCAATGTCGCCGATCCCAGCGTCTGGTGTCTCTCCAAGGCCGCCGACCTGTTGCCGGAGGGCACCTACCGCGTCGCCGGCGGCGGCCCCGGTCCGGCCGTGCTGGGCTGGCTGCTCGGCCAGTACCGGTTCGACCGGTACAAAAGGGAGCCGTCGAGGAAGGGACCACGAACCCTCCTCACCGACGATCCGGCGCGGATCGAGGAGGCGGTGCTGCTGGCGGAAGCGACGTACCTGGTTCGCGACCTCGTCAACCTGCCCGCGGGCGATCTCGGCCCCGCCGAGCTCCAGAAGGCGGCGGAAGATGTCGCATCCGAATGCGGCGCGACCGTCACGGTCACATCGGGCGCCGCGCTTTCGTCGGGATATCCGATGATCCACGCCGTCGGCGCCGCCGCGACCGCCGACCGCGCGCCGCGGCTGATCGAGCTCGAATGGGGAGACCCCAAGAACCCGCGCCTCGCCATCGTCGGGAAGGGTGTGGTGTTCGATTCGGGCGGCCTCGACATCAAACCCGCCGCCGGCATGCGCCTGATGAAGAAGGATATGGGCGGCGCGGCCCACGCGCTCGCGCTCGCGCGGCTGGTCATGAGGAGCCGCCTCCCTGTCCGGCTGCATCTCCTCATCCCCGCCGTCGAGAACGCCATCTCCGGCGCGGCCTTCCGCCCCGGCGACATATTGAAGAGCCGCAAGGGCCTCAGCGTGGAGATCGGCAATACCGACGCCGAAGGCCGGCTCATCCTCGGCGATGCCCTTACCAAGGCGGCGGAAGCGACGCCCGAGCTGATCCTGGACTTCGCGACCCTGACCGGCGCCGCGCGGGTAGCGCTCGGCCCGGATCTCCCTGCCTTGTTCGCCAACCGCGACGAACTGGCCGACGCGCTTCTGGATGCCGGGACAACGGTCTCCGACCCGGTCTGGCGGATGCCGCTGTGGAAGCATTATGAGGAGATGTTCTCGTCCGACGTCGCCGATCTTGGCAATGCCGCCGACAGCCCGATGGCAGGGGCGGTGACGGCGGCCCTGTTCCTCCAGAAGTTCGTGCCCGAAAATATCGCCTGGGCGCATTTCGACACCTTCGCCTGGCGGCCCGCCGCCAAGCCCGGCCGGCCCAAGGGCGGCGACGCTTTGGGTCTGCGAGCGGCCTGGCATATGCTCGGCGAACGCTATCGGCGCTGAGACGGGTTCACCTGTCTTTGCGTCGAAATTCCGGGTGGTTAACGAAACGATTTGCCGTCTGACTGGTTATAGCTCCGTAACGTGACCCGCGCGAAATCGGAGAAACATCGTGTCAGAACGCGCGCTCAAGAACTGGATGCAGACATTGATCGCCTATGTGCGGTCAGGACAGCCCGACCTGACCAACCGCCAGATGGCGCTGATGTTGCTGGTTTATCTCACTCCCGGGCCGCATACTGTCCGTGGCCTGGCGCACATATTGGGCGTCTCGAAACCGGTCATCACGCGCGCCTTGAATACTTTGGGCTCGCTCGGCTATCTGCGGCGGGTCCGCGACGAGGCGGATCGACGGAACGTCTTCGTCGCCAAGACCAGCACAGGACAGGATTTCCTTGACGGGTTCGAACGAAATATCGAGCAGGACGGCGGGTCCCGCCGTTCCGGCAAGGAACGAGGCTTCATCCTCCAGCACAGCTGAGCGCTTCACCTTAAGCGGCCCCTCGATCATCCTCGACGAGCGGGTGCATGCCTATCGCCGCGACATCGCCGACATCGCTTTGGCCGGCCAGCTTTTCGCTCCCCATTATGCACGGCCGTTCTTGCGCTGCTGCGGGTCGCGCGCTGCCTTTGTCTATCCGGTTCCCTCCGCGGACGGACAGCCCTCATCCGAGCTTCTGCCCGGCGAAGGCTTCGCCGTCCTCGAAATCTCGGGCCACTGGGCCTGGGGCTATTGCCGCGCCGATCATTATGTCGGCTATGTCGAGGCGATCGCCCTCGTCGAACCGCTGGCGCCCACCCATATCGTCGCCGCGGCCACCGCGCCGATCCTGCCCGAAGCCGACATCCACGCGCCGGCTATCGCCCATCTGCCGATGGGCTCCCGTCTTTCCGGTCACGAAAACCACGGCTTCGTCGCCACCGACAGCGGCTTCCTCCCCTACACCCAGGTCCGCGAGCTCGATGCCTGGGAGCATGATCCGGTCCATGTCGCCGAGCGGCTCCTCGGCGCACCCTATCTCCTCGGCGGCCGCAGCGTTCACGGCATCGATTGCTCCGGCCTCGTCCAGCTCTCGCTCGGCCTGTGCGGTGTCCATGCGCCGCGCGACAGCGACCAGCAGCGCGCGCTCGGCGAAAGGCTCCCCGACCAGGCCGGCCTCGTGCGCGGCGACCTCATCTTCTTCGAGGGCCATGTCGGGATGATGGCCAACGAGGCCGACCTGATCCACGCCACCGCTTTTTCCGGCAATGTAACGGTGGAGCCACTCTCCGCGGTCGCGATCCGCAGCCCCGTAGCGGAGCGACGGCGCCTGCGCTGAGCACGGATTGCATATCGGCTCCGAAACGAGCATCCTCCCGAGGTTGACGTGGGGAGATCGAACATGAACGAAGCTGCAATCGCACGGCCGCCGGTCTGGTTCCGTATCCTGGCCATCCTCGCTTTGCTCTGGGAGCTGTTCGGAGTTTCCACCTATCTGATGCATGTCGGCATCCTGCCAAGCGACCCTGGCGGGATGAGCGAAGTCGAGCGCAGTCTCTCGGGCAGCATGCCGATCTGGGCGACGGCGGCCTACGCGGTCGCGGTTTTCGCCGGGGCCGTCGGCGCGCTGGGCCTGCTGCTGGGCAAGGCCTGGGCCCGGCCGCTGCTAATCCTCTCGCTGATCGGAATCGTCGTTCAATTCACCTGGTGGCTGCTGCTCAGCGGAGCGATGGACGCGATCGGCGGTTCGGCCGCGATCATGCCGATCATCGTCATCCTCGTCGGGGCCGCGCTCGTCTGGCTCGCCAATATCGGCGTCAGGCGCGGCTGGCTCGGCTAGGGCATGATGAGTTTGGATTGCACCATCTCGTCATGCTGAACTTGTTTCAGCATCCATATCCGAGGCACATGACGGGTCGGTAGGTGGACCCTGAAACAAGTTCAGGGTGACGATTCCATGTAACCGCATCCCGCACTAGGCCCTACATCTCGCCGCGGGCGCGGCGGATGGAATACCATTTGCGGACGTTGGCATTGTGTTCGGCCAGCGTGGTCGCGAAGATATGCCCGCCGGTGCCGTCGGCCACGAAGTAGAGCGCATCCGTCCGCTCCGGGTTCAGCACGGCGGCGATCGATTGTCGTCCTGGATTGGCGATCGGTCCGTCGGGAAGGCCCGCCCGCGCATAAGTGTTGTAGCCATTGTCGGCTTGCAGCTCCGATCGCAGGATGCGGCGGCCGAGCGGCTTGCCCCGGGTGATCGGATAGATGACGGTGGGATCGGCATCGAGCTTCATGCCCTGCCTCAGCCGGTTGGAATAGACGCCGGCGACCATGCGGCGCTCGGAAGGCTTGCCGGTCTCCTTCTCGACGATCGAGGCGAGGATGATCGCGTCGCGCTTGCTGGAAACGGCAGAATGCGGCTGCCGCTTCGCCCACAGGGCGTCCAGCTCCCTCGTCATCGCTTGCTGCATGCGCTTCACCACCGCGGCGCGGCTCTCGCCCCGCCGATAGCTGTAGCTGTCGGGAAGGATGGAGCCTTCTTCCGGAACGGATATCGTCCCGGTCAGCAGCGGCACCGCCATCAGCCGTTCATGGACGAGG
The DNA here is from genome assembly GCF_042666435.1 of Enterovirga sp. GCM10030262. Taxonomy (NCBI): domain Bacteria; kingdom Pseudomonadati; phylum Pseudomonadota; class Alphaproteobacteria; order Hyphomicrobiales; family Methylobacteriaceae; genus Enterovirga; species Enterovirga sp. GCM10030262. The sequence continues at coordinate 56,397 of NZ_JBHTDC010000001.1, read as the reverse complement.
ATCGACGGCATACCTTCCGGTATCGTCACCAGCCGCTGCACGGGCCGGCCATGCTGAAGGAGGTCGAGCACGGCGGCGGCGCTCGTCCCCTCGGGGATCAGGAACTCGCCGGCCTGGATCGGATCGTCCGACGCGAACAGCCGCGCCATGCCCAGGAACGTCCTGGCGTTGCCCGGTATCACGCCCATCGTATCGAGCTCATCGGCCACGTCGGCGAGGCTGGCACCCTCCTCGACGATCACGGTGTGCGGGCCTTCCGCCGGGCCGGCGCTGGCCCAGAGCGCCCAATAGCTGCCGAGGGCGAGCAAGGCGGCCGCTCCGACCAGGATCAGCAGCCATCGCTTCATCGCACGGAGCTTCAGACCGATCGCATGACGAGGCTGGCGTTGGTGCCGCCAAAGCCGAAGCTGTTGTTGAGCACCGCCTTGACCCTACGCTCCTTGGCGACGTGCGGAACGAGGTCGACGCCGGCCGTGCCCTCGCTTGGATCGTCGAGGTTGAGCGTCGGCGGCACGATCTGGTCCCTCAGGGCCAATATGCAGAAGATCGCCTCCACCGCGCCGGCGCCGCCGAGCAAATGGCCGATCGCCGACTTGGTCGAACTCATCGACAGGTCGCCGACATGATTGCCGAACAGGCGGCGGACCGCGCCGAGCTCGAGCTCGTCCCCAAGCGGGGTCGAGGTGCCGTGGGCGTTGATATAATCGATATCGGCGAGATCGAGGCCGGAGCGCTTCATCGCCACTTCCATCGCGCGGAAGCCGCCGGCGCCTTCCGGATGGGGCGCGGTGACGTGATAGGCGTCGCCCGACATGCCGTAGCCGACCAGCTCGGCATAGATGGTCGCGCCGCGCGCCTTCGCCCGCTCATATTCCTCGAGCACGACGACGCCGGCGCCCTCGCCCATGACGAAGCCGTCACGGCCCTTGTCATAGGGGCGCGACGCCTTTTCGGGCTGGTCGTTATACTGGGTCGACAAGGCCCGCGCCTGCGCGAATCCGGCGATGCCGAGGGGGCACAAGGCGCTCTCGGCGCCGCCGGCCAGCATCACGTCGGCATCGTCGAGTGCGATCATCCGCGCGGCGTCGCCGATCGAATGGGCGCCGGTCGAACAGGCGGTCACGACCGCATGATTCGGGCCCATCAGCCCATATTTGATCGAGACCTGGCCGGAGATGAGATTGATGAGGCGGCCATGGACGAAATGCGGGCTGACCCGGCGCGGACCCTTCTCATGGAGGATGATCGATTCCTTCTCGATCCCGGGCAAGCCGCCGATACCCGAACCGATCGAGACGCCGGCCCGATAGCGTTCCTCTTCGCTCATGTCGGCAAGGCCGGCATCCTCCAGCGCCTGGCCCGCGGCGTCGATGCCATAAACGATGAACGGATCGACCTGGCGCTGGACCTTGTGGTCGACGCGCTTGCCCGGGTCGAAGCCCCATTCATGCTCCGGCGCCTTCACCTCGCAGGCGATCTGGCAGGCATAGTCGGTGGGGTCGAAGCGGGTGATGCGGGTGGCGCCGCTTTTCGACGCCAGGATGTTCTTCCAACTGGTCTCCACGTCCGCGCCCAGCGGGGTGACGAGTCCGAGACCGGTGACGACTACGCGGCGCATTGCGGAAAACTCCTGTAATCAGACAAAAGCGGCCCCCCGACCTTGGACGGGGAGCCGCTTTGAAACCACGGCTCGAAGCCTGTCCTGAGCTACGCCGCGCAGCGGCGCCGAAGGGGCGGGCCGGCCGTCGAACCTTGCGGCTCAGGCCTTGTTCGTCTCGATATAGTCGATCGCGTCCTTGACGGTGGCGATCTTCTCGGCGGCGTCGTCCGGAATCTCGACTCCGAACTCCTCTTCGAACGCCATGACCAGCTCGACGATGTCCAGGCTGTCGGCGCCGAGATCGTCGATGAAGCTCGCTTCCTCGGTGACCTTGTCGGCTTCGACGCCGAGATGCTCGACGACAATCTTCTTAACGCGCTCGGCGGTCTCGCTCATATATGTACCTTCCCTAGATATTGTTTGTATTCGCCCTAGCCGCTCGCAGCGCCTGCTGGCAAGTGGCCGGGAACAAGTCGTGGCTTTTGAAAGCGTTACTGAATCGTCGCCTAGAGCATCGCCATTCCGCCGTTCACATGGAGGGTCTGGCCCGTCATGTAAGCGGCCTCGCGGCTCGCCAGGTAAACGGCGGCCGCGGCAACGTCGTTCCCCTCGCCCAGCTTGCCAGCCGGGATGCGCGTGAGCAAGGCCTCCTTCTGCGCGTCGCCCAGCGCGTCGGTCATCGGCGAGGCGATGAACCCCGGCGCGATGCAATTGACGGTGATGCCCCGGCTCGCCACTTCCTGCGCCAGCGCCTTGGACATGCCGACGAGGCCCGCCTTGGACGCGGCATAGTTCGCCTGCCCCGGATTGCCGGTTGCCCCGACCACGGACGTCACCGAGATGATGCGCCCGTGCCGCGCCCGCATCATCGGCTTCAACGCCGCCCGCGCAAGCCGGAAAGCGGCTTCGAGATTGATGCGGATGACGTCCGACCATTCCTCGTCCTTCATCCGCATGGCGAGATTGTCGCGGGTGACGCCGGCATTGTTGACCAGGATGTCGAGCTTGCCCAGCGCTTCCACCGCCTGCGGAACGAGCGCGTCGACGGCGGCGGCATCCGAGAGATTGCAGACAAGCCCGACATGATCGCCGCCGAGCCCGGCACGGAACGCCTCCAGTTTCTCCCCATTCGAACCCGAAACGGCCACCCGCGCGCCCTGCCCCGCTAACGCCGTCGCAACGGCGGACCCGATCCCCCCCGAAGCCCCGGTAACCAAAGCGGTCATTCCCGATAGGTCGAACATGATCAGACTCCTGAAGAAGGCTCGTTCACGCGGAGGCGCGGAAAAGAAGGGAGAGGCGCGGAGGGACGATACTCATTGACGACCCGCCTTATCCCTTCCTTCAAGGTTTCGCCGCCAAAGTTTATAAGCAGCCCAACGGGCTGCTTCATCAGTCTTAAATAGGTCAGCAGCTGCTTGCTATGGACCGGCAGCAACCGTTCCACCGACTTCACCTCGATGAGCAGCCGCCCATCGACGAGAAGATCGGCCCGGAACGCCGCCTCGAAACGAGCGCCCTCAAACTCCGCGCTGATCAGCTGCTGAGAGACAACATCATAGCCAAAGCTCTGAAGTCGGCGCGCAAGCAGTGTCTCGTACACCGATTCCAGCAAACCTGGCCCAAGCTCGCGATGAAGACGCAGCGCCACGTCGAGGACGTCGCCGGTGATCTCGTCAATCTCCTTCACCCTCTCCGCGCCTCCCTTTCTTCTTCGCGCCTCCGCGTGAACCTAAATCTCCTTCACCAGCGCTTCGATGTCATCCATCGAGATCACGCTGGTCGTCTTCACGTCGGGCGCGATGCGCTTGACCATCGGGGAGAGAACCTTGCCGCCGAATTCTACGAAATGCGTGACCCCCGCTTCGGCCATCGCCGCCACGCTCTCGCGCCAGCGGACCATGCCGGTCACCTGTTCGACCAGCAGTCGCCGAATCTCGGCGGGATCGCCGGTCGGGGCCGCCGTCACATTGGCGTAGACCTGGACCGACGGCGGCCGGATATCCGCTTCGCCCAGCGCCTTCGCCATCGCGTCGGCGGCGGGCTGCATCAGCGGGCAATGGAACGGCGCGGAGACAGGGAGCAGCAGCGCCCGCTTGGCGCCCTTGGCCTTGGCGATCTCCAGCGACCGATCGACCGCGCCCTTGTGGCCGGACACGACCACCTGACCCGGGTCATTGTCGTTGGCGACGGTGCAGACCTCGCTTTGCGCCGCCTCGGCGGCGACCTCCTGCGCGGCCTCCAGCCCCAGGCCGAGCAACGCCGCCATCGCGCCTTCGCCCACCGGGACCGCCGCCTGCATCGCCTTTCCGCGCAGCTTCAGCAGCCGCGCCGTCGTCGCCACGTCGAACGCCTCGGCCGCGCACAAGGCGGAATATTCGCCCAGGCTGTGGCCGGCGACGAAATCCGCCTTGTCGACGGCGATGCCCGACACGCGCAAAGTCGCGACCGCATTGGCCATGATCGCCGGCTGCGCGTTCTCGGTCAGCGTCAACTCCTCGATCGGCCCCTCGGCCATCAGCCGGGCGAGATTCTGCCCCAGCGCATCATCCACTTCCTCGAACAAGGCGCGCGCCACCGCGCTCGCCTCCGCAAGCGCGCGGCCCATGCCGACCGCCTGGCTCCCCTGCCCCGGAAAAATGAATGCGCGCATCGCTCGTGCCTCCTGTTTCGCGGCGGCTGGTAAGCGGGCCGGACGCGAGGCGCAAGCGATTGGGGAGTGTTGACGGGGCGCTGCGGAGCCGGTCACCAACGGGTCGGCCTGGTCGCTCCTTCATGGCGGCATTGCGCCCATTCCGGACGCACAAGCCTGCCGATGATGTTCCTACAAGGCGACGTTCGGCGCCGGGAGCGCCATATCTGATGAACGCGAAGTAGGCGATCGAGGGGTTTCAGGGACGTCCGTGCTGGGACGAGGTCGAGCTGTCGGGGACCCCCGGGTGGCGAGGCCGCAAGAGGGCCTGGTCATCATCGCCTATGCCGTGCGCGTCCGTCGGGGCGACCAAGCCTATCAAGTCCATTGCACCTCAACCCTCTAACGCAGCGCCGGCCAAAGTTCGGCGATCCGCAATGGGGGATGGCGGCGGTCGATGCATCCAATTCGCGCCGGATACGTTTCGTGAGCGAAAGCTTCACCGCACATGAACATGAGGAATAAATGCAGCCAACGACCAAAGGAGTCCAACCCGCCGCGCGCGTTTCAACTGGCATACCTGATCTCGACAATGTGCTTGGTGGCGGACTCACCGCCCACCGCGTGTATCTGCTCGAAGGCACGCCCGGGAGCGGCAAGACGACCATAGCTCTGCAGTTCCTTCTCGACGGCGCGAAGGCGGGCGAGCGAGGTCTCTACATTACCTTATCGGAGACCGCGGCGGAGTTGCGGGAGGTAGCGCGGAGCCACAACTGGTCGCTCGATGACATCGAGATATTCGAGCTTGTGAGCGAGGACGGCCTCGACCTCGACAGTGAGCAGTCGATTCTCGAACCGTCCGAGGTCGAGCTAGGCGAGACGATCAAGGGCGTAATGGGCTGCGTCGACCGGTTCCGCCCTGGGCGCGTGGTGTTCGACAGTCTCTCCGAGCTTCGCCTGCTCGCGCAGAACTCGTTGCGCTACCGGCGCCAGATCCTCGCGCTGAAGCAATATTTCTCCACGCGTGAATGTACCGTGCTGATGCTCGACGATCGCAGCTCCGATCCGAACGACTTGCAGTTGCACAGCATTGCCCACGGCGTCATCACTCTCGAGCAGGCCGCCGGCGACTACGGCTCCGAGCGGCGGCGGCTGCGGGTGGTGAAGATGCGCGGGGTCAAGTATCGCGGTGGGTTTCACGACTTCGAGATCGAGACCGGCGGCGTCGCGGTTTTCCCGCGGCTGATAGCGGCGGAGCATCATCGTCCCTTCACCGGCAGCCTGGTCTCGACCGGCATCCCGCGGATGGACGAAATGCTTGGCGGTGGCCTCGCGCCCGGCACGAACACGTTGCTGAGTGGGCCATCCGGCGTAGGCAAGACGAGCACCGCGGTCCGCTGCGGGCTCACGGCGATGGAGCGCGGCGATAAGGCGGCCTATTTCCTGTTCGACGAGGGGAGGGCGACGATGCTTGCCCGCGCCGCCGCGATGAGCATGGATCTTCAGGCGCATCTGAACAGCGGCATGCTCCAGCTGTCGCAGGTCGATCCCGCCGAGCTGTCGCCGGGGGAGTTCGCCAGCCGGGTCCGCTGCGCCGTCGAGCATGACGGCGTGCGCTTTCTTGTGATCGACAGCCTCAACGCCTTTCTCCAGGCGATGCCGGGCGAGAAATATCTGCTGCTGCAGATGCACGAGATGCTTAGCTATCTTAATCAGCAGGGCGTGATCACCATGCTTATCCTGGGCCAGCACGGCATGGTCGGGGATGTTCGGTCTGACGTCGATCTCAGCTATCTCTCCGACACCATCTTCCTGTTTCGCTATTTCGAGGCCAAAGGCTCGCTGCTGAAGGCATTGTCGGTGGTCAAAAGTCGGGTCACTCCCCACCAGTCGAGCATTCGCGAGTTCCAGCTCACATCAGGCGGAATCGAGGTCGGCGAGCCGCTCAAGGATTTCGAAGGCGTGCTGACCGGCGCTCCCGCCTATCGCGGCGCCACTCCCTTGCTGGCGGCCGAGCCGGCCGCGGCCGAGAGCTAGGCGGTGGAGGAACGGATTCTGCTCCTGGCGCTGCGAGGCCGGGACGCACAGGTCGTCGACCAGCTCCTCTCCAGGCAGGGCCATGCATGTTGCATCTGCACCAGCGTGGCCGAGCTTACCGAGCAGCTCTCCGCTGGCGCGGGCACCGCTGTGGTCACCGAGGAATCGCTAGTCGACGCGGATCGGGAAGGGCTCGTCTCCTCGCTCGCAAGCCAGCCGCCCTGGTCCGACTTCCCGTTCGTCCTGCTCGCCACCAAGCGATCCGGCCGCCGTCCGCCCGAGGCGGCGCAGATGCTGGAGCAGCTCGGCAATGTGATTCTGCTCGAGCGGCCGATCCATGGTGAAACGCTGCTGCGAACGGTGTCGTCGGCATTGCGCGGCCGTCGCCGTCAGTATGAGGCGCGCAGCCATCTCGAGGAGCTGAAGGAAGCCGAAGAGCGGCTCACCCAGCTCAACGCGACGCTGGAGGCGCGCATCCTCCAGCGCACCGCCGAGCTGTCTCGTGCCAATGACCAGCTGATACAGGAGATCACCGAGCGCGAGCGCGCACAGGCGGCACTGGTGCAGGCCCAGAAGATGGAGGCGATGGGACAGCTCACCGGCGGCATCGCCCACGACTTCAACAATCTCCTTACCGTCGTCTCGGGCAATCTCGACATGATCCAGCGACGGGCGTCTGACGAGAAGACCATCCGCCAGGCGGGCTTCGCCGTTCAAGCGGCAAATCGCGCTGCAAGGCTGACTCAGCAGCTGCTCGCCTTCTCCCGAAGCCAGCGGCTTGACCTGGCTCCCGTCAACATCAATGCTCTGCTCTCTGGCATGAGCGATCTCCTGGAGCGGACGATCGGTGCCGAGGCACGCGTCGAAATGTGTTTCGCGGCGTCTGATCCGTGGGCGATGGCGGATGCCAACCAGCTCGAGCTCGCAGTGCTCAATCTTGCCATCAATGCTCGCGATGCGATGCCGAACGGCGGCATCATCACCATAAGCTCCTCGTTGGAACGTGACGGGGAAGGCGATAGCAGTGAAGCGGCGAGCTCGTTCGGGGTGATAAGCGTGTGCGACACCGGCACCGGGATCCCGCCCGAGCTGATCGAGAAGGTGTTCGATCCCTTCTTCACCACCAAGCCGGTCGGAAAGGGAACCGGGCTCGGCCTGAGCCAGGTCTACGGTATCGCGAGGCAGTCAGGAGGGACCGTCAAGCTGAAAAGCTCGCCCGGCGAGGGCTCGATGGTATCGATCTGGCTTCCGTCAACCGCCCCCTCGAAGGCGAGCGGTGGCGAGAGTGCTGCGGCGGACAGGATGCTGCGTCCGGGGGCCCGCGAGCGGATCCTCGTCGTTGAGGATGATGCCGCCGTCCGGCGTTTCCTCGTCGAGTGCCTCGAGATGCTCGGCTTCGCGGTGCTGCAGGCGGCCAGTGGAATGGAGGCGCTCGATTGCCTGGCCGATGGGCGGCCTGACCTGATGATCGTGGATTTCGCGATGCCGGAAATGAACGGGGCGGAGCTGACCCTGGCGATACGTGATCAGCTCCCCGAGCTTCCGATCATCCTTGCCACCGGCTACGCCGACATGGATGCCGTGGACAAGGTCGTTGCCGCCGATCGCGTCCTCCGCAAGCCGTTTCGGATCGACGACCTGGCGGCCGCCGTGCGGGCGGCGCTGGCCGAGGGGCGCGCACTGGCCACGACCGGTTGAGCACAGCCGCTTGCGCTCGGGCCGGTCGTCGCCATGCTGGCCTGTCGGGGTCGGTCTATTACTTGCCTACTGTCCAGGACGCAGCTCGACGGCCTCGGCGAAGCAGACGATGCTCGTCACATCCTGTGGCTCGTCGGGGATCTCGATCCGCCCTTGAAGGTCGAGCCCGCCATGTAGCAGTTCCTCCGCGAGGATGACCATTGGGGTGATAGCGAACACTACAATCCTACGCGCTGAACGTCGGCTTCCAGGCTTCGCGAGCCGGAAGCAGACGTCGTGAAACGGCCACAAGCGGTCGTTGCGCGGCGAGCGCCGGGCTTTCCTACAGGCGCCTGTTTCTGTTATGTTCCGAAACATGAGCATGTCTGCAAGCTTGGCGAGAGGGCGCGGGTTGCTGGGCGGATGTCTGGCGTGCCAAGGGTTCAACGCTCGGCGGTTGCGTAGCTGGCGGAATCGCCATGGCGACTGCGAACATTGGGACATTTCGCCGGGATCGCTTATCCTGGGTAAGCCCCGGCCGCACGGGCGATCGTTCTGGAGGCTTGCTTTTTGCCCCCTCATCCGCCATTAGGCCGCCTTCCGGGGCGGAGGGCATGTTTCTCCAGCCCCGGTTTGCATTGACTGAAGCGATTGCGAGGCGGCAACGCCGCCGGCTCGGAAATCGCGACAAACAAATACGTGACGACAGCCGGAGGGGCGTTCGCATGGTGCGGCGTCAGCGATCGGCCAATATGAAGGACACGAGTCCATGCCTCTCTACGAGCATGTGTTTCTCGCGCGTCAGGATCTGGCCCAAGCCCAGGTCGATGCGCTGGCGGAAAACGCCACCAAGATCATCGAGGATAATGGCGGCAAGGTCGTCAAGACGGAGACCTGGGGGCTTCGCTCCCTCGCCTATCGCATCCAGAAGAACCGCAAGGCGCATTATGTGATGCTCGACGTCGACGCTCCGGCGCCGGTCGTGGCCGAGCTCGAGCGCCAGACCCAGATCAACGAGGACGTCGTCCGCTACATGACCATCAAGGTCGACGCGCACGAGCAGGGTCCGTCGGCGATGATGCGCCGCAACGAGCGCAGCGACCGCGGCGGACGCGGCCGTGACGACCGCGGCGGACGGGGCGACCGCGACGATCGCGGCCCGCGCCGCGACCGCGAAGACCGCGACAGCTAAGCGAGAAGGACAAGACACATGGCCCGCCCATTTTTCCGCCGCCGCAAGAGCTGCCCCTTCTCCGGCAAGGACGCTCCCGTCATCGACTATAAGGACGTTCGCCTCCTCCAGGGCTTCGTCTCCGAGCGCGGCAAGATCGTCCCCAGCCGCATCACCGCCGTTTCGGCCAAGAAGCAGCGCGAGCTCGCCAAGGCGGTCAAGCGCGCCCGGCATCTCGGCCTTCTCCCCTACGTCGTGAAGTAAGGAGCAGACATCATGGACATCATTCTGCTCGAACGCATCGAGAAGCTCGGCGCCATCGGCGACGTGGTGAAGGTGAAGAACGGCTACGCCCGCAACTTCCTCCTTCCCAACGGCAAGGCGCTGCGCGCCAACGAATCGAACCGCAAGGTCTTCGAATCCAATCGCGAGAAGATCGAGGCTGACAATGCCGAGCGTCGCACGGTCGCCGAAAAGGATTCGAAGGGGCTCGAAGGCGCCAAGATCCAGCTGATCCGCCAGGCGTCCAACGCCGGCGCGCTCTACGGCTCGGTCTCGGCCCGCGATCTCGTTGAGGCGCTCGACGCCCAGGGCCACAAGGTCCAGAAGAACCAGATCGTCCTCGACCGCCCGATCAAGGCGATCGGCGTGCAGGACGTGAAGGTCTCGCTCCACCCCGAGGTTTCGGTCACCATCCAGGTCAACGTCGCCCGCTCGCCCGAAGAGGCCGAGCTCCAGGCGCAGGGCGTCGACGTGATGGCCGAGATGTTCGAGAAGGACGAGGCCGGCTTCACCGAGGATTATGACGCGAATGCCGAGCCCGGCACCATCGCCGCCGAGGAAGAAGCGGCTCCGGCCGAGACCGAAGGCGAAGAGGAAGCCCAGGGCTAAGCTCCCGCCACTTCAAGAAAGAGGCCGCCCGTTCGATGGAACCGGCGGCCTTTTTTTGTCTTGAAGCAGCAATCGGCGAACGCCCGAGGCAACGCTCCGTTAACCAGCTTTCCCTAATCCTCGTCCCGACCGGGAGAGGTGTGAGACGATGATGGAGGAGCATTCGGCGCCTGCGCTCTTCCCGAGGGCCTCTCGATGGATGGCGCTCGCCTTCCTGTTCGCAAGCGCGACCGCGATCTTCGTCAACGCCCTCCATCCCTACCAGATGGATTTCGTCAGCTATTGGGCGGCGTCGGTGCTGACGCTCGGCGGAGATCCCGCCGCGGCCTACGACATCGCCACCCATCGCGCCGTCGAGGCCAGGGTCGTCGATTTCGACGGCCTGATGCCCTTCCCCTACCCGCCCCCGTTCCTCATCCTGCTGCTGCCGTTCGGCCTGCTTCCTTATGCGGGCGCCGCGGGCTTGTGGATCGCCGCGACCTTCGCCGGCTATTTCGCCGCCGCTCGCCGGATCGCTCCCGGGTCCGGCTGGCTCGCCGCGGCCTTTCCGGCGGTGCTCGTCAACGGTCTCATCGGTCAGAACGGTTTCCTAACGGCCGCGCTTTTCATCGCCGGTTTGCTCGCCTTGCCCAAACGGCCGTTCGTCGCCGGCCTCATCCTCGGCTGCCTCGTCATCAAGCCGCAACTGGGCGTGCTCCTTCCGGTCGCCTTCATCGCCGGAGGGCATTGGCGCGCCGTCGCCGGCGCCGCGCTTTCCTCCCTCGGCCTGCTATTGCTGGCGCTGATCCTGTTCGGGGCCGAACCCTATCGGGCGATGATCGATCTGATGCCGCTTTACGCCTCGATCGCCTCGGACGGGCTGGTCGGCTGGCACAAGATGGCGAGCGTCTATGCGTCGCTGCGGCTCGCCGGGATGCCGGCGGACATCGCCTGGGCTCTTCACATCCTCGTCGCGCTGGCCGCCGCCGCGGCGGTGTGGCTCGTCTGGCGCAAGGAATGCGGGCTTCCCGCCAAGGCGGCCATGCTGGCGGTCGCCACCACGCTCGTCAGCCCCTATTTCTACATCTACGACACGCTCATCCTGATCGTCCCGTTCCTCTGGCTGGCTGCGGAGGGGACGAACCGAAAACTGCTCGCCTTGCTCTGGTGCCTGCCGCTGGTCAGCATCGCGCAGACTTGGGGCCTCAACCAGACGGTCAACCTGCTGCCGGTCGTCACCATCGCCTTGTTGATTCTCTGCTGCCGCCGCCTTTTCGCGGTCAAGACCTATCGGCGGCCGGTTCTGGAGGCTCAATAGCCCATCAGCGCCAGCACCTCGCGCCGGCTGCGCTCGTCCTGGCGGAAGGTGCCCATCATCCGGCTGGTCGTCATCATCACGCCGGGGGTACGAACACCGCGAGCGGTCATGCAGGCGTGGCTCGCCTCGATCACCACTGCCACGCCCTGCGGCTCCAGATGCTCCCAGATGCAGTCGGCGACCTGGGCGGTGAGCCGTTCCTGGACCTGGAGCCGGCGGGCGAAGCCGTGGAGCACTCGCGCCAGCTTCGAGATGCCGACGACGCGGTTCCCGGGCAGATAGGCGATCGCCGCCTTGCCGATGATCGGCGCCATATGGTGCTCGCAATGCGATTGGAAGGGTATGTCCTTGAGCAGCACAATCTCGTCATAGCCGCCGACCTCCTCAAAGGTGCGGCTGAGGTGATGCGAAGGATCCTCGGCATAACCCTGTGCATATTCCCGCCAGGCGCGGGCGACCCGCGCCGGCGTGTCGATCAGGCCCTCGCGGTCGGGATCGTCCCCCGCCCAGCGGATCAGCGTCCGCACGGCATCCCGAACGTCCACCGGCACGGCGATATCGCGGGGGCTCCGGACCAGGTCGCCGTCGACCGCTTCATCCATCTGGCTCATTCTGGGCTCCAACGCTGCGACTGCCCGCTCCCTAAAAGACGAGACCCCCATGGCCCGCGCCGCCGCGCGAAGCGCAGAGCCACGGACATGGACCGGGTGACGACGCTCTAAAGCAGGAAGTCGGTCGCGACCAGATCATGCACCCCGTCGAGGCGGATCGCGAAGTCGCCCACGCCGTCGCCGTCGACATCGCCCGATATGAAGATATTGCCGCGCACTTCCCGGAAACGAAGCTCGCCGCCCCGCCCGTTGCCGGAAAACGCGTCGGCGCCAAGAAAGCGGAAGGCGTTGTTGACATCGGGAGAGGCGGATCGCGCGTCGATGGCGCGCAAATCGATCCGATCGCCTTCGGAAGGATCGAAATCGACGATCCGGTCGGCCGCGGCGCGGATGGCCGAACTGTCGCCGTCGTCGAACAGAAACCTGTCGGCGCCCGCGCCGCCCATCATCGTGTCGCGGTGGGAACCTCCGTCAAGCCTGTCGGACCCGTCCCCGCCTTTCAACTTGTCCGCGCCCCCTCCTCCGTCGATAAGGTTGGCAGAACCGTTTCCGGTCAACGCATTGCCTCGACTGCTGCCGATCGCGGCGATGGCGGCCGTTCCCTTGAGAGCCAGATTCTCCACCTGGGTGGTCAGCGCGAAGGAGACGAAGCTATGTACCGTATCGACGCCGCTGCCAGCACGCTCGACGACCCTGTCCCCGGTGGCGTCGACGATGAACAGGTCGTCGCCGCCATTGCCGTACATTCGGTCCGCGCCGGCGCCGCCGTCCAGCCGGTTGTCGCCGCCATTGCCGGTGAGCCGATCGTCGGCGGCGCCGCCCACCGCATTTTCGATGAGGTTGACGATCGCGTCATCGACCATGACCGCTTCGGCGATCCCAATATTGTCAGCGACGAGGCCAATCGTCGAAAAGGCGCCGTTATTGAGGTCGATGACCGCCCGGGCACTCTGGTTGTCGGCGCTGATCGTATCGATGCCGCCGGCATCCCAGATGGTGAGGATAGCCGGGAAGGCAGGCGACAACCGGCCGGCCTCGGAGAGGGAGAAGGCCGCGACCGAACCGCGCGCCGCCGAGCCGAAATAGGTCGTCGCGCCGGTTCGCGTTTCGAGATTGGGGCCGTAAATCGCCTGCAGGGCCTGGATGTCCCACATCATCGGCGTGACCGGCCAGCCCGCGCTCGGCTCGTGGACGTCGGCCTGACCGGGATGGGGCACATAGGACATCATCGTCCACTGCTGGTTGTTGCGGGGATCGCCCCGGAAATTGTTCGGATCCTCGTCGGGATGGGTGAGTCCCAGCGCATGGCCGAGCTCGTGCAATATGGTGTGCCAACCGGTGTCCCCGTAGCGCGGAACCGCCTGGTTGGGATTGGTGCGGTTGAGCCAGATGTCGCCATGGCTCGACGCCACGCCGAGCGTCCCGGGAAAGTCGGCGGCGAATCCGAATGTGGCCGCCTCGCCGAATCGCGCGGATGCGAAAGTGATGTCGCCGACGGTCGTCCCGCCGATCGTGCCCTCTACGAGCCCGATGTCGGCCACTTCGTTCATCGCCTGGACGGCGAGATGGGTGAACTCCTTTTCCGTCGCGCTCATCACCACGCTCGTGCTGAGGCTGAGCGGATCCCATGGCGTGATCCACACGACATCGGAAAAGCCGTCCCCGGTAATATCCTGGCGATCACTATAGTAACGCGGGACGGTTGTCAGAAACGAGAAGGTGATCCGCCCGCCACCATCGTGCCAGCCGCTCGCATAAGGCGCCAGAAGCGAATTGAAATCCATTGGTCTTTATCCCCGCCGCGCGGTCGCTTCCGCTCCGCCCTCCGACGGACTATTCGTTTTATCTAATGGAAGCAAGGAGTTGAGGGCGGCTGGTGACCCCGACAGGATTCGAACCTGTGGCCCTCAGATTAGGAATCTGATGCTCTATCCTGCTGAGCTACGGGGCCAGCCGACGGCTGGTTAGGCCGGGAGGCGTTCTGGGTCAATTCTCGCGCCCCGGCTCGGCTATCGGGAATGGCAGCGGCGCGACGCTGATCCCCTCATCGCGCAGGCTTTCGCCCTGCTCCCGGGTCGCGCGACCGTGGATCGAGCGCGCCTCGGCCTCGCCCAGGTGGATCGCCCGCGCCTCGTCGGCAAATCCGTCGCCGACATAATCGGAACCTTCGAGCATCTTCCTCTGCGCGGCCGCCATCGCGGCGAGCATGGCCTTCACCGCTCCGGGGTCGGAGGACACGGCCTGTGTCGCGCGGTCGCCCTTCGCTCCGACCCTCGGCGCCATCACGGCCTTTTCTACTTCGCCCGAGCCGCACAACGGACACTCGACCAGTCCGCGGGCGCGCTGGTCGTCATAGGCGTCGCTGGAGCCGAACCAGGCTTCGAAGACATGGCCTTCCGACAGGCATTTGAGGTCGAACACGATCATCGCATCACCTCCGGTTCGCCGATGCTACGCCGATGCCGGATCGCGGGTAGGCGCCGCCGCACTTCTTCTATCCGGGCCGGATCGAGATCGGCGAAGCCGAGCCCCGGCTCCAGGCCCATGTCGAGGAGCACCTCGCCCCATGGATCGACGACCAGCGAATGGCCGTAGGTCTCGCGGCCGTCCTCATGGCACCCGGTCTGGGCCGCGGCGACGACGAACGCGCCCGCCTCGATGGCGCGCGCGCGCAGCAGCACATGCCAATGCGCCTCGCCGGTGGGGACAGTGAAAGCGGCGGGGATGCTGAGCAACGTGGCGCCCGCATTGCTGAGCGCCCGGTAGAGGTCCGGGAAGCGAAGATCGTAGCAGATGGACAGGCCCACCGGTCCAAGCGGCGTTTCGGCCACCACCGCGCGCTTGCCGCCCGCATAAGCGGCCGATTCGCGCCAGCTCTCTCCGGTCGGAAGATCGACGTCGAACAAGTGAATCTTGTCGTAGCGGGCACGGATCGCGCCCTCGCCGTCGATCAGGAAGCCGCGATTGACGAGCCTGCCGTCGCTTCCCCCGCGCAGCGCAAGAGAGCCGACATGAATCCAGATGCCATGCTCCGCCGCCGCTCTCCGCAGGGCCGAAAGCACAGGGTCCGTTTCCTCGTCCCGCAGGTGACGCTCGGCCCTCGCCCGGTCGCGGTCGAGCAGGCCGCTCATCTCGGGGGTGAACAGCATGATCGCCCCGCCCGCCGCCGCCGCCTCGACCGCCTGCGTCAGCGCACTCGCATTGGCGGCCGGGTCGATCCCGGTTTGCGCCTGGAAAAGGGCGATACGCATTCAGGCCCCGAGCAGCGGGTCGAGCTTGCCGTCGCGGTCGAGCGCGGCGAGGTCGTCGGAGCCGCCGATATGCCGCCCGTCGATGAATATCTGCGGCACCGTGGTGCGCCCGTTCGCGCGCTGGATCATCTCGGCGCGCCTGTCGCCGCCCATCGTGATGTCATGCTCCTCATAGGCCGCGCCCTTGTCGTCGAGCAGCCGCTTGGCGCGAAAGCAATATGAGCAGAGAAATTTCGTGTAGATTTCGACGCGCGCCATTTTCGTCCTCATTCGCCGGGCTTGCCGCCTTGCCGTTAATCCTCGGTACGCACAACCCGCGCCCAGCACAGAATGTTCACCTCGGCCGCGCCCGCGCGCTTCAATATCCTGGCGCAGGCATTGGCCGTCGCTCCGGTCGTGTAGACGTCGTCGACCAGGAGCACGGCGCGGCCGGAGACCAGCCCCTTCGCCCGTTCGGGCACGCGAAAGGCGCCTCGCACCGCGAGCGCCCGCTCACGCCGCCCCTTGCCCTTGAGCGGCGGGGTGGACTTGACGCGGTCGACAAGCCCCAGCTCGGCGCGCAGCCCGGTGCGCCTCGCCAAAGCCGAGACCATCAGCCCCGACTGGTTGTAGCCCCGTTTCCATATCCTCCAGCGATGGAGCGGCACCGGCGTGAGGATGGCGTCACCGTCCGCGGCGCTCACGTGCCGCCGCATGAAATGGGCCAGCGTGTCGGCGACGCCCGGCCGGCCGCTATATTTGAGCTTGAGCACGACCTTGCGCGCGATCTCGCCATAAGCGACGGCGGCGCGCAACCGTCCGAACGCCGGCGGTTCGGCGAGACACGCACCGCATTCGGCATCGAGGCCGCTGTCATATTCGAACGGCAGCCCGCAGCGCCGGCAGCAAGGCTCGCCCAGAAAATGAAGCTGCTGCCAGCAGCCGATGCAGAAGCGGTGCGGATCGTCGGTGACCGAGCCGCAGCCGGCGCACCGCGGCGGCAGCGCGAAATCGACGATCTGGCGGACGGCGCCCCGCGCCGCGTGCACCCCGAATTGCATGGCATTCCCCTTGTCCGCGAAGCTCCGCCGCTGCACAAGCCCGCTCGTGGATGCCGACAAGCCTTTCGACCGCCGCCTGCGCCGCCTGCGACGAGACCGGGCCGCGCGCGCCTTCGACGCGGACTATCTCCACCGCCTCGCCGCCGACGAGCTGCTCGACCGACTCGACCTGGTGAAGCGGGAATTCCGGGACGCGCTCGACCTCGGCTGCGCGAACGGTTTTCTGTCCGAACGGCTTCGGTCCCGGGGAATGAAAGTCACCTCCGTCGATGCCGGCTCGCTCTTCGCAACGGAAGCGAGCGGTATCCAGTGCGACGAGGACCGCCTTCCGTTCGCCGAGGGCTCTTTCGATCTCATCCTTTCGGTCGGCGTTCTCGACAGCGTCAACGATCTGCCGGGGGCACTGGTCCTCGCCAGACGCGCCCTTAGGCCGGACGGCCTGTTCCTCGGCGCCTTCGCCGGCGCGGGAAGCCTGCCGCGCCTGAGGAGCGCGATGGCCGCCGCGGAAGAGGCCGATGGACGCGCCGCGTCGCCCCGCATCCATCCCCAGATCGACGTCCGCGCCGCCGGCGACCTGCTGACGCGCGCCGGCTTCGCCTTGCCGGTGGCCGATTCGCATGAAGTCCAGATCCGCTTTTCGAGCTTCGCGCGCCTGGTCGGCGACCTCCGCGCGATGGGCGCCACCAACATCCTCGCCTCGCGCGGGCGGCGCCCGATCGGCCGCTTCGGGCTGGCGGCGGCGATGGCCGATTTCGCGGCCCATGCCGAAGCCGACGGCAAGACCAGCGAAACCTTCGAAATCGTCACCATGACCGGCTGGGCGCCGTCGCCCGATCAGCCCAAGCAGGCGCGGCGCGGCAGCGCGACCGCTTCGCTCGCCGCCGCCCTCAAGGATGCGCGGCCCTAGAGAAAAGCGTCGAGCAGCCCGACCAGCGGCTCATCGGCGGGCGGCATGGGGAGCGCCGACATCTGGTCGGGCCGCGCCCACCGCAACGCCGTCGCATCGAGCGGCTCCGGAGCGCCGTCCCAGACGCGACAGACATAGAGCAACAGGAGCATATGGCGGTCGCCGACGAATGCGCTGGCGAATGCGGCCGGCGCCAGGTTCGCCGCCTCGACATCGATGCCGAGCTCTTCCTTGAGCTCGCGGACCAAAGCGGGTTCGGGCAGTTCGCCTTCCTCCACCTTGCCGCCCGGGAATTCCCACAATCCCGCCATCGACCGCCCGGGGCCGCGCTGCTGGAGGAGCACGCGCCTTTCGCCGTCGACCAGCGCCGCCGCGACCACCGTCATTGTCGGATTTTTTTGCACCTTAAGCCTTTGCGGTAGGAGGTCGTTAACGACGGCAGGGATATTCGTCCGGCAATCGGGAAATTTATGTTCCGCGCCTGTGTGGGGGTAAGAAATGACGCACCGGACATCAACACTCCTCAGCGACGAGCGCGGCGCGACCGCGGTCGAATATGGCCTGATCATATCCCTGGTCGTCATCGGCATGATCAGCGCGCTGACCGGGGTCGCCGACGTCACCACCAACATGTGGGGCACCGTATCGAACGAGGTCGTCGAGGCCAGCGAGCGCGGAGCAAATTAAGGTTTTGAAAACTTCTGCCCCTTAAAAGGTGAAGATGCTCGCTCCACTGCTCCAAATTGGGGGGCGGCATGGAAGTGTGGACTTCCACAAGCGATGGAACAGGAGACCGGAAAATGAAATTCTTCAAGAAGTTCATCAAGAACGAACAAGGCGCCACCGCGATCGAGTACGGCCTGATCGCCGCTCTTATCGCCGTCGCCGCCATCACCGCGATGTCGGGTCTGGGCAACCAGCTGTCGAACACTTTCGGCACCGTCAGCAGCGAGATGAAGGAAGGCACCGACGCGGTCTGATAACCGCTCGCGTGTTAAATAGAAGGGCGGCGGAACCTGGTTCCGCCGCCCTTTCCTTGTGCCGACTGCTTCCCGCGCGCCGGGCGGTATCAGGCGATGGCGAGGAACTTGGCGCGCCGCTGCGCCCGGATCTCGCTCGCGGACAGCATGGCTAGGCCGTCCAGCTCTTCCCCGATCGCCGCGCCGAGCGACGCGACCGCCTCCGCTTGAGCACGATGCGCGCCGCCCAGGGGCTCGGGCACGATGCGGTCGATCACGCCCAGTTCCTTCAGATCGCCGGCGGTGACCCGCATCGCTTCGGCCGCATCCGCCGCTTTCTCGGCGGTCCGCCAGAGGATCGAGGCGCAGCCTTCCGGCGAGATCACCGCATAGACCGAATGTTCGAGCATCAGCACCCGGTTCGCGGCGGCGAGCGCGATGGCGCCGCCGGACCCGCCCTCGCCGACGATCGCCGCGACCAGCGGGACAGAGAGGCCAAGACACACTTCGGTCGAACGGGCGATCGCCTCCGCCTGGCCCCGCTCCTCTGCCTGCACGCCGGGGAAAGCTCCCGGCGTGTCGACCAAAGTCACCACCGGCAGGCCGAAGCGGTCGGCCAGCCGCATCAGCCGGATCGCCTTCCTGTAGCCTTCGGGCTTGGCCATGCCGAAATTATGCCGGAGCCGCGACGCGGTATCGTCGCCTTTCTCGTGGCCGATCAGCACGATCTTGCGGCCGCCCAGCTTGCCGAGGCCGCCGATGATCGCCTGGTCCTCGCCAAAAGCGCGGTCGCCCGAAAGGGGCACGAACTCGTCGATCAGCCCGGCGATATAATCCTTGAAATGGGGCCGCTCGGGATGACGCGCGACCTGCGTCTTCTGCCAGGGCGAAAGCTTGCCATAGGTCTCGCGCAGCAATTTCTGGGATTTGGCCTGGAGCTTGTCGATCTCGGAATCGATGTTGAGCTCGCCCGCCGCGGCGGTGTCGCGCAATTCGCGGACGCGCGCGTCGAGCTCCGCGATCGGTTTTTCGAAGTCGAGAAAGGTCGCCATGAGGCGCGGGGGTTAGGTCGCTTTGGGCTTGGCGTCAACGAGCGGGTGGCGGCTGTTGACCAGGTCGACGAGCCGCTTGCTATCGACATGGGTATAGATTTGAGTCGTCGCGATGTCGGCGTGGCCGAGCAATGTCTGTAGCGCGCGCAGATCGGCGCCGCCTTCGAGCAGATGCGTGGCGAAGGCGTGACGCAGGACGTGGGGGCTGACCCGCGCGGGCGGGATGCCCGCGTCGGCGGCAAGGCCCTTCAGGAGCTGGTAGAGCCGCACCCGGCTCAAATGCTTCTTGCCGGAGGGAAAGAGCCAAAGCGACTCGCGCGGCACCAGCACCGCCCATGCGGCGACGGCGGCGCGGGCACGATCGGAGATCGGCACCAGCCGCTCCCGCCCGCCCTTGCCCCGCAGGATCAGATACGGCTTGTCCGAAGCGATGGCGTTGCGCGGCAGCGACACGAGCTCGGTCGCGCGGAGGCCCGAACCGTAGAGCATCTCGACCAGGGCAGACAGACGCAGCGCGGCGGGGCCGGCGCTCTCGGCCTTCCTGCGCTCCACTTCGGCGAACAGCGCATCGACGGAACGGTGATCCAGTATCTTCGGCAGGGGTCGCTCGCGGGATGGCCGCGGCAAAGCGGCGGAAGGGTCGTCTGCGCGCAGCCCCTCATCGGCGAGGAAAGCGAAGAAGCGCCTCAGCGCCGCCGCCTTGCGCGCCACGCTCGCCCGCTTGAGCGGCAGCCACGCTTCGCCCAGCAGCTTCAGCCGCTCCGGCGACGCGGCGGCGAGCCCGCTTTCCATCAGCTCCGACGCGCCGCGCAGGTCGCGCTCGTATGCGAGCAATGTGTTCCGCGCCGCGCCGGCCTCGGCCGCCATCATCTCGAGGAAGGCCGCGATGAGCTGCCGGTCCTCGCTCGGGGTCACAGCCTTGCCAGCGCCTCGGCGGCGATCATCCGCGCATAATAATCGAGGCCCACGCGCCTCAGCGCGCTGACCACGTGATAGAGGTGCTCGGGCGGTACCCCGCGCCAGTCGCCGGTCTGCATGCCGATCCCGGCCAGCAGCGCCACGGTTCCGGGCTGCCGGCTTCTGACCGCCTGTTCGAGCATCCGGGTCCATTGATTCTCGGCGTCGAATTGAAGGCCGAGGTCACCCGCGAGACGCGCCTGCGCCTGGTCGTCGATCCTGCCGAGCCCGGCAAGCGCGGCAAGCAGCATCTTCGCGCGATGGCCATTCTCGCTCTCGTCGCGATCCCTGAAGCCATCGAACCGCGCGGCGCCGATCGCGACGGTCGGACGGGGCGAGGCGACCGCTAGCACGGCCCAGGCCCGATCGGCGGCGGCTTCGTCCATCGCCTCGACAACGTTCGACCAGCGCGCGGCGCGCTCGTCATAGCCCGCGGCCAGCATCGAAGCGATGAGCTCGGCCGCATCCCCCTCGAGCGACTGGGCAGGCGCCATCCGGGCGGCGGCGGAGGCAGTGAGGACGCGGCGGGCGTGGCGCTCCATCGGGCTGTCCGCTTCGTCCCAGAGGCCGCGCATCGCGGTCATCCGCGCCCCGGCATCGCCGGCATAGGCCTGACGGACGCGCCCGCCCACCGAGGCTTCTATCTCCGAAGGATCGGTGCTGTCGGCGATCAAGCTGTACATCTCGACCAGAGAGGCGTTGGAGAAGACGCCGAGCGAGGCCGCCCATTGCGCCGCCTCGATCCTTTGCTCGACGGGCAGCATCGGCGCCCGCGCCTTCCAGGCGCGCACATGGGCGCCGGCCCCGTCCATCAGCCGGTCGGGCACTTCGATGCCTGTCGCACTGGCCAGGCCGAAGCGCCAGCTGTTGAGCGCATCGACGGCGTCCCATTCGATGGTGACGGCGCGGCGGGTGTTGGTTCCGGCGCCGATCACCTTTTCGGCGAGGGACAGATCGATGTCGCGCGCATCGCTCCGCCGCCGGGCTTGGTCGATGAGCGTGCTGGCGCGCGCCGCATCGCCTTCGAGCGCGGCGCACATCGCCTCGCCCAGCGCCCAGACCGGCTCGTCGGACGTCTCCCGGCCCGGCTCGATCAGCGGGCACAGACCGGCGGGGTCGGCGGTGGCCAGCGCGGTCTGCACGGCGATGGCGAACATCTTGGGCGTGAAACGGTCGACGTCGACCGACTGGACCAGCATCCGCGCGGCATCAGCCTCCCCCATCCGCAACAGCAGCCAGGCGCGCTCCGCCACCCAGTCGACAGGATGCACGTTCGAGGGCGCCGGCACGCGCGACAGCAATGCGCGGCGCAGCAGGATCGACGACCAGCGCGACGGCAGCGGCGCGTCGAGCCGCCGCATCAGCGAGGAGAGGAAGCGGCCATTGGCGTTGCCGAAGGCGCCGGTGCCGAGTCCCCATTCGCCGGGTCCCAAAGGACCGACGATATCGATCGACCGGCGCGACGCGTCGGGTATCTCGATCGGCTTGGGCAGCTCCGCTTCGTCGAGCGCTTCCGGATCCTCCTCGGTCAGACCGGGCGGCGGCGGCGCCGAGACGGGCGCCGGCGCCGGAGCGGAGGGTCGGGGCGCGGGAGTGGTTTCGACCGGCGCCGGCAGCGGAGCGCCGGGATCGCCGAATCCCGGCGGCAGCAGCGATTCGGGCGCTTCCTGGCCGAGCGCCGGAATCGCCAGGCCAAGCACCGCCGCGCCACCGAGGAGGAGAAGCTTATTGCGCCAGCGCTTCATTCGTCACGTCCTGCTCGATGCGCGTGGGCGCGACCTCGGTATCGAGGGTGGAAAGATAGACGGCGCCGCCGATGATGAGGACGAGCAGAATCAGGAAAAGAAGAGCGGTTCGCGACATTTTGGATCCCGATGATTGGATGTCGCGGGCCTTTTGCCCCACGATGACGCTCCATGTATAGCCCCGGCTTCATGTCGCCAGCCCCCGCCCGCTTGGATCGCCCGATCGTACTCGTAGGCCTGATGGGGGTCGGCAAGTCGACCGTGGGCAAACGCCTCGCCCGCAGGCTGGGACTTGAGTTCGTCGATTCCGACGACGAGATCGAGCGGGCGGCCGCTCGCGGCATCGCCGACATATTCGAGCGGTTCGGCGAGCCCAGCTTTCGCGACGGCGAGCGCCGCGTCATCGCCCGGCTGATCGAGGGGCCGCCGAAGGTGATCGCCACTGGCGGTGGCGCTTTCGTGAATCCGGAGACACGCGCCTTGATCCTGGAGCGCTGCATCGCCGTCTGGCTGGACGCCGATCTGGAGACGCTGGCCGAGCGAGTTTCCCGGCGTGACCATCGCCCTTTGCTCAAGGGCCGCGAGCCCCTGCCCCTCCTCCGCGACCTCGCCGGAGCACGCAATCCGCTCTACGCCGAGGCCCATCTCCACGTTCGCAGCCAGCCGGCGCCGCACGAGCGCGCGGTCGATCTGATCGTGGAGGCGCTCGCGACGTTGGAACAAGGCCGGTCGGACCGCGCCTGACGGCCTACCCGTCCTCCAAGGCGCTGCCGGGCCGGAACATGCGCTCCTTGAGCGTATGGAGGTCGCCCGACTTGCTCTGGCCCTCGAGCCGTTCCCTGTCCCGGTCGCGATAGGCGTGTTCGATCCGCGCGATGCTCGCTTCCGTCGAATCGAACATGGCGAGCGCTTCGCGCCCCATCGTCACCGCCGATTCGAACACTTCGCGATACGCGCCGGCAAGATCGAGGCCGTCCAGGCCGATCAGTTGCTTGCGGTCGAAGACGCGGACGAACAGCGCCGCTTGTGGGAAGGCTTTCGCGATCGGCGCCAGCTTCGCCGCGTTCAGGCGGTCGCCGTCGATGCAGAAGAGCAAGGCGCGCGCCTCCGCCGCCCCCGCCGAGCGAAGCAGGTCGAGGCGGGTGCCATCGCCATAATAGACGTTCATTCCGAACGTGCGGCTGAGTTCGATCTGGCTCGGCTTGGAATCGATGAGCGTGACCGAGACCCCCTTTGCCATCAGCAACTGGGCCACGGTCTGGCCGAAGCGGCCATAGCCGACGATGATCGCCCGGGACTCGTCCGATAATTCGGGGCCGTCCAGTCCGTCGGCCTCTCCGCCGACCCCGCGCCGGTCGAACCAGCTGTTGAACTTCATCAGGAACGGCGTCGAAGCCATTGAAACGGTGACGATCGCGCCGAACAGGCTCGCCGCCTCCGGGTCTATCAGCAAGGCCGATTGGGCCGCCGCGAACAGCACGAATCCGAACTCGCCGCCCTGGCTGAGCAGCAGGCCGAGCTTGACCGCCCTTCGCGTCTCCATCCGGAACAATCTGGCGAGGCCGAACAGCACCGCCGCCTTCACGGCGATCAGCGCCGCGGCCATGCCGACGACGAAATAGGGGCGATCGAGGATGGCGCCGATATCGAGCATCATGCCGATGGCGACGAAGAAGAGCCCGAGCAGGATCGACCGGAACGGGTCGATGTCGGCTTCAAGCTCATGGCGATAGGGCGAATCGGCCAGCATCATGCCGGCGATGAAGGCGCCCAGCGCGGTCGACAGGTGCAGCGCCTCCATCACCGCCGCGCTCGCCAGCACCGTGAACAGGCCGGCGACGACGAACAATTCCCGCTCGCTCACCCGTCCCACGATGCGGAACAGCGGGTTGATCAGGAACCGGCCCGCGAGAACCAGCCCTACGATCGCCGCGAGCGTATAAGCGGCGAGCTGCAAACCGGGCGGCGTCGCGGGATCAGGCGGCGCCCGCGACAGCGCGGCGACGATGGTGATGAGCGGGACGATCGACAGGTCCTGGAAGAGCAGTACCGAGAAAGCGCGCTCGCCGCCCGGCGTGTTGATCTCGCCGGAGGCGCGCAGGCTCGGCAGCACCTGCGCCGTCGAGGACAAGGCCAGCGGCAGGCCGATCGCCAGCGAAGCCGCCAGCGTGAAGCCGGTGGCGGCGTAGATCAGCGCTGTCAGCGCGACGCCGCTGACCGCGACCTGGAGCAGCCCCAGGCCGAAAATATCGTGCTTCAGCCGCCACAACCGGCTGGGGTGAAGCTCCAGCCCGACCAGGAACAGCAGCAGGACGATGCCGAAATCGGCGATGTGGAGCATCGCCTCGGTCGCGCCGACGAGACCAAGCCCGTCCGGCCCGACCAATGCGCCCGCGACCAGATAGCCAAGCACGGCGCCGAGGCCGAAGCGCCGGAAGAGCGTGACGAACAGCATCGCCGCGCCGAGCATGATGACACCGTCGCGAAGCACCAAGGCGGTGGCTTCGGCGGCCTGGGCCGCCTCGACGGTCGCGGGTCCCATCAGCGCGTCGCGCGCGCCGCGGCCTCAGCGACCGCCTCGAAAGCCAGCAGGATCGAGGGATGCCGCGCCTTGAACGACCGCGCCGGGCGAAAGATATCCAGGCCCGGCCACTGGCCGGGATCGTCGCGCTCGCCGGCCAGATACTGCGCCAGCGCGTCTCTCGCCTCCGAAAGCTCGGCTTGGTCGCGGCCGAGAGCGTTCGCCCCCATCAGCGAGGCCGACGCCTGGCCGAGCGCGCAGGCCTTCACCTCCTGCCCCAGCGCCGCGACCCGGCCATCATCGTCGAGTACGACGTCCACAATGACCCGGCTGCCGCAGACGGGAGACCGCCTCTCGACGCTCGCCTGCGGCGCATCGAGGCGCCGCTGGTGCGGGATCGAAGCGGCAAGCCTCAAAATGTCGCGATTGTAAAGCGTCGCCGTCATGCCGCGCATATAGGTGGACGCGAAACGAAACGCATCCGCTTTCCCGCGACGTCGACCAGGTAGCGCCTAGCGCATCGCCTCGTCGCGATAGGCGAGTTCGAAATTGCCCCAGCGCCGCCCGTTCACGCGGATCGGCACGAACACGTTCTTGACCGGCAGATAGCGCCCCTGCCCCAGATCCATGCGATAGGTGACCAGCATCGCTTCCTTGTCGCTGTCGATCGCGCGCTGTGTGGCGTCGTCGATGAAGTTGCGGCGATTGCGGCAATATTTCGCGTTCCACGACGGATCCGGGCTCTGCGGCTGCGAGCGCTCGCTGACATGCGTCGGCAGATAGCCTTTGATGTCGCTCATGACGCAGCCGATGTGGCGCGGGTCGGCGGCCATCACGCGGTCAAGTATCGGGCGGACATGAGCGTCGGCGAATTCGCAGAAGCGAGTCTCGTACTGGACCGGATCGGTGCCGGGCATGGCGACATAATCGGTGTCGAAGACGGCGGGGGCGTCGATCTCGCCCGAAGCTATGGCGGCTTCGATCATGCGGACGAGCTCGCGAGTCGCGTTCTGGGCGCGCTCGATGAAGCAGGTGTCGTCGATGCGCACGCCGCATCCCGCGAGGCGATCGAGCATGTCTCCGGACAGGCGCTCGAGCTGGGTCAGCCGTTCCTGAGCCGCGTGGAGTTGCCCGCCATTCTCACGCGCGTCGGCGGCGAAGGCGGAAAGGCCGCCCGTCATGCTGTCGACGCTCTGCTGGATGAGCGCCGTCGATTGCGCGATGCCGTCGGTCTGGCGATCGACCATGGCGACGATGTCGGCGACGTCGCGGGCGGTGTCGTTGATGGTGGTGAAGCCGCGCTGGGCAACCCGGCTCTTGTCGACGCCGGTCTTGATCTCGGAGGTGACCGCCTCCGCCTCGCGGGTAAGCGAGGCGATCGTGCCGGCGATCTCGCTGGTCGCGGCGCGGGTGTCGTGGGCGAGCTTCTTGACCTCGGCGGCGACGACCGCGAACGAGCGTCCCGCTTCCCCCGCCCGCGCCGCCTCGATCGTGGCGTTCAAGGCGAGCATGTTGGTCTTGTTGGCAATGCTCTCGATGCTGGAGGAGACCTTCTGCACCTGGACCATCGCGTCGGCGAAACCCGCCATGCGATCACCGAGCTGGACGACGAGGTCGGTCAGGCCGCTGAAGATGGCGATCGTATCCTCGATCGCCGCCCGTCCCTGGCCCAGCTTCTCGCGCGCCTGCTCGGCGAGGAGGCGCGCCTCGTCGGTGGAATCGGCTACCCGGGCCTGATCTTCCATCAGCCGCGAGGTCACGTCCTCGAGTGAATCCAGCGTCTTGAGGTTGGACGAGATGCGATCGGAGACGCCGGCGACATAGCCCGAAACGTCGCTGCATTCGATCGCCAAGGAGCCGCAATTGCGCGCCACGATGTTGATCGCGTCGCCATCCGCCCGCTCGATCGCACTGCTCGCCACGCTACAGCCCCCGCTCTTTTCGTTGCGGGTCGTTCTAGGGCCGAAATGTTGAGAGGGCGTTAACTAAGGTCTGGTGTTGCGTGTGCCCCCACCCGCTCGGGCTGAGCCTGTCGAAGCCCTGCCCTTGCGAGCACTGGACAAAGAGAAGAACAGTCCTTCGACAAGCTCAGGATGAGCGGGGGCGAGGGTTCGCTGGCCTCCCGATCCTGAAGGGCGTAGAGCGGCGCCATGTTCTTCTCCTTCGTCGACGAATTGCGCGCCGCCGGCATCCCGGCTTCGATGAAGGAGCATCTGACCCTGCTCGAAGCGCTCGACGCCGCCGTGATCGAGAGCCGACCGGAGCAATTCTACTATCTCGCCCGCGCCACCTTCGTGAAGGACGAAGGCCTGCTCGACCGGTTCGACCAAGTGTTCGGCAAAGTCTTCAAGGGGCTGGAGACGCGCTACGAGGCCGTGGGGGCGCCGGTCCCCGAGGAGTGGCTGCGCAAGGTCGCCGAGCTTTATCTGACGCCCGAGCAGATGGCGGAGATCAAGGCGCTCGGCTCCTGGGACGAGATCATGGAGGCGTTGAAGCAACGCCTCGCCGAGCAGAAGGAGCGGCACCAGGGCGGCAGCAAATGGATCGGCACCGGCGGCACCTCGCCGTTCGGCAATTCGGGCTTCAACCCAGAAGGCGTCCGGATCGGCGGCGAAGGCGGCCAGGGCAAGGCGATTAAGGTCTGGGACAGGCGTGAGTTCCGCAATCTCGACAGCTCCAGGGAACTCGGCACACGCAACATCAAGGTCGCGCTCCGGCGTCTCAGGCGCTTCGCTCGCGAAGGCGCCGCCGACGAGCTCGACATGGATGCCACGATCGACGGCACCGCGCGCCAGGGCTGGCTCGACATCCGGATGCGGCCCGAGCGGCACAATGCGGTAAAATTGCTCCTGTTCCTCGACGTCGGCGGATCGATGGACCCGCACATCAAGGTCTGCGAGGAACTCTTCAGCGCGGCGCATAGCGAATTCAAAAACCTGGAATTCTTCTATTTCCACAATTGCGTCTACGAGGGCGTGTGGAAGGATAACCGGCGGCGCCACGCGGAGCGGACTCCGACTTGGGACGTGCTCCACAAATATGGCCACGACTACAAGCTCGTCTTCGTCGGCGACGCATCGATGAGCCCCTACGAGATCAGCCACCCGGGCGGTTCGGTGGAGCATTATAACGAAGAGGCCGGCGCGGTGTGGATGCAGAGGATGGCGAACACCTATCCGAGTGCCGTCTGGCTGAACCCGCTGGGCGAGCAATATTGGGGTTACAGCCAGTCGATCGGCCTCATTCGTGCGCTGATGAACGACCGCATGTACCCGCTGACGCTTGCCGGGCTGGACGACGCAATGCGGACGCTTAGCCGGAAGAGCTGATGTCCGCCCGCCCGCGGCCCGACTGTTAAGGGTTTGATCGTCATGCCAGCAAAAGCTGGCATCTCACTATTCTTCGCTGAAAAGAAGGGAGATTCCAGCTTTTGCTGGAATGACGAGACGCCGCGCGAGCGAACGGGACCTCAGACGAGGTCCAGCGCCGCCTCCGCGCTTTCGGGTTCCTGGTCGGTAACCGTGACCTTGGTGTCGTAATCGGTGAGGCCGTACAGCTTCTTCGCGAAGCTCCACGGCATGCGGATGCAGCCGTGGGAGGCGGGGTAGCCCGGCAGGTCGCCGGCATGGAGCGCGATCCCCCGCCAGGTGAGGCGCTGCATATAGGGCATCGGCGCATTGTCATATGTGCTGGAGCGATGACGAACCTTCTTCTGCAGGATGGGGAAGGTGCCGGTCGGCGTGCGATGCCCGCTTTTGCCGGTTGAGACGGGCGACGAATCGATGAACTCGCCGTCACGGAAGACGTAGACCATCTGCCCAGGCAGGCTGACCACCACCCTCACCCCTTCCGTGGGATCGGCGCTCCGAGCGGCGACGGCGGCTTCGTCCTCGGAGGGCGGGGCTTGAACCACTTCGAGCCGCGCGTCCGGCGTGGCATCGGACGGCGGGCGGCTCTGTTCGCCGACAATCGGCGCGCAGCTATAGGCGACGGTGGGCGTGCAATCGATCGGGGCGTAGAGAAGGAGGACCGGCGTATCGACCGCGCGCGTTTGCGGCAGGCTGGCGGTGCCGAGCGTCAGCCCGGCGATCGCGCAAAATAGGCTCAGTCGCTTCATTCTCGTCCCCGAACCAGCACAGGCACGATAGCCGCGCCTGCAAGACTCGTAAACGGACGATTAACCACGTTGCTCCAGCACCGCCGGGGTCCGGATTTTCTTCAGTATGAGCGACTCATGCCGCTGCGAAGAATGAGCCGGTTCAGTGCGAGAGGTGCGCCTCTTCAGTAGCGAAGATAAGGCTGGCGCTCCGCATCCCAGGCTGCTTCGTCCAGCATGGTAGGAGCCTCCAGGCCCGCCGGCGTCGCGGCTGAGTCGTCGACCCATTCCCTCAACGCCGGGCCGCCGTTGATGACGTCGATGGCGAGCTTGCCGAATTCATATTCGTAGGGGAAATCGCGCCACAGCGGATAATCGGGATAGAGCCGGCGGATCGCCTTGAAGGCGAGCGCTTGCAGGCGCCAGGGCTTGAAGGCGGCGTGGTCGTAGAAGGCGCCCTCCGCATGGATATGCACGCCGCTGCATAATTTCCCGACATGCTTGTGGAAGGTCGGTTCGAACGAGATTTCGCGCAAGCCGCACCCTTGCAGCCATTGCGGCGCGAAGCCGCGCATTTCGGCGATGATGCGCTTGGCGTCGATGTCGGGCGCGCCGAAAATCTCCAGCGGACGGGTGGTGCCCCTCCCCTCCGAGAGCGTCGTGCCTTCGAGCATCACCGTGCCGGCATAGACGCGCGCCATGTTGAGGTTGGGCGCGTTGGGGCTCGGGTTGATCCAGAGGCGCTCGGCCGGCCAGCCGTAGCCGGGGGCGGCATCGGATGAATAGCCTTCCATCTCGATCACGCGATAATCGACGTCGAGCTTGAAATGGTCGACGAACCAGAGACCCAGCTCGCCCAGAGTCATGCCGTGGCGCATCGGCATCGGACCCGCGCCGACGAAGCTTTCCCAGCCGGGGCGGAGCGTCAGCCCCTCGACGGGACGCCCGACGGGGTTGGGCCGATCGAGCACCCAGACGGTCTTTTTATGCGCGGCCGCCGCTTCGAGAACGTAGAGCAAGGTGGTGATGAAGGTGTAGATGCGACAGCCAAGGTCCTGCAGGTCCACCAGCATGACGTCGAACGTCTCCATCATCGCGTCGGTCGGCCGGCGGACCTCGCCGTAGAGGCTGAAGACGGGGATGCCGTGCACCGGATCGGTAAAGTCCGGCGACTCCATCATATTGTCCTGCTTGTCGCCACGCAGGCCGTGCTGCGGGCCGAAAGCGGCGGTAACGTCGAAGCCGGTGGCGACGAGCGCGTCGAGCGAGTGGGTGAGGTTCTCCGTCACCGAGGCGGGGTGAGCGAGCAGCGCAATGCGCTTGCCCGCAAGCGGAGCGCGCAATGCGGGGTCGGCGAGGAGACGATCGAGGCCTGTTTTCATGGCGTTCTCGCTGCCGCGAGTTCCAGCGCAAAGCAATCCTCATGATGGAAATCGGGATCGCCGGGTGGATGCGCCAGCGCCCAATAGGATTTGCGGCCGTTCGTTTCCTCGATCACGGCGGAGAGGCCGAGCTGCCAAGGCATATCGGGCAATAGGTCCGGCACTTCGAGCAAGGCGCGCAATTCGTAGAAATGGCCGGCGGCGCGCGTTTCGATGCGGGGTGGAGGCATGGCTAAATCCTCCCTCCCCTCCCGATAGTGCGTGAAGCGATAGGCCGCCCACTGCGTCGATGGCGCCAGATTGAATTCGCAATAGGGGCCGCCGGGCGATGCGCGAACGAACGCCTCGAAACAGGTATGTTGCCAGAGCCCGTCCGCGCGGGTGGGAGCCTTCGCGGACGGCAGCCTGACGTCGTGGATCGCACCGGACAGGAAATAGCGAAGCGCCAATTCGCGGGAATGCGGGCGCAAGACTTCCACTTCAAGGTCGGCCACCGCCGGGCAAACGGAGTCCGGATAAAGCTTGAGGGCATGACGCATATCTCCCACTACGCCATTCCCGCGAAAGCGGGAATCCCGCTCCTTAAGAGGGGACAGCAAGAATCCAGCGGGATCCCCGCTTTCGCGCGGATGACGGGAAGGCTAAGCAGCGCGCCATGAATCAGTATGAATCCGACCTCCTCCGCCTGCTCGACGAGCGTGGCTATATCCACCAGTTGACCGACGCCGAGGGTCTCGACGCGCTCGCCGCGAAGCAGGTCATCCCGGGCTATATCGGCTTCGACGCGACGGCGCCGTCGCTCCATGTCGGCAGCCTCGTCCAGATCATGATGCTGCGGCGCCTCCAGCAAGCGGGACACAAACCGATCGTGCTGATGGGCGGCGGCACCTCGAAGATCGGCGATCCGAGCTTCAAGGACGAGGCGAGGAAGCTGATCGGAGGCGACGCCATCGCCGCCAATATCGCCTCGATCAAGACGGTGTTCGAGCGATTCCTGACGTTCGGGGACGGGCCGACGAACGCGATCATGCTCGACAATGCCGAATGGCTCGACGCGCTCGAATATATTCCGTTCCTGAGGCAAATCGGTCAGCATTTCTCGGTCAATCGGATGCTGAGCTTCGACAGCGTCAAGCTCCGGCTCGACCGCGAGCAGTCGCTGAGCTTCCTCGAATTCAACTATATGATCCTCCAGGCCTACGACTTCCTGGAGCTTTCGCGCCGCGCTTCATGCCGGCTCCAGCTCGGCGGATCGGACCAGTGGGGCAATATCGTCAACGGCGTCGAGCTCGCCCGCCGCGTCGATTCGACCCAGGTTTACGGCCTCACCACCCCGCTCATCACCACCGCCGACGGCGGCAAGATGGGCAAGACGGTGTCGGGCGCGGTGTGGCTCAACGCGGAACAGCTGCCGCCCTACGATTACTGGCAGTTCTGGCGGAACACGCAGGACGCCGATGTCGGGCGGTTCCTGAAGCTGTTCACCGACCTGCCGCTGGACGAGATCGCGCGGCTGGAGGCTCTGCAAGGCAGCGAGATCAACGAGGCGAAGAAGGTGCTGGCCGATCTCGCGACCGCCATGGCGCATGGAGCGGCCGCCGCGGAGGAGGCCGCCGAGACGGCGCGCAGGACGTTCGAGGAAGGCGCCGTGGGCGAGTCGCTGCCGACGCTGAAGGTCACGGGCGACGGGCTCGGCATCGTCCAGGCGCTGACCGTGCTCGGCTTCGCCGCGTCGAACGGCGAGGCCCGGCGCAAGATCGCCGAAGGAGCCGTGCGCCTCAACAATGTCGTGATCTCCGATCCGGCCTTCATCATCGTGCTGGAAATGGACGAGCCGCTGAGGCTGAGCCTCGGCAAGAAGAAGCACGCGCTGCTCACCCGATAGCCGTCATTCCAGCGAAAGCTGGAATCTCACTGCTTTGTTGGTTTTGGAAAGGGACCGAGATCCCAGCTTTCGCTGGGATGACGTCACCCGCTCCTCAGAAGCCCCACCGCCGCATCGCGCTCGAACA
The DNA here is from genome assembly GCF_042666435.1 of Enterovirga sp. GCM10030262. NCBI lineage: Bacteria > Pseudomonadati > Pseudomonadota > Alphaproteobacteria > Hyphomicrobiales > Methylobacteriaceae > Enterovirga > Enterovirga sp. GCM10030262. The sequence continues at coordinate 24,559 of NZ_JBHTDC010000001.1, read as the reverse complement.
GGTAAAGCAACGTTCGCGCCGCCTTTCCGCGCGCGCCCTCCAAACCGCCGTCGCGGTCGACGAGGAGCCGGGCATCGTCGGTGGCAATTGGCGCGAGCGCCTGTATCTGCTCCGGGTTCGCCAGGCGGAATTGCGCTTCACCGGACTGCTTCGTCCCCAATATCTCGCCGGCGCCGCGCAGGCGCAGATCCTCCTCGGCGATGCGGAAGCCGTCATTGGTTTCGCGCATCAAGGCGAGGCGCGCCCGCGACGTTTCCGACAAGGCGTTGCCGCGCAGCAGCAGGCAAATGGATTTCTGATCGCCCCGCCCCACCCTGCCTCGCAACTGGTGGAGTTGGGCGAGGCCGAAGCGGTCGGCGCCCTCGATGATCATCAGGGTGGCGTTTGGGACATCGACGCCGACCTCGATCACGGTGGTCGCAACAAGGACGGAGAGGTCGCCGCGCTGGAAGCGGTCCATCACCGCGTCCTTGTCCGGCCCCTTCATGCGGCCGTGGACAAGGCCGATGCGGTCGCCGAAGCGGAGCTTGAGCACTTGCGCCCGATCCTCGGCGGCGGCCTGGTCGGAGGCCTCGCTCTCCTCGACCAATGGGCACACCCAATAAGCCTGCTTGCCCTCGGCGATATGGCGGCCGAGCGCATCGACGACCTCGGGAAGCCGTTCGCCGCTCAGCACCCTTGTTTCGATCGGCTGGCGGCCGGGCGGCATCTCGTCCAAACGGCTGACGTCCATCTCGCCATAATGGGTCAGGGTGAGCGTGCGCGGGATCGGGGTCGCGGTCATCACCAGCAAATGCGGCGGCCGTTCGGCCTTGCTCGCCAACATCATCCGCTGGGCGACGCCGAAGCGGTGCTGCTCGTCGACGACGGCGAGGCCGAGACGCTTATAGGCGACCTTCTCCTGGAAGATCGCATGGGTGCCGATCAGGATGTGGATCGAACCATCGGCGAGACCCATCAAAGTCGCCTCGCGCGCGCGGCCCTTGTCGCGGCCGGTGAGGATGGCGACGTTGACCGGCAGACCGGCGAGCTGGCGCGACAGCGTCTCGTAATGCTGGCGGGCAAGTATCTCGGTCGGCGCGAGCAGAGCGCCTTGCGCGCCCGCTTCCACCGCGGTCAGCAAAGCCATCAAGGCGACGATGGTCTTGCCCGAACCGACATCTCCCTGCAGCAGGCGCAGCATCGGCACCTCCTGCTGCATGTCGCCTTCGATCTCGCGGATGGTGCGGCTCTGCGCCCCCGTCGGCGCGTAAGGGACCTTCAGCGCGTCCCGCAGCCGGCCGTCACCTTTCAGCGGCACCCCCCGCCGCTTGCGCGACGACGCCCGCACCAGCATCAAGGCGAGCTGGTTGGCGAACACCTCGTCATAAGCGAGCCGCTCGCGCGCTTTGTCTTCCTTGGGATTGCCATGGACGAGCGCCAGCGCGTCGGCCCAGCCCGGCCAGCCGCGCGTTTCCATCACGCTCGGCTCGACCCATTCGGCCAACTCTGGGACCCGCGCCAGCGCCTGCGCGGCGAGCTGGCCCATCCGGTTGTTGGTGAGCCCTTCTGACAAGGGATAAACCGGCTCGCGCTCCGGCAGGGTCGCCGCCTCGGCCGGATCGAGCACATAGTCCGGATGGACGATCTGCAGCTCCTGGCCGTACATCTCCATCCGTCCCGAGACGAGCTTCGCCTCGCCCAGCGGAAACTGCTTCTTGGCCCAGCCCGGATTGCGGAAATAGGTGAGCGTCAGATAATTGCCGGAACGGTCGGTCGCCAGCACCCGGAACGGGCTGCGCGGCCCACCCTGACGATAGTCGACCGCGGTCACGACCACGCTCACTACGGAGCCGGCATCGGCCATGTCCAGCATCTCGACCCGTTTGCGGTCGATCCAGCTCACCGGCAGGTGGAAGAGGATGTCGACGATCCGATCCAGCCCGAGCCGCTTCAACGGCTTGGCGAGCGTCGGCCCGATGCCCTTGAGCACCTCCACTTCGGCGAACAGCGGATTGAGAATGTCGGGGCGCATATTTTGGTCGGCAAGCCTTGATCGTCATTCCAGCGAAAGCTGGAATCTCTTTTGCCTGTTGGGAAGGGAGATTCCAGCTTTCGCTGGAATGACGCCAACTTTCCCTTGTCGGGATGAGGCGCTAGAGGCTCCCAAAGCCAAAGCCGCCTGGATCCACCAGAGCGGCCTTTTCCGCATGGAGTCCGAGTGAACCGCGACGCCCGCCTCAAACGCCTCCGTTTTCGCGCCGAGCATCGCGGCACCAGGGAAGCCGACATGCTGATCGGCGGTTTCTTCGAGCGCCACCACCTGCGGTGGAGCGACGAAGAGATCGCATGGTATGAGGCATTCCTCGAGGAACAGGATGTCGACATCATGGCCTGGGCGATCGGAACCCAGGCCGTTCCCGAACGCTGGCAGGGCGCGATGATGCGCGACCTCCAGGCCCTCGATTACATCAGGCACGCGGAATAAGTGACCAATCTTCCCAAGATCCTCTCGGCTAGCAAGCCGACCACGCTGGCCGGCGCGCCGATCGGATTCATTCCGTGGCTCGCCGCCGACCTCGCCCGCGCGGCTAAAGGCCGGGCCGTATTCATCGCGCCCGATGAGGCGGCGATGCGGCACATCGTCGACGCCGCCCATTATTTCGCGCCCGAGCTGGAGACATTGAGCTTCCCGGCCTGGGACTGCCTTCCCTACGACCGCAGCTCGCCGTCTTTGCGCTCCACCTCGGAGCGGCTGGCGACCCTGCACGCGCTCCAGCGCAAGACCGACAAGCCGCAATTGCTGGTCACGACCGTCAATGCCGCCACCCAGCGCACGCTTACTCCGTTCCGCATCCGCCAGCTCGTCGCCCACCTCGCGCCGGGCGAGCGGATCGACCTCGACAAGCTCACCCAGCTCCTCCACGCCAACGGCTATTCGCGCACCGACACCGTCGCCGATGCCGGCGAATTCGCGGTGCGCGGCGGGCTGGTCGACCTCTTCCCGTCGGGCGAGGAGGAGGCGCTGCGGCTCGATTTCTTCGGCGACGAGATCGAGAGCGTCCGCCGCTTCGACCCCGCGACCCAGCGCACGACCGGACGGGTGGAAGGCTTCACCCTCCTCCCCGCCTCCGAGACCCTTCTCGACGAGGACAGCATCAAGCGTTTCCGCTCGCGCTACCGCGAATTATTCGGCGCCTCGGCGACGGGCGATCCGCTCTACCAAGCGGTCTCTGAAGGCCGCCGCCTGGCCGGGCTCGACCATTGGCTGCCTCTGTTCGAGGAGCGGCTCGATACCTTGTTCGAGCATCTGGGCGAGGACGACATCATCGTCCGCGACGCCGGCGACGCGGGCGCGGCCGACGCCCGCTTCGCCGCGATCGCCGACTATCACGACAACCGCGCCCGCGCGCAATCGTCGGACCCGGGCAGCTACCGCCCGCTCGATCCCGTGAAGCTCTATCTGACCCGCGCGGAATGGGACCGGATCGTCGCCGAGCGGCCGCTCCACGTGGTGACGCCCTATCACGAGCCCGAGAGCGCCACCGTCATCGACTTCGCGGTCGACGGCCCGCGCGATTTCGCGCCGGAGCGAACGCAGAATGCCAACGTCTATGAAGCGGTGGTCGATCATGTCGCCGCGCTCCGCAAATCGAAGCACAAGGTGGTGCTCGCCAGCTACTCCGCCGGCTCGCGCGAGCGACTGCGCGGCCTGCTCGAGGATCACGGCCTCACCAAGGTCGCCGAGACCGACGGCTGGCAGGAGGCGCTCGGCGCCGCCGGCAAGGGGCAGGTCGCGCTTACCGTCATCCAGCTCGACCATGGCTTCACCACCGCCGAAATAGCCCTCCTCACGGAGCAGGATATGCTCGGCGACCGCCTGGTCCGCCGCAAGAAGCGCAAGAAGAGCACCGACGCCTTCCTCAACGAGCTCGCGACGCTCTCGCCTGGCGATCTTGTCGTCCATGCCGATCACGGCATCGGCCGCTACGAAGGTCTGACCCAGATACCGGTTCAGAAGAGCCCGCATGATTGCGTCGCCTTGTCCTATGCCGGCGGCGACAAGCTCTACGTCCCGGTCGAGAATATCGACGTCCTTTCGCGCTACGGCAGCGAAGGCGAGGGCGTGACGCTCGACAAATTGGGCGGCGAAGCCTGGCAGCGGCGCAAGTCGCGGATGAAGGAGCGGATCCGCGAGATCGCCGGCGAACTCATCAAGACCGCCGCCGCCCGCGCGCTGCGCGCCGGCGCGGTCGCCGAACCGGATACCGGCTACGCCGCCTTCGTCGATCGCTTCCCTTACGAGGAGACCGACGACCAGGACCGCGCGATCGGCGACGTTCTCGGCGATCTCGGCGCCGGGCGGCCGATGGACCGGCTGGTCGTCGGCGATGTCGGCTTCGGCAAGACCGAGGTGGCGCTGCGTGCCGCCTTCATCGCCGCGATGGCCGGAATGCAGGTCGCCGTGGTCGCCCCGACGACCTTGCTCGCCCGCCAGCATTACACCAATTTCACCGACCGCTTCCGCGGTTTCCCGATCGAGATCGGGCGCCTGTCGCGGCTCGTCCCCGCCAAGGAGGCCAAGGAGACTCGCGAGCGCGTCGCCAGCGGTCAGGTCGATATCGTCATCGGCACCCACGCCCTTCTCGCCAAGTCGATCGACTTCCAGAAGCTCGGCTTGGTCGTGGTCGATGAGGAGCAGCGTTTCGGAGTCACCCACAAGGAAAGGTTGAAGGCTCTTAAATCCGACGTTCATGTCCTGACACTGACGGCGACCCCCATCCCCCGCACCCTGCAGATGGCGATGTCTGGCCTGCGCGAGCTGTCCGTCATCCAGACACCGCCGGTCGATCGCCTAGCGGTGCGGACCTACGTCATGCCCTGGGATCCGGTGGTGATCCGCGAGGCTCTGCTGCGCGAACATTATCGCGGCGGTCAAAGCTTCTTCGTCGCCCCCAAGATCGCCGATCTGCCCGACATCGAGCAGTTCCTGCGTGACGAAGCGCCCGAAGTGACGTTCATCACCGCCCATGGCCAGATGTCGCCGACCGAGGTCGAGGAGCGGATGTCGGCTTATTACGATCGCAAGTATGACGTGCTCCTCTCCACCACGATCGTGGAGAGCGGCCTCGACATCCCGAGCGCCAACACCCTCATCATCCACCGCGCCGACCGCTTCGGCCTCGCCCAACTCTATCAGCTGCGCGGCCGCGTCGGGCGGGCCAAGACGCGCGCCTATGCCTATCTCACCACGCCGGCCAACCGGCTCGTCACCGAGGCGGCGGAGAAGCGGCTCAAGGTGCTGGTCAATCTCGATTCGCTGGGCGCGGGCTTCCAGATCGCCAGCCACGACCTCGACATACGCGGCGCCGGCAATCTGCTCGGAGACGAGCAATCGGGCCACATTAAGGAAGTCGGCTTCGAGCTCTACCAGTCGATGCTGGAGGAGGCGATCGTCGATGCCCGCGCGGGCGCCGCGGGCCTGGAGCGTCGGGCAGAAGACTTCTCGCCACAGATCAGTGTCGACGCCCCGATCATGATCTCCGAGGATTATGTCCCCGACCTCGACCTGCGCATGGGACTCTATCGGCGCATGAACGAGCTGGAAAACCGCCAGGACATCGCCGCCTTCGCGGCCGAGCTGATCGACCGCTTCGGCAAGATCCCGGAGGCGACCGAGAATCTCCTCAAGGTGATCGAGACCAAGCTCAACTGCCGAAAGGCCCAGATCGTCAAGCTGGACGTCGGCCCCAAGGGCGCGCTAGTCACTTTCCAGAACGACCGCTTCCCCGACCTCGAAGGCCTGATCGCCTACGTCCAGCGGCTTCAGGGCACCGCCAGGCTTCGGCCCGACAGCAAGCTGGTCATCACCCGCAACTGGCCCGACCCGCAGGCGCGGATCAACGGCGCGCTGCAATTGTCGAAGGGGCTGGCGAAGATACTGGCCTGAGCCGGCCTTGCGCCGTGGCAAGCGGACGTTTATCCTGCATGTCGTTGGAAGTGAAGGCCGATTTTCGCGGGAGGACGGATCGTGCTGGCTCGGCTGAAGGAGGAGACGAACCGCGACCGGATCAAGTCCGCGATCGTCGTCGCTTCCGTTCATGCCCTGCTCGGCTATGTCTTCATCGCGGGACTCGGTATCGACATCGCCCACGAAGTTCAGGCCAAGCTGAAGACGTTCAATGTCTTCGAAGAGCCGCCGCCTCAGCCGGCCTCGCCGCCGCCCCCGGACCAGACGATATCGGACGAGGGCCGGACCAGAGATCCGGAAGGATCGGCCGCTCCCGCGAACCTTGAGAACAGTCCTTCTCCTATCGTGGCGCCACCACCCGCAATTCGGCTGAACGTGCCGCCGCCGGTGGTCGCGGCGCCGGTCGCGGGGCTGGGCACCGCCGACGAGGCGGGCGCGGCGGACGTGCCGGGACCGGGCACGGGAAGCGGGGGCATCGGCACCGGAACCGGTAGCGGCGGCCAGGGCTACGGGGATGGCGGCGGCGGCGGTGGTGGCGAGGAGACGCCGCCGCGCTGGCGAAGCGGACGCCTCAGAAATTCCGATTATCCTCCCGGGGCCGCGGCCGCCGGAATCGGCGGGACGGTATCGGTTCGGTATACGGTGACCACCACCGGCCGCGTCGCCGACTGCATGGTGACGCATAGCAGCGGAAGCGCGGAGCTGGACGCCGCCACCTGCCGGTTGATCGAGCAACGCTATCGATACGAGCCGTCGCGGGACGAGGATGGGCGACCGGTGCGATCCGTCATCGTCGAGGACCATAGCTGGGCGATCGCGAGGAGCGCCGCGCCGGGCCGCCGCGACTGAGCGCCGGCCCTCATGAGGTGCGCATCGATCCGGCCGCGCTATTTCCGCTTCTTGCGGGCGGCATAGCGGGCATCGCGGGCCGCCTTGCGTTCGGCTTCGGTAAGCGGCGCACGGTCGGTGGAAGGCTTGCTGGTCGCTTGCGCGACGGCCGCCTTCTCGGCCTCTGCCCGTTCCCTCTCCGCGCGCTTCGCCTCGCGCTTCTCGGCGGCGGCGGCTTCGCGGGCTTCGGCCTTGGCGCGGCGGGCGGCGAGGACGGCCTCGTCCACCGGCGGTTTGGTCCGCAACCGGTCGAGCGCTTCCTGCTTCGCCTTGGCGGCGCGACCGACGCGATCCTGGAACGAAGGATCCTTGTACGACTTCATGATGGTTCGATTCCCGTAAGCTTGCTGGTGCGGCGCGCCTAGCACATCCGGCGCGCGCGGCCATAATCCTCAGCGATGCGCGACCAGCTCCGCCAGTGCCGCCGCGCCGATCGGCCTCGAACACAGGAAACCCTGGTACAGGATACACCCTTCCTGGGCGAGCAGGCCCAATTGCTCCTCGGTCTCCACCCCTTCGGCGATCACGTCGATGCCGAGCGAGCGCGCCATGTCGATGACGCCGCGGACGACGACACGATCGCGCGGACTGCCCGTAATATCCTCGCACAGGCGCTTGTCGATCTTGAGATAATCGAGCGGCAGCGCCTTCAGATAGGCAAGGCTCGAATAGCCGGTGCCGAAATCGTCGATGGCGACGCGCAAGCCACCCTCGCGGAGGCCCGCCAACAGGGTAGCTGCGGCGCCAAGGTCTTCGATAAGGCCGCTCTCCGTTACCTCGACGGTCAGCCGGGCGGGGCTGAAACCGCTGTTCCTGACCAGGGCGATGAACTGCTCCGCGAAGCCGGGCCGGACGATGTCGGCGGCGGTGATGTTGACCGCGAGCCGCAGCCGGGAAAGCGAATCGGGCCAGGCGGCGGCGACAGCGATCGCCTTTTTCTGCACATGGTCCGAAAGCTGGACCAGATAGTCGGAGCGTTCGGCCGCGTTGAACAGGGTCACCGCGCCGAGCTCCCCGAAGACGGGATGCCGCCAGCGCGCCAGCGCCTCGACGCCGACGATCTCGCCTGTCGCCACCGCGACTTGCGGTTGGAAGACTATCTCGATCTCGTCCTGGTCGAGCGCGCGGCGCAGGTCGATTTCGAGCCGCCCGCCCAGGCCGCCATCATCGCCCTCGCCCTTATGGACCCGGATCGCGCCCGTATCGGCCTCTTTGGCATCGACCAGCGCCGCACTCGCCCGGCGGAGCAGGCCGGCTGCATCGTCCCCGGCTGTGGAGGCCGCAACGCCGGCCCGGCTGCCGAGCGCGATGACGTGATCGCCCGACATGAACGGCCGCCCGATCGCCTCGATCAGCTCGCCAGCGAGGAAGCGGCCCTCCGCCAGGCTGGTCGGCGCGGCCAGCAGCACGGCGAACTCGGCGCCGGCGATGCGGGCGGCGAACCGGTGCTTGCCGTCGGCCTCGACCAGCCGCTCGATCCGCCGCGCCGCGGCCTGCAGCACGGCGTCGCCGGTGGCGCGGCCGAACGCCCCGTTGATCGCGTCGAACCGGCTGACGGCGAGGAGCAAGACGACCAGCTCCGGCTCTTTCCCGGCGCCGCGCACCAACTGGTCCTCGATCCAGACGCGGGCGGCGCGGGCATCGCGAAGGCCGGTCAGCGGGTCGCGGGACTGGAAGGCGCCGCTGTCGGGCGCCGCGAGCGTCTCGGTGCGACCGACGATTTCCGCTCCAGCGCCGGTAACGCGGAGGTGGTGGGCGAGCCTCGCTCCGTCCGCCCCGTCCTCATGCGCGAAAGCCGTCGATCCGCCGGTCGCGAGCACTCGGTCGACGGCCGCTCGCGCCGCCTTGCGGCCGTCCGCGTCGAGCTTCCGGAACAGCTCCATGAGGCTGATCCGCCGACCCTGCTCCTCGCCAAGCCCGGCCCTGCGCGCCAAAGCGGGGCTGAGCTCGACGGTCGAAGAACCCGGCCGCCACCGCCAGGAAGCATCGTCCCGCGAATCCGCCCGGCGCCGCGTACGATAGCCGCCGCCGACGCGGTCGGCATGACGCCCGGCGAACTGGACCGCCTTGACGAACTGGTGCTCGCTGAAGGGACTGACCAGGAAATGGGTGGCGCCGTCGGCATGGAAGCGGTCGAGCGCGCCGCCATCGTTGCGCGACAGCAGCACCAGCAACGCGGCGGCGTTGGCCTCGGCGGGGTCGGCGAGCATACGCACCGCCTCATGGCCTTCGCCCAGCGCACCGCGAGCGTCGACGACGGCGACCGACGCATCCGAAGCGATGAACCGCGCCTCGGCATTCGCCGCCCGCCGGGCGGCGATCGGCTGCCAGCCTGCCTCTTCCGCGACTTTCGTCAGCTCGTCCCGGTGGCGGAAAGAGAGGATGAACAAGGCGGCCGTCCCGGCAGCGGTCATTTTATCCTTGATCCCCTTGCCAGTCGGCGGCGGCGCACGGCCAATGCCTAGCCTGCCCCCGCGGCCGCGCCAATCGCGTTTCGCCGCGCGGCCCGCCTTGGCACATTCCGCTCCCTTGCCGCGACGGGTGAAGCCCCCTAGCAATGAAGCGTGCAGGATTTCGCCGACATGCCTTTAGCGCTCGTCGCCTCGCCGGCCCAGGCGGCGCGGGCGGCTGAACGCATGTTGAGAAAGCGCTACGATTTCGTGCCCCTGGAAGAGGCCAAGATGATCGTCGCGCTCGGCGGCGACGGTTTTCTCCTTCAGACGCTCCACGAGATGCTCCACCGCGAGAAATTGTGCCCCATCTTCGGCATGAACCGCGGCACGGTCGGCTTCCTGATGAACGACTGGCGGATCGACCGGCTGCGCAACCGGCTCGCCGGGGCGAAGACCTTCTCCGTCGCGCCTCTCAGGATGATCGCCACGACCGTCGCGGGCGAGACGCTCGTCAATCCGGCGATCAACGAAGTGTCGCTGCTCCGCCAGACGCGCCAGACCGCCTGGATCGAGGTTTCGGTCAGCGGAAGAGTCGTGCTGCCCGAACTGGTCTGCGACGGCGTATTGGTCGCGACTCCGGCGGGGTCCACCGCCTACAACCTCTCGGCCTACGGTCCGATCCTGCCGCTGGCGTCGAAGATGGTCGCGCTGACGCCTATCAGTCCGTTCCGCCCGCGCCGCTGGCGCGGCGCCATCATTCCCGACGATCTCAAAGTCGCGTTCCGGATCCTCGACCCGGTGAAGCGCCCGGTCTCGGCGGTCGCCGATCAACTCGAGGTCCGCGACGTCGCGACGGTCGAAGTGTCCGTCGACCGAAGCCGCGCGCTCACTCTGCTGTTCGATCCCGAACATGCTTTGGACGAGCGAATCGCCATGGAGCAGTTCGCGGTCTAAAATCCGCGCCAGGCGCTTGCCAGCCGCGAAATCAGACTGCTATAGGCGCGCTCGCCTGATGGCTGCTCCCCGGTAGCTCAGCGGTAGAGCATCCGACTGTTAATCGGATGGCCGATGGTTCGAATCCGTCCCGGGGAGCCACTTTTCACCCATATCTTCGCCATTTTCCCTGCCTCGCAAAGGCACGCTGGCGGCCATCTCGCGCTGGCATGATGCCCGTTGAAACTGCCCCCATTGTGTATACGATATACGAACGCACGAACGGGTGAGGATGGCGGAATGGGAAAATTTGCGAGGCCGCGTCACTGGCTAGGCCGTCTGGCCGCGCTTTTCCTGCTGGGCATCGGCGCGACGGGCGCCCAGGCGGAACCGTTTGCGATCGTGGGCGTGACCTTGATCGACGGCACGGGGGCGGCACCGCGCCCGGACATGACGGTCGTCGTCAGGGACGGGCGCATCAAATCTGTCGGGAAGAGCCGCGAGGCGCCAGGCGATGCGCGCATCATAGATGGGACGGGGAAATATCTGCTGCCCGGATTCATCGACAGCAACGTCCATGGCACTGTCTACGGCAATCCGAAGCGACGCGACACGTCGGTCAAATATTCGGAGCGCGGCGAGGAACTAGCGCTGGAATTCGCCCAGCGCCATCTGAAGGCCGGAGTGACCACCATCCGCGACAGCTATGGCGTGCTGGCGCCGCTTCTGGCCGTGCGTGATCGCATCGCGCGCGGCGAGACGGTGGGTTCGCGGATGCTGGTGGCCGGCAATATCGTCGGCTGGGGCGGCCCCTTCTCGCTCACTTTCTCGCTGACCGAGGAATCGGATCTGTCGCTGTTCCAGGAAAAATGGAACGATCAGGTCGCCCAGGGCGTCGGCGAGGAACTGGTCGACATGACGCCCGAGGAACTGCGCGGCGCGATGCGCGCCTATCTCGACAAGGGCGTCGACTTCATCAAATATGGCGGCACCAGCCACACGCCGCGCCCGTCGCTGATCGGCTTTTCGCCGCGCGCGCAACGGGTCATCGTCGAGGAGACGCACAAGCGCGGCAAGATCGCCGAGACCCACGCCACCACGCCGGAAGGGCTGCGCCTGGCCGTCGAGGCCGGGATCGACCTCATCCAGCATCCCGAGCTCAACAGCCGCGACCTGCCCGACGACCTCATCCGCCTGATCGTCGACAAGGACGTGCTGTGCGCCATCCGGTCCAACATGGTGACCGGCGACATACGTCGCCGCCAGATCGAGGAGCGTATGGCGGCCGAAACCGGGCTTGCAAACGCTCCGCCCGCGACGACGACGGCCGAGCGCAATCGCCGCGCCGACGCGCTGGGCGAGAGCGCCGAGATCCAGCGACGCAATGCGGAGCGTCTCATCAAGGCCGGCTGCCGCGTCACCATCGCGACCGACAATTATCTGGGCGACGCGCCGGAGTTCCGCCGCGAGGTGAAGCCGCCCGAGCAGGAGCCGGGCGAAGGGAGCCTGCGCGCGATCGAGGGGCTGGTCGAACTCGGCATGACGCCCTTGCAGGCGATCACGGCGGCGACGCGGAACGGCGCGGCCGCGGCAGGGATGGCCGACGATCTGGGCACGATCGCGCCAGGCAAGATCGCCGACCTCCTCCTGCTCGACGCCGATCCGAGCGCCGACATACGCAACATCCGTCGGCTGTCCCTGGTCATCTCGCGCGGCGAGGTGGTCGACACCGCCGCCCTTCCCGATCGCGCCATCTTCGGCGCGGCACAATGACCCACTGGAGTTTGCAATGGACGACACGCTAGCCCTCAGCCTCGAAGAGGTCCGAACGCTGGCCCACCGCGTGCTCGCGCGGCTCGGCCTGTCCGAGCGCCAGATCGGACCCGTCGCCGAGACCATCGTCGCCGGCGAGCGCGACGAATGCGGCGCTCACGGCATCTACCGGCTGCTCAGCTGCGCCCAAACCATCCGGGCGGGCAAGGTCGCGCTCGACGCCGAGCCCGCCGTCCACGACATGGCGCCGGCTCTCGTCCGCGTCGACGGCGGCGGCGGCTATGCCCAGCTCGCCTTCGAAACTGGGCGGCCGATCCTCGCCGAGAAAGCGCGGCGCTGCGGCATCGCCGCTTTGGGCCTCAACAATTGCGTCCATTTCGCCGCGCTCTGGCCCGAGGTCGAGGCGATGGCCGCGCAAGGTTTCGCCGCCTTCGCCTTCACCCCCAGCCATGCCTGGGTCGCGCCGGCCGGGGGCACGCGGCCGCTTTTCGGCACCAATCCGATCGCCTTCGGCTGGCCGCGTCCCGGCAAGCCGCCCTTCGTCTTCGACTTCGCGACCAGCGCCGTCGCGCGCGGCGAGATCGAGCTTCATCGCCGCGCCGGCAAGCCGATTCCCCTGGGCTGGGGGCTCGACCCGGAGGGCAATCCCACGACGGACGCGGCGGCCGCCATGGCCGGATCGATGCTGACTTTCGGCGGCCACAAAGGCTCGGCGCTGTCGGCGATGGTCGAGCTGATCGCGGGGCCTCTGATCGGCGACATGACCAGCGCCGAATCGCTTGCCGCGGACGACGGCGCGAAGGTCTCGCCGCTGGGCGGCGAGCTGATAATCGCCATCGACCCCAATGGCTTCCTCGGCGCCGCGGCGGCCGAACATCTCGCCCGCGCCGAGCAGATTTTCGATGGCATCACCGGCCAGGGCGCGCGGCTGCCTTCGCTCAGGCGCTACGAGGCGCGGGCGCGCAGCCTTGCCAATGGCGTGCGCGTGTCGAAGAAGCTCCACGACGATATCCTTGCCCAGCTCGACTGACATCACAACCCACCGGAGAATCGCCATGTCTCTATCCCTCAAGCCTCTCCTGGCCTTCGCATTGCTGTGGGCGGCGCCCGCCGCGGCCGAGGTCGACTATGCGGCGCAGCTCAAGGAAGGCGATGCGGTCCTGAGCGATTTCAAATTCGGCTCCGGCGAGACGATGGAGGAGCTGAGGATCCACTATCAGACGCTCGGCACGCCGACGCGCGATGCCGAGGGCCGCGTCACCAACGCCGTCATGGTCCTCCACGGCACCGGCGGCAGCGGCCGGCAGTTCCTGTCCCCCCAATTCTCGCAGGAGCTGTACGGCCCCGGCCAGCCGCTCGACATCAGCCGCTATTTCATCATCCTCCCCGACAATATCGGCCACGGAAAATCGTCCAAGCCCAGCGACGGCCTGCGGATGGAATTTCCCGAATATGATTATGACGACATGATCGAGGCGCAGCGACGAATGCTGGTCGAGGGGTTGAAGGTCGATCGGCTGCGGTTGATGATGGGCACCTCGATGGGCTGCATGCACGGCTTCATGTGGGGCGAGAAGCATCCGGACTTTGTCCAGGCGATGATGCCGATGGCGTGCCTGCCGGTCGAGATCGCGGGTCACAACCGGATGTGGCGCAAGGCCGCGATCGAGGGGATCAAGGCGGACCCGGCCTGGGCCGGCGGCAATTATGCCAGCCAGCCCGTCCAGGGCCTGCGCACCGCCGTCAGCCTGCTTCAGGTCGCCGGCTTCGCCCCGCTCTACCTGCAAAGGGAATATGGGACGCGCGACAAGGCCGACGCCTATATCGTCGAGCGCATCGCCAGGGACATACCGACCCGCGAGGCGAACGATCTCATCTACCAGCTCGCCTCGTCGCGAAACTACGATCCGTCCAAGGGGCTGGAGACGATCACAACGCCGATGACGTGGATCAATTCGAGCGACGATTTCATCAATCCCTGGGATTACGGCATCGCGGAGAAAGCGGCGGCGCGGCTCCCCGACGGCAAATATGTGCTCATCAAGGCCACCGACGAGACGCGCGGCCACGGCACCCACACCTGGGCCAGATTCTGGAAGCAGGAATTGATCGACCTGCTGGCGCGGACGGAAGGGAAATAAGCCTCCCACCGTCATCCCGGCGAAAGCCGGGATCTCTCTGTTCTTCCCGACATGAGATTCCAGCTTTCGCTGGAATGACGATATCAGGTTACGGCGTCTCGGTCGCCGAAACGTGGTTCAGGGCGATGACCCATTGGCCGTTACGCTTGCGCATCAGGCGGGTGTTGATGCCGTCCTGCGTGTTCTTCGGCCGCGCGAGGCGGTAGCGGCTGATGAGCTGCGCCGCGTCGGGCGCCAGCATCTCGATCCGTATGTCGTAGAAATGGAGCGTGCCGCGCACATCCTCCGACGCGCCGTAATCGCGGACATAATGGTCGAGCGTGCCCTGCCAGTCCTTCTGGAACTTGCCGCGCGAGACGAAGACCACGTCGGGATTGGCGAAGCCCTCCATATAGCCGGCGAAGTCGCCCCGGTTCCACGCCGCCTCCATCCTGGCGATGACCGCGCGGATCGCCGCTTTCTCGGATTCCGCATCGACGACGGGCGCGGGATCGGGTTCGGCCCCGATGGCGGGCGTGGCCAGGAGCAGGAGAGCAAGAGCGAGACGTTTCATTACGAATATTCCTCAGGCGTCGGCCGCGCGCGGCGTGAAGATGCGGACGCCGAACACGGGGCCGCAGCGATTGGGGCCGGCGGCCGGCTCGAACCGGACCATGACATGCTCCTTGGCTCCGGTGAGATCCGCCGGGATCGGATAGTCGATGGTGAAGAATTCGCCGGGCCTGTCTCCGTCCAGCCGCTGGGTGGCGATGGTGGTGCCGTCCACCTTGATGTCGAACAATTTGTTGCGCTCTTCGCCCCAATAGGTCGCCTGCAGGACGAGCGGCCCGGGCCGGACCTTCATCCGGAACTGGAGGAAGCCCTCCGCCCGGGCGTCGCGGCCGTGGCGTCCGCGATAGGTGACGGGGTAGGAGTTTTTGGAAGTGAGCTGATGGTCGCGCTCGGGCTGCATCTCGCCCAGATGCATGACGTCGACCGAACGCGCCTCCAGATCCTTGAGCCGCGCCTGCTCGGCGGTGAAGGCGACCTGCTCGACGCTCCATTGCTCGTCGGTGAAGCGGCGGAAATAGACGGCGGTGCGGCGGTCGCGCTGCGCGTAGAAGGGCGCGAACCGAAGGTCCGCCGGGCGAGCGATGCCCTCTGTACGGAACTGCTTGTCGCCGATGGATAGCGGCGTGAAGCCGTCGAGCACATTCGCGGCCACAAGAGCCGGCGCCGGCCCGTCGAACGGCTCGCTCGCGGGGCCGAGGTCGGCGGCGAGCACGACCGGGCCATGGAGCAATGCGATGGTCGAGGGGTCGTCGACGGTCGGCTCGGCTCGGAGATTCATCGGCAAATTCAGGGTGACCCGGTCGCCGTCGCGCCAAATGCGGCGGACGGTGGCGTAGCCGTCCTTCGCGGCGAGAGGTTCGGACTCGCCGTTGACCGACAGGCGCGCACCCTCGCACCAGCCGGGGACTCGCAAGGCGATTGCGAAATCGGAGGGCTGGGCGAGGTCCGCGATCGACAGCGCCACCTCTTCGCCGAAAGGATAAGCGGTTTCGAGCTCCAGCGTCGCTCCCCGCTCGCGCCAGTCGAGGCGCGAGGGGATGAACAGGTTGACGATCAAGCTGTCGCCCGACTGCCAGTAGATCGACTCGCCATGCTTGGAATGGCTCTCCATGCCGCTCCCGACGCAGCACCAGAAATCGTCGAAGTCAGACGAGAAGCTGCGGTGCGTGCCCGACATCAGCGGCACCATATAGGCGAAGCCGCCCGTCTTCGGATCCTGGTGCGCGAGCATATGGTTGATGTGCGCGCGCTCGTAATAATCGAACAGCCGCGCCTCGGGCCGCCAGGCATAGAGGTGCCGGGTCAGCTTCAGCATATTGTAGCTGTTGCAGCTCTCGCAGGTCTGCTCGGTGATATGCTTGGAGATGGTGCGCGGCTCGGTGAAATATTCGCGGTCGGCATTGCCGCCGATCACATAGCTATGGTCCCGCGTCACCGTCTCCCAGAAGAAGCGCGGCGCCGCGGCGTCGGCGGGCTTGCCGGCGAGTTCATGCAGCCGGGCGAGGCCGATTAGCTTGGGGATCTGCGTATTGGCGTGGATCCAAGGCAGCACGTCCCTGCCCTCCGCCAGCGGGTCCAGGACCTTCTTGTGCCGCAGCCGCTCGGCGAGCCGCAGCCAGCGCTCGTCGCCGGTGCGGGCGTAGAGCTCGGCGAAGCTCTCGTTGATGCCGCCATGTTCGCAATCGAGCACGGTCTGCACCTGGGCGTCGTCCAGCGCGGCGAAGACTAGGTCGATATAGCCGCCCAAGGCCGTTGCGACGCCGATCGCCTTTCGGTTCCCGCAATGGGTCTCGGCGTCGAACAGGCCGGCGAACGTTTTATGCCAATTGTAGAAGGGCACCCAGCAGCCGTTGAGGTCGAAGCCGGCGGAGCGGATGTCGCCGCGCATCAGCTCGGGAAAGAGGTGTTTTCCGTCCTCGGCTATGTCGCCGCGCTTGCGGGTGAAGCCGGCGACATAGCCGTCGCCATGCGCCGCCTGCGCCTCCGCCAGTTCCTCGATGATATAGCCGACCCGGCGCCGGCATTCCTCGTCGCCGGTCTGGGCGTGCATCAGCGACAAAGCGGTGAGATAATGGCCGAGCGTGTGCCCGGCTATCGTATCGCTCTCCCAGCCGCCATAGACCGCGCCCTTGGGCTCGAGGCCGGCGCTGGTCCGGAAATTATGGAGCAGCCGGTCGGGCTCCAGCCGATGCAGATAGGCGCGGTTCGCGTCCACGGCTTCCAGGAAGGGCGACGGCAGCAGCCGAACCCGCGACAGCGGCAGCGGACGGGCCATCGGCGTGGATACTCCTGTCATTGTCCAGCCCGAAGCGGGCATCAGCGCCGAAGCCGCGACGCCGGCGAGAAGGGTGCGGCGGCTGAGGTGCCAACAATCTTTCATGTCCGGCTTCGACGGGATGGTTGAAGTCATTATCCGCGATTCCCCTGAAAGCGTTGGATGTCGAAAGGCGCGAGATCGATGGCCGGCGCCTCGCCGGCGACCAGAGCAGCGATCACCTCGCCGGTCAGCGGCGCGAGGGTGAGGCCCAGATGCTGGTGGCCGAAGGCATAGAACAGGTTAGCGGCGCGGGACACACGGCCGATGGCGGGCAGATAATCGGGCAGCGTCGGCCGCGCACCCATCCATCTCTTCCCGGGCATATGAAAGGGAAGACCGAGGGCGCGGACGTGCGCGCGAAGCCGTGCCCATTTCCGCCGGTCGGGCGGGCTTGCGCTCTTCGCGAATTCGACGAAGCTTGCCGCGCGCAGGCCGGAGCGGAAGCGGGTGACGATCATCGACCGGTCCTCGAAAACCACGGGCGGAAGGCTCTCCGGCCATTCGCTGTGGGCGGACTGGATATGGTAGCCGCGCTCGGCGACGATCGGCACCTTGATTCCCAGCGGCGCGAGGAGCTGGCCCGACTCCACTCCCGCCGCGATGACGATGGCGTCGCTCGTAAGCGTCACTCCGCCGTCCAGCCTGATCGACGCCTTTTCGCCCGAAAGAATGATCGACTCGACCGACGCGCAGCGTTGGTCGCCGCCCAGTCTCGCGAACTCGGCGTCGAGAATCTCCGCCAGATCGCCGGGGTCGGCGATGCGGCCGGTGCCGAGGAACCGGATCGCGCCGGCGGGCGGCCTCTTCATCTGCGCTGTCAGGAGCGCGAGCTCCGCCGCGGTCGCGTCGCGGAAGGTCGCCCTGCCGGTATCGATCCGCGCCCATGAAGCACGGCCGGCGGCGGCGCTCTCAATCGTCTCCCAGACGATGAAATGACCGTCCTCGATCAGCAGTTGCGGCGCCCCGATCATTCCCGTCAGCCGGCGCCAGGAGGGCATGGCCCCCGAAAGAGCGTCCTTCAATGCCGCCTTGCCGGCCTCGAATCGCTTGGGGCGACTCGCCGCGAGCAGACGCAGCGAGAAAGGCAGCCAGGCGGCGATATCGCGCAACGGCAGCGACAAGGCGCCACCCCGCCAGTACAGACGGCGCGAAAAGCTTCGGAAGGTAGCGGCCGAGGCGAGCGGCTCGACCTGCTCGACGGCGATGTGGCCGGCATTGCCCCAGGAGGCCGCGCGGCGCACCGAGACCGGATCGATGACAAGCGTCTTGATGCCCCTCGCCTGGAGGTTCAGAGCAGTGCAAAGGCCGATCAGGCCGCCGCCGACAACCACAGCCGTTTCAGCCGATTGCTTGATTTCCGTTGGCATCATCAATCATATACCGTATACGATTATCACACGCAACGGAGGACCATCGTGAATTCGTCAAGACCGATGTGGCATGGCGTTTACCCCGCCGCCACCACCCAATTCGACGCCGACATGTCGGTGAATATCGACGCTACCCTGAAGGTCCAGACGGCGCTGGTCGACGACGGCGTCGACGGGCTGGTTCTGCTCGGCACGGTGGGCGAGAACAACTCGCTCCTCCCCGAAGAGAAGAGGGCGATCGTCAAGGCGTCGGTCGAGGCCCTCGGCAATCGCGTTCCGATCATCACCGGCGTCTCCGAACTCAGCACGGATCGCGCCGTCCAATATGCACGGGATGCGGAAGCGCTCGGCGTGACCGCTTTGATGGTGCTCCCCGCCATGGTCTATGTGCCGACCGCGGACGAGCTTTTCGCGCATTTCAAGGCGGTGGCCGAGGCGACGTCGCTGCCGATCATGCTGTACAACAACCCGCCCGCTTATCGAGTGTCGATCGGCTTCGACACGCTCGATCGGCTGGCCGAAATTCCCAACATCGTGGCGATCAAGGAGAGCGCGCCGGATTCGCGCCGCTTCACCGACGTCATCAATCGCTATGGCGACCGCTTCACTCTGATGGCGGGGCTCGACGACGTCGCGCTGGAAGGGCTCCTGCTCGGCGCGACCGGATGGATATCGGGCCTGACCAGCGCCTTCCCGCCTGAATCGGTGGCGCTGATCGAAGCCTTCGAGCGCGGCGATCTGGAGGAAGCCCGCGCCATCTACCGCTGGTTCATGCCTTTGCTCCACCTCGACGCCGACCCCGACCTCGTCCAGGCGATCAAGCTCTCCGAGCAGGTGATGGGCCGCGGCTCCGAGCGCGTCCGCATGCCGCGCCTGCCCCTCACCGGCCAGCGCCGCGCCGACGTCATCGCGATGGTCGAGAAATGCGCCGCGACCCGGCCGACCCTCCGGGCGGAAGCGGCCTGAGCGCCGATGCGGCATACCTTTTTCTGCATCGACGGCCATACCGCCGGCAACCCCGTCCGCCTGGTGGCGGGCGGGGCTCCCCTGCTCAAGGGGTCCAGCATGGCGGAACGGCGGCAGGACTTCCTGGCCCGCTTCGACTGGATCAGGACGGGCCTTTGCTTCGAACCGCGCGGACATGACATGATGTCCGGCGGTTTTCTCTATCCGCCGACCCGCGACGATGCCGATTGCGGCATCCTGTTCATCGAGACCAGCGGCTGCCTGCCGATGTGCGGCCACGGCACGATCGGCATCGTGACCTTCGGCCTCGAACACGGCCTCATCACCCCGCGCACCCCGGGCAAGCTTCGGATCGAGGTGCCGGCGGGCATGATCGACATCGACTACACGGCCGAGGGCGACAAGGTGACGGCGGTGAAAATCCGCAACGTGCCGGCCTATCTCGCTAGGACGGGGATCGCGATCGACGTGCCGGGCTTCGGCCCGCTCACGCTCGATGTCTCCTATGGCGGCAATTATTACGCGATTATCGAGCCGCAGGGCCCCTATACGAGTCTCGACGACCTCGGCGCCGCGCGCATCATCGAGCTCAGCCGTACCATCCGCGAACTGGTCCGCGCCGCCTACGAGCCGGTCCATCCCGTCGAGCCGACGATCCACGGCGTCAGCCACGTCCTGTGGGCCGACAAGCCCCGCGGCGACGGCGCCGACGGCCGCAACGCCGTCTTCTACGGCGAGCGCGCGATCGACCGCAGCCCCTGCGGCACCGGCACCTCGGCGCGCCTTGCCCATCTCCATGCGACCGGACGGCTCAAGGTCGGCGACAGCTTCGTCCACGAATCCTATATCGGCAGCCGCTTCATCGGCCGAGTCGAGGAGGAAACGACATTGGGCGGCCGGCCCGCCGTCGTCCCGTCGATCGAAGGCTCCGCCATCGCGACAGGGTTCAACACCATCTGGATAGACCGCGCCGACCCATTCTGGGCCGGCTTCACGGTCGTTTGAGGATAATATGACCGAGACCATCACCCTCTCCCACCACGTCGCCGGCCGCGCCGTTGCCGGCAGCGCCGCGTTCGAGCAGCGCAACCCCGCCGTCGCCGACGACCTGCGCATCGAAGGCCCTGAAGCAGACGCCGCGCTGGTCGCCGAGGCGGTCACCGCCGCCCGCGCCGCCGTGACTGCGATTGAGGCCGCCGGCATCGAGGCCCGCGCCGATGCGCTTGCCCGCATCGGCCGCGCGCTCATGGCCGACGCCGACCGGCTCGGCCTGCTCATCGCCCGCGAGACCGGCAAGACCCTGGGCGACTCCAAGGGAGAGGTGATGCGCGCCGCCCGGATATTCGATTTCTTCGCCGGCGAGACATTGCGCAACGTCGGCGAGCGCTTCGCGTCCACTCGCCCGGGCGCGACGGTGGAGGTCGAATACGCCGCGGTCGGCGTCGTCGCCGCGATCACGCCCTGGAACTTCCCGATCGCCATTCCGGCCTGGAAGATCGCGCCCGCCCTCGCCTTCGGCAATGCGGTCGTGTGGAAGCCATCCGAAATCTCTTCGGCCACCGGCGACGCCCTGATGGCGATCATCGCCGCCTCCGGCCTCCCCGCCGGAAGCGTCAACATGCTGCTCGGCGCCGGCGGCGCGGGCAAGGCGTTGAGCGAGGCCGACGGCATCGACGCGATCAGCTTCACCGGATCGGTCGCGACCGGCGACCGCGTCCGCCTCTCCGCCCGGCGCAACGTCCGGGTCCAGCTTGAAATGGGCGGCGTCAACGGCCTCATCGTCCTCGCCGACGCCGATCTCGACAATGCCGTCGACTGCGCGGTGAACGGCGCCTTCTTCGCCGCCGGCCAGCGCTGCACCGCGACGTCGCGCATCATCGTCGATAATGGCATCGCCGACCGCTTCGTCGAAGCGGTGCGCGCGAAAGTCGCCACGCTGAAAATCGGCGATCCCCGCGACCCCGCGACCCAGATCGGCCCCCTCGCGGCGCCGCGCCAGAAAGAGCTCATCGCCCGCCAGGTGGGCGATGTCGAAGCCACCGGCGCCCGTCCCCTGTTCGGCGGCAGTGAAGCGGCGATGGAGCAATGCTTCTATGCGCCGACCCTGTTCGACCATGTTGCCACTTCGGACGCGCTCGGCCAGGAGGAGATTTTCGGCCCCGTCGCCGGCATCTTCCGGGTGGACGGGTTCGACGCCGCGATCGAGGCGCTGAACGGCAACCGCTTCGGTCTCTCCGCCGGCATCTGCACGCGTTCTTTGCTCCACGCCGAGGAGTTCAAGCGCCGCGCTCGCGCCGGAATGCTGATGGTGAACCTGCCCACCGCGGGTGTCGATTATCACGCGCCGTTCGGCGGCACCGCCGCTTCGAGCCTCGGGCCGCGCGAACAGGGCCGGGCTGCCCGTACATTTTATACGATTATGAAGACAAGCTACCAGAAACCGCTATGATCCGCGCATGAGCAGCATCATCGTCCGCAACCTTGCCGACCAGCTCGTCGAGCTGGTGCGGGATCGCATCCTCAGCGGCGAGGTTCCACCAGACCTTCCAATTCGCCAGGATGCCCTGGCGACGGAGCTGGGGGTGAGCAAGATCCCGCTGCGCGAGGCGCTGACGCGGCTGGAGCAGGAAGGGCTGCTCCGCTCGCAGGCCAATCGCGGTTTCTTCGTGCGTTCGCTCAGCACCGGGGAAGCGGAAGAGGTCTATGCCCTGCGGCTGAAGCTGGAGCCCGAGGCCGCCGCCCGCGCCTCGGTCTGCGCGAATGCCGACCAGCAGCGTATCGCCACCCAGACGCTGGAAACGCTGGACCGGATCACCGACGCGCATGGCGCGGGCGTCGGCGCTTCCAACCGCGCCTTTCACCTGGCGCTCATCCAGCCGTGCGGGCAGCCGATCACCTTCAACATCCTCGAACGGCTCCAGGTTCTCTCGGAGCGCTATGTCCGCAAGCATCTCGAGCCGCTCGGCCGCGACGAACGCGCCAACGAGGAGCATCGCACCCTGCTGGAAACCTGGCTCGCGCGCGACGGCGAGGGCGTCGCCACGCTGATGCGCGCGCATATCGGCCAGACCCTGGACGATTTGCGCCGGCAGCTCGGAACGGATCGATAGACCCGAGCCGGAATACCGGCCGCTTTTCAAACCAAGAGAGGAAATTCGAGTGGCGCAAAGCATATTTGGCCCGCGCAAGCCGATCGGCGGCGACGGGGCGCATGAGCAGGATCGAACCCTGCGCAAGACGCTGAGCTGGCCGCACTTGGTCGCGCTCGGCGTGGGGGCGATCGTGGGCACCGGCATCTACACCTTGACCGGCGTCGGCGCGGACCGCGCCGGACCCGCCGTCATCCTCGCCTTCGCCATCGCCGGCGCGGTCTGCGCCTGCGCCGCGCTCGCTTATGCCGAGCTCGCCACCATGATCCCGACCTCGGGCAGCGCCTATACCTATACCTATTCGGTGCTGGGCGAGACATTGGGCTGGATCGTCGGCTGGAGCCTGATCCTCGAATATTCGGTGGCGTGCAGCGCGGTCGCGGTCGGCTGGTCCGCCTATCTGGTCGGCTGGCTCGAGGCGGCGGGGATACATCTTCCACCCCTGTTGCTGGTGGGGCCCCATGAAGGCGGCATCGTCAACCTTCCGGCCGTGCTGGTGGCGCTAACCATCGCCGGGATGCTGATGGCCGGAACGCGCGAGAGCGCCACCTTCAACATCCTCCTCGTCTTCATCAAGCTGGCTGCGCTCGCCGTATTCGTGGCGCTCACGCTCCCGGCCTTCGACTCCGCCAATCTCTCGCCCTTCATGCCTTACGGCTTCGGCAGCGTCGTCCAGGACGGCGAGACGCGCGGCGTGATGGCGGCGGCGGCGATCGTCTTCTTCGCCTTCTACGGTTTCGACGCGGTCGCGACGTCCGCCGAAGAAGCCAAGAATCCCGGACGCGACCTCAAGATCGGCATCATCGGTTCGATGCTGACGGCGACCACCATCTACATGCTCGTCGCCTTCGGCGCGATCGGCGCGATCAGCTACACGGTGCTGGCCGATTCCGCCGAGCCGCTCGCCTTCGTACTGCGCGCGCTCGACCATCCGTTCGCGGCGTCGGCGGTGGCGCTTGCCGCCATCGTGGCCCTGCCCTCGGTCATCCTGGTGATGATGTACGGCCAGAGCCGCATCTTCTTCGTGATGTCGCGCGACGGCCTGTTGCCGCGCTGGGCGAGCAAGGTGTCGCCGCGCACGGGCTCGCCGGTGCTCATCACGGGGCTGACGGGCGTGTTCGTGGCGGCCTTCGCGGGCTTCTTCACGATCGGCGACCTGGCCGAGCTCGCCAATGCCGGCACATTGCTCGCCTTCATCGCGGTCGGCGCCTGCCTGATGATCCTGAGGAAGACCCGGCCCGAACTGCCGCGCGTGTTCCGCTGCCCGCAGCCTTATGTGGTCGGAACCCTCGCCATCCTCGGCTGCGCCTATCTGATGATCAGCCTGCCGGAGATCACCCTGGTCCGCTTCCTCATCTGGAACGCGATCGGCCTGGTCGTCTACCTGCTCTACGGCCGGACGCGGAGCATGCTCACCCGGGACATATTGTCCGTCGAACGCTCGTGAGGCGGAAGGGGGCGGCCGCGGCCGCCCCCTGCGAGACGACAAGCTGAAAACGACTGCGCCGGGCCTGAAAAGGTCGATGTCCATTCCTGCCTTAGGCGACGCTCGATTCCCACGTGAGTAAGCAGGTGAGTGCAACGACCAGACGGCTGTTTTTGCTGGGAGCTTCGGCGCTCCTATCGTCGTGCTCGCCGCCCGACATCGACATCTCCGTCGAGAAAGTTGGAGGACGGTTGCTCATCAGGACTGGGGCATCCTATTCGGCGGCGAGGAAGCCCCCTGCGTTCGCGAGGTTGGCCTGCATGAACCGGAAACTTACGCCCGAGATAGGGCTGCATGGCTTATCGAGGCCAAAGGCGACGTTCAGTGTCTTGATCTCGCGTCAGTGGCTGTTGGTGACGTGCCAAAGGGTTGGCAGGAAAGTCGTCCCGCTATCGGCGATTAGCGGTCGGACCTACACAGTTAGGGTGAACGGCATCGGCTGGGGCGAAACCAATGTCAGATTCTGACACCTGAGCCGTCGTCGAGAACGTCCGCTTTCCACCCGTTGCGGACATTTTGCGTCGGCTGCGGCGCAATGTCCGAAAACGACCCATTGCGGACATCGCGCGACCATGTGAAACGTCCGCGATGGATGAAGAAGAGCGCGGCTACACCCCTGATGAGATAGAGCGCGGGGAAGA